>NZ_CAMFKM010000016.1 GCF_945957355.1 uncultured Reyranella sp. | reverse complement strand
CGTGACCGATCGTCCCGATGTTGCAGTGCGGCTTGTTCCGCTCAAACTTCGCTTTGCCCATGGTGTCACGACCCTCGTTTCAGACACAGACCGAACTAACTGGCCGACTTAGCCAAACCTGGAGCGGGTGAAGGGAATCGAACCCTCGTCGTAAGCTTGGAAGGCTTCTGCTCTACCATTGAGCTACACCCGCGACGCCCGAACAGAGCCCATCCCGCACGATGGTCCGATGGTGGAGGGGGAAGGATTCGAACCTTCGTAGACGCGAAGTCGGCAGATTTACAGTCTGCTGCCATTGACCGCTCGGCCACCCCTCCGTCCCAACCGGCATAAACGGAAAAAGCCTGTAGGGGCGCGGAGATACAGTGGGTTCCGGTGAGTGGCAAGCACTTCCTTACGGGTAGGGTAATTGCAGCCTCGGAAGACGCTCGTACAGCCATGATGGCCTTTGCCGCTCCCCGCCCACTCCCGACCCCCGATTTGCCCGCCCGCGCGGCACGCCATACAAGGCTCGCCATGTCTCCCCGCCCCAATCGTCCTCATCGCCAGTCCCGCGGCGGCCACCAATCCGTCTGGCTGTTTGGCCGCCACGCAGTGCTCGCGGCCCTCGCCAATCCCGACCGCCGCATCGAGCGGCTCTTCGCCACACGGGAAATGGCTGAGCGCCATGCCGCCGAGATTGGCAAGACCGACAAGGCCATCGTCTCGCGCGAAGACTTGAACCAGCGCCTGCCCACCGGAGCCGTGCATCAGGGTATCGCAGCCCTCGTGGCGCCGCTGGAGGAGCCTGGCCTGGAAGATGTTCTCGCTCGTTGCGGGGACAATGCCCTCGTCCTGGTGCTCGACCAGGTGAGCGACCCCCACAATGTCGGCGCGATCCTGCGCTCGGCCGCCGCCTTCGGGGCCGCCGGCGTTATCGTGACCAACCGTCACACCCCCTCCGACACCGGGACCTTGGCCAAGGCCGCCTCCGGTGCGCTCGAGGTCGTGCCGCTGGTGCGGGCCGTGAATCTGGCCCGCACGCTCGACCTGCTCAAGGAAGCGGGCTTCTGGACCTACGGGCTGGCCGAAAGCGGCGACGCCCGGCTGGGCGACCTCGACCTGAAGGGCCGGACCTGCATCGTACTGGGCGCCGAGGGCGAAGGCCTGCGCCGGCTGACCGCCGAGAAATGCGACCGGCTGGTGACAATTCCCACCAGCGACGCCCTCTCCGCGCTCAATGTGTCCAACGCCGCCGCCGTCGCGGCCTACGAATGGGCGCGCCAGCGTCCCAGGTGAAGCGGGTCTTGCGCTATCGCTAGAACTTGACCTGGCCCGACTTGCCGGCCGGGTTCTTCAGGACCAGCGTCACCTGGGCGCCGGCGGGAATAGCGGCCCTCCCCTCGCCCTTCAGCGCGGTGTCGCCAGCTGGCGCCAGTTGCACGGTCTCCCGGCTGCCGCCCGCGACGATCAGCACCGAGCCGCTGAAGCCCGTGGCGGAGGCCGGCTTGTTGTTCTCGTCGAGGATGTTGATGGTCACCGCGTTGCCAGCGAGGACCAGCTCGACATGCACGCCCGCCACGTCCTGCACTGCCCCGCCGTTGGGACCCTTGGTGCTTCCGTGGCTGTGCTGCGCCACGGCCATGCCGGCCCACAGCATCAGCGCTGCGGCGATCAGGAACTTCTTCATGCGATCTCCTCTGGTCGAACAGGTTTGTCACGATGGAATAGGGCGTAGAGCGCCGGCAGGACGACCAGCGTCAGGATGGTCGACGAGATGATCCCGCCGATGACGACAGTGGCCAGCGGCCGCTGCACTTCGGCGCCCGCACCGGTCGCGATCGCCATCGGCACGAAGCCGAGCGATGCGACGAGCGCGGTCATCAGCACTGGACGCAGCCGCTTCAGAGCACCCTCGCGCACGGCTTGCGCCACGGAACGGCCCTGGCTGCGCAGCCCCTGGATGAACGAGATGATCACCAGCCCGTTCAGCACGGCCACGCCGGACAGGGCGATGAAGCCGATGCCGGCGCTGATCGAGAGCGGAATGTCCCGCAGGACCAGGGCGGCCACGCCGCCGGTCAGGGCAAGCGGTACGCCGCTGAAGACCAGCAGCGCGTCGCCGACCGATCCCAGGCTCATGCACAGCAGGACGAAGATCAGCAGCAGCGCCACGGGCACGACGATGGCCAGTCGCTGCGATGCTCCGACAAGCTGCTCGAACTGGCCGCCCCAGCCGATCCAGTAGCCTGACGGCAGCTTCACCTGCTCGCCGACGCGCTTCTGCACTTTGCCGACGAAGGAGCCGAGATCCCCGTCACGCACATTGGCCGAGACGACGATGCGACGCTTGCCGTTCTCGCGGCTGATCTGGTTGGGACCCGGCGCGATATCGATCGAGGCCACGGCCGAGAGCGGCACATAGGGGGCGGCCGCACCGAGACCGGTCTGCACGATCGCCCGGCCGTTCTCCTTGCCGGCGACCTGGGCCGGAACGGGAATCGGCAGGGAAGACAACGCATCGACGTCGACACGCATCCTCTCGGGCAGCCGAATCACGATGTCGAAGCGGCGGTCGCCTTCGAAGATCAGCCCGGCCTCACGGCCGCCGACCGCGATTTCCACGACTTCCTGCAACTCCGCCAGCGTGATGCCATAGCGCGCGAGGGCGGCGCGGTTGGGTTTCACCGTGAGCATCGGCAGGCCGCTCACCTGCTCCGTCTTCACGTCGGCCGCACCGGGCACGACCTGCACGACTGCCTGTACCTTGTTGGCAATCGACAGAAGCGTGTCGAGATCGTCGCCGAAGATCTTGATGCCGAGATCGCTGCGCACGCCGGAGATCAGCTCGTTGAAGCGCATCTGGATGGGCTGCGTGAACTCGTAGTTGTTGCCCGGGACCTGCTCGACGCGCCTCTCGATCGCGGCAACCAGATCGGCCTTCGACCGGTTCGGATCCGGCCATTCGGAACGCGGCTTCAGCAGGATGAAATTGTCGGCGACATTGGGCGGCATCGGATCGGTCGCGACCTCGGCCGTACCGATCTTGGCCGCGACCTCCTTGACCTCCGGAAACTCCAGGATCGCCTTCTCCAGCGCCTCCTGCATCTGCACGGACTGGGTCAGGCTGGTCCCGGGGATGCGCATCGCATGCATCGCGATGTCGCCCTCGTCGAGCGAGGGAATGAACTCGCCGCCCATGCGCGACGCCGCCACGCCCGCGACGCCGACCAGCATGAAGGCCATCGTGACCACCACGTAGCGCAGCCGGATCGCGCCTTCGAGCGCCGGCGCATAGAGGCGCAGCGCGCCGCGCATGAAGAAGTTCTCCTTCTCGGAGACCTTGCCGGTGACCAGCAGCGCCACCGCGGCCGGTACCAGCGTCATCGAGAGGATGGCCGCGCCCAGCAGCGCCATGAGCACGGTGAGCGCCATCGGGGTGAACATTTTCCCTTCCACGCCGGTCAGCGTGAGGATCGGCAGGTAGACGACGCCGATGATCACGGTGCCGAACAGGCTCGGCTTGATCACCTCCTGGGCGCCGGCGAGGATCGTCGCGAAGCGCTCGTTGCGGGTCAGCAGCCGGCCGCGTTTGTGCTGCTCCTCGGCCAGCAGGCGCAGGCAGTTCTCGACGACGATCACCGCGCCGTCGACGATGATGCCGAAGTCGATGGCGCCGAGGCTCATGAGATTGGCACTGATGTGGTTCTCGACCATGCCGGTGATGGTGAAGAGCATGGACAGCGGAATGACGCAGGCTGTGACGAAGGCCGCCCGGAAGTTGCCCAGGATCAGGAACAGCACGACGACGACCAGCAGCGCGCCTTCGAGAAGGTTCTTCTCGACCGTCCAAACCGTGGCTTCGACGAGCTTGGTGCGATCGTAGATCGCCCGCGCCACGACGCCGTCGGGCAGCGAGCGCGCGATCTCGTCTAGTCTGGCTCCCACGCGCTGCGCGGCCGTCCGGCTGTTCTCGCCGATCAGCAGCATCGTGGTGCCGATTACCGTCTCCTTGCCGTCGAGCGTGGCCGCGCCGGTGCGCAGGTCGGTCCCTTCCTTGACCTCCGCCACATCCGAGATCCGGATCGGCACGCCGCCGCGGGTTCCGATGACGATGTCGCGGATTTCCGGCAGCGTGTTCACCTGTCCCGGCGTGCGGACCAGATACTGCTCGCCGTTGCGCTCGATGTATCCCGCGCCGACATTGGCATTGTGCGTCGCCAGCGCCTGCATGACGTCGCGGAACGTGAGGCGAAAGGCCATCAGCCTCGCGGGATCAGGCAGGACATGGAACTGCTTCTCGTAGCCGCCGATCGTGTTGACCTCGACGATGCCGGGCACCGTCCGGAGCTGCGGCTTGATGATCCAGTCCTGGATGGTGCGCAGGTCGGTGGCCGAATAGGGCTCGCCGTCGGGCTTCTTCGCCCCGGGCCTGGCCTCGACCGCATACATGTAGATCTCGCCGAGCCCCGTCGAGACCGGTCCCATCGCGGTCTCGGTGCCGGGCGGCAGCTGCTCCTTCGCCTGCTGGATGCGCTCGTTCACGAGCTGGCGGGCGAAGTAGATGTCCGTGCCGTCCTTGAACACGACGGTCACCTGGCTGAACCCGTAGCGCGACAGCGAGCGCGTATATTCGAGTTTCGGCAGGCCTCCCATCGCCGTTTCCAGCGGGAAGGTGATGCGCTGCTCGACCTCGAGCGGCGAGTAGCCGGGCGCCACCGTGTTGACCTGCACCTGGACGTTGGTGATGTCGGGCACCGCATCGATCGGCAGGCGCGTGAAGTTCCACGCGCCGAGCGCACCGACCGCGATGGCCGCAATGACGACGAGCCAGCGATTCTGGATGGAAAAGGCCAGTATCTTGTTGATCATCTGCGCTCTCGCCTCAGTGCTCGTGGGCGGCGCCGGCCTTGCCGATCTCCGCCTTGATCACGAAGCTGTTCCTGGCCGCATAGACGTCGCCATCGACCAGGCCGAACAGGACCTCGACCCAGTCGGTGTCCCGGTTGCCGAGTTCCACTTCCCGCGCCGAGAAGGTGTCGCCGCTTCGCACGAAGACGACGTTCTTCCCCTCGAGCGTCTGCAGGGCGCCGGTGCTGACGGCGACATCGACCGGCCGCGCCGACAGGACGACCTTGCCGTCCACGAACAGGCCGGGGCGCAGCCGCCCGCCGTTCGCCACGGTGGCCCGCGCGATCGCCGACTGGGTGTCGCTGGCGCCGATGGGCGAGAGATAGTCGAGCTTCGCCTCGATGGGTGCACCACCGTCGCCCACATCGATCGACACGGCGTCGCCGAGGCGAACCTTCGAGAAATCCTTCCGAAACACCGCGAAGTCGACCCACATGGTGGAGAGATCTGCGATGGTGAAGACCGGCTTCGCTTCCGAGGCGAACTCGCCCAGCGTGCCGTCACGGTCGATCACCGTGCCGTCGATCGGCGCCTTGAGTTCGTAGACCGTCAGGCTCTGGTTGCTCTCGACGGTCGCCAGTACCTCGTCCTTCTTCACCTTGTCGCCCAGCCGCTTGCGCATACTGCGGATGACGCCGGGAAAGCGCGGCGTCACCTTGACCAGGGTCTCCTGATTGGGCTGCACGGTGCCGTTCAATTGCAGCGTGTCGCGAAGCTCACGGGGACCGGCGGTGAGGAGCTCGATGCCCGCCGCCGCGATCTGCGCATCCGTGAGCTTCACGCCCTCGTCATGCCCATGCTCCTCCTTCTCGCCATGGCCGCCCTTGGTCGAAGCGGGCTTGGACTGGTTGGCAAACCGCGAATCGAAGACGTAGAAGCCGGCTGTGGCCAGGATGCCGGCACAGACGATGGCGACCGTCAGATGGCCGAGTGCCTTCCTTACGGATTTCATTGTCGCGTCCTCGTAACGGTCACAGGGCTCGCGGTGAGGCCCTCGATGGTGGCAACGGCGGAATGGAAGCTCGTCAGCGCCTCGTGCTCCTTCAGTTCCGCGTCGGCGACGGCCTGATAGGCATCCAGGATTTCCAGCACCGTGAAGCGGCCCTGCCCGTACCCGGCCTCGATCGTCGCGTAGGTCTGGCGCGCCGCCGGCAGGATCGTCTTGCGGATGAGATCGAGCTGCTGGAGCTGGTTGTTCGCGGTGTCGTGGGCCTTGGCCACGACGGTGATCAGGGCGAGCCGGTTGGAGGCCCGCTCGGAATGGGCCTTTCGCGAGTTCTCCTGCGCTTCCTGTATGCCGCCACGGTTCCTGTCGAGGACGGGAAACGGCATCGAAACGCCCAGCCTGACGGCGCTCTGCTGGGTGTCCGAGTAATAGCGCCAGCCGACGCTGGCCGTGACGTCGGGAATGGGTTTCAGGCGTGAGACCAGCAGTTCGCCGTCGCGCTGGGCGCGGACGGCCGTCCAGCGCATGAGCTGGGGATTGTCGTCGATCGCCTTGATCAGCGCCTCGAAGGGCGCCGGACGAACCAGCCGGCCGAAGTCGCCGGAAACCGACGTGAAATCGGGAAGATCGCGGCCCATCAGCCCGCTCAGCTCCCGGCGGGCCACGGCAAAAGCCAGCCGCGTCCGCTCCCGTTCGAGCTTCGTCGCACCGACCGCCGTCTGGGTCCGCGTGACGTCCGAGGGCGACGAGGCTCCGGCTTCGACCCGGCGCTGCATCAGGGGCACGAGCTTTTCCAGGGTCGCGGCCTGCCGATCCAGGATCTGGATGCGCCGCTGGACCGAGAGGGCTTCCACGAAGGCGAGAGTCGTTTCCGACAGGAGCTCCAGACGGGCCGCCTCCTTTTCCCACCGCATGGCGTCGGCATCGCCGAGAGCCGCGGACACGCGCGCGTCGCGCTTGCCGCCGAGCTCGATGAGTTGGCTCAGCATCAGCGTCGTCTCGGCCCCGCCGACGCTCTCCGAATTGCCCGGTGCGAAGTTGTCGACCTCGAAGCCGATCGTCGGATTAGGCAGCGCGCCGGCCTGCTGGCGGCGGCCCTCCGACATGCCGATGTTGCGGTCGGCGATGTCCAGGCGAGGGTTGCCCTTCACGGCCTGCTGCAAGGCCTGGCGAAGCGTGAGTCCCCCGTTCGACGGACGATGTTGCGGCGGAGTCTGCGACGAGGCTCCGTTCGCATGCGTGACAAGGAGCAGCGCTGCGCACAGCGCTCCTACGACGCGGAATGTCATGACCTGATCCCGGAAAATGCAGCTATCTGCGCGTCGCGTCCGGATTCCCGGAACGACGTACGAAACGCAACGAGATCAGTTCTTGGGGGGCGGCCCCGCTACCCGCATCGAAACAGCGGACACCCGGACAAGGCGTCCTTCGGGTACACCGGCAGAAACGGCCGCGACGTGTATCGGAGATACAGCGTTGAAATAGGGTGCAACGGAACAGCTATGACAGGCCTCGGCGGTCGAGCCGCCATCCGTGCCAAGGTCGTCCGCAGCCGCCGAGATCGTCGTCTGCCCCAGTTCCATGCTGTTTGCCCGAACGTCGCCCGCGACGTGGAGGACGCTGGCAAGCGCAAGGGACAGAACGCAAAGCATCCGGACGAAGCGAGCGCTTCGTCGGAAAACAAGCGCCAGCCGGCAGGCTCCCATATTCAACACGCGCCCCTTATTTCGGAATGCCTCGGGGTTATACAATCACCCAATCGGAGATGTGGCGCGGCCCGGCCGTGTGGCGATCAGGCCGTCGGGCTCTGGCGTTGTGTATGGACGCACGGCTTTGGGAGAGGCTATGAAAGCCCCCGCCTTGGGCCAGCCGGGTTAGCACAGCGGTAGTGCAGCGGTTTTGTAAACCGAAGGTCGGGGGTTCGATCCCCTCACCCGGCACCAGCCTTCCCTTGACCGTCATGCAGAGAGATTTGCACAGGGGGCGCTTTTTCAATTCTAATTGCCCCTGCGTATTGTTAGTCAATTGGCCAGATAAATAGCCAACGGCCAGATTGATGCACCTTCAGCGAGCCGAGCCTTTTTGACGATGAGCCCCAGGTTCTGGCCCGCCCGATGGTTCACCCCCAAAGCCCCGGCGAGACGCGCTTCTTCGGCAGCGGTCGGTCATGCGGCGGGGGGGTCACGACCCGAACTCTATCCGATAATCAAAGATGTCGTGTTCGTCCACATCCCCAAGGCAGCCGGGACATCGATGCGGCACATGCTGTCAGCGTCGCTGCCGACGGCCACCAAGATTTTCGAGTATGGGGCCGACACGGCCACGCTGATTGGCGCGCAGAGGGCCACCGTGGATGCTCGGGACGGCAGGGCAACCGCCGGCACCGTGTCCGGCGACATCATCGATGCCTTTGCGTCCGATCTTCAAACGCCGGAGAAGATCGCCGCGCTGCGGGCTGAGGCACCTCGGGCTCAGCGTTTTCTTGTCAGCAGCCAGAATCCCATCCGTCACTGGATCGGAGCCTTTCACCCGGCATCCGTCGTCACTTTCCTGCGCGATCCCGTCGAGCGCGTCGCGTCCAATTATCGGATGCACGTCAGACAGAAAAGATTCACCGGTTCGTTTGCCGAGTTCTATGAGTCACGCGACCAAATCAATGTTCAGTGCCGGCAGCTGAGCGGATTGGACCTGCGCCACCTGGGCTTTGTCGGGTTGTTTGAGTTCATGCCGGACATGGTCAGAGCCTTGTCCCGGCACCTTGGCGTGGAACTTCGGATGCGCCACGACAACGGCGCCGGCCGTTCTCCTCGACCCACAATCGACCAAGCGACTCGCACCCGAATTCTTGCGCTCAACGAGGACGATCTCTGCCTCTACAATCATGTGAAGGCCAACCTCGACTATTTCACGGACCATCGCGGTCGCGGCCCCGACATCAGTTCCAGGCTTGCCAGGGGCAAGGTGTATCGTACGGGAGACGGGAGCCTCAGGGGTTGGGCCCTCGCTCATGATCCCAGCCAGTTGGCAACGATCGAAGTCCGGGTCGGCGGGCACGCCGTTCAGCGCTGCTACGCCGATCAGTTTCTGCCGTGGCTCAAGAAGGTGACGCCCCATGGAGTCGGGGGCTTCGAAGTCTCCTTGCCCGCCGGTCTGGCGGGAAAAGGTCCGGTGCGCGTGATGATCGTCGGAACGGAGAAGGACCTCGAAGGCTCTCCGCTCAGCGTTTAACTCGACCGGGTCGTGCCGGGGCCGACAGGCGCCTGTCCAACAGCTCGAGCGCCAGCAGGACTTCAGCAAGCAGGCGCTGAAAGGCGTAGAACCAGCCGGCCCTTCCATCGAGGATGGCGCCCTTGGCAAGCAGAACGTATCCCAGCACCAGGATCGGCGCGGGCCAGCCCATCAGGCGGATCCGGTCAGCCCGGCCCAGCCGTTCGCGCGGGGTCTCGAGGAGGTGGGCCGCCTCGCGCGCTGCATATCTAAGCTGCGAGCCCAACCAGCGCGACAACGGCTTGCGATCGTCGTGATAGATCACGCCCCTGAGGTCGGAGATTCGCCCCTGCAGGCGGATGCGATGCCCATGGCCCTCGTTCTCATAGCGCGCGCCGGCGACGCGATAAAGCACGCTGCGCGGCGGATAGAGCGTACCACGCAGCGGGCGGCCGTAGATCCGATAGACGAAGGCCGCCCTGTAGCCCGTGTCTTCGGCCACGGGTTGAAGCTCCGTCAATTCAGAGACCAGGCCGTCGCTCAGCTCGTAGTCGGCGTCAAGCGACAGGACCCAGTCGGTGCGGATGTGGGTCAGGCCGAAATTGCACTGCTCGGCGAAGCTGTCGAACGGCCGGTGGACGATCTCGATGCGCGGATCCTTCGACATTATCTCAAGCGTGCCGTCGGTGCTCCCGCTGTCGATCACGACGATGCGCCGGGCCCAGTCGAGCTTCGCCAATGTCCGTTCAATGTTCTGGATTTCGTTGAAGGTGATCAGCAGCGGCGTGACGGTGTCGCGGTCCATGCGCGGCGCCTCAGCGGGCCTTTGCCTTCATCGCGCACGCCCGGCTCTGCGTCATCCAGGCCCAGCTGGTGCGGATGATGTCGTCGATCGAGGAGTGGGCCGGCGCCCAATCGAGTGCCTGCCGGGCCAACGCCACGTCGGCCACCAGGATCGGGGGATCGCCGGCGCGGCGGGGCGCCTCGACGGTGCGGATCTCGCGGCCGGTGAGCACCCGCGCCCGCGCGATCAGGTCACTGATGCTGGCGCCGTGGCCAGCGCCGAGATTGTAGGCCTGGAAGGTGCCGGCCTTGCAGCGCGTCAGCGCCGCGACGTGGGCTGCCGCAAGGTCGGTCACGTGGACATAATCGCGAACGCAGGTCCCGTCCGGCGTATCGTAGTCCGTGCCGAAGAGGGAGATGTCCGCGCGCATTCCGTGTGCGGCCTGCAGCACCAGAGGGATGATGTGGGTCTCGGGATCGTGCTCCTCGCCCAGTTCGCCCTCGGGATCGGCACCGCCGGCGTTGAAATAGCGCAGTGCCATGGCCCCTAGACCATGCGCGGCACAGGCGTCGCGCAGGATCTGCTCGCCCATCAGCTTGGTGCGACCGTAGGTGTTGATCGGCTGCTGCTGCATACCTTCGACGACCGGTAGACGGTCGGGAACGCCGTAGGTTGCGCAACTGCTGGAGAAGACGATGGAACCCACATCGTGCGCCCGCATCACCTCGATCAGCGTGATCATGCCGGCAACGTTGTTGCGATAGTAGCGGATCGGCTGAACCATCGATTCGCCCACATAGGCCAGGGCGGCGAAGTTGATGACCGCCTCGGGCCTGTGCTCGCGGATAGCGGCAGAGAGCGCCACGGGATCGTTGATGTCGCCCTGGACCAGCGGCCCCCACTTCACCGCCCAGGCATGGCCGGTGTGCAGGTTGTCGTAGACGATCGGCTGGTGGCCGGCCCGGGCGAGCGCCTTGCACGTATGCGAGCCGATATAGCCTGCGCCCCCTGCCACCAGTACTCGCACTATGCCGTCTCCCGCTCGAATGCCTTTTGGGCAGGATAGCTCAATTGCATGGCTAGCGCTGGATCAGCGTGTCGCCCAGCACGAGGACATCCATCTTTGTGCGCAGGAAGCAGTCGATCGCCTCCTCGGGCTTGCAGACCACCGGCTCGTTCTCGTTGAAACTGGTGTTGAGCACGATCGGCACGCCCGTGAGATCACGGAATGCCGAGATCAGCCGGGCGTAGCGCGGATTGCCCGACCAGGTGACGGTCTGCAGACGGCCGGTGCCGTCGACATGGGTCACGGCGGGGATCTCCTTCCGCTTCTCCTCGCGGATGCGGAAGACCTGCATCATGAACGGCACGTCGTCGTCGGTCTCAAACCACTGCGGCACCGCTTCGCGGAGGATCGAAGGCGCGAAGGGCCGGAAGGATTCCCGCCGCTTGATCTTGAGGTTGAGGATGTCCTTCATGTCGGCGCGGCGCGGGTCGCCCAGGATCGAGCGGTTGCCCAGCGCCCGCGGCCCCCATTCCAGGCGGCCCTGGAACCAGCCGATCACCTTGCCCTCCGAGATGGCCTGCGCCGTGTGGCGGCAGAGCGTCGCCTCGTCGGCGATGCGCTCGATGCGGCAGCCCGCCGAGTCGAAATCGGCACGTCGCCGGGCGATGGCCGCCGCGATCTCGTCCGGCGTCGCCGACGGCCCCCAATAGGCATGGTCCATCACGAAGTGACGCCTGGCGGCGGCGCCGCCGATCCTGTGCCAGGTCGCGAACGCCGCACCGATCGCGCCGCCGGCATCGCCACCCGCCGACTGGACGTAAAGTTTCCTGAACGGCGTGCGCTCCAGCACCTTGCCGTTGGCCACCGAATTGTAGGCGCAGCCGCCCGCCAGCACGACGGCATCGGCGCCGTAGCGCGCATGCAGGGCGTTGAGCAGGTTGAAGAAGGCGTTCTCGTAGGTCACCTGGGCGGAGCGCGCGATGTCGCGGTGCTTGTCCTCCAGCGGTGCGGCGGGATCGCGCGCCGGACCCAGCAGCTTCGCGAGTTCGTCGCTCCACAGGCGACCACCCGACGGAATGCCGTCCTTCACCTGGTAGTTGGCGCCCTCGCCCGAGGCATGGCGGAAGTAGCGCAGGTCGAGCGCGAAGGTGCCGTCGTTTCCGAGGCGGACGATCCGCTTCATCTGCTCGACGAAGGACGGCTGGCCGTAGGGCGCGAGGCCCATGACCTTGTACTCGTCGCCATAGTGCGGGAAGCCGATGAACTGCGTCATCGCTTCGTAGAACACGCCCAGCGAGTGCGGGAAGTAGACCCGGCCATCGACCGACAGGGTGCCCCCCTCGCCCACCCCCCAGGCCGCAGAGGAAAAATCGCCGAACCCGTCGACCGAGACCGCCACGGCCCTCTCGTACGGAGAGACCAGGAAGGCTGAGGCGAGATGGCAGAGGTGATGCTCGACCGCATGCGCCGCACCGCGAAACTCCTGGTCGGGCAAATGACGCTTCAGATTGCCTGCAATGTCGGCCCGCTCGCCGCGATTGCGCAGCCGGCTCATCACATAATTCAGGCTGACGCCTGAGGTCAGCGCGTAGGCGAGCTTGCGCCAGCGGTTGGCCTTGTTGTCGCTGTTGAGCGCCACATGGTCGACGTCACCCAGCGATATGCCGGCCTCGGCGAGGCAGTAGCGGATCGACTCGCTGGGGAATCCCCCCCAATGCTTGATCCGGCGAAACCGTTCCTCTTCCACCGCCGCGACCAGCTCGCCATCCTTCACGAGGCAAGCAGCGGCATCCGCATGGTAGGCATTAAGGCCGAGAATGTAGGTCATGCGGACAGGTCGGACATCGCGAGCAAATTGCGTCTATGTGGTTGGTATAGATCAATTTTTGCGGCGGACCACCTTTTTCACCAGGCTTGCAGCTTTCGGCGCGGCGTCCTGGCTCGACATCGCGCACAGCCCATGCGGCGCGGCGACCGCTTGACGAGGCCGGCACTTCCAAGCAAACGGACATCCTCGCGCGGCCCTTCCCCCTCCCGGGGCCCCGATCGCGTGCTCGCCCGAGGCGTGGAGCCGCCCTCGCAAGTCGCTGATAAGTCGGATAAAACCCCTCGCTTCGATCGAAAGGCTTTCGTGCATGTCCAAGAATGATCTCGTCGTCGTGACCGGCGCCGGTGGCTTTATCGGCGGCCATCTGGTGAAGGTCCTGCAGCAGCGCGGGCACACCAAGATCCGGGCCGTCGACGTAAAGCCGCTCGAGGAGTGGTACCAGAAGATTCCCGGCGTCGAGAACCAGGTGGGCGACCTCGCCCTGCTCGAGCCCTGCCGCAAGGCCGCCAAGGGCGCCTCGATGATCTACAACCTGGCTGCCGACATGGGCGGGATGGGCTTCATCGAGACCCACAAGGCCGAGTGCATGCTGTCGGTGCTGATCAGCACCCACATGCTGGTCGCCGCCAAGGAAGCCGGCGTGCCGCGCTTCTTCTATTCGTCCTCTGCCTGCGTCTACAACGGTGACAAGCAGACCGATGCCAACGTCACGGCGCTGAAGGAAGAAGACGCCTACCCCGCGCTGCCGGAAGACGGCTACGGCTGGGAGAAGCTCTTTAGCGAACGCATGGCTCGCCACTATCGCGAGGACTACGGCATGGCCACCCGCGTGGCCCGCTACCACAACGTCTATGGGCCGGAAGGCACCTATGACGGCGGCCGCGAAAAGGCCCCGGCCGCCATGTGCCGCAAGGTCATCGCCGCCAAGCTCTCGGGCAAGCACGAGATCGAGATCTGGGGCGACGGCGAGCAGACACGTTCGTTCATGTACATCGACGACTGCACCGAGGGCACGATCAAGCTCGCGGAGAGCGACATCATCGAGCCGCTGAACATCGGAAGCGACGAGTTGGTCAGCATCAACACGCTGGTCGACATCGTCGAGAAGATCGCCGGCATCAAGCTGAAGCGCAGCTATAAGCTCGACGCGCCCAAGGGCGTGCGCGGCCGCAACAGCGACAACACGCTGATCAAGAAGCTGATGAACTGGGCCCCTTCCATCCGTCTCGAGGACGGCATGGAGAAGACCTACAAGTGGATCTACGACGAGATGACCTCGGGCAAGGCCTCGGTTGTCAACGCGCTGCCGAAGCAGGCCCTCGCCGCGCAGTAGACTTTCGACAGATCGACGACGTCAAATGCGCCGCGAAGGAAGCTTCGCGGCGCTTTGCATATGGGCTACCGCCCGATACCGCTGACGCCCCTGTTGCTCTTCAACAGGTCGTCGAAGAAAGCGATGGTCTTTGTGAGGCCGTCGTCGAGGGCCACCTTCGGCTCCCACTTCAGCATCTCGCGCGCCAGGGTGATGTCCGGGCAGCGCTGCATCGGATCGTCGACCGGCAGCGGCTCGAACACCAGCCGGCTCCGCCCCCCGACCTTCTCCAGGATCTTCTCCGCCAGGTGCCGGATCGGCATCTCCACCGGGTTGCCGATGTTCACCGGTCCCGTGAAGTCGTCCGGCGTGTGGTCCATCAGCCGCAGCCAGCCGTCCAGAAGGTCGTCGACGTAGCAGAACGCCCGCGTCTGCATGCCGTCGCCGTAGATCGTGATGTCCTCGCCCTTCAGCGCCTGCACGATGAAGTTCGACACCACCCGCCCGTCGTTGGGATGCATGCGCGGCCCGTAGGTGTTGAAGATCCGCGCCACCTTGATGCGCAGATTGTGCTGGCGGTGATAGTCGAAGAACAGCGTCTCTGCGCAGCGCTTGCCCTCGTCGTAGCAGGCCCGCGGGCCCAGCGGATTGACATTGCCGCGGTAGCTCTCGACCTGGGGGTGTACCGTCGGGTCGCCATAGACCTCGCTGGTCGAGGCCTGGAAGATCTTGGCACGTACCCGCTTGGCCAGCCCCAGCATGTTGATGGCGCCATGTACGCTGGTCTTGGTCGTCTGCACCGGATCGTGCTGGTAGTGGATGGGCGAGGCCGGGCAGGCGAGATTGTAGATCTCGTCGACCTCGACATAGAGCGGGAAGGTCACGTCGTGGCGCATCAGTTCGAAGCGCCGGTTGTCCAGGCAGGCCACAAGATTGGCCTTGCTGCCGGTGAAATAGTTGTCGACGCACAGCACGTCGTGGCCCGCCTCGAGCAGCCGCTCGCAGAGATGCGAACCGAGGAAACCCGCCCCGCCCGTGACCAGAATACGCTTGCCCATGAAACCCCTTGGATACGCCTCCTTCGGCCTCGCGACACTAGGCGATCAAGCTCTTGAATTCACTTCAAAACCACCGAAGGATGCCCCTGCCCGGACGCCGACAGGACGGGCCAATATCGCAGGGGAAACGTCCTATGAGTATCGAGATGGTTGGCTTGGCCGACATCGTGCGCGCCCACGGCGCGGTGCGGCCGGACACAGTGGCGCTCGTCTATGAAGGCCGGACCACCACCTACGGCACACTCGATCTCGCCTCGAGCCGCGTCGCCAATGGCCTGATCGCCGAGGGCGTGAGGCCGCAGGTCCGCGTCGCCCATCTCGACAAGAGCAGCGACGTCTTCTTCGAATTGCTGTTCGGCGTCGCCAAGGCCAGCGCCGTGATGGTGTCGGTGAACTGGCGCCTGGCGCCGCCCGAGGTCCTGCAGATCGTGAACGATGCGGAGGCCGAGATTCTCTTCGTCGGCGAGGAGTATTTCCCGGTTGTCGAGAAGATCCGCGACCAGTTGAAGACCGTCCGCAAGGTCGTGACCCTGGGACCGCGCCACGGGACCTGGGAAGCCTTCGCCGCATGGCGGGACCGCCACGCCGAGACCGACCCTCACCTGCCCGCCCGGCCCCACGACACCGCCGTGCAGTTCTACACCAGCGGCACCACGGGCCTGCCCAAGGGGGCGGAACTCACCAACGCCAACTTCGCCTTCATGTTCGAGCAATGGACACGGAGTTGGCTCATGAAACCCGGCACGCAGAACATCGTCTGCCTGCCGATGTTCCATATCGGCGGCGCGGGCTGGGCGATCGCCGGCCTGTTCGCCGGCGCCACCAACCACATCGTCCGCGAGTTCGTGCCTGCCCGCGTGCTCGAGATCATCGAGCGGGACCGCATCGAGGTCATGCTGCTTGTGCCGGCCATGATCCTGTTCCTGGTGCAATCGCCGCAGATTCGCGAGACCGACCTGTCGAGCCTGCGCCTGATCGTCTATGGCGCCGCCCCGATCCCGGCGGAGTTGTTGAAGCAGGCGATGGCGACCTTCGGCTGCGGCTTCCAGCAGGTCTACGGCCTCACCGAGACGACCGGCGCCATCACCCTGCTGCCGGCCGAGGATCACGATCCCTCGGATGCCAGGAAGCTCCTGTCCTGCGGCTATGCCCAGGTCGGCGTCGAACTGCGCATCGTCGACGATACCGGCGCCGATGTCGCCCCGGGCAGCGTCGGCGAGATCGCGATCCGCTCGCCCCAGGTCATGCGCGGCTACTGGCGCCTGCCCGACGCCACCAAACGCGCCATCCAGGGCGACTGGTTCTTCACCGGCGATGCGGGCTATCTCGACGAAAAGGGCTACCTCTTCATCTACGATCGCGTGAAGGACATGATCGTCTCGGGCGGTGAGAACATCTATCCGGCCGAAGTCGAAAGCGCGCTGTTCGGCCATCCCGCCGTCGCCGATGTGGCGGTGATCGGCGTACCCGACGAGCGCTGGGGCGAGGCCGTGAAGGCCATCGTGGTGTGCAAGGCCGACGCAGACGTGACACCTGGCGACTTGATCGGCTGGGCCCGCGAACGGATCGCAGGCTATAAACTGCCCAAGTCGGTGGATTTCATCGACGCCCTGCCGCGTAATCCGACCGGCAAGATCCTGAAGCGCGAACTGCGCAAACCCTACTGGGAAGGCCTGGGGCGCAACATCAACTGACCGCCCTGCGGACCTTGAAGCAAACGCGCCTCGAATTTCCGAAACGACGGTTCTAGAACAGTCCCATGTCCAATCTGCCCGACAATCTCACGCCCGTTCGCCCTGCCCATGTCTTCGACGAAGCCCGGCTCGCCGATTACATGAAAGCCAATGTCGAGGGTTATCGCGGCCCGATCAGCGTGTTGCAGTTCGAGGGCGGGCAGAGCAACCCGACCTTCCACGTCACCGACGGCGGCGGGAACCAGTATGTCCTGCGCAAGAAGCCGCCGGGCAAGCTGCTACCCTCGGCCCACCAGGTCGACCGCGAATATCGCGTGATCAAGGCGCTGGCGGACCATACCGACGTGCCAGTGCCCAAGCCCTATGCGCTCTGCCAGGACGATGCGGTGATCGGCACCGCCTTCTACATCATGCAGTTCCTGCCCGGCCGCGTCTTCGCCGACGTGCGCATGCCCGGCGTCTCGCCGGCCGATCGCGGCAAGATCTTCGATTCGATGAATGACGTGCTGGCGCGGCTGCACAATGTCGACTACCGCGCCGTCGGCCTCGGCGACTACGGGCGCGAGGGCCAGTACATCCAGCGTCAGGTCGCGCGCTGGTCGAGCCAGTACGATCTCGCCCGCACCGAAGACATCGAATCGATGGAAGCCCTGAAGAAGTGGCTGCCGGAGAACATCCCGCCGGGCGACGAGACGCGCATCAACCATGGCGACTATCGCCTCGGCAACACGATCGTGCACCCGACCGAGCCGCGCGTCATCGCGGTTCTCGATTGGGAACTCTCGACGCTCGGCCATCCGCTGGCCGACCTCGGCTACAACTGCATGATGTACCATTTCGGCGAAGGCTTTGGCGCCTCGGGCGGCTATGCGGGCCAGGACCTGAAGGCTTTCGGCATCCCGACCGAGCAGGAATATCTCGCGGCCTACGCTCGCCGTACCGGCCGCAAGGAAGTGCCGGCCTGGGCCTTCTACCTCGCCTTCTCCCTGTTCCGCCTCGCCGCCATCGTGCAGGGCGTCTACAAGCGCGGCCTCGACGGCAACGCCTCTTCGGAGACAGCGACCAAGTACGGCAACCGGGCCCGCGCGATGGCCGATCTCGCCTGGAAGATGGTTGAGAAGCGCGCCTGAGCGCGCTTCGCTTCCCTATTCGTCGGTGTAAGGAACCATCGACGCGTCGTCGCCCTTGGGACAATTGGCGCTGTCGATGACGGCGTTCGCCGGATTGCGATAGCGCGCGATGTCGTAGGGCGCGAACTCGCTCGGGGGCTGCGGCGGAGGCGTCCGGAGCGTCCACGACACCAGCTGCTTCATCACGCTCCCCAACGCCTGGTTGAAGGCCTCGACGACCTTGGGCACTTTGTCGGCGCGCGCCCGGACGCAGCGCTCGAACGATGCGACCCCAATGATCTGGCGATCGGGCATGCGCACCAGTTTGGCGATGATGCGGACCTTTACGATCGGCGGCTTGCCGTAAAAGTACATGGCCTCGAAGTTTCGCAGGTCCGGCTGCAGCACGTAATTTGCCCGCAAGGCAATGGATTCTCGGGAAACCGCCACGATCTTCCGGGTGTTCTCGAACGAATCGACGATCCGGGTCTGGACCATCAGCGGCGCGCGATCGGTCCATGCCACCTTGGCATAGTAATCCGCCCAGGTGGGCGTCATGGCGATGGCGATGCGGCCGGTATCGATATTTGCCGCCGCAACCGGCGCCTCCACCGCGAGCTGCCAATAGACCGAAGGCAGATCGGGATCGAAGGTACTCTTGGGCGAGACGGTGTAGAGGTCGGTCGGATCGCCCACCGAATCGACGGCACTGACGAACGAGCAACCCGACAGAAAAGCAACAGCGGCCGCACAGGCGGCCAGGCAACGGATCATTTCGGCGTGTATCCCTGCTTGCCGCTGAACACGAAGTTGGCCGGGTCGCGCTCCAGCCGTGTCGCGATGACGTTGAGATTGGCGGTGAGCTGGCGCAGGTCGCGAAGCGCCAGCGAGAACTCGGTCAGGCCCGTCTCGGTGAAATTCTTGATCGGACGGCTGTTGTCGGCGACCAGCTTGTTGAGCTGGGTGGCGGCGGCGTTGATGTTGGCCAGTGCCGCACGGGTCTCGTTCAGCGTCTTGCGCAGCTCGCCGGGCTCCTTGCCGGCCAGGGCCTTGCGCGTCGCCGCATCCTGCGGCCCGATTTCCTGCGCGATCAGGGTCAGTGAACTCGAGAGGTCGTCCAGACGAGCAAAGGTCTTGCGGAAGTCCGCGATGGCCAGCGGCAGTTCGGCCAAGGTTGTCTGTATAGCAGTGTCGGACTTGGCGAAGGCATTGGTTGCCGTCTGCAGGTTGCGCAGCGTGTCGGTGACGGCGCCGATATTGTCGGGGCTCAGCAGGTCGTTGAGGCGGTCGACCGTGGTACTGGCCTTGGTCAGTAGCTCCTGCGCGGAGGTCGAAGTCGCCTGCAGGAACGAGGCCCCCTCGCGGATCTCCGGATAGGGCTTGTCGCCCAGCTTCTTCTTCGGCTTGACCTGATCGACGTCGAGGCGGCCGACGATCTGGATGAAGGGCGCCCCGGCGATGAACGGCTTTTCGAACACGGCATAGGAGCGGTCGCGGATATCGATCGACCAGTCCACGGCCACCGTCACCTCGATCTTCTCCGTCAACCGTTCGCGACCGGTGGATCGCTGGGTGTCGACGCGCGAGGTGAGCTGGATGTTGGCGACCCGGCCGACGCGCAGGCCACGATAGAACACCGGCGAATCGAGGGTCAGTCCCTGCACGTCCCCGGAAAAGAGAATATCATAATAGGCATACGACGTGCGGTCGCCGGCGCGCAGCTTCCAGATCACGAAGCCGGCCACGGCGGCGACGAACAGGATCATCGCCGCGCCGATCAGCACATAGGGCGATTTTCTTTCCATCGAACGCTACTTCCGCTCCTGCCGCGCCGCGCGGCCCCGCGGCCCATGGAAATATTCCCGGACCCAAGGATGATCGTATTCCAACAGTTCCTCCATGGTACCTACCACGACGCGCTTGTCGAGAAGCACCGCGATGCGATCGCAAACGGCGTTCAGGCTGTCGAGATCGTGGGTGACCATCAGAATGGTCAGCCCCAGGCTGTGGGAAAGCCCCTTCACCAGTTCGTCGTAATGGGCCGCGCCGATCGGGTCGAGACCCGCCGTCGGCTCGTCCAGGAAGAGGAGTTCGGCATCGAGCGCCAGGGCGCGCGCCAGGCTGGCGCGCTTGCGCATGCCGCCAGAAAGCTCCGACGGCTTCTTCTCTCCTGTGTCGGGCGGCAGACCGACCATCGCCACCTTCAGCGCCGCGATCTCGCGCATCGTATCTTCCTCGAGCTGGGCATGCTCGCGGATGGGGACGATGATGTTCTCGGTGACGCTCAACGAGGAAAACAGCGCGCCGTCCTGGAACTGGACGCCCGTGCGTGCCAGCATCTCGCGCTTGGCCTTGCCGTGCAGGGTGCCGGTGTCAACCCCGAGCATCTCGATCGTGCCCTCACGCGCCTCGTTCAGACCGATGATGGTTTTCAACAGCACCGATTTGCCGGTTCCGGACCCGCCCACCAGACCGACAATCTCGCCCCGGAATACGTCGAAATCGAGATTGTTGTGGATCACCTTGTCGCCGAACTGCGTGCGGATTCCCCGCAGGCGCAGTACGACGTCGCGGCCGTTGCGGTGATCGACGATCTGCCCTCCTTCGGCCATCAGACGCCGGCGAGCAGGAAGATGACGGAGAACACGGCATCGAGCACGATCACGCAGAAGATCGATTCTACCACCGACTTGGTCGTGAGCTGGCCCACGCTCTCGGCACTTCCGCGGACCTGAAGTCCTTCGAAGCAGCCGATGGTGGCGATCACGATGCCGAACACCGGCGCCTTGATCATGCCGGTGTAGAAATGCCAGGCGCCGACCGTATCGCGCAGCCGGTCGAAGAACTGGACGAAGGTGAAGTCCAGATAGACGGTGCAGGCGACGGCGCCGCCCAGCAAGCCCGCCATGTCGCCCCAGAAGGCCAGCAGCGGCATCGAGATCAGCAAGGCGCTGATCCGCGGCAGGACCAGCCATTCGATGGGATTGAGGCCGATCGTGCGCATCGCGTCGACCTCCTGGTTAACCTGCATCGTGCCGATCTGGGCGGTGAACGCACTGCCCGAACGTCCGGCGACGATGATCGCGGTCAGCAGCGGCCCCAGTTCGCGAAACATCCCGATCCCGACGGCCTCCACTGTGAAGGTCTCGGCACCGAACTGCTTGAGCTGCTGGACGCCCTGGTAGGCGATGACGACACCGATCAGGAAGCAGAGCACGCCCACGATCACCAGCGCGCGGATCCAGACCTCGTACATCTGCCTGACCACGGCGCTCGGCCGGAAGCGCTTGGGCTGGAGAAGGGCCTCGACGAAGACGACCAGGATTTCGCCGAAGAAAGCGCAGAGGTTGAGGATCTGCTTGTAGAAATCGATCGTGCCGCGCCCGATCTCCTCCAGCCAGTGCGCCAGCCAGTTGACGCGACGGTCGGGATGGGCCTCGCACATGTTCTCGCGGACGACCTTGAACAGGTCGGCCTGCGCCTGGTCCCTGGTCTCGACCTCCGGATCGACACCACAGCCTGCAAGTTGCAGGATTTCCATCGCGCCCGCGGTGTCGACCCGTTCGAGCCCCTTGGCATCGACGGCGTGCGGGCCCTTCGCCCCGGCGCCCGCAGCCTGCAACGCCTTCTCGGCCTTCTTGCGAATTCCGCGAACGCTGAACACGGTCCAGGTTCCGCCGACTTCGACGACGGGCTTGCCCGCGCGCTCCGTGTAACGAATTGTGGGTTCCGCTTCGACCATCGGCGATGATTAGTCGTCGCGCAGGTTAACGCTGTCAATCGCCCTGCATTGCTCCCATGCCGTACCGCTGTCACGATCCGGCCGGGAGGACTCAATGGGCAAGTGGCCGCGTCTGGACAAAATCGAGATGATCGACAGTCCGATCGACAAAGAGAGCTACGAAGACCAGCTCGGGAAACTGCAGCAGAGGCTGCTCGACCTGCATATCCACCATCTGCGGACCGGCGGGCGCGTGATGATCGCCATCGACGGTTGGGATGCCGCCGGCAAGGGCGGCCTGATCGAGCGCATGATGGCCGGTCTGGAGCCGAAATCGATTCAGGTCTGGCGCATCGGCGCGCCGACGCCCGAGGAACAGGGCCGGCACTATCTCTGGCGCTTCTGGACCCGGCTGCCGACCCCCGGCAACTGGGCGATTTTCGACCGGACCTGGTACGGCCGCGTCCTCGTCGAACGCATCGAGGGATTTTGCGACAAGGCCCAGTGGAAGCGCGCCTACCGCGAGATCAACGAATTCGAGCGACAGCTGACCGACGATGGCGTGCACATCGTCAAGCTGCTCGTCCATGTCAGCGCCGAGGAACAGAAGAAGCGGATGATCGAGCGGCTGGAAAAGCCCAGCAAGCACTACAAGATCGGCCTGGAGGACTTCCGCAACATCGCCAGGCGCAAGCAGTACCTCGACGCCTACGACGACATGCTCGAGCATACCGACACGGATTGCGCGCCATGGCACGTCATCGCCACCGACGAGAAGATGCATGCGCGGCTGAAGGGACTGCAGATCGTCGCCGACAGGCTGGGCAAGGGCGTGAAGATCGAGGATCGCGCGCTCGATCCCAGGATTGCGGAGGCCGCCTACGAAATGTGGGGCTGGCGACCGGGCAAGACCGACAAGGGCACGGACGAAGAATAGACCCTCAGGTCTGGGCCGGGAGACTGCCCGGCGAGGCGGAGAAGTTCGCGCGGACACCGGGCCCCAGCCGGGCCGCGATCCATGGCAGGGCCTCGCGCATTGCCTCCTCGAACTTCCACGGTGGATTCACGACGACCAGGCCGCAGGTCGCGAGCTTGCCGTCCGGCGTGCGCGGCCCGAGGTCCAGCTCCATGTTCAGGTACTTCGCACCGTCCAGCGACGCGATGAACTCCGACACCGGCGCCCCGTCCTTGATCGGATACCAGATCGCGTAGCAGCCGGTGGCGAAACGGCGCAGCCCGTGGCGAACCGCGCGCGCCAGCACCTGGAACTCATCGGTCGCCTCGAAGGGCGGATCGATCAGCACCAGCGCCCGACGCTCGACCGGCGGCAGCAGCGCCTTCACGGCGTGATAGCCATCGGCCTGACGCACCTCGACCGCACGGTCGCCGGCGAACTCGCGCTTCAGCAGCATCGCCTCCTCGGGATGCTTCTCGCAGGCGACGAACCGGTCACCCGGCCGCAGGGCCGCCCGGACCAGGCGCGGTGAGCCGGGATAGCGATGAAGCGTGCCGCCCGCCGGCCCGAACTTGCGGTCATAGGCCTGGACCGCCGCGAGGTACCGCGCGACGGCGCCCGGCATGCCCGTCCGGCTCTCGGCCATCAGGCGCCCGATGCCGGCCTCCGCCTCGCCGGTCCGCCGCGCCTGCGCGCTGGCAAGATCGTAGCCACCGGCCCCTGCATGCGTGTCGAGGACGAACAGCTTCTTGTCCTTGGCCGTCAGCAGGCGCAGCAGCTCGCAAAGTGCGGTGTGCTTCAGCAGGTCGGCGAAGTTGCCGGCGTGATAGCCGTGGCGATAGTTCACGGAGGATTCTGGCCCGATTTGAGATGATTCCCCGGGCACGGTATGTGCTTCGGGCGCGGGACACTACAATTGAGGATCGAAATGGCCAACCACGAGCTGCATTCTTCGCCCGAAACCTGCCACTGGGGCTACTTCGACAGCCAGCTCCCGCCGCAGCTCCGCATCAAGTCGGGCGACACGGCCACGATCCACTGCGTGTCCGGTGCGGCCGAAATCCTGCCCGGTGAGCCCTTCAACGTCCTGCCGGAGCATCGCGAGATCCTCTCCAGGCTGAAGCCGCATATCGGCCGGCACATCCTGACCGGGCCTGTCCATGTCGAAGGCGCGGAACGCGGCGACGCGCTGGCGGTCGAGGTGCTCGACATCAAGTTCCGCACCAACTGGGGCTGGAATGTGCAGCGGCCCCTGATGGGTACGCTGCCCGAGGACTTCCCGTTCTTCCGCCTGACCCACATCCCGATCGATTCCAATCGCGGCGTCTGCACCATGCCGTGGGGCACCGAGATCGAGCTCAAGCCGTTTTTCGGCATCATGGGCGTCGCCCCGCCGCCGGAATGGGGCCAGTGCAGCTCGGTCGAGCCGCGTGCCTTCGGCGGCAACATTGACAACAAGCATT
Organism: uncultured Reyranella sp.; assembly: GCF_945957355.1. Lineage (GTDB taxonomy): Bacteria > Pseudomonadota > Alphaproteobacteria > Reyranellales > Reyranellaceae > Reyranella. The sequence continues at coordinate 94,446 of NZ_CAMFKM010000016.1, read as the reverse complement.
TCCGGGTCGGCACGACGGTCTATTTCCCGGTCTTCGCCGACGGCGGCCTGTTCTCGACCGGCGACGGCCATGGCGTGCAGGGCGACGGCGAGGTCAACCTGACGGCGCTCGAGACCAGCCTGAGCGGCACCTTCAAGTTTACGCTGCACAAGGGCATGAAGCTCAACAATCCGCGCGCCGAGACGGCGACGCACTGGATCACCCACGGCTTCGACCAGGATCTCGACGATGCCGCCAAGGAGGCCCTGCGCGACATGATCCGGCTGATCACCGCCAAGACCGGCCTCAAGCCCGAGGACGCCTACATGCTCTGCTCCCTGCAAGCCGACCTGCACGTCACGCAGACGGTGGACGGCAACAAGGGCATCCACTGCATGATCGAGAAGAAGATCATCGGCGGCTGACGGGAGCGAACCGGGGGAACGGGCGAGCGGATCATGACGCACCTTCAGCTTCTCGACGAGGCGGTCGCCCGTCACAACGATGCCGAATGGTCGCGCCGCGCGCTGGAGCTGATCCGCAACGACCAGCGCCGCTCGGCCGACACGCACCTGCTGCGGCTCGACCTGCCGGTGCTCGAGGGGATCGACGTCTATCTCAAGGACGAATCGACCCATCCCACCGGCAGCCTCAAGCACCGGCTGGCGCGGTCGCTGTTCCTCTACGGTATCTGCAACGGGCGGATTCGACACGACACACCGATCGTCGAGGCGTCGTCGGGGTCGACGGCGATCTCGGAGGCCTACTTCGCGCGCCTCCTGGGCCTGCCCTTCCATGCCGTCATGTCCGCCTCGACCTCGGCGGAGAAGATCGCGGAGATCGAACGGCAGCACGGCAAGTGCCACCTCGTCGCCGACGGTCGCGGCATCTACGCCGCCGCCGAGGCGCTCGCGACCGAGCTGCGCGGAGTCTATGTTGACCAGTTCACCTATGCCGAGCGGGCCACCGACTGGCGCGGCAACAACAACATCGCCGAATCGATCTTCGAGCAGATGAGCCGCGAGCCGCATCCGGTTCCCACCTGGATCGTGATGAGCGCCGGAACGGGTGGTACCACGGCGACGCTCGGCCGGTACATCCGCTACATGCGCTACGCGACGCGGCTCTGCGTCGCCGATCCGGAGTTCTCGGCCTTCTTCGAGGCCTTCGCCAAGGGCAACCTCCAGGCGACCTGCGACCGCGGCTCCCGCATCGAAGGGATCGGACGCCCCAGGGTCGAGCCGTCGTTCCTGCCTAACATGATCGATCGCATGATGCGCGTGCCCGACGCCCAGTCCCTGGCCGGAATGCGGGTCCTGTCACGGCTGCTCGGCCGCAAGGTCGGCGGCTCGACCGGCACCAACTTCGTGGCGCTGTGCATCCTCACGTCGCGCATGAAGTCGGAAGGCCGCACGGGCTCCCTGGTGTCGCTGATCTGCGACAGTGGCGAACGATACGGGCACACCTACTACAACGATGACTGGGTCGCCGCGCAGGGCCTCGACCTCGAGCCGCACGAACGGGCGCTCGAAGCCTTCCTGAAGGACGGCGACGCGATCATCTAGCCTTACTGCTGAGCGCGTGGCGGCGGCTTCAAGCGGGCTGCGTTTCCGTCCTGCCTTGCGCCGACGGCAGCGGAGGGAAGGCCAGCGCGATCGCGACGGCCGCGAGTCCGATGCCGAACGAAGCGATGTAGAGATAGCCATAGCCGCGGAAGGTATCGAAGATCCAGCCACCCACCGCCGGCCCCAGAGCCATGCCGAGGCTCGAGATCATAGCCGCACCGCCGAACACCGTGCCCATGATGCGCATCGGGAAGTACTCGCGGGCGAGCACGGCATAGAGCGGCATCACACCGCCATAGGCCATGCCGAACAGGATGGCGACGGCGTAGAACTCGCCGGCTTCGCGCGTGAAGTAGTAGCTGCCGGCACCAACCGCCTGAACCATCAGGCCGGCGACGACGACCCGACGCGCGCCGAACCGGTCGCCCAGCAGGCCGAACAGGATGCGACCGCCGAGGCCCGCCAGCCCTTCGACGCTGTAGATGGTGACGGCCGTCATGGCCGGCAGGCCGCAAGCCAGCGCATAGCTCACAGTGTGGAAGATCGGACCCGAATGCGCGGCGCAGCAGAAGAAGAAGGTGAGCGAGAGCACGATGAACTGCGGCGAGCGCAGCGCCTGGCCCACGGTCATCCCCTCGCCGCCCTCCGCCGGCAGGCCGGGCGACGCTCCGGCCGGAACGGGCGCTGCGCGCACGAGGAGCGCCGCGGGCACCAGCAGCGCCCAGGCACCGATGGCGATCGTCAACATTGCGCTCCGCCAATCGTGCACGGAGATGAGCCACTGCGCGAAGGGCGAGATGGTCATCGGCGCCACACCCATGCCGGCGGAGACGAGCGAGACGGCGAGGCTGCGGTGCCTGTCGAACCAGCCGGTGACGGTGGCGATCATCGGCGCGAACACCGCTCCGGCGGCGACGCCGACCACGATCCCGTAGATGAGCTGGAACTCGAGCAGGCTGGTCGCGCGGCTGGCCATCGCCAGTCCGAGACCCAGCAGGACAGCGCCGGAAACGACCACGATACGCGGACCGAACCTGTCGCTGAGAGCCCCCCAGCCAAAGGCCGCGATGCCCATGGTCAGGAAATCGAGCGTCATGGCGCTCGAAATGCCGGTACGCGACCAGCCCATCGTCTCCGACATGGGCTGCAGGAAGACCGCCAGCGAAAACAGGGCCCCGATCGCGACGCAGCCCATCAGCGCGCCCGCGCCGACGATCACCCAGCCGTAAGACCGTTCCATCCCGATCCTCCTGCAACAGGCCTATAGTTAACTCGATAGTTAACTATAAGCAAGCCGGGGCTTCAGGGTGCAGGCTCCACGGCGAGTTCGGTGCCGCTCACGGACTTCACGCGCACCTTGGCGCCCTTCGCCATGTCGGGGCCGGTCACGCTCCAGCTTCCGTCGCCCAGGCTGACCCGGCCGCGGCCGTTCAGGATCGGCTCGTCGAGCACGATGACCCGGCCGACCAGCGCCTCGCCCCGGGCATTGAGCGTCGAGGTCGGCGGATTGTCGGCATGCTGCAGCCGGCGCAGGGTCCGGCGCAGGCCGACGGCCGCGACGACCGAGATCACCGCGAAGGTGAGAAGCTGCAGCTCGATCGACAGGTCGGACACGACCAGCAGGAACAGACCCGCCGCCGCCGCCCCTATGGCGAGGAAGAGGAAGACGACCCCGGGCAGCATCATCTCGAAGACGAGCAGCACGGCCGCGACCGCCCACCAGTACCAGAAGACCAGCTTGAACATGGCGGATCAGCCCGCGTTGGGAACGGAACCGCGCGAGCGCGTGGCCTCGACGCCGCGCGCCTGCGCTTCCTTGGCGAGCTCGCCGATACCGGCGATCGAGGCCATCACGCCGGTCGCCTCGACGGGCAGGAAGAACACCTTGGCATTGGTGCTGGAGCCCATCTTGGCCAGGGCCTCGACGTACTTGGTGCCAAGGAAGTAGTTGGTCGCCTGCACGCCGTTGCCGGCGATCGCCTGTGCCACGACCGATGTCGCCTTGGCTTCGGCCTCGGCCATGCGCTCGCGCGCTTCGGCGTCGCGGAAGGCGGCCTCGCGCCGGCCCTCGGCGGTGAGGATCGCCGACTGCTTCTCGCCCTGGGCCCGCTGGATGCTCGATTCACGGATGCCCTCGGCCTCGAGGATGGTCGCGCGCTTCTCGCGCTCGGCCTTCATCTGCCGCCCCATCGCCACCACGATGTCCTCGGGAGGCGCGATGTCCTTGACCTCGATGCGCAGCACCTTGACGCCCCAAGGGCTGGTCGCCTGGTCGATCACCGCCAGCAGCGTGTTGTTGATGTCGTTGCGCTTCGACAGGGCCTCGTCGAGCGCCATGTTGCCCATGACCGAGCGGATGTTGGTCAGGACCAGATTCGTAATCGCCAGCTGGAGGTTCTGGACCTCGTAGGCAGCGCGGGCAGCGTCGATCACCTGGTAGAAGGCCACGGCATCGACCTGCACGGTGGCGTTGTCCTTGGTGATCACCTTCTGCGCCGGAATGTCGAAGACATTCTCCTGCATGTTCATCTTGCGGCCGATCGTATCGATGAAGGGCACGATGAAATGCAGACCGGGCGCCAGGGTGCGCGTGTAGCGGCCGAACCGCTCGACCGTCCAGTTGGTGCCCTGGTTCACCGTCTTGACGCCGGCGAAGACCAGCACGAGCGCCACGAGGACGACGGCCAGCACGAAAATCAGCGCACCCGATATCATTCAGCGTCTCCTCTGGTTTACGGGAGACACTAGCCCAAGGCCGGGCGCGCGACTATCCGGCCGCTAGTCGGCGGCGGCGGCGAAGTCGGTGACGGGGCCGTGCAACGCCTTCGGCGCCGCGGCGACCCGCTGATCGGTTGCCAGCCAACGGTCGAGGAATCCGTTGATCCAGCGGTCGAGCGGCGGATCGTAGAGCGCGTGCATGGACAGATGCACACCGCGCTGCTGCGCGCCGGGCATCTTGAGGCGCTCGGCGGCGCTCAGGGTCCAGATACCCTTCATCTCCAGTGTGACCTCGGGATGGAACTGGAAGCCGAAGGCATTGGGGCCGCAGCGAAAACCTTGCACGGGATAGCGGTCGTTGGTGGCGAGCAACTCGCAGCAGTCCGGGATGGTCATGCCCTCGCGATGCCACTGATAGACCTTCATCGGCGCCCTGAACCACTCACGGCCCGCCTCGGTTGGCTCGACATCGACATAGCCGATCTCGACCAGCCCTTCGGGATGCGGTCCGACCCGACCGCCAGCGGCACGCGTCAGCAACTGGGCGCCGAGGCAGAGGCCGAGGAACGGAACGCCGGCATCGACGACCTTGGGAATCCAGTCGAGTTCGCACTTGATGCCGGCCAGGGTACCGCAATCGTTCGCGGACATCGGTCCCCCGAAGACCACGACACCCGCATAGTCGGACATGTCCTCGGGCAGATTGCAGCCCAGATTGGGGCAAAGTCTGTGAAGTTCGTAACCGCGCTTCTCGAGCAGGGCGCCGACCCGTCCGGGCCGCGAATGCTGCTGATGCACGACGATGGCGATCTTTTTGGGGCCCATTTCTCTACACTGGCCAGTCGGTACCGTCATGGATTTGCAAGATACGCGCCATGTATGGCAACGACAAGGCGAACGGCCTTCAAGGGGGACGAAATGGCGCGCCAGCTCGACTTCTACTTCGATTGTTCCAGCCCTTGGACCTATCTCGCCTTCCACGCGATCCAGCCCCTCGCCCGGGAAGCCGGCGCGGAGATCGTCTGGAAGCCGATCCTGGTCGGCGGCGTGTTCAATGCCGTGAACCAGACCGTCTACGAGAGCCGCGCCAAGCCGAACCCGCTGAAGCAGGCCTACATGCAGAAGGACATGCAGGATTGGTCCCGCCTCTACGGGCTCGCCATCAGGTTCCCGCCGACGGTCTTCCCGGTGAACAGCGTGAAATGCATGCGCGGAGCCTTCGTGGCGCTCGACGAGGACAAGCTGGTCCCCTATGCGACCGCCGCCTTCGAGGCCTATTGGGGCGACGATCGCGACCTGTCCCGCGAGGAAACGCTGGCCGACATCGCCCTGAAGGCCGGCATCGAGCGCCAGCGCTTCTTCGCCGGCATCGAGACCGAATCCTGCAAGGCGCGGCTGCGCGCCAACACCGACCAGCTGATCGCCCGCGGCGGTTTCGGGAGCCCGACGATCTTCGTCGGCAACGACATGTTTTTCGGCAACGACCGCATGCCGCTGGTCAGGGCCGCGCTGGAGGCCACCGCCGCATGAGCCGGAACGCCGACCCCGATTTCTGGGCCAAGGCCCGGGCCCACCTGGTGCGCTATGGCGGCGCCTTCTCGCCGCTGATCGCCGAGAGCGCGGCCGGCAACTACTTCACCGATGCCGACGGCCGGAAGATCCTCGATTTCACGTCGGGCCAGATGAGCGCCATCCTGGGCCACAGCCATCGGGAAATCGTCGAGGTGGCGCGCCGCTATATCGGCGAACTCGACCATCTCTATTCCACGATCCTGTCCCGGCCGGTCGTCGAGCTGGCGGCGCTGATCGCGGAGGTTTCGCCCGGGAAACTCGACCGCGTGCTGCTGGTCTCGACCGGCGGCGAATCGAACGAGGCGGCCCTGCGCATGGCCAAGCTGGTGACCGGCCGTCACGAGATCGTGGCGATGAGCCGGTCGTGGCACGGCGTCACCGGCGGGGCGGCCTCGGCGACCTATTCGTCCAGCCGCAAGGGTTACGGCCCGCCGCAGCCCGGCGCCCTCGTCCTCCCGGCGCCCGACGCCTACCGCTCGCGCTTCATCGACCATCGCGGCGTCTACGACTGGCAAAGCGAACTCGATTTCGGGTTCGAGCTGATCGACCGCCAGTCGAGCGGCGCCCTGGCCGCCTGCATCGTCGAGCCGATCCTGAGTTCGGGCGGTGTGCTGGAGCCGCCGGAAGGCTGGATGGCGGCGCTGGCCGCAAAATGCCGCGAACGCGACATGCACCTGATCTTCGACGAGGCGCAGACGGGACTCGGCCGCACCGGCACCCTGTTCGCCTGCGAGCGCGACGGGGTGGTGCCGGACTATCTCACCCTCTCCAAGACGCTGGGCGCCGGTCTGCCACTGGCAGCCATGCTGACGACGCCGGAGATCGAGGAGGTGGCCGCCGAACGCGGCTTCCTCTTCTACACGACGCACGCCTCCGATCCCCTGCCCGCCGCCGTCGGCCTCAAGGTCATCGAGGTGATCCTGCGCGATCGCCTCACGGAGCGCGCGGCAATCCTCGGCAAGCGGCTGAAGGACGGTCTGCAGACACTGCAGCAGCGTCACGACTGCATCGGCGATGTGCGCGGACGCGGTCTCCTGCTCGGGCTGGACCTGGTGAAGGACCGGCGCTCCCGAACCCCCGACCCGGATCTTGCCCAGAAGATCGCCCGGAACTGCCTCGAACTGGGAATGATGACCAGCACCGTCCGCGGCGGATTCGGCATATTCCGCATCGCGCCGCCCCTCACCGTGATGGAGGCGGAGATCGACCTCGGTTTGGAGATATTCGACCGTGCGCTCACCAAAGCTTTACACTGAGAACCGAGGGAAATCGGCGCACCGGGTCCTGCAATTGGTATTAGCGTTTGAAACGGGCGGCTAACTGTTGTACCCGCTGGCGGTTTCCGGCCAACGGCGTTGGGAGTTTGCGGATGATCAAGAGGCTTACACAGGCGGCGATTCTTGCGGGGAGCATCCTCGCCCTTGGCGCCTGCACGCTCGGGCAGACTAAGACGGCGGCTGCGCCCGTGAAGCCGCCGGCAGCCGACTACCAGGCGCCCGTTCCGCCGTCGCCTCCTGCCGGCCAGATCCGGGCCATCTGCTACAATGCAGCAGACCTTGCGATCGTACAGGCACGCATGGTGCAGCAGGAACTCCAGGTCGTCACGCTGCAGTGCCAGGGTCCGGGTGGACGCCGGGCCTACGAGACGGTCTATGCCGATTTCGTCGGCAAGTTCCGCGCCGAGTTCGCGACCAACGCCCGCTCGCTCTCGCAGATCGCCGGCCGCAAGCGCTTCAACACCGACGTACTCGTGACCGAGATCGCGAACCGTACGGCACAGCGCGCGCCGACCGACAAGGAATTCTGCTCACGCGGCAAGCGCGCCTTCGACTGGGCTATGGACCCGAAGGTCACGTCGCTCGCCCAGGTGCCGCCGCCGTACGACCTCGGCCCCGAGATGAACATCCATCCCTGCCCGGCTCAGTAAGCTTATCGTCGAACAGGACGAGACAGAGAAAGGCGGTCCCGCGGGGCCGCCTTTTTCGTCCGTTCGCGGCGAGGCTAGATATGCTGCGGGCTCCGCTCGCCCGGGCTGCGACCGCCGCCCTTTGCGCCAGCGGTCGCGGCCTTGAGCACGGCCAGATAGCCAGGCTTCAGCTCCATCGACAGGCGATGGCCGCCGTCCACCAGGGCCCGATGCGCCTGTGGCAGGCGCCAGCACGGCACGAACATGAACAGGTGATGCTCGAGGTGGTAGTTGACCCAATAAGGCGCCACCAGGAGTCTCATCAGGGGGTTCGCATAGGTGGTCCGCGTGTTGCGCAGCGGATCGTCATTGTCCGGCACGACGGCGTGCTCGGCGATGTTCCGGATGCGACTGACGAGTTGGTACCAGGTGGCGAGCGGCAGCAGCCACATCACCGGGTAGAGCCACCAATATCCGGCGGCCGAAAGTCCCGCGAGCAGAACGAGGTTCGCGATCAGCGGGCCCTTCTCCTTGCGCCACAGGTTTCCGAGCTGCCCGGCGGGCGGCGCGTCCGTCGGCCCCAGCGCACGACGGATCTGCTCCCCGCGCCTCAGGAACGCTGTCTGGCCGGTCAGGTCCCGCACGATCTTGCGGCGCAGGCTGGCACGGCTGGTCGGGAAGGCGGCCGACAGACCGAGATCGGGATCCTCGGCCTGCTGCGTGAACCGGTGATGCTGCAAGTGATACGGCCGGTAGAGCGTCAGGCTGGTGAACACCGGGAAGGCGCAGAGCCAGCTTCCCACCCAGTCGTTGAGGCGCCGGTCGGCCAGGAGCAGCCCGTGCGCTGCGTCATGCATCAGGATGGCAATTCCGAGCTGGCGGCCACCGATCACCATCACGCCCAGCAGAAAGGTGAACGGATTGGGCCACCAGGCGAACAGCACCATGCTGGCGGCGATCACCGCCCAGGCATGCAGCACGAGCAGTGCCCCGACGAGGTTCGATTTGGCGCCGAGCCTGCGCGTCTGCTCCAGGGTCAGGAAGTTTCCGATCCTGCTCATTCCGGGAGGCTGGTCGCGGCACGCGCGACTGTCAACGGCGGCGCAGGGCCGGTATATGTTGACCACATGCAACGCAAATCCATCCGCACCGACGTTCTCGACGTCACCTACGAGGAACACGGGCCGCCCGACGGCGCGCCGGTGATCCTGCTGCACGGCTTCCCCTACGATGTGCGCGCCTATGATGAGGTTGCGCCGGCCCTGGCCGCCAACGGAAACCGTGTGCTGGTGCCGTACCTGCGGGGCTATGGTCCGACCCGCTTTCTGTCGCCGGACACGCTGCGATCGGGCGAGCAGGCGGCGCTGGGACACGATCTGCTCCAGCTGATGGACGTGCTGCGCATCCAGCGTGCCGCGCTCGCAGGCTACGACTGGGGCGGTCGTGCGGCCTGCATCGTGTCTGCCCTGTGGCCCGAGCGCGTGCGCTGTCTGGTGAGCTGCACCGGATACAACCTCCAGAACATCGCAGCCTCGGTGGAACCCGCCGCCGCCGCGGAGCACCGCCTCTGGTACCAGTACTATTTCAATACAGAGCGCGGACGCGCCGGCCTCACGAAGAACCGCCGCGACATCTGCAGGCTTCTGTGGAGCCTGTGGTCGCCGGAATGGAAATTCGACGAGGCGACATTCGGGAGGACGGCCTCCTCGTTCGACAATCCCGACTTCGTCGACGTGGTGATCCAGTCGTACCGCCATCGCTACGGCTACGCCAAGGGAGACCCCCTGCTGGAGCCGATCGAGGCGCTGCTCGCCAAGCAACCGGTCATCCCGGTGCCCACCATCAACCTCCACGGTGCCGCCGACGGTGTGGGCCCTGCCTCCGACCGCGACGGACAATCCGACAAGTTCACCGGCGGCTATGAGCGGCGAATGCTGCCGCGCATCGGCCACAACGTCCCCCAGGAGGCGCCGGCGGAGACCGTGGCGGCCCTGGGCCATCTCATGAAGGAAACGCTACAATGACCTCCATCGCCCTGATCGGCTCCACCGGCAATATCGGCAGCCGCGTCCTCGACGAGGCGCTTTCGCGCAAGCATAGCGTGACGGCGATCACGCGCGACGCCTCCAAGCTGAAGCCGCGCGCCGGCATGACCATCCGGCAGGGCAGCACGACCGACGCCGTGTCCATGGCGGCCATCCTCAAGGGCCACGACATCGTGGTGGCGTCGGTGAAGTGGAACGAGGCCAGCGTCCATCACGTGCTGGAGGCGGTGCGCAACAGCGGCGTGAAGCGCGCGCTGTTCGTGGTCGGCGCCGGCAGCCTGCTGCGCGCCGACGGCCGCACGCATCTCGATCACATGGCCGATCGCGGCATCCAACCGCCGACCTCCAAGCCCGCGTCGCTGGCGCTGGAGGAGATTCGCAAGGTGAAGGACCTCGACTGGACGGCGATCTCGCCGCCGACATCGATCCAGCCGGGCGAGCGGACCGGGAAGTTCCGCCTCGGCAAGGATCACATGCTCGAGGACGAGGACGGCCAGAGCGCCATCAGCCGCGAGGACTTCGCGGTCGCCATCGTGAACGAAATCGAGAAGCCCAAGCACATCCGCAAGCGCTTTACGGCGGCGTACTGAGGCCCGTGGAGCGCGCCTACTCCAGCGTCTCCAGCAGGCGCGCGCAGAGGTAGGTGCGCGGCTCCAGCGACGAATAGTAGATCTGTTCGGTGACGGCATGGGCGCCCTTGCCGTCGGCGCCCAGACCGTCGAGGGTCGGGATGCCGAGCGCGGCTGTGAAGTTGCCGTCGCTGCCGCCGCCGGTCAGGGGAACATCGTTCAGTTCCTTGCCGATCTCGCGATAGATCGCCTGCGCCTTCTGGAAGAGATCGGTGATGCCTGCGTCCTTCTGGTAGGGCGGCCGATTCATGCCGCCTTCGACCGAGAGCTCGACGTCCTTGCCGATCGGCTCCAGGTTCAGGAACCAGTGCGTCATTTCCTCGGCCAATTGCATGCTGGGCACGCGCAGGTCGACGTCGATCGAGCATTCGGCCGGCGTCACGTTGACCCCCGAGCCGCCGCGGATCAGGCCGACGTTGCAGGTGATGCCGCGGGCATAATCGGTCTTCTCTTCGATGCGCACGATCTGGCGGGCGATCTCCAGGATGGCACTGCGGCCGTCCTCGTGGCGCACCCCGGCATGGGCGGCGCGGCCCTTCGCGGTCAGCGTAAACCGGCCGACTCCCTTGCGCGACGTCACGACCTTGTCGCCGTCGCGGCCGGGCTCCATCACCAGCGCATACTTGTGGCCCTTCGCCGCTTCCTCGATGCGGGCCCGCGAGGTCGGACTGCCGACCTCTTCCTCGGGGACGAAGAGGAAAGTGACGGGCAGCTTCGTGCGCTTGCCCTGGCGAATCAGGTGCCTCAGCGCGTAGTAGGCGATGTAGCCGCCTGACTTCATGTCGTAGATGCCGGGACCGAAGACGCTATCGCCTTCCCGGCGGATCTTCAGCTCCGTCTCCTTCATCCCGAGCGGGTGGACCGTGTCGAGATGGGCAAGGACCAGAATGCCCTTGCCCTGCCCCGTGCTCCACTCGGCCGGGGTCTTCGCTTCAAGGATGTCGCCGAAGCCGTCACGGCCCGGCGTGCGCTCCAGGTCGAGGCCAAGGTCGCGGAACTGGCCCTCGACCTTGTCGACCATGACATTGACCGCCTTCGCGTCGTGGCTCGGGCTCTCGATCTCGATCCACTCGACGATACCTTCCAGGATTTCCTTGGGGTCGATCCTGGGCTCGTTCTTCATGCGCTCGGCGGCCATCGTCGTCAGTCCTCTATGCTCAGATCGGATCCCAGGTGAAGTACTCGGGCGAGCGCTTCAGGTCCGTGAAGTAGGGCTTCATCGACGGCACGGCATGCTCGGCAATGTCCTCCAGGGTCCAGCCTTCGGAGTTATGCACGGACCGTACCGGACGGTTGGCGTTGAACAGCATGATCTCGTTCATGCGCACGCCGAAGATCTGCGAGGTGATGCCCTGCTCCTGGGCCGAGTCCGACAGGAGGTACACCGCCATCGGCGCGATCTTGGCCGGGGTCATCTTCTTGGAGCGCTCCAGGCGCGCCTTCTGGGCCTCGGTATCGGCGGGGATCGTGCCAATCATGCGCGTCCACGCGAACGGCGAGATGCAGTTGGAGCGGACGTTGAAGGCCGCCATGTCGAGCGCGATCGAGCGCGACAGGCCGATGATGCCCATCTTGGCCGCCGAGTAGTTGGCCTGGCCGAAGTTGCCGACGAGACCGGACGTCGAGGTGAAGTGCACGAAGGCGCCGGACTTCTGTTCCTTGAAGTAGTTGGCGGCGGCGCGGCTGGTGTTGAACGAGCCGTTCAGATGCACGTCGATCACCATCTTCCAGTCCATGTGGCTCATGCGATGGAAGATGCGGTCGCGCAGGATGCCGGCATTGTTGATGACGCCGTCGATGCGGCCGAAATTCTCGACTGCCGCCTTGACCATGCGCTCGGCGCCGGCCGGATCGGCCACGCTGTCGCCGTTCGGGACCGCCTGGCCACCGGCCGCCGCGATCTCGGCGCAGACCTTCTCGGCCGCCGTCGCGCTGCCGCTGCCCTCGCCGTCGACCGCGCCGCCGAGATCGTTGACCACGACCTTCGCGCCCTCGCGGGCGGCCAGCAGCGCCATCTCGCGGCCGATGCCGCCGCCCGCGCCGGTTACCAGCACGACCTTGTCCTTCAGCATGTTCGTCATCGTCTTCTCTCTCCCTCTTCTAATTATCCAGTTTCGGGGCGCGCGGCTCACCGCGCAACAGTCGTGCGCTCAGCACCGTCGCGATCGCGAACGGCGTGAGCCCGATCACCATCGGCATCGCGACATAGCGACTGCCGACGACGGTGAGAGCCGCCACCGCGACCGTGCCCATGGCGCCCATGCCCATCTGGGCGAGGCCGGCCAGCGACGAAGCGGTGCCGGCCAGGCGCGGATAGAGTCCCACGGCGCCGGCATTGGCGTTAGCCACGATCATGCCGGTGCCGAAGCTCAGCAGCATGTGCGGGCCGACGATGGCCCACCAGGTGACGATACCGGACAGCGAAAGAGCCGCCATGCCGACCAGTGCAGCCACGTGAAACCAGCCCGAGAACATGATGATGTCGACCGGCGCGACCCTGCCGACCAAGCGGTTGTTCACGAAGGTGCCGAGCGTGAAGCCGCCGACCGAGAGCAGCACGATCAGGCCGAACTCACGCGGACTGAAACCCATGCTCTCCTGCAGCACGAAAGGCACGCCCGCCAGCATTCCGAAATTGAGAGCAAAGGCAAAGCCCAGCGGCAGGATATGACCGAGGAAGCGGCGGTCGCGCAGCATTTCGCCAGAGCCGCGCAACAGGCTCGACAAATCGATCCGCTCGCTGCGGAACTTGTTGGTCTCGCGCAGGCCCGCCAGCGTCACCAGGAACAGGATGGTGCCGAAGCCGCCGACGAACCAGAAGGTCGCCCGCCAGCTCGACCATTCGCCGAGGAATCCGCCGATCGTCGGCGCCAGCGACGGCGCGATGTTCTGGCCGAGCGAGATCCAGCTCATGACCAGCGGCATTTCCTTGAACGTGTAGGCATCGCGCGTCAGCGCGCGGCCCAGCACCGATCCCGAGGCCGCCCCCAGCCCCTGCAGGATGCGCAGCCCGATCAACCCGCCGATCGACGGCGCGAAGGAACAGGCGAAGCTGGTGATCGCAAAGAACAGGAGGCCGCCCAGCAGGACCGGCCGGCGCCCGTAGCGGTCGCTGAGCGGACCGTAGAAGAGCTGGCCGACCGCGAAGCCCAGCATGTAGGTGGTCAGCGTCAGCTTCACGTTTTCCGGCGTCGCCAGCAGCTCGTGCCCGACCGACGGCATGACCGGCGTATAGATGCTCATGGTGAGCGGGCCGAAGCTGCCCAGTGCCACCAGAAGCGCAATGTAGGCGGGCGACCGCGGTGTCAGGTTCACTTGGCTTTCGCCTCTGCTGCGCCCTCAGCGCCGAAATCGCCGCCCAGCGCCATCTCCTCCTGCGCCTTCGCCATGCGCGGGTAGTAGTGGCGGAAGGCGCCGCGGATCTCCTCGAACGGGATGTCGGCGAAGACGCCGCGATAGGCGAGATATTCCATGTGGCGGCGGCCGCTGAGGTCGAACGGGTGGTAGATCGAGTCGCCCACGGCGTCCCAGTCGAGCGGCTTCAGTCCGAACTTGTCGGTGAGTTCGCGGTTGAAGGCTGGCGTCGCCTTGACCCAGCGCCCGCCCAGCCAGACATCGGTGTAGCCGTGATAGTAGAAGACGTCGCTGCCCATCAGCTCCGACAATCGCTTCGTCGTCATGTGATTGCGCACGTCGGCATAGCCAAGGCGCGCCGGAATGCCGGCGGCCCGGCAGACCGCGGCCAGGACGCCCGCCTTGTTCACGCAGTATCCGTGCCCCGCCGCGACAGTCGTGCTGGCCCGATAGGCGTCGCGCTTCATCGGCGTGTTGTAGGGATCGTAGCGCAGCTCGTCGCGCACGGTGTAGTAAAGACGCAGTGCCTTCTCCTGGTCACTGCCATCGCCCGCCACGCGCCTTGCGTAGGCCACGATTATCGGGTGTTGTGAATCGATCAAGTCGCCTGGAAGCCGGTAGGCCTCGAAGCTGGCGCCGTCACGAACGACGTCGTCGGCCGGGGTCTTGAGTGATTCGTAATCCATGTGCGGCGTTTTCTTTAAGGCAAGAGGCAGGAAAGTCCATGAGCGACGGCGCGCAATTCACCCATGCGCATATGGTGCGCTTCGAGAGGCACCTCCCCGCCCCGCCGGCACTGGCGTGGGGTTATCTGGCGGATCCCAGCCGCCTGCCCGGCTGGTATGGCGACAGCAAGATCGAGCCGAGGGTGGGTGGCGCCGTGTCGCTGATGGGCGGCCACATCCGCGGCGTCGTCACGCAATGGCAGCCGCCCGGCCGGCTGGCTTACACATGGAACGTGTACAATCCGGGCGACGCCACCTCGCCCTACCCCGAATCCTACGTGATCCTGACCCTGGCACCGGCGGCCGGAGGCTCCGTCTTCACCCTGGAACACCTGCCGGTGCTGGACTCGTTCGTGAAGCTGAATGCCATGGGCTGGCACACGTTCATCGACATGGTCGACGCTGCGGTCCGCGGCGAGCCCGTACAGGGGCGCGACTACTACATGGCCGAGAATGCCAGGCAGTACGGCGTCGACCTGGACAATCCGCTGGGATGAGATTCAGAGTGACGGCGGGGCATCGGCGTCCGACTTGACCAGGAAGTGCGCGTTGGCGGTGGCGACGGGGCGCGACCTGTCCTCCTGCCAGGCTTCGGCGAAGACGTTGACCATGCGGCGGCCCTGCTTGGTGACCTTGGCGCAGGCGATCACGTCCACCGGGCGTGCCGAGCGCAGGTAGTCGACGGTGATGTTGACGATCTTCGGCACCGTCTCGGTCTCCGTCTCCCACAGGAGATGGAATATCGCCGCCATCTCGAGCATCGCGCCCAGGGTGCCGCCATGGATCGCCGGCAGGAAGGTGTTGCCGATCAGCTCCGGGTGATAGCGCATGCGGGTCAGCAGCTCGCCGGTGCCGTTTTCCGGCGCGATCTGCATCCAGCGTGCATAGGGGATGGCCTCGGCAAGGCGCGCGACGTTGCCTTCCTTGCGGGCCTCGGCAAGGCGTTCGAGAAGCGCGCTCACGGCTTGTCCCCCAACGGCAGCCGGTTCGGCTTGCCCTTGGTGCCTAGCATGAAGGTTCCGGCAGCGGCCGCGATCGGGTCCTTGGCGTCGCCGTGATGGGCGAAGGCGCGGGTGAAGGCTACCGACCGGGTGATGCGATAGCACTCGGCCTCGGCGATCACCGGCTTGCCGGGCTCTGCCGGCCGCACATAATCGATGCGCAGGTCGAGCGTCGCGAAGGGCTCCGGCGCCTTCAGCATGGTGGCGACGGACATCCCGCAGCAGCCGTCGAGCATGGCGGTGAGCGGACCGCCCGCCAGCACGCCGGTCTCGGGATTGCCAACCAGCTCCTCACGCCACTCGAGCTGCATCGAGGCGAATCCGCGTGAGGCGCCGATCACCTTCAGGCCCAGCGCCTTGTTGTGCGGGATGTTGTCGGAAAACCATTGCTGGAAGAGCGCGATGCGCGCGTCCTTGTCCATCTAGAACCCCATCTGACGGGCGGCAAGATCCTTCATGATCTCGGTCGAGCCGCCACCGATCGACATGACCTTGGTCTCGCGATAGATGCGCTCGACCTTGGCGCCGCGCAGGTAGCCCGCGCCGCCGAAGACCTGCATCGCCTCGTTGGCGCAGAATTCCATGGTCGAGGTCGCAAGGTTCTTCAGCATGCAGATCTCCGCGACCGGTTTCTCGCCCTGCCCGACCCTGTAGGCCAGCAGCTCGAGCGTCGATTTCACGGCGTTGATCCGCATCGCCATGTCGACCAGCCGGTGACGCACCACCTGGTTGGCGATCAGCGGCTTGCCGAACGTATGGCGCTCCCGGGCATAGGCGATGGCCTCGTCGAGGCACACCTTCGCATAGCCGCAGGCGCCGGCCGACATGCCCAGCCGCTCGGAATTGAAGTTCAGCATGATGCCGATGAAACCGCGATTCTCCTCGCCGATCAGGTTCTCGACCGGGACCTTCACATTGTCGAAGAAGAGCTGGGCCGTATCGGACGCCCACCATCCCATCTTCTTCAGCTTGGTGCGCCCGAAGCCCTCGCGCTCGCGCTCGATCAGCAACAGGGAGACACCGCCCGCCCCCGGACCGCCGGTGCGTACCGCCACGGTGTAGTAGTCGGCGCGCATGCCCGAGGTGATGAACATCTTGGAGCCGTTGACGACATAGTGGTCGCCCTCGCGCCGTGCCGTGGTCTTGAGATTGGCGACGTCAGAGCCGCCGCTGGGTTCGGTGATGGCGAGTGCGCTGATCTTCTCGCCGGCCAGCACCTCCGGCAGCACCTTGCGCTTCATCCATTCCGGCCCCAGCGCCGCGATGGGCGGCGAGCCGATCGTATGGCTGTTGAGGCTGGCATTGAGACCGCCGCTGCCGTGGCGCGCCATCTCCTCGGCCTTGACGATGCCGAAGAACGGATCGGTCGGAACGCCGCCATA
Organism: uncultured Reyranella sp.; assembly: GCF_945957355.1. Taxonomy (GTDB): domain Bacteria; phylum Pseudomonadota; class Alphaproteobacteria; order Reyranellales; family Reyranellaceae; genus Reyranella. The sequence continues at coordinate 77,570 of NZ_CAMFKM010000016.1, read as the reverse complement.
TTCCTCGGGAAATCCCAGCTGCATCAGCCCTGCAGCCGAGGCCTTGCGGTAGAGTTCGCGCGGGAATTCCTCGGCTTCATCCCACTGGTCGACATGGGGCATGATCTCGCGCTCGACGAAGCGCCGCACGGTGCTTCGGAACGCCTCGTGCTCCTCGGTATAGAACGGCGACGGCGGCCTCCCCGACGGGATGGCCTGCTCGGCGAGCGACATGAATTTCTCCGGTAACGAGCGTTCGATCGCGCAACAGTACAGCGCGCCGGCTGAAAATCCATTGACTCTCCGCCGCGCCGCCATGTCTTATGATTCAAGTTAAACGCGAAGCCACAAACGGCCGGTTGACAGGGTTAGGGAATGCTCGACTTCATCCAGCAGCTGGTGAGCGGTATCGCGCTCGGCTGTGTCTACGGCCTCATCGCACTGGGCTTCGTCCTCATCTACAAGGCGACAGAGGTCGTGAATTTCGCCCAGGGCGACCTGATGATGCTGGGCGGCTTCTTCGTTTTCACCTTCATCGGCCTGATGGGCCTCGACTACTGGCTGGGCTTCCTGTTCGCGGTCTGCGCCATGGCAGTCTTCGGCATGGCGACCGAGCGAATACTGATCCGGCCGATCCTGGGCTATCCGCAATTCTCCATCGTCATGGCTACCATCGGGCTGGGATATTTCCTGCGCTCGGTCGCCGGCATGATCTGGGGCACCGACGACCTCAAGATCGAGACCCCCTTCTCGACCGGTGTCTTCAAGCTGGGTGACCTGGTCATCGCTCACGACAAGCTGTCGGTGATCGTGGCCACCGTCATCCTGTGCGCCGTGCTCTACGCCTTTTTCAACTACACGCGGATGGGCACCGCCATGCGCGCCACGTCGGAGAACATGCTGGCTGCCTATTACATGGGCATCCCGGTCAAGCGGGTCGTTTCGCTGATCTGGGCGATCAGCGCCGCGGTGGCGGCGACCGCCGGCGTGCTGCTGGCGCCGATCACATTCATCCATTCCAACGTCGGCCTCGCCCTCGGCCTGAAGGCCTTCCCGGCCGCGGTCCTGGGCGGCTTCGGCTCGATCCCCGGCGCGCTGATCGGTGGCCTGATCATCGGCGTCATCGAGACCCTGGCCGGCTTCTATCTGCCGCAGGGCTGGAAGGACGTCGCCCCCTATGTCGTGCTGCTGATCGTCCTGCTGGTCCGGCCGCATGGGCTGTTCGGCCCCAGCATGCGCAAGAAGGTCTAAGCCCATGCGTTTCGTCTTCAAGACAGACTACGACCAGGACATCCGCCTCCTGAAGCACAGCGGCTACTGGTGGTCCTATGGCGTGCTGCTGGCGGCGCTGATCGCCTTCCCCTACCTGGTCGGCAGCTATCTGCAGAGCCAGATCGTCTTCGTGTTCATCTACGCCATCGTCGGCGTGGCGCTGATCATCCTCACCGGCTTCACTGGCCAGGCCTCGCTGGGCCACGCCGCCTTCCTCGCGATCGGCGCCTATACCGCGGGCTTCCTGCAAAGCCAGGGCATATCCTTCATCGTGTATTTCCCGGCGGCCGCGATCATCACCGGCGCCGTGGGCGCGATGGTCGGCTTCCCGGCGCTGCGTCTCAGCGGCATCTACCTTGTGATCGCCACCATCGCCTTCGCTTTCATCGTCGAGGAGATCCTCGCGCGCTGGGAATCGGTAACGCACGGCAACGAGGGCATGCGGGTCCGTACGCTCGACCTGCTCGGCCAGCCGATACCGCGCGACGGCGACGCCTTCTATTTCCTTTGCCTGCTGGTGCTGGTGGGATCGATCCTGCTGGCGCTGAACCTGCTGCGCTCGCCCACCGGCCGCGCCTTCATCGCCATCCGCGACTCCGAGACCGCGGCCAAGAGCATGGGCATCGACCTCGCCGGCTACAAGGTGAAGTCCTTCGCCATCAGCGCTGCCCTCACTGGCATGGCGGGCGTGCTGTTCGCCCACAAGATGTCCTTCATCTCGCCCGAGATGTTCACCCTGCTGCTCTCGATCGAGTTCATCATGGTGATCATCATCGGCGGCGCCTTCGGGGTGCATGGCGCGGTGCTGGGCGCGATCTTCATCGTCATGGTCGATCCCTTCCTGACGGCCCTGAAGGACGACGTGCCGGTGCTGGGCGCCAGCCTCGCCACTACGCTCGGCATGTCGTCCGAGGGTGCCGGGAAGCTGCGCGACACTATGTCGGCGATCGGCTCGGCCGCCGGCCTCAAGGGCGCGATCTACGGCCTGATCATCATGATGTTCATCCTGTTCGAGCCCTACGGCCTCTACGGGCGCTGGCTCAAGGTGAAGCTCTTCTTCCAGCTGTTCCCGCTCTACAAGAAGGCCACCTTCAAGCGACAGAAGACCTACGTGAAGTCGGAGCGCAACCGATGAGCTTCTTCACGGTCGACGGCATCTCGCTGCAGTTCGGCGGCCTTAAAGCCGTCGACAGCGTGAGCTTCAGCGTCGAGAAGGGTGAGATCTTCACCATCATCGGCCCCAACGGCGCCGGCAAGACCTCGATCTTCAACCTGATCTCTCGGCTCTACGACCCGACCTCGGGCAAGCTGTTCTTCGAGGGGCGAGACATCACCGAGGTGCCGGCACACCAGATCGCCAAGCTCGGCATCGCCCGCACCTTTCAGAACATCGAGCTGTTCGAAAACGCCACCATGCTGGCCAATCTGCTGGTCGGGCGGCATTGCCACGCCACCACCCAGCTCTGGCAGGAAGTCCTGTTCCTGCCCTCCGTCCGCCGCGCCGAGAAGGAGCACCGCCGCAAGGTCGAGGAGGTGATCGAGTTCCTCGACCTCCAGGCCTATCGCGAGAAGCTGATCGCGGGCCTGCCCTACGGGGTGCGCAAGGTGGTCGAGGTCGCCCGCGCGCTGTGCTCGGAGCCGAAGCTGATCCTGCTGGACGAGCCCTCCTCCGGCCTCAACGTCGAGGAAACCGACGACATGTCGTTCTGGATCCGCGACATCCGGACGGAACTGGGCGTCACGGTACTGATGGTCGAGCACGACATGAGCCTGGTGAACCGCGTGTCCGACCGTGTGCTGGCGCTGAACTACGGCAAGGTGCTGGCCTCCGGCACGCCGGCCGAAGTCCAGGCCCATCCCGACGTCATCGCGGCCTATCTCGGCGCCTGAGAGGAGCGGACATGAGCGACGACCCGATCCTCAAGGTCTCGAACATCGAGAGCTACTACGGCCCGATCATGGCCATCCGCGGGGTCAGCCTCGCCGTGCCGCGCGGCAAGATCATCACCGTGCTGGGCGCAAACGGCGCCGGCAAGACGACGATCCTCAAGACCATCTCCGGCGTCCTCGACCCGCTCAAGGGCACGATCGAGTTCGAGGGCAAGGCGATCCAGCGCATGGATGCCGACAAGATCGTGCGGCTCGGCCTCAGCCATGTGCCGGAAGGCCGCGAGGTCTTTCCCTTCCTCTCGATCCGCGAGAACCTGGCGATGGGCGCCTTCCTGCGCACGGACCGCGACGGCGTCGCCCGCGACCTGGATAAGGTCTTCGGCTATTTCCCGCGCCTCAGGGAGCGCATCGACCAGCCGGCCGGCTCGCTGTCGGGCGGCGAGCAGCAGATGCTGGCGATCAGTCGCGCGCTGATGAACCGGCCGAAGCTGCTGCTGCTCGACGAACCTTCGCTGGGGCTTTCGCCGCTGCTGGTGAAGGAGATCTTCAGCATCATCCGCCGCGTCAACGCCGAGGAAGGCACGTCGATCCTGCTGGTCGAGCAGAATGCCAAGATGGCGCTGGAGACGGCCCATTACGGCTACGTGCTCGAGGTCGGCAGGGTCGTGATGGACGATACCTGCGAGCGGCTGATGAACAGCAAGGACATCCAGGAATTCTATCTCGGCGCCAAGGAAGAGAGCGCCCGCGGCGAACGTCGCTGGAAGAAGAAGAAGAACTGGCGCTGACGGGAACGAGGAAGCCATGCCCATCAAAGCGACGCTGACGGTTGCCGAGACCCTGCCCAAGAGCTTCGTGCTCTCCTGCAAGACGCGCGGCGACAGGCCGGCAATGCGCGAGAAGCTCTATGGCATCTGGAATGCGATTTCCTGGACCCAGTGGCTGGAGCGCTCGAAGTCCGTCACCTTCGCCCTGCACGAGATGGGTTTCCGGCCGGGAGACGTCGCCTCGGTGCTGGCCAACACGGTGCCGGAATGGAACTACGCCGACTTCGGCATCCTGTGCGCGGGCGGCGTGTCATCCGGCATCTATCCCACCGACTCGGCCAAGCAGGTTGAATACCTGATCAACGATTCGAGGACGTCGGTCCTGTTCGTCGAGGACGACGAGCAGCTCGACAAGGCGCTCGACGTGCGCGGGCGCTGTCCCACCCTGCGCAAGATCGTGGTGTTCGACATGGAGGGCCTGCGCACCTTCAACGACCCGATGGTCGTCTCGCTGGACGAGTTCATGGCGTCGGGCCGCAACTACGGTCAGGGCAAGGACGCGCTGTTCGAGGAACTGGTGGCCTCTCGCAAGCCGGACGATCTCGCCATCCTGGTCTACACCTCGGGCACGACCGGACCGCCGAAGGGGGCGATGCACAGCCATCGCAACGTCGTCTACACGATGCAGAACTGTATGCATCCCGAACTGTCGCTGTCCTGGTACGAAGGCGACGAGCGGCTGGCCTTCCTGCCGCTCTGCCATGTCGCCGAGCGCATCGCCGGCAGCTACTACTCGGTCGCGACCGGCGTCTGCAGCAACTTCGCCGAGAGCCCCGAGACGGTGCCCGACAATATCCGCGAGGTGCAGCCCACCCTGTTCGGTGCCGTGCCGCGCGTCTGGGAGAAGTTCTACGCCGGCATCACGATCGCCCTGAAGGATGCGACACCGCTGCAGCAATGGGCGTACCGGCGCGCGCTCTCGGCCGGCCTCGCCATCGCCGATGCGCGGCTGGCGCGGCGTGCGCCGACCGCGCTCGAGAAGCTGCGCTTCCAGGTCGCCTACTGGCTGGTGTTGAAGAATATCCGCCGCATGATCGGCCTCGACCGCTGCCGCTGGCTGTTTACGGGAGCCGCGCCGATCTCGCCGGAGCTGATCCGCTGGTATCTGGCGCTCGGCCTCGACATGTACGAGGTCTACGGGCAGACGGAAAATTGCGGCCTGGCGACCGCGATGCCCGCGAACGGCATCAAGCTCGGCACGGTCGGCAAGTCGGTACCCTACGGCCAGGTCGCGATCTCGCCGGCCGGTGAGATCCTGATCAAGGGCGACATGGTGTTCATGGGCTACCTGAACCAGCCCGAGAAGACCGCCGAGACGGTCGACAAGGATGGCTGGCTGCACACCGGCGACGTCGGCCTGATCGACGAGGAAGGCTACGTCAAGATTACCGACCGGATGAAGGACATCATCATCACGGCGGGCGGCAAGAACATCACGCCGTCGGAGATCGAGAACCTGCTCAAGGCGTCGCCCTACATCAGCGACGCCGTCGTGATCGGCGACAAGCGCGCCTATCTCACCTGCCTCGTCATGATCGAGCGCGAGACGGTCGAGAAATTCGCCCAGGACATCGACGTACCGTTCACCAACTACACCAGCCTGTGCCGCGCCAAGGAAGTGCAGGACCTGATCTGGTCGGAGATCGAGAGGGTCAACACCAACTTCGCCCGGGTCGAGACGATCAAGCGCTTCTACCTCATCGAGCAGCAACTGACGCCCGAGGACGAGGAGCTGACGCCCACCATGAAGCTCAAGCGCTCCTTCGTGAACACCAAGTACAAGGACCAGATCGACGCGATGTACCGCCCGCAGGCTGCCTGAGCGGGGTGGCTCGCGGTCAAGAAACGGGGAACGAGTAAACCTAGTGGAGGAATCGAAGTGATGCGTACGTTTGGCGTAAAGGCCGCCTTGTTGGGCGGTGTGTTGAGCCTCGCCGCGCTGCCCGTGCTGGCGCAGCAGACCAAGGTCACCAACCAGGGCATCACGCCCACCGAGATCGTCCTGGGCACGCACCAGGATCTTTCGGGCCCGATCAAGTCGTGGGGCGTGCCCGTCACCAACGGCATGAAGATGGCCGTCGACGAGGTCAATGCGGCGGGCGGCATCAACGGCCGCAAGCTGAAGCTAATCGTCGAGGACGTGGGCTACGATCCCAAGCGCGCCGTCCTCGCGACGCAGAAGCTGGTCGAGAAGGACAAGATCTTCGCCATGCTGGCGCCGCTGGGCTCGCCCACCGTGCTGGCCGCGCAGGACATCCTGCTCGAGGCCGGCATCCCGCAGCTGTTCCCGGTCACCTCGGCCGAGTTCACCTACAAGATGGACCCTAAGAACCCGCAGGACCGGCTGAAGTTCAACAACGTGCCGCCCTACACCGAGAGCGTGCGCGCCGGCGCCCGCCACCTGATGCAGGAGAAGGGCAGCAAGAAGCCCTGCGTGATCTACCAAGACGATGAGTTCGGCAAGAACGTGCTCGATGGCTTCAATCAGGCCGTCAAGGACGCCAAGCTGACCGCTGCCTCGGTCACCAGCTACAAGCGCGGTGCCTCGGACTTCTCCTCGCAAGTCGCGAAGATGAAGTCGGACGGCTGCGACCTCGTCGTGCTCGGCACCATCGTTCGCGAGACCGTCGGCGTCATGGCAGAGGGCCGCAAGATCGGCTTCGCGCCGATCTATTTCGGCAGCACCGCGGCCAACGTGGTCGAGGTCCCCGCGCTCGGCAAGGACGTGACCGAAGGCTTCTATGCCGTGGGTGGCATGGAAATCCCCTATCGGGACACCTCGACCGGCAAGGCCAAGGAATGGGCGGAGGCCTATTACAAGCTCTACAACATGGAGCCGAACACCCAGTCGGCGCTGGGCTACAATGAGGTCATGACCTTCGCCCACTACGCCAAGCTGGCGGGCAAGGACCTGACTGGCGCCAAGTTCCTGGCGGCCATGGAGTCGGGTGACGTATTCCAGGACATCTTCAACTCGCCGCCGGTGAAGTTCTCGCCGACCGAGCATCTCTCGGCCACGGTCTACCTTCTGCAGCAGGTCAAGGACGGGCGCTGGGTCGTCCTGAAGCGCGACCTCAAGAACTGACTCCCTTCCTTCTCGTCGGATCAGGCCCGGGCGCCCCCCGGGCCTTTTCTTTTGCCTGCCGGAATCCTTCGTTTCGCCGTGCATAATTGCCGCGAAACTGATCTAATTCCGCACAAGTCGCGCAAAGCGACGACGGAGCGGGTCGTGCGCGCCGCCCGCCTGAGGAACAAAGAGCGCAGCAGTGGAGGAAACGGACAATGCATCTCAAGGCATTCGCGGTGACGCTTGCCTGCACGACGACGCTGGCGGCCATGCCGGCTCTCGCGCAGACCAAGGTCACCAACCAGGGCATCACGCCGACAGAGATCGTCATCGGCACGCATCAGGATCTCTCCGGCCCCATCAAGACCTGGGGCGTTCCCGTCGCCAACGGCATGAAGCTCGCCGTCGAGGAAATCAACGCGGCGGGCGGGATCAACGGCCGCAAGCTGAAGCTGATCATCGAGGACAGCGCCTACGACCCGAAGAAGGCCGTGCTCGCCAGCCAGAAGATGATCGAGAAGGACAAGGTGTTCGCCATGATCGGCGGCATGGGCTCAGCGCCGGTGATCGCCGCGCAGGACATCCTGTTCGACGCGGGCGTGCTGCAGCTCTTCCCGCTGACAGCGGCCGAATTCACCTACAAGTTCGACGCCGGCAAACCTCAGGAGCGGCTGAAGTTCAGCAACCTCCTGCCCTATGTGGAAAGTACCCGCGCGGCAGTGAAGTACATGGTCGAGTGGAAGAAGCCGACCAAGCCCTGCCTGATGTACCAGGACGACGAATACGGCAAGAACGTGCTCGACGGCTTCACCCAGCAGCTCGACGCCATGAAGCTGAAGCCCGCCTCGATCACCACCTACAAGCGCGGCGCGTCCGATTTCAGCGCCCAGATCGCCAAGATGAAGGCCGACGGCTGCGACCTCGTCGTGCTGGGCACCATCCTGCGCGAGACGATCGGCGCCATCGCCGAAGCGAAGAAGCTCGGCTGGGACGTCACCTTCCTCGGCGCGACGCCGACCAACATTCCCGACACGATCACGCTCGGCAAGGACGTGGTCGAGGGCTTCTATGCCGCCGGCGCCTTCGAGACCCCCTATGCCGACACCGCCAAGGGCAAGGTCAAGGACTGGGTCGAGGCATACAAGAAGATGTTCGGGACCGACGCGAACACGCAGTCCGTCATCGGCTATAACGCCGTCATGACGTTCGCGCACTATGCCAAGCTGGCGGGCAAGGACCTTACGGGCCAGAAGATGCTCGACGCGCTCGAGTCGGGAAACCCGTACCTCGACATCTTCAGCTCGCCGCCGAGCAAGTTCTCCAAGACCAACCATCTCGCGAACACCATCACGCAGGTGCAGCAGGTCAAGAACGGCCGCTGGGTCGTCATCAAGGAAGGCCTGGGCTTCTAGCCCCGGCTCCTGCCACAGATGCAAAACCCGGACGGTCGCCCGTCCGGGTTTTCTTTTCTTGAGCCGCCGCCGCGTGTCAGACCGGGGGCACCGGCACCTTGTTGCGGCGGAGTTCCTGCTGCAACACCGGGATCGCGGCGCCAGTCTGGCCCTCATGGCACTGGGCGATCGCCAGGCGTGCATTGATGTCGGCGTCGGTGTCGTCGTTGTCGCCGGCGCTGTCTCCCATGCCGCTCGCGACATACTCGCCATAAGCCCAGCTGAGCTTGCTGCAATAGGCGGCGGCCTGGGCCGCCGTCATCCCTGGGGGCGGACCGCTCGCCGTCTGGGTGCAGGCTGCCGCGAGCAGCGGCACCGCCGCAAGGCCAACGAATCGTGTCATGTGCAAGAGAGTCCTCACGGCGGCGGCACCTCGACCTTGTTGTTGCGCAGCTCCCGCTGCAGCACGGGAATGCCCGCGGCGGTATTGCCGTCCTGGCACTGGGCCACCGCGACACGTGCGTCGATGTCGGACTGGCCGCCGCCCCTGCCCACGCCGCCCATCGACGTGGCGAGGCCGGCGACATACTCGCTGTAGACCGTCGTGAGCTTCGCGCAATAGGCCGCGCCCTGCGCGGCCGTCATGCCCGGCGGCGGACCGCCTGCAGTCTGTGTGCACGCCGCCACGACAAGCGGCGCAGTCATCAACCCGAGAACATGCGTCAACTTCGCCATGAAAACCTCCCGACGACACGCTAACGCACCGCGCGTTTAGCCGCTATGGTCGCGTCGATATGAGTGATGAACTTTCCGGGAGAGTGGCGGTCGTCACAGGCGGCGGTTCGGGTATCGGCGCCGCCTCGGCCGCCTTGCTCGCCGCGGCGGGTGCGGTCGTGATCGTGGCCGACCTGGCCGAGGGTTCGAAAGAGACGCAGGCCGGCCGTTTCGTGACGCACGACGTTGCATCGGAGGAGTCCTGGCAGTCCCTGCTGGCCGATATCCTCGAGCGCGAAGGTCGGCTCGACATCTTGGTCAACAATGCCGGGATCTCCGGCGGCCCCGGCAATCCGGAGACCACGACCGTCGAGAACTGGCAGCGAGTGCAGGCGATCAATTCCGAAGGCGTATTCCTCGGTTGCAAGTACGCCATCCAGGGCATGAAGCATCTCGGTGCGGGCAAGACCGAACCCTCGGGCTCGATCGTCAATATCTCCTCGATCGCCGGCCTGGTCGGCGGCGCCGGCCCCACCGCCTATACCGCCAGCAAGGGCGCGGTGCGGCTGTTGAGCAAGAGTGTGGCCCTCTACTGCGCCGAACAGAAATACGGGATCCGCTGCAATTCCGTTCATCCAGGCGGCGTCGACACGGCGATCTTCAACCCGCTCTGGCAGGCGGTCGGCCGCGAGCAGGGCAAGGCCTTCCTGGGCGCCCGCCATCCGATCGGCCGCATGGCCGAACCGCAGGACCTGGGCGAGCTCGTCCTGTGGCTTGCCTCGGACCGCTCCTCCTTCGTCACCGGCGCGGAGTTCACCTCCGACGGCGGCGTCACCGCCGGACTCATGAGGAGGTCCCTCCTTGCCCCGTCTTGAGAACAAGGTCGTCCTGCTGAGCGGCGGCGCGTCGGGCATCGGTGCGGCGACGGCCCGCATGATCGTGCGCGAGGGCGGCAAGGCCGTACTGGCCGACCGCGATGAAGCCAAGGGCCGCGCCCTGGCAGCAGAACTCGGTGACGCAGCGCATTTCGTGCCGCTCGACGTCGTTCAGGAGGAGAGCTGGCAGGCCGCCGTCACCGCCACCGTCGAGACGTTCGGCGCGCTGCACGGGCTGCTGAACGCGGCCGGCGTCGGCGTGCGCAACTCGATCGAGGACTGCACCCTGGCGGAATATCGCAGGGTCAACGACATCAACTCGCTGGGCACGTTCCTCGGCTGCAAGCATGCTATCCCGGCGATGAAGGAATCGGGCGGCGGCTCGATCGTCAACATCTCCTCGGTGCTGGGCCTGCGTGGCTCGTCCTACGCCATGGCCTACTGCGCCTCGAAGGGCGCGGTGCGCACTCTCACCAAGAACGTGGCGCTGCACTGTGCGCAGCAGAAGTACAATATCCGCTGCAACTCCGTGCACCCTGGCTACATCGACACACCGATGATCGCGCCCCGGCTCGACACCACCGTCGGCAACATGAGCGGCCGCCAGGCGTTGGAAGAGCTCCACCCGCTCGGCCGCCTCGGCCAGGCCGACGAGGTAGCGTACATGATCCTCTTCCTGCTGTCGGATGAGTCGACCTTTTCGACGGGGTCGGAGTTCGTGTGCGATGGCGGGCTGACGGCGTAGGCGCGTTCACACGCGCCGGCGGGCGGCAGCGCCTTCAGAGGCGCGAGAGCCCGCGCCCCTCCACTAAGGTATGAACTATCTCTTCATCCCCGTGATCGACCCCGAGATCGCGCGCGGGTCGCGCTTGGGCCAGCGGCCCGCTTCGACCCGGACGATGAAGTCACCGACGATGCGGTTGAACTGGTCGGGATCCTCGAGGTTGATCGTGTGGCCGCAGTTCGGCATCACCGCCAGCGCCGCGGTCGGGATCTCGCGCTTCATCAGCATCGAGGGAGCGAGGCAGGGCCAATCCTCGTCGCCGGTCAGCACCAGAATCGGCACCGTCATCGACCGCATCTTGTCGACCAGATCGTAGAGCGAGGGCCGCTCGCCCTGGCACCCGAGCTGGGTGTTGGCCGACCCCAGTGCCGAATGCTCGGCCAGCGCCGCCTTGAACTCGGCGAAGCCGCGCGGGTCCTTGTTCTCGAACTGAACGCGGGTCGGACCGTAGGCATACTTCTCCGCAAAGGCCGCCATGCCCTCTTCCTTCAGAGAGTGGGCGACGATGCCGACCTCGGCCTTGAACTTCGCCGTCTCGTGCTTCTCCGCACCGTAGCCGACGCCGGCGACGACCAGCGAGCGTGCCCGCGTCGGATGGCGGAAGCCGAAATGCAGGCTGGCGAAACCGCCCATCGACAGCCCGACAACATGCGCCTTGTCGATCTTGAGGTGATCCATCACCGTCAGGATGTCGTCGGTCGCGCGGTTCTGGCTGTAGCTCTCGGGCTTCTCCGGCACGTCAGACGGCGGATAGCCGCGCGCGCCGTAGGTGATGCAGCGATAGCGTTGCCCGAAGTGGCGCATCTGCATTTCCCACGAGCGGTGGTCGGCGGCGAACTCGTGCACGAACACGATCGGCGCGCCCGCTCCCGTCTCCTCGAAGTAGAGCTTCACGCCGTCATCCGTCGTCGCATAAGGCATCAGTCGATCTCCCTGTCGGCGCCCCTACCCCGCGCGGGCGGCTATCTGGAAGCGCTGCGCCAATCCCTAGAAACCTTCATGCGCCTCAGATGCGGAATGATGGCACCGTAATGCTAAGGTAACCAACATGAGTGAGATCGGTACCGGCCTGCAGAACGCATCAGGCATCCGCGCCGCCGTCGAGCGGGCGGGTTATGCCTTCGTGGAAGCCTCCGACATGCGGACGGCCCTCGCCCGCTTCGGGTCGCTGGCCGACTGGCCGGCCTTCGCCGAGAGCTGGAACGATCTCGAAGTCGATACCTACATGGGCGATGGCGGCCGCTACCGGAAGCGCCGCTTCGGCGTCTACGCGGCGGAGCGCCAGGGTGCCATCGTGCGCGCCCCTCACCAGGCGCATTACCAGACCCTAGACTACAATACCCTGAACGGCGGCATCGAGCGCTGGTTCAAGCCGGTGACCGAGGAGATCGGCAGCGGCGCCTCGATGCGCACCATCCTCGAATATTGCCGTGCCCTGTTCGGTCGCCTCGTACCCGAGGCGAAGAAATGGCACATCGAGGTCCACCAGTTCCGCATCGAGGCCAAGACTGGCGAGGCCGGCAAGCCGACGCCCGAGGGCATGCACCGAGACGGCGTCGACTATGTGCTGGTGCTGTTGATCAACCGCCGCAACATCGCCAGCGGCACCACCACGGTGCACGACCTCGACAAGCGCGCGCTGGGCAGCTTCACCCTCACCGACCCGCTCGACGCCGCGCTCGTCGACGATTCCCGCTGCTATCACGGCGTGACCCCGGTCGAGCCGGAAAACCCGGCGCAGCCCGCCTATCGCGACGTGCTGGTCGTGACGTTCAAGAAGAAGCCGTAGCCGTTCGGGTCAGATACCGGGCAATTTGAAGCTGGCGAGCGTGCAGCTCACCGCGAAGATCGGGACCGGCTCGCAGAAATCGATCGTTCCTCTCGCCCCCTTTGCAGCGGCGGCAGCCGCAATGAACGTCCTGATCTCGAAACCGCCCTGCCCGGCCTCCCGATAGGTCTCCGCATCGGTATAGGAGAGCAGCGCCTCGCGGTCGTTTGCCGACCAGCGGCGCAGGAATTCGCGGTCCCATTCCTGGTTGATCTTTCCAGAGTCGGGCGTGGCCGGCCAATGCGAGAGGCCGCCGGTGCCGATCAGGGCAATGCGCTCGGGCACGGAGTCGGCCGCATTTCGCAGCGCCTCGCCGAAGGCCCAGGCCCGCGCGAGCGGGGCGAGCGGCGGACCCTGACAGTTGATGTTGGCCGGCACGATCGGCAGGTCGTAGTCGGGGGTGAGGAAGTGCAGCGGGACCGAGATGCCGTGGTCGAACTTCCATTCCTCGGCATAGGCCACGTCGACCGTCTGCATCACCTTCTCGATCAGCCGGCGCGACAGGGCCTTGTTGCCGGGCACGGTCGTGCGCCTGATGCGCAGGAAGGCTTCATCCTCGATCGGCCCCTCGTAACTGTCGGCCATACCGATGGCGAAGGCCGGCATGTTGTTCATGAAGAAGTTGGCAAAGTGCTCGGCCGCGATCACCACCAGCGCATCGGGCCTGGTGGCGCGTATATCGTCGCCCATGCGGCGGAACGCGCCCTCCAGCGCCTGCCGTGTCTGGGTGTCGGCGCGCTCGGCGCGGCCGGTCATGCCGGGGGCGTGGCTGCAGGCGCCGCAATAGACCAAAGGCATCAGCGAGTCTCCCGTTCTGCCCTGAGGCGGGCCTCGTGCGCTTCGACGCCTTCGTATCCGGTCACGGCGTAGACGCCCTCGCGCACAGGTCCGTGCTGCCGCAGCCCCTCCCGCATCCGTTCGAGATAGTCGGTCCACTCGATGCGGTGCAGTGCCGCGAAGTGCATCAGCAGCTGGCCGTTTACGCCCAACACGTAGAGAAGCCCGATATCGGGCCTCTGCAGCGCGCCGATCTCTTCGTGCGTGAGATCGTAGTCAGCGAGCACGGTATCGCGCTCATCCGCATAGCGCTGGCGCGTGCGAGGATCGCGGTTCAGCTGATAGATCAGCTTCTGCACCTGGTAGAGGCTCATGTTTGTCTCCACGCTATTCCAGCTTCACGCCGGACACCTTCACGATGTCGGCCCAGCGCGCCCGTTCCTTGGGAATGAAGGCCTCGAACTCCGCGACTGAGTTGCCGACCAGCCGGACGCCCTTGTCGGCAAAGATCTGCACCATCTTCGGGTCCCGCAGGATCTTCACTGTTTCGGCGTTGAGCCGGGCCACGATCTCCTTCGGCGTCCCGGCCGGCGCGATCAAGGCGAACCAGGAGGAAGCCTCGAAGCCCGGCAGGCCCGCCTCGGCCGCGGTCGGCACGTTGGGCAGGATGGCCATGCGGTGCGGCGCCGCCCAGGCCAGCGCCTTGATCGCCCCGCTCTTGATGTGGCCCACGACCAGCGGCGGATTGTCGACCAGCCCGTTAATCTGACCCGCGACGAGGTCCTGCACAGCGGGCGCCGCCCCCTTGTAGGGCACATGGGCCAGGCGGATGCCGGCCGCCTGCTCCAGCAGAACGATGGCGAGGTGCGTCGTGGTGCCGTTCCCGGCCGAGCCGAAGTTCAGCTTGCCCGGCAGGCTCTTCGCCTGGTCGATCAGCTCCTTCAGCGTGTTGATCGCCGTCTTCGGGTTGACCACGACGATGTTGGGCATGTCGCCCACCACGGTGATCGGCGAAAAGGCCGCCGCCGTGTCGAACGGCATCTTCGAGTAGAGGAACTCATTGATCGTCAGGATGCCGGCCGAAGCCAGCAGCAGCGTATAGCCGTCGGGCTCGGCCTTGGCGACGATCTCGGCGCCGATATTGCCACCGGCGCCGGGCTTGTTGTCGATGACGACCTGCTGGCCCAGCGCCTCCTGCAGCCCGGGCTGGATCGCCCGGGCAAGCACGTCGGCGACGCCGCCCGGCGGGAACGGCGCCACGATGCGCACCGGTTTCGTTGGGTAGGACTGAGCCCCGGCGGCCGTTGCGAGCAGGACGCCGAGGGTACCGAGGACGCTTACGAGAACGCTTGCGCGCTTCATTGTTTCCTCCCTTGTTCGCGGCCCGGTCGTCGGCGGCCGCGTGCCTTTGGGCCCTCCTAGCCGCCGCTGCCGATGGTGACGCCCGCGTCGGCGATGATGGTCTGGCCGGTGATGAAGGCGCCGGCCTTGCCGGCCAGCATCACCGCGATGCCGCCGATATCGTCCGGCTCGCCGATACGGCCGAGCGGCGCGCCCTTGAGACGGACCGCGAGGTACTTCGGATCATCCCACAGCGCCTTGGCGAAGTCGGTCTTCACCAGCCCGGGGGCGATCGTGTTCACGCGAATATTGTCCTTGCCGTACTCGACCGCGAGGTTGCGCGCGAGCTGCATGTCGGCGGCCTTGGAGATGCCGTACGCGCCGATCACGGGGGTGCCGCGCACGCCGCCGATCGACGAGACGATGATGATCGAACCGTCCTTCTTGGCGCGCATGTCGGGCAGGCAGAAGTTGATCAGCCACATGCTCGACAGGATGTTGTTGTGCATCACCTTCATGAACACGTCGTCGGGCAGCTTCTCGTTCGGCCCGTAATAGGGGTTCGAGGCGGCATTGCAGACCAGGATGTCCACCGGGCCGAGCTGCTTGCGGGTCTCGGTGATCAGGTTCTCGCACTGTGCCTTGTCGGAGATATTGCAGGGGATGACGATAGCCTCGCCGCCGGCTGCCTTGATCTCGGCCGCCGCCTCCTCGCAGGCCGGTGCCTTGCGGCTCGAGACCACGACCTTGGCACCCTGCAGCGCGAGATGGAGCGCGATCGACTTGCCGATGCCCTTGCTCGAGCCGGTGACGACGGCGACCTTGCCGGTAAGGTCGAAAAGCGGCGATGCCATTGAACTGTCCTCCAGAAGATTTCAGCTTCATGTGTCGCATGAAATCTGAAAAACAGAAAATGCCGCACGGGCGGCTATCTTGCTTTAAATTCAATCCATAACTATTTGAAATAATTAATAAAAAATGGATACTAACAGAGTGCAGTTCAGCCATTCGCACAGCAATATTACGCGATTCTTCATCTTCACGTCGAACCTCAAGACGCACCTCTACCTGACCGATTGCTTGAGCTCCCGGCGGGCCAACGAGGGTGCCAGGTTCACGAAGGCATGATTTGCTGCGCCGAAGATCGCTCCCCAAGTTGGGAGCTCAGCCCCCAGGAGTCCCCGATGCGCCTACCCACCAGGATCGGCGTTCTTCTCGCCGGTGTCGTCGCCCTGCCGGCCCTCGCGGTCGCCGCCACGATCGGCGGCGTCTACTATGCGCCGCAGTACGACTATCGCGACTTCTTCGCCGCAACCGACGGCAGGAATTTCCCGGTGATCCTGGCGGGCAATGCATTCCCCGGCGTCGAACCCGGCGTGGTCGCCCGCGACCTGCTGCCGGCGATGCAGCGGGCGAAGCCGCGCCCGGCCCTCACTTTCACCTACGACCGCCCAATTCCGCCGGCCAGTCCCGACTACCGGCTGGTGCTGGTGTTCGACCCCGCCAACAATCTCAATGCCGACCCGGTCTGCGCCGGCGAACCCGCGCGTTTCAAGCCGGGTACGCCCGGCCGCTTCTATGTCTATGCGATCTACTGCCGGAACGATCGGGCGATGTCGTTTACCACCGCATGGACACAGGCGACGGGCCCCGACGATCCGCGCATCGAGCAGCTGTTCCGGCAGCTCTTCATGGTCATCTTCACCGATCAGCAGCGGCGTTACGCCGAACTCGACCCCCGTTTCGTGCCGTAAGCGAAGGCGTTCTCCAGCCGGCCGCGCTCGGACAGGGAACCGCGGCGCATCCCTTTTCGACGCCGCGCGTTGTATGTGTCGCGTGGCATGGCCTTTGTAATCCGAGAGTTCCCGCGCTGGGCGCGCATATGCTGCCTCATTCTGACGGGATGGGCGGCCCTCGCCAGCCTTTGGCCGCATGCTGCGGTCGCACGGAGCGGCAGGATTGTCCTGACGGTGACCGGAGACGAGCGCATGTCATCCGATCTCAAGGAACTGTCCCAGGAGTTCGAGAAGCAGCAGCCTCTGACAGGTGACGCGTTGGGCATCCTGCAAGGCGCGCAGGCGGTCGCCTCCCAGTTCAATACGGCCCTGCGCTCGCGCGGCTTCTACGACGCGACGATCAACGCGACGATCGATGGAAAGCCCATCGCCGATGCTTCAGCGCTCGAGGCCCTCGAAACGCGTCCCGAAACAGACGCCGCGACCGTCGAGGTCAGGATTGATACGGGCCCGCGCTTTCGGATCGGCTCCATCGCCATCCGGCCGCCCGGGACCCAGCAATCCCTCCCCGGCATCGACCGCGCGGAACTCGGCATCGCGCCCGGCGATCCGGCGGACGCCGCCGCGATCATCGCCGCCCAGAACAAGCTGCTGGACGACCTGCGCAAGCAGGGATACGCGCTTGCCGCCATCAAGGACCGCGAGGTCATCGTCGACCATGCCACGCGCGAGGCCGAGATTACCTTCGTCGCCGAGCCTGGCCCGCTGGCCAGGATGGGGCCGGTGCGCTTCACCGGCACCAAGCAGGTCGACACGGTGTGGCTGCAGCGCCGCGTGCCGTTCAAGGAGGGCGAGCCCTACACGCCGGCCAAGGTCGAGGAGCTGCGCGGAAGGCTCACCTCGCTCGGGACCTTCAATGCCGTGCGATTGAAGCCCGCCACGGAACTCGACGCCAACGGCGAGCTGCCCATCGAGGCCGAGCTGACCGACCGGCTGCAGCGCTCGTTCGGCTTCGGCGCGAGCTACGAAACCCAGCTCGGGTTCGGGATCGAGGGCTTCTGGGTCCATCGCAACCTGTTCGGACAGGCCGAAAGCCTGCGGTTATCGGGTGAGATCAACCATATCGGCCAGGGCTACGCGATTCTCGACACGGGCTTTGCGTTCCGGGCCGCTTTCCGCAAGCCCGACTGGTGGCTGTCGGGACAGGATCTGAGACTGGAAGCGGCGGCCCTGCGCGAAGTGGTCCCGGCCTATACGAGGAAGGCCGCCACCTTCTATGGCGGCTTCGACCGGACATTCTCGCCACGCTGGCAGGCCCGCGCCGGTTTTGCCGCCGAGATCGCGGACATCACCCGCAATGGGGTCACCCAGAGCTATCGGATGCTCGGCCTGCAGGGGACGGTGCTCTACAATCGGGCCAACAGCGACCTCGACCCGACGCGCGGCTACCGCATCGAATTCAACGTGCAGCCCTGGGTCGATACCGGGCCGGGCGGCGACATGTTCACCATCCTGCGACTGACGGGCCGCCATTACTGGGACCTGGCCGAACCCGGCCGCACCGTGCTGGCGACGCGCGCCTCGTTCGGTACGGAGCCCGCCATCAGTATCGGCGGTATCCCGCCCGACAAGCTGTTCTATGCCGGCGGCGGTGGCTCGGTGCGCGGCTTCGTGTACCAGACCGCCGGACCGCTCGACGCCTATGGCAACCCGCTGGGCGGCGCGAGTGTGGTCGAGGCCAGCGTCGAACTGCGCCAGCGAATCGGCAAGGCGTTCGGTGCGGTGGCTTTCGTCGACGCCGGCAGCGCCTATCCCGATTTCCTGCCGAACTTTTCGCAGTTGGCACCGAGGGTCGGCGCCGGCGTCGGCATCCGCTACTACACCGACTTCGGGCCGATCCGCGCCGATGTGGGCCTCCCGCTCAACCGCCGGCCAAGCGATCCACCGTTCGGCATCTATGTCAGCCTGGGACAGGCCTTCTGATGCGCGCGCTTCGCATCGCGGCCTACGTCTTCGTCGCCATCGGGGTGGTGCTGGGGATCGCCTTCGCCGGCGTGCAGACCGCACCGGGCAAGCGGTTGCTGGCCTCCGTCGCCTCGAACCTCGCTTCCTCGCCCGACCAGAAGATCAGCGTCAGCGGCATCGACGGCTTCGTGCCGACCGACCTTCGTATAGCGAGGGTCGAGATCGCCGACCGCACGGGGCCCTGGCTTCGGGTGGAAGATGCGCATGTCGCCTGGTCGTTCGGCTCGCTGTTGCAGCGCCGCCTGCGCATCGTGATCGTATCGGCGGCGAAGATCGCGGTGCTGCGCGCGCCCAAATCGGCGGAAACCAAAGATAGCAAGCCCGGCGGTGGTGGAATCCAGCTCCCGTTCGGCATCGAGCTGCAGGCCCTGCAGATCGACGATCTTCATCTTGCCGAAGCGCTCGGCGGTTTTGATTCGCACTGGAAGATCGGCGGCGACGCCGCCGTCGCCAGCGACTTCGGCGAAATCCGCGCCAGGCTGGCTGCCGATCGTCTGGAAGGACCGAAGGGCAAGCTGACGGCGGACGTTCGCCTCGAACGCTCGCCGCGCCGGATCGCCGCCGACATCACGCTCGACGAGGATCCCGGCGGTATGGTCGCCGCGCTGATGCAGCGGCCAGACCTGCCGGGGATTTCGCTGAAACTCACCGCGCAGGGCGATCAGCACGATGGAACGGCGGAGCTCACGGCCACGGCCGGCGACCAGGCCACGGCAAAAGGGAACCTGCGCTGGAAGCCCGATGGCAGCGACACAGGCTTCCAGGGCGCACTCGAAGCCGGCCCGATCGATGTTCCGGCCGAGGGCGTCGCCTGGAAGGCGTTGCATCTCAAGGCCGACGGCAAGCTCACCGATACGATCCGCATTCAAGGCAATGTCGAGGAGCTGAAGCTCGCGACGCTCGATCCGCGCCTGCCGCAGCCGGGCACCGTCACGGTCGACGCCACGGTTGCGGGACTGACCGGCGGCAAGATCACCGTAAGGTCGTTCGAAGTCGGCATGCCGCTCGTGCGCCTGAAAGGCGACGGCGACTATGTGCCGGCAGACGACAAGGGCGAGGTGCGGGCGACCGTCGATCTGCCCAGGCTCGAGCCATTATCGGCCATGGCAGGGCGCGCCCTGAGCGGCAAGGCCCAGGTCGCCCTTACGGCAGGCATCGACAAGGGCAATCTCTCGGCCCGCTGGCAGGGCCGCATCGAGGATTTCGGAACTCCGGACGTGCCACCGAGTCTGATGGCGACCGTGGATCTGGCCGGCAACGCGACCCTGACGCCCGGCGACGACTGGACGCTCCGCGACGTGAAGGTCGGCAGCAACAGCGGCACCCTCACCGTCTCGGGGCATGGCAGAGCGCAGGCCGGCACGCTCGACCTCGTGGTCGATCTGCCGCGTCTCGCCGCCTTCCGCGCCGGGGCGGAGGGTGCGGCGACCGCCAATGCCACGGTGGGCTTCGGCGGCCCCGAGACCTCGCTGAAGCTGAAGGTCGATACCCGCAACGTCGCCTATCAGGTTCCCGGCCAGACGATCGCCGCGCGCCGCCTCGTCCTGGACACAACGGTGTCCCTGGCGGCCGACGGCACGCTCGGCGGCACGCTGCAGGCCGAAGGTGACGTGCAGGACCAGCCTCTGACGCTCGATGGCCGGTTCGCCCATGACGGCAAGACGGGCCTTTCAGTGCCGAGCCTCCAGGGTCAATGGTCGAGTGCCGTGCTGGACGTTGCCGATCTTGTCATTGCCCAGACCAGGACGGCGGGGCATGCTCGCCTGACCATCGCGCAGCTGAAGGACATCGGCGCACTGGCGGCTCTGGGTCTGGAAGGCGGGCTCGTTGCCGAGGTCACCGCCGATCCGAAAGCGCCTGCGGGACGGCTCGACGTCTCGGTGAAGGGCACCGACCTCGCGGGCCGGGGGATGGGCGCCGGCACCCTCGACCTCAACGGACATATTGACGATCCGGCAGGCCGTGCCGCCACCGGCCTCACGCTGGAAGCCACGCGCCTGCGCGGTGCCGGCGGCCTGTCGACCCTGAAGGCGGCGGCCAAGGG
Source organism: uncultured Reyranella sp. (assembly GCF_945957355.1). Taxonomy (GTDB): domain Bacteria; phylum Pseudomonadota; class Alphaproteobacteria; order Reyranellales; family Reyranellaceae; genus Reyranella. Next base: position 57,020 of record NZ_CAMFKM010000016.1, on the reverse strand, counting down.
CGATCGGGCGAGCGGCATCGACGTCACCCTGCAGGCCTCGGGCGCGGAACTTTCCGCCGATCTTGCGGCCAGGATCGAATTCCAGACCGAGGAGATCCGGGTCGCCCTTTCGAGATTCACGGGCCGCTACCGCAATATCCCGCTCGGTCTCAATGCACCGACGAAGGTTGCCGTCGCCGGCGCGCGCATCGTGATCGATCCGACCAACCTGCGCGTCGGCGCCGGCCGGGTGGCCCTGCGCGGTACACTCGATCCCGTGGCAAGCGACCTGCAGGCCGAGATCGCCGGCCTGCCGCTCGCGCTGATCGACACCTTCGCGCCAGGAACGGGCCTTGAAGGCACCCTCCAGGCCAAGGTTCGCGCCACCGGAGCGATGGCCTCGCCGAGGCTGGAAGCGAACTACAGCGCGGCCGGCGTCCGGGTCCGCCGGCCCGACGCGGCCTTGGTCCCCGCGGTATCTCTACAGGGGACGGGCTCCCTAATCGGCCAGCAGGCGAGCCTTGATGCGCGGCTGGTAGCCGGCGGCAACACGAACTTGACGGTGAAAGGTACAGGAACCCTGCCTGTCGGCGGCGGACCTGTCATCGCCAGGATCGCGCTTGGAGGTTCGATCGACATCGCGCCCTTTGCGCCCCTCCTGGGCAACGACATCCGCAACGTGACCGGCCGGCTCCGGCCTGACTTGTCGGTGTCGATCAACGGTACGCAGATCAGCGGCACCGGAGCGATCGACTTCGAGGGCGGCGCTGTGGCGCTGCCGGAAGCAGGCCTGAAGCTCAGCAGCGGCCAGGGCCGTTTCGTCCTCCAGGGTGACACGCTGCAGGTGCAGCGGCTCAGCTTCCGGGCAGGCACGGGCACAGTGAACGGCAGCGGCTCGATGCGCGTCGATGCCGAGGGTGGTCTCGCGCTCGACCTCGGCCTGGCGACGCAGCGCGCGTTGCTGGTCAGCCGGCCCGACATGGTTGCGACGGTATCGAGCACGCTCAGGATCACGGGGACGACCTCCTCAGGCATTGAGGTCTCGGGGCCCGTGACCATCGATCGAGCCGAGATCTCGGTCGGTGGGGGTCAAACCGCCTCCTTCCCGACTTTGGATGTGCGGGAAATCAACAAGCCGGGTACGCCCGTCGCGGCCACGCAGCCGTCGACGGCGCGCAGGACCCCCAAGCCGCCCCCGCCACCCGACGCGACGCCAATCAAGCTCGCGCTCGACGTGCGGGCCCCCCAGGCGATCTTCGTGCGTGGCCGCGGCCTGGACGCCGAGATGAGCGGCCAGCTCACCGTCAGCGGCAGCCCAAGCGCGCCCGCCGTCATTGGCGGCTTCACCATGCGCCGCGGCACGTTCAGCCTGGGCAGCCGCAGGCTCACCTTCTCCAAGGGCATCGTGACCCTCGACAACCTCAATACCATCGACCCGCGCCTCGACTTCCTCGCGACCACGACGGCCAACTCGGCCACGATCGGCGTCGCCATCACCGGAACCTCCCGCGAACCGAAGATCGAGATCACCTCGACGCCGTCCATGCCTCCGGACGAGGCGACGGCCCTGCTGATCTTCGGGAAGCCCGCGTCCCAGCTCGGCGCTTCGGAACTGCTGCAGGTCGCCCAGGCGCTTGCCGAGCTGGCGGGCCAGTCGCCAGGCGACAGCGTGCTGAGCCGGTTGCGCAAAGGGCTCGGGCTCGACCAGTTGAGCGTCGGTTCCTCGTCTTCCAGGACGGGTGAGTCCAGCGGCGGAGCCGCCAACGGCGTGTCGCTCGAAGCGGGCCGCTACGTCGCCCCGGGCGTCTATATCGGCGCCCGGCAGGGGGCGGCGGGCAATTCCAGCCGCGGCGTGGTCCAGCTCGACGTCTTCGACAACATCAAGGTCGAGGGCGACATCGGCGCGGACTCCACGGGTCGGGTGGGGGTCAAGGCAGAATGGGACTACTGATCCGGACGACGGAAAGTTCTTTGTGCATGGCATCGGAACTTCCACACGGGTCGCGCGTTTAAGCCCTCGGACGGACCCGCCGTGGGTTTAGATCCGGAAATCGAGGGAAACCATTCCATGCTGAGAAAACTCCTGGTCGTCGCTGCGGCGACATTCCTGTTGGGCGCCTGTGCGTCGGAGCCGCCTCCGCCGCCGCCTCCCCCGCCGCCGCCGCCGGTCCAGGCGCAGACCTTCATGGTCTTCTTCGATTGGGACCGCTCCAACCTGACTACCCAGGCCGTTGAGACGGTCCGCCAGGCCGCCCAGGCCTACAAGACCCGCGGCTCCGCCAGCATCGTGGCCACCGGTCACACCGACACCTCGGGCTCGCCGCAGTACAACATGGCGCTGTCGCTGCGCCGCGCGAACTCGGTGAAGCAGCAGCTGGTCCGCGAGGGCGTGCCGGCCACCGCGATCACGGTCAACGGCCGCGGCGAGGAAGGCCTGCTCGTACAGACCGGCGACAACGTCCGCGAGCCGCAGAACCGCCGAGTCGAGATCGTCGTGGGCGGCCAGACCACGGTCAGCACCGTGTTCTCCGACCCGGCCTCCTACTGCAAGGCGCTGAGCGACAAGTGGCGCCAGTATCGTACCTCTGTGATCGAGCCGCGTGAGGCGGCCGCCATCGCGAAGTGCGACCAGGGCGACTACGCCGCCGGCATCCCGGTGCTGGAAGACGCGCTGATCGGCGTCAAGATCCCGCTTCCGGCGCCCGGCTATCGCTGGCCCGGCCGTCCCATCGGTCCGGCCTGAGAGCCGGCCCGCTGAACCACGGAAGGCGGCCCCTCGCGGGGCCGCCTTTTTCGTTGTAGGCAGGGCCGATGTTCGACGGCGACCTCGCTTCCTTCCTGGATTTCATCCGCCGGCACGGCGACGCCGTTTATGCCTTCCTCACCGTCTATTCGATGGCCAACAGCCTCCTGCTGGCGCTGTTCGCAGGCTATGCCGCGCAGGCCGGCGCGTTGGGCTTCGAGCAGGCGCTCGCCGCCTGCTGGGTCGGTACCTTCGCGGGGGACATCGTGCGCTTCTGGGTCGGTCGGCGCTTCGGCACACGCTGGCTCAGGGGCATTCCGCGCCTGCAGCGCGCCGTCGAGTCGGCGGCGCGGGTGGCCGACCGGCACCATGCCTGGATGATCCTGATCCACCGCTATCCACGCATCATCCGCAACGTCGCGGGGTTCGCCTATGGGGCCTCCACTCTGAGCTGGCCGCGCTTCCTTCTGTTGAACTTTGTTGCTGCCGGCCTGTGGGCTGGTATTGCAGTCTCGACGGGCTATGGCTTCGGTTTCGTCTCCGAAAAGACCATGACCGATGCGCTCTCGGTCTTCGGCATTGCCATGCTGGTGGCTTTCCTGGCGCTCGGCTGGTTCCTGACGCGACGCCTGGAGCGTGTAATGGAGCGCAACTAGGATGAATCCCTTCTGGAGCCAGATTGCACGTGACCTGTCGCCCTATACGCCGGGCGAGCAGCCTCGCATCGCCAACCTCGTGAAGCTCAACACCAACGAGAGCCCGTTCGGCCCTTCACCTCGCGCCGAGGAGGCGATGCGGGCGGCGGCCTCCGACTCGCTGCGGCTCTATCCCGACCCGGAGGCCGTGGAACTGCGCCAGGCGCTGGCCGACCATCATGGCGTGAAGCGGGAGCAGGTGTTCGTCGGCAACGGCTCCGACGAGGTGCTGGCCCATGCCTTCGCCGGCCTGCTGAAACACGACCGGCCGCTCCTCTGCCCCGATATCACCTACAGCTTCTATCCGGTGTGGGCGCAGCTCTTCGGCATCACCCTGGAGACGGTGCCGCTCGACGAGGGAATGGGCGTGCGCATCGAGGACTATCGCCGCGAAGCCGGCGCGATCGTGATCGCCAATCCCAACGCGCCGACCGGGATCGCCCTGCCGCGCGCCGCCATCGCCCGCCTGCTCGACGAGCATGCCGACATTCCCGTCCTGATCGACGAAGCCTATGTCGATTTCGGCGGCGAAAGCTCGGCGCCGCTGATCGCCGATCATCCCAACCTGCTGGTCGTGCAGACCATGTCCAAGTCGCGCGCGCTGGCCGGCCTGCGCGTCGGCTATGCGCTGGGCGATGCGGGGCTGATCGAGGCACTGCGCCGGGTGAAGGACTCCTTCAATTCCTACCCGCTGGGGCGCATCGCCCAGGCCGGCGCCACCGCTTCGGTGCGCGACGATGCCTGGTTCCGCGAGAGCTGCGCGAGGGTGGTGGCGACGCGCGAGACGATGACTCACGAGCTGGCGTCACTGGGCTTCATCGTCCTAACCTCCAACGCCAACTTCGTCTTCGCACGCCACCCCGCGTTGGGCGGCGCGGCGTTCGCCACGGCCCTGCGCGACCGCGCGATCCTGGTCCGGCATTTCGACAAGCCCCGCTCTGCGCCGTACATGCGCATCACTGTCGGCACGCCTGACGACGTCCGGAAGCTGATCGCGGCGGCTTCGGATATCCTGAAGAGCCGCTAGCCGGGACAACGACGCAGCGGCCCGCAATGAGGATGGGTAAGATGATCACGCGTCGACAGGCTGTTTTCGTCGGGGCCTCGCTTGGCCTGTTCGGGCTCGCTGGCCCGATACGGGCCCAGGAACTGCGCGTGCTGGACTCCGCGCCCAAGGCGAACGCGGTGATCGGCCAGCGCAGCAGCGCGTTCTATGTCCGCTTCAATCGTCCGGTCGACCACGAGGATTCCCGCCTCGCCATCAAGCGGGATGGCGGGATCATCGAGGTCCTTCATCCTCGACTCGAGTCAGCCCCGGAGGTGCTGTTCGCCCGCGCACCCACCCTGCAGCCGGGCCGCTACAGCCTGCATTGGCTCGTCGGCGGCTCGCCGCAGTTCGATGGCGAGATCCCGTTCACCGTCGGCAACGACTGAGGATCAGTCGAGCAGCTCGCGCAGCACGCGGCCGGTGGCCGTGATGGCGAGCAATGTCGGCACCTTCAACACGGCCTTCACGGCTGCCTTCGTTGCGGGCCCGTAGCTCATGCAGTCGAGCGCCACGAGGTCGGGCCTGCTCGCCGCCAGACGACGAGCCACGTCGGCCGCCTCTTCCGGCCCGGCACTCGGCACGAGCGCCTCGACCGTGACCGAGACGCCGCTCCGTGCCCACTTGGTGGCGAGTTTCTCGCCCTGCTCGGCAAACGGAACCAGCAGTCCGAGGCGGCCGCGCGACAGCAGGCCTTCGGCAATGCCGCTCAGGACCCGCGACGGGAACAGCACGCCGGCATCGCCGTCCATCGCCGGGAACTCGCCCGTACAGGCATAGACGATGGCGTCGCAGCCATCGGCGCGCAGCTTCGCCAGCGTGCCCGGCGAGCGGGCGATCACGGCCTGCTTGGAGATCTTCACGTCGCGGCCGCCGCGCAGCCGCGTGTAGAGCGTGTCGGCACCGTTGAGCGGCGGCAGCGCGTCGACCTCGGCGTCGCTGAGGCCATCGAGCGCACCGCGCAGGATCACCTTCGTGCCGGCCGGCGCCTGGGCGGCGAACAGCTCGACGATGTCGTCGCGCGGCGCCTGTCCGATGGTGACGATGCCCAGGGTGCTCATGTTCCTAGCCCTCCAATGCCACGGCGTCGCTATCGCTCCAGGCGAGACCAACCTGGTCGCCGGGCGCACGCGAAGCGCGCTCGCCGGCATGTGTCTCGCGCACCAGCATCGAGGGGCCGGCGGTCGGCCGAACGCGCAGCAAGGTCGAGCCGCCGAGATAGTTCGAGGTCTCGACCGTGCCCGAGAGGCGCGCGCCCTCGGCGGCCACGAGCCGGATCTTCTCGGGCCGCAGCGCGCGGAGCCGGCCGGGCTCCTCGAGAATATTGATCTCGCCGATGAAGTCGGCGACGAAGCGCGTCCTCGGCCGCTCGTAGATTTCGGTCGGCGTGCCCACCTGCTCGACCTTGCCCTTGTTCATGACGGCGATGCGGTCGCTCATGGCCAGCGCCTCCTCCTGGTCATGGGTCACGAAGACCAGGGTGACGCCCAGGCGCTTCTGTAGCTCCTTCAGCTCGAATTGCATCTGCTGGCGCAGCTTGCGGTCGAGCGCGCCCAGCGGCTCGTCGCAGAGCAAGACGGGCGGCTCGACGACCAGCGCGCGCGCGAGCGCCACCCGCTGCTGCTGTCCACCGGAAAGCTGGCCGGGCTTGCGCGTCTCGAAACCCGTCAGCGCCACCTGAGCCAGCGCCGCCGCGACCCGCCGCTCGATCTCCGGCCGCGGGACCTCGCGCATGCGCAGCCCGAACGCCACGTTCTCCGCCACCGTGCGGTGCGGGAACAGGGCGTAGGACTGGAACACCATCCCCATGTCGCGCCGGTGCACCGGCAGGTCGGTGATGTCGTTGCCGCCGACATGGACGCGGCCCGAATCGGGATGCTCGAAACCCGCGATCATGCGCAGGCTCGTCGTCTTGCCGCAGCCCGAAGGCCCGAGCAGCGAGAAGAACTCGCCGGCGGCGATGTCGAGCGTCACCGAATCGACGGCCAGCACACGGCCGTCGAACGTCTTGGTCACCTGGTCGAGCTTGATGGCCGCGGAGGTCACTTACGCACGCCGCCCCTCAGCCCTTCAGGATCTTGGTGACGCGCGCGTCGATGTCCTCGCGGCGTGCATTGTACCACTTCCAGTCGGGTTGGATCAGCGTCGCCACCTTCTCCGGCGTGGTGAGGAGCTTGGCGTCGTACTTGGCATCGAGCTTCACCTTCTTGTTCGCCGGCGAATACCACACGGCCTCGGCCAGCAGCTTCTGCACGTCGGGGCGCAGCATGTAGTCGATATAGGCGAAGGCCAACTCCTTGACCTTCGAGCCCGGCGTGACGTTCAGCACCTGCTCCAGCGCCAGCACGCCTTCGGACGGGCTGGCAAAGTCGACCGGCTGCATGTTCGCGCCCTCGTAGCGATAGACGCCGGAATCGTGGATGACGCCCATCGACACCTCGGCCGACAGCAGCATCTTTTCCATCTGGCCGGTGAAATCGACCAGCTTGATCGGCTTCAGCGCCTCGAGCGCCTTGTAGGCGGCGTCGAGGTCGGTGAGGCCCTTGCCATAGACCTTGCCCAGCATCATCAGGTGCGCCTGCCCGAGGCTGTTCACCGGGATCAGGTAGCCGCCTCGCGCGCCGGCCAGCTTGGGATCGGCCAGATCCTTCCACGAGGTCGGCTTCGTGAGGCCCTTGTCGGTGCGATAGCCCAGGCCGATGGCGCTGGTGAAGATCGTGATGCCCACGATCTTGTCGCTCACCGCGTAGGGATAGACGTCGGCGATGTTGGGCACTTCCTTGGCCGTGATCTTGTCGATCACCAGCCCTTCGATGACGGCATTCCACTGCTCGTTGGAATTGGCGTGCAGCACGTCGTAGATCGGGTCGTTCTTGGGGCTGACCTGCAGCTTGGGCAGGAACGGGAAGGCTTGGTCGGCCGACACCGTGCACTTGAACTCCTTCTCGAAGGCCGGCAGCACCGTGCCCTTCATCACCTCGCCCCACTTGCCGCCCCAGGTGGTGATCTTGAGCGTCTTGGTCTGGGCATGGAGGATCGACGGCGCCCCTACCGCGGCGAGGGCCGCGAGGCCCGCACCGACACGCAACGCTTTGCGACGTGAAATCATGGCAACCCCCTGTTCGTTTCCCATCACAGTTTAACGTAGGCCTTGAGGCCGATCAGCCTCTCCAGAACCAGAACCACCGACAATGCGAGCAAGATCGAGACCATCGAGGCGGCCGCAATGGCGCCGTCGAGATCGAACTTCATGTAGTTGAACAGCACCACCGGCAGGGTCTCGCCCTTCGGCACCACCAGGAACAACGATACCGGGAACTGGTCGAACGACACGATGAAGGCGAAGACCCCGCCCGCGAACACACCCGGCCGGATCAACGGCAGGGTCACCTCGAAGAACACCCGGGCCGGGCTGGCCCCCAGCACGGCGGCGGCCTCCTCGATGCGGCGATCAAAATTGTGCAGTACGGCCAAGGTCGTGCGGATGACATAGGGCACCGCGACCAGCGTGTGGGCCGCGATCAGCCCCCACACCGGCCGGCCAATCCCCGACAGGAGATAGGCCTGGAACAGCGCGAGACCGGTCAGGATGGCCGGCACCATCAGCGGCGACATGAAGAAGGCCGTCAGGACCGCGCGCCCCGGAAGGCTGCCGCGCGCCAGGGCGAGCGCGCAGGCGGCGCCGATCGCGATCGACAGGATCAGCACCACGGCCGCCACCCACAGCGACAGCCACAGCGCATTCATGAACTCGGCATTCGTGAAGAACTTCGCGAACCAGCGCAGGCTAATGGCGACCGGCGGGAACGAGATGTAGGGCGTGGGGTTGAGCGCGAACACCAGCACGATGGCGATCGGCAGCAGCAGGAACCCGAGCAGCAACGCGTTGAGCGCGAGATAGGCGGCGCGGCCCGCATCGAACGGCCGGCGGTTGGGCGCGGGACTCATGCCATCCCCTGCCCGCCCGCCAGCCGCGCCAGGATGCGGTTGTAGGCAACGACGATGGCCAACGAGACCAGCAGCAGGATGACGCCGAGCGCACCCGCGAAGTTCGGGTTGAAGCTGGTACCGACCTGCTGGGCGATCAGCATGGGCAGGGTCAGCACATTCGTGCCGCCCATCAGCGAGGGCGTCACGTAGGCGCTGATCGACAGCGCGAAGACCAGCAGCGAGCCTGCCAGGATTCCGGGTAGGCTGAGCGGCAGCGTAACCTCGACAAAGGCCCGCATGCGGCCGGCACCCAGGCTGCGCGCCGCCTGTTCCAGGCGTTCGTCGATACGGCCAATCACGCCGGTCAGCGTCAGCACCATGAATGGCACATAGATATGCACCAGTGCCACGATCGTGCCGAACTCGTTGTACATCAGCGGCAGCGGCTTCTCGATCAGGCCCCACTGCATCAGGGTCGTGTTGATGACGCCCTTGTCCTGCAGGATGGTCATCCACGCGAAGGTGCGCACGACGATCCCGGTCAGCATCGGGGCGATCACCGCCATCAGTACCAGCGCATGACCCAGACGCGACTGCATGCGCGCCATCCAGTGGGCGAGCGGATAGCCGATCAGCAGCGAGACGATCGTGGTGATGAGGCCGATGCGCAAGGTCGACCACAGGGCGTCATGGAAGATGCCGGCCGTGTCGAAGATGAAGCGCTCGTAGTGCCGTGTCGTGAGGAAGGCGTTGGGATTGCTGACCGGATTGCCGGAGTAGAACGACATCGCCGTCATGACGGCGAACGGCAGCACGAAGAACAGGACGAACAGCAGCCCGGCCGGCGCGATCAGCCAGGCGATCGGTGACGGGCGGGCGGCGTTCGTCATGCTGGCACGGTCACGCGGTGGCGGCGACGTCGCCCACGACCCGGACGCGCACGCGCACCGAGTTGCCGGGCAGGTAGGCGAGCGGCATGTCCTCGCTCTCGATCGTGTGCAGGGTCGCGCGGTCGGCGCCGGCCGCAACGGCGCGGTCGTTGGCAATCTCCTGCGCCGCAGCCAGCGCCTCGACCCTGCTCATGTCCTTGAAGATCTGGTCGCATTCGCCCGAGACCTGGGCGATGGCGGCGCCGACGGCATTGGCGCAGTCGCCATGCTCGACGTGGATCACCTGCGAGACTCCCGCCATCTTCTCGGGGATCAGGAAGGCGCCGCCACCGACCGCGATCAGCGGCACGTCGCCCGCCTCCGTCTTCATGCGGTCGACCGCCTCCTCGGCGAGCCGTGCCGCCTCGGCAAAGACCTTCGCGCAGGTCGCGGCATCGAGATGCGCCACCTTCGTCCTGTCGCCGAGATCGAGAATGCCGGCCGCGACCGCCACGTCTGTGGTGGTGAGCTGCGCGCCACCAAAGGCGATGCCGTCGGTCAGCAGCCGGTAGCCCACCGAAAGCGGGCCTATGGAAAGCGGATCGAGCACCACATGGCTGCCGCCGCCCAGGCCGATCGACAGGAGGTCGGGCATGCGGAACAGCGTGCGGACGCCGCCCACCTTGACCACGGAGTTGGCTTCGCGCGGGAAGCCGAGCTTGAGTTGGCCCACGTCGGTCGTGGTGCCGCCGACATCGATCACCATCGCGTCGCTGAGGCCCGAGAGATAGGCGGCGCCGCGCATCGAGTTCGTGGCGCCCGAGGCGAAGCTGTAGACCGGCAGGCGCCGTGCCTGGCTCGCCTCGGCCACGGTGCCGTCGTTCTGGGTGATGAACAGCGGCGCATCGATGCCCGAATCGCGGATCGCCTTCTCGAAGGCCGCGATCGTGTCGCGTGACAGGTCGGCCAGGGCGGCATTCAGCAATCCGGCATTCTCGCGTTCCAGCAGGCCGATGCGGCCGAGATCGGACGAACAGGTGATCGCCGCATCGGGGATCACCGAGCCGACCAGTTCGGCCGCCCGCTTCTCGTGGCTGGGATCGAGCGGCGAGAAGACCGAGGAGATGCCGACCGCCCGCAGGCCCGCGGCCTTCATTTCATGCGCCGCCTTCGTCACGGTCGCCTCGTCGAGCGGCATGAAGGGACGGCCGTCATACTCATGGCCGCCCTCGACCATCCAGACACCGCCGCGCACCAGCGTCGCGAGATCCTCCGGCCAGTCGCAGAACGGCGGCAGCGACGCACCCGACGGCAGGCCGAGCCTGAGCGCCGCCACCTTGGTGAGATGCCGGCGCTGCACCACGGCATTGATGAAATGCGTGGTGCCGATCATCACGCCGTCGACCTTCTTCGGCGTCCCATCCGCGCCCTTCAGCACGCCGGTCGCGCCCAGCTTCTTCAGCGAGTCGAGGATGCCCGTCGTCACGTCCTGGCTGGTCGGCGCCTTCACTGCGCCCACGACCCTGCCCTCTTCGATCAGGACGGCGTCGGTGTTGGTGCCGCCGACATCGATACCGATTCGTCTCATGACGCGAACACGCTCCTGAATTCCAGATCATAGCCAAAAGCCCGCGGGCCGACATGCGCCAAGCCTTCGGGGGTGAGGAAGATGTCGGGACCGGGCAAGGCGATCACGGTCACCCGTTGGCCATAACGGATGGTCTCGGTGCCAACCGCCTCGCCCGACACCGAATCGAGCACGCAGATCAGGTCGGGGCTCATGGCGAACGGCTCGCCGTCGCGTTGCGCCACGATCCACTCGTTCTGAAAGTCGATCTGCATTGCCGAGCCGCGCCAGTCGTCCATGCCCTCGAAACGCGCGACGCCGCGCAAGAAACCCTCTGTGGCGCGTCGCTCGACGTCGACCACCTTACCACGATAGAGGAGCTTGCCCGGCTCGACGGCAAGGATGGCCGCCACCGGATCGGCGTGTGTCCGCTGCGCCTCGCGCACGGCGCGGCCGATGGCGATCGCCTTCGTGGTCGTGCCGTGGATGCCCCACTTCTTGACCTCGGCACCGGTCCGCGGCGGCTGGCAGGTCGAGGCGGTCGAGCCGTACTCGACCACGATCTTGCGGCCGATCCGCTCGGCCCACTTCCAGGTCGGCACGGCCTCGACGACGGCCTCCAGCCCGCGAACATCGACCACCGTCATCGGACACGGCTTAAGCTTGCCCACCGCCACGGAGGTCATCTGCGCTTCGGGATAGGCGCGCCCCATCGTGTCCGAATCGACGACCGGGATACCGAGATTGGCCGCGACCATCAGCGGCCGCACGCCATTGCCGCCGCCGATCTCCATGCCCATGACGGCATCGAACTTGCGCCGGGTGTGCTCTTCCATCAGCACCGCGGCGCGGGTGAACACGCGATGATCTGTCAGACGCTCGATACCGACCAGCGGCGCGCCCATGCCGGCGATCACCGCGACATAGGCGTCGTCCGCCAGGTCCTCGGCGTCGATCAGCTGCACGCGCTTGCCCTCGCGGTAGAGCACCCGCATGTTGAGCAGCGACAGATACGGATTGCCACCGCCGCCGGTGCCCAGCACCCAGGCGCCGACGGCCAGCGATTCGATTTCGTCCTCGGTGATGTCCCGTCGGCTCAAGCGAAGACGCTCTTGAATTCGATGTCGTAGCCGAACGCCCTGGGCCCGACATGCTGCAGGCCCTTTGGGCTGAGGAAGACGGGTGGCGGTGGCAGCGCGATCACCGTCACGCGCTGGCCGTATCGGATCGTCTCGGTGCCGACGGCCTCGCCGGACACGGAATCCAGCACGCAGATCAGGTCGGGCGACATGGCGACGGGCTTGCCGTCGAGCCAGGCCACGATCCATTCGTTCTGGAAGTTGATTTCCATGGAAGAGCCGCGCCAGTCGTCCATGCCGTCGAAACGGGTGCGACCGCGCAGGAAGCCCTCGGTCGCGCGCCGCTCCACATCGACGACCTTGCCCTTGTAGAGGAGCTTGCCCGGCTCGACGGCAAGAATGGCCGCGATCGGGTCCTCGTGCCGGCGCTGGGCCTCTCGCACCGCGTGGCCGATGGCGATGGCCTTGGTCGTGGTGCCATGGATGCCCCACTTCTTCACCTCGGCGCCGGTCCGCGGTGCCTTGCAGGTCGAGGCGATCGAGCCGTACTCGACGCAGATCTTGCGGCTCACGCGCTCCATCCACTTCCAGGTCGGCACCTTCTCCACGATCGATTCGAGCCCGCGCACGTCGACGGTGGTGAGCGGACACGGCATGAGGTCCCCGACCGCGACCGACGTCATCTGTGCTTCGGGATAGGCCCGGCCCATCATGTCGGAATCGATCACCGGCCGCTTCAGGTGCGCAGCCGCCATCAGCGGCTGGATCGAATTGCCGCCGCCGATCTCCAGCGCCATGATCCCGCGGAAGCGATAGCGGGTGTGGCGCTCCATCAGGTCGACGGCGCGCGCGATGGTGCGACTGTCGGTGAGACGCTCCTGCCCGACCAAGGGTGCGCCCATGTTGGAAACCGCGGCGACCCAGTCGTCGTCGGCCAGCTCAGAGGCCGGCATCAGCTGGACGCGGTACCCTTCCTTGTAAAGCGCCCGCATGTTGAGCAGGCCGAGATACGGGCTGCCGCCGCCGCCGGTCCCGAGGACCCAGGCGCCAACAGCCAGCGATTCGATGTCGTCGAGAGTGATGTCGGTCAGGGGCATGGGCCAGTGCTTCGGGCGCGTTCGCTCTTGTCGGGTCAGACGAGGTCCGCCGGAGCGACGCCTTGCAAGATCAGGACCATCGACGCAGCGTGTTTCGTCGCGTGATGAGTTCCAGCCCGCATGACATCTTGCCCCGTGTTCAGGCATGTCTATGGATTGGGCAGGCAGGCATCAATACGTGCGAGCACGTATGGGGAGAAGACCGTTGGGGAGCAGGCGCATACCACGCATCGCCGTGATTACGATGGGCCACGCCCCGCGTCCGGATGTGATGCGGGAAATCGCCCCCCTGCTCGGCGAAGCCGAGTACGACGAATTCGGCGCCCTCGACAACGATCCTGAATCGATGATCGCGAGCATGGCGCCGCGCGGCGACGAGTTGAGTTACCTCACACAGCTGCGCGACGGCCGTCACGTGATCGTCGAAGCCGACTTCGTTACGAGCCGCACCGAGGCTCTCGTCGCGGAGCTCGATGCTCGCAACTACGACCTCCTCATCCTCGCGATGACCGGTATGCGCGCACGGCTTGCAACACGGACGCCGCTCATCCATGGCCAGGACACACTCGATGCCTGGATCTCCGCGCTGGTCGCCAGCAACTCGCGGATCGGCATCATCTTCCCCCTGGCAAGCCAGCAGTCGGCCGCGAGCGAAAGCGACTACGGCACCATGCTGAAGAGTTCGCTGGCGACCATTGCCGGCAGTCAGAGCTCAGACCTGACCCAGGCCATAGACCGGGTATCCGGCGCCGACCTGATCGTGATGAACTCGGTCGGCTACACCGGCGAGATGGCCCAGCAGGTCGCGCGAACCAGCGGCAAGCCGGTCGTCACCGCCTGTCGCATCATCGGGAGCACGGCGCGCCTGCGCCTGTCCGAGATTGCCGGCAAGCCGCTCGATCAGCAGGCGGCGACCTATACGGGCGCCGAACTGCTGCGGCGCCTTCCCCAGCCCGCCCGCGAAACGCTCACGCGACGCGAGACGGAGGTGCTGGTCCAGGTGCTCGAAGGCGCCGCCAACAAATCCATCGCGCGGGCACTGGGCATCAGCCATCGCACCGTCGAGATCCATCGCGCCCGCGCGATGCTGAAGCTCGGCGCGACGTCCACCCCGGAACTCATCCGGCGGGCCCTAAGACAGCCGGAACGCTGAGGTCCAACGGCGCCCCTTCAAGGCGCGAGCGGCGGCACGGCGGCCCGGATCGGCGCGCTCGAGATCTGCATGAGGCCAGAGAAGGGTTCGACCATTTCGAGGATCAGGAAAAGGGCGGCGCCCGCCGAAAGCGCGACCAGTCCGAGCGCCACGGCCGCAGTCGGATTCACCGGCGAGAACAGGCAGTAGCTGGCGAACAGCGCAGTGAGCCAGAAAATCAACACGACGAGGATCGGCGTCGGCAACCCTGACCTCGACTGCTCGTAGAGCGCGAGCCTGGCCTGCGAAATTGGGACCGCCAGTTGGAGGGCCTGTGCGACGAGGGCCGATTTCACGGTCGTATCGCCGGGAAGCGCATGGAGACCGGCATAGACCTGCGACGCCAGCGTCCCGCTGCCGTACAGCGCACCACGAACCTTGGCGTCCGGGCCATGCCAGATCCGCTCGATCATCTGATCGACGGCTTCCCTCAGAAGACCGCGGAGCGGCTTCGTTTCCGGGCCGTATTGATCGAGCACCGCGTCGAGCAGGATGAGATTGGCGGCAATCTGGCGGACCTCGGCGCGCTGGGTCTCATAGATGTTGCTCGCCGAGTTGATGAGGAGACCCAGGACCAGGGCCGCGATCGTTCCGACGAGACCGGCGCCCAACCGGACGATGTCCCGGGCATGGTCGTCGAGATGATGACCGGGCAACCTGCGGCGCAGCAACACACCGATGACCGCACCGAGCAGCATGACACCGCAGGCGGCTAGCGAGATCCAGATGGGTTGCACGAAATCGACCTTTCCCCCGAGCGCCGAACGATGGCGAACAAAAGAGTTGTAGCACTCCTGCGAAACGGGCACGGCCCGCAATTTGCTGGGGATTAGTCGTGCGTATTCGCGTTTGCGCATCGTTTCCGCGAGATTCAGCTGCTCGACTCTTCGGCGTGTCTCGCTGGCGTTCCCCGACGAGAGCTTTCTGTCCACGCCGCACCTTGTGCGCAACGTCTCCACACAGTTAGGCTACGCCATCGCCTTCTCCTGCGATCCAGGCCGGCGTTGTGACGGGTCCCGTTCGGCTCATCTGGAACATGGGGAAGATGCTTTCCGAGAAGACGCGCATCGTCGGCGCTGGCGCCATCGGCAACGTCCTCGAATGGTTCGATTTCGCGATCTACGGCTATTTCGCGATTACCATCGGCCAGACCTTCTTTCCGCATCAGGATTCGGTCGCCCAGCTGCTCTCGGCCTTCGGCGTCTTCGCCATCGGCTGCCTGATGCGGCCGCTGGGGAGCCTCGTCTCGGGCAGCATCGGCGACCGCTACGGCCGTCGTGCCGCGCTCAACGTCTCGATGATCGGGATGGCCTTCTCGACGTTCCTCGTCGGCAGCCTGCCCGGCTATGAGACCCTGGGAATTCTCGCCCCGGTGCTGCTAACGGCGTTTCGTGTCGTTCAGGGCCTGGCGATCGGGGGCGAGTGCCCGACGGCCTTCATCTTCATGATCGAGCATGCCGGCCCCCGCAGGCGCGGCCTGGCCGGCGCGATGGCGACGGGCGGCGGCACCGCCGGGATTCTCGTGGGATCCGCGGCCGGCGCCCTCCTCACCGCGCTCCTGCCCCCTGATGTTCTGCAGAACTGGGGATGGCGGCTTCCGTTCCTGCTGGGCCTTCCCGTCGGCTTTCTGGGCATCTGGCTGCGCCGTCGGGTACCCGAACCGCCGAGAACCGGCGTCGCCGTCGCCGCGCCGGTCCGAGAGGTGCTGAAGCACCATCCATGGCTGCTGTTTCGGCTCGCTGGCATCGCCGCACTGGGTGCCGTGACCTTCTATATCGTCTTTCTGTATCTCGTGAGCTGGCTGCAGTTCGTCGACGGCATCGCGCCCGTTACGGCGTTGGCCTTCAACACGGTCGTCATGGCGGTCGCCCTGCCCGTCTATCTCGGTGCTGGCTGGCTGAGCGATCGCGTGGGCCGACGCAGGCTGCTCTTGTGCGCCATGGCGGCTGCGATGCTCGGTGCCGCGCCCCTGTTCTGGCTCATGCATCATTCCGATCCGTTGCTGGTGCTGGCAGGCCAGTTCGGGTTCGTCCTCATCATCGGCACGGTATTCGGCATCGAACCCGCCTTCATGGTGGAGGCAACCCCCGCCCCGATCCGCTGCACGGCGGTCGCGCTCGCCTTCAACCTGCCTGCCGGCATCCTGGGCGGCCTCTCGCCGCTCGCCGCGGCATGGCTGATCCACCGAACGGAGAACGATCTCAGCCCCGCCTTCCTCATCATGGCGGCGGCGGCGGTTTCCCTGATCGCCACCGCCTCGTTTCGCGACAGGACGGGGATGCCCGACGAACGACCGACAGGAGGCGACGGGCAGCAATGACCGCCATCTCGTGGCATAGTCCGGCGAGATGAGCCTCGTCAGCACACGCCGCATCGTTGCGGCCGGTACCATCGGCAACCTGCTCGAATGGTACGATTTCGCGATCTACGGCTACTTCGCGGCCACGATCGGCCGTGTCTTCTTCCCGGCTGAGAATGCCGTGGCGCAGGTCCTGGCCGCCTTCGGCATCTTCGCGCTGGGCTACCTGATGCGGCCGCTGGGGGGCGTTGTCGTCGGCCATATCGGCGACCGCCTCGGGAGGCGCGCCGCCCTCACCTTCTCGATTGCCGCCATGGCGCTCCCGACCTTCCTGGTGGGCCTGCTGCCGGGATACGAGACGCTCGGCATGGCGGCGCCGATCCTGCTGACACTGCTGCGCATGGTTCAGGGCCTGTCGGTTGGCGGCGAGGCCACGACCGCGATGGTTTTTCTGGTCGAGCAGGCTCCTGCCGGACGCCGCGGTCTGGTAGGAAGCTTCTGTTCGCTGGCCGCCACCGGAGGGTTCCTCCTGGGCTCGGCGATCGGCGCGACCTTCGCGGCGCTCCTGCCGGCGGAGGCGCTGGCGGCCTGGGGCTGGCGCGTGCCGTTCCTGCTCGGCCTGGTGCTGGGTGTCGTCGGCTGGTGGATCCGCCAGGTCATCGTCGAGGAGGCGCCGCCCAAGGCGGGCCACGGATCGCCCCTGGCCGAGACCCTGCGCCATCACGGCCGCGCCGTGATGCGCGTGGCCGGCATCACGATCTTCAACGCCGTCGGCTTCTACCTGATGTTCCTCTACGTGGTGACCTGGCTGCAGACCGTCGACGGGATTCCGCCGGCGCGCGCCCTGGAGATCAATACGGTGAGCATGTTCTTCCTGCTGCCGGTGATGCTCCTGTCCGGCTGGCTCTCGGATCGCCTCGGCCGCCGGCCGCTGATGTTCGCCGCGATGATCCTGGGGCTCGTCGGCGCGCTGCCGTTTCTCTGGTTGATGCACCATTCCGATCCGAGGCTGATCCTGGCCGGGCAGCTCGCCCTGGTCGTGCCGGCCGGCATGGGGCTAGGCATCCTTCCCTCCATCCTGACCGAGGCAGTGGCGGGGCGGGTCCGCTGCACCGCGATTTCGCTGGGCTACAATATCGCCTTCGGTGTGATCGGGGGCCTGACGCCGCTCACCGCCGCCTGGCTGATCGCGCGCACGGAAATGGACCTCAGCCCGGCCTGGCTGTTTATGGGCGCCGCCGCCCTTTCGATTGCCACCCTCCTCACCTTCCGCGAGACGTCGCGCGACGCGACGCTGCCGCCGTGAGGATCACACGCCGCGCGCTGGCGCCGATGGCGCTCGCGGCAGCGGCGCTCCCGGCCCGGGCAGCGTCGCCCCCATGGATCGACGCGCATGCCCACGCCTTCGTGCGCGGGCTGAAGCTCGCCATCGATGCGCGCTATGCGCCGACCTACGATGCCTCGTGGCAGACCCTGCTGGCGCTGGCCGAGGCTAATGGCGTCGGCCGCACGGTGCTGCTGCAGCCCTCGTTCCTGGGCTACGACAATTCCTATCTCCTCGACGCGCTCAGGGCCGCGCCCCAGCGCTTCCGCGGTGTACCCTGGGTCTCGCCCTCGGTCGAAACCCGGCCCGAAGAGTGGGAGGAGATGGCGCGCATCGGCGTGCGCGGCCTGCGGTTCCCGATCTTCGGCCTGCCGACGCCGCAATGGTCGGCCTATCACGACATGCTGGGCGAGGCGCTGAAGCGGGACTGGCCGATCCATCTCTATGTCGAGAGCAAACGCCTGCCCGAGATGCTGCCGTTCCTGCTCGACGGCGGCCACAAGGTCGTGATTCCCCACTACGGCATGTTCGACCGCACCCTGGGACCCGCGCGCGATCCCGGCTTCAAGGTCCTGTTGGAAAGCGCCAGGACGGGCCGCGTCTTCGTCGTGATGTGCGGCGCCTACCGCGTCGGCCCGGAGCGCGCGCGGATGGCGGCGCCGATGCTGCTCGATGCCTTCGGCCCCGAACGCCTGATGTGGGGCAGCGACTGGCCGCACACCGACACCGACCTCAACCGCGTCACGACCTATCCGATCACGCTCAGGACATTCGAGGACTGGGTGCCGGACGAGGCGACGCGGCGCACGATCCTGATCGATACGCCGACCAAGCTCTACGGGTTCTAAGCCGCCCCGCCTTCGACGGCGCGGCCCTCGGCGCGCCAGCGCAGCATGCCGCCGGGGAGGTTCGCAACGTCGGCGATCCCTGCCTTCTGAAGGATGGCGGTCGCGTGAGCCGAGCGGCTGCCGGCGCGGCAGACGGCGACGACCGGCCTGTCCTTCGGCAGTTCCTTCGCGCGAGCCGCCAGTTCGCCCAGGGGCAGCAGCGTGGCGCCGTGGATGTGTCCAAGCGGGCCCGAGAACTCGGCCGGTTCGCGCACGTCGATGATGTTCACCTTCGCGAGATTTTCCTCGAGCCAGTGCGGCTCGACTTCCCAGACGCCGCCGAAGGTGAAGCGCAGCGGCGCCCACGCGGGCTCGGCCGGCGGCGGCGTCTCATTGCCGGGCTGACCGCAGCGCAGGTTGGCCGGCACCGCCTCGTCGATCTTCTTCGGATGAGGCAGGTCGAGATTCTTCATGTAGCCGACATAGTCGTTCTCGCCGATCTCGCCGCCCAGTCTGGGATTGAACCGCTTCTCCTCGATCACGCTGCTGACCGTTAGGCCGCGATAATCATGCGCGGGATAGAGCAGGCAGCTTTCAGGCAAGGCAAAGATGCGCGAGCGCACGGAGCGATAGAGGGCCCGCGGGTCGCCCTGCTGGAAGTCGGTGCGGCCGGAGCCGCGGATCAGCAGGCAGTCGCCGGTGAAGGCCATGCTCTCGTCATCGAGCACGTAGGTGACGCAGCCCGAGGTATGGCCCGGCGTGGCGCGGACCTCCAGAAACCGGCGGCCGAATTCGATCCGATCGCCGTCCTGCAGCAGCCGGTCGGCGCCCGCCGCGCCCGCCGCCGCCGACAGCGCGATCTTGCTGCCCAGCCGCTGCTTCAGCAGCCACGCGCCGGTTACGTGATCGGCATGGACGTGGGTGTCGAGCGTCCAGGCGAGCGTGAGGCCGAGTTCACCGATCAGCGCCGCATCGCGCCGCGCCTGCTCGAACACCGGATCGATCAGCAGCGCCTCCTTCGAAACGCTGCAGCCGAGCAGATAGGTGTAGGTCGACGAGGTCGGGTCGAAGAGCTGGCGGAAGACGAGCATCGGCCTCTCCTCCTCAGGCTGGCGCGCTGGCCTTGTCGAGGGCGGCGACCGACTCCGGATCGAGCTCCAGGGTGGTCGAATTGAGCACGTCGTCGAGCTGCTTCAGGCTGGTCGCGCTGACGATCGGCGCAGTAATCGCCTTTCGCTGTAGCAGCCAGGCGAGCGCGACCTGCGCGAGCGTCGCGCCGTTCTTCTCCGCCGCGTCATCGAGCGCCTTCAGGACGGCCATGCCCTTCGGGTTGATGTACTTCTTCACGCCGGCGCCGCGCTGGGCATTACCGACATCGGCCTCTGACCGGTACTTGCCCGTCAGGAAGCCGCTGGCCAGCGAATAGTACGGGATCACGCCGATCCCCTCCTTCAGGCATTCGTCCTCCAGGGCGCCCTCGAACAGGCCGCGCTCCATCAGGTTATAGTGCGGCTGCAGGCTCTCGTAGCGCGGCAGCCCCTTCTCCCTGGCAATCTTCGCCGCCTCGGCAAGGCGCGGCGCTTCGAAATTGGAGGCGCCGATGAAGCGGATCTTGCCCGCCTTGATGAGCTCGCCATAGGTCGAAAGAGTCTCCTCCTGCGGCGTGTCCTTATCGTCCTTGTGCGACTGGAACAGATCGATGCGGTCGGTGTTGAGCCGCTTCAGCGACGCCTCCACGGACTCCTTGATGTTCTTCGCCGAAAGCGCGCCGCTGGGCAGGCCCATGCCGCACTTGGTGGCCAGCACAATCCTGTCGCGCTTCGACGGATCGTTCTTGAGCCAGGTGCCGATCACCGTCTCGCTCTCGCCGCCCTTGTTGCCCGGGAACCAGCGCGAATAGACGTCGGCGGTGTCGACGAAGGAGAAGCCGCCGTCGACGAAGGCATCCAGTAGCCTGTGCGACGTCGCCTCGTCTGCCGTCCATCCGAAGACATTGCCGCCGAAGGCGATGGGGACGAATTCGAGATCGGACTTACCGAGTTTGCGCTTTTGCATCTGTGACTCCTATGAAGGTCTATTCCGCAGCCCTGGGCGACGCCTCGGCCGGCGCTGCACTCCTGGCGGTCGGCTCCGCTGCCTGCGGGGGAACAGCCGGCGTGGCCGGTAGCGGGAACGGATAGGTGTTGCCGGAGGCGAACTGGATGCCGAGTGCCGGGAACTGCTCGTACATGCGCCGGATCACCATGCGCTGGACCAGGGTCGGGTTCTTGGGCCGCGCCATGAACTTGAAGCGGACTATGACCGAATTGTCCTTGATGTCGACGACGCCCTGCATCTTGGGCGGGTCCAGCAGGATCGGCTTGTAGGCAGCCTCCTCCATCATCGCGAGGCCGATCTTCTTCACCGTCTTGCGCAGCAGCTCGATGTCGGTACCGTTGGCGAAGGCGATGTTGAACTTCACCACCGTCCAGTCGCGGCTGAAGTTGGTGATGTGGCCGACCTGGCCGAACGGCACGATGTGGAGCTGGCCGTTCTGGTGGCGCAGCTTCAGCGACCGCACGCTGAAGCCTTCGACCGTGCCCTTGACCTTGCTGCAGTCGACATATTCGCCGATGCGAAACGAATCCTCCGCCAGGAAAAAGATGCCCGATACGATGTCGCGGACCAGCGACTGGCTGCCGAACGAGACGGCGAGGCCGAATACCGAGGCGCCGGCGATCAGTGGCGTGATGTTGACGCCGAGTTCCGACAGCACCAGCAGGCCGCCAATGACGGCAATGGTGGCGCCGGCGACGACACGCAGCAGCGGCATCAGCGTGCGCAGGCGGGACGCGGCGACCTGGACATCGTCCTCGCTGTCTCCGGAAGCGTCGGCCGACGGCAGCGGATTGGAGGCGATGTAGGAGTCCATGCGGTACTTGAGGAACCGCCAGCCGGCGTAGATCGCCACCGCGGTGATCGCCGCCACCTTGGCCCCGCGATCGTGCGCCACCCACTCGTCTGCCGTCGCCGCGGCAAGGACGCGGACCATGAGGGCTTCGGCGATCAGGATCGCCACGTAAAGGCGCACGAGCAGACGCACGCAATCGGCCACCACGTCGCCCGCCATCGGCAGCTCGGAGACGATGTGGCGCGTGATGCGGTGCATCAGCGTCTCGAACAACAACAGGGCGATGAGCGCCGATTCGATGACGGACAGCCCCCGCGCGGCCGTGCCGCTCTCCGTCAGTGCGGCATAGACGGAGGCAGCGCCCAGCAGCACGTAGAAGGCGAGGCCGCCCATCCACCAGTTGCGCGCCGCGTCGAGCTTGAGCTGGCGGCTGATGCCCGTGGGTGGAACCATCGCCGTGAGCCAGGCGGCCATGTCGAAGCGCCAGCGCCAGACGACGACGACCAGCAGCACGGCGATCACCGGCACGTAGAGAATGATGGCGGCACTCGTCATCTCGCGGTTTGCGCCGGTCGCATCGAGGGCGCGGGCGACAAGACTGCCGAGCAGCGGCAACAGGATCACGAAGTCCAGGGCGACCAGCAGGCGGCGCGCCGTGCCGTCGTCGACGGGCGCGATGCGGCCCTCCGCCAGGTGCGGGCGCAGGAAGGCGCGGAACACCAGGTTGAAGGCGCGCCAGTAGACCAGCGCGTGTAGCACCATCTGCCCGAGCCGGGAGCCCAGGCTGTCCGACGGGCCGAGCAGGCCCAGTACGAGGCGGCCCGCGACCGCCAACGCCACCAGCGCCAGGGCATCGAGAAGCAGCGCGCGAAAGAAGGCGCGCAGGGGAGTCTTGCTCGCCAGCCGGTCGAAGGCACTGACCCGGGCACGACTCAAGACCAAGCGCGCGACGAATTCGGCAATGAGACCGGCCACGACGATGCCGACCAAGAGAAGCGCCGTGCGGCCGCCGACCGTCTGCGGCAGGGCCAGAATATGCGCGCCCAGTGCGGGCAGTTGCGCGACCGTGAACTCGAAACGCTCGGTCATCACCAGGAGGAAGCCGGCCGCGGCACTGTGGCCGCCCGTCACCGTCTGGGCCGTGGCCGGAAACGTCCAGGTGGCGGCGAGTGCCCCGATCGCCAAGGCGCCGCCACAGCTTGACCGTTTCATTGATTCTCCCCCAAAGGATGTATTCCCGAACCTAAGGCAATTGGCGCCCAGCCGCCAGACGACACGACAGGAGAGACGCCCCGATGCTCGGCCTCATGCAGGATCGCCCGCTTCTGATTTCGCAGCTCATCGAGCATGCCGCCCTCAACCATGGCGATACCGAGATCGTCTCCCGCACCGTCGAGGGCCCGATCCACCGCTACACCTACCGCGATGCGAACACGCGCGCGAAGAAGGTCGCCGAGGCCCTGCTCGGCCTTGGCATCAAGGTCGGCGACCGCATCGGAACGCTGGCCTGGAACGGCTACCGCCACTTCGAGCTCTATTACGGCATCTCCGGCATGGGCGCGGTCTGCCACACGATCAACCCGCGGCTCTTCCCGGAACAGATCGTCTACATCGTGAACCATGCCGAGGATCAGCTTCTCTTCGTCGACCTCAATCTTCTGCCTGCCGTCGAGAAGCTGCTGCCGCAGATGAAGGGCGTGCGCCATGTCGTGGCGATGACCGACCGCGCGCACCTTCCCAAGGACTGCAATATCCCCAACCTGCTGGTCTACGAGGAGCTGATCGCCGACAAGCCCGGCACCTACGAGTGGCCGGAATTCGACGAACGCACCGCCTCGTCGCTCTGCTACACGTCCGGCACGACCGGCAACCCCAAGGGCGTGCTCTACCACCATCGCTCGACCATCCTGCACGCCTATGGTGCGGCACTGCCCGACACGCTGAACCTCTCGGCGCGCTCGGTGGTGCTGCCAGTCGTGCCGATGTTCCACGTCAATGCCTGGGGCCTGCCCTACTCTGCCGCCCTGGTCGGCGCCAAGCTCGTATTCCCCGGCGTCGCCCTTGACGGCGCGAGCCTGCAAGAGCTGTTCGAGAAGGAGCGCGTCACCTTCACCGCCGGCGTGCCGACCGTGTGGCTGGCGCTGCTGAATCACATGAAGGCCAACAAGCTCAAGCTCTCGACCGTCAAGTACGCCGTGATCGGTGGTTCGGCCGCGCCGCCGGCCATGATCGAAGCTTTCGACAAGGAGTTCGGCGTCGAGGTGTTGCATGCCTGGGGCATGAGCGAGATGAGCCCGCTGGGCACGGTCAACCATCCCAAGGAGAAGCATCTCGACTTCTCGCCCGCCGACCTGCTGCAGGTGCGCCTGAAGCAGGGCCGCCCGCCCTACGGCGTCGAAATGATGATCGTCGACGATGCCGGCAAGGAACTGCCGCGCGACGGGAAGGCGTTCGGCGACCTGCTGGTGCGCGGTCCCTGGATCACTTCGGGCTACTTCAAGGGCGAAGGCGGCGAGGTCCTGCGGGACATCGAGGGCAAGGGCAGCGGCTGGTTCGCCACCGGCGACGTCGCCACCATCGATCCCGACGGCTACATGCAGATCACCGACCGCTCCAAGGACGTGATCAAGTCCGGTGGTGAGTGGATCAGCTCGATCGACCTCGAGAACGCGGCCATGGCGCATCCCGCCGTCGCCGAGGCGGCGGTGATCGGCGTCGTCCATCCGAAATGGGACGAGCGCCCGCTGCTGATCGTGCACAGGAAGCCGGACGCCCAGATCGACAAGCAGGAGCTGGTCGAGTTCCTCGCGACCAAGGTCGCCAAGTGGTGGCTGCCCGACGACGTGCAGTTCGTCGACGCGATCCCCCACACCGCCACCGGCAAGATCCTGAAGACCCGCCTGCGCGAAGACTTCAAGGACTACAAGCTGCCGACGGCGTAAGGACACTCCGGCCGGATCGGCTGGTAACTCAGCTCAACACCGCCCACAGGAACAGCAGGGTCGCCCCCACGCCCAGCATCGTGCGCTTGGCGTGGAGCTTGCCCCAGCGGCGCAGCAGCGCGTGGCTGTCCTCGCCGGCATCGTCGAGGGCGATGGCCTTCAGCTCATTGTTGACCGGCATGATCATCAAAGCCGTATAGGCCCAGTTGGCGCCCATGAAGATGGCGCCGACGATGTAGAGCTCATCCCGGCCTTGCCACCAGGCCGCCATGCCCAGCACGAAGCCCAGGGCGGCCAGTGAGCCCTGCATGATCGTGCCGCGCCGGTAAGCGAATTTCCACTGCTGGAGCTGCGCCCGGTCGTCGAGTTCAGACCGGGCCGGGTGCTCGGCGAAGCTCACATAGAAGGCCGCGCCGGTGAACAGCGCCGCGGCTACCAGGGCCAGGATGCCGAGGATCATGGTCGGTTCACTCCATCTTGACGCCGGACGCCTTCACGATCGGCGCCCACCGCTCAACCTCTGCCCGAACGAAAGCCACGGTCGAGTCAGGCGTCGAATCGCTGACGGGGACAATGCCCTGCTCGGCCAGTGCCCTCTGTGGTGCGGGATCGTTCATCGTCTCACGGACCGCCGCGGCAAGGCGTGCCAGCACTTCGGGAGGCAGACCAGCCGGACCGGCGAGGCAGTGCCACAGCACGGCTTCGAACGGCATGCCACCGAGCGTTTCCGACACGGTCGGCACGTCGGGCGCCAGGGCGGTCCGCTGGGCCGTCGCGACAGCGAGCAGCCGCGCCTTGCCGGAAGAATGGAAGGGCAGCGCGGCTCCCAGCGTCGTCGTCACCAGGGCGATCTGGCCCGCCAGCAGGTCGGTCATGGCGGGACCGCTGCCCCGATACGGCACGTGGGTCATGTCGACGCCTCCGGCCGCGGCCTTGAGGCGCTCTGTCGTGAGGTGCAGCAGCGTGCCCGCCCCCGGCGAGCCGTAGCTCAAGGTGCCCGGTTTGGCGCGCGCGGCCTCGAGCAGGCCCTTCAGCGAATCGGGTTGAGCCAGGTTGCCCATGAAGGCCGCCGGCCCACCGCCAAT
This sequence comes from uncultured Reyranella sp., assembly GCF_945957355.1. Classification (GTDB taxonomy): domain Bacteria; phylum Pseudomonadota; class Alphaproteobacteria; order Reyranellales; family Reyranellaceae; genus Reyranella. Next base: position 31,457 of record NZ_CAMFKM010000016.1, on the reverse strand, counting down.
ATGGGCGACATAGGTGAAGTCCTTCAGGACGTCGTAGTCCGGCTTGCCGGTCATCGAGGGGTAGAGTGCCTGGGTCGATCCGGTGCCGAACACCAGCGTGTAGCCATCGGGCTTGGCGCGCGCGACGCCGGTACTCCCGATGATGCCGGCGGCGCCCGCCTTGTTCTCGATCACCACGGGCTGGCCGAGCGCGCGACTAAGGCGATCGGCAAACAGGCGGCCGTACACATCGGTCGGTCCTCCGGGCGCAAAGCCAATGACCATCCGGACCGGCTGTGCGGGCCAGGTCTGGGCACGGACGAGCGATGGCGCGGCCAGCGTTACGCCGGCGGCAGCAAGAAGAGTGCGGCGACGCATGGGATTTCCTTCGCGAATCATTTTACAGGCCCGCCGACTGCCAATTCTCGGCAGGCTCCTCGGGGTGCGAGATGAGGCCTGCTGCACGCACTCCCATGATGGCGGCATACTCGTCGCGATCGGATGCATCGCCGCTGATGCCGATCGCCCCCACGACGTTGCGTTCACCGCGGACAGCCAGCACACCGCCCGGCACCGGCACGAACCGGCCGCCCGAGGCCGCGGCGAGCGCACCCTGGAACGCGGGCCGATTGCCGAGGCGATCGCGGATGGTGCGGCTGGAGATGCCCATGCCCAGGGCGCCCCATGCCTTGCCGAAGGCGATGTCGAAGCGCAGCACGCCGCAGCCATCCTCACGCTTGAAGGCAACCAGATGGCCGCCGGCATCGAGCACGGCGACGGTGAGCGGCAACAACTCCGCTGCACGCGCGGCCTGCAGGGCGCCGTCGATCATCCGCTCGGCCTGAGCCAGCGTCAGGCTCGACTGAACATGCATGACATAGTGATCGCTCATGCCTGAAGAACTCCCCCCGTTACCTTGAACAGCGCATTTGTGCGGCTGGACCGCGCGCCTTGCACGGCAGTATCGTTCATTCCGACATCGATTGTGAAGAAAAGAGGGAGCCCCCGTGGCCACCGAAGCGATTCCCATCATCGATCTCGGCCCTTACCTCGCGGGCGAGCCCGGCGCGATGGACAGTACGGCCAAGGAGCTGCGTTTCGCGCTCACCGAGATCGGCTTCTACTTCATCGTGAACCACGGCATCGCGCAGGAGAAGATCGCGGCCATGTTCGCCGAGGCGAAGCGCTTCCATGACCAGCCGATCGAGAAGAAGCTCGAGCTGAAGCTGGATCAGCACAATACCGGCTATCTCCCCATGCGCGGCAACACGCTGCGCACCTCTACCGTGCAGACCGGCACCAAGCCCAACCTCAACGAGGCGTTCTTCGTGAAGCGCGAGATGGGACCGGATCATCCCGACGTGCTGTCGGGCCGCCGCTTTCGTGGCCTCAACCGCTGGCCCGACCTGCCGGGTTTTCGCGACACGGTCATCGATTACTGCAACGAGATGGAGCGGCTGGTGCAGAAAATGGTGCGGCTCTATGCCCGTGCACTCGACCTGCCGGCCAACTATTTCGACACCGCCTTCGCCGAGCCGATGTTCTCGATGCGCATGACGCATTATCCGCCGCAGGACGGTCCCGCGGACGATGAGTTCGGCTTGGCGCCGCATACTGACACGAGCTTCCTGACGCTGCTGGCTCCCAACGAGGTGCAGGGCCTGTCGATCCGCAGCCAAGGTGGGACCTGGATCGACATGCCCGCGATCGACAATGCCTATGTCGTGAACGGCGGGCAGATGCTGCAGCGCTACACCAACGACACGTTCCTCGCGACACCCCACCGAGCCATCAACAAGACGGCGGGTGAACGCTATGCGCTCCCCTTCTTCTGCGACAGCAGTATCGACTGGCCGGTCGCCGCCGTGCCGACCACCGTCGGCCCGGACAGGCCGCCGAAATATCCGACCACCTGGTACAGCGACTACATGATCTGGTACCTGAAGCGGAACTACGACGTGCTCAACACCCCGCAGCAGGCCGCAGAGTGAGTGACGTGGTCACGCTGGGACCTGTCGTCCCGATCCTGCGCATGTTCGACATCGCCAAGGCCCGCGAGTTCTATGTGGACTTCCTCGGCTTCACCTGGGACTGGGAGCATCGGTTCGACGACAATGCGCCGCTCTATGCGCAAATTTCGCGCGCCGGTGTCGTCATTCACCTCAGCGAGCATCACGGCGATGGCGCGCCAGGCTCACACATAACGATCCAGACGAAGGGCATCGCCGCGCTCCATCGCGAACTCACGGCAAAGAAGTATCGCTACGCCCGGCCCGGTCTGGAGGATCAGCCCTGGGGTGCACGCACGATCACCGTCGCCGATCCGTTCGCCAATAGGCTTACCTTCAGCGAACCGACCGAATAGACTTCCCGCGCCATCGGCAGAAAGCCGAGGCTTGGGAGGAACAGCTGAGAATGAGTGGCGCAACCCTCGCTCGCGTCGAAGCGCACGTCTTTCGCGCCCCCATCGCGGAGCCGGTCCGCACCTCCTTCGGCACCATGACCGAACGGGCCGCGGTGTTCGTGAAGGTCGAGGATTCCGACGGTGGCCGGGGCTGGGGCGAGATCTGGTGCAACTTCCCCAACGCCGCCGCCGAGCATCGCGCGCTGCTGTTCGCCGACATCGTGGCGCCGCGCGCGCTGGGCCGATTGCTCGACGATCCGGTCGGCCTGTGGGGCGAGATCGATCGCGCACTGCATGTGCTGCGCGTGCAGAGCGGCGATGCCGGCGCCCTCTCCGCCGCGGCGGCCGGGCTCGATCTCGCGATCCACGACCTGCGCGCGCGCAAACGCGGCCTGCCGCTGTGGCGATCGCTTGGTGGCAGCGACGACGCACCGGTGCCGGTCTACGCGTCGGGACTCAATCCCGGCCGCGCCGCCTATGACACGGTGGGCCGCATGCGGGCGACCGGCTATCGCGCCTTCAAGATCAAGGTCGGCTTCGGCGAGGAAACCGATCTCGGCTCGCTGCGCCCCGTCGCCGCCGAGCTTCAGGAGGGCGAGCGGCTGATGGTCGACGCCAACCAGGGCTGGGACCTGCGCACCGCCTGCCAGATGGCGCCGAAGCTCGCCGAGTTCGGGCTGGGCTGGATCGAGGAGCCATTGATGGCCGACCGGCCCCTCTCGGAATGGACCCAGGTCGCCGCGGTGGCGCCGACCCGGCTGGCCGTCGGCGAGAACCTGCGCGGCGCCGGCCCCTTCCAGGAAGCCATCGACAGCGGTCTGTTCGGTGTCATCCAGCCCGATGCCGCCAAGTGGGGCGGCCATTCGGGCTGCCTGCCGGTCGCCCGCGCCGCCTTGGCGGCCGGTCGCACCTTCTGCCCGCACTTCCTGGGCGGCGGGGTCGGCCTGCTCCATTCGCTGCACCTGCTGGCCGCGGTGCGCGGCCCCGGCCTGCTGGAGGTCGACGCCAACCCCAACCCGCTACGCGAGGGCATCCTTCAGGACGCTTTTTCGGTGCGTGACGGCAGCGTCACCCTTCCCGGCGGGCAAGGACTCGGTCTAGAACCAGACATCAAGCCGCTCCTGACCCTAAGAAGCCTTCATATCGAGCGGCGCGCGTAACAGAGGAAACGCCATGCTGGGTTTGATGCAAGACCGTCCGCTGCTGATCTCGCAGATCATCGACTATGCGGCCGCCGCCTATCCCGACGTCGAGATCGTGACCCGCACCGTCGAGGGACCGATCCACCGCTACGGCTACAAGGACGCGCAGAAGCGCGCCAAGCAGCTCGCAGAGGCGCTGCAGGGGCTCGGCATCAAGCTCGGCGACCGGGTCGGCACCATCGCCTGGAACACCTACCGGCATTTCGAGCTCTATTTCGGCATCTCCGGCATTGGTGCCGTGCTGCACACGCTGAACCCGCGCCTGGCGCCCGAACACGTGGCCTATATCGCCAACCACGCCGAAGACCAGATCATCTTCGTCGACCTGAACCTGGTGCCGATCGTCGAGGGCGTCTGGGACCAGCTCAAGACCGTGAAGCATGTCGTGGTCATGACCGACCGTGCCCACATGCCAACCTCGGCCAAGATCCCGAACCTGCTCTGCTATGAGGAGCTGATCGCCGACAAGCCGGGCACCCTGAAGTGGCCGGAGTTCGACGAGAAGACCGCCTCGTCGCTCTGCTACACGTCGGGTACCACGGGTAATCCGAAGGGCGTGCTCTATTCGCATCGCTCGACGATGATCCATTCGATGATGATGTGCTCGGGTCCCGTGCTGGCGCTCGACCCCGACACGACCATCCTGCCCGTCGTGCCGATGTTCCACGCCAATGCCTGGGGCCTCGTCTATGCCGGTCCCTTCTGCGGCACCAAGCTGGTCTTCCCCGGCTTCAAGCTCGACGGCGCCAGCATCTACGAGCTGCTCGACAAGGAGCAGGTGACCCTGTCGGCCGGCGTGCCGACCGTGTGGCTGGCCCTGCTCGACTACTGTCAGCAGAACAAGCTCAAGATGTCGTCGGTGAAGCGCACCCTGATCGGCGGCTCGGCCGTTCCCTATGCCATGATCGAGCGTTTCTGGAAGGAGCATGGCGTCGAGGTGGCCCAGGGCTGGGGCATGACCGAGATGAGCCCGCTCGGCACGCTCACCCGCTTCAACAGGGGCGAACGCAACCTGCCCGACGCCGAGCGCTTCGCCATCACTGCCAAGCAAGGCCGCCCGGTGTTCGGCTGCGAGATGAAGATCATCGACGATGCGGGCAACGACCTGCCGCTCGACGGCAGCGTCTCGGGCAACATGGTCGTGCGTGGCCCGTGGATCGTGAAGGGTTACATGAAGGGCGACGGCAAGAGCCAGTTCCTGGAGAACGACTGGTTCCATACCGGCGACGTCTGCAAGATCGAGAGCGACGGCTCCGTGGTCATCACCGACCGATCGAAGGACGTGATCAAGTCGGGCGGCGAGTGGATCAGCTCGATCGACCTCGAGAATGCCGCCATGGGCTGCCCCGGCGTGGCCGAGGCCGCGGTGATCGGGGTCGCCCATCCCAAGTGGGACGAGCGCCCCCTGCTCATCGTCGTCCGCCGCCCGGATGCGAACCTCGAGAAGGCCGACGTGCTGAAGTTCCTCGAAGGCAAGATCGCCAAGTGGTGGATGCCCGATGACGTGCAGTTCATCGACGCCATCCCGCACGGCGCCACCGGCAAGATCCTGAAGACGGCGCTGCGCCAGCAGTTCGAGAGCTACAGGCTCCCGACCGCCTGAGGGGTGCCGCCCCGCGGGCGACGCAACTCGACCAGGGCATGGCGCGTCACCTGGAACGCGCCGACCAGGGCGAGGCCGGACATGATCGCGGCGACGACGTAGTCCGGCCAGCCGCTGCCCGAGCCGAACACGCCCGCGGCAGCGGCGAGCACCGCGAGATTGCCGATCGCGTCGTTGCGCGTGCAGATCCAGACCGAGCGCATGTTGCTATCGCCCGCACGCCAGCGATAGAGCAGCAGCGCCACGGCGAAGTTCGAAGCCAGCGCCAAGGCGCCGACCACGCCCATCACCGGCGCCGCCGGCACTGTGCCGGCCATCGCGTGGTTGATCGTCGTGACGGCAATCCACAGGCCGAAGGCGCCCATGCTGGCGGCCTTCAGCAGCGAGGCGCGGGCACGCCAGTGGATCGCCATGCCCAGCACGAACAGGCTGATGCCGTAGTTGCCGGCGTCGCCCAGGAAGTCGAGCGAGTCGGCCAGCAGCGAGACCGACTGCGCGGCCACACCGGCGCCGATCTCGACGACGAACATGGCGAGGTTCACCGCCAGCGCGATCCACAGGATGCGCTTGTAGGCGGGAGAGTTCGCCGCGGCGTTGGCGTGCTCGTGACCGTGACTGTGGCAACCGGCGCTCATGTCAGTGCTCCTCGATATGGCTGACCATGTCCTCGACCATACGGCGGACATGGAGGTCGTCGGCCTGGTAGTAGACCTGCTTGCCCTGCCGGTCGGCCCGCACCAGGCGCGCACCTTTCAGCAGCCGAAGGTGATGGCTCACCAGCGACACCGAGAGGCCGAGCCGGTCGGCGATATCCGACACCGCTAGCGGCGTGCGCAAGCACGAGACCACGATCTTCAGCCGCGTCGGATCGCCCAGCAGCCGGAACAGGTCGGCCAGCGCCACCGCATGGTCGTCGGACAGGAGGGTCTTCTTTGATTTAGACATTTGAATAACTGTTCAAATGTAAGAAATCTCTGCCTGACCGTCAACCCCGCGCGTTCGTTACGTTATCTCAGCACAAGTCCATGCCCCCGAGCGAAAGTTCCCACTCCACTTCGCCGCCCTTCGAGCGACCTCGCACGGGACGACGGACGCTTGGATGACGGCGATTCAAAACAGATGCAGCGCCGCCACGTTGGCGATCGCGCCGCTGCCAAGTGCCCACAGCGGATTGCGTCGGGTCGTATAGACGAAGGCCGCCGCGGCGAGGCTGATCAGCACCGTGACCACATCACGATCCACCGTGCGCATCATCGAGACGCCGGACGCCAGCATCATGCCGAGCGCGACCGGTATCAGTGCGTCGCGCAGCACCGCCACGGCGGGATGGTGCGACCAGCGCGCCAGGACGCGGCCGGCGAAGTAGGCCAGCGCGCTGGAGGGAATCAGGAGAGCGAAGGTCGCCACCAGCAGGCCGGACAGGCCCGCGACTTGCCAGCCGATCAGGCTGACAAAGATCACGTTGGGGCCAGGCGAGGCATTGGCGATGGCAAAGGCGGTCGCGAAGGATGCGTCGGTCATCCAGCCGTGAATGTCGACGACCTGCCGGTGGATCTCGGGCAGCAGCGCATTCACGCCACCGATCGACACGAGCGACAGCAGCGCGAACGTCCGCGCTAGTTCCGCAAGAACGCCGATCATCTGCGGCGCTCCCACCAAGTTGCGGCGATGGCGACCGGCACCAGCACCAGGACCACCGGCACCAGCGGCCAGCGCAGCAAGCCGATCGCCGCAAAGCCCGACGCGCCGATCGCATAGGAGAGCGGGGTCGGCCGGATGTTGCGGATCATCTTGAGCGCGGTGCCCAGCACGAGGCCGGCGGAAGCTGCCGCGGCCCCGATCAGCGCCGCGCCCACTTCGGGGATCGACGCCACCTGCTCGTAGACCACGGCGAGTGCGGCCACGATCACCAGCGGCATCGCCATCTGCCCCAGCAGGCAGAGCAGGACGCCGACGACCCCCTGGTTGCGGTCGCCGATGATCACGGCGGCATTGATCGTGTTGGGCCCCGGAAGCACCTGGCCGATGCCAAGGATCTCGGCGAACTCGCGGTCGCTGAGCCAGCGCCGCTCCTCGACAATGATGTGGCGGGCCCATGGCGCCACGCCGCCGAAGCCCAGGAGCCCGATCTTGAGGAAGCCGAAGAACAGATCCGCCTTGCTTATGGTGCGGCGCGGCGACGCTGAAGTGTCATGCTGCATTGCGAGCCAGACTAGCAAAATCCGGTCCGCGCGCCTCGCGCACCGTTCGCGGCCGCGCTAGCCTCCTTCCACCATGAGCAAAGCCATTCGCCCCATCGATCCGCAGAACCGCCCGTTCTTCGCAGGCGAGGTGTCAGGCATCGACCTCACGCGGCGCCTCAGCGACGAGGAGGTCGCCTTCATCCACGAGGGGATGAACCAGTACGGCGTTCTGGTATTCCGCGACCAAAGACTCGACGACGAGAGCCAGCTCGCCTTCAGCCGCCAGCTCGGCCCCCTCGAACAGGCGACCGGCGACATCATGCCGCCCGAGGAACGGCGCATGAGCATGGACCTGAACGACATCTCCAATCTCGACCGCAACGGCAACGTGCTGGCACGCGACGATCGCCGCCGCCTATTCGGCCTCGGCAACCAGCTCTGGCATTCCGACAGTTCGTTCAAGGAAGTGCCGGCCCTCTATTCGCTCCTGTCGGCGCGCACGATCCCGTCGGCCGGGGGCAATACCGAGTTCGCCGACATGCGCGCGGCCTATGATGCGCTCGACGAGGCGACCAAGCGCGAGGTCCACGACCTGATCTGCCTGCACAGCCAGATCTACTCGCGCGGCATGCTGGGCTTCGAGGATTTCACCGAGGCCGAGCGCGCGAAGTGGGCGCCGGTGCGCCAGCGTCTCGTACGCCGCCATCCGGGATCGGGCCGCCTGTCGCTCTACCTCGCCAGCCACGCCGGCGGCATCGAGGGCTGGCCGGTGCCCGAGGCCCGTGCGTTCCTGCGAGACCTGACCGAGCACGCGACGCAGCGCCAATTCGTCTATGCCCATGTCTGGCGGCCGCACGACCTGGTGATGTGGGACAACCGCGCCACCATGCACCGCGCCCGCCGCTTCAACTCGAGCGAGGTGCGAGACATGCGCCGGACGACGCTCACCAACATCGTCTCCAGCCTGGAACAGGCACCCTAGAAGATGCGTCTGCAGTTCCTCGGATCCGGCGATGCCTTCGGCAGCGGCGGACGGTTCAATACCTGTTTCCACGTCGAGCGCGCGGCCCACGGCAACCTGCTGGTGGATTGCGGCGCGTCGTCCATGGTCGCCATCCGCAAGTGGGAGGTCGAGCCCAACGCGGTCTCGACGGTCCTGGTGAGCCACCTGCATGGCGATCATTTCGCCGGCCTGCCCTTCTTCCTGCTCGACGCGCAGCTGGTCAGCCGGCGCACGGCCCCTCTCCTACTGGCCGGCCCTCCCGGCTTCCACGACCGGCTGATGACCGTCATGGAAGCGATGTTCGCGGGCTCCACCCAGGTCCAGCGCAAATTCGCGCTGGAGATCCGTGAGCTCGAGCTGCACGAGCGGGTCGAGATGAACGGCCTTGCCGTCACGCCCTACCTGATGAAGCACTATAGCGGCGCGCCCTCCTACGCTCTCCGAATCGAAACCGAAGGCAAGGTGCTGACCTATTCGGGCGACACCGAATGGGTGGAGGAGCTGATCCCTGCGGCCCGCGACGCCGACCTGTTCATCTGCGAGGCGTACTTCTTCGACAAGGTGATGAAGTATCACATCGACTACAGCACGCTCGTCGAGCACCTGCCGAGCATTGGCGCAAAGCGGACCATCGTCACCCACATGAGCGCCGAACTGCTCGGCCGTACGGCGGAGATCGCACTCGAAGCGGCGCATGACGGGCTGATGGTGGAGTTCTAGCTCTTCGGCACCCACTCCTCGAGCCGCGTGTTGCTCGCAGGGTCGAGCAGGCGGGTCGCGCGCAGGACCATGCCATGCCGGGCGAAGACCTCCTCCGGTGTCGCACTCCGCCCGACACCCGGAAAGACCGGCCGGCCCCGCGGCACGCTGGCGTCGGTGCGCGTCAGGAAGAAGACGTCGTAGCCGATGTTGAGGAAGAGGCCGAACACGTCCGTGCCGCCGACCACGGCGAGCGTTCCATCGTCGACGTTGAGCCTCATCCAGGCCTCCTCGAACGGCGCCGACGCCGGATTCCAGAGGATGGCATTGGCATTGTCCGGGTCGGGCACCACGCGCTCGACCCGGCGGGTGAGCACGATGCGCCGACGGGCGGCTTCCTTGGGGCCCCCCTCGGCGGAGTGTCGGCCGTTCGCCACTGCAGCCGCCCGGTCGACTGCGTCCTGATAGAACTTCTGGTCGGCGGGGATCTTCAGGTTCTCAGGGAAGGACCCGTCCGATGCCGCGATCATGCCTTCGCTGGAGATGATCGCGAAGCCCTGGATGCGCGGTCGCCTGGTGGTCATGGACAGCCCCTGCAAACACCTGATGAGCCGGACAACGACCGTGCCGGCCAATGGATGCGGGATACCCTAGCGCAAATGAAAGCGGCGGGGAAAAGGCCCCCGCCGCCCTCACCGAAGCAACGGAACTCAGCCCTTGGGCAGGAGAACCGTGTCGATGACGTGGATCACGCCGTTGGACTGCCTCACGTCGGCGATCGTCACCGTGGCGACGTTGCCGTTCTCGTCGGTCAGCGTGATCTTGTCGCCCATCATCTTCGCCTGAAGGACACAGCCGCCCACCGTCTTGACCGGGTGCGTGCCCTTGTCGTCCGCGATCATCTTGGCGATCGCCGGCGACAGCGCGTTTGCGGCCACGACATGGCAAGTCAGTATCTTGGTGAGCTTGGCCTTGTTCTCGGGCTTCACCAGCATCTCGACCGTGCCCGCCGGCAACTTCGCGAAGGCAGCATCGGTTGGCGCGAAGACAGTAAACGGGCCCGGCCCCTGCAGTGTCTCGACCAGACCGGCGGCCTGGACGGCGGCGACGAGCGTCTTGTGGTCCTTGGAGTTCGCCGCGTTGGCGACGATCGTCTTGTCGGCATACATCGGCGCGCCGCCGACCATGGGATTGACCGGGGTCGAGGCGGCGGTCTGGCCGATGGCCGGCGTGACGGCCAGCAGGCACAGGGACGCAGCCGCGATCAGCGTGTGACGCTTGAGCATGTGTTCTCTCCAGTTGAGGATTGACTCGCCGTTTCAGACCGAAGACGGCGCGCTCGTCACCAGTCCGAAGAGGCCGTAGGTGTTACAGCCTCTTCACCCTGTGCTACGCCGGGCTTCCAAAGCCGGTTCATCGCGGCGCTGACACAGTTTCGTGACGGGGCGGTGTGGAACCCGGTGATCCAAAGGGAGCAGAACGGGCATGCGCGTCACAGATCTCAGGACGACCCTTGTCGAGGTGCCGCTCGACCGCCCGACGCGCAATTCGAGCGGTGTCAGCAACGACCGTATCGGCGCCGTTCTGATATTCGTCGACACCGACATCGGCGTCACCGGTGAGAGCTTCCTGTTCACCCTGGGTGGACGGCGCATCGAGGTGCTGCGCGCGATGGTCGACAGCCTGAAACCCGCCTTGCTGGGCGAAGACATCCGCTACGCCGAGCGCTTCTGGGAACGGATGTGGCGAGAACTCTACTTCCTCGGCCACAAGGGTGTGACGATCTTCGGCCTTGCCGGCGTCGACACCGCTTTGTGGGACGCCAAGGGAAAGGCGCTGGGCCAGTCGGTCACCCATATGCTGGGCGCCGCGCACGATCGCATTCCCGTCTATTCCAGCGCCGGCCTGTGGCTGTCGGCGACGCCGGACGAGCTGGCGAAGGAAGCCGCCGGTTACGTGGCCGAAGGCTTTCGCGGAGTGAAAATGCGCGTCGGCAAGAAGCACCTCGAGGAAGACGTCGAACGGGTCGCCTCCGTGCGCAAGGCGATTGGGCCGAAGGTCGCGCTGATGTGCGATGCCAGCCGCGGCTTCACCGCCGACCACGCGATCCGGCTTGGCCGCAAACTGGAGGAATTCGACCTCACCTGGTTCGAGGAGCCGGTAGCGCCCTACGATCATCGCGGTTCAGCGAAGGTTGCGGCGGCGCTCGATACGCCCATCGCCAGCGGCGAGACCGAAGCGACGCGTTACGGCTTCCGGGAGATGCTGGCGCACGATGCTGCCGACATCTGGATGGCCGATCTGGGCCGCGTCGGCGGCGTCAGCGAGTTCGTGAAGGTGGCGCATCTCGCGGCGGCACACGATATCGCCATCTCCAACCATCTCTTCACGCAGCAGAGCATCGGCATCCTCGGCGCCTTCGCCAACACGACCTGGCTGGAATACATGCCCTGGACCTCCAAGCTCTATCGCGAGTCGGTTGGGGTCGAGGATGGATGCATCGCGGTGCCCGATCGCCCCGGCCTCGGCTTCACCTTCGATCCCGACGCGATCGAGCGCTATCGGGTGCGCTGACGCGTGATAGGGTCGGGTCCTCAACAGGGGACCGATCGACGATGACCGCGTACAGTGATTTCAAGCCGCTTACCTTCCACGATGCAGCGAAGCGCTTCGCCGACGGCAGCGACACGCCACGTGCCTATCTCGAACGCTGCCTGGAGACCGTGGCGGCACGCGAGCCGGTGGTGAAGGCTTTTACCGCGATCAACGAAGCAGGCGCGCGTGAAGCGGCCGATGCCAGTACCGCGCGCTGGAAAGAAGGCAAGCCGCTTTCCTCCATCGACGGCCTGCCGATCGCCATCAAGGACCTGCTGGAAACCAAGGACATGCCGACGCAGATGGGCTGCGAGGCTTTCAAGGGCAACTTCCCCAAGCGCGACAATGCCGCCGTCTGGGCGCTGCGCCAAGCCGGTGCGATCGTCCTCGCCAAGACGGTGACGGCCGAACTGGGCGGCGCGCATCCCGGCGCCACGACCAACCCGTTCGACGCGACGCGTACGCCGGGCGGCTCCTCCTCGGGCTCGGCAGCTGCCGTGGGTGCGAACATGGTGCCGGCCGCCATCGGCACCCAGGTTGGCGGCTCGATCATCAGGCCCGCCGCCTATTGCGGGAACTTCGCGCTGAAGCCGACGCAGGGCGGCATCAATCGCGGCGAACGCCAGGCGACCAGCCAGAGCACGCACGGGCCGCACGCCAACTCGCTGCAGGACACGTGGCAGGTCGCGATCGAGATCGCGCGACGCGCCGGCGGCGACCGCGGCGAGGTCGGCCTGATGGGCCCCTCCACCCTGCCCGCCGCCGTGAAGCCCAACCGCCTCGTCGTGCTGGAGACCGAGGGCTGGGTGGAGGTCGACGACGCGACCAAGGCCGCCTTCGACGGCGTGCTGAAACAGCTCCGCGATGCCGGCGTCGAACTGATCTTCCGCAAGGATCATCCCTGGGTCGAGGCGCTCGAGAAGTCGATCGCCAACGGCCGCGCCATCTGCGGCGGCGTGACGGGCTGGGAGAACCGCTGGGGTCAGCGCGGCATCGTCGACAACAATCCCACCGGCGTCAGCGAACGCACGAAGGCGGCGCTCGCCAGGGCCGAGGCGATGACGCTGGACGACTACCGGATGGCGCTGCTGGCACGCGAGAATGCCCAGCGCCTGCATGCGACCATGGCCCCGCTCGCCGATGCGGTGATCACGCTCGCCTGTCCCGGACCCGCGCCGCTCTGGTCGGGCGACGTGCCGGGCCAGCCCCTGGCGCCGCGTCCGACCGGCGACTTCGTGTTCAATGCGCCGAGTTCGATGCTGTTCGCGCCCGTGGTCACGGTTCCGCTGATGAGCGTCGGCGGCCTGCCGGTCGGCCTGCAGCTGATGGGCCAGAAGCACGAGGACGCCCGCATGACCGGCCTCGCGCGCTGGTTCGACGAGACCCTGAAGCGGGTCTCGGCCTGATCGTCAGACCGGCTGGATGCCGAGCGCGACGATGCGCGGAATGAGCGTCTTCTTCAGGCGCTCATAGTCGATCATGACTTCCTCGTGGGGCATAGGCTTCTCCACGAGGGCGAAGCTGTCCATCATCTTCCTGCCGGGCTCGGAGTCCGCGGCCGCCACCCAGAGATCGGACATCCGCTTGACGATATCCTTCGGCGTGGCAGCCGGTGCGGCGAGCGCCAGCCAGCCCGATACGGTCAAGGCGTCATTGTCGAACCCCTGCTCCTGCGAGGTCGGCACGTTGGGAAACACGCGCGCCCGAACCTTCGACGGCGCGACGATGCCACGCACGTCGCCCTTCACGATCAGGGCGTTCATCGCCTGCGGGCTGCCCATCGCGGCCTGAAGCTGGCCCGCGCCCATGTCCTGCCACATCGGCGCCTCTCCCTTGTACGTCACGATCTCGATATCGAGTCCGTACTTGTCTTTCAGCGTCTCCGCGAAGACGTGCGCCGAGGAGCCCAGCGCCCACGATCCGAAGTTCACCTTGTTCTTCTTGGCGTATTCGATGAACGACTTGAGGTCCTTGACCTCGGCCGGCAGCGACTTGTGCACGACCACCGGCAGCACGCCCGACGAGGTGCCCGAGACGACGGTGAAGTCCTTGTCGGGGTCGAAGCCCAGCGTCTTGAACATCACCCGGTTCTGAATGAGCGTGCTCGAGACCGAGTGCAGGAACGTATAGCCGTCGGCCGGGGCGCGCGCGACCTGGGCGGCCCCGATGTTGCCGCTGGCGCCGGGCTTGTTGTCGACGATCACCTGCTGACCCGTTGCCTGGCTGACAGACTGGCCGAAGGCGCGGGCGATGCCGTCGGTGAGACCGCCGGCCGGGAAATTGACGACGATGGTGATCGGCTTGTTCGGCCAGGCGGCCCCCTGCGCACGCACGATCGACGGCGCGGCGACGATCAGGCCCGCACCTGCACCGGCCCGCAGCAGGCCGCGACGGGTGGTCGTTGCATTGGTCATTTTTTTCATAGCCTCCCAGTTTCGTTTTTAGGGGGCGATGCATAGCGGCTGACTTTGTCAGGAGCTAGGCTGTGTAACTGCACCTATCTCCGCACGGCGAAACGCAAGGCCGCTGGGCGGGGCAGCCAGAGCTTGCTAAGACCACCCGTCCGTTACGGGTTTCACTCAGGGAAGAACGTCCATGTCCGACGCAGTCATTCGCTCCACAGAGGGGCGCATCGGAATTCTCACCATCAACAATCCGCCAGTGAATGCGCTGGCCGCGGCGGTGCGCGCCGGCATCAAGGACGGCGTCGAGGCGTTCGGCCGCGATTCGAACATCGATGCCATCGTGCTGATCGGCGGCGGCCGCACCTTCATCGCAGGCGCCGACATCCGCGAATTCGGCAAGCCGCCGTCGGGCCCGAACCTGAACGACGTCATCGCCACCATGGAGAATTCGCCCAAGCTGATCGTGGCCGCGCTCCACGGCACGCCGCTGGGCGGCGGCCTCGAGACGGCGCTCGGCGCGCACTACCGTGTCTCTCTGCCGACGACGCGCATGGGACTGCCCGAGGTGCATCTCGGCCTGCTGCCGGGTGCCGGCGGCACACAGCGTCTGCCCCGCCTGACGGGCGCCAAGTACGCGCTCGACGCCATTCTCTCGGGCCGTCACATCCCGGCCGCCGAGGCCAAGAGCAAGGGCATCGTCGACGCCATCGTCGAGGGCGACCTGCTGAAGGGCGCCATCGCCCACGCCCAGATGCTGGTGGCCCAGAAGGCGCCGCTGCGCCGCGTCCGCGACCTCACCGTGACGCTCGAGTCGCCGGAGTTGTTCGCCGAAACCGAGAAGGCGATTGCCCGCAAGGCGCGCGGCTTCAAGGCGCCATGGAACATCATCAAGTGCGTTCAGGCCGCCGCCGAGCTGCCGTTCGACGAGGGCATGAAGCGCGAGCGCGAGCTGTTCACCGAGCTGCTCACCTCCAGCGAGTCGGCCGCGCAGCGCTACTACTTCTTCGCCGAGCGCGAGGCGGCCAAGGTCAAGGACGTGCCGGCTGACACGCCGCAGCGCGAGATCAAGACCGGCGGCATCATCGGTGCCGGCACGATGGGCGGCGGCATCGCCATGAACTTCGCCAATGCCGGTGTCCCGGTCACCCTGCTGGAGACCAGCCAGGAAGCGCTGGATCGCGGCCTCAAGACCATCCGCACCAACTACGAGAACACGGCCAAGCGCGGCGGCCTGAAGGCCGAGGACGTCGAGAAGCGCATGGCGCTGATCAAGCCGACGCTGAACTACGACGATCTCAAGGACGCCGACGTCATCATCGAGGCGGTGTTCGAGACGATGGAAGTCAAGGAAACCGTCTTCAAGAAGCTCGACGAGGTCGCGAAGCCCGGCGCCATCCTGGCCACCAACACCTCCGGCCTCGACGTCAACCAGATCGCCTCCTACACCAAGCGGCCCGGCGACGTGATCGGCATGCACTTCTTCTCTCCGGCCAACGTCATGAAGCTGCTGGAGAACGTGCGCGGCAAGGCGACCGAGAAGGACGTCATCGCCACGGTCATGTCGTTCTCCAAGAAGATCGGCAAGATCCCGGTCCTCGTGGGCGTCTGCGAGGGCTTCGTCGGCAACCGCATGTTGCGCATGAGGGGCGTGCAGTCGGCCTACATGATGGAGGAAGGCGCCCTTCCCCAGCAGATCGACAAGGTGATCTACGACTACGGCTTCCCGATGGGCCCCTTCGCGATGAGCGACCTCGCCGGCAACGACGTGGGCTGGCGCATCCGCCAGGGCAAGAAGGAGAAGGAAAAGCGCAACGTTCGCTACACCGGCTACGTCGCCGACGCGATCTGCGAGCTGGGCCGCTTCGGCCAGAAGACCGGCGCGGGTTACTACAAGTACAACCTGCCCGACCGCACGCCGATCCCCGACCCCGAGGTCGAGAAGATCATCGAGGAGACCTCGAAGAAGCTAGGCATCACGCGCCGCGCCATCTCCGACCAGGAGATCCTGGAGCGCGCGCTCTACCCGATGGTGAACGAGGGCGCCAAGATCCTCGAGGAAGGCATGGCCCAGCGCTCGCTCGACATCGACGTGATCTGGGTCAACGGCTACGGCTGGCCGGTCTATCGCGGCGGCCCGATGTGGTGGGCCGACAATGTGGTCGGCCTCAAGACGATCCACGACGCGCTGCTGAAGTACCGCGACGCGTCCGGCGACCCGTTCTGGGAGCCGGCACCGCTGCTCAAGAAGCTGGTGCAGGAAGGCAAGAAGTTCTCTAGCGTCTGAGGCAACGCGTTCGGGGCTTTCCCCCTCCGCCCTTCGGGCACCTCCCCCGTCAGACGGGGGAGGCCGGGAGGGGGAAGGCAACAACAAAGGTTCTAGTTGGAAGGAAACTCAAATGGCTGATGCAGTAATCGTCTCCACCGCCCGCACGCCGATCGGCAAGGCGTTCCGCGGTATCTTCAACGACACGCACGGTGCCGACATGGGCGCTCACGTGATCAAGCATGCCGCCGAGCGCGCCAAGGTCGAGCTGGGCGAGGTCGAGGACGTGATCCTGGGCTGCGCCGCGCCGGAGGGCACCACGGGCTCCAACGTCGCCCGCGTCTCGGCGATCCGCGCCGGAGCGCCGGTGAGCGTCTCGGGTGTCACCGTCAACCGCTTCTGCTCGTCGGGCCTGCAGACCATCTCGATGGCCGCGCAGCGCGTGCTGGTCGACAAGGTGCCGGTGATGATCGCCGGCGGCCTCGAGTCGGTGTCGCTGGTCCAGGGCCCGCCGGGTGGCAACAAGAACCGCCTGGTGAACCCGTGGGTGCAGGAGCATGTGCCGGGCATCTACCACGCCATGATCACGACGGCCGACACGGTCGCCGCGCGCTACGGCATCAGCCGCGAGGCGCAAGACGAGTACTCGCTGCAGAGCCAGCTGCGCACCGCGGCGGGCCAGCAGGCCGGCAAGTTCGATGACGAGATCGTGCCGATGGAGACCACGATGCTGGTCACCGACAAGAACACCAACGAGACCACTCGGAAAACGGTGAAGCTCACCAAGGACGAGGGCAACCGTCCCGAGACGACGCTCGAAGGCCTGGCCAAGCTGCAGCCGGTCGCCGGCCCCGACAAGTGGATCACCGCCGGCAATGCCAGCCAGCTCTCCGACGGCGCCTCCGCCGCCGTCATCATGAGCGACGCCGAAGCCGCCAAGCGCGGTCTGAAGCCGCTCGGCATCTACAAGGGCCTGGTCGTCGCCGGTTGCGAGCCGGACGAGATGGGCATCGGCCCGGTCTACGCGATCCCGAAGCTGCTGAAGCGGTTCGGCCTCAAGATGGACGACATCGACCTGTGGGAGCTGAACGAGGCCTTCGCGGTTCAGGTCCTCTACTGCCGCGACAAGCTCGGCATTCCCAACGAGAAGCTGAACGTCAACGGTGGCTCGATCTCGATCGGCCATCCGTTCGGCATGACCGGCGCCCGCTGCACCGGCCACGCCCTGATCGAGGGCCGTCGCCGCAAGGCCAAGAACGTTGTCGTGACCATGTGCATCGGCGGCGGCATGGGTGCCGCCGGCCTGTTCGAGGTCGTGCACTGAACATCACAGCTCGCCGGTGGCGATCTCCGGCACAGCTGTAGAGACCGAATGAAGAGCTCGGCCGCCCCTGTCAGGGGCGGCCGATTTCGTTCCGGATGGTGGCTCGCGGGGCCGGCCTACCGGATGTAGTGGCGCCTCACGGACTTGCCGATGGCGCCGTACAGGTCGGAAACGCCGACCTTCCATTGCGCGGCCAGCTCATCGAGGCCGATCTCCTCGCTGCCTTGGCGGCCGAGAAAAACCACCTCGTCGCCGAGCTCGGCTTCGGGCACGTCGGTCAGGTCGACGCGCAGCAACTCCGAATGCGTCGGTCCCAGCAGGCACACGCGCTTGCCATGCAGCAGTGCCGTCGCGTTCTCCGGGATCTTGCGCGGATAACCATCAGACCAGCCGTAAGGCACGAGGCCGATCTTCATGCCGGGCCGGCGCGGCAGGAACGGTGCGGGCATGACGTCGCCGATATCGTCGAGCGACTTCACCATCACGAGATGACTGCGCAGGCCCGCCAGCGCGTGGCGCCAGACACGCTCACGCCTGGGGGCCGCGGGAAAGCTCTGGCCGATGGCGAGGCGTCCCGGATCGACGGCATTCAGGTCGGCGTCGGGATGGCTGAGGATGATGGCCGAGCTCGACACCATGCGGACGGGAACGTCGATGCCGGCCGCTTCGATACGTTGCAGCGCGTCGATGCAGGAATTGACCTGCGCGTCGGTATAGACGGGATCGACCGGACCGTAGGACGCCATGGGGTGGCCGTAGGCGCCCGCCAGTTCGAGCGTGTTGCTGTCGGCGATGGCGCGCGCCACCGCTGGCGCATGATGAGGGAAAGCCCCGGCGCGAAACCCGCCGCCGTCGAGCTTGAGGAACACCTTCAGCGACTTGGCATGCGACGACCAGGCGGCCACGTCTTCGAGCGTCGAGAGCGTCGGCATCAGGTTGTGCGCCTCCAGCGCCGGCGCGGTATCGGGCAGGCAGGTTGGATAGAGCAGAATCGGCAGGCGAACGCCCGCCTGGCGCGCGGCCATCGCACGGTCGAGGTTGCCGAAGGCCGCACCGGCCGCGCCCGCCTGCTCGGCGGTGCGGGCCACCTCGATGTCGCCGCAGCCGCTGGCGTCGCCCTTGACGCAGACGAACACGCCGACCTTCGGGCCGACCAATTCGCCCAGCGTGGCGAGATTGTGCCTGATGGCCGAGAGGTCGATCTCGCACCAGGTGGGGCGTTGGGCGTGCATCATGTCTTTCCTGGAAAGGGTTGGCTAAATGCGGTGCGCCGCCTTATAGCGGGCAAGAAAGGAGCGCAGGCGGTCGCTCCTCGGGCTGCCGAACAGGTCGGCGGGCGACGCAAGTTCGACGATCTCGCCGGACGCCATGAAGGCCACGCGGCTCGAAACCTCTCTGGCGAACTGCATCTCGTGGGTGACAATCATCATGGTCATGCCGTCGGCGGCGAGCGACTGCACGACATCCAGCACCTCGCCCACCAGCTCCGGATCGAGTGCCGAGGTAACCTCGTCGAGCAGGATGAGGTGAGGTTCCATTGCCAGGGTGCGCGCGATGGCGACGCGCTGCTGCTGACCACCCGAGAGCGCCGCCGGATACTGTGCCGCCTTCTCGGAAAGCCCGACGCGCTCGAGCAGCGCCATCGCCTTCTCCCGCGCCTGCCTGAGCGGCAAGCCGCGCACCTTGACCGGCGCCACCGTCAGATTGTCGAGCACGGTGAGATGCGGAAAGAGATTGTAGCTCTGGAACACCATGCCGACGCGGGCGCGCATCGCGGCGACCTCGCGGTCGGGACGCGGCTTGCGGCTGCCATCGGCGCTGAGGCGGATACCGACGGTTTCGCCCTCGATGCTGATCGCGCCGCTGTCGTAGGTTTCGAGGAAGTTGACGCAGCGCAGGAGCGTGGTCTTGCCGCAGCCGCTCGGCCCGATCAGCGTCACTACTTCTCCCCTGCCGACGGAGAGCGAAACCTCCTTCAGGACCCGGTTGGCGCCGAACGACTTGCCGACCCTGTCGATGACGACGAGAGGTTCTGGGAGAGGCTCAGGCATGCGAATGGCGCTCCACGTAGCTCGCCAGCCGCGCCAGCGGAAAACAGATCAGGTAATAGCCGGCGGCGACACCGAGATAGGCCGGCATGAGTTCGCCCGTGCGCTCGCCGATCTCGCGACCGGTCGAGAACAGCTCCCATCCGCCGATGGCGCTGATCAGGGACGTGTTCTTCACGACGGAAAGCGAGGTGTTGAGAAACGGCGCCACGCAGAGCCGCCGCGCCTGCGGCAGGATGACGATGCTGAAGTTCTGCAGGCTCCGGAAGCCGACGCTGCGACCCGCATCCCATTGCGTCCGGGGCACCGCCATGAGGGCGCCGCGGAACACTTCGCCCATGTAGGCGGCGAAATAGAAGCCCATCACCACGATGGCGGCGGCATAGACCGGCAGGGTGATGCCGAGATAGGGCAGGCTGAAATAGCAGCCGATCAGCAGGACCAGCAACGGAATGCCGCGGGTGACCAGTGCGTATCCCGCCGCCAGAACGCGCAGCGGCGGCCAGGCGTAAAGCCGGGTGAGCGCCAGGGCCATGCCGAGCACCGAGCTCAGCAGGATCACGGCGACGGCGAGCATCACGGTGACGCTCGCGCCCCAGGCCATGTAGGTGAGAACGGTCAGCTTCATGTGCGGACCGGGAAGCGCCAGGCCAGCAATCTCATCGCCGCAAGGATGATGGCCGCCATCGCCAGATAGAGCGCCGCCATCATGAAGAAGGTCTCGTAGGGCGCGGCGCTGCGATCGAGCAGCAGCTTGCCGGCCTGCGTCAGCTCGGTCACCGAAATGGTCGAAGCGATCGAGCTGTCCTTCAGGATCACGACGGCCTGGTTGCCGAGCACAGGCAGAACGCGGCGCAGCGCCTGCGGCAGGACGATGTCGAACAGCGCCCGGCGCGGCATCATGCCGAGCGACAGTGCAGCCTCGGTCTGCGTGCGCTTCACCGACTCGATACCCGCACGGTAGATCTCGCCGGCATAGGCGCTGTTCTGCAGGACCAGCGCGATGACGCCGCAGACGAACGCCTCCGGGTAGAGTCCGATCTCGGGCAGGCCGAAATACAGGATGAAGATCTGCACCAGGACCGGCGTGTTCCGCATCACGTCGATGTAGGCGATGGTCACGGCACGCACCGCGGCGAAACGGCTGCGCCGGCCGGCGACCACGACGAGGCCGCCGATCGCCGCGCCGACCAGCGCGAGGGCCGTCAGCGCCACGGTGATCTCCAGCCCTTCCAGCAGGACCGGGAGAATGCGCAGGAGAAAGGCGGTGTCCATCGAACGCGTGGGTAAGATCGGATCAGCGGACAGACGGGGTCACTTCGCCGAATAGAAGCGTGCCGGCGGCGGCGCGGCGCCGAACCACTTGCGATAGAGCGCTTCGTATTCGTCGTAGCGCGAACCATGCGTGTATTCGCCGACGATGGTGTCGAGACAGAGCCAGAGCTGGAAGTCTCCAGGCTTCATGAACAGCGCATTGCCGTTCAGGCTGCCGAGTTGGCCGGGCAGCTTGACCCAGGCCCCATTGGAACGGGCGACCTGGAATTCGGCCGCGGCCGAATCGGCCTGCACGGCGCCCACCCGCCGGCTCTTCAGCGCCTGGAACGCAGCGCTATCGGTATCGAAGTACATCGCCTTGGCCTTGGGGGCGTAGCGCTTAGCACGATCGATCATCGCGGCGGTGTTGGTGGCGCCGAACACAACGTCCGCGCTGTCGAGATCCTCGATCTTCTTGATCGGAGAGCCCTTCGGCACGACGACGAAAGTGGTCGAGTCCATGTACGGTCGCGTGAAGGCCAGCCGCACGGCGCGGTCGGGGTAGATGGTGGCCGAGGCGATGCCGAAGTCGACACGACCAGAAAGCACCGCCGGGAACCGCCCGGCCGCGTTCACGACGACGAACTCGATCTTGTCGGGGCTGCCCAGGATCGACTTGGCGAGCAGGCGGGCAAATTCGATCTCGAATCCGGTATGGGTACCGTTCTCGTCGATGAAGCCGGTGGGCATCGTGCTGTTGCTCACGGCGACGATCAGCTTGTCGCGCTTCAGGATGGCGTCGAGCCGCGATTCCTCCGCCTGCGCAGCGCTCAGCCCGGCAGCAAGCGTCACGAAACCCAAAACGAGAGAGAAGCAAAGCGAAGTGCGATGCTCGAAGCGCACCCATCTTAGCAGCGAGCGGCAAAGACCCATATTCTACTCCCCAAACGCAGAAAATTTCCCCTGCGGAAGAGTTCAACATGTTGCGCCAGCAGGGCAAAGCGCGTTAATCCCATGCTGAGCATCGCCATTGGCGATACTGGGACTACACAGGGAATCGCCGATGCTGCGGGAGTTCCAGACCTTCCTCGCGGTTTGCCGCTGGGGCACGTTCACCGCCGCCGCCCGGCACCTCGGCATGACGCAATCAGCGGTCAGCGATCACATCCATCGGCTCGAGGACTTCACCGGCGTGCAGCTCTTCCACCGCACCGGCCGGTCGGCGACCCTCAACGCCGCGGGCGAGGCGCTGCGACCGCTCGCCGAGGAAGCGCTGCAGATCACCGATCGCATGCGCACGGGGCATGGCGCGGGCCAGCTCCGGGGCAGCCTGCGGGTGGGCACGATCACCTCGGTCCACAACAGCCTGATGGCCCGCGCGCTCGTCGCCTTCCGGCGCGCCCATCCCGCGGTCACGATCCGGCTCATTCGCCGCGAAGGCCCGATGGCCGGCGATGTCGAACGCGAGGAGTTCGACCTGGCCGCCTCGGTCCTTCCGAACCTGCCATTGCTGCGCACGATCCGCTGGATCCCGCTGTTCCGCAAACCGTTCGTGCTGATCGCGCCTGCCGCGACATGCGCCGGCACCTGGCGCGAGGCCATGGCGATGCACACCTTCATGGGCTACGACCTCTCATGGAGTGCCGGCGTGCAGATCGACGACTTCCTGTCGCGCATGGGCGTGCCCCTTCGCGACACGATCTGGGTCGACTATCTCGACACGATGATCACCCTGGTCGCGAGCGGCGTGGGCGTCGCCATCATCCCGCGAACAGCCCTGGGCGAGTTCACCGGGCTGGTGCGAGAATTCGAGTTCGGCGCCGATACGTTCCATCGGGAAGTCGGCCTCCTGCGCCGCGCCCGGCCACCCAACGGCGGCGCGATCGCCGACGCCTTCATCGAGACGCTGCGCGACGAGGTCCGACGCGAGGCATTTGCCGAACCGCTTCCGTGATCACCGGAAGAAACTCGTTTCATCTACCCCAGCATGACGTCGAGGAACATCATCACCACGAGGCCGATCATCAGGCCGACCGTGCCGTGGTTCTCGAAGCCGCGGCGGTGGGCTTCGGGGATGATCTCGTCGCTGATGACGAAGATCATCGCGCCGCCGGCATAGGCCAGGCCCCACGGCAGCAGCGATTGCGCGATGGTGACCGCACCTGATCCCAGCAGTCCGCCAATCGGTTCGACGAGCCCCGTCAGCAGTGCCACGAAGAAAGCCTGTCCCCGGCCGTAGTTCAGGCTGAGCAGTGCCACGGCGACGGTCAGCCCCTCCGGCATGTTCTGCAGACCGATCCCGATGGCCAGCGCGATGGCCTTGCCGGGATCGTCGCCGCCGAAGCCCACCCCGACGGCCAGCCCTTCGGGAAAGTTGTGCAGGGTGATGGCGATCACGAACAGCCAGATGCGCCGGAAGCGTGGCGCGTCGGGTCCCTGGCGGCCCATGATGAAATGCTCGTGCGGCACGTAGCGATGGACCAGCCAGAGACTGGCGGCCCCGAACAGAATCCCGGCGATCACCAGGATGACGGCGCCTAGTTTGGTCGCCCCCTGCTCCTGCGCCACGTCGATGCCGGGAATGATCAGGGAGAAAAACGAGGCCGCCAGCATCACGCCGGCGGCGAAGCCCAGCATGACATCCTGCGCCTGCACCGAGAGCCTGCGGATGAACAGGATCGGCAGTGCACCGATCGCGGTCGTGAGGCCCGCGCACAGGCTGGCGAGGGCACCGGCCAGGATCGGCGACGACGAAACGAAAGCGGCAAGCATCTGGACTCCCTCACCAGAACGAACCCGGTCTGGCGAGAGAGCGCGACCTCGCGCCGAAGCGCAACATGGCCCTGAGTATAGGTCGATCAGCGCCGGTTGCGGCGCAGATCCTCCTCGTCCTTCCACATCATGAACTGCGGGCCGAGATCAGAGATCTTGGTGGCGCCGATCTGAGCCATGCTGATGTCGACCTCGCGCCGGAAGATGCCGAGCGCGGTCTTGGCGCCCTCAACGCCGCCCGCCGTCACGCCGTAGAGCGTCGGCCGGCCGACGAACACGAACTTGGCGCCCAGGCAGAGGGCGATGATGGCGTCGAGGCCGCGGCGGACGCCGCCGTCGAACATCACCGTCATCTTGTCGCCGACCGCGTCGCGGATCGCGGGCAGCACCTCGAGCGGCGACGGCGCCAGGTCGAGCTGGCGAGCGCCGTGGTTGGAGACCATGACGCCGTCCACGCCCAGCGAGTGGGCGCGGATCGCATCGTCGGGATGCATGATGCCCTTGAGGACGAAGTTGCCCTTCCACAGTTCGCGGAAGCGCTCGACATGCTTCCAGGTCATCGGCGCGCGATTCTGGTAGGCGACCATGTCGGCCACCTTGTCGGCCGTCGCATCGGGGCCGGCATACTTGGCCCAGTTGTCGAAATAGGGCGTGCCGTGACGGAACCACTGCATCATCCAGGCCGGATGCAGCAGCGCCTCGAACTTGGTCTTCCAGGTGAGCTTGAGCGGACGCGACCAGCCGTTGCGCGTATTGCGCTCGCGGTTGGAGCCCTCCGGCACATCGACGGTAAAGACGAGGGTCCGCAAGCCGGCGTCGGCCGACCGCTTGATCATGTCCTCCGAGACGGCCTGATCCTTGGCGGAATAGAGCTGGTACCAGCCATGGTCGGGCGCCAGCTTGCCGAGATCTTCGATCGAGCCGGTGCTGGAGCCAGACATGATGAAGGGCACGTTGGCGTCGCGCGCCGCCTCGGCCAGCATCAGGTCGGCGCCGTGGCGGAACAGCCCGGCGAGGCCGGTCGGCGCGATGCCGATGGGGCTGGAATAGGTGCGGCCAAACAGGGTGGTGGACTGGTCGCGCACCGAGACATCGACCAGGTAGCGCGGCACGATGCGCGCCTTGCGGAAGGCCTGCTCGTTGGTGACGAGGCCGACCTCGTCGTCGGTGCCGCCCTCGATGAAGTCATAGGCGATCTTGGGCAGGCGCTTCTTCGCAAGCTTGCGCAGATCATCGATGTTCACCACGCCGTCCATCGTCTCACTCCTCGATCCGTCGGCCGCTGCCATTCGTTTGCAACAGTTTGACCCGCTTTCGCGACTCCGGCCAGAGCCCCGTTCCGCCCCGCGTCCGTACCGGTCGCCACTGGCATGCCGCTTGCTGCCTTCGGCTGAAATCGCGAACGGGGCACCGGATGGCAGGCTTTTCATTTCCCATCGTCGATCTCGAGCCGTGGTTCGAGGGGGGAGCGTCCGGCCGCCGGGCCGTCGCGGACCGGGTCCGTCTGGCCTGCGAATCCACTGGCTTCTTCGCCATCGTCGGACATCGTGTCCTCGACGAAACCATCGGGGCGATGCGCTCGGTCTCGCGGGACTTCTTCGACCTGCCTGCGCCCCGAAAGATGGTCGTTGCGCGCCCCCGGCCGGAGCAGAACCGCGCCTATCACGCCGAGGGCACGGAGACCCTGGCGCGGCTGGCCGGCAACGAGACCCCGCCCGACTACAAGGAGGTGTTCGCCATCGGGCCTCTCGACGTTCCGGCGGACGATCCCTGGTACCACGAAGCACCCGGCGCCTATCCGAACTACGCCCCCAATCTCTGGCCCACGGACGTGCCCGGCTTCGAGGCCGGCTGGCGGGCCTACTGGTCGGCGATGGAAGGCCTGCAGGACACGATCAGCCGCATCTTCGCCCTGTCGCTCGGCCTGCCGGAGGATTGGTTCGCGGGGGCGCTCGCACGCCATTGCAGCATGCTGCGGGCGCTCAACTATCCGGCGCAGCGCGAGCTACCCCGACCCGGACAGCTGCGCGCCGGCGAACACACCGATCTCGGCATGTTGACGATCCTCAAGAACGAAGCCGCCGACGGCGGCCTCGAAGTGCGCGATCTCGACGGCACATGGCACGAGGCGCCCCCGGTCGAGGATGGCTTCATCGTAAATATCGGGGATCTCCTGATGCGCTGGTCGAACGACCGCTTCCGCTCGACCCTGCACCGGGTCGCCAATCCGCGCTCTGGCGGCGGCGCGCGGCGCCTGTCCATCGCCTACTTCGTGGCGCCGGCCTACGACGCGAAGATCGAATGCCTGCCGGGATGCGCCACGGCCGACCGTCCGGCGAAATATCCGCCGGTGACCGTCGCGGCCTATCGCAACGCCCGCTTCGCCCGCACGGCGGCGCCGATCGTCACCGCCGCCTGACGCGGACAAATTCTCTACTCCGCACCGAACCCTTGGGTTAGCGTCGGCCGAACGCCGAAGAGCAGCAAGGGAGGCCGCGTCATGGAGTTGACGGACCAGCAGATTGAGCAGTTCGATCGCGACGGCTTCCTCGTGTTCCCCGACCTATTCGATCGCAACGAAGTGGCGGTGCTGCGCCGCGAGGTCGCCCGGCTCTCTGGTATCGACAGCGAGGAGGTCGTGCGCGAGCATACCGGGGGCGTTCGAACGATCTTCCGTGTTCACGAGGAGGATGGCGCGACCCGCTCGAAGCCCTTCCATGCGCTGGTCCGAACGCCGCGCCTCCTGCGGCCGGTGCAGCAGGTGCTGAAGGACGACGGCGTCTATGTCTATCATACCAAGATCAACACCAAGCCGGCCATCGAGGGCACGGTCTGGCAGTGGCACCAGGATTATGGCTCGTGGATGCGCGACGGCTGCCGGCAACCCGACATGGCCACCTTCAACCTGATGATGACCGACACGACCGAGATGGGCGGAGCGCTCTACCTGATTCCCGGCAGCCACAAGCTCGGCCGCATCGAACCGGTCTACGACGAGTCGACCTCCTACAAGTTCTGGGCGATGCCGAAGCAGCGCATGATCGAGATCCTGAAGAGCTCGCCCGAGCCCGTGGCCGTCACCGGCCGGGCCGGAACCTGCGTTCTGTTCCACTGCAACGTGCTGCACGCCTCGGGCCACAATCTCTCGGCCGAGGATCGCTGGCACATCTACGTCTCGTGCAACACGGTCGCGAACAGGCCACAGCTGGGCGAGAACCCACGGCCCGACTGGGTGGTGTCCCGCAACTGGAATCCCCTTCCCCTCGAGGCGGACGACGGCGTCCTGAAGGCGGCGTGAGTTCGGTTCCACCGTCACTGATCCTGCATCAGTACGACTTCTCGAACTTTGCCGAGAAGGCACGCCTGATGATGGGCTTCAAAGGCCTCACCTGGCGGGCGGTCGAGATTCCGCCGATCGCGCCCAAGCCCAAGCTGACGCCGCTGACGGGCGGCTATCGCCGCACGCCGGTGCTGCAGGATGGTGCCGATGTCTGGTGCGACACGAAGCTGATCGCGCGCGAACTGGAACGGCGCGTGCCGCAGCCGACCTTCTACCCGCCGAATACCTCGGGCATGGCCGACGCCATCGCCTGGTGGGCCGAGCAGCAGTTCATGCGACCGACTGCGCTCTACGTCTCGGGCATCAATGCCGACCACATGCCCGAAGGGCTACACACCGACCGCGCCAAGCTGCACGGCCTGCCGCTGCCCTCCATCGAGGCCGTTCGCAAGGCCGCCTTCCGCAACCTCCAGCTCGTGCGGCCACAAGTGAAATGGATCGCCGACATGCTGGTGGACGGGCGGCCCTACCTGCTCGGCGACCAGCCCTGCATCGCCGACTTCGCGACCTATCACGTCGTCTGGTTCTTCCGCGGTCGTCACATCGACTGCCGCGAGGTGCTGAATGCCTATCCGCGCCTGCTTGCCTGGCGCGACCGTATGGCAGCCATCGGGCATGGACACCGGACGAACATCGAGGCCGACGCTGCGCTGGCGGAGGCACGGGCCGCGACGCCGTCGACGCCGCGCCCCTCGGAGCCCCAGGAAGGCGATCCCCTGCCCGGCCAACGCGCCCGCGTTCGGGCCTCCGACAATGCCAGGGACTGGATCGAGGGCGAGGTGCACTTCATCGATGCCGACGAGATCGCGCTGCTGCACGAGAACGACGAGGCCGGCCTGATCGCGGTGCACTTTCCGCGGCTGGGATATGATTGGCGACCAATGACCTAAAGGTTCCTCGCTCTTACTTCGCGGCAAACCGCTCGATGCTCAGCCCATCGATCGGCGTGTTGGTCGAGCCGGTCGCCACGAGTTCCGCCATCACTGCGCCCGTCCCCGGGCCCAGCTGGAAGCCGTGGGTCGAGAAGCCGAACTGGTGGAACACGCCCTCCGAGGTCGAGCTGCGGCCGACCACGGGTATGCCGTCCGGCATGTAGGCCTCGATGCCGGCCCAGGCGCGCACGATCGTGGCCTCGTGCATCGCGGGGAACAGCTCCCAGACAGTGCGGGCGCTGATCGCGAGCTTCTCCCAGTCGAGCACCGTCTCGTTGCTGTCGCGCCAGGGCGTTGCGAGATGACCGCCGCCGATCACGACGGTGCCATTGCCGAGCTGCTTGAAGGAGAGCTTGCGGCCGCGCAGGATCACGACCGGCTTGATGAAGGCCGGCAGGCGGCTGGTCACCATCAGCATCGGCGCCACGACGGCGAGCGGCACCGGCTCGCCCAGCATGGCGGCGATGCGGTCCGCCCAGGCGCCGGCCGCGTTCACGATCTTCGGCGCTTCGAAAATGCCGGCGCTCGTCTCGACCCGCCAGTTGGCGCCGCTCCTCGACAGGCCGGTGACGGTCACGCCCTCCACCACCTCCGCCCCCTTCTCGACCGCTCGGCGGCGGAAGGCCTGGGTCGTTCGGAACGGATCGGCAGCCCCGTCGCGGCGCGAGACCACGCCGCCGGGACACCGTTCCGACACCGCCGGCACGAGGCGCCGCAGCTCGGCGGCGTCGATCAGCTCCTCATGCTCGATGCCGCGCAAGCGGAGATCGTCGACACGCTCGCGGAAACCCGAGAGTTCGGCCTCGCTCTCCGCCACCAGCACGGTGCCGTGGGCCTCGAAGCCGCAATTGTCGCCGACCAAATCCTCGATGCGCTCCCAGACGTCCATCGACGAGATCGACAGCGGAATCTCGTGCAGGTCGCGAGCCAGCTGCCGCACGCCGCCGGCATTCACGCCCGAGGCGTGGCGACCTGCATAGTCCTTCTCGATCAGGATCGGCTTGAGGCCGCGCAGCGCCAGATGAAGCGCCGTCGAGCAGCCGTGGATGCCGCCGCCGATGACCACGACATCGGCCGTGCGGGCCATCCTAGCGCTCCACGGCCTTGCGTTCGGCCTCGCTGATCGGCAGCGACGCGAGTTCGGCCAGGGTGATCGGCTTCACCGGCGGGCGCAGGCGGTAGTAGCCGACCTCGTCCGGGCTGGTCTTGCGCTCCGCCGCGATCAGCTCGGTGACGGTGAGGCCGCAGAGCCTTCCCTGGCAGGGCCCCATGCCACAGCGCAGGAAGGCCTTCATCTGGTTCGGTCCCTCGCAGCCCATCTTCGCCGTGTCGCGAACCTGCTTCGCGGTGACTTCCTCACAACGGCAGGCGATCGTCTCGCCTTCGGGCATCCTGAAGGCATCGGCCGGTCGGTTCAGCCAGTCGAGGAAGGCGCGCCCCATCTCCTCGCGCTGCAGCCTCTGGCGGATCGCCTGTGTGTCCGGCACGACGGCACCGGGCTTGAGCGCGCGGACCGCCGCGATGGCGGCGATGCGCCCGCGCTCGGCGGCGGCGGTGCCGCCCGCAATGCCCGCCCCGTCGCCGGCCACCGCGATGCCCGGCACCGAGCTGCCAAAGTCGGCATCGAGCACCGGTACGAAGCAGAGCTGGCGGTCGTTCCAGACATGCGCCACGCCAGCCGCATTGGCGAGGTTGACGTTGGGCACGACGCCCTGGTGCAGCAGCAGCAGATCGACGGGCAGGCGTCGCGTGCCGCCGGCGCCGGAGAAGACCACCTCGCGGACCCGGTCGGTGCCCACGGCCTCCATCGCATCGACGCGATGCACCGGCACCCTGGCCCGGACCTCACGCAACAGCGCCAGACCCTTGGCGAAGTAAGGCGACAGCGCGAAATCGGGCAGGTGGAAGACCGCCTGCAGCCAGTTACGTCGCGGCGTGGTGTCGAGGATCGCGTCGATCTTGCCGCCCGCCCGCAGCGTCTGCGCCGCCAGCAGCCACAGCAGCGGACCGCTCCCGGCCATCACGGTTCGGCCGCCGACAACCAGGCCCTGCGCCTTCAGCGCGGTCTGCGCCGCGCCCGCCGTCATGACGCCCGGCAGTGTCCAGCCGGGAACAGGGAACGGCCGCTCCTGTGAGCCGGTGGCGATGATGACCCGGCCAGCTTCGATCACGCGCGCCTTGCCGCCGATCGAGACACCGACCAGCCGCTGCCGGTCGAGGCTCCACACCGTGGCGCCATTGACGATCAGCGCGCCGCTGGCCTTTGCTTCGTCGGCAAGCTTCGCAC
Source organism: uncultured Reyranella sp. (assembly GCF_945957355.1). Lineage (GTDB taxonomy): Bacteria > Pseudomonadota > Alphaproteobacteria > Reyranellales > Reyranellaceae > Reyranella. Next base: position 1,164 of record NZ_CAMFKM010000016.1, on the reverse strand, counting down.
CGTCCCAGTAATCGTCGCCCAAGATCGCGCGGTCCGTGACCGGCGTGGACGTGATAGCGCGATAGATCTGACCACCGACGCCAGGATTCTCGTCGAACAGCACCGTCGAGACGCCGGCCCGAGCGGCCAGCGCGGCCGCTGCGAGACCCGCCGGCCCCCCGCCGATAACGACGAGTTCGTACGACGAAGCGAGGTCCGCCGCAGCAATCATCGTCCGGCCTCCCGGCGCCCGAGCTGGGTCTCGACCTTCATGCCCTCGCGCACCGGGATCAGGCAGCCCTGGCGGCTGCCGACGCCGTCGACCGTGACGAGGCAGTCGAAGCACACTCCCATCAGACAATAGGGCGCACGCGGCGCGCCGGTGACGGGTGTCGTGCGGCAAGGGTCGATGCCCGCGGCGATGAGGGCCGCTGCGACCGTGTCGCCTGCCCGTGCCGAGATGGGTTTGCCGTCGACGGTGATGCCGACCGCTGGGCTGCTGTCAGCCAGCCGCTTGAACATGGAACCTCCGGGCACTGAAGGGAGCGACGAGCGAGGCGTCGAGGGAGCCGCGCGCGATCATCGGCGCGATGGTGAGTGCGTGGTTGGCAGCCAAAGTCACGCCGGAATGGCAGCACACGGTGAAGGCGCCGGGATGGGTCTTCGACTCGTCGTAGATCGGGAAACCGTCCTGGGTCATGACGCGGATAGCACTCCAGGTACGCACCACGTTCACATTGGCAAGCAGCGGAAACTGGCGCACGGCGCGCTCGGCTTCCGTCGCGCTGACGCCGATCGTCAGGCCGCTGGGATCGACGCTCTCTTCCTTTGAGTCGCCGATCATCACCGTGCCCTCGTCGGTCTGGCGCAGGGTGACGACCGGATGGTCGAGGAAGGGTCGCAGCCGCTCGGTGACCACGATTTGCCCGCGCTCCGGCTTCATCGGACAGTCGAGGCCGACCATTGGCGCGAGGCGCATGTTGGCATTGCCCGCCGCCAGCGCCACCTTGGCTGCGCGGATTTCGCCGTGGGGCGTCGCGAGCCGGAACTCGCCCGCCTCCTTGGTGATCGCCTCGACGCGATGGCTCGGCAGGTAGGTCACGCCGCGGGCATTGAGCGCAGCATGCAGCGTGCGGAACAGGCGCAGCGAATTCACGTGCCCGTCCAGTTCGCAGAAGCTGCCGC
>NZ_CAMFKM010000015.1 GCF_945957355.1 uncultured Reyranella sp. | reverse complement strand
TGTTCGCACGACCGCGAATGCCATCCGTGCCGAAGAGTGAACGAGCCATGACTATGATTTTACCGCATCGCCTCGAAGACCGCGAGAGCCTGCCGTGTGGCGACGACGTTGTGGACGCGGACGATCGAGGCCCCTCGCCGCACGGCTTCGACGGCCAGAAACGCCGAGGCCGGGTCGCGATCGGCGGGCTTATCGACGCCCGTCAAACGGCCGATGAAGCTCTTGCGCGAGCAGCCGATCAGCACCGGATATCCCGCCTGCGCCAGACGCCCAGTTCCTGCGATCAGGGCCAGTTCCTCCTCGACCTTCTTGCCGAAGCCGAGGCCAGGATCGAGTGCGACACTCTGCCGGTCGATGCCCGCTGCTTCACACACGGCGGCACGATCGAGCAGGAACCGCCGGACATCCTCGACAACATCATCGTAGGCCGGGCCGGCGTAGCGCTCCTCGGGCCGGCCGCGCCGGTGCATCAGGACGACGGCCGCCTTGCTCCGCGCCACCAAGGGCAGCATCGCCGCGTCGTCGCGCAGCGCCGACACGTCGTTCACGATCCGCGCACCGGCTGCCAGTCCCGCTTGCGCGACCAGGGCACGGCGCGTGTCGAGCGAGACAACTGCCCCCAGCCGGGCCAACCCCTCAACGACGGGCAAGATGCGACGGCATTCCTCCTCGGGAGAAACGGCAGCCGAACCGGGACGAGTGGACTCGCCGCCGACGTCGATGATGTCGGCCCCCTCCGCCACGAAACGCAGGCCATCGTCGATGGCCCGCGCCGGGTCGAGGCGTTCACCGCCGTCGGAGAAGGAATCGGGCGTCACGTTCACGATCGCCATCACGAGAGGGCGATCGAGCACGAGGCCCGCGAAGGCCCGCGTCAAACGCCCGGCTGAGGCTCGGGATTGGTGCCCGGCGCCGGACCGGTGCTGGTCGGGACCGAGGCGCGGCGACGGCGATCCGAGGGGCCCGCGCCGCCCGTGTCGTCGCGCACGACCTTCTCGCCGCGCAGGATCGTGCCGATCTCGTCGTTGCTCAACGTCTCGTACTCGAGCAGCGCCCGGGAGATCGTGTGCAGGTCCTCCAGATGCTCGGTCAGGATCGTGCGGGCACGACCTTCAGCCTCCTCGATCAGGCGGCGGACCTCCTGGTCAATGAGCTGCGACGTCGCCTCGGAGACGTTCTGCGTCTGCGTGACGGCGTGACCCAGGAAAACCTCCTGCTCGTTGGCCTGATAACGAACGCGGCCGAGCTTCTCGGACATGCCGTAGGCGGTGATCATGCCACGCGCCGTCTGCGTCGCGACCTGGATGTCGCTGGCGGCACCCGTCGTCACGTTCTCCGGCCCGAACACCAGTTCCTCGGCCATGCGACCACCGAACATGATGGCCAGACGCGACTCCAGATACTGCTTGGTATGGCTCAGGTGATCGCGCTCCGGCAGCTGCATGGTGACACCCAGCGCGCGACCGCGCGGGATGATCGTGACCTTGTGGAGCGGATCGCTCTTGGGGACATGCATGGCGACCAGCGCGTGGCCCGCCTCATGATAGGCCGTGAGCGTCTTCTCCTCGTCGGTCATCGCCATCGAGCGGCGCTCGGTGCCCATCAGCACCTTGTCCTTGGCGTACTCGAAGTCGCCCATGGTCACGAGGCGCTTGCCGACGCGCGCGGCGCGCAGGGCAGCCTCGTTCACGAGGTTGGCGAGATCGGCACCGGAGAAGCCCGGAGTTCCACGCGCCAGCACGCGCGGATCGACGTCGGGCGCAAGCGGCACCTTGCGCATGTGGACCTTGAGGATCTTCTCGCGGCCGCCGACGTCGGGGTTCGGCACCACGACCTGGCGGTCGAAGCGGCCCGGACGCAGCAGCGCCGGGTCGAGCACGTCGGGACGGTTGGTGGCGGCGATCAGGATGACGCCCTCGTTCGCCTCGAAGCCGTCCATCTCGACCAGCAGCTGGTTCAGCGTCTGCTCGCGCTCGTCGTTGCCGCCGCCCAGGCCGGCGCCGCGATGGCGGCCGACCGCGTCGATTTCGTCGATGAACACGATGCACGGCGCGTTCTTCTTGGCCTGCTCGAACATGTCGCGCACACGGCTCGCGCCGACGCCCACGAACATCTCGACGAAGTCGGAGCCCGAGATGGTGAAGAACGGAACGTTGGCTTCGCCCGCGATGGCACGCGCCAGCAGCGTCTTGCCGGTACCCGGGGGACCGACCAGCAAGCAGCCCTTAGGAATCTTACCACCCAGGCGCTGGAACTTCTGCGGGTCCTTCAGGAAGTCGACGATCTCCTCGAGCTCGCCCTTGGCCTCGTCGATGCCGGCGACGTCGTCGAAGGTCACGCGGCCATGCTTCTCGGTGAGCAGGCGCGCCTTGGACTTGCCGAAGCCCATGGCCCGGCCGGTACCACTCTGCATCTGGCGAAGGAAGAAAATATAGACACCGACCAGCACGAGAACGGGCAGCCAGCTCACGAAGATGCTGCCGAGGTTGACGCCCTCTTCCGCCGGCCCGGCATCGACGCGGTCGACGTTCTTGATGAGCATCGGCATCAGCTGGTCGTCGGGCGGCGTGCTCGGCGCGTAGGTCGAGAACTTCTGCACGCCGTTGCGCGGCTCGCGGAACGTGCCGCTGATCGTGTTGCCCTGGATCCGGACATCCTGGATCTGCCGCTGTTCAACCGCCCGGACGAATTCGGAATAGGAGATCGTGTTGCCGGGAGACCGGGTCGCCCCGCCCTGGAAGACGCTGTAGAGCAGCGCGAGCAGCAGGACGATGACGATCCACAGGGCGGCGTTGCGATTGAACGGGTTCACTGATGGCTTCCGTTAGATAGGGCTACGACCAAAGATGGGTTGCGGCCGCTGGGTCGCAAGCGAAAAATACAGCGGGAATCAAGGGCTGCCTCTCTTTCCTGCCACTTTCGGGCCGGACAATCCACTCAAGCTGGCGCGAGCCGACAGCCTGACGCAGGGTGAATTGGCACCCTGACAGGGTGAAATCCTGCCGGCGGCCCGATTTGCCGCGGTTCGGCGTTCCGGACATCCGGGCCAGCGCCCGATCGAGTCGATCTCGACGCGGCGGATGATGACTGCCTCCCAGGCCCTGCACGACGCGGCTCACCAGCCGGGCCCGTGTATCGAGCGCCAGCCGCTCGAGGGCCATGCGGCCGATCGCAACGCTCCCGTCCTCCCGCACTTCGAGAAATGCGACCGCCGCCCGCGCGGCCTGCGCTTCCCGGCTGGCACGGACGCGGCCTGAATCCGGTTGCCCCGCCCCGATGGTTCCCGCGAGGCGCAGGCGTGCCCGTTCGAAGCGCGGATCGGTATTGGACGGATCGTCGATCCAGGCGACTCCGCGCGACCCCAGCGTCGCCGACAGGCGTGCCCGCGGCACCGAAAGCAACGGCCGCAAAAGCCGGACCTCCGGCCACTCGACGAGCCCCGCCATGCCGGCCAGACCATCCGGCCCGCTGGCGTGCGCGGCGCGCATCGCGATCGTCTCGGCCTGGTCGTCGACGTGGTGGGCCACCAGAAGATGGAGGATGCCGCGCTCCCGGCACGCCTCGCGCAGCAGACGGTAACGGGCATCGCGCGCGGCTTCCTGCAGGCCGGCCATTGGCTTGGCGCCGCCCCAGCACAAGACGAGGCTCTGCACCCCCTGCCTAGCCAGCACTTCCACTGTCGACTGCGCTTCCGCTGCCGATTCCCGCCGCAAGCCGTGATCGACGATCAGCGTCAGGACGCGACCACCCCGCCTGGCCGCCCATTCGTTCGCCAGCAAAGCCAGACAGAGCGAATCGCGGCCGCCGGAAACGGCGACCGCGAGATCGGGGTGCGCCTCGAAGGGGCCCAGCGGCGCCATCAGGCGCGCGAAAGTTGCGCCGTCGATGGGACGTGGCTCGGCGGAATCGCTCACCCGCAGCCGTTCTTATGCCGTTCCTGCTCGATCCGGCGCTTCTGCAGATCGGTCGCCCGCGGATAGTCCTGATTGAAGCGGGCGAACACGGCGCAGGCATCGGTCTTGCGGCCCATCACGGACATGGTGATGCCGAGCTTCAGGAGATTGTCGGGTCCCTTCGGACTGTTCTTGTAGACCTTGTAGCCTTCGGCGAAGGCGGTGAGGGCATTGCTGTAGTCGCGACGCGCGTAGTAGGTCTCGCCGAGCCAGTATTGCGCGTTGCCGGCGAGCTTGTTCTGCGGATTGCGCTGGACGAAGGTGCGGAAGCCGCGTTCGGCGGCCGCATAGTCGCCTTCCTGCAACTTCTTGACCGCCTCGTCGTAGAGCTGGTCAGCGTTGGCAGCGCCCGTGACAGGTGTCGGCGAAGATGTCGCTGGCGCCGCTGCCTGTGCGCCTGGACGCGGGGCGGCGCCGCCTGGCTTGCCGGCCCCGCCCTTTTCGAGCTGCTCGATGCGGTACTCATAGTCGGCCTGCATCTTCTCCATCTGCTGCTGCAGCCTCGCGTTGCGATTCTGCAGCTGCTCGATCTGGCCGGTCATCATCGTGAGCGACTGCTGGAGCTGATTGAGCCGGTCCTCGATATAGACCGCATCGCCTCCTCGTTGCGCCGCTGCCGCGGTCGGCAGGGCAAGAGCGACAAGGAGAGCGAGCCGGGAGGGAAAGATCTTCATGGCCAACGCTTTGTTCACATCAAACGCGGCCATTTTCAGGCATGGCCGTCCCGCCTCCAAACGAAAACGCCGGTCGCATGGCGACCGGCGTTTCCCGCACTCGGCTCGGTGCGTGGCGATTCCTACTCCAGGGCGGTCACGGCGCGGCGGTTACGCGCCCAGGCCGCTTCGTCGGAGCCGACCGGATCGGGCCGTTCCTTGCCGTAGCTGACGGTCTTGATGCGGTTCGCCGGAATGCCCTGGGCAATCAGGTACTGGCGCGCGGCGTTGGCGCGACGCTCGCCGAGCGCAAGGTTGTACTCGCGCGTGCCGCGCTCGTCGCAGTGGCCCTCGACGGTGATCTGGTAGTTGGAATACTTCTTCAGCCACTCGGCCTGACGGTTCAGGGTCTGACGGCCATCCTCGCGCACGCTGGAGGAGTCGGTGTCGAAGAAGACGCGGTCGCCGACGTTCTGCCGGAAGTCGCCGACCGACCCAGGCGTCACGGTCGTGGTGGCCGCAGAAGCCGTCTGCGTGTCGTTGTTGCTGCAGGCCGCAATGAGGAACAGCGCTGCAATGGCCGACAAAGCCTTGATCATGCTCATTTCTCGATCCACTCCCTGACGGAATCGACCCGGGCGAGGGGTACGCACGGGTCGACAGAAAAGATCATATATTTCGCTACTGCGGAATCAAGGGCGACCAGGCCGGATCCGACGCATCGGTCGGCGTCGGCACCTGCCGCTCGAAGCGGCCGGTGATGTCGACCTGGTGCAGAGACGACGAACCCGCGCGGCCACCCGAACTGGGCTGCCCGCGGAAGAACATCAGCACGCGGCCGTTGGGCGCCCACGTCGGACCCTCGACGAGGAAGCCGCTCGCCAGCATGCGCTCGCCACTGCCGTCGGAGCGCATCACGCCGATACCGAAGCCGCCCGCCCCGATCTTCGTGAAGGCGATGAAGTCGCCACGCGGCGACCACACCGGCGTTGCGTAGCGCCCGTCACCGAAGCTGATGCGCCGCTCGCCGCCCCCGCCGGCACTCATCACGTAGAGCTGCTGGGCGCCGCCGCGGTCGGAGTTGAACACGATCTGCGAGCCGTCGGCCGAGAAGCACGGCGAGGTGTCGATGGCCGGCGAGTTGGTGAGGCGGCGGAGCTGCCGGCCGCGCACGTCCATCTCGTATATGTTGGTGCGGCCGTTCTCCGCGATGCTCATCACCACCTTGGTGCCGTCCGGCGAGAAACGCGGCGCGAAGCTCATGCCCGGGAAATTGCCGAGCAATTCGCGGCGGCCGCTGTCGACGTTCTGCAAGTAGACGCGCGGCGGCCCGTTGTTCTCGCCATACGCCATGTAGACGATTTCCTGCAGGGTCGGCGAGAAGCGCGGCGTCAGCGCGATGGTTTTGCCATCGGTCAGGTACCGGTTGTTGGCGCCGTCCTGGTCCATGATCGCAATGCGCTTGGTCCGGTTGTTGCCCGGGCCGGTCTCCGAGACATAGGCGACGCGGGTATCGAAATATCCCTCTTCGCCGGTCACGCGCTTGTAGATCGCGTCGGAGATGATGTGCGCGAGACGGCGCCAGTTGCTCGGCTGGCTGGTGAAGGACAAGCCGGCGGCCTGCTGGCTCGTGAGGACGTCCCACAGGCGGAAGTCGACCTTGATGCTGCCGCCGACCGAGGTGATCTGGCCGACAACCAGGCCGGCCGCGCCGACGCTGCGCCAGTCCTGGAAACGCGGCGGCGAGGTCGCGTCGACATCCTTCTGGATGTAGGCGCTGGACGGGATTACCCGAAACAGACCGCAATTCTGCAGGTTGTTCCGGATCACGCCCGCCATCTGGGCACCCACCGCGTCGCCCTTGAAGTCGACGACGGCGATCGGCACCGGCTCGAAGCTCGGCCGCGTCATGTCGATGGTGAGTTGCGCGCGCGCCGTGCCCGCAACGCCGATGGTGGCGAGGGCAGCACCGCCCAGCAGGGTCGTCCGTCGGGGAAGCATCATGTCGGACCTCTTCATCTTTAGGCTTCTATTCGGGTCGAGGGGTCTTAGTAGTCGCGTGGATCGAAATTGAAGGTGATGGTTCGCCAGCTCGCGAACTTTTCTGGCGAAAGCGGCCAGGGCTGGCAACGCGGATTCATGATGGCACGATGGGCGGCGTCGGCGGCAGCGCGGAAGACAGGATCGCTATTGTAGCGCCCCGTGTCGCGCAACTCAGCTTTCACCGGTGTACCGTTCTGGTTCATCTCGACGGTCAGCGTAATGATCATCGCTTGGTCACGGGCGCCGCCCTGGGTGTTCCAGCACGGCCGGATCTTCTGGCGTACGCCCTCGATTTCGCTCGCCGTGACGACGGCGGCGAGATTCGGCGCGGCGGGCGCCTGGCGCGTGACCTGCTGCACGGGCTTGGGGCTTTGCTCGGGCGTCTGGATCTTCTGCTGCGACTGCTTGTTCTTCAGGATGTCGTCGATCATCGAATCGACACTCTGTTTGGGCGGCGCAGGTTTGGGCGGCGGCGGCTTGGGCGGCTCGGGCTTCTTCACCTCGGGCGCGGGCTTGGGCGGCTCCGGCGGCTTCTCGACCTTCGGCTTCTCGGGCTCTTTGGGCTTCATCGCCACGAGATCCTCGACCGGCTTGGCAGCCTCCGTCTTGGGCTTCTCCTCCGGCTTGGGAGGTGTCGGCGGCTTGGGTGGCTCGACGACTTCAGGCGGCTTGGGAGTCGGCGGCGACGGCGGCGGCTCGGCCGACTTCACCGGGGGCGCCTTGGTCGTCTCCTGCGCGATCGGCGCATCCTTGGGCTGTGGCGGCAAGTTGGCCACCGTGGGCGCACCCGCCTTTTTGTCGATCGCCTCGAACTCGACCATCACCGGCTCAGGCTCCATCGGCGGGGTGCGGCCGAAGAAGTCGAGATTGAGCACCGCCGCCCCCAGCACGAAGACGTGCACCATCGCCGACGCGATGGCCGGCGTGCGCATCTCGATGCTGTCGGGGTGACGGCGAACCATCGTCCTCTTCGTGTCCGTTGCTCTCAGCGCCGGGGCGTTGGCGCCTGGGGTTGCTGTTGAGGTTGCGAAGCGCGCGGGGCCGCCTGGCCAGGCGTGGCCGGCGTGACGGTGCCGCCCCCCCGCCCAAGGGCCTGCGCCTGCTCGCCGAGCAGGCCGAGCTGGCGGAAGCCGCTGTCGATCACGACGCCCATGACCTCCATCATCTTTCCGTAGTCGACGCTCTTGTCGCCCCGCATGAAGACACGCTGGTCGGGCTTCTCCTCATGCACGGCCTTCAGCTTCGCGCCGAGTTCCGCGATGTCGTACCTGGTCTCGCCGAGGAACACCTCACCCTGCGAGTTCACGGACACCACCATCGGTTCGTCCTTGCCGCCGACCTGCTGGGCGCTGGTCTTGGGCAGGTCGACCGGCACGCCGACCTGGAGCAACGGCGCCGTCACCATGAAGATGATTAGCAACACCAGCATGACGTCGACCAGCGGCGTCACGTTGATGTCAGCAATGGGCGTGTAGCTCCGTCGCTTGAATTTGCCGCCGGACGAGTTGGCGCCGGGTGCCGGAATGACACCCGACATCAGACCTGTTCCTCGAGCTGCCGCGACAGAATGGTGATGAACTCACCGGCGAAAGCCTCGAGCTGCTGGGCGTAGCGTGAGACCTGGCCCGACAGGATGTTGTAGGCGCCGGCCGCCGGAATGGCCGCAACCAGGCCGATGGCGGTGGCGAACAGCGCCTCCGAGATGCCGGGCGCCACGACCGCGAGCGAGGTGTTCTTAGACTGCGCGATGTGGCTGAAACTGTTCATGATGCCCCAGACGGTGCCGAACAGGCCGACGAAGGTGGCGTTGGCGCCGACGGTTGCCAGGAAGCCCAGCCGCTTCTCGATCGCCTCCATCTCTCGCTGGATGGTGACACCCATCACCTGCTCGATACGCTGGCGTAAAGCTGCCCGCGCCGTGGCGCTGGAGGCGAGGCCCTTGGAAACGGACCGGCGCCATTCGCGCATGGCCGCCGCGAAGATGCTCGACATCGGATCGTCGGGCTTGGCACCGACGCGGTCGTAGAGATCTTCGAGCGAGACGCCGGACCAGAACGTATCCTCGAAGGCCTGGGCGCTGCGCTTCAACGAACGCAGACGGAGAACCTTTTCAAAGATGATCGCCCATGACCAGAACGAGGCCAGCAGGAGCAGGATCATGATGGCTTTCACCACCCAGTCGGCCTGCATGAACAGGCCGTACACGGACAAGTCCATTGTCCCTGTGCCGCCGCCGAGGGGGGCTCCGGCGACCTGCGCAAACGCGTCCATTTATGTTCTCCGTTGGTTCAAGAGGGTTGTATCCGAATATGGCGTGAGCGGGGCGATCCGCTCAGCGCTACCTGGGCCAGGGCAGTCCGCACGAGCGGCGGCAATCGGACAGGCCGACCGCCCTCGCCCATGCAGGCGACGACGAGTTCGGCTCGAACCAGGATCTCTTCATTGCGGCGCGCATGCTGAATCATGTCGAGCGATGCCCCACGCAACTCACCGCAGCCGGTGACGATCTCGATCGTATCGTCCAGCCGCGCGGGCTTGAGGTAATCGATGGCGCAGCGACGCACGACCCAGTGGATGCCGCGCTCCTCGCGCAGCGCCGTGTGCTGCTGTCCCAGCAGCCGCAGCAGTTCCGTCCGGCCCCGTTCGAGGAAGCGCAACCAGTTGGCATAGTAGACGATGCCCGCGGCATCGGTGTCCTCGTAATACACGCGCAGAGGCAGCACGTGGCTGCCGTCCCGCAGGTGGCCCGAGGTCGGCGCCGCGTTCACGCATCCTCCGGCGGGCCACCCGCGGCCAGTAGGTCGAGCTGCTGTTTCTGCCCCTTGGGCATCGCCAGGCCGAGATGGCGGTAGCCACCCTCGGATAGCAGCCGGCCGCGCGGTGTGCGCATTAGGAGGCCGAGCTGCATCAGGTAGGGCTCGATCACGTCCTCGATGACGTCGCGCTGTTCCGCCAGTGCGGCCGCGAGCGTCTCCGCCCCCACCGGGCCGCCGCCGTAATTCTCGGCAATGCAGGCGAGATAGCGGCGGTCCATGGCGTCTAGGCCCCGCCCGTCGACTTCCAGCCGCGTCAGCGCCGCATCCGCCACCCGGGCGTCAACGCCGGCATCTCCAGCGACCGCTGCGAAGTCACGGACCCGGCGCAGCAGGCGGTTGGCGACGCGCGGCGTGCCCCGTGACCTCTTGGCAATCTCCGCACTGCCGTCGGGCGCGAGCGGCATCTTGAGGACGCGCGCGGCGCGCTGCACGATCGTCTCGAGTTCGGCCGGCGTGTAGAACACCATGCGCAGCGGTATCCCGAAGCGCTCCCGCAGCGGCCGCGTCATGAGGCCGGACCGGGTGGTGGCACCCACCAGCGTGAACGGCGGCAGCTCGATACGAACCGAGCGCGCCGCCGGCCCCTCGCCGATCATCAGGTCGAGTTGGAAATCCTCCATCGCAGGATAGAGGACCTCCTCGATTGCAGGATTGAGACGGTGGATCTCGTCGATGAACAGCACATCGTGCGGCTGTAAATTGGTGAGCTGCGCCGCGAGGTCGCCCGCCTTCTGGATGACGGGCCCGGACGTCGCGCGAAAACCCACGCCCATCTCGCGCGCGACGATCTGCGCCATCGTCGTCTTGCCGAGGCCCGGAGGTCCGTGCAGCAGGACGTGGTCCAGCGCCTCGCCGCGGCCCTTGGCGGCGGCGATGAAGATCTTGAGGTTCTCGCGGACCTGCTTCTGGCCGATGAAATCGTCGAGCGTCTGCGGGCGCAGCGCCAGCTCGGCCGCGTCTTCCTCGGACCGCTTGGCCGTCACCAGGCGTTCGGGCGCGGCGCTCATCGTGCAAGCTCCTGAAGGCCGGCGCGGATCACGGCATCCAGCTGGGCTTCAGCGCCCAGCCGCTGGGTGACGCGCGCGACGGCCCCGAAGGCCTCGACGCGCTTGTACCCCAGGTTGACTAGGGCGGAAATCGCATCCTCGTTGATCGAGCCGGGCGTGCCCGCCGGCGCGCCGGGCTTGCTTGCCGCCGCCTGAACGGGCGCCACGCCAAAGGCGGCCGCCTTGTCCTTCAATTCGGTGGCGAGGCGCGCCGCGAGCTTCGGCCCGACGCCGGCCGGGCGGCTCAGGGTCGCGCGATCCTGGGCGGCAATGGCACGGGCGATCTCGTCGGGCGACAGGGTCGACAGGATCGACAGCGCTACCCGCGCGCCCACGCCCTGCACCGTCGTCAGGATGCGGAACCAGTCGCGCTCACCCGTCTCCAGGAAGCCGTAGAGCGCAATGGCATCCTCTCGCACGATCGTCTCGACCAGCATGGTCGCTGCCCCACCCACGGAGAGGTCGCGCAGTGTGCGCGCAGAGGCCGACACGAGATAGCCGACGCCGCCGACATCGATGACGGCGCTGTCGGTGTCGACCGAGTCGACGAGGCCCTTCAGCTTGGCGATCACAGCGCGGCCTCGATGCGTCGCGCCGTGGCGCGATGATGGGCGTGGCAGATCGCGACTGCCAGCGCATCAGCGGCGTCCTGCCGGGCATCGACGCCGGGCAGCAGCCGGCCGACCATCATGGCGATCTGGTTCTTGTCGGCGTGGCCCGTCCCGACGACCGACTTCTTCACGAGGTTCGTCGAGTATTCGAACACGGGCAGCCCGGCACGGGCCGGCGCCAGCATGACGACGCCGCGCGCCTGACCGAGCTTCAAAGTGGAACCCGGGTTGACGTTCACAAAGGTCTCCTCGACCGCGGCCTCGACCGGCCGCTGCGCTTCGACGACGCCGGCGACCCCGTCGAACAGTTCCCTCAGCCGCTCGGCTAGCGTGCCCGCCGTCGCCACCTTGACCACACCGTGCGCCACGTGGCGCAGCCGGTTGCCCTCGACCTCGATCACGCCCCAGCCGGTCAGCCGCAGGCCGGGATCGAGGCCGATCAGTCTCATTCCGCCCGGCTCAGGCCGCGAACTTCGCCAAAGCGTCGTCGGACACTTCGAAGTTGGCGTAGACGTTCTGGACGTCGTCGTTGTCTTCCAGGGCCGAGATGAGGTCGAGCAACGTCTGCACGGTCTCGCCTTCGATCGGCGCACCGGTCTTGGGACGCCAGGTCAGCTTGGCGACACTCGGCTGGCCCAGCGACTTCTCCAGCGCCTCGCGCACCAGGTTGAAATCCTCCTGCGCGCAGTAGATTTCGTGGACGCCGTCCTCGCCTTCGCCGCTCACCACATCCTCGGCGCCTGCCTCGATCGCCTTCTCCATCACCTCGTCGGCGCTGCCGACGGAGAGCGGGAAGCGGAACTCGCCCAGCCGGTCGAACATGAACGACACGCTGTTGGATTCGCCCAGGTTGCCGCCATGCTTGGAGAAGATCGAGCGGACCTCGCCGGCGGTGCGATTGCGGTTGTTGGTGAGCGCCTCGACGATCACGGCGACTCCAGCCGGGCCGTAGCCCTCGTAGCGCACCTCGTCGTAGTTCGCGTCGGCATCGGGACCCGAGCCGCGCTTGATGGCACGATCGATCGTGTCGCGGGTCATGTTGGCATCGCGCGCGGCGATCACGGCCGCCCGCAGGCGTGGATTCGACGCGGGATCGGCCGCCCCCAGCCGCGCTGCCGTGGTAATTTCACGGATCAGCTTGGTGAAGATCTTGGCCCGCACGGCGTCCTGACGCCCCTTGCGGTGCATGATGTTCTTGAATTGGGAATGCCCCGCCATCGCCGACAACCAGATTGAGTAACGAGATGAGCCGCCTATACCACTTCTCGTGGGTTTTGGCAGGCTGGAGACGCCCCAAGAGGCCCTTGGGACAAAAAAAGGCGGGGGCCGAAGCCCCCGCTAAAAAACGTCGGAACCTTGATTCCGACGCCCCCTCTAACCTTGAAGACAGTCCGCCGATCCGGCGAAAAACCGTTTAACATCAAAAGGATGCCGGTTTTTCCCCAGGCCGTCAACGACGCTCTTCGAGCACCGCTAATAGGTGTGCACGACGCCCCTCGGATACAAGATGAGGGAAGTCAGGCGGCAGGGGCCAACCGCCCGCCGACCCTGACCGGCCGGATCGACCGGGCGAGCCCGGTCTTGTCGTCGGTTTCGACAATCGCCGCGCACAAAGTGCCCTCTCCTTCCGCCGGTGACAGGCGTTCGCCGGGCATTTTCCGGATGAATCGCTGCATCGCGACCTCCTTCTTCATGCCGATGACGCTGTCATAGTCGCCGCACATGCCGACATCGGTCTGATAGGCCGTGCCACCGGGCAGGACCCAACCATCGGCGGTCGGGACGTGGCTGTGGCTGCCAAGGACCGCCGAGGCGCGGCCGTCGCAGAAGTGCCCGATCGACTGCTTCTCGCTGGTCGCCTCGCCATGCACGTCGATCAGGATCGCCTGCGCGCCCCGGCCGAGCCCATACTTCGAGAGTTCAGCATCGAGCGCGCGAAACGGATCGTCGAGCGCGTCCATGAACAGCCGGCACATGACGTTGATCACCACGACCTTCTGGCCGCGCGGCGTCTGGAATAGGTTGGCGCCCCATCCCGGCGTGCCCGGGGGAAAGTTCACCGGGCGCAGCAGGCGCTTGTCCTGTGCGATGTAGGGGATGATCTCGCGCTGGTCCCAGGCATGGTTGCCGGTGGTGATGCAGTCGACGCCGGCCTCGTGCAGTTCGGCACAGATTTTGGCGGTGATTCCGAAACCGGCCGCGGCATTCTCACCGTTCACCACGACGAAATCGAGCCCCAGTTCACGACGCAGCCGAGGCACTTCCTTGACGACCGCATCACGGCCGGCGCGGCCGACGATGTCGCCGCAGAACATGATTTTCATCGGTTAGACAAAGGCGCAAGCGCGCCGGTCGGTCAACAGCCAATCGAGCCGCTGGTCGTCGGCGCGGTGCGGCACGTCCGGAACGAACTGCAGGTCGAAGCCGACGCCGATGGCCGTCACTTTGCGCCGCCGACGCAGGGCTTCGAGCGTGCGGTCGTAGTAGCCGCCACCGTAGCCCAGCCGCCAGCCCTCCGAATCGCAGGCCAACAACGGTACCAGCAGGACGTCGGGCTCCAGCGTCTCGCAGCCGGCCGACGGCTGCAGCGTGCCAAACACGCCCGTTTCCAGTGGATCGCCCGGTTTCCAGGCCCGGAACGACAGCCGTTGTCCACGGCCGTGCACGACCGGCAGGGCCAACCGGCATCCCTCGCCGTGGAGATAAGCCATCAGGGGGCGGATATCGATCTCGTCCTTAATCGGCCAGAAGCCCGCGACCACGGCGGGTAACTCAGCGGGGCGTTCGAGTTGGTAGATTTCGAGGAGGCCCTCGGCCGCGGCGCGTCGATCGTCCTCGCCGAGTCCCTGTCGTCGGATCATCATCGCGCCGCGAAGCGCCCGTTTGCGTTCGATCAGTGTCATGCCGGCAAGGGAAGCAAGGTGGGGCGGCTCCACGATGGGCCGTGGCTCGAAGAACCTCCAAGGCCTGCAAAAGCAGGTGGGCGTCGTGTAGCCAAGACCAGGGTCAAGGCCAGGAACAACTCCCAGGAGTTCTTATTGGCCCCGGGGTTTTTAGCGAACCACGCACCGCGCAGAAGTCCGCCCCGCGCCCAATGTAGGGACTAGGGGCAGTCGTCGCAATGAGAGGGAGCCGTCCTGATGCAGATCCCTCGCGTTGCTCGGGATGCCAGGCGCCGCTTACGCGGCGCCGGACACCTTCTTCGACATCTTGTCGACGCGGGCCGTGATCAGCTCCTCGAGCGCCGTGGCCAGAGTCTCGGCGCTGTCGGAGGCGGTCGCGCGGGCGCTCTCGGCTGCCTTGGCCACACCCCGCGCCTCGCGGCTCTCCTCGGCCAGGAGCAGCGACGCGAACACCAGAAGCTTGAACTCGGGCGTGCCGGGAAGCTGGCGACGCAGTTCGGTCACCTTCTCCTCGACATAGGCGGCCAGTTCCTGGACGCGTGCTTCCTCGCCTTCGCCACAAGCGAGGTCGTAGGTACGACCGGCGATCTGAACCGAAACCTGCGGCATTTTCCGCTTCTCCTGTTTTATTGCGCCTTGTTCGGCGTCTGAGGGGACACGCAGTTTGCCACGTCGCTTCCCGCGACGCACTCCCGGGCTGGGGAGTAAAGAGGGTCTGCTACGACTGATCGGCGGCCAGAAGTGACCGGATGTATTCCATGGCGCGTTCGAGGCGCGTTTCGACCTCCGTCGCCACCCGCTTCAGCTCTTCGTGTTCTTTTTCGACCTTGGCGAGACGGGCGGCCAGCTCATCGGAACGCGCCCGTTCGAGACGCAGGCGCTCGTCGACCATCGACTCCAGCCGGCTGAGCGCGCTGTCGACTCGATCCGTTACGCTGGCTGCCTTGGACATCGTTCCCCCGACAGCGGATCGCCGTTGGTCACCCGGCTGAATCTGCTCCATCGGATAAGATTAAGTGTTGTGCCTGTGAGCGGTCAACATCTGGGCCCTGTGGAGGGCAAACGCCCGCAAGATGTTGGCCTCATCCGAGTTTTTGCGCATTGACGGGCAAAGGGGTGGTCGTCATGTTGCGCGCCATCCGAAAAACCATACGGCACAAGCATAAAATGACCGATCAGACCGCTGCCCCGCGCGATATGGCGAACGCCATCAGGGCCTTGGCCATGGACGCCGTGCAGCTGGCGGATTCGGGTCATCCCGGCATGCCGATGGGCATGGCCGACGTGGCCACCGTCCTGTTCTCGAAGTTCCTCAAGTTCGACGCCTCGGAGCCCAACTGGCCTGACCGCGACCGGTTCATCCTGTCGGCCGGCCACGGCTCGATGCTGCTTTATTCGCTGCTGCATCTCACCGGCTATGCCGACATGACCCTCGAGGAGCTGAAGAAGTTCCGCCAGCTCGGCGCCCGCACCGCGGGCCATCCCGAATACGGCCATGCGAGTGGCATCGAGACGACCACCGGTCCGCTGGGCCAGGGCCTCGGCAATTCCGTGGGCTTCGCCCTCGCCGAGCGCATCCTCGCGGAGCGATTCGGCCGCGACGTCGTCGACCATTACACCTATGTGATCGCCGGCGACGGGTGCCTGATGGAAGGCGTTGGCCAGGAAGCGATCACGCTGGCCGGCCATCTCGGCCTCGGCCGCCTCATCGTCCTGTTCGACGACAACGGTATTTCGATCGACGGCCCGACCTCGCTCTCGACGTCCGAGGATCACAAGAAGCGCTTCGCCGCCGCCGGCTGGCACGTGCAGGCCGTCGATGGTCACGATGCCGAGGCCGTCACGCGCGCGATCCGCAAGGCCCGCAACGTCACCGACAAGCCCTCGCTGATCGCCTGCAAAACGGTGATCGGCTACGGCGCCCCGACCAAGGCCGGCACCGCCGCCACGCACGGCTCGCCGCTCGGCAAGGACGAGATCGCTGGCGCCCGGGCGAAGCTAGGCTGGAACCATGAGCCGTTCGACATTCCCGAGGCGGTGTTCTCCGCCTGGCGCAAGATCGGGGCGCGCGGCAAGTCCGCCCGCCGCAAGTGGAACAAGAGCCTCGCGGCGATGGCGCCCGAGGATCGCGCCGAGTTCGACCGCCGCCAGAAGGGCGACATTCCGCCCGCCGTCGGCGAGGCGATTGCCGCGTTCAAGGCGAAGATCGCGGCCGAGAAGCCGTCGTGGGCCACGCGCAAGTCGAGCCAGGAGGCGCTCGAGGTCATCAACCCGGTGCTGCCCGACACGGTGGGCGGCTCGGCCGACCTGACCGGCTCGAACAATACCAAGACCGCCACGCTGAAGGGCGCCTCGCGCACCGATACCGCAGGCCGCTACATCTACTACGGCATCCGCGAACATGCGATGGCGGCGGCCATGAACGGCATGGCCCTGCATGGCGGCATCATCCCCTACGGCGGCACCTTCATGGTGTTTACCGACTATTGCCGGCCGTCGATCCGCCTCTCCGCGCTGATGGGCGTGCGGGTCATCTACGTGATGACCCACGACTCGATCGGTCTCGGCGAAGACGGCCCGACCCACCAGCCGGTCGAGCATCTCCCGGCGCTGCGCGCCATCCCGAACCTGCAGGTGCTGCGTCCCGCCGACGCCATCGAGACGGCGGAATGCTGGCAGATCGCCCTCGACTCGAAGCACACGCCGAGCGTCATCGCGCTCACGCGCCAGAACGTGCCGACGGTGCGTGGCGCGGACGACGAGAACCTGTGCGCCAAGGGCGCCTACATCCTGGCCGGCGACGAGTCCGCGGCGATCCGCCTGATCGCCTCGGGCTCGGAAGTACAACTCGCTCTCGCCGCCCGCGATCTCCTGGCGCAGGAAGGCAAGGAGGCCGCCGTGGTCTCCATGCCGTCGTGGGAGCTGTTCGCGGCGCAGGACGATACATATCGGGCCAGGGTGATGGGCGGCGACGGCACGATCCGCGTCGCCTGCGAGGCGGCGACCGGTTTCGGCTGGGAGCGCTGGCTCGGATCGAAGGGCGCGTTCGTGGGCATGAAGGGCTTTGGCGCCTCGGCCAAGGCCCCGGAACTCTACAAGCATTTCGGCATCACGGCCGAAGCGATCGCACAAGCGGCGCGCCGGCTGGCGCAATAACGGAGGGAAGAAAATGGCTGTTCGTGTTGCAATCAACGGCTTCGGCCGCATCGGCCGCAATGTGCTGCGCGCCATCATGGAATCGGGCCGCAAGGACATCGAGGTCGTGGCGATCAACGATCTGGGCCCGGTCGAGACCAACGCCCACCTCTTCCGCTTCGACTCGGTGCACGGCCGCTTCAATGGCGAGGTGAAGGTCGCTGGCGACACGATCGACGTCGGCCGCGGCCCCATCAAGGTGACGGCCGAGCGCGATCCTTCCAA
Organism: uncultured Reyranella sp.; assembly: GCF_945957355.1. Classification (GTDB taxonomy): domain Bacteria; phylum Pseudomonadota; class Alphaproteobacteria; order Reyranellales; family Reyranellaceae; genus Reyranella. Next base: position 135,901 of record NZ_CAMFKM010000015.1, on the reverse strand, counting down.
GCTGCCGCACAAGGCGATGGGCGTCGACATCGCGCTCGAGTGCACCGGCATCTTCACCTCCAAGGACAAGGCCTCGGCGCATCTGACCGCTGGCGCCAAGCGCGTGCTGGTCTCGGCCCCGGCCGACGGCGCCGACCTCACGGTCGTCTACGGCGTGAACCACGACAAGCTGACGAAGGATCATATCGTCGTCTCGAACGCGTCGTGCACGACGAACTGCCTGGCCCCAGTCGCCATGGTGTTGAACGACGCGGTCGGCATCGACCATGGCTTCATGACGACCATCCACGCCTACACCGGCGACCAGCCGACCCTCGACACGATGCACAAGGACATGTACCGCGGCCGCGCTGCGGCGCTGTCGATGATCCCGACCTCGACGGGCGCAGCCAAGGCCGTCGGCCTGGTGCTGCCGGAACTGAACGGCAAGCTCGACGGCGTGTCGATCCGCGTGCCGACGCCGAACGTCTCGGTCATCGACTTCAAGTTCGTCGCCAAGAAGAAGACGACCAAGGACGAGATCAACGAGGCCGTGAAGCGCGCCGCGGCCAACCAGCTCAAGGGCATCCTGGGCTGGACCGATCAGCCGAACGTCTCGATCGACTTCAATCATGACAGCCACTCGTCGACATTCCACATGGACCAGACCAAGGTCATGGAAGGCACGCTGGTGCGCGTCATGAGCTGGTACGACAACGAGTGGGGCTTCTCCAATCGCATGTCCGACACCGCCGTCGCGATGGGCAAGCTCGGCTGATCCAGCCGTTCCTTGAAGAAACGACGGGCGCCCCTCGGGGCGCCCATTTTCGTTGGGCACCCCGTCTCGGCCCGCCCTACTCGATCACTTCGTCGGCCCGCACGAGGATGCTTGGAGGAATGGTGACGCCGATCGCCTTGGCGGTCCGGAGATTGACGGCGTAGACGAACTCGGTGGGCTGCTCGATCGGCAGGTCTCCCGGCGAGGCGCCCTTGAGGATGCGGTCGACATAGCGCGCCGACCGCATGAAAAGGGCCTGGATGTTCACGCCATAGGACATAAGCCCGCCATTGCGGCACTGATCCACGGGCCCCAGGAGCGGGATACGCTGCTCGATGGCGAGGGCGGCCAGTTGTTGCGCATTGGTGCCCAGCGCGAAGACCGAGTGATCGTGTGAGATCACGGCCTGCACCTTCCTGTCCCGCCAGCTGGAGAAGGCCGGCGCGAACTCCGCCGCCCCACGGACCTCGATGGCCAGCAGCTCGATGCCGAGCGCCGCGGCCGTCGCGCCCATCCTGTCGTGAATGTCTGTATTGGCAGGATGCGATTTGTAGAGGAGCACGCCCACCCGACGCGCGGCGGGATCGATTTCCCGTAACAGCTCGAGTCGCTTGGCCATGATCTCGGCGACGAAGATCGTGAGACCTGTCACGTTGCCGCCGGGCTTCGCGATGCTCTTCGCGAGGCCTACCGCGACCGGGTCGGGTCCCGCCACCTGCACGATGGGAATCCTGTTCGTGAACGCGTGCGCGACCGAGGCCCCCGACGTGTAGGTCACGATCACATCGACCGCGCGCTCCACGAGCTGCCGCGCCATCGGCGGCAGGCGCTCTGCGTCCCCGTCGGTGTACCTGTATTCGAATGCCACGTTGCGGCCCTCGGCATAGCCGAGGTCGCGCAGGGCCGCCTGGAAGATCTCGATATCGCGCCTCAGAGCTGGCGCCGTGTCCGGCATCAACATTCCGAGCCGCCACACTTTCTGCGCCGGCTGCGCCATCGCACGTCCGGCCAGGCCGAACGAGGCCGCGACCGCCAGCAGAATACGTCGCTCCATGCCCTACTCCCGCGCATCCATCGCTGGCGCGATCCTGACCGCGCGCAGCCTCGCGACCGCTGCCGGCCGCGACATGCCGCGCAGCTGCCGGTCGCCGAGATCCTCGACATCGGACATCGCCTCGATCGCGGCGGCGAGACGGCCACTCACCAGCACCTCGCCATCGCTCGCCTCGGCGCACAGGCGGGCCGCGAGGTTGATCACGGCGCCGATCGCCGTGTAGTCGAAACGATCCTCGAAGCCGATGCGTCCCAGCGTGGCGTAGCCCTGCGCCATGCCGATGCCGAGGCCCAGCCTGTAGCCCCGCTTCTGCCAGCCCGGCGCGAGCGACGCCACGGCATCGCGCATCTCGACGGCCAGCCGCGCCGCACGGTCCGGCGCGTCATCACAGGGCAGGGGATCGTTGAAGAACACCAGCATGCCGTCGCCCGTGAAGCGGTCGAGCGTGCCCTCGTACTTGCGGATCAGCGGGCCGACCGCCCCGTGATACTCGGCGAGGACGGCCATGATGTCCTCGGGCTCCGCGGTCTCTGAAAACGAAGTGAAGCCCCGCAGATCGCAGAACATCGCCACGACCTCGCGCCGGTGATTCTCCAGGATCCTCTCGTCGCCCGACGATACGATGGCCTGCGCGAGCTGCGGCGCCAGGAAGCCGCGCAGGCGACCGACGCGCTGCAGCTCGTCGACCTGCGCGGCCACTTTCGCTTCCAGCGCGCGGTTCAGCTCCTGGATCTCGTCATGCAGGGCCTTGATGCGCAGCATCGCCCGCACGCGGACGATCAACGCGCCGTGATCGACCGGCTTGGTGAGATAGTCGTCCCCGCCCGCCTCCAGCCCGGCGACGACGTCCTTCGGCGTGGCCTTCGCGGTGACCATGATGACCGGGATGAATGGCAGGCTGCGGTCGGCCTTAAGCCGGCGCACGACCTCCAGCCCGTCGATCCCCGGCATCATGATATCGAGCAGGATCAGGTCGGGCAGCGCCTCCCGCGCCATCGCCAGTCCCTGCTCGCCGTCCACGGCCGTCACGACCTCGTAGCCCAGGCTTTCGAGGCGCATGCGCAGGATCTCGACATTGTCGGGAACGTCGTCGACGACAAGGATGCGGGCGGGATCTCGCATGGTTCAGCCCAGGATCTCGCGAACCTTGGCCAGCAGCTGGCGGGGGCTGTAGGGCTTGGCGATATAGGCGTCGCAGCCGGCCTCGCGCGTGCGTGCTTCGTCGCCTGAAAGCGCATAGGAGGTAACGGCCACCACAGGGATCGCCTTCAGCTCGGGTATGGCTTTGATGCGGCGCGTCGCCTCGTAACCGTCCATCACCGGCATCTGGATATCCATCAAGATGAGGTCGGGACGGTGCCTCTCGGCCATGACGACCCCCTCGGCGCCGTCATGCGCCTCGACCATTTCATATCCCGCCATGCCGAGCAGGTCGCGAAGGATCTGTCGATTATCCTCGGTGTCTTCGACGACGAGTATCTTCTTGCTCATGACGCGGTGCCCCCCGCGGATGGTGCATCGATCGGCAGAACGATTTTGAAGGTCGAGCCCCTGCCCTCTTCGGACTCGACGCTGATGCGACCGCCATGCAGTTCGACGATGCGGCGCGAGATCGACAGGCCGAGCCCCGTTCCGCCCTTCTTGCGCGTGCTTGAATTGTCGACCTGCTGGAACTCCTCGAAGATCTTCGCCTGGTCCGCAGGCGCGATGCCGAAGCCGGTGTCGACGACGGACAGTTCGAACGTCTCCCCGACCTTCTCGGCGCGCACCTCGACCGACCCGCTGTCGGTGAACTTGATGGCATTGCCCACGAGGTTGAGCAGCACCTGCGTGAGGCGGCGGGCATCGCCCACACCGGCCGGCAGGCCGGGTGCCACCGTCGACCCCAGCGCCAGCCCCTTGGCCTTCGCCAGCGATTCCGTGGCCGCCAGCACGGAGGCCACGACATCGGCGACGCTGTAGGGTTCCATCGCAAGGACGAGTTGGCCGGCCTCGATCTTGGACAGGTCGAGCACGTCGTTGATCAGGTCGAGCAGGTGGCGGCCGTTCTTCTGAACGCGGTCCAGCACGCCCGCCGCCTTCTCCGACACCTCGCCATAGAGCCCGTCGGCCATCATCTCGGTGTAGCCGATGATGGCGTTGAGCGGCGTGCGCAGCTCGTGGCTCATGTTGGCGAGGAACTGCGACTTGTGCTGGCTCGCGATCTCAAGCTGCTGGCTCTTCTCCTGGATCTCCGTGAAGAGGCGCACGTTCTCGATCGCAATCACGGCCTGCGCGGCGAAGGTTTCCAGCAGTTCGATCTGCCGGGCCGTGAAAGGACCCGGCTCGGTCTTGCGCAGCATGATGGTGCCCGCAGCCCCCCCCTCGCCCAGCATCGGCACCGCAAGCGCCGCGCGCCATCCCCGCTCGCGGGACATCTCCAGCGCGCCGGCGAAATCGCCCGGGTCGAGTGCGGTTGAATCGGGGATATGGATGGTCGCGCCGTCGAGGATCGCACGGCCGCTGATGTTGTTCCGCTCGATCGCGCGACGGCGGCCGAGTTCGGCATGCAGGGCGCCATCGTGCGCGGCCGTGACGATCTCATTGCCCTCGCGCAGGGCGATCATCACGTCCGGCGCCCCGCAGAACCGCAACGCAGCCTCCGCCACGACCTTCAGGACCGGCTGCACGTCCGTCGGCGACTGGGAGATCACCCGCAGCACGTCGGCCGTCGCGGTCTGCTGTTCCAGGGCCTCGCGCAGTTCGGAGAACAGGCGGGCATTCTCGATCGCGATGACGCCCTGGGCGGCAAAGGTTTCGAGCAGTTCGACCTGCCGCGGCGTGAAGGCGCCCGGCTCGGTCTTTCGCAACGCGATGCAACCGATCGCGATGCCCTCCCGCAGCATGGGCGCCACGATGTTTGCCCGCCACTTGTGCTGATGCGCCAGGGCGATCGCCGCCGCGAACTCGACCGGATCGAGCGCATCGATGTCCGGCGTATGGATGGTGCGACCGTCGACGATGGCGCGGCCCGTGGTGCTGGCGCGGTCGAGGCGCCGGCGTTCGCCCACCCAGGCCGACAAGGGACCGTCATGGGCGGCGCCAACCAGCTCCTCGCCGTCGCGCAAGACGATGGCGGCGTCGGACGCGCCGCAGAAACGGCGTGCCGCCGCTGCCACCACGTCGAGAACGGGCCTGACGTCGGTCGGCGATTGGGAAATGGCCCGCAGGATATCGGCGGTCGCGGTCTGCTGCTCCAGCGACTCGCTGAGTTCCCGGGTACGGTCCTCGACCCGCTGTTCGAGCGTGGCGTACGACTCTTCCAGCGCCTTCGCCGACCTGTTGAACTGATCGGCGAGAGCCTCCAGCTCGTCTCCGGTCCGGATGTCGAGCCGATGGTCCAGCTCGCCGCTGCCGATGCGCTGGGCGCCGGCCTGAAGGGCCCGGATCGGCACCACCATGCGCCGCGCGAGCAGCGCGCCCGCGAGGCCCGCGATGATCAGGCCCAGCACCAGCAGTGCCAGCGCGCGCAGGCCGGCAGTGATCACCGGAAGCTGCGCCTCCGCGGTCGGAAGCTCGACGAAGACGATCCATCCGAGCGCCGGGATCGACGCATGTGCCGACAGGACGGAGACGCCGGTGAGGTTGCGCGCGTCCGCCGGCGCCGCCGCCCCCTCCCGGTCCTGAAGCGCCGCAGCGACCTGCGCGAGCCCCTTCATGTCGGTTCCGCGAAGCACGAGCGAGATGTCGGGATGTGCGACCAGCCGGCCGAGCCGGTCGACGACATAGGCATAGCCGTCGCGGCCGACCTTGATCTGCGAGATCACGTCCCAGATCAGCTTGAGGTTCACCTCGGCGACGGTGACACCACCGCGCGCGCCGTGGCTGACCGCCATGGTGAAGTAGGGCTCGCTGCCCTGCCGGAAGTACACCGGTCCGAAATAGACCTTGTGGGCCATCGCCCCGACGAAGGCCGCTTCGGTCGACCGGTCGGTCCCAGCGCCGACCACATCCATCGCCAGGCGCGAAACGCTGAGCTGCTCGCGACCCTGCCGGTCGAGTTGCACCAGCTCGGTGATCGCCGGCACCTGCCGCAGCAGCCGCACATAGTCGAAGCGGCGCTGCTCGACCGGCAGGGTGCCCCATTGCGCCTGGGCCACCCAACCGACCTGTCGCTCGATCTCGCGCACGAAGGATTCGATCCGCTGTGCCGCCGCCTCGGCCTTTTCCCGCTGCACCTCGATCGAGGCGCGGCGATTCTCCTGGTAGACGAAATACAGGTCGAGCGCGGCATTGATCACCAGCACGGCGCTCACCAGGGCGACGAACAGCACGACGTACTTGAGGAAGAGCCCGTGCCTCACTCGATGACCTCGTCGACCCGCGCGAGGAAGAGCGGCGGCACGACGATGCCGAGCGCGCGGGCGGTCCTCTGGTTGACGACGAGCTCGAAGCGCGAGGATTGCTGCACCGGCAAGTCGCCCGGGCGTGCGCCCTTTAGGATGCGGTCGACATAGCCCGCGACGGCCCGCATGTTGTCCACCTGGCTGGCGCCGTAGGCCATGAGACCGCCGGCCTCCGCGAATTCGCGACGGAAGGAAATGGACGGCAGCCGGTTGCGGAGCGCAAGGTCGGCCGTCACGTCAAAGCCGAGGCTGGGCTGCACCATCACGCCATCGACGCCGTCCCGAACGACCGCCTCGAAGGCGGCCGGGAGCTCGGCGGAGGCGCCGACCGCCACGGGCACCAGACGGATCCGCTGCGCCTCGGCCGAGAGCTCGACTTCCCGCCGCAGCGGCACGCTGAATGGATCGAGGGCGTTCAGGAGCAGGCCGAACGAGCGTGTGTCGCGCCGGATCTCGGCGAAGAGCTGAAGAGCCTTGGCTGCGACCGTGGCGCTGGGACTGAAAACGCCGGTCAGGTTGCCTCCGGGCCGCGCGACGTTGCTGATCCCGCCGATCTCCGGCGCCGCCCCGAAGAAGACGATGGGAACCCTGTCGGTCGCGCTGCGCGCCGCGACGATCGCCTGTGATAGCACGGCGACGATCACGTCGACCTGGCCCTCGACCAGGGAGCGGGCGAGCGTATCGATGGCGCCACTGTTGACGCCGGCATCGCGATAATCGAACGCGACGGTGCGACCCTCGACATAGCCGAGATCCGCCATGGCCTTCCGAAACGATGACCAACTCGGCCCGGCCTCACCCGAGACCAGGAAGCCGACACGGGGACTCTTCTGGGCGAACGCAGAGCTAGACAGCCCGGCGGCACCGGCACCCAAGAGCAGCTCGCGCCGCCTCACTCGACTCTCCCCACCCGATCGCGTCCTCACGCAAGACGACGGCGACAGTCTAGCGCCCCGCTCTTCATCGTCCAGCGCAACGCGATCCACGAACGCCGCTTGAGATTCTCACCGACTGAAGCAAGGGAGCGCGTCGCCCCCTAGGCATTTCGGATGCGCCGGCCGATGGCCTCCCGAACCGGCTTGCCCTCGATGTCGCGAAACGCCTCCGCGAGATCGACGGGCTTCTGCTCCGGCGGGTGGCCGGCCTGCAGGGTCACGAGACCGGCGAGATGGACGAGCATCAGCTTCGCCGCCCTGTCCGCTTTCCCACCTATGATCGCCTCGGCGATGTCGCCGTGCTCGTGCGGGCCGGCGCAGTTGGTGAGCTGGCGCGGCGCGGCCAGCGAGAAGTGCATGGTGGAGCGCGTCAGCAGCCCGCGCAGCAGGCGTGTCAGCTCGTCGTTGCCGCAGAGTTCCGCGAGCAGGACGTGGAACTCGCCGGAGAGTTCGAACAGGCGCCCGCGATCGTCGCGGCGGGTCGCGGCCTTCTCCTCCGCGACATGCGCCTTGAGGCGCTTCGCCGCGGCCGTGGTATGGCCCTCGCTGAGCCGCCGCACGATCGCCGCCTCCAGCATGGAGCGGACGTCGTAGATCTCGCGCATCTCCTCGACCGTGAGCGACGGCACGAAGGTGCCGCGGTTGGGGATCGCGGTCAGCCAGCCCTCGTGTACCAGCCGGTGCAGCGCCTTGCGGACGCGCTCGCGGCTGACGCCCAGCACGCGCGCCAGCGCCGGCTCCTGCAGCTTGGTGCCGGGGGCGAGGCGGCCCATGTGCATCGCCCGCCGGATCGCGCCATAGACCGCCTCGTCGGCGGCAACGTCACCCTTCCTCGGCTTACGCGGCATCGATCTCCTCCACCGCGGCGACCAGCAGCCTGAGGCCTTGCGAGAAGTCGGCGAGGTCCATGGCCTCGTCCGGGTTGTGGCTACCATGTTCGTTGCGGATGAAGATCATCGCCGTGGGCACGCCCATGATGCCGAACACCGCCGCGTCGTGTCCCGCCCCGCTCGCCATCGGCAGCGCCTCGATGCCGAGCTGCTTCGCCAGTCGCTCGAGTCGCCCGCGGTGCCCACCGTCGATCGGCCCTGGCTTCGCATTGGTGAAGGCGCCGAGATCGATCGTGACGCCGCGCCGTGCGCCGATCTCGGCTGCGATCTCGCGCAGCCTCCGGTCGATCGCCAGCAGCACCTCGTTGTCCTCGCTGCGAATGTCCATGGAGAACCAGAGCTCGCCCGGAATCTTGGTCATGGTGTGAACGGCGGTATCGGTGTGGAACCGGCCGACGGTGCAGACCAGGTCCTTGCCAGCCGCCTCGTGTTCCAGCCAAAGCGCCTCCAGCCGTGACACGAATTCGATGCCGGCCATCACCGCGTCGTTGCGCGAGAGCCGCGGCTCAGCGCCGGCGTGGCCGTAGCGGCCGACGATATGCGGATCGCGATAGCGCAGGTTGCCCCGGATGCCCGTCACGATCCCGACCGGCAGACCACGCTGAACGAGCACCGGTCCCTGTTCGATATGGAGTTCCAGGAAGCAGGCAATGCGCGCGGGATCGAGCTGGCGTTCGCGGGCCCGGATACGGTCGGGTGCGAAGCCGGCCTCCTTCATGTGCTCGGCCAGTGTCCGCCCCGTGTCGGGACGACGGCAGACATCGAGCGCCTCAGGCTCCAGCAGGGCGAAGGCGGCGCGGCTGCCGATATAGGGCGCGGGAAACCAGGACAATTCTTCCGCGCGCACGCCCATGACTGTGATGTCCCGTTTCGGACGGCGACCCGCGCGATGCCAGCGCGCCAGCATCGCCATGCCCGCGACCACGCCCGCAGCGCCGTCGTAGTTGCCGCCCTCCGGCACCGAATCGAGATGCGAGCCCGTCATGATTGCAGGCAGGGAGCGATCCTGCCCCGGCAGGGTCAGGTAGAGGTTTCCGGCGGCGTCGGTGCGGGTCTCCAGCCCCAGCGACTGGCCGATGCCTTGCATCAGGTCGTGCGCCATCTGCTCGCCCTCGCCGTAGGACGCGCGGGTGACGCCGAGGCGGGCCTTCGAATGCGATCGAAGATACTCGAACCACTGCCTGGCCAGAGCGGTTTCGGGATCGAGGTCGCGGTGGAGTTCGGTCATGGGCCTGCCGGCGGTTGGTAAAATTATGTGCACATAACGTCAAGAAATGTGCACATCCTGATGGAGGACGACATGCAAGGCGTGAGCCAGACGCGCGACCTGGTGGGTTATGGCGGGACGCCGCCGGCCTGGAAGCTGCCCGGCGGCGCCCGCCTCGCCGTCTCGCTGGTAGTCAATTTCGAGGAAGGCGCGGAGTTCGCCGTCAGCGACGGCGATCCGCAGGCCGAGAAGATCTCCGAGGTTGTGAGCGTGGTTCCGCCGGGACGCTGGGACCAGGGCAATGAGCAGATCTTCGCCTACGGCATGCGTGCCGGCATCTGGCGTATGCTGGCCGCGCTGGAAAAGCACCGGACGCCGGCGACCTTCTATATGTGCGGCCGCGCCGTCGAGCGCCTGCCCCTCCTCGCCCGGCGGATCGTCGAGGCCGGGCACGAGGCGGCGTGCCATGGCTGGCTGTGGCGCGCGCATGCCGAGTATGCCGATCGCGAGAGCGAACTGCGCGATCTCCGGCGTTGCATTGACGTGATGAAAAGCGCGACAGGCCAAAGCCCTGCGGGCTTCTTCTGCCGCGGCAGCGAAAGCCCCGAGACTCGCTCGATCCTGCGTGAGCTGGGCTTCAGTTACGCGAGCAACGGTTTCGACGACGACCTTCCCTACTGGGATAGGACGGATCTGCAGCGTCCTCTCCTGGTCGTTCCCTACGCACTCGACAGCAACGACATGAAGTTCTTCCACCCGAACGGCTTCGTCCGCGCCGACGAGATGGTCGACTATGTCAGCGACGCCATCGAAACGCTGCTGGAGGAAGGCGAAGCCGGCCATCCCAAGCTGCTGAACATCGGCTGGCATTTGCGCATCGCCGGCCGCCCCGGTCGCTTCGCCGCCTTCAAGCGCGTGCTCACGCTGCTCGAATCCTACGGCGACAAGGTGTGGATCGCGCGGCGCGACGACATTGCGAAATCGTGGCGCGAGCAATTTCCGGCATGAGTGCCTCGCCGATGGTTGGCATGCCCCTTGCGTTTGCACCTCGCGGGAGGCGCAACAGTTGCCGGAAGCATTGAAAGTCAACGCCGCGCGCGCGCTCGACGTCGAAGACCTAAGCGTCCGCTATGGAACCTCGACCGCAGTCGACGGCGTGACGCTCGCCATCGATCCGGGCGAGGTCGTGGCCCTGCTCGGCCCCTCCGGCTGCGGCAAGACCACCCTTCTCAGGGTCATCGCCGGATTCGTGCGGCAGGCTGCGGGCCGCGTACGCGTCGACGGCGCCACCATCGACCATCTACCGCCCAACCAGCGCAACATCGGCATCGTCTTCCAGAACTACGCGCTGTTCCCGCACATGACGGTGGCGGAGAACGTCGCCTACGGCCTGCGCGCCCGCGGCCTAAAGGGGCCCGACGTCCAGGCACGGGTCTCGCGCTTCCTCGAGACCGTCCAGCTCGGCGGATTCAAGGAGCGCCTGCCGCGCCAGCTCTCCGGTGGCCAGCAGCAGAGGGTGGCGCTGGCGCGCGCACTCGCCATCGAGCCCTCCATACTCCTGCTCGACGAGCCGTTCGCGGCGCTCGACCGCAATCTGCGCCTCGACATGCAGATCGAGATCAAGCGGCTGCAGCGGACACTCGGCCTCACGACCATCCTGGTGACGCACGATCAGGATGAGGCGATGAGCGTCGCCGATCGGATCGCCGTCATGCACAAGGGCAAGGTCGAACAGTTCGACACGCCGGTCGCGATCTACGACCAGCCCCAGACCCTGTTCGTCAACGGCTTCATCGGCACCACCAACCTGATGAACGGCAAGGTCGCCTCTCTCCAGAACGGCACCGCGACGGTCGCCCTGGACGCCGGCGCGAGCCTCACCCTGCCGGCACCTGCCGGCGTCGGCATCGGCGCCCCTGTGCTGATGTCTGTGCGACCTGAGCAGCTGTCGCTCTCCGCGACGCCCGGCCCCGATGCCTGGAAGATCGAGCCCGGGCTCGCCCTGCCGATCGGTGCACAACTCGTCCACGAGGCGCGCGCCGCCGACGGCACCTTCCTCAAGATCATCGAGCCGCGGCGCGCGGTCTTGGGCGAGACGGCCCGGACCTACTGCACCCTGGCCGCCGACGCGCGTCCCACCCTGTTCCCGCGTTCCACCTGACAACCACGGAGCTTCTTCCATGATCAGTCGCAGACATCTGCTCGCCGGTGCGACCGCACTCGGCGGCGCCTCGTTCCTTCCCTCGATCGCGCACGCCAAGGGCAGTGTCGCCGCAGCCATCTATCCCGGCACCTGGGAAGAAGCCTTCCGCGCCATCGTGGCGCCAGCGCTGAAGAAAAAGGACAGCGTCGACCTCGAGCTGCAGCCGCTCTTCGCCGTCGACCAGGTCGCCAAGGCCAAGGCCGCGCGCGGCGCGCCGCCGTTCGACGCTTTCGTGCTCGATCCCGGTCCGCGCATCATCGCGATCCAGGACGGCCTCTTCGACAAGCTCGACATCAGGAAGATCAGCAATGCCTCCAAGCTGCCGGCCGGCCTCGTCGACGAATGGGGCGTCGGCGTCAACGCGCAGGTCGTGGGTATCGCCTACAATCCGAAAAAGGTTCCGGCGCCCAAGGGCTGGAAGGACCTGTTCACCGATCCGTGGGTCTCGCGGCTGGGCATCACCGGCTTCCAGACGACGTTCGGCACTGTGTCACTGATCGAAATCGCCAAGGTGTTCGGCGGCTCCGAGACCAACATCGAGCCGGCGCTAGTCGAACTGAAGAAGGTCCTGCCGAAGATCGCCGCGGTCGGCCAACCGGCCGCCATGCCGAGCCTGTTCCAGCAAGGCCAGTGCGACGTGATGTACACCAACACCCAGACCGTCGCGACGCTGAAAGGCCGTGGCGTCGACATCGAGTTCGTGAAGCCCGAGACCGGCGCCATCACCTTCCTCACGACCCTACACATTGCCAAGGGCGCGGCGGACGTCGAGAACGCCTACAAGTACATCGACATCGTCGCGGGCAAGGAAGTGCAGGAGGCACTGACCAAGCCGCCCTACAACTTCATCCCCGTCAACAAGGACGTGCCGGTGCCGTCCTACCTGCCGATGAAGAGCCTCGACGAGATGTCGACCTTTGTCCGTCACGACTGGGCGAAGATCAATCCACTGCGCGCCGGTTGGATCGAGAAGTTCAACAAGGAAATGGCGAAGTGAGAAAGCTGGCGGAGTGGCAGCTCGCGCTGCCGCTCGCGCTGGCCTTTGCGTCGATCTTCCTCGCGCCGCTGGTGATGCTTGTCGGCGTGAGCTTCTTCAATGACGACAAGATCACACAGCCCGGCATCGGCCAGTGGGTGAAGTTCCTGGGCGATCCCTTCAGCTACAAGGTGATCGCCGACACGATGCTGCTCGGTATCAAGACCGTCTGCGCCACCATCGTGATCGGTTACCCGCTGGCCTTGATCTACCTCGATGCCTCGCCACGTCTGCAGAAGGTGCTGATCTTCATCATCGTGATGCCACTGCTGCTCTCCGTTGTGGTGCGCACCTTCGCCTGGATCGTCGTGCTGGGTCGCGAAGGGGTCGTGAACACCCTGTTGCTGCAGCTGGGCATCATCTCCGAGCCGCTACGCCTCCTGCAGACCGAGCTCGGCCTCGTGATTTCGCTGACCCAGATCGAGATGCCGCTGATGCTGCTGCCGCTGATCAGCGTGATGTCGCGGCTCGATCCCAATTTGCGCGACGCCTCGTCCACCCTTGGCGCCTCGCGCTGGCGCACCCTGTTCAAGGTGATCGTGCCACTCAGCATGCCGGGCCTCGTCGCGGGCTGCCTGCTGGTGTTCGCCAGTTCCACCACCGCCTTCATCTCGCAGACCGTGATCGGCGGCGTCCGCCTGATCTACCTGCCGCTGCTGATCTGGCAGCAGTCGCTGGTCGTCTTCAACTGGCCCTTCGCCGCCGTGGTGTCGCTCACGCTGCTGGTCTCGGTGCTGACGGTCGTGAGTGCCCTCTCCTACCTCGGCCGCCGCTCCGGAGGTTATGTCCATGGGTAGGCGTCGCAGCCTCGGCGATCTTTCCTACAGTCTCGTGATCGGCACCCTGGCCACGCTGGCGCTGCTGATCATCGTCTCACCGGTGGTGATCGTGCTGACGACATCCTTCACCGAAGGCCGTTCGCTCAAGTTCCCGCCGACCGGCTTCTCCCTCCAATGGTACGAGGCGCTGTTCGATGCGTCCCAATCGAGGCAGATCCACCGCGCCGTCCATAATTCGCTGGAGGTGGCCGCGTGGTCGACCGGCTTCGGCATCCTTTTCGGCAGCATGGCGTCGCTCGGGCTGGCGCGGAATCGCCACAGGCTGGCGCGCGTGGCAGATGGACTCTTCCTGTCGCCGTTGGTCCTGCCGGGTCTCACTTTCGGCCTCGCGGCGCTGATGTACTTCACGCTGATCGGTTTCCGGCCGTCGCTGAACCTGATCATCGCCGGCCACATGATCGTGACCGTGCCATTCATCATCCACACGACTTCCGCCAGCATCTCGCAGCTCGATCCCGCACTGAACGACTCCTCGCAGAGCCTGGGCGCAAGCTGGCTCTACACGCTGCGCCGCGTGACCCTGCCGCTGATCGCGCCCGGCATCTTCGCCGGCGCGTTCCTGGCTTTCATGGCCTCGATCGACAACGTACCCGTGTCGCTGTTCCTGTCGACGGCGCGCACCGACATGCTGCCGATCCGCATGTGGGGCATGATGGAATCCACGCTCGACCCACGAATCGCCGCCGTGTCGGGCGTGTTGATCGCCGCGGCCTTCCTGCTGATGCTGGTGATGGAATGGACGGTGGGACTGACCCGCCGCATGCGCGACTGACGAGGACCCGCCAAATGGAATTGATCCCCCAGCCCCTCTCGAAGGAAGCCTTCGCCCCCTTCGGCGACGTGATCGACGTGCCCGATACCGCCGGCCGCACCTACTACGAGGGCGCCCTGGGCAACCTGCGTCCAACCGCGCATGCCAGCCTCTCGGTCAGCATGAAAACCGAGACGGCCGACCGGCCGCTGCGCAGCGACTATCTGGAACGCCACGAATTTTCCTCCCAGACCTTCGTTCCACTCGATGTCGAGCGCTGGCTGATCGTCGTGGCGCCCCATGCAGCCGCCGGCGGTCCCGAGGTGAGCGGCATGAAGGCCTTCATCGCCACCGGCAGGCAGGGCGTCACCTATCGGCCCGACACCTGGCATCACGGCCTGACGGTGCTCGACCGGCCCGGCCGCTTCGCAGTCTTCATGTGGCGCGACGGCGGAAAGGGCGACGAGGAGTTCGTGCCGGTGCCGCCCTTTACCGTGCGCATTCCCTGATCCGGAGCCAATGACGATGCCCTACGAGGTCCGCCGCGATTTCATCGGCTATGGCGCCACCCCTCCCGATCCGAAATGGCCCAACGGGGCGCGCATCGCCGTGAACTTCGTCATGAACTACGAGGAGGGTTCGGAGCCCTCGATCCAGGACGGCGAAGGCCATACCGAGATCGGGCTCAGTGACGCGAGCCGCATGGGTCAGTCGATCCAGGGTCGCGATCTCGCTGCCGAAGGCCTGTTCGAATATGGCAGCCGCGTCGGCTTCTGGCGGCTGATGCGTCTCTTCCAGGAGCGCGGCCTGCCGATGACCATCTTCGGCTGCGGGCTCGCGATGGAGCGCAATCCCGAGGCCTCGGCCGCCATCGCCACGTCGGGCTTCGACGTCTGCTCGCACGGCTGGCGCTGGATCAAGCACTACGAAATCGACGAGGCGACAGAGCGCGAGCACATCCGCAAAGCGATCGCCGCCATCCAGAAGATGACCGGCGAGCGGCCACTCGGCTGGTACTGCCGCTATGGGCCCGGCGTGAACACCCGCCGCCTCGTCGTCGAGGAAGGCGGCTTCCTCTACGACAGCGACTATTACGGCGAGGAGCTGCCCTTCTGGGTCACCGTCGACGGCAAGCCGCAGCTCGTCGTGCCCTATTCCGTCACCAACAACGATGGCCAGTTCGCCGCGTCCATCGGCACGTCGGACCAGTGGTTCTGCTTCGTGCGCGACGCCTTCGACATGCTGTACCGCGAGGGCGCCACGCAGCCCAAGATGATGTCGATCGGCCTGCATATGCGCCTGATCGGTCATCCCGCGCGCGCCGTGGGTCTTCAACGATTGCTCGACCACATCCAGAAGCACGAAGGCGTCTGGGTGACCCGTCGCCTCGACATTGCCCGCCACTGGATCAAGACCCATCCCTATCCGGGGAAGGGGCTGAATGAGTAGTATCGTGCGTCATGGCGGACGAGATCATTGTGGTGCGCGACTGGAAGCAGACCGAGGCGGCGCTGCTGGCTGCGCGCGCCTCGGGTACGGCGCCGGTCTTGCTGACGCCTGAGAACGCCGCCTCGTTCTATGGCGCGGGCTATCTCGGCGCCCTGCAGGAACGGGCGCGAGAAGAGTTTCCAGACGTGGCGTTCACGCTGATCGTCGATTGCGGCGACGCGCCGGGATACGCGCTCGCCTGCCTGCGCGCCGGCGTGCGCACCCTGTCGATGCGTACCTGGAACGACAAGATTGCCGACATCGCCCGTCAGATGGGCGCCGAACTGGTAAGGAGACCTGCATGAGCTGGCAAC
Organism: uncultured Reyranella sp.; assembly: GCF_945957355.1. GTDB lineage: Bacteria > Pseudomonadota > Alphaproteobacteria > Reyranellales > Reyranellaceae > Reyranella. The sequence goes on along the minus strand of NZ_CAMFKM010000015.1, from coordinate 120,042 downwards.
CGACACGCGACCTGATCGGCTACGGCCCCAATCCGCCCGACCCGAGATGGCCCGGCGGCGCGCGCATCGCCATCAACTTCGTCGTCAACTACGAGGAAGGCTCGGAGCCCTCCGTGCAGGACGGCGAAGGCTACACCGAGACCGGCCTCACCGAATCGAGCACTTCCTCGCAGGGGCTGAAGGGCCGCGACCTCGCCGGCGAAGGCATGTTCGAGTTCGGCAGCCGGGTCGGCTTCTGGCGCATCCATCGCGCCTTCCAGGAGCGCGGAATGCCGCTCACCGTGTTCGGCTGCGCGCTGGCCCTGGAACGCAACCCGCTCGCCGCCCAGGCGATCAGGGCCGCCGGCTGGGACGTCTGCTGCCACGGCTGGCGCTGGGTGCGCCACTTCCAGCTCTCGGAAGCCGAGGAGCGCGAGCACATCCAGAAGGCCATCAAGTCGCTGGAGCAAACCGTCGGCGAGCGGCCGGCCGGCTGGTACTGCCGCTATGGACCGAGCGTGAACACGCGCCGCCTGCTGATCGAGGAAGGCGGCTTCACCTACGACAGCGACTATTACGGCGAGGAGCTGCCCTTCTGGCAGACCGTCGAGGGCAAGCCGCACCTCATCGTCCCCTATTCGCTGACCAACAACGACGGCAAGTACGCCGCCGGCATGGTCCACGCCGATCAGTGGTTCGGCCTGGTGAAGGACGCGTTCGACGTCCTCTACAAGGAAGGTGCCACCCAGCCCAAGATGATGTCGGTCGGCCTACACCAGCGCCTGATCGGCCATCCCGCCCGCATGGCCGGCCTCTGGCGCTTCCTCGACTATGTCCAGAAGCACCAGGGCGTCTGGGTCACCAAGCGCCTCGACATCGCGAAGCACTGGATCGCGACGCATCCGTATCCTGGTAAAGGATTGAACGAATAGCGTTCAGACCTTCGCACGCCCGGCAACCATGCGGACCTTGCCGGGCGAGGCGAACCAGATCGAGGCGGCGCCCAGCACGCTGAAGCCCAGCGCCACAAGGAAGGCCAGGCGATAGGCGCCTTCGTAGTCGTAGAGCACACCAGTGATCCACGGGCCCGCGGCGCCGCCCGCCAGCAGCGAGACCATGATGATGCTGAAGATCGATCCGAAGTGCGGGCCCTCGAAGATCTCGGCCACCACCGATCCCATCAGGCTGGTGAAGGAATAGCCCAGCACGCCCTGCGACAGGACCATGAGGTAGAGCAGCGGCTGCGACGGCCCGGCGCCCAGCGCCAGGAGTGCCGCATAGCAGATCACGAAGCCGGAACCGGCGATCGTCCAGACGATCTCGCGGCCGATCCGGTCCGACAGCGCCCCGAGCAGGATCTGGCCGGGAATACCCACCATCGCCACGAGACCCAGCGCCCAGGCCGCCTCCATCGGACCGAAGCCGATCTCGACGAGGTACTTGGTCTGGTGCACCTGCACGGCGTACCAGGCGTAGCCGGTGCTGAAAAAGCCGATGCACAGCCACCAAAAGCGGTGCGTGCGGACGGCCCGGCCGACCGTCCACTCGATGGCAGCCCAGCGCGGATCGACGATGGCGGCCGCCCGTCGGGCCGCGGCGGTTCCGGCCTCCTTTGCGCCGTCAGGCAGAAGCCCGAGATCCTGCGGCCGCTTGGTGACGAACAGGTTGATCGGCAGCAGCACGAACAGGGTCATCAATCCGAGCGCCCAGCAGGCGCCGCGCCAGCCGTCCTTCAGAATGACGGTCTGCAGCCACGGCAGGATCAGGATCGCGCCGACTCCGACGCCGGAAAAAGCCAGCCCGGTCGCCAGCGCCCGTCGGCGCGCGAACCAGTTGGGCAGATACTGCGACTGCACGGAGAAGCTCATGCAGTTCGCCCCCGCACCGACCAGCACGCCCAGGGTCGCGTAGAGTTGCCACGGCTCGCTGATGAGCGTGGCGCCAAGCAGTCCGGCGGCTGTCAGGACGACCCCGATCTCGATTACGAAACGCGGCCCGCGCCGGTCCATGGTCCGGCCCACGACCGGGCTGATCACCGCAGACACCAGGAAGCCGAAGGAAAAGGCGCCCGCCGCCAGGCCGCGATCCCAGCCGAATTCGTCGACGATCGGCGGAAACATCAGCGAGAAGGCCGTGCGGGTGGTCACGCTCACCGCCACGGTCAGGAAGGCGATCGCGATGATCACCCAGCCGAAGAAGAAGGGCAGACGCGCCGCAAACGATGCGGATCGCGCGGGCAACGGGGGAGACGGCACCGACTTGTTCCTTTTTTTGCGTTTCGCCAGACGCATCGTGGCCCGGAGGGGGTAACAGCCTGTCCCCGCGCCCGCCCCAAGGTCAATGACGTGGCAGGTAGTCGTGCCAGCCGCGGCCCCGCCGGGGCTTGAACCGCTCCTTCCGCGCCGCTATCACCGCGCGGACCGCATAAAATGGGAGCCCGGACGTGAAGATCACCCGCACCGTCAAGAAGATCCTCGACAACTACGAGAGCGATTGCCCCGGCACCAAGGCCAACCTGGCCCGCATCCTGATGCACGGCCGCCTGGGCGGCACGGGCAAGATGGTGATCCTCCCCGTCGACCAGGGCTTTGAGCACGGCCCGGCCCGCTCCTTCGCGCCGAACCCGGACGCCTACGATCCCCACTACCACTACCAGCTGGCCATCGATGCCGGCCTGAACGCCTATGCCGCCCCGCTCGGCCCGCTGGAAGCCGGCGCCGACACATTCGCGGGCGCCATCCCGACCATCCTCAAGGTCAACTCGGCCAACTCGCTGTCAACCAACAAGGACCAGGCCGTGACGGCGACCGTGTCCGACGCGCTGCGCCTGGGCTGCTCGGCGATCGGCTTCACGATCTATCCGGGCTCGGAAGACCAGTACGAGATGATGGAAGAGATCCGCGAGATGTCGGAAGAGGCCAAGTCGGTCGGCCTCGCCGTCGTCATGTGGTCCTATCCGCGCGGCGGCAAGCTCGACAAAGCCGGCGAGACGGCGCTGGACGTCTGCGCCTACGCCGCCCACATCGCCGCCCTGCTCGGCGCTCACATCATCAAGGTGAAGCCGCCGACCAACGTGCTGTGGCAGCCCGAAGCCAAGGCTGCCTACGAGAAGGCCAACGTCGACACCTCGACCCTGGCCGCCCGCATCAAGCACGTGATGCAGGCGACCTTCAACGGCCGCCGCATCGTCGTCTTCTCGGGCGGTGAGGCGAAGGACCTCGAAGGCCTGTTCACCGAAATCCGCGGCCTGCGCGACGGCGGCGCCAACGGCTCCATCATCGGCCGCAACACCTTCCAGCGCCCGCGCGCCGAAGCGATCGACATGCTCGACAAGATCATCGCGATCTACCAAGGCAAGATGTAAAACAAGCGATTTTTACTAGATTATAAGGGGCGCTGGGTAACCTTTTGGGTAATCCGGCGCCCCCTTTTTTCGTGGAAACCGACTGTCGTGCGCCGTTCCGGTTGTCCCACTCTCACACCACGCGCAAAAGGGGACCCGGTGCGTAGCGAATGGGCGTTCGAGGCTCCGGCCGCCTTTGACCCGGACTATTCGGCGGCCCGAATCTTGTCGACGGCCTCGATGGGGATTTGACCGCAGCCATTCAGCTTGAGCTTTCCGGCTACGATGTAGTTTCGGACGGTCTTGGGGTGGACGCCAAGCATCTCAGCGGCTTGAGCCTGCGAAACCTGGGTCGGCCGCGGGTGCGTCTCCGCATAGAGCTGAACCGCGCGGGCGGCGATGCGCGCGATTTCGCGCTCCTGAACGGGCGTTTCGCTGAGGACCCTGTTCATTCGCCGTCTCCCTGGTCGTGCCTTTGGGCCAAGGATGGCAGACCTTGTGCGCCTAAAACAGGAACGTGACGCCACTAATTGAAATTGCTGCCCGCCCCCGTCGCACTCGCAACAGCCGCCGCGCCAATCCATTGAGTCCCCGTTCGTGAGGGGTCACATGGGAACACAATTACCACTGCCGGCCGGCTGGGCTCGGCAATTCGCCAGTATGCCCGATCCGCGGGACCGCCTGGACGCTCTGGAGCATGCCAAGCTCACTGCCCGCACCGATATCCGCAAGGTGCTGACCAGGCTGATAGACGAGTTCGGTGTGCGGCCGCGCGAGATCGATCGCGCCATGGATCATGTCGACGACACGATCAGCGACCTATTGTGGGAGGTCGAGAATGGCTACCGGCACGAAATCGAAGATGCCTAGGCGGCCGAGCGCCGGCACGGTCCAGGCGATGATCGACGAAATCCAGCGCGCCACCAAGGGTCGGCACATGCGCTGGGTAATGGTCGACGACGTAGCTCGACGACTGAATCTCGACGACGCCGCAGTGGACGACGCCATCCGTCAGGCCGAGGCGAAGGGACTGCTGGTAGCTGAGGGGAAGCCACCGCACTCGGTTTGTCTGAAGGCGGCCGGCGGGTTCGGCTCGTGACGCCCCGCTACAAGGTCGAGGCGCACCAGGACAGCGAGGAGCACCACACCCGCTGCCCGATTTGCGGCCATCTGGTCGACGAGCTCGACTTCCAGGAGGTGCTGGTGCATCTGGAGCCAGAGCATGAGACGCGTGTGCGGCAGTAGGCTGCCGATCCGGAACGGCTTGGGCATGCGTCCGTCCTGCACCAACCCGTCAAAGGTCGTGGTGCCGACGCCGACATAGCGCGCGGCTTCCTCGCGGCTCAGGCCGCGCGGCGGGTAAGCATACGAGTCTCTCATTGCCGCTGCGCCGCGCGCCACTCCCAAGCTTGCGGGCCTCCGTGCTCGTGAACGCCTACCTCGTCGGCCCGCGCCCGCTGCTCACGCGCTACTTCCGCTGCGCCGCCCGCCACTCCGTCGCCGGTGTCCGGAGTTCGATGCGTGGCATTCCATGCTGGCTGGAGGATCCGGATGAGCGCCGCTTCCGACGATAAAAGGTGCGCCGCATCAGCGCCAGAGATCACCTTGGCAAAGATATCTACATGGCCCCCTTCTGAGATCGATCGCGCAATGTTGGTGTGAACTCCACGCAGAGGAGAGCTGCCCTGCCCGAAGGCCCGAATACTGTAGCGACGAAGGCGGCGCTGTAGCCCCTTGCTCATGCCCACATACATGACATCGCCCCCTAGGGCGAAAGCATAGAGCCCCGGCGCATGTCGAAGCGACTGAACTTTGTGCGGCCTGCAATGCACCGTCCGCCACGATCCGACCGCGGTGAATCCCTCTCGAAGAAGGTACGAGACGCTCATTCAGACAACCCTAAGCCGGTCTATTATCCGGTCCCACCGATCTCGGTGCCGCTCCATCCGCTCCAAATGGTGGGCCGATGGCACGGTGACGTTGTAAGCGCCCGTATCCCCTGCCCAAGATGGTGACTTGGCGTGATCTCCTAGGGCATCCGCAACATCGTTGAGTGATGCAAAAACATAGAAGCAAGGATCGGTTTCCAGGTCCCAAACCTGCACCACGACCATGCCGGCAGCCTTCGCGAACCACGCCTTCTGGAAGTGGTAACAGGAGCCGGCCCGGGCCTTGACCTGGATGGGCACCACGACAGTCGGGGCCGCTTCTCGAAAGGCGAGCAAGTCGATGCCGCCGTCATAAGCCGGCTGCGCGACGTAGATGCCCCGACGCATGAGCTCGGCGGCGACCAGCGCCTCGCCTGCTTTCCCGATCAAGGCCGCCTTACTCATATTTCGCTCGCTCCCGCTGTCGCCACTCCCATGCTGGCTGGCAACCATGTCGATGCACGCCTAGCCCTTCCCTCTTCGCCAGCGCCTCCTGCCCCGCGTAATCCGCGCTGTACCGAAGGAAAGCCCAAGCGTACCCGTCGCGGACCATCAGGGCGCCCAGATCCTCGCCGCCCGCTCGGCAGATCGCCACCGTCCGGCCGAATCGATCGGTGTCTTTCCGCTCGCAGATGAGGGGATGCCCGGAGATCAGGGATTGCAGGTGCGTTGCTGCGAGGTGTCCAGCCGGCCAGCCGTCCGGGCAGTCCTGCTTGGCTTCTGGCGCGTCGATCCCCCAGAGCCGATAGGTGACGCCGTTAAGCTTTAGCGTGTCGCCATCGGTGATGGTCTGTGAGTACGATGCGCCGGGCGCCAGCAAGAGACCAAGCAATGCTTGCGCCAAGATTAACGCCGATAAACGCACTTGCCCTCCCCTCTCCGGTTGGTGGTAGGCTGGCATCATAATACGACCGAGTTGGGGGAAGGCCATGCGAAGTGTGGCTCTGGTCGTCCTACTGCTGAGCTTCCCGAGTTTCGCCGCGGACTACACGCCGTGGCCAGATCGGCCAGCGGATAAGACGCCCGCATTGGAGTGGGTTCAACAGGCACAAGGGCAAGCCTGCTGTAAGCACTGCAGCAAAGGACAGCCCTGCGGAAACACCTGCATTAGCGCCAAGAGCAAGTGCAAGAGCCCGCCGGGGTGCGCGTGTTAGTCGAAACGGGGGCGCGGATGGGGCGAGTAATTCTTTTTGCGGCGCTTGGGGCTCTAGCGGCCTCGGTCTCCCACGCGCAGGGGACAGCAGCCCGCTGGGGCGAGGTTGGCGGCTGGTCGATCCGCGTTGACAGAAGCGTTGGCGATGGCTGTTACGCACATCAGCAATATACCGACGATTCGCATTTGCGAATCGGCTTCGACATGAAGAAAAAGACGATCTACTTCATGATCACAAATCCTGCGTGGCGCTCCATTGAGGTAGGCAAGATTTATTCGATGCAGCTCATTTTTGATGGGCAGTACAAGTACAATGGTGAGTTCGTCGGCATCAAGATGGGCGACTATGTCTGGCTCGACCACAGCGACGTCAGTGGTGAGTTCGCGAAAGACTTCATGCAGCGCTCAAACTTACGTGTCTTCTATCAAGGCGCTCGGATCGCTAGTCTTTCGCTAGCAAACACCTATGCTGCAGTAGCCGAGGTAATGAACTGCCAGCGCGAGGTTGGTGGCGCTACCGGCGGCGGCGCTCAACCTCCGGCCGTCGACCCTTTCAATCGTAGCTCCCGCACCCCCGCGGACCCATTCTCGCGGTAAGGCGTGTATGCCGCCGGTCAACCCGCGCGGTGATCTAGGTTCTCGCTGCTTGCTTGCCCGCCACGGCCATCCTCGTGCTATGCTGACGCGGGGCGCGAAGGAGTGAAAATGAAGCGCAAGCTTTCAGTGCCGAAGTGCGTCAGCCCCGAAGACCTCATGAAGTCGTGCGGGGTACTCGCCAGCGAAGCAGGCCTTACAGATGAGCAGCGAGTCTTCTTCTCAGAGGACGACGAGCTGTCAGCGGGTTGGCTTGCAGGCTGGTCCACTCAGCTCACTGAAGAACTGAATATCGAGGTCGATGCAATCCTCCGCGACGATGACGAGTCCGGCGCTTACGCCCACGGACACATCGGGCATCCCTTGAAGGCGGTTTGGTCCGTCACCGTGTGGCCTAAGGCTGACGATGACGACGATGAGGTGGCCTCAGCTGTCACTGAAATGTACGACCTCCCGTTTTCTGAGGCATTGCGTTTAGCCTCAGCGATTATCCAGACACACAAGTTCAAGAAGGGATAGCCGGAGCCTGGCAGCCCGGTTGATCACGCAAGGCCCGGCCGTCGCCAATGATGGCCGGGACTGAGGCGTCACGCGCGAGCCCCTTCCAACCACAGCCCGCTATCTTGGACTGCCCGCTCGATACCGGCGAGCCCAAGGGCTGCCCTCCGCGCCTCAAGATGCTCTTCCGCCCATTGCAGGCACGCAGCCGCCTTCGATGTCAGCGGCGGCATGGCTGCACGCATGTGCTGAACGAAAGCGTCGAGCTGGATGATCTGCTGAAGCTGGGCCGCCTTGTCTGCCAGGAACTTGGCGCGCCCCTCCTCTTGCTCGACGTGAAGCGCATCATTGTGGTCCGCACGACGCTCAGCAAGTCGAGCCTCGACTTTGTCTCGGATGATTTTGTGAGCAGCGGCGTGGGCAACAGCCTCGGCGACAATTTCGTCTGCTCGTTCCTCAAGGTTGCCAAGGCTTGCTTCCGTGCCGCTGTAGCCCGGACGCAAGGGTGCACTGCCCTTGTCGAGTTTCGTCCGCCAACTAGCGCCGCTTTGGCCGCCTCTCGCTTTGCCAGTAGGTCGGGCGGCGGCTTGCGGGAGGTGGCATTGAATGGGACGTACTGTGAGCCCGCGTTCGGCGGTAGTGGCGGCGGCTGGGCCCCCTCCGTCTTGTCCCAATGTGATGCGGTCGGGACAGGGATGCCGTGCCGGCGGCACACTTTCCTGAGGCCGGCGGCCGACATCTGGAGGTCCACGGCCGCCGCTTCCAAGGTCTTGGCCCAGACGAGCTTGTGCAGCTCCTGGCGCGTCATGACCGGTTTTGGTGTCATCTCCCGTCCTCCCCTCAAGAGGAGGAGAGCATGCAGCAAGTTCGGGTAAGGAAAAGCCTCGACGCCAAAAGTGCGGGCGGCAGCTGCTGGCACGGTCGCCGTTCTCGCTTCAGGAGTTTTTTCGACAGCATTTCACGACCGCTGCCGTGGTGCCGCCGGCAACCGGGCTTCGCAACTCGAGATTTGATCGATAATGTGTGGGTAAAGACGTGCAAGGCGCCGAGGGAAGGGGCCGCGATCAATGGATGTGGTGCTGCTATTATTGGCCGTAGTATTAGCTATCGCTGGAGTCTTGGCGTCGTCCTGGCTCAAACACCAGGAGAAGACCCAGAAGAAATTGCAACTCGAAAAGTCCGTCGAGCAGCATGAGGCATTTTTAACTGAGGTCGATGCTGTCGTTCAGCGACATCTGCGGGTCCTCGCTTCGAAATACAAGCAAACGACTTACGAAGACGAATATGGTGAGCTTGAGTTGAAGGATTGGGTTCGTGAAGCAGACAAGTTCATCGATCGCTTTGTCGAACCTATCGCGCTAGACAAAGGCGTTGCCATTGATAGAGCGGACATTTTTGCGCGCGTAACTAAGGCCGCGATTGACGAGCGCTACGCGGCCCCCGAACGTTATAGCGCGCATGTAGTAACGGGAGATGGTGAAGGTTTCGAGGACTATTGCAAAGAACAGCTTCAGGCGCTTGGCCTTGAGGTGACAAAGACCAAAGGTGGCGCAGACCAGGGCGTCGACTTGATTGCCGATCACAGGGATTTTCGGGCAGCGATCCAATGTAAGAACTACACTCGGCCGGTAGGTAATAGCGCGGTCCAAGAGGTACTTGCTGGAGCTGCATTCTATTCTCCGCCCCAAGCAATTCCTGTTGTCGTTAGCAGAAGCGGATTTACCCCTGCCGCCTGTGAGTTAGCGCAGGGAGCAGATGTGTTGCTGATCGACGCCCACGACCTCGATAACTTCGATATTCTTCTCATTGGAGAAGCTCTTAGCAGAGCAAGGTCTGCCACCTAGCAAAATGGATGCAGAGACAGCCCGGCCGCTGGTGTTGCCCGCCGGGCTGCGCGTATCGCCATAGGCTGGGCTAATGGGTTGCATCACAACGCACGGATGGTCTTGCAGAACTCGTTCGGCAGTCGCCGCGGAGTATGGCTAACCCGGAACCTCAATGCCCGTCTGGCGCATGAAGTCGGCAACGTTGCCGGCGCGCGGATCTGCAGCGCGCCGAAGGCGGTTTAGCCACCGGCCCAGCGAGAGAGACCCCTTATCCGTGTTGCAGGTCCGGCAAACCACGGCCTGATTGTCGGCGGTCAGCGCATGGCCGCGCGACCGGGGACGGATGTGGTCGCGGGAAGGATGCCGCAGCGAACACGCCATCGGCTCGCCGCAGTAGGGGCAGCGGGAACCGATGGCGGCCACCAGCACCGGGCGGCTTGGATAGGTGGACACGGGACGCAGATTAGCGGCGCCGGACATCCCTTCGCGTCACCAGCGCGCGCCGTTTGAAGGGCTGGCCGCTGATCGCGTCTGCGACATGGGCCCCGATTGCGCTGGCAACGCTGGCCTGCAGATCGACAGGCAACGCCCCCGGCCATGCCATCAGGACTTCCAACAGGTCGTGCAGGTCGAGGCGGGAACGCGGTGCCGTTTCGATCAACAGCGACAGGGCCGCGCGGTAGGCAAAGAACACGACGGCCCGATATTCCCGATAGGTGCAGCCGTACCGCTCGCAACGGTCGGCATCGTCCGGGATCGGATAGCGGCCCGAGTCGTGGCTACCCAGGTTCCGAACCAACATGGCGAGTTGAGGCGGGGTCAACCGCATCCGGGCGATGTAGCGCCGCACAGGCAGGTGTGAACGGTCATCGAAGGGGAGCGCCATGGTTTTGAACGCATGGGCGATGACGCGTTTGACGCGCTGCGACGCCTTCGATGGCTTGAGGCCGGCGGCAGAAAAGATCGGCCGCCCTTCGGTGCTGTCAGCGTCGTAGTAGGTGCGGGCGGCGGCCTTCATTGTGCGCCCCCCTGCATTGCGCCTTCTATGGCGTCGACTGCCTCGCGCAACTGCCGCACGTCAGCCGACAACAAGCGGTCCGCCGCGTATCGGGCCGCCTCCCTTTCGACCGGGGTGTTACCGATGCCCTCGACTGCGGCCGACGCCAGGGCGGCGGAGCCTTCAATGTTGGCGGCAGCATGCAGGAGTGCGCCGTATGCCGCTCGCGGCGACAGGGCCTTGCTGCGGCGAGCCTTGGGGGCGCTCATGCTGCGTCCCTCCCCATCTGCATGTGCACGCCCTCGACTGCGGCAAGGCTGCGGTCGAGGTCTGATACATGAGCCTTGAGCTGCCGCGCCAGATACTCGACCCGCAGCCATTGCGCGTGCATCCCGCCGTCGTCTTTGCGTCCGACGCACGCCTCGCCAGCCTCGCGCGCCAGCGTCGTCAGGAGAGCGGCGGCGTGCCCGATGTTGAACTGTTGATCGCGCGAGGCTTCCTCAGCCGCGATCAGCGTGTCACGCAGGCTGCGCTTTGCTTTTGTGGTGCTCATGCTGCACCTCCCAGCGTAGCGGGCTCGACGGCCTCGACCGGCCGCCCATTGTCGACCACCAGACGAAGGCCATAGGCGGGCGATGGTGCCGGCGTCTCGGCCGACTGCTCCGAGGCAGCGGACTCGCGAGCCTTGCGCGCCTCGAATGCAGAACGCCCCGGCCATACCTCGGTCGCCCGCTCATAGTGCGGCAGCATCGACCGCAAGGCGTCCCACTGGCTTTCCGGGCTGCCCTGCCGCATCAACGTGCCGTAGTGACCCATCAGGTAGTGAAACTCGCCGTCGAGCTTGCGACGCAGGGCGCGCGTTCCGGGCTTGTCGAGAGCCTGCACCGCAGCGGCGACCAGCGGGGCCAGATCCCGCAGGGTCTCGCCCAACAGGTCGAGGGTGTGACGGGCGCTCATTGGACGCCTCCCTGCACCAGATCGGTGCGGGCCGCCCGGTACTCAGCGGCGGCCCTCAGGAGCCCGTGCAGCAGCTCTCGGCGGCGGCGCAGCCATGCGGCCTTGCGGGGGCGCGAGAGGCCCGACCAGCACTCCCAGGGCCCGCGGCGTTCGCTGTCATGGCTCTGCAGGTGCGACAGCCATGCCAGCGCCTTACCGGCGCACCGCTCGTGCGGGAGCCGGTAGTTGGCGGCGATGTCCGGCGTCTCAAACCGATCGATGACGGAGTCCGCGCCACAGGCCCGGGCGAGCTGCCAGAACTGGGCATCGGCGTGCTGCACCTCAGCGGTGCAGACGTTCGCCACGAACCGCCGGAGGGGCGTAGAGGCGAAATCCGGGGCCTGCAGGGGCGTCCGGGCCTCTTGGATGGCTACGCGGTACCCTCGGGCAGCACAGGCTGCCAGAAGGCCGCTGGTTTCCCGCTGTTCGCTGCGGAGCGCGAGGGCGGTCACTTGGCGCCTCCCACGATCAGCACGAACTGAGAGTCGTGATCGACCGTCACGTGCCACTTGCCGCCGTGAAGCTCAGCCAGGGCGGCCGTCAGAGCATCGGCCGCTTCGGCAACACGCTCGCGCGTGGCAGCGGCCGCTGGGGCACATTTGGAGACTGTGAGCGCCATAAGCGCCCCCAGCAATACGCCGCGGCGCGCCGCCGGCAGGCTGGTGACAGGTGGTGTATGATTGGCCTTAGCCATGGTCCGGGGCTCCATCCTCGGGTTGCGGTTAGAGCCGGGCGGGAGTTGGCGCTTCCGTTCGGCTCGCTATTTATGTTAAACAGATATATGGCCAAGTCAATAACTGTTAAACAAAAAATAAAGCGCCGGGGTCGGCCAGCGACGGGCATCACGCCATTGATCGCGTTTCGGCCGCCGTCTCAACTCGCCGATGCCATTGATACTTGGGCGATGGAGCGCGAGATATCTCGATCCGAAGCGCTCCGCCGGCTGGTCGAGCTGGGGCTGAATGCGAAGGAAGGAAAGCGATAGTCGCAAGAAACATCGCTTCTGGCTGTTGCGATGCCCTCAATTCACTAAATCGTTCTCAACGCGCCCGTAGGTTGTCCAATGCCCAAACTGCAGGACTGCTTGCTCCTAATTGTGGGCTTGGTGTTCGGCGTAGCGCTGGGCTCGTCGGTCGTGGCCATGCACTCGACCTCGCAGGCAATATTCGCGCTGGTCTGCACGGGCACGCTCGCTGCGGGTTATTTCGGGTGGCGTTTGCTTCGCTGGCTCTGGCCGAATCTGCCCGCTCCGCCGCCCGCCGATACGCCACAGATCGGCAACATGACCATTGCGCAATTCCAACAAGCGCAGCGGGAATATGTTGAACTTCACGCGAAGCTCGTTCGACCGGATCACGCACTGGCAGTGGACGCGGTCAAACTCAGCTTCGAATACGCAAAAATGACGCTGACGTTCCTCGTGGTAGGTAATGTTGGAGGGTTACTCGGCTTGCTGGCGGTCCATCCGATGATCAAAGAACATCTCAATCAGGATTGGATTTTGCAGCAAATGGCGCCAGCGACCGCATTTGCCGTTGGCGCGGCTTGCGCAGTCATTTCGGCTGCACTCGCCTACCTGAACTGGTTTGCGAACGCCCTAACGCGATATTCAATGGCGGAGATCAACGAATTTTGGGTCAAAGGCGCCGTCTTCCAGCTGCCTCCAGTTTGGTTTCAGAGTGCCATTGCGCTGCCCGAACATATTCGCTGGCGCGCAAGCCGGTTTGTCACGTTCACCGTCTATGCCAGCATCATTCTAGCATTGGGATCGGCGATTGCTTGGGTCACCGGAACATTGTTATTCGCGAGCAACCTACTGGCTGTGGTCCCGGCTTCGTAAGAAAAGGCCCTAGCTCCGGCCTCGGGCGCAGCACTGATCTTCACCCTGTCACTAGCGCCAAAACCCACCACGTAAGTACACCTGCGAGAATGCTTCCGGCATACGCCCAGCCCGCCCCGAACCAGTCTGTCAGGCCAGGAAATATCCATGAGGCGAGCGCTACAGCCAAAGCAATGCAAGTGACGGCCTGTAGCCACTCAACCTTGCGATTTATGGTGTTGGTAGTCTTTATCAGCTCGCCCAAGGTTCGCTCTTCTTCCGGAGTCATGTCGGTCTCCCGTTGTGCTGTGCGTCAGCTTTCGAGCGCTCTTTAACGAGAACAGGCGAACACGGTGACGCGAATATCGATCACGTCGGAGTGCACCATTAACAGCCGTTCGGTGCCGGGAATTGGGGGCGGAAATGAGAGAATGAGAGTCTTGTGCCCGGAGGTGAACCGCCCAGGCTCGACTTCAACGACTTTGCCGTATCGATACTCCGCCCGATCTGGCCGCGAGATGAATAGGTCGCCATTCGTGAAGCGGTACACTTCGCGCGGTGTAGACGTTGTACCATCAAGCGTGATGGGGCTGATCTGGGTTTCAAGGTGGGCGTGGCAGATCATGTTCGGAACTGCCGCAAGCGCCGGACAAGCCATCGCGACGATGGCCCCTGCGCATAAGATGCTGGCTGCCCCCTTAGCCCTTATCGCTACGTGCGTCACGCTTCTCCACCCAGCGGCCGATGAGCGCGCCGATCGCGCCCAGGATCATGCCTGCGAATAGCCCTTGGACGCCGATATCTATCCACCCAAGGCCGACTGGCAAGAGTCCGGTCTCGGTCCATTTTGAGAAGACCTCCAGTACCGGAGACGCCATACCTATGGCAAAGCCGCCCACGAAGAAGGCGCGAGGATTACTCATTGGTGGGCCCTCTCCATTAGCTCTTACCTAGTCACTCTAGGTTGCACGGACACCAACAGTACAGCCTGATTTCTAGAAAAGCCCCCTCGGGACCGCCCGGCGAAGGGCGTCTCGCGAGACAGCAGAATTGTCGAATACCTCCCGGAAATACTCGCCGCTGAATGGCACGCTGCTATCGGGAGCCCAGCCTACAGGCGCTAGCGACGTACGCCCCATGCCGGGTGTGCCACCCGGAACCGGCAGGCCGGCCCTGCGAAGGAGCCAAGCCATGCCATCGACCGGCGCACCAAGCGCATCCGCTGCAACCGCAGAGACATCGGGAAGGCGCATGCTCGGCACCATCCGGCCGAGGGCGTCCGCCACCGGGGCCGCCAGGGGGAAGTATTCGCGCATGGAATTGTCGCTCACTCTCGGCCCCCTTATGCCGGTGGACCCAAGGGGCGCACACCGCCGGCCGCCAACTCAGCCGTCAGGTGCATGAACGGCGCCCGCAGCTCGACGCCGATATCTCCGGGCCAAACAACCTAGAAATGGCAGCCTTGTCCAAACCTGCTGGAGAAGGGGGGGCGTATTGGGGGCTCGTTCGGTGTTCGTCGCCGCCGAGCCGCTCGGCAAGGCGACGAAGAGAAACCGGGGTCGCTCGCCGAGTCTCTCCGCGAGAGCCGTCAATTCTGACCGGAAGATCAGGCTGCGCTCATACCTGCCGATGGACTCAAGGCCATTGCCGCGGTGATCCGCGTGCAACTCGCGCGTCGCGATCCTGCCGCATAGCATCTGCAGACGCGCCCCGATTTCCGCCGCTTGAGACTGGGTCCACATGAATTGGGGATCTGAGGGATCTACCTCGGCCCAGAGCCGAGCGGCCTGCTCAACCGTTAATGGGTCCGCCTTGGCCCACGCCAGATAATCGACCATCTATGCCCTCCGCAGGGCTCCGCAAGGTGGTCGACGCGGCAGCCTCTGCGGAGGAGGTTTTCGGGCCGTCGCCCTAGCCGCGTCGATGTCGTTAACTCTGCCGTGCGGCCGTCCGTAATGGGACTACCGCGGCCGACGGCGCTGTAAGCTTCGCCAGCCAGTCCGACCAGTTTTCCAGCGCCTGCCGGCGCTCCGCGTCGTAGCTCGCGTGATTGTAGACGGCCATGGTGCCGTCGAAGGTATGGTTGAGCATCTTTTCAACCACGTAGGGCGCGACGCCCAGACCGTTGTTCCGGGTGCTGAAGGTCCGCCGCAAGTCGTGGGCGGTCCAGCCGCCGGCATTGTTCTTCAGCCAGAGCTGGACGGCCTCGCGCCGCGCTTCCCATGGATGGGCCTCAAGCTGGGCAAGCGCCAGGGTAGACAGCCAAACCCGGTGCTCGCGGCGGTTCTTCGACGCCGAGGCGGGCACGACCCAGTACTGGCCCTCCCGATGTCCGGCGAAGGCCTCGCCCAGCCGCAGCCCTGTCAGTAGTAGGAAGCGCAGGACAGGCCCGGCCTTGATATCCGTTGTCATAACGAAGCGGATCTCGTCGTCGGATAGCACGCGTTCCCTCGCTGCCGGCGGCTGGCCGGCCACAGCGGCGGTAAGCTGGGCGGCGGGCGAACTGGAGATTAGGCCGTTCGCCACGGCGTACCCGAACAGCCCCTTAAATACGGCGAGCAAGGCCCTAGCTGCCGGGCGTCCGCCGGTCCGAGCTCGCGGCAGCTTCGCCACCCTGTCCCGGTAGTCGCGAATCACTCGGGCAATGTCCGAAGGCTCGATATCTCGCAGGCGCTTGTCGGCCAGCGCCGGAAGTATCGCGCGATCGACGTAACCCCGGACCTGATCGGACTTGCGGTGCGTATGATCGACGCGCTCTTTGAGCCACTGGTCGGCGACCTCTCCCACAGTCCAGCTCCGGCCGGTCTGCTTTGTGGCCAGTTCTGCAGCCTTGAGGCGGGCGTCTTTGATGGGAAGGTCCGGATATGCGCCCAGCGTCGTGATGGAGAGCTGGCCCCCCTCCTTCCGCCGGAACTGCCAGATGCGCGAAAACTTGCCCCGAGTACCCCGGACCCTGATGTACAGGCCATTGCCATCGGCAATCAGGCATTCGGTCTTGCCTGCCGGTGGCTTGAGCGTGCGGAGCTTCGTGTCGGTGAGCGCCATCACGCGTACTCTACTCGCTGGACTTGGGTAACTCTTGGGTAATCCTTCCTCGTGGCTGTGGAAGGATGGCTGCGGTCAGCGGCGGACAAATGACTCAATGGAACCGGCGTTTTCTGGACAGTGGCGGATGCTCACGGACAGGCATTCCATCACAAGGCAAGATGTAAGGCGCGCACCACAGGCGGGCCTCTCTAGCCCGCCGAGGATCCCGATTGGGGTAACGCCAGGCAGGCCGACGGGCTTGCCTGGCGTTTTCTTTCGGCCCGCCGGGCATTCACAGAATTGTGTTGCCGGCTTGCCCGCCGTGGCGGGAAAGATAACACTCGCGCCAGAGGTCGATACCCGAATCGAGAGTCGAATTGATCCATAGCCAACCGCGCATGCTCATCGGCCGTCGAAAGATGGTGGGAGCGTCAGCTTGCTATCTGCTTGCCGCCGGTCCCGCACTCGCTCAGCGTCTTCAGCGTCCGGTTCGCGTTGGATTTCTGTCTCCGACGAGACCAACCGATCCGGACTTGCAGCAATTGCGCCTTGGTTTGCAAAAGCTGGGCTGGGACGAGGGTCGCGACTACATCGTTCGGGCGCGTTTCGCGAACCTCGACACTCAGCTTCTTCCCGCCCTGCTCGATCAGCTCCTGCAGGAGGGGATCGACGTTCTCGTGGCATATGGCGCCGCAACCAGGGTCGTTCCCGTCGCCCAACGATCCGTGCCTGTCGTGTTTTCGTTCAGCGGCGATCCCGTGGCCGCCGGATATGTGCGCAGCATGGCAAAGCCCGGGATCAATGCGACAGGCAACTCACAGCTCATGTGGGAGCTGGTTGGAAAGCGCATCCAGCTTCTCCGCGAGATTGCCCCACGGGCAAAGCGCACGCTCGTGGTCCAGAGCCCCGATCATCCAGGCGAAACCGAGGAGCGCACGCGCACCCAGAGCGCTGCAGGGCAGCTCGGACTGGAGCTCATGGTGCGACCCGTCCGGGATCGAGCGACGCTGGAAACGGCACTTGCCGAGGGCGCAGCAAGCGGCTGCGACTCGATGCTGTGCTTCACCGACTCCGTGACGATCGCCAATAGGCGCATCATCGCAGATCATGCCCGGCGATTGCGCGTGCCGGCGGTGTTTCCGCGACGCGAGTTCTGTGAGGCCGGCGGCCTGGTGAGTTACGGCCCGAATGTTCCCGCCCTGATATCGCATCTCGCCCGCTTCATCGAACAGATCGCCGCCGGCGTTCCCGCCGGCGACATCCCCGTCGAATGGCCGACGGTCATCGAGACCGTCATCAACAACCGGACGGCCACTGAAATCGGGGTTCGAATACCGCTGAACGTCATGGCGCGGGCGGACGAACTGATCGACTGATCGCGGCCCTCGCACGCGAGCCTCTCGCCCCCGGCCTATTCGACCGGATAGATCCCGTGCAGCACTGTGTCGAAATGGTCCTCGATCGCGGTCGTGCAGCTGCAGGACTTCTTCCGGAGCGCGGTGACGTCGTTGACGGTGAAGACGCCGCGGCGTGTCTCGATGACCCCCTGCTCGCGAAACTGGCGCACGACGCGCGTGACGAACGTGCGTCCGACGCCGAGCATCTCCGCCAGCTGCTCCTGCGTCATCTGGAATTCCGAGCCGCCCGTGCGCGTCATCGCCGCCAGAAGCCATTTCGCCGTCCGCTGGCTGATCGTGTGCGACGCATTGCACGCCGCGGTCTGGAACACCTGGGCCAGCATGCAATCGGAGTAGCGGGAGAACCAGTGCCGGAGCGCGATCGACTCAAGCTTCGCCGCCTCCAATGCGGATGTCTTGATGCGAAGAAAGCGCCCGGCGGCCCGCACCTGCGACGTGGCGAAGGCCGGCAGCCTTCCGTTGGAGACGATCCCGCCGATGGCACCTTCGCGACCGACCAGCGCGACCTCCACGTTCGAGCCGCTTTCCTCGACCCAGACGCTGAAGCTCGCCATCGCGGCGCCGCACGGGAACCAGGTCTGGACCACATCCTCTCCGGCCTTCTGAAGAACGTCCTTTGCCTCGAGATCCGCGATCACCATATGAGGCGCCAGTCGCCGGCGGTCCTCATCCCTCAGGACCGCCAGAAGGGCGTTGCCAAGAAAGTCTTCGGCGGCGGGTACCGTCATTGGTCTCATCTCCGGACGAGGTCACGCGGAGTGTCGACTTGTGGACCGACGCCTTGTGTCAGCCATGTTACCCAACGCCCCCAATTGCGAGAGGAGAGGATCATACCGAAGTGAGCGCGTCACTCGACGCAAAATCCGTCCTGGTCCTCGAAGATCAGTTCCTGATCGCCCTGGATGCCGAACAAGCCCTGCGCAAGGCGGGCGCCCTCGACGTACGCCTTGCCTCGTCGGTGAGCGAAGCGCTTCGAATCCTAGCAAGCTTCGCGCCGGAGGTCGCCGTCCTCGATTTCGTCCTCGGCGACGGCACGGGCGTCGATGTCGCCCAGGTCTTGACGGAGCGCCAGGTGCCGTTCGCGTTCGCGACCGGCTACGGCGACAGTGTGCCCATCCCCGCCAACTACAGGCACGTTCCAGTCGTGCAGAAACCATTCGGCATCGATGACCTGGTTTTGCAACTCAATCGCGCGATGACCCCGGCCGGCCCGAATACCTGCTGATCTCACGCGGGCCCGCCCCGGTCGCTTGCAGGGCGGCAATTTCTTTGCTTGGCTCAATCGAGGTTGCAGGAGTTGGCGGATGCATACCGAGTTGCCCAAGGAAGTCGAGATCGACCTGACGCCCGCACGCTTGAGCGCGCAGAAGAACGTCGTGCGGGCGTTCTACAAGGACCTGTGGGACAAGGCTGACCTCACGCTCGTTCCCCGGATCTTCCACCCCGACTTCACCTTCCGCGGCTCGCTCGGTCCCGTTCTGGTCGGCCATCAGCAATTCGGCAACTACGTGGGCTGGCTGACGAACACGCTCGAGGAATACACCTCCGACATCCTCGAGTTGATCGAAGAGGGAAATCGCGTCTCGGGCAAGCTGCGCTTCCACGGCATCCACCGCCGGACACTCTTCGGCGAACCTCCAACGAACGCGCGGGTCTGGTGGTACGGCGCCCCCATCTTCACATTCGACGGTCCGCTCGTGCGCGACCTGTGGGTGCTCGGCGACATCCACGGCCTGCGCACCCGGCTTGCTCCCTCAGCAGCGGAGCCGCTGAGCTTCGACCGGGCCGTCAGCGCGAGGCCGTGACCTCGAGCAGGCCGTTCTCACGGACGTACTTCGCGACCTCCCGCGATATCAGCTCGTGGGCGGCCTGGTTCGGGTGCCCGTCGCCCACGATGTAGAGGTTCGTGCCCCTGTCGCGCTCGCGCTGGAAGGCCTCGGTGAGGTCGAGAAGCCGGATGTCGCCGATGACGCGTTGCAGGCCCTGGGGCGCCGAGTAGTAGTTCGTCGGCAGGTAAACGACGAGCAGCTTGGCCCCGATCGCGGACGCCGACCGTTCCATCTCGCGCAGCAGGAAGGCCAGCGCCTCCTCCTTCTTCTCGTCGCTCGGCGTGCTGTAGGTAGCCCGGCCATATTCGATCCGGCCGCGAATAACGTCGATGCCATGGTCCAGCCAGCTGAACGGATCGGTGAAATCACCGGCCAGATGCTGCTGGAAGCGGCGCACGCCATTGCTCTCCGGCCGTCCGATCCGCGGCTCGCCCGCCTCGTTCCAGGTGACGTGCGAGGCATTGAAGCAGAACGGGTAGTAGGACGGCAGGCACGGCATGACGTTCCGCTCGAAGTGGTGCGCGATAATCCCGTACACGACGAGCTTCGGGGCGAGATCGCTGTTGCGCTGCAGGACCTGCAGCGACTGCGTGGTGCCGTAGGCCGCCATGGCGAAGTTGGAAACGCTGGCGTCGAGTTCGCGCGACAAGTGGCGTGCCCAGGTATCCTCGTTGGCCAGCGCGTAGCCCCAGGTGAACGAGTCGCCGACCACCATGATGTCGACCTGCTCGGGGCTGCGCTGCCCCGGCCCGTCCACCCGCGCGCCACGATCGTCGGTATAGATGTCGAAGGCGAAGGTCTTCCGGTCGCGAACTGCCGGATAGATACGCCGAGCATGGGAGCTGGGATTGGCCCGCGCGCCGATCTCCGGGTCGAAGACCAGCAGAAGGTCCCCTTCCGACAGCAGCGGAATGCGCGGAACAGTCAGGTAGCTGGCGATGGCTATGCCCGCCAGGAGGCTGACGACGGTCGACGCCAGTACAAGGGCGACGGTTTTTCTGACTTTGCTCATGAATCCTGGCGAGAAAGCTTCCACCAGTTAGCCCCGGCCGCCCCACGAAGACAATGGCGGCATTTTAGCGACCCGCCCTCGACGGGGCGCCGAGTTCCGCATAAACCACGAGTAAAATCAGGCTGGCCGTGACCCGACTTTATCTCATCTCCCCGCCCCGTATCGAGCATCCCTCGATCTTTGCCGACGAACTGCGCGCCGCCCTCGACGGCGGCGACGTCGCGGCCTTCCAGCTGCGGCTGAAGGACATGCCCGAGGAGGCGATCGCCGTCGCCGCCGACACGCTGCGGCCGATCTGCCAGCAGCGCGGCGTGGCGCTAATCATGAATGACCGCCCCGACCTCGCCGTGAAGTTCGACTGCGACGGCGTCCATATCGGCCAGGACGACATGCCCTATGCAGAGGCGCGGCGGATCGTCGGGCCCAACCGCCAGATCGGCGTCACCTGCAAGGCCTCGCGCCACCTCGCGATGGAAGCGGCCGAGGCCGGTGCAGACTACGTCGCCTTCGGTGCGTTCTTCTCCTCCGCCACCAAGCCGGTAACGACACCCGCCGACATCGAGATCGTCGAATGGTGGAGCAGCCTGATGGAAGTTCCGTGCGTGGCGATCGGCGGCATCACCGTCGAGAACTGCAGGCCCCTGATCGAGGCGGGCGCCGATTTCCTGGCCGTGGCCGGCGGCGTGTGGGACTACAAGGACGGTCCCGAAGCGGCAGTCCGCGCCTTCAACGAACTCTTCGCCGCGCATGGATCATCGGACGGGGAGCCATAGCACCTCCTCGATGTGCGAGGCGCCGCTCGCCAGCATCACCAACCGGTCGAACCCCAGCGCAATGCCGGAGCAATCCGGCAGGCCATGGTCGAGTGCCGCCAGGAAATCGTCGTCGACCGGCCAGCGGACGCCGTACAGCTCGTCCTTCAGGTCCATGTCCGCCGCCAGGCGCTCGCGCTGGATGTCCGGATCGGTCAGCTCGCCGAAGGCGTTGGCCAGCTCGACGCCGCAGACATAGAGCTCGAAGCGCTCCGCGACCCTGGGATCACCGGGTTTGGCGCGGGCGAGTGCCGCCATTGAGATCGGATATTCGCAGAGGATGGTCGGCCGGCCCATGCCGAGTCGCGGTTCGATCTTCTCGAACATGATGCGGAAGAACACGTCCTCCCAGCTGTCGCCGGCATGCATGGCAATGCCCGACGTGGAGGAAAGCGCTTCGGCATTGCCGAAGGTGGGGAACAGATCGACGCCGGCATGGCGCACGAAGGCCTCCGCCACGGTGAGCCGCTCCGGTTCGGCCTTGGGGTCGCAGACGTGGCCGGCCCAGCGCAGCTCGTCGACACCGGTCGACGCGAGCAGTGCCCTGCAGTCGGCCATGATCGTCTGGTAGCCGGTGCCGGCGCGATACCATTCCAGCATCGTGAACTCGGGATGATGCAGTGCCGAGCCCTCGGCGTTGCGGAAGACACGTGCGAACTGGAAGATCTTCGGCATCCCGCCGGCCAGCAGCTTCTTCATCGCGAACTCGGGTGAACTGTGCAGCCAGCGTTCGCGCTCTTCGCCGTCGGGCAGTTCCCACGCCGTCGCGAAGCCCGTGAGATGAACCTCGGCGCCAGGCGCTGCCTGCAGGATCGGTGTCTCGACCTCGACGAAGCCCTCGGACGCGAACCACTGCCGCATGGCGGCCTGGATACGGGCACGCGCCTGAAGATGCGGCAGGCGCCGCGCAAGCCTGTCGGGACGCCATTCGTTCATGCTGCACCATCGCACGCGCGTGGCGCTGCGTGTAGGGTGTCATCATGACGCCCAAGCAGATCGACGCCTTCTGCCGCAAGCTGCCGGCCGCGACGCGGACCGTGCAGTGGGAGGGCGTCACCGTCTTCAAGGTCGGCGGCAAGATGTTCTGTCTGATCGGCCCACCGGGCCATTCCGTTGCACGCCTCTGCTTCAAATGCCCGCCCGAGCATTTCGACGCCCTCTCGCATGCCGAGGGATTCAGGCCCGCACCCTATCTCGCCCGCGCGAAATGGGTCGCCCTCGAGGACCCCTCGGTCCTGACGCCGGCCGAGACGCGGGCGTACCTGAAACAGGCGCATGCCGTCATCGCGGCGGGCCTGCCGAAGAAGAAACAGGCCGAACTGGGCCTGAAACAGCCCCGAAAGGCCCTAGCAGGGCCGGTTGCGACCCCGGGCCGCCTTTGATAGAAGGCCCGCGCCGGCCTCGTACCGCTTCTGCGGACGAGGCCGAATTCCATTCATCCGAGACAGCGGTAGGGCCGGGTAACTCCATGAAAGTCCAAGTCAATTCGATCCGAGCCGGCAACGTCATCGAGTACAACGGCAAGCTCTGGGTGGCCTCGAAAGTCCAGCACATCAGCCCCGGCAAGGGTGGCGCCTTCGTCGCCATCGAAGCCAAGGCGCTGCGCGAGGGCAACAAGCTGCAGGAACGCTTCCGCTCGGGCGAGACCATCGAGCGCGTCCATATCGACGAGCGCGAGTGCACCTACCTGTTCAAGGACGAGAACGGCTTCACGTTCATGGACAAGGAAACCTTCGAGCAGCTCGTGGTCGGCGCCGACGTCCTCGACGAGGACCAGTCGCGCTGGCTTCAGGACGGCATGGAAGTGACGGTGTCGCTGTATGAGGGCACCCCGGTGGGCGCCGAGCTGCCCAAGACCGTGGTTCTCGCCGTCACCGAGGCCGACGCCGTCGTGAAGGGCCAGACCGCCTCCTCTTCCTACAAGCCCGCGATCGTCGAGGGCGGCATCCGCGTGATGGTGCCGCCGCATATCGGCGTTGGCACGCGCCTGGTGATCAACACCGAGGAAGGCACCTACATGGAACGCGCCAAGGATTAGGCGCGGTCCCGTGGCCCTCCCCACCAACCGTCCCCCGCGAGAAACCCCGGTCGCCCGCGTCGGTCGCGCGCCGATGGGCGAGGCCCGCGAGCGTTCGGGCCCGCCCGAGCGGAAGTCGTTGGCGCAGCGCTCCGCCACGATCACGGTCATGATCCGCGCCGCCTTCGCAGCCGCCAAGAACCTGAAGCGCGACTTCGGCGAGGTCGAGCATCTGCAGATCTCGGAGAAGGGACCCGGCGACTTCGTCAGTCACGCCGACATCAAGGCCGAACGCACCCTGCGCGCCGAGTTGTCACGCGTCCGTCCCGACTACGGCTTCCTCGGCGAGGAAGGCGGCGAGACCAAGGGCGATGGCCGCAACCGCTGGATCGTCGATCCGCTCGACGGCACAACCAACTTCCTGCACGGCGTGCCCCACTTCGCCATCTCCATCGCGCTGGAGCGCGAGAAGGAGATCATCGCGGGCGTCATCTACCAGCCGATCTCCGACGAGCTGTTCTGGGCCGAAAAGGGCAACGGCGCCTATATCGACACGCCGAACGCCCGCTCGCGCCGCCTGCGCGTCTCGGGGCGCAAGGATCCGGCACGCGGCCTGATCGGGACCGGTATCCCCCACATCGGCAAGAGCGACCACGCCGCCTATCACGCCAAGCTGGCGGCGGTCACCGAGCGCACGGCCGGCGTACGCCGCTGGGGCGCCGCGGCGCTCGACCTCGCTTTCGTCGCCGCCGGCCGCTACGACGCCTTCTTCGAGTTCGGCCTGGCGCCCTGGGACGTCGCAGCAGGGATCCTGATGGTGCGAGAGGCCGGAGGCCTGGTCGGCGACATCGCGGGGCAGCCCTACGAACTCGGCGGGCCGTCCCTCCTCGCGAGCAACTTCGGCCTGCGCGATTCGATGGTCGAGATCCTGTCCAAGGCCTGACGGGCACATCACCGTCAGGCCGGTTCATCCTCTGCTGCATTGCCGCGAGCGGTTGAGCGCTGAGCGACCATTCGTTATGGTCGAACCGCCAAATCCCTTGGAAAGGCAATCGGTTATGCCCCCCTCTTCGGCCGCTGCACGCAGCTTCGCCCTCGCCGTGATCGGTGTCGGCGCGGCGTCGTTCTCGGCCCATGGGCAGAACGTCACCGCCTTCAACCCGTACTCCGGTGCCGGCCTGGCAAGCGGAGCGCTCCCGCAATACGCAGCGCCGCCCGCCGCCCCAACCGTTGGTGCCGTTGGCCCCGGTCCGGCTTTCAATCCCTGGTCGTCTCGCCCTTCGGCGCAGGCGTCGCGCCAGGCCGCTCCTCCGCAAGCCCATCGCCCTACACCACAGACCAAGGCAGGTGCCTCCCTGCCGCCGCCCCCGCCCGGACCAATCAAAAGTCGTGTCGTCGCCGTCCCGGAGTTGGCGACGCGCCGCAGCAAGCCGCGCGATATCGAGAAGGCCATCGCCGCTTCCGTCGAGCCGGCCGTCAAGCACGCTTCCGCGCCAGCCGCTCCGCCGGCCCCCGTACCCCCAGCGTCGGTCGCCGCGGCGCCCACCCCGACCGTGGTTCGGTCCGCACCTGCGCCGACACCCCCACAGACCGCCCCTGGCCCGACCGCGCCGGCCCCGGCGCCTCCCGTCGCTGCAGCGCCTCCACCTCAGCCCACTGAACCTCCTGTGGCCCCGCAGCGCCAGATGGCCGCCGTCGCGCCCGCGCCGCCGCCGCCGCCGCCCGTTCCATCGGCGCGCAGCGGCGTGGCGGTCACCTTGGTCTTCACCGCCCGGGCGACCGAACTGTCGGATGCGGCCAAGGCTGAACTCGATCGCCTCGCCAAGGATCTGGCCGACCGTACCCTGCGACAGGTCGAACTGCGCAGCGTGGCCGAAAACGGTGATCCGGACAGCCGCAAGATTTCGTTGGCGCGGGCGCTGATCGTGCGGAATTACCTGATCGACAAGGGCGTCCGGTCCAGGATCGAGATCGCCTCCATCGTGGGCGATGGCGGCGAGCGGGTGGAAATCCTGGTGCCGGGCACATGATCCCGCAAGCGTCCGCAGGCATCGGGAGACAGCATGAGTAATCCGATTCCGTATCTCGTTCGCATGCTGCTGTTCCTCGCGATCGTGGCCTGCATCGCCTACCTCCTCCACCACGACCTGCTGCGCGTGTTCCTGAACACGCCGATCCTCAACAGCGTCATCCTGGGCGTGCTCGCCATCGGCATCTTCTTCGTGATGCGCCAGGTCCTGTCCCTGTGGCCCGAAGTGCGGTGGCTGCGGCGCTTTCAGCATCGCGAGCCCGGCGCACCGCCGCTCGAGACCGAGTCCATCGACCTGATGGCGCCGATGGCCGCCATGATGGGCGACCGTCAGGACAATTTCCGCCTGTCGCCCACGGCGACTCGCGCCATGCTCGACGGCATCGCCAGCCGCCTCGACGAGCGGCGCGAACTCAGCCGCTACATGATCGGCCTGCTGATCTTCCTCGGCCTGCTCGGCACGTTCTGGGGCCTGCTCGAGACGATCGGCGCCGTCGCCGACGCCATCGTCGGAATGCAGGTCACCGGCGGCGATGCGGTGCAGATCTTCGCCAAGCTGAAGCAGGGTATCGAGGGGCCGCTCAAGGGCATGTCCACCGCCTTCGGCGCCTCGCTGTTCGGCCTCTCGGGCTCGCTCGTGCTGGGTTTCCTCGAACTGCAGGCGAGCCAGGCCCAGGGCCGCTTCCACACCGAGCTCGAGGAATGGCTGGCAGGCGCCACACGTCTGTCGAGCGGTACGCTCCAGACCGAAGGCGAACAGGGGATCTCGGCCTATGTCGAGGCGCTGCTGGAGCGTACCGCGGACGGTCTCGACGATCTCACGCGCACGCTCCGTCGCAGCGAAGAGGGCCGCGAGCAGGCGGCAGCGGCCAACGCCGCGCTGGTCGAGCGCCTGTCGTCGCTGACCGAGAGCATGCGCTCCCAGCAGGCGCTGCTGGCCCGCCTCGCTGAGCAATCCATCGAATTGCGCGGCACGGTCGCGCGCCTGACCGAGCGCAAGCCGGAGGCCGAGAGCGAGGCGCTCCTGACGCACCAGCGCAACATCGAGGCCGGCCTTGCCCGCCTGATCGAAGAAAGCGTGCGCGGACGCACTGCGCTGGCCGATGAATTGCGGGGCGAGTTCCGCCTGCTCGCCCGCACCATCGCCTCGACGCGCAGCGCGACGCCGGGCGACTGACCGCCATGGCAGCCGTATCCCGCCGTCGAGGAGGAGGAGGCGCCGACTACACCTGGCCGGGTTATGTCGACGCGCTGACGACCCTGCTGATGGTGTTGATCTTCCTGCTGTCGCTGTTCAGCGTCGCGCAATTCACCCTGACCGACACGCTCAGCTCCCGCGACAGCGCGATCGACGCCCTGAACAAGCAGCTCGGCAGCCTGGCCAGCGTGTTGTCGCTGGAGAAGGCGGCGAGCGATAACCTGAAGCAGGATCTCGAGAAGCTCACCCTGCAGCTGCGCCAAAACCAGGCGGAGCGCGACCGGTTGGGCGCCGACCTCGCCGCCCAGCGCACTGCCTCGGACGCCCTCAAGATCGAGCGCGATCAGCTCACGGAGCGCCTGACGTCGATGATGGCGGAACGCGAGCGGCTTGCCGCCTCGCTCGAAAGCTCCAACAAGGAAGCCGCCGCCCAGGCCGGCGACCTCCAGAAGGAGATCGAGCGCCAACGGCTGGAACTCACGCGGCTCGCCGCCTCGCTGGCGGCCGCCAACGAGGACAAGGGCAAGCTGTTCGGCGACCTCACTGAAGAACAGAAGCTCAGTGCCGAGCAGAAGGCCGCCGTCGTGCGCCTGACCGCCGAGCTCGCCGCCCTCAAGGGAGAGCTAGCCCGCCTCGGCACCGTTCTCGACGCCGCCGACGCCAAGGCCAAGGAACAGCAGGCGCAGATCGTCGATCTCGGCCAGAAGCTCAACCGCGCGCTGGCCAGCAAGGTCGAGGAACTGGCACGCTACCGCTCAGAATTCTTCGGCAAGTTGCGCGAGGCACTGCGCGGCCAGCGCGACGTGCAGATCGTCGGCGACCGTTTCGTGTTCCAGTCTGAAGTGCTCTTCCCGTCCGGCTCGGCCAAGCTTCAGGAAGGCGGCGAGAAGCAGCTCGCGAACGTCGCCAAGCGCCTCGTCGAGATCGCCGCCACCATCCCGAAAGACGTCAACTGGGTTCTCCAGGTCGACGGGCATACCGACAACAAGGCGATCGCCAGCGCGCAATACCCGTCGAACTGGGAGCTGTCCGCCGCCCGCGCCATCGCCGTGGTCAAGTTCCTCCACAGCGAAGGCATCCCCAACGACCGCCTCGTGGCCGCGGGTTACGGCGAATACCAGCCGCTTTCGTCCACCGACCCGGCCCGCAACCGCCGCATCGAGCTCAAGCTCACCAATCGCTGAAGCCGGTCTCTACAGAAGCCCAAGTCTCTTCAGCTCGGCCGCCATTTCGGCTGGCATGTCGGCCGTGTCGCCGCTCGACAGGTCCGGCGGCGCACGTTCGGGTTCGAGGTAGCGCCATCCCTGGAAGGGTTTGCAGGCGCGTGGAGCAGTTTCGACCAGGGGGCGCCTGAGCTTGATGCGGCAGAACTTTTTGCCGCTTTCCTCGTCGAAATCATCCTCGAATCCGACCAGTTCCTGCCGGCAGCGGATGACGCCGCGCACCACCCAGTAGAGGGAGCCGCCCAGCAGATCCTCGGCCCGCCGTGGCGAGTTGCGGGTGTAGATCCAGTGCGGCGAACGTGCCGACTGCCCCCGCTCCCGGCGTCGCGCCGCCTGGACCTTTTTCATGTGGGCGAGATCGTCGATGCCGACCGCCAGCTTGATGAGATGCAACGCCATCGCCTGCGATTAATACGTGACCGGTCGCCGGCTCAAGCGCCGCCTATCCACAGCATGGGCGTCGCGAGCGTGACCTGCGCGCCACAGGCTGCGAGAATTGCAGACCGGGCTTCGGACTCCACACTGTCTGCACAATCCAAGCTCTATTGTCCGGTCGCTTTTTGCGAGGGTTCCTATGAATCGATCGACGCTGGCCGCCTTGGTTGTGGCTCTCATGCTGGGCTCCGGCATTGCGGGTTACCTGATCGGAAGACCGGGCGATTCACTCGACCGTCTCCCACCGGCGCCTTCGACGGCCGCACCCCCGGCCTCTGCACCGGCCACCCCGACTCCGCCGGCGAGCCCGCCAGCCCAGACAGCCCAGTCCTCCGCACCGGCTCCCATCGCCCAGCCGCCGGCACCGCCGTCCGCTCCCTTCTCCTTCCGTCGCGTCGCGGTCGATTCCAGCCGCAGCGAGGCGGAAGCCTGCCTCGCCTTCAACAAGCCGCTCGCGACCGGCGACGTGAAGTACGGCGACTTCATCCGCATCGAGCCTGAAGCCAAGACCGCGCTCCGCGCCGTCGACGACCGGCTGTGCATCGCAGGCCTCACCTACGGCCAGGACTACACCGTGAAGCTGCTGGCGGGCTTCCCGGGACGCGACGGCGAGAAGCTGCGCGACGAGCAGAGCGTGAGCGTGGCGCTGGGTGCCCGTCCAGCCGTCGTGAACCTTCCCGGCAAGGGCTTCATCTTGCCGCGCGGCAGCGCCGCGGGCCTGCCCGTGACCACCATCAACGTCTCCAAGGTCGGTATCTCGGTCTATCGTGTGAGCGAACGCGGCATCGATCGCTTTTCCGCCGACCGCTACTACGACGTGGCCTTCCCCGGCTCCGAGCCGATTACCGAATCCTGGTCGCTGCGCAGCTGGCTGAACGGCAGCAACGGTGCCGAGCAGTGGACCGGTACGATGGACGTGCGCAACACGCCCAACCAGGCCGTCGTCACCGCCTTCCCGATCCGCGAAACCATCCAGGACTGGAAGCCCGGCGCGTATTTCGTCGTGGTGTGGAACGCCGCCAAGCCCCCGGCCCGCGACTATGAAGACGACGAATCGACCAGCGGATCCGCGGTCGGCCTGTGGGTGATCGACACTGACATCGGCCTCACCTCCTTCAGCGGCGACGACGGCCTGAACGTCTTCGCGCGCTCGCTGCAGACCGCCCAGCCGCTGGCCGGCATCGAGGTCACGGTTCTGTCGCGCGGCAATGAGCCGATCGGCAAGGTGGTGACCGGCGCCGATGGCCGCGCGGCGTTCGCGGCCGGCCTGCTCAAGGGCAGCGGCGCCGCCGAACCCGTCGCCGTGATGGCGCAGGATCCGGCGAAGAAGGAATTCTCGCGCCTCGAACTCACCAAGTCGGCCTTCGACCTGTCCGACCGCGGCGTTGATGGCCGGCCGCAGCCCGGCCCGGTCGACGCCTTCCTCTACACCGAGCGCGGCATCTATCGGCCCGGCGAGACCGTGCAGCTCATGGCGCTGATGCGCGACGACGCAGCCAACGCGCTCTCGAACCTGCCCGTCACGCTGATCGTCAAGCGGCCCGATGGCAGCGAGTTCACCCGTTTCACCCATGCCCTGCAGGGCTCGGGTGCCGTTTCCCAGACGGTCGACCTGCCGAAATCGTCCCGACGCGGCCGCTGGTCGGTTGCCGCCCATATCGATCCCAAGGGCGCGCCTGTCGGTCGGGTGGAGTTCTCGGTCGAAGATTTCGTGCCCGAGAAGCTCAAGGTCGAGCTGACGCCCGACGAGCCGATCATCCGGCCCGGCAGCGTGAACCGCTTCGTCCTGTCAGCCGACTTCCTCTATGGCGCACCGGCCTCCGACCTCGCCGTCGAAGGCGACATGCGCATCACCGTCGACGACAACCCGTTCCCGGCCTTCGCCAAGTACCGGTTCGGACCGGAGGACGACCGCGAGAAGTTCGAACCTCCCTTCATCGAGTTGAAGGGCGAGAACACCGACTCCGCCGGCAAGTCGAGCCTCGAATGGGCAGGCGACCTCGCCAAGGAGACGGTGCTGCCGCTGCGCGCCCAGATCCAGGCCCGCGTCTTCGAACCAGGCGGCGGCCGCGCCACCAAGACCGAGAAGGTCATGCCCGTACGCACCCGCGACACCTATATCGGTGTCCGCCCGACCTTCGAGGGCCGATATTCCCGTGAAGGCGTCGATACCGAGTTCGATGTGGTGGCGGTCGACGCGGCCGGCACCCAGATCGCGCGCCCTTCGGTCGAATACAGGATCGAACGCATCACCAACGCCTATCAATGGTTCCAGGTCGACGGCCGCTGGCGCTGGCAGTCGGTCACGAACACGCGGCTGGTGACAGCCGACAAGGTGACCCTGAAGGCCGACACGCCGACCCGTCTCTCGCAGCGGCTGGACTGGGGCCAGCACAGGCTCACCGTCATCGACAACTACAAGAACACCTCGACCAGCCTGACCTTCTACGTGGGCTGGTACGGCGGCACGGGGACCGAGGAGGCACCCGACACGTTGCGCGTCGCCAGCGACAAGCAGAACTATGCGCCCGGCGACACGGCCCGCCTGCGCATCGAGGCGCCATTCGCGGGCGAAGCACTGATCGCCATCGCGACCGACCGCATCGTCTCCACCCAGTCGGTCCAGGTGCCGGCCGGCGGCACGACCGTCGACATTCCCGTGAAGGGTGAATGGGGTGCAGGCGCCTACGCGCTGGTGACTGCCTGGCGGCCGCTGGCGGCGCCGGCCGAACGCACCCCCACGCGGGCCATCGGCGCCACGTGGCTGGGTCTCAACCCGACCCTGCGGACGTTGGGCATCCAGATCGGCGCACCTGAGAAGATCACACCGCGGCAGCGCATCGAAGTGCCGGTAAAGGTCTCCAATCTTCAGGCCGGACAGGAAGCCTTCGTCACCCTGGCCGCAGTGGATGAGGGTATCCTTCAGCTCACCCGTTACAAAACGCCCAATCCCGCCGACCACTATTTCGGCAAGCGTCGCCTCGGCATCTCGATGCGCGACGATTACGGCCGCCTGCTCGACACCCGCGCCGACGAACTCGGCCGCATCCGGGCCGGCGGCGACGCGGGCGAGATCGGCGGCCTCGACATCGTGCCGACTCGCGTCGTCTCGCTGTTCAGCGGTCCGGTGAAGCTCGACGACAAGGGCGAAGCGAAGATCGCCTTCGACATCCCCGACTTCATCGGTCAGCTCCGATTGATGGCCGTCGCCTACGACAAGAGCCGCGTCGGCTCGGGCGAGCAGCGCCTGTTCGTGCGCGACGCCGTCACGGCCGACGTCGTGCTGCCGCGCTTCCTCGCGCCGAAGGATCTCGGACGGGTGGCGCTGTCTCTGCACAACGTCGACGGGCAGGCGGGCGACTACCGCGTGACCCTCACCGCCACCGGTTCGGTCTCGCTCGAACGGCCGGTGATCGAGACGAAGCGCCTCGCCGCCAACCAGCGCGAGCTCCTGACCTGGCCGCTGCGCGCCGGCGAAGCCGGCTTCGGCAAGGTGACGGTCGCCGTCCAGGGACCGGGCAACTTCGCCGTCCAGCGCGAGTGGGACATCCAGGTGCGGCCGGCGCAGACGCCCAGCGCCGTCGACACGGTGGCGCGCCTGGCGCCCGGCAACGAGGCCACGGTCGATCGCAACGTGATCGCCGCCTTCGCGTCTGGTACCGCGCAGGTCAGCGCCTCGCTTACCCGCATTCCGGGGATCGACGTCGCGGCCCTGCTGCGCCAGCTCGACAAGTATCCGTTCGGCTGCATCGAGCAGACGACCAGCCGAGCCATGCCGCTGCTCTACTACAACGACGTGGCGCTGCTGGGATACGGCCCGACCGATCCGCGCATCAACGAGCGCGTTCAGGATGCCGTCTATCGCATCGTCGACATGCAGCTGCCCGATGGGTCGTTCGGCATGTGGGGCCCCTTCTCCACACCAGCGGCGGAATGGCTGCAGACCTACGTGCTCGACTTCCTGGTGCGCGCGAACCAGCAGCAGATGACGGTGCCCTCGGCATCGCTGCAGCGGGCGCTCGGCTGGCTCAACAAGACGGCCGACAAGCTCTCTCCCAACGCCCAGGCCTATGCCTGGTATGTGCTGGCGAAGTCCGGCTATGCCGATCCCGGCAGGGTCCGCTACTTCCAGGACACGAAGGCGGCCGAGATGAAGGGCGGCATCGCCTGGGCCATGCTGGCCGCGGCCCTGAACCAGGTCGGCGAACCGGGGCGCGGCCGCCTCGCCTTCGCGACGGCGCGCCAGCGCATCGACGAGCGCGACCCGTCCGACTATTACGGCTCGCCGCTGCGCAATCGCGCCGCGCTCGTCACGCTCGCCGTCGAAGCCGGTGGCCGCGACGCCCTGACGGAGGTGACGAGCCTGGTGGGCGAGCGCCTCACGTCATCCATCAACCTCACCACGACCCAGGAGCAGGCGTGGCTCGTGATGGCGGCGCGCGCGATGAGCGGCAGTGCCCAACTCGCCTATTCCGTGGACGGCCAGTCGCGCCAGTCAGCCACGGAACCGGTGACGTTCAACCCGGACGCGACGGCACTGGCCCGCGGCCTCAAGCTGCGCAACGACACGGATCGTCCGATCTGGATGCAGGTGACGGCGCGCGGTGTTCCGCTCGATCCGCAACCTTCGGCCACGGCCGGCATCAGCGTCCAGCGCGAGTTCCTGAAGTTCGACGGCGAGCCCAGTTCGCTGGGCCACGTCGTGCAAAACGAGCGCTTCATCGTCTCGATCTCCGGCCGTAACCTGGAGGGCGGCTACCACGAGGTCGCGCTGCTCGACCTGCTGCCGGCCGGCTTCGAGATCGAGGCGGTGCTGAACGACGAGACGGCGAAGTCCTTCCCGTTCCTGTCCGACCTCACCGAGACCCGCATTGCCGAGGCGCGCGACGACCGCTTCTTCGCGTCCTTCAACATGGGCACGCGGCCCTATCAGACCTGGTGGGATTCCTCGGCGAAGAACCCGAACTCCTATCACGTCGCCTACATCGTCCGCGCCGTGACGCCCGGCACCTATGCCGTCCCGGCGACGAACGTCTCCGACATGTACGCGCCGCGGGTCTATGGCCGGACGGCGATGCGCGCGCTGACCATCGTTCCCGCGGGAACGAAGTAGGCCGCATGCGGCTCAGGCCCCTGCTGGCCGGCCTCGCCGTCGCTGCCACGACCCTGGTGGCAACAGCGCTCGCGCTCGACCGTCTCTTCCCGCCCGACCTGTCGCGCTATCATGACAGGTCGACCGAGGTGGTCGACGCCAACGGCCGGCAGCTGCGCGCCTTCACGACAGCGGACGGCAAGTGGCGCCTCAAGACATCGGTCGACGATGTCGATCCGCTCTATCTCGGCCTGCTCAAGGCCTATGAGGATCGCCGTTTCGACTCCCATTGGGGCGTCGATCCTCTCGCGACACTGCGAGCGGCCGGCCAACTCGCCGAGCGCGGCCGTATCGTGTCGGGCGCTTCGACGCTCTCGATGCAGGCCGCCCGCCTGCTCGATCCGCGCCCGCGCAGCTTCATGACCAAGGCGATCCAGTCGGCGCGCGCGCTGCAGCTCGAATGGCGCTACTCCAAGCGCGAGGTGCTGGCGATCTACCTCACCTTGGCGCCGATGGGCGGCAACCTCGAAGGTGTGCGCTCGGCATCGCTGGCCTACTTCGGCAAGGAGCCGCGCCAGCTCAGCGCCGCCGAAGCCGCGCTGCTGGTCGCCATTCCACAATCACCCGAACGACGTCGCCCCGACCGTGCCTCCTCGGTGGCGCATAAGGCGCGCGACCGCGTGCTGGAGCGCGGCGTCGAACATGGCGTGATCGATGCGCCCCTGTACGAGATGGCGCGCAGCCATCTCCCGCCCGACCGCCGGCTCGCCATGCCGATGCAGGCGCCGCATCTCGCGACCTGGCTGGCGGGGCAATCGCCTAGCATGACAGTACCGACCACGGTACGCTACGAGCTGCAGCGGACACTCAGCCAGTTCGTGCACGAGGAGCGACGCGCGCTGGCCGACAGCGCCGAGATCGCCATGGTCGTGCTCGACAACCGTACCGGCGGGGTCGTGGCTTGGTTGGGCGGTGATAATTTCTTTGGCCGAGCCGGCCAGGTCGACCTCGTGCGCGCCCGCCGCTCGCCCGGTTCGGCGCTGAAACCGCTGATCTATGCGATGGCCTTCGACGACCGCACCCTGCATCCCGAGACCCTGGTCGAGGATGTGCCGGTGCGCTTCCGCGACTGGCTGCCGCGCAACTTCGATCGCGACCACCAGGGTGCGGTGACGGTGCGCCACGCCCTGCAGCAATCTCTGAACGTGCCGGCTGTGCTGGCTCTGGAAAAGGTCGGCCCGCAGCGCTTCCTGTCCACCCTGCGCACCGCCGGTGTGGCGCCGGGCCTGCCACCGGGCGACAACGGAAACTCGCTGGGCGTTGCGCTCGGCAGTGTCACGATCTCGCCGCTCGAAATGGCGGGACTTTATGCCGGCCTGGCCAATGGCGGCCGCTTCGCGCCGCCACAGGTCCGGCGCGATCGCCCCAGACCCGAGCCGCTCCGCCTGGTCGGGCCGACCGCCGCCTGGTACATCTCCGACGTGCTAGCCGAGGCGCCTCTGCCCGAGGGCTTCGCGGCGCTGCCCGTGGCGCTACGCGAGCGCCGCATCGCCTTCAAGACCGGCACCTCCGCCGGCTATCGCGACGCCTGGGCTGCCGGCTACAGCGCCAATTGGACGGTCGTCGTCTGGGTCGGCCATGCTGACGGAACGCCTCGCCCTGGCCAGCTCGGCCGGCTCTCGGCGCTGCCCATCCTGTTCAAGGCCTTCGGCCGGCTCCCCAGCGAGGACAATCGAGCGGTCCGCCCGCCGGCCGACGCGATCAGGGTCGCGTCCCATCGCGAGCTGCCGCCGCGCATGCGAACCCTCACGCCCTACAGCGAGACCAGTGGCGGCCCGCGCATCGCCTATCCGCCGGCCGATGCCCGCATCGAGCTGGCGGCGCGCGAGGCCGTCGTGCTGAACGCCATGGGCGGACAGGGCCGCCTGCGCTGGCTGGTCGACGGCCGCCCGCTCGAGGGCACACAGTGGGTCCCCGACGGCGCCGGCACCGCCCGTCTCGCCGTCGTCGACGAGGCCGGGCGCTCGACCTCGGTGACCGTCAGGATCGTGCAGCGGCAATAGCCGTCCTCAGACGATGAAGACCAAGGCAACTGAACCGACAAGCGACAGGGCGAAGGCCACGTTGATGATCCGGTTCGTGCGCGGATCGCGGAAGAAGCGCGTCAGTGCCGCCCCGCCGAACAACCACGCCACGTTCACGGCGGCGATGACCAGGGTCAGCACGACAAGCTTCAGGCCCGCGTCTGCCACGAGCCGGTCCGGCCGAAGCACGAAGCCTGAGTAGAGCGCAGCCATCGCGACATAGCCCTTGGGATTGACAAGCGACAGCAGCAGTCCGGCCGCAAGGGTTGGCGGCTCCCCTCGCCTGCCCTCCTCCGCCAAAGCCGGCGCAGTGGCGATCCGCCAGGCCAGCCACAGGAAATAGAGCGCGGCCAGCGCCGCAACTGCGGGCGCCACCCCAGGTACGGCAAGCAGCAGGCCGGCCATGCCACTGGCTACGATCGCCATCACCGCGACCATGCCAGCGACGATGCCGGCGAGATAGCCGATGCCCCGCCGCGCACCGAACGCCGCACCGGCGGCCGCAAGGCTCAGCGTCGCCGGGCCTGGGCTGCCCGCCAGCGCGACAGCGGCGATCAGGAATCCGGGAAGCGCGTCCATGCCGGCAATTTGACGCCGGCCATGGACTGTCGTCTTGAACGTTCGTGAAGTTTAGGCTGCTGCCTTCGCCTTGAGCGCCTGCGCCACCTTCGACGCCGGCTCGCGGCCGAGCGCGACGCAGATCGCGCGGCCGGCCGCGGCCACGGCCTCGAGATCGACGCCGTGGTCGATACCAAGGCCGTTCATCAGGTAGATCACGTCCTCGGTGCCGACGTTGCCCGAGGCGCCCTTGGCATAGGGGCAACCGCCGAGACCCGCGACGGCGGTATCGAACACCGCGATGCCGCGCTCCATGACGGCGAGGATGTTGGCCAGCGACTGGCCGTAGGTGTCGTGGAAGTGCGCGGCGATCTTTTCCCGCGGCATCTTCTCGGCGACGGCATCGATCATGGCTACGCACTCGCCGGGCGTACCGACGCCGATCGTGTCGCCCAGCGAGACCTCGTAACAGCCCATCCGGAACAGCCGTTCCGACACCTCGGCCACCTTGGCGGGCGAAACCTTGCCGTCATAGGGACAGGCGATCACGGTCGAGACGTAGCCGCGCACCTTCATGCCGTACTTCTGCGCGGCTTCCATCACCGGTGCAAAGCGTTCGAAGCTCTCGTCGATCGAGCAGTTGGTGTTCTTGCGGCAGAAGGCCTCCGAGGCGGCCGTGAAGATCGCGATCTCCTCGACTTTGGCCTCGACGGCACCATTCATCCCCTGCTTGTTCGGCACCAGCACCGGGTAGCTGACGCCGGGCTTGCGCTGGATGCGCGCCATCACCTGGTCGGTGTTGGCCATCTGCGGCACCCACTTGGGCGACACGAAGCTGCCGGCCTCCACGGCCGAATGGCCCGCGGCCGACAGCGCGTCGATCAGCGCCACCTTGGCCTCGACCGAAACCGGCTTGGCCTCGTTCTGCAAGCCGTCGCGCGGCCCCACTTCCACGAGCCGCACGCGCCTGGGATGATTCATCGTTCCCTCCCGATCCTGGGGCCACATACTGCACCATCGGGAAGGCCGCCAGACAGGAGTTTCGCCTCTAGGGCGTCTGCGAAATATGCGCGGTGCGATCGTGCCCGGGGTGGCTGAACATGATCTCCAGGGTGCGCAGGTAGGTGTGCAGTCCGGCATCCTGGATCGGCAGGACGTGGGCATCCTCTCCCGATTCGTTGTGGTGCGAGTGCCAGTAGCCGGGCGGGGTGATGAAACTGGCGCCGGGCGCCCAGTCCTCGCGTCTTCCGTTCCTGATCATCCCAGACTCGTCGAGTTCCGTGCCGATCATCGTGTAGCAGCCGGGCTTGCAGTCGATCACGAAGTCGACCGCCACCGATTCGTGCCGATGCGGGTACTGAACGGCATCCTTCGGCAGCAGGCCGAACATCGTCCACATCGTGTGGGTGATGGTGCGGGTGGCCGGGAAGTTCCGGTTGGCGAGCAGGACGCTGACGCGATTGGCGTTCGCAGTCGCTGGATCGGTGGCGATCTCCGTGAGCTTCTGCTGCGCCTTGCTGTGCTGATAGAAGGTGGGCTTGAAGCGCGCGACCGTCGGCGCGGCGCCGAGATAGCGCAGCAGCGGCGCATCGTGCCCCCAGTAGAGCCCGGCCTCGCCATCCGAATGATGCAGGGCATGGCCGTGCGCCGGCAGCACCATGTAGTCGCCCTGCGACCAGTGGATGGTCTCGCCGCACGCGTCCGTCCGCCCGCGGCCCCGGAACGCGAAGAAGACCTGGCTGGTCGCCTCGGCCGAGGTCATGACCGAGCCGCGGGTGATGCGGATGAAGTTGGCGCAGAGCGCGGGCGTGGTCGCGGGGCCGACGATCCCCAACTCCTTGCTGACGTCGAGCGGCTGCACGCGGGTCGGTCCCTCGTCGAAGAACGAGGGCGAGAAGGCCCGGTATGGCACCGGCGGGATGATGCCCTGCTGGATGGGATTGGCGGCCGAACTGTAGTCGAAATACTGCGCGTCGCTCGTCAGCAGGTCGCAATTGGGGAAAGTCTCGATGCCAGCCACACAAATCTCCTCGCCTGGATCACGTAGGACACGGTCCGCTCAACGAGGGCAGTTTGTAGCGTCACCCGATTTCAAGTCCACGAAGGAACACTTGGCGATGAGGCCGCTCTAAGCTGGAAATGGCCTCTCAGGAGGGGTCGCGACGCAATATTGTTGCGCTGCGGCTCTGATTCCGGGGGCGCGACTCTCACTTCGTTCGTTTCGTTTATTTCGTTTGTTTCGTTTATTCGCAGGGATTTCGACCTTTCAGCGGCCTGCTAGACCACGGTCTCCTTCAGCTTGCCTGCCCGGCCGAGCACGAAGGCCACGGCGGCGAGCGCCAGGACGGTGAAGGCGATCAGCAGGGTCGCAACGGCCGTGATGGTCGGGTTCACCTCGAGGATCAGCTCGTTGAACATCTTCTTCGGCACCGTCTCGTACTTGCCGGCGATGAACGAAGTCACGATCACCTCGTCGAAGCTGCCGATGAAGGCGAAGATCCAGGCCGCAAAGACGCTGGGCGCCAGGTTAGGCAGCACCACCTTGCGCATCGTGTAGCCCCACGAGGCGCCGAGGCTCCAGGCGACCTGTTCGATCCGCTGGTCGAACTCGCGGATCGCCACGCCCAGGACCATCATCACCAGCGGCACATTGAGCAGCGTGTGGGCGACGACGAGGCCCAGCAGCGAGCCCAGCAGGCCGACCTTGGCCAGGGCGAGATAGAGCGCGATGGCCACGATGATCGTCGGCACGATCAGCGGCGCCATGAAGTTGCCCTCGGCCCAGTCGCGCCCCTTGAAGGTGCCGCGCCGCAGCCCGTAGGCCGCGAGGCCGCCCAGGATCAGCGCCGCGACCGAGGAGATCGCGGCGACGAAGGTCGAAGTCCACATCGCCTCCATCCAGCGCGGATCGCCGAAGAAGGTCTCGTACCAGCGCAGCGACAGGCTGGGCGGCGGAAAGGTCAGCGCCCGCGCCGAGGAGAAGGACATCGGGATCACGATGACCAGCGGCACGGTGAGGAAGACCAGGCCGAAGATCCCCATGGCCGCCAAGCCGCGCCGCGTCCAGACCGAGCCGCCGAGCATTTGGTGGTTCATGCCGACGCCTTGCGGTCGAGCCGGCGGTAGGCGGCAAAGATCAGGAGCGTCACGACCAGCAGGATGGTCGAGATGGCCGAAGCCTGCTCCCAGCGCGGGATCTGATTGATCAGCGTGTCGAGCAGGTTGGAGATCATCGGCACCCGGCCGCCGCCCAGGATCGCAGGCGTCACGTAGAAGCCGAGGCAGAGGATGAAGACCAGCAGCGCGCCCGCGGCCAGCGCCGGCAGGGTGAGTGGGAAATAGACCTTCCAGAAGATGGTGCGCGGCGGCGCCCCCAGCGAGGCCGCAGCCTGCAGCAGCCGGTCGTCGATGCGGATCATGGCGGCGAACAGTGGCAAGACCAGGAACGGCAGCAGCACGTTGGCCATGCCGATCGTCACCCCCAGCTCGTTGTAGAGGAACGAGACCGGTGCATCGGTGAGGCCGCTCCATTGCAGCGCGCGATTCACCAGACCGCCATTGCCCAGCACGACGATCCAGGCGTAGGTACGCACGAGGATCGAGACCCAGAAGGGCAGGACGACCAGCGCCAGCGCGATCATGCGGCCGCGGCTGCCCAGCCCGCGCATCCAGTGCGCCAGCGGATAGCCGATGAGGATGTTGGCGATGGTGGCAATGAGCGCGATGCGCATCGTATTGCCCAGCACACGCAGATAGACCGGCGCCTCGAGCAGGCCTGCGTAGTGTTCGAGCGTGAAGCCCCGCCCCTTCTCCCAGAAGGCGAGGCCCAGCATGTAGACGATGGGCGCATTGAAGGCGACGACCATCAGCACCAGCAGCGGCGCGATGAAACCGAAACCTTCGAGGCGATTCGTCCGTGTCATTCGTTCATATCAATTGCTGGGGGCGCGCCACTTCAGCGGCGCGATCAGATGATGAAAAGACGCGCCACGGGAGTGGCGCGCCCCCGGCAAAAAGCCTGATCACAGTCCGAGCTTGAAGGCCTCCCACTTCTTGTTCACGGCCTCGCCATTGGCCGCCCACCATTCGGCATTCTGGAACCACTGGACCGACTTGTTCTGCTTGCTCGACGGGAAGTCGGCCAGCTTGTCCTTGGGCAGCAGCGCATCGAGCTCGGGACTCGGGCCGGTATAGGAGATCACCGTCGCCGCCTTGGCCTGGTTCGCGGGCAGCGACATCTCGTACATCAGCTTGTAGGCCGCGGCACGATCCTCGGGCTTCGACCCCTTGACGATGGAGAAGTAGGCCAGGTCGGCCATGCCGCCCGCGAAGTTGTAGCCGAAGGCCGGATCGCCGACGACGCGCCCCGACCAGCAGATCACGTACTGGACCTCGTTGTCCTTCATCAGCTGCGGCGGCTGGGCGCCCGCCTTCCACCAGACGGCGATATCCTTCTTGATCTCGTTCAGCTTCTTGAAGCCGGTCTCGACATCGAGCGGGAACAGCTTGTCGGCCGGCACGCCCGTCGCCATCACGGCGAACGGCAGGCTGTAGTGCGGGAAGTCCGGCAGACAGCGCTTGCCCGGGAAGGCCTTGGTATCGAAGAACTCGGCCCAGTTCTTGGGCGCCTTGGCGCCGGCGCGCCAGGCCATGATGGTGGAGAAATACTGGTAGCCGAAGCCGTACTCGTTCCTGGCTTCGGGGAACATCGGCGCCGGATTGACCGCGGCCCAGTCGATCGGCTCGATGAGCTTGAGGTTCCGCGCCTGCACCAGTGTTCCCGAACCCAGCTCCATCAGCACCGTGCTGGTCTGGCCGCTCTCCACCAGCGCGCGCAGCTTGCCCAGCGAATTGGGGCTCTCGCGAATGACCTTGATGCCGGTCTTCTTGGTGAAGGGCTCGATGTATCCCACCTCGATCGATTCGCCGGACTTGCCGCCGGACTCGATCATGCGGATTTCCTTCACCTGCGCCCGCGCCGTCCCGGACAGGAGGCCGACGGCCGGCAGGGCGGCGGCAGCACCGACGAATGTACGTCTCTTCATCTCGTTCCCCTCTAT
Organism: uncultured Reyranella sp.; assembly: GCF_945957355.1. Taxonomy (GTDB): domain Bacteria; phylum Pseudomonadota; class Alphaproteobacteria; order Reyranellales; family Reyranellaceae; genus Reyranella. The sequence goes on along the minus strand of NZ_CAMFKM010000015.1, from coordinate 79,115 downwards.
GTTACTGGCCAAACGTCGGCCGACTCCCACGAAACGCTGACACGCTCTCCCGGCGCATGCGCCGTGCCCAGGAATGGCACGGCCGCCACGACCGATTGATTGCCTTCGAGAGCCAGGTGGTATCGCACCATCTGGCCGAGATAGATCGCCTCGACGACCCGCGCCGGTCGTCCCTGTCCCTCCGCGGTAAAGCGGACCCGCTCCGGCCGAACCACGCCGTTCCGGCCGTCGGGCAGGTCGACGAAGTTGGCGATGCCCAGGAACTCCGCGACGAAACGATTGGCGGGCTTGAGATAGGCCTCCGCCGGCGCCGCGACCTGCTGCGTGCGCCCCTTGTCGAGCACCATGATCCGGTCGGAGAGCGACAGTGCCTCTTCCTGGTCGTGCGTCACCAGCAGGGTCGTGACCCCCAGCGTGCGCTGGAGCTGCTTCAGCTCGACCTGCAGTTCCTCGCGCAGCTTGCGGTCGAGCGCGCCTAGGGGCTCGTCGAGCAGCAGGATGTCGGGCTTGAAGACCACCGCCCGCGCCAGCGCTACGCGCTGCTGCTGGCCGCCCGAGAGTTGCGACGGGCGCCGGGCCTCCAGCCCGTCGAGCCGGACCAACTTGAGAGCGTCGCGCGCCAGCCTGTCCGCCTCGGCGCCGCCGATCTTGCGGACCCCCAGCGGGAACAGCACGTTTTCCAGCACGGTCATGTGCGGGAACAGCGCGTAGGACTGGAAGACCAGCCCGATATTGCGTTCCTGCGCCGTCGCGTTGGTGACGTCGCGCCCGCCGATGAAGATGCGCCCCGAGGTCGGCCGGTTGAGGCCGGCGATCAGCGACAGCAGCGTCGTCTTGCCCGATCCGCTCGGCCCCAGGATGGTGACGAACTCACCCTGGGTCACCGAGAGGTCGACCTGGTCGGCCGCCGCGAAGGCGCCGTAGCGCTTGGCCACTCCTTCGAGACGGATGTCCGACATCTAGACGCGGGCCAGCTTGGCCATGGCGCGGTCGGCGGCGGCGAGCGTCTCCTCGATCACCGGCCGGTCGTGCGCCGTCGAGAGGAACCACTTTCCGGCCTGCTGGGCCCGGACGCCCTCTTCCTGCAGGGCCGCATGGAAGGCCAGCATGGCGTCGCGATCGCAGGCCGCCGAGTCGCGATAGTTGCGGGGTGCCGGACCGGAGGTGAAGAAGGTCTGGAAGATCGCCGGCATGCCCTGCACGCGGATCGGCAGCTTGTGCCTGGCCGCCAGCGAAGCGAGGCCCTGCATCAGCTCCGTGCCGCGCGCTTCGAGATCGCGATAGACCGCACCGTCATTCGCTTCGAGCACATCCAGGGCCGCCAGAGACGCCGCCATGCTCTGGACGTTACCGTTATAGGTGCCGCCATGCATCACGCCCTTGTCGACCAGCGTGTCCATGATGTCGCGCCGGCCGGCGACCATGGCCAGCGGGAAGCCGGCCGCGACGGCCTTTGCATAGATGCTGAGGTCGGCCTTCACGCCGAACTTGCCCTGGGCGCCACGCAGGCCGACCCGGAAGCCGGTGATGACCTCGTCGCAGATGAACAGCGCGCCGTGCTTGTCGCATAGGGCTCGGACGCCTTCGAGATAGCCCGGCGCCGGCGGGATCGCGCCGCCATTCACCATGACCGGTTCCATGATCACGCCGGCGATCTCGCCGCGATGGCGCTGCAGCGTCTGTTCCAGCAGATCGAGATCGTTCCAGGTGCAGACGGCGACGTCACCCAGCACGCTGGCCGGCATGCCCGGCGAACCGGCGACCGGCACCGGCGCGTCCGCGGGTCCCGCCTCGTTCAGCGGCGGCCGGGCGCTGATATAGGCCTGGTCGCTCCAGCCATGGTAGTGACCCTCGAACTTCAGGATCTTCTCGCGGCCGGTGAAGGCGCGCGCCAGGCGAAAGGCCATCAGCACGGCTTCCGTACCCGAGGTGGTGAAGCGCACGACCTCGGCGCCCGGCAACAGGCCGCACAGTCGCTCCGCCAGCTCCGTCTCGCGTGGATTCTGCGCGGCAAAGAGCTGGCCCTCGCCCAGGGAAACCGCCACCGCCTCGATCACCGTCTTCGGCGCGTGCCCCAGAATGGCCGGCCCGTTGCCCAGCACATAGTCGATGTGCACGTTGCCATCGACGTCATAGAGCCTGGCGCCCTCGCCGCGGGCGAAGAACAGCGGTACCGGCACGCTGGCGTAGCGCACGTTGCTGCTGACGCCGCCGGCCAGATGCTTCCGGGTCTTTTCGTAGAGTGCGATCGATTTCGCGTAGGAGCGCATGTCCCTCACCCAGCAAGAACGATGCCCGCGACCGAGGTGCGCGGCAAAATAATGTGATCACAAATCCGCTCGAGCCTATCCGCCGCTTTCCACCCCAGCAATGCATTTTTGTGATCACAAATTCCGAGGGCCTGGTCTAAGCTCCACAACCGATGCCCCGTACCGCGCCCCCTCCGGACGCTGCCGACACCTCGCTCCGCCAGCAGGTGTACGCGTCGTTGCGCGAGGCGCTGACCATGGGCCGGTTTGCGCCCGGTCAGAAGGTCACCTTCCGGTACGTTGCGGGCGTCCTGGGTGTCAGCCTGACGCCGGTGCGCGAAGCGCTGCGCCGCCTGGTCGCCGAGGGTGCGTTCGAGATGAATCCCAACCGGTCGGTCCGCGTTCCGCTGATGACCCGGGACAAGGTCCTCGAACTGCGCGACATCCGGATGGAGCTCGAAGGTCTCGCCGCGGCCAAGGCGGCCCATGCCGCCTCGCGCGCCCAGATCGCCGACATCCGTCGCGCCGCGCGCGAGATCCTCGCCGCCCGAACACGCGGCGACAGCGCCACCGATCGCCAGAAGGTGCGCGAGTTCCATTTCGCGGTCTACGCGGCAGCCGCGCAGCCCACCCTGCTGCGCCTCATCGAAGGGCTGTGGCTGCAGACCGGCCCCTACATGAATCTCCTCTATCCCGACTTCATCTCCTCCTCGCGCGGACCGGCCGGGCGGCAGCGCCTGATCGACGCGTTGCAGGCGGGCGATGCGGCGACAGCTCGCCGGGAGATGGAGAACGACATCCGCCGCGCGCTTTCCTATGTGGCGGGCCTTGCCGACGAGAACGGCAACATCGCGCCGGCGGTCCCGGCGACTGTCGGCAAGCGGCGCCGCCCATCCACCCGCGACGCGGCCTTCGAACTTCAAGTCAACTGATCAGGAGGATCATCATGGCCCAGCAGCTCAGCAATCAACGCATCGCCTGGTTCAACGGCAAGTTCGTGCCGGAGAACCAGGTCATGATCCCGTTCCGCGACCGCAGCTGGAAATACGGCGACGGCGCTTTCGACATGACCCGCACCTTCAACGGCGTGCCGTTCCGCCTGAAGGAGCATATCGACCGCTTCTACCGTTCGCTGCGCTACCTGCAGATCGATCCCGGCTTGTCGCCGAAGGAGATGATTGCCCACAGCGAGGAGGTCGTGGCGCGCAACGAGCATCTCCGGGCCGAGGTCGGCGACTGGTGGCTGGGCCAGCGGGTCAGCCGCGGCGTCGATGCGGTCGGCGACGAAGGCTGGGAGAATGTCGGCCCGCAGGTCGTGATCGAGATGACTCCCCTGCCGCTCGCCAAGCGCGGCAAGCTCTACCGCGAGGGCGCCGAGGCGATGACCACGACGGCGCGCCGCATCGCCCCGTCGATGCTCTCGCCCCGCGCCAAGACGCACAACTATCTCAACATGATCATGGCCGAGAAGCCGATCAAGGCGCTCAATCCGGACGCCTGGCCGATCCTGCTGGACGAGAACGGCAACCTTGCCGAGGGCCTGGGCAGCAACATCTTCATCGTGCGCGAAGGCCAGCTCTTCACACCGTCCGAGCGCTACGTCCTGCCGGGCGTCAGCCGCCAGATGACCATGGACATGGCCAAGCAGATCGGCGTCGCCTGCACGCCGGGCGACATCGACCTGTTCGACGCCGCCAATGCCGAGGAGATGTTCCTCACCTCGACCAGCCTCTGCATCCTGCCGGTGAAGAGCTTCAACGGCGCGCCGGTCGGCGACGGCAAGGCGCCGGGCCCGATCACCCAGAAGCTGATCGACGCCTACTCCAAGAGCGTCGGCTGCGATTTCGTGGCCCAGTACCTGAAGTTCTCGCAGTAGCGAACGGCTCTCTTCGCCGTACACCGAGAGGGGGAGACTTCCCCCTCTGCCGGGCGTAGACTCTATCCTTGTGGTGGATCGCGCTCTGTCGTGATCACGACGGACCGCGACCTTCGGACTTTCGTTCGCAAGGAGGCAGTCATGGCGACCCAGAACCACATCCGAAATCCCCTCGAATGGGGATGGGATCATCTCAAGCAGACAAGCTTGGCCGTCGGCTCGGCGGCCACCACCATGGACGGCGCCTGGGAGGATCGCGCTTCGGCGCCCCCCACGGTCCGTCGCATCACCGCAACCGATGTCGGTGATGCCCTTGCGAAGGGCGTGCGCGACTTCGGCGCCTGCCGGACGGACGTCATCATGCTCTGTCTCCTGTATCCGATCGCGGGCCTCGCGATCTCGCGTATGGCCTTCGACTACGGCCTGCTGGCGCTGGTCTTCCCGCTGATCGCCGGCTTCGCCCTGATCGCACCGATATTCGGGCTCGGCCTCTACGAGATCAGCCGCCGGCGAGAGCACGGGCTCGAGACCCGTTGGACGGACGCCTTCGCGGTCGTGCGCTCGCCGAACATCGGCGGGATCATGATCATGAGCCTGCTGTTGCTCGCGATCTTCTGCCTGTGGCTGTTCGCGGCAAACCTCCTCTACACCGTTACCCTCGGGCCGGATGCCCCGGTCTCCGCCCAGGCCTTCGTACGAGATGCCCTGACAACGTCGCAGGGCTGGACGATGACCATCGTCGGCATCGGCATAGGTTTTCTGTTTGCCCTCGCCGTCCTGGTGATCGGCGTCGTGTCCTTCCCGATGCTGCTCGACCGCAATGTCGGCGTCGGCACCGCCATCGCGACCTCGGTCCGCGCCGTGCGGATGAACCCGGGACCGATGACGATGTGGGGCCTGATCGTCGCGGCAAGCCTCCTTGTCGGCGCACTGCCTCTCCTGATCGGCCTCGCCATCGCGCTGCCGGTACTGGGCCACGCGACCTGGCACCTCTATAGAAAGGTCGTCGTCTAACCAACAAGAAGGCAAAGAGCGGGAGAATGCTCGACTGGAGCGTGAAACAGCCGGCCGACGGCATCGTCGTCGCGCCGGACGAGCGGCTGCCATGGCCGCAGACCGTGGCGCTGGGCATCCAGCATGTTGTGGCGATGTTCGGCGCCACCGTGCTGGGGCCCCTGCTGATGGGCTTCGATCCCAATGTCGCCATCCTGATGAGTGGCGTCGGCACGCTGATGTTCTTCGTGGCGGTGGGCGGCAAGGTCCCGAGCTATGTCGGCTCCTCCTTCGCCTTCATCTCCGTGGTCGCGGCCGCGACCGGCTATGCCGGCCAGGGCGCCAACGCCAATGTCGCGGTGGCGCTGGGCGGCATCGTCATCTGCGGTGCGGTCTATGCGCTGATCGGCCTGGTCGTGATGGCCAGCGGCACCGGCTGGATCGAACGCCTGATGCCGCCGGTCGTGACCGGCGCCGTCGTCGCCGTGATCGGCCTCAACCTCGCCGCCGTGCCGGTCAAGAACATGGCACCCACTCCGTTCGATGCCTGGATGCAGGCCGTGACCTTCCTGAGCATCGCCCTGGTCGCGGTCTTCACGCGCGGCATAACGCGGCGCCTGCTGGTGCTGGTCGGCCTCGTCGTGGCCACGCTCGTCTACGCGCTCCTGGCCAACGGGCTCGGCCTGGGAAAGCCGGTGAGCGGCGAGTTGCTGGCGAAGGCCGCCTGGTTCGGCATGCCGGCCTTCACTGCACCGGCCTTCGACACCCGGGCGATTGTGCTGATCGCGCCCGTCGCCCTGATCCTGGTCGCCGAGAATCTCGGCCATCTGCGTGCCGTCAGCGCCATGACGGGCCGCAACATGGATCCCTATGTCGGCCGCGCCTTCCTGGGCGACGGCGTGGCGACCATGGTGGCGGGCAGTGTCGGCGGCACCGGTGTCACGACCTATGCCGAGAATATCGGCGTGATGGCCGCGACGCGCATCTACTCGACGGCGCTGTTCGTGGTCGCCGGGCTGTTTGCCATCCTGCTGGGCTTTTCCCCGAAGTTCGGCGCCCTCATCCATACCATCCCGCTGCCGGTCATGGGTGGCGTCAGCATCGTCGTGTTCGGCCTGATCGCCGTGGCCGGCGCCAAGATCTGGGTCGACAACAAGGTCGACTTCGGCAACAGCCGCAACCTCATGGTGGCCGGCATCACGCTCGTGCTGGGCACCGGTGACTTCACCCTGAAGTTTGGCGAGTTCGCCCTGGGCGGCATCGGCACCGCGACCTTCGGCGCGATCCTGCTGAACGCGGTGCTGGGCGCCGCGCGACGCTAGACCAGCAAGGCATTCATGCGAGGAGCCGATATCCGGACGTGTGGCATTCGCCGAGGCCGCACTGGAGCACCACCGAAGCAAAATTGATGACGCAAATCATCACGACGTAAAATTCCAGAAGGCGCGCTGCCCGGGCAAGCGGTGGCCGTCCGGTTTGCGGCAGAAGGCGCGGAGCTCCGAAGAGCGTGAGCCGAAGCGCCAGGGCCAGCATCAGGGACACGCCAATCACGACCGACCAGACCGGCATGTGAATGCCGAAGACCGCACTGCCGATGTAGGCATGACCGGGGCGTGGGACGAGATCGAGCAAGGTCTGCCTGGAGGCGATGACGAGGAGCAGCAGGGCAAAGAGCAGGGCGACGCCGCCGCCACGCTCCGATTCACGCGCGCGGAGTTGATGAAGCAGCCCGAAGCAACAGCCGAACATGGCGACTCGCTGGAGCAGGCACAGCGGGCACGGGATCTCCCCGAAGGCAAACTGCATGACCATCGCGGCGGTCAGAATTGCCGCCAAAATCGTCGTCAGGAGCAGCAGGACGAACCGATCCAGCATGACCAGGGAGGCAGGCTCGACGCGCAGGCCGGGCATTCAGGTGCTTCCCGCAGGGGCAGCGTGCCTCAGGTCGACCTGCAGCCAAGGCATGCGGAAGCCATATTCGGGGCTGTAGATCTCCCAGAAAAAAATGCCGACGACCATGACGAACGACAGGACCAGACAGGCCATCGCCGGGCGCGGCAGATTCGAAATACGAAACACAAACGCCGCCAACAGTACGGCGAAAGTGATCGTCATCATTGGCGGGACCGGTCCGTCGAGCGCGATCTCATGGCACGCTCATTCGAACTCGACCAGCTCGGCGCCCTCCGGCACCTGCTCGCCCACCGCATAGCGCAGGCTCTTCACCGTGCCGTCGGCCGGGGCGGCAAGCGTATGCTCCATCTTCATGGCTTCGAGGACCAGCAGAGCCTGGCCCTTGCTCACCGTGTCGCCGGCCTTGACCCTGAGGTCGATGATCTTGCCCGGCAGCGGCGCGCGGACCATGGCATCGGCCGAGGCCGTCGCCTCGTACTGCGTGACGTCGAGCGGATCCACGAGCCGCAGGCGGACGCTGCCGCCATCCATGAACAGGGCGTAATCGATGCCGCCGTCGAGGGCGGTGCGCCGCACGACCGTGGCCCCGAACGTGTCCTCGCCCAATCCGATCGACAGGGTTCCGTCGTCGCGCCGCTCCACCCGCGCCTCGCGCGCACCCTCGGGCAGCTCCAGCCGCAACCCGCCGCTGCGCAGGCGCCGAGCGATCACGACGACCTCGCGCTCGCCGTCCTTCCAGCGCACTTCCTCATGGCCTTCTTCGAGCAGGCGGAAGCCGTTCTGCTGGTTCCACGGCGACCACGGATCGCCTGCCGCGGGCGTGGCCGCATCCTGCCATTCGAGTAGGCGCGCCAGGGTGGCCACGGCGAAGGCACGGTCACCGGCCGGTGCCGGCTTCGCGAACAGCGTCGCGCGATGGCGCTCGATGAAGCCGGTATCGACCTCGCCGCCGACAAAGGCAGGATGCGAGCACAGCGCCTTGAGCAGCACGGAGTTGGTCGTGACGCCCACCACCTCGGTCTCGCCCATCAGCGCCGCCATGCGCCGCAGTGCCGAGGCCCGGTCACGGTCGTGGACGATCACCTTGGCGATCATGGGATCGTAGAACGGCGTCACCGTATCGCCCTGGCGCACACCGGTATCGACGCGGACATGCGCGCCCTCCTGCGGCAGCTTCAGGTGCACCAAGGTGCCCGTCGAGGGCAGGAAGTTCCGCGCCGGGTCCTCGGCATAGAGCCGGACCTCGACCGCATGTCCGTCGATGCTGAGCTCGTCCTGCGCGAGCGGCATCTTTCCGCCGGCCGCGACGATGAGCTGCCATTCGACCAGATCCTGGCCGGTAATGGCCTCGGTCACCGGATGCTCGACCTGCAGGCGGGTGTTCATCTCCATGAAGAAGAAGGTGCCGTCCTGGTCGGCGATGAACTCGACCGTGCCGGCGCCCCGGTAGCCGATGGCCTTGGCCGCTGCGACTGCCGCCTCGCCCATCGCCTTGCGCCGCGCCGGGTCCATGCCGGGCGCCGGCGCCTCCTCGATCACCTTCTGGTGCCGGCGCTGGAGCGAGCAGTCGCGCTCGAACAGGTAGAGACAGTCGCTCGCATCGGCGAAGACCTGGATCTCGATGTGCCGCGGCCGCGTCAGGTACTTCTCGACCAGCACATGGTCGTCGGCAAACGAGGCCTTGGCCTCGCGCTTGGCACCGGCCAGCGCGTCGGCGAACTTCTCGGCGCTCTCGACCACGCGCATGCCCTTGCCGCCGCCGCCGGCCGAGGCCTTGATCAGCACCGGGAAGCCGATCTTCGCGGCCTGTGCCGCCAGCAGATCCGGCGACTGGTCGTCACCGTGATAGCCCGGCACCAGCGGCACCCGGGCCTTCTCCATGATTTTCTTGGCTTCGCTCTTGGAGCCCATGGCGCGGATCGAGTCCGCCGGCGGTCCGATGAACACGATGTCCGCCGCGGCGCACGCGTCGGCAAACCCGGCATTCTCGGAGAGGAACCCGTACCCCGGATGGATTGCCTGCGCGCCGGTCCTCTTGGCCGCATCGATGATCCGCTCCGCCACAAGATAGCTCTCGCGCGCCGCCGACGGGCCGATATGCACCGCCTCGTCGGCCATGGCGACGTGACGCGCGGAGCGGTCGGCGTCGGAATAGACCGCCACCGTCTTGATGCCGAGCCGCCTGGCCGTCTTGATGACCCGGCAGGCGATCTCGCCGCGATTGGCGATCAGGATCTTGGAAAACATCAGACGGCCCACTTCGGTTTGCGCTTGGCGAGGAACGCGCTCATGCCTTCGATCGCGTCGTCGGTCGTGCACTGGACGGCGACATGCTCGCCGATCAGGTCGGCCACCGCGCCGTCATGCGGCATGGCGTCGATCTCGGTGATCAGCTTCTTGACCAGGGTCTGAACCGACGGTGCGCCGCGGCGCAGTTCGTCGGTGAGCGCGGCGACCGTCGCGTCGAGCGCGTCGGCCTCGACCACCTGGTCGACCAGCCCGATGCGCAGCGCGGTCGCGGCATCGAACATGCCGCCATGCATCAGGAGCTGCCGCGCCATGCGTGGGCCCACCGCCTGGATCAGCACCGGGATGGCGATGCCGGCCAGCAGGCCGTTGCGAGCCGAGGTGAGCCCGAAGCGCGCCGAGGAGACGGCGACCGCGAAATCGCAGGCCAGCATCAGGCCGATCCCGCCGCCCACCGCGGCGCCCTGCACGCGCGCGATCGAGGGCTTGGGAAAATCGTAGACCGCCTGGACCGCCGCCATCATCGAATCGGCGCCGACCTTGCGGGTGATGGCGTCGAGTTCGGGCCAGGTGAGCACCCAGTTGAAGTCGCCGCCGGCGGAGAACACCGGTCCTTCGCTCGCGAGGACGAGCATTCGCACGGCCTCGTCGGCGGCGAAGGCAACCACCGCGTCGACGATGGCGCGCGCCGTGTCGCCATCGAACGAGTTCATCGCCTTGGGGCGGTTGAGGGTGAGCGTGGCCACGCCGCCCTCGATCTTCGTCAGGATAGGATCGGTCATGTCCGGATCACATCCGGAAGACGCCGAACTTGGTCGGTCCGATCGGCTGGTTCATCGCGGCGGAGAGCGCGAGGCCCAGGGTCATGCGCGTGTCGAGCGGATCGAGTATGCCGTCGTCCCACAGGCGCGCCGTCGCATAATAGGGATGGCCCTCGCGCTCATAGGCCTCGCGGATCGGCTGCTTGAACTTCTCTTCCTCGTCCTTGGGCCAGGTGCCGCCCTTGCCCTCGATATTGTCGCGCCGGACGGTGGCGAGCACACTCGCCGCCTGCTCTCCACCCATCACCGAGATGCGCGCCGACGGCCACATCCACAGGAAGCGCGGGCTGTAGGCGCGGCCGCACATGCCGTAATTGCCGGCGCCGTAGCTGCCGCCGACGATCACCGTGAACTTCGGCACGTTCACGGTGGAGACCGCGGTCACCAGCTTGGCGCCGTCGCGCGCGATGCCGCCCGCCTCGTACTTCCGGCCGACCATGAAGCCGGTGATGTTCTGCAGGAACAAGAGCGGGATGCCGCGCTGGCCGCACAGTTCGATGAAGTGGGCCGCCTTCAGCGCCGATTCGTTGAACAGGATGCCGTTGTTGGCCACGATGCCCACCGCATAGCCCCAGATGCGCGCGAAGCCGGTGACGATCGTCGTGCCGTAGAGATGCTTGAACTCGTCGAGCTCACTGCCGTCGACCAGGCGCGCGATGATCTCGCGGATGTCGTAGGGCGTGCGGGTGTCCATGGGAACCACCCCGTAGAGTTCCTCGGCGCCGTATCTGGGATCGCGCGGCGGCAGCAGCGACGCTGACGGGCATTTCTTCCAGTTGAGGTTGGCCACGATGCGCCGGGCGATGCCCAGCGCATGGCTGTCGTTCTGGGCATAGTGGTCGGCGACACCTGAGGTGCGGGCATGGACGTCGGCGCCGCCCAGGTCTTCGGCACTCACCACCTCGCCGATCGCGGCCTTCACCAGCGGCGGGCCGGCGAGGAAGATCGTGCCCTGCTTGCGCACGATCACCGTCTCGTCGCTCATCGCCGGCACATAGGCGCCGCCCGCCGTGCACGAGCCCATCACCACCGCGACCTGCGGGATGCCCTGGGCCGACATGTTGGCCTGATTATAGAAGATGCGGCCGAAATGGTGCTTGTCGGGAAAGACGTCAGGCCATTGCGGCAGGTTGGCGCCACCGGAATCCACGAGGTAGATGCAGGGAAGCCGGTTCTCCATCGCCACTTCCTGGGCGCGGAGATGCTTCTTCACCGTCATCGGATAGTAGGTGCCGCCCTTCACCGTGGCGTCGTTGCACACGATCACGCATTCGACGCCGCTCACGCGGCCGATGCCGGTGATCACGCCCGAGCCCGGCGCCTCGTTGTCGTACATGTCGAGCGCCGCCAGCGGCGACAGTTCGAGGAAGGGAGAGCCCGGATCGAGCAGAGCGCGCACCCGCTCGCGCGGCAGCAGCTTGCCGCGGGCGACGTGGCGCTTGCGCGAGTCCTCGCCGCCGCCCAGGCGGACCGTGTCGGTGCGGCGGCGCAAATCCTCGACCAGCGCCCGCATCGCCTCGGCGTTGCGCTTGAAAGTGTCGGAACGGGTGTCGATCTGGGAGGAAAGTACGGTCATGCCCGGGCAAACTGCCCGGACCCGGGACCGCGTGCAAGCCGGCGGTTACGGCAGGCGAGAGAGGGCGCGCCAGTGCGCGGCCTGGGCAATGAAAGCCTGTTGATTGGCGAGCGCCGCCGCGAAGTCGGCGTCCCGCTCGGCCAGATCCTTGACCACGATCTCGCTGTTCTTGCGGAAGGCGGCCAGGACGTCCGGCGCCCATTCCCGGACTTCGACGCCCGACGCCTTCAGCTTCTCCAGCGCGACCCCCTGCACATTGGGAGAGCGGCCGAGCATCCAGGCGATGTTGGCCTGGCAGGCCGTCTGGATCTGTGCGCGCAGGGAGGCCGGCAGAGCCGCCCACTTGTCCTTGCGCATCAGGAAGTCGAGCACGGCCGAGGGCTGCTGCCAGCCCGGAAGATAGTAAGGAAGGCCGAGCTTGTCGAAGCCGAGCGCCGCATCCATGGCGGGCGTGGACATCTCGCCGCCATCCACGTTGCCCTGCTGCAGCTTGTAGAAGAACTCGCCCGGCGGCAGCGGCACGGCAACCGCGCCCAGGCGCGCGATTACTTCTGCCGCCAGCTTGCCGTATCGCAGCCTCAAGCCCTTGAAGTCGGCGACCGTGTTGACCTCGCCGCGGAACCAGCCGCCTCCCTTGGGACCCTGGATGCCGCAGGGAATGCCGGTCACGCCCAGCTTGTCGTAGGCGTCGCGGTGGATGCGGGCGCCGTCGCCCTCCAGCATCCAGGAGATCATATCCTCCGGCCCGAGCCCGAACGGCACCGTGGCGAAGATGTTGAATACGGGCGCCTTGCTGGCGGCGTAGCCCGACCAGGTGAAGGCGGCCTCGAGATCGCCCGCGACGATGGCGTCGAGCATCTCGGCCGTCGGCGCGACCCGGCCCGGCTCCAGGATCTTGATGGCGACGGCACCGGCCGTCATGTGCTTCACCGACCGGGTGAAGACGCGGACGCCTTCGCCGGAGCCCGGCAAGGCCGGATTGAAGGCCGTCTGCATCTGGATGACCCGCGTGGTCGACGGCGCGGCCACGTTCTTGGGAACCGCCTTGGTATCCTGGGCGAAAACGGTGCCCGTCACCGGCAGCAGTGCCGCGGCGAGTGCAATGAGTTTCACAATGTTACGGCGCACGACCGACACCATCCGTCGCCCGGCTCCCCCCAGCTCCCCAAAACCGCTTTCAGCGGCCTTCACACGGCGTGATGTTCGCACGCTGCGTGCCCGGGAACAAGCGAAAGGCGCGAGCCTATAAGGCAGCCAAGCCACGGCCGATCAGGATGCGCTGGACGTCGCTGGTGCCCTCGTAGATCTGGCAGACGCGCACATCTCTCCAGATCTTCTCCACCAGATAGTCGGAGACGTAACCGTACCCGCCGTGGATCTGAATTGCGGCCGAGCACACTTCCTCGGCCATCTCGGATGCATATAGCTTCGCCATTGCGGCCTCGGTGAGGCATGGACGGCCGGCATCGCGCAATGTTGCCGCATGCAGCACCATCTGCCGGGCGACCGTGACCTTGGTGGCCATGTCGGCCAGCCGGAACAGGACCGCCTGATGGTTCACGATCTTCGTGCCGAAGGCTTCGCGCTCCTGGGCGTAGCTGCGTGCGGCCTCGAAGGCGGCGCGCGCCATGCCCACCGACTGCGCTGCGATGCCGATGCGCCCGACCGACAGGTTGGCCAGCGCCACGCGATAGCCCTCGCCCTCTCCGCCCAGCATCGCGTCCGCGCCGACGGTGCAGTCCTCGAAGGCGATCTGGCAGGTGTCGGAAGATTTCTGGCCGAGTTTCTTCTCGACCGAGGCAACGCGATAGCCCGGCGTGTCGGTCGGCACGATGAAGCATGAAATGCCGCGCTTGGGCGAAGACGGATCGGTGACGGCGAAGACCAGCGCCATGTCGGCGGTGCGGCCCGAGGTGATGAACTGCTTCACCCCGTTCAGCACCCAGCCGTTGCCGCGCCGCTCGGCCCGCGTCTTCAGGTTGGAGGCATCGGAGCCCGCGTGCGGCTCGGTGAGGCAGAAGGCGCCCAGCATCTCGCCACGCGCCAGCGGCTTCAGCCACCTTTCCTTCTGCTCGTCCGACCCGTAGGCCAGCAACGCGGCGCAGTCGGGCGAGTTGTTGACGCTCATCACCGTCGACAGGCCGCCGTCGGCCGCCGCGATCTCCTCCAAAGCCAGCACGTAGGACACCATGTCGGCACCGGCCCCGCCCCATTCGGCGGGCACCGTCATGCCCATGAAACCGAGGCGCCCCATCTCGGCCAGCAGGGACCGCGGGATCTCGCCGGCGGCCTCCCAGGCCCGGACATGGGGCAACACCTGCTCCTGCGCAAAAGCGCGGGCGGTGTCGCGGATGAGTATCTGTTCCTCGTTGAGCAGCATGGCTACCAGGGCAACTCGGTGCCGTCGTAATTCAGGAAGCGGCCATTGTCGGCGGGCTTCAGCCCGTCGATCACCTTCACCATGGCAGGCACGCTCTGCTCGATGGTGAGCGTCGCTGCAGAGCCGCCCATGTCGGTCTGCACCCAGCCCGGATGCAGGACGACGCAGATCACGCCCTTCGACGCGAGATCGATCGACAGGCCCTTCCATTCCATGTTCAGCGCCGCCTTGCTGGCGCGATAGGAATAGCGGCCATTGTCGGCGAAGGTGATACTGCCGAGCCGGCTGGAGATGGCCACCAGCTTGCGGTCCCTGGACGACGCGACATGGTCGGCAAACGATTCGGCCATCATCAGCGGCGCCAGCGCGTTGACCTCGAACGTCTCGCGCCAGACCGCTGGATCGAGCGAACCGAGGACTGTGGCCTCCTTGCCGGAGATGCCGGCGTTGCAGATCAGCACGTCGATCGCCTCGCCCTTGAGCTTCGCCGCCAGCGCCTTCACGGCGGCGTAGTCGGTGACCTCGAGCTTGTGGGGATGGATGTCGCCTTTCACCCCGCCCAGTGCATCTGGCGTGCGGGCACAGGCATGCACCTTCCAGCCCTTGGCGGCGTACCGCTTCACGAAGTCGAGTCCCAGGCCGCGGGCGGCGCCGGTGATCAGGACTGTACTCATCGCCTGCTCCTTCGCCCTATCGGCGGGACGACATCATCCGGGCGCGCTGGCGCTGCCAGTCGCGATCCTTGATCGACTGGCGCTTGTCGTGCGCCTGCTTGCCGGTGGCCAGCGCGATCTCGATCTTGGCCCGGCCGCGCGGATTGAAATAGACCTGCAACGGCACGACCGTGCGGCCCTCGCGCTGGATGGCGCCGATCAGCTTGTTGATCTGGCCCCGGTGCAGCAGCAGTTTGCGCGCCCGGCGCGGCTCGTGATTGTTGCGGTTGCCGGAGGCGTAGATCGGGATGTTGGCGTTGACCAGCCAGGCCTCGCCGCCCTCTTCCGTCACATAGGATTCGGCAATCGTACTGCGCCCGCCGCGCAGCGACTTCACCTCGGTCCCGGTCAATGCCAGGCCGGCCTCGAAGGTCTCTTCGATGAAGTAGTTGTGCCGCGCCTTGCGGTTCTGGGCCACAACGGTGCGGTCCAGTTCCGGTTTAGCGGCCACAGGACTCTCGGTGAGCTTCTAGGAGTCTTAATCTAGTTAATGAGGCCGGCCTGTACCATGGCCTCGCGCACGGCCTTTTTGCTGCTCTCGGCGATCGGCACCATCGGGAGGCGCATTTCGGCGCTGCACTGGCCGATCAGCTCGGCGGCGTATTTCACCGGACCCGGGCTGGTCTCGCAAAACATGGCCTTGTGCAGCGGCATCAGCCGGTCCTGCAACTCGAACGCCTTGTCGAGATCGCGCTTCTTCCACGCATCGTGCATGTCGCCACACAGGCGCGGCGCGACGTTGGCCGTCACCGAGATGCACCCGTCGCCGCCCTGCGCCAGGAAGCCGAGGGCGCTCGCATCCTCGCCCGAGAGCTGCACGAAGCCCTTCTTGGCCCTGAGGCGGGTCAGGGTCGGGCGGGCCATGTCGTAGCTCGCATCCTTGATGCCCACGATGTTCCGGACCTGCGAGAGCCTGATCACCGTCTCGACCTGCATGTCGCCGCCGGTACGCGGCGGCACATTGTAGAGCAGGATGGGGATGTCGACGGCGTCGGCCACCGCCTTGAAGTGCTGGAACAGGCCTTCCTGTGTCGGCTTGTTGTAATAGGGCACGACCAGCATGGCGCCGTCGGCACCGGCCTTCTTGGCGTGCTGGGTGAGTTCGATCGCCTCGGCGGTCGAGTTCGAGCCCGTGCCGGCAATGACCGGCACGCCCGACCCTTTGGCCGCGCTGATGCAGATGTCGATGACGCGCTTATGCTCTTCCATCGAGAGGGTCGGCGATTCACCGGTGGTGCCGCACGGAACCAGCCCGTCGGTGCCTTCCTCGATCTGCCAGGCCACGAACTTCTCGAATCCCTTCTCGTCCACCGATCCGTTCTTGAACGGCGTAATCAGCGCAACGAGCGATCCGGTGAACATGGCTTTCCTCCGATTTTCCCTTGAAGATCCACTCTAGGCTCCGGGGTTTGGCGCTGCAAGGTGAGCAACATGCCATTGTGATGCCGCAACTCCCTGCCTACGATTCCTGGCGTGAAACACATGAAATCCCCCCTCATCCTGCTGGCGACGCTGCTCGCGGTCTCCCCCGCCCTGGCCCAGCCGGCCGCGCCGACCACCGGCGTGCGGCGGCTGCCGGGCGACGTCGAAAAGCCTGATCCTCCACCTTCGTCGGCGCCACCGCCCGCATCATCCGTGCAGGGAAGTGCGCCGTCGCCGGCCTCAGCGCCGCCCGCACAGGCCGTTGCCGCCAATCCGCTCAACACGGCGGAAGTCGCGGCCTTCTCGACGGCACTGAAAGCGATCGACGACGGCCGGTGGAGCGATGCGCGAGCTGTCGTCAGCAACTTCCGCAATACCCTGCTCGATCGCTATGTCGCCTGGAGCATCCTGCGGCTTGCCCCCCGGACCGAGGCGAGCTTCGCCGCGACCTGGCGCTTCCTGCGCGAGCAGCCCGACTGGCCCGAGCCTGAGGTCCTGCGCCGCCAGGCGGAGGACCGGATCGGACCCGAGACTCCCGCCACGGACGTCGTCCGCTACTTCACGGCCTTCCCGCCGCTCACCAGCACCGGCCACATGCGCCGGCTCGAGGCGGCCGGCACGGCGGCGCCCAACGACGTCGCCCGCTTCGCCCGCGACACCTGGCAGAACGCCACGCTGCGCAGTTCAGACGAGAACGATTTCCTCAATCGCTACGCCCAGCTGCTGACAGCCCCGGACCAGATCGCCCGCTTCGACCGCATCCTGCGTGAAGGCCGCCCCCAGGTGGCGCGCGATCTCGTGCCGAAGTTGCCGCCCGACTATCAGCCGATCGCCAATGCCCGCCTCGCCATGGCGACGCGCGCGGCCGACGCCGGCACGCTCCTGAAGGCCGTGGCCCCGGCGCGTCTCGCGGAAGCGCCGCTTCGCCTGGAGCGCTTGCAGTGGATCCGGCGCACGGGAACGCTCGACGAGGCAAAGGCCGCTCTTTCCGGATCGATCCCCAACCAGACCGACGCCTGGTGGACCGAGCGCAACCTCGTCGTGCGCGGTCTGCTGGATGCCAACCGGCCCGCCGACGCCTACGCCGTCGCCATCGGTCACGGTCTCACCAAGGGCGTTGCCTTTGCCGAGGCCGAGTTCCTCGCCGGCTGGATTGCGCTCCGCCAGCTCAAGAAGCCGGCGGTAGCGCTGAAACATTTCTCCACGCTGTACGATGGTGTCTCGACCGATCTGTCGAAGAGCCGCGGCGCCTATTGGCTGGCGCGTACCTATGAGGCGGCCAGGCAGACCAAGGACTCCAACGACTGGTACACGCGCGCCGCCGGCTACGGCCAGACCTTCTATGGCCAGCTCGCCGCCAGGAAACTTCAGGGCGTCAGCCCGAAGTTCCCGGTGGATCCCGTGCCCACCGCTGCCGACAAGCAGGCGCTGGCCGGTCGCGAGCTCGCGACGATGGCGCGCTATCTCGGCCAGGTCGAGGAGTACGACCGGGCCCGGCCGTTCCTGCTGCGCCTCGCCCGCGCGGTCACGTCGCCGGGCGAGGTGGCGCTGCTGGCGCAACTCTCCCTCGACCTCAAGCGTCCCGATGTCGGGCTCACGGTGGCCCGCCGCGGCGCGGAGAATGGCGTGGTGCTGTTCGACGCGGCATTTCCCATCGTCGATCTCGGCGCCACCGGGTCGATCGAACGGGCGCTGGCCCTGGCGCTCGCCAAGCAGGAAAGCTCGTTCAATGCCGGCGCGGTCTCGACGTCGGGCGCCCTCGGTCTGATGCAGCTCCTGCCCGGCACGGCGCGCGACGTGGCCGGCCGCGCGAAAGTACCGTTCATCCAGGACAAGCTCACGCGCGATCCGGCCTACAATGTCCAGCTGGGCAGCCAGTATCTCGCCGAGATGCTGCAGCGTTTCGGAGGTTCCTACGAGTTGGCGCTGGCGGCCTATAATGCCGGCCCCAACCGGGTGGCGCGCTGGATCGAGGCCGGCGGCGACCCGCGCACCGCCAAGATCGACATGATCGACTGGATCGAAATGATCCCCTTCCGCGAGACGCGCAACTACGTGCAGCGCATCATGGAGGCGGTCACCGTCTATCGCAGCCGTCTCAACGGCCCGTTCCAGACGGTGCCTCCGGCCGTCGGCCGGTCATAGAACCGGCATGTCGGAAACGTCCGGTGCGGCGCGGCGTTGATCCGCATCAAGGCCCGCGCTGCCGTTGTGACGGCAACATGATTGGAACGCTTCGAGGTACACCATGACCGATGCCCTGCTCCTCGCCTGTCCCCGCTGCAGCACCCTGAACCGCTTTCCGCGGGAGAGGCTGGCGGCGGGTAACAAAGGCAAGTGCGGCCAGTGCGGCTCGCCGCTGTTCGACGGCCATCCCGTCGCCCTCGATGCGCGCAGCTTCGAAGCGCACGCCACAAAGAGCGATCTCCCGGTGCTTGTCGACTTCTGGGCACCCTGGTGCGGGCCCTGCAAGGCCATGGCGCCTCAGTTCGAGCGCGCGGCGGCCCGGCTCGAACCCGCCGTGCGGCTGGCGAAGATCAATACGGACGAGGAGCAGGACCTCGCGCAACGGTTCGGCATTCAGGGGATCCCGACGATGATCCTGTTCCATCACGGCAAGCCGATCGCCCGCCAGTCCGGCGCCATGGACGCGAGCGCCATCGAGCGCTGGACGCGCGACGCGCTGGCGCGGTGAAGCCTCAGCGGCAGTAGAGCGGTCTCTATCCTGCCGGAACCGGCGAGCATTGCGCGCTTCAGAGGCGCGACACCACCTTCTGCAGCTTCTCGCGGACCTGTTCTGCTGCCTGCTTGAGACGGGGATTCTCGACCGCCATCATCGAGGCCACGGGATCGATCGCCGCGACCTCGACCCTCCCGTCCGGTGCTTCTTGGATCACGACATTGCACGGCAGCATGGTGCCGATGTTGCCTTCGATCTGCAGCGCCTCGTGGGCGAGCTTGGGATTGCAGGCGCCGAGAATCCGGTAGCGTCGGAAGTCGACGCCGATCTTCTTCTTCAGCGTATCGGCAACGTCGATCTCGGTGAGGACACCGAACCCCTCTTCCTTGAGTGCCGCCGTGGTACGGCGCACCGCCTCGTCAAAATCCGGGCCGAGGGTCGTGCCGATGTAATAGGACATGTCGTGTCTCCTTTCAGGCCGCGCGTCCAGGCGGCTGCGTTTCATCGTGTTCCGGGCGCAGGCGGTCGACGCCAAGAAGCTTCATCATCAATCGCTCGTATGCCGGCTCGGCGGCACCGCTGCGCACCTTGTGCAGGAAATACTTCTCGAAGCCGACCTTGGCCGCATGCACCCAGTAGCCACGGCTCGACCAGTTGACGTTGCGTGGAGGGATCTGGGGCAGCGCGACGAAGGCCACGCCGTCGTTGCCGAAGTCGGCGAGGCAGACGGCATTCCAGGTGGGTTCGCTCGATGGCGTGCGGCCGGCGATCAGGGCTGCGATATTCTGCGCAACCGCCGCGACCATCGATTCGATCATGTAGCCGGTCTTGGGAACGCCAACCGGCACCGGGGTCTGTTCGTAGGGTGGGATGGCGATGCAGACGCCGACGGCAAAGACGTTCCCGTACGCCGGGTTGCGCTGGTGCTTGTCGACCAGCACGAAGCCGCGCGGATTGGCGAGGCCTGGCAACCCCTTGCCGTCGTCACCCATGAGGCAGGAGACGCCGCGGAATGCCGGAATGAGCATCGCGAGCCTGGCCGGAAGGCGATGCTGGGGACCGGGCTTGCCCTCCCCCACGATCTCGGTGCATTCGACGGCATCCGCCTCGACCCGGTCGATCCGCACGCTGGTCACCCATTTGATGTTGTGATCGCGCAGCACTGATTCGAGCAGGCCCTTGGTGTCGCCAACCCCACCCAGCCCGAGGTGGCCGATATAGGGCTCGGCGGTCACGAAGGTGATCGGCACGCGGTCTCGAATCTTGCGCCGGCGCAGGTCGGTGCTCAACATCAGGGCGAATTCGTAGGCTGGGCCGAAGCAGGAAGCACCCTGCACCGCGCCGACGACGACCGGACCGGGATCGACACAGAACTTCTCCCACCGCTCTGCCGCCGCCTCGGCATGGTCGACATGACAGACCGAGAGGCTGTGTGCGTCCGGACCCAGGCCCGGTACTTCGTCGAAGGCGAGCGCCGGCCCGGTCGCAATGACCAGATAATCGTAGGTAATCCGGCGGCCGTCGTTCAACTCGATGGCGTTCTCGGCGGGATGGACACGCTTCGCACCGCTGGCATCGAAGCCGATGCCGAGCTTCTCCAGCACCTCCGGCAGATGGACCTTGATGTCCTCGGGCTTGCGCCAACGCAAGGCGACCCAGGGATTGGATGGCACGAAGTGGAACCACTGAGAATCGGACACGATCATGATGTCTGCTGCGCGGCCGACCACCGTCCGCAGTTCGTACGCCATCGAAATTCCGCCGATTCCAGCACCGACAACGACGATCTTCGGCATGGCATCCTCCGATCTTCAAGGCAGCAGCGTTTCACATCCAGCGGTAGCGGGCCTTGCGATGCATCAAGGAACTCCAGTGCCCAATGTCCATGCTGCACCGATGAAGCACAGTCGCCCCATCGAGCGCAGCGAGGTCATTTATCCGCAAGCGTCAGGAGAAAGCGGTGCCGGCCTTGCAGCCGAGGCGCTTGAAGATCATCGCCGCGGGACAGAAGCCGGTGAACGAGGCCTGCACGAGGTTGAGCCCGACGAAGGCGGTGAACAGCAGCCAGTAGGGGCTGTGGAGCTGGCTCAGCGCGAGGCTGACCAGGACCATCATTCCGGCAAAGGCCATCACGGCACGGTCGATCGACATGTTTCTCTCCTCCTCACGTTACCGGCGATGCGCCGGCCGACAATAGACACCCTGCAGAACACCGATCACCGCGGCGACGCTGCTGTCGGCCAGCGAATAGTGAATCGACTGCGACTCCCGGCGCGCCCTGACCAGTCCGGCGTCGCGCAGCCTGGCAAGATGCTGCGACAGCGCCGACTGGCTGAGTCCGACGATGCGCTCGAGCTCGCCCACGGAGCGTTCGCCGTTCAAGAGCTCGCACAGGATGATCAGACGCCGGTCGTTAGCGATCGACTTCAGGAAGGAAGCCGCCTCGCCGGCGCGGGATCGAAGCTCCTCTATATTCATGATTGCTAATTTAGATTTTGCTAATATATATGTCAAGCCCGCCGCAAGGAGGGCTGCCAGCGAGGAACGCAACATGATCCGCACGACCGCCGCCGCCACGCTTCTGATAGCGGGCCTCCTCTCGCCCGCCGTCGCCCAGCAGGCCGTCACCCGCCAGCAGGTCGACGATCGAAAGGCCGTAATCGC
This sequence comes from uncultured Reyranella sp., assembly GCF_945957355.1. Lineage (GTDB taxonomy): Bacteria > Pseudomonadota > Alphaproteobacteria > Reyranellales > Reyranellaceae > Reyranella. The sequence continues at coordinate 57,580 of NZ_CAMFKM010000015.1, read as the reverse complement.
CACGGTGGAACCGGTCCGGGAGCTGGTTGCCCGCGCGCGCATCGGCGGCACCATCGTCGCACTCTCCGTGCGCGAGGGCGACCAGGTAGCCGCGGGAGACCGCATTGCCCTCGTAGTGGATCCTAAGCTCGCCCTGCAGATCCAGGCGCTCGAATCGCGTATCCAGGCGCAGAGCGCGGCACGCGAGCAGGCCCAGATCGACCTGAACCGCATAGAACAACTGCGGACTTCGGGCACTGTCTCCCAATCCCAGCTCGATCAGGCACGCACGCGCCTCAGCGTGGCCGAGCGAACCTACCTGGCGCTGCGCTCGGATCGCGAGGTCGTCGAGCAGCAATCGACGGAGGGCGCCGTTCTGGCGCCGGCATCTGGCCGCATACTCAAGGTTCCCGTATCGGTCGGCAGTGTCGTGCTGCCGGGCGAGACGATCGCCACCCTGGCCACCGACAACTACATCCTCCGCCTACAGCTTCCCGAACGGCACGCCCGGTTCATGAAGGCAGGCGACGAGATCCTCGTGGGATCTCGTGGCCTCCAACAGCAGGATCAGGAGACGCTGCGCCGGGGCCGCGTGCGGCTGGTCTATCCGCAGATCGACCAAGGGCGGGTGATTGCGGATGCCGAAGTCGACGGTCTGGGCGACTTCTTCGTCGGCGAACGCACGCGGGTCTATGTCGCCACCGGCAAGCGCGACGCGCTGGTGGTGCCGGCCGGACTTGTCTACCGCCGCTACGGCGTCAGCTACGTGAAGCTGAAGGACGGCACCGAGGTCGTGGTTCAGCCCGGACTGCCGGTCGACGGCGGCATCGAGGTGCTCTCGGGTCTCAACGAGGGCGACGTGGTGGCCCGGCCATGAAGCTCGGAATCTCCGGCGCGCTGACCCGCGCCTCGATCTCCTCGCCCCTGACGCCGCTCTTCCTCGTGGCGGCTGTGCTCGTGGGAACGCTGGCATTGCTGTCGCTGCCGCGGGAAGAAGAACCCCAGATCAGCGTCCCGATGGTCGATATCCAGGTGGCGGCCAACGGCTACAAGGCCGGTGACGCCATTGAGCTGATCACCAAGCCGCTCGAGGACATCGTCAAGGCGATCAACGGCGTGGAACACGTCTATTCGTTCACCCAGGACGACGCTGTGCTGGTGACCGCGCGCTTCCTGGTGGGTACGTCGGAAGATGCCGCCCTGCTGCGCATCCACGAGAAGATCCGGGCCAACATCGTCGATCTGCCCAAGGGTATCCCCGAGCCGCTGATCGTCGGCCGCGGCATCAACGACGTGGCGATCATCACCCTGACGCTCGAGCCGAAGCCTGGCGCGGCGGCACGCTGGACCGGCAATGGTCTGTTCCAGATCGCCGACGAGCTGCGCCACGAACTCGTCAAAACCGACGATGTCGGCCTCAGCTACATCGTCGGCGGCAGCCCCAACCAGATCCGCGTCGAGCCCGACCCGGAGCGGCTGGCGCTGTATGGAATCACGCTCAACCAGCTCGTCGACAAGCTGGCCAACGCCAACCGTTCGTTCGTGGCCGGCGCGTTCCGCCAGCTCAACCGTACCGTGCCCGTGGTCGTCGGTCAGACCCTGCAGGGCGTGCCCGACGTCGGCCTGCTCCTGCTCACGTCGCGCGACGGCCGTCCTGTCTACGTCAAGGACGTTGCCACCATCGTCGTCGGTGCCGCCGAGCCCGGCCACCGAACCTGGACCCTCACCCGAGGCGCCTCGGGCGAACTCGAGACCCGGCCCATGGTGACGCTGGCCTTCGCAAAGCGCAGCGGCGCCAATGCGGTCATCGTCGCCGACCAGATCCTGGAGCGGCTGAAATCGGTGCAGGGCGCCCTCGTGCCCGACGACGTCACCGTCACGGTCAGCCGGAATTACGGCGAGACGGCAACCGAGAAGGCCGACGAACTCCTGTTCCATCTGGCCCTCGCGACCGTTTCGATCGTGCTGCTGATCGCCGTCACCGTCGGCTGGCGCGAAGGCGTCGTCGTCCTGGTGGTGATCCCGACCACGATCCTGCTCACCCTCTTCGCCTCATGGCTGATGGGCTACACCATCAACCGCGTCAGCCTGTTCGCCCTGATCTTCTCGATCGGCATCCTCGTCGACGACGCGATCGTCGTGGTCGAGAACATCGTGCGGCATTGGCAGGCGCGTGGAGGAGCCGATCTCAAGACCACCGCGATCGAGGCGGTTTCGGAGGTCGGCAATCCCACCATCGTGGCCACGCTCACCATCATCGTGGCTCTCCTGCCCATGATGTTCGTGAGCGGCCTTATGGGCCCGTACATGAGCCCGATCCCGGCCAACGCCTCGATGGCCATGATCTTCTCGTTCTTCGTCGCCGTCGTCATCACACCGTGGCTGCTGTACCGCGTCGCCGGACGCCATTTCGCCAAGGCATCGCCGGCCGCGGGGGCAGCCCACGGCCACGGCGAGGCGGGCATGCTTGGCCGGCTCTTCCTCAGTATCGCCCGGCCGCTGCTGCGGGGCCGCCGGCGTTCGGGCTTGTTCCTGCTGATCGTCGGACTCGCGACGGCCGCGGTCTGCGTGCTGTTCTTCACCCGCGACGTCGCGGTCAAGCTGCTGCCCTTCGACAACAAGTCCGAACTCCAGGTCGTCGTGGACCTGCCGCAGGGCACGACCCTGGAGGAGACCGACCGTTTCCTGATGGCGGCCGCCCGTCGCCTCAAGGACCTGCCGGAGATGACCTCGATCCAGGTCCATGCGGGAACAGCTGCGCCGTTCAACTTCAACGGCCTCGTGCGCCACTCCTATCTCCGGGCGTCGCCCCAGCAAGGTGACCTCCAGATCAATCTCCTGCCGAAGGACAAGCGCGCCCGCGCCAGCCACGCGATCGCCCTCGACGTGCGCAAGCGACTGGACGGGCTCGACCGGCCAGAGGGCAGCGTGGTCAAGGTCGTCGAAGTGCCGCCCGGCCCGCCCGTCCTCGCCACCTTGCTGGCCGAGATCTACAGTCCTGACGAGAAGACGCGCCGCGAGACCGCGATCAAAGTCCGCGAGGCCTTCGCGAAGGTGCCGTTCGTCGTCGACCTAGACGATACCTTCCGTCCGCCCGGCGAACGCCTGCGCTTCTCGATCAACCAGGAGAATCTCGAATTCTACGGCGTCGAGGAACAGGCCGTGTACGACACCATTGCCGCCATCATCGGCGGGGTGAAGGTCGGCTATTCGCAGCGCAGCCACAATGCGAAACCCATCGAGATCGTGGTCAAGCTGCCGCGCAGCGCCGAGTCGCTCAGCGAACGCATCCTGTCGACGCCGCTGCCCGCGGGCGGCACGCGCCGACAGGGGGCGAACGTCGAACTGGGTGACGTCGTGACGGTCAAGCGCGAGCCCGCTTCCTACACGCTGTTCCGGCGGGACGGTCGCTTCGCCGAGATGGTGCAGGCCGAGGTGGCCGGCCGTTTCGAGGCCCCGATTTACGGCATGCTTGCCGTCGAGGACGAGATCGCCAAGCTCGACTGGGGCAAGGCCGGGCCGCCCAAAATCCTCTATCACGGCCAGCCGACCGACGAGTCCGGTTCCGCTCTGCTCTGGGACGGTGAATGGGAGGTGACCTATGTCACCTTCCGCGACATGGGCGCCGCCTTCGGCGTAGCCATCCTCGGCATCTACCTGCTGGTCGTGGCCCAGTTCGGCTCCTACCGCCTGCCGCTGGTGATCCTGACGCCCGTGCCGCTCACCCTCATCGGCATCGTGCTGGGTCACTGGATGTTCGGCGCGCCGTTCACCGCCACGTCGATGATCGGCTTCATCGCCCTCGCCGGCATCATCGTGCGCAACTCGATCCTGCTGGTCGATTTCATCCAGCATCGTCGCGCCGAGGGCGCTGGCCTGCGCGACGCCCTGCTCGAAGCGGGCGCAATCCGCTTCAAGCCGATCTTCCTGACGGCCGCCGCAGCCATGATCGGCGCCGCTTTCATCCTCACCGACCCGATCTTCCAGGGGTTGGCGATCTCCATGGTATTCGGGCTCGCATCCTCCACCGCCCTCACGGTGCTGGTGATCCCGGCCATCTACGTCTGGCTGCGCGACGACGGGAAGGAAGCGAGCGCGCCATGACCACCGGGAACGACGGACTCTTCCGGAGATTCACCCGATGCGCTTCAGGACGGCTTCCGGCAGCGGCCCCTTGTTCACCGCGGCGATCGCTTCCTCGAGGTGCTGCAACGTCGAGTAACCGACCAGCATCGTCGACACGGCCGGATGCGAGATCACGAACCGCTCGCCGAGCTCGGCCAGGCTTGCAGCCCCTGCCTCCTTTGCCAGAGGCTCCAAATCGCGCGCGCGCGCCACATCGCCCGCGAAATCCGGGGCGGAGCCGATCGGCGGGACCTGTTGCTGGGCGAGCGGATGACGGTCCATGGTTCCGGAAAGCGCGCCACCGGCCAATGCACGGATGACGATCGTCCCCATGCCGGCCGCTTGGGCCCTGTCGAGCAGGCGGCCATAGTCGAGGCCGGGCGCGCCCTTGGGCATCGGTCCGCCGGCACTGGGATTCAGCGCGTTGTAGACGACCTGCACCGTGTCGAAGAGTTTCGAGTCGACGGCCTTCATCAGGGCCGCGGGCTCGCCCACGCCGCTGAAGCCGATGAAGCGGGTCTTTCCCTCCTTCCGCAGCTTCTCGAGCGCCGGCACGACTTCGTTCAGGGCGATGTCGACATCCAGTTTGTCCCCGCCGTCCGTGGCCGCCAGTGGGTTGTGGAGCTGCAGCAGGTCGACATGGTCCCGGCCCATCCGCTTCAAGCTTTCCTCGGTCGAACGGGTGACCAGACCCGCGACGTCGGCGCGGTCCGCGGCGGTCAGGCGGAACTTGGTGCCGACCACAACATCGGCCTTCAGCGCCCTCAGTACGCGGCCGAGATTCTTTTCCGATTCGCCATCGCCATATTTCGCCGCCGTGTCGAAATAGTTGATTCCGGCCTCGATCGCGCGCGCCGCGGCGCGCTCCTGGTCCGCCGCGGCCCCCTTGGTGAACAATCCACCGACCGCGCCGGCGCCATAGCCAAGCACCGAAACCTCAAGGCCCGTCCGGCCGAGCTTGCGCTTCTGCATTGTCTTCTCCCGGTGGTCTGATGGACGCGCGCAACCGCGGTTGCGCCGTCAAGACTGGTCGATTCGAACCTGGCCGGCTTCGTTGTCCACCACGACGTGATTGTCATAGTAGGTGACGACCGGCCTGGCGCCGAAGGCCGCTTCCATGCGCGCCTCCCACTCCGGCGTGTACCAGGCTCGGGCCGCCGCTTCCGAGGCCCAGAGATAGACACCGCCGCCGCCCGCCTCTCCGTTGAGATAGTACTTCTTCAGGAGGCCCTTCGCGCCGAGTGCGGTATAGGTCGGCGCCGATTTGGTGGCGGCCTCGACGGCGGCGTCGCGTGGACGTTTCGACATGGGGATTTGAACGATGGCGATGAACATGCTTGTTAGCCTACGGTCTGGGCCGCTGCGGAGCAATTGAATGGCCGTCATCCTGCCAGGCGTCGAGATGTGCGTCTTCGACGCCTACGGTACGCTGTTCGACTTCAACTCGGCGGTGGTACGCCATCGCAGGGCGCTCGGACGTTCGGCGGATGCCCTGTCCGAGCTGTGGCGGACCAAGCAGATCCAGTACACGTGGCTGCGCAACGCCATGGGCGCCTATGCGCCCTTCTGGCAGGTGACGGGAGAAGCGCTCGACCATTGCCTGGCGGCCCATCGCATCGCCGATCCCGCCGTGCGCGAGCGGCTGATGGGCGCCTACCTCGCCCTCGATCCGTTTCCCGAGGCGCCGGGGATGCTGGCGTGCCTGTCGCGCGCGGGCAAGCGGGCCGCGATCCTGTCCAACGGCAATTCCGGCATGCTCGACCCGATGGTGACGGCCTCGGGCCTTGCCGGTCATTTCGAGGCGGTGCTGAGCGTCGACGAGGCGGGCGTCTTCAAACCCGATCCGCGCGTCTATCGGCTGGTCGAGGCACGATGTGGCGTGACGCCTGACAAAGTATGTTTCCTCTCCTCGAACTGCTGGGACGCGCATGGCGCCGCGCAGTTCGGCTTCCGCGCCGTCTGGGTGAACCGGACCGGCGCGCCCGACGACAACCTGCCCGGCACGCTCGCGGCCCAAATCCGCGATCTTTCCGACCTACCTGACCTGATTGGTGTTCGACGATGAGTTCGCTTCCGACTTTTGCTGATGTCCAGGCCGCTGCCCGCCGACTGGAGGGCGTCACGATCCGTACGCCGCTGCTCGAGAACGAGCGGGTCAACCGGCGGCTCGGCGGCCGCCTGTTCCTCAAGGCGGAGTGCCTGCAGCGCACCGGCTCGTTCAAGCTGCGCGGCGCCTACAACTTCCTCGCCTCGATGAGCGAGGCCGATCGCGCCAAGGGCGTCGTCGGCTGGTCGTCGGGCAACCATGCCCAGGGGTTGGCCGAGGCGGCCCGCCTGCTCGGCACCAAGGCCACCATCGTCATGCCGGCCGATGCGCCCGCGCTGAAGGTCGCCAACACCCGTGCGAGCGGCGCGGAGGTCGTGCTGTACGACCGCGTGAAGGACAGCCGGGAAGCGATCGGCGAAGGCATCGCCGCCACGACCGGCGCCACCATCGTGCCGCCCTACGATCATCCCTGGATCCTGACGGGCCAGGGCACCGCTGGCCTCGAGATCGCCGAGCAGGCCAGGGCGCTGGGCGTCGCCCTCGATGCGGTCGCTGCGCCCTGCTCCGGCGGAGGCCTGGCGACCGGCGTGGCGCTGGGCGTCAAGGGCATCAGCCCGACGACCACGGTGCATGCTGGCGAGCCCGCCGGCTTCGACGATCTCGCCCGCTCGCTAGCATCGGGCACCAAGCAGAAGAACGAGAAGCTCTCCGGCTCGATCTGCGATGCGCTGCTGGCGCCGACGCCGGGCGATGTCACCTTCCCGCTGGCGCAGCAGGTGCTGGGGCCGGGCCTTGTCGTCACGGACGACGAAGTGCTGGACGCCATGGAACTGGCCTTCCGCGAGTTCAAGCTGGTGGTCGAGCCCGGTGGCGCCGTTGCGCTGGCCGCCGCCCTAACCGGGAAGCTGCCTGTAAAGGGCCGCGCCGTGGCCGTCGTCTGCTCGGGCGGCAATGTCGATCACGCCACGTTCGAGCGGGCGCTCGACCGGATGCCTAACGGCCCCGCATGACGATGTCGGGGCGCAACCGGCGTGAATGGCGGATCATCCTCTGGATCTGCCTGACAAGCGCCGTCATCAGCGCCTATTTCGGCTACGCGGTGGCTCCTGCCGACGACCCACCCCTGATGGGCGCCGTGCAGGGCGTCCTCACGTCCCTGCTGATCGCCACGCCGATCGCCTTCTTCGAAGTGCGCCGCGCGCGCATCCATTCGCTTGCCTGGATGCGCGGCCTGCCGCTCGCCGGCTATTTCCTCGTAAAGGTCGTGTTCTATTGCGTCGTCATTGTCGCCGGCCTGATCCTTTCGCGCCTCCTGATGTCGATCGGAAACCGGCAATTCGTCATTTTCGATCCGATCTTCCAGAACTCCCTGCTCTTCTCGCTCGGCATGTCGGTGGTCGGCAACCTCATCATCGAGACGGGCCGCCTGCTGGGTTTCGGCACCCTGAAGAACCTGCTGCTCGGGCGCTATGCCCGACCGCGAAGCGAGCGCAGGGCGTTTCTGCTGATCGACATGAAGGATTCGACCGGGCTCGCGGAGAAGCTTGGCGCGATCCGGTTCCACGAACTGCTCAATGCCTTCTTCCGTGACATCGCCGACGCCGCCCTGGAGTGCGATGCGGAAATCCACAAATACGTGGGAGACGAGGCGATCCTGACCTGGCCGGAGGGGCTCGCGCTCAGTGGAGACGACTGTCTCGGTTGCCCATTCCTTGCCCGCCAGAACATCTCCCGCAACGCTGCGCGCTACCGCGACAGGTTCGGTGCGGTCCCCGAGTTTCGTGCGGCGCTGCATTGCGGAGTGATCGTCGCCGGCGAAATCGGCGACGTGCGCAGAGAGATCGCCTATGTCGGAGACACGCTCAACGTAGCGGCACGCCTGCTCGAATCGTCCAAGGCCCTCGGCCACGACGTGCTCGTCTCCGCCGATATGCTGGAGCACTCGCGCCTTCCGCGCGATCTGCAGGTCGAGCCGCTGCCGACACTCACGATCCGCGGCCGCGACGCGCCGCTGGAGATCGCCGCGCTATCGCTGCGAGCCGACCGGCATCAGGGCTGAGGCTTGCCGGGCGACTTCAGCCGGGCGAGCAGGCTGCCGAGAATACCCTTCGGAAGGAAGATGATGAACAGGACCAGCAGGACGCCGTAGACCAGATTGTCCCAGCCGACGGCCTTGGTCCCGAAGCCGATGCGCAGGACCTCGGCCAGCAGGATGGTGATGATGGCGCCCACGGTGGGCCCGAGGGCCACGTAGATGCCGCCCACCACAGCCGCGAACACCATCTGCAAGGAGACCGCGATGCCGCTCACCGTATCGGGCGATATGAACATCTGGTACTGGCCGTAGAGAGCACCCGCCATCGCAGTCATGACGGCACTGATCACGGTGATGCGCAGCTTCTCGGCCGTCACGTTGACGCCGGCCGCGGCCGCTGCGTCCTCGTCCTCCGAGATCGCCTCCATCGCGTACCGGCTCATGCTGTGGTCGATCCAGTACCAGACCGCGAGGCCACCGGCCCAGACGCCAAGCGCGATCAGGTACCACACGACCTTGTCGTCGAACTGCAGGGCCAGGAGATGGCTGCCCTTCGTCCGCTCAGGCGTGTAGCCGAGCGAGCCGCCGGTATAGTCGCGGGTCGCAATGATGATCTGCAGGACGATGCCCGACAGCGCGAGCGTCACCAGTGCGAAATAATGTCCGGTGATGCGGAAGCGAAAGCAGGGATAGGCCACGACCAGCGCCAGCGCTCCGGCGCAGAGCATGGCCGCCGGAATGCCGATCCAGGGCGAGATCCCGAGATGGTTCCACAGCAGCGCCGTCACGTAGGCGCCGACGCCCATGAAGCCGCCATGGCCCAGCGACACCAGACCGAAGCGCCCCATCATCGACCAGGACGTATAGGCGAACGACCAGATGAGGATCAGCACCAGGATGTGTAGATGGTAGGGGTCACGGTACACGAAGGGCAGCGCGACCAGCGCCGCCAGGCCGATGCCCCAGGCGAGTTGCTTGTTCATGGGCGCTTCGCCAGGAGGCCCGCGGGCCGGATGAACATCATGACGATGAAGAAGCCGAAGGCCAGCACGTAGCCCCATTCGAGGTCGGAGAAGAGGCCGCCGAGCGAGATGATCTCGGCGAACAGGAAGGCCGCCACGAAGCCGCCCACGAAGTTGCCCAATCCGCCCAGTACGCAGATCAGGAAGGTGATCGGGCCGAACGACAGGCCGACGAAGGGATGGACGTCGTACTGCAGCACCAGCAGGCAGGCCGCAAGCCCGGCCAGTCCGCCGCCGAGCGCCGACGTGACGAGGTAGATCTTCTTCGTGTCGACGCCCATCAGCGCCATGATCTGGCGGTCCTGGGCAATGGCGCGGATGGCGGTGCCGGTGTAGGTCCGCGTCATGAAGAGATAGACCGCGACCATGCCGACCAACGCGGCGATGAAGGCCAGCAGGCGGGCGTAGCTGAAGTGCATCTCGCCCAGCGCCAGCACCGGCAGACGGATGCCGAGATTGCGGAAGTCGATGCCGAAGGCCACCGTCGCGAAGCTCTGCAGCACGAACAGGACGCCGCCGGTCGCCAGCAGCTGGTTGATCGGCGGCGCTCCCAGCAGCGGCTCTATCACCAGGAAGTGCAGGGCAGCACCCATCGCCGCGACCAGCAGGATGCAGATCGGTGCGGCAACCCAATAGGGCAGGCCGTACACTGAGAACAGGTAGTACATGCCGTACATGCCGACCATCACCAGCTCGGCGTAGCAGATCCACGTCACGTCGATGACGCCGAAGATCAGGTTGAGGCCGAGCGCGAGCAGCGCCAGCACGCCGCCCAGCAGGATGCCGTTGACCAGCGCCTCGAGCAGGTAGATGTCGAAAATTTCCATCATCGCTTCACCTAAACGCCGAGATACGCCTGCCGGATGGAATCGTCCGCCAACAGGTCGGCTGACGCGCCGGACGCCCGGATCGAACCGGCCTCCAGCAGATAGGCGCGATCGACGACCTGCAGCACCTGCTGCACGTTCTGCTCGACGATCAGCACCGTGAGGCCGCCGGCCCGGATGCGCTTCACCAGCTCGAACACCTGCTGCACGACCACGGGCGCGAGGCCGGCCGACGGCTCGTCGAGCAGCAGCAGCTTGGGATCGCTCATCAGCGCACGCCCGATGGCGCACATCTGCTGCTCGCCGCCCGACATGGTCCCGGCGAGCTGATTGCGGCGCTCCTTCATGCGTGGGAACAGGTCGAAGACGAAGTCCATGCGCTCGCGATAGCGCGCCCGCGCCTCGGGCATGAAGGCGCCCATGCGCAGGTTGTCCTCGACGCTGAGCCGCGGGAACAGCCGCCGGTTCTCCGGCACGTGGGCGATGCCGAGGCTGACGATCCGGTGCGGCGGGGTCGTCAGCACGTCGGTGCCCTGCATGGCGATCGTGCCCCGGGTCGGACGGATCAGGCCGGAGATCACGCGCATCAGCGTGGTCTTGCCCGCCCCGTTGGGCCCGATGACGCCGACGGCCTCGCCGGCCTTGACGTCGAGGTCGATGCCGAACAGCGCCTGGAACCTGCCGTAACCGGCATCGATCGATCTGACTTCGAGCATGCTTGCGGGCCCCGTCAACGCTTGGCCGGGCCGGCGGCCGCGGCGGCGGCGGCCGTCGCCTGCGTGGCGTGTGCGTCCGTGCCGAGATAGACCTCGATCACCCGGGGATCGTGTGACACCGCGCTCGGCAGGCCCTCGGAGATCTTTTCGCCGTGGTCCAGCACCATGACGCGATCCACGACCTTCATCAGCACGCCCATGATGTGCTCGACCCAGATGATGGTGATGCCGAGTTCGCTGCGGATCTTGCGCAGCATGTCGGCCGCCTGGTCCATCTCGGCCTCGTCGAGACCGCCCAGGCTCTCGTCGGCCAGCAGCAGCTTCGGCCCCGTGGCGATCGCCTTCGCCAGTTCCAGTTTCTTAAGGCCGGCCGCACCCAGTCCGTCGACGCTGGCACTGCGATCGGTCGGCAGGCCGACCATGGTGAGCGCGCGCTCGGCCGCCTCCTCCGCCCGTATCAGGCTGTGGCTGCCCTGCCCGTAATAGCCGGCCAGCACCACGTTCTCGAAGATGCTCAGGCGGCGAAACGGCCGCGGAATCTGGAAGGTTCGCCCGACGCCGGCGTTGATGATGCGATGCGACGGCAGGCCCGCGATTTCCCGGCCGTCGAACCGGATCGACCCGGACGTCGGCGCGAACGTTCCCGACAGCATGTTGAAGATCGTGCTCTTGCCCGAACCGTTGGGGCCGATCAGGCCGAGAATCTCGCCCTGATCGACCTTGAACGATACGCTGTTTACGGCCGTGAACCCGCCGAAACGCTTTACCAAACCCTCGACGACCAACACGGCGCGCCCTCGTTCGTTACGGCCGCGGCCTACTGGTTGCTGAATCCCGAGGTCTTGGGCAGGGGCAGCACCGGCTCGCGCTGTTGCTGGCTCTTCGGCCACACCACGTACGACTTGTCGTCGACATACTGGATGATGACTGGGAACGAGCGCTCGTTCTGGCCGGCGATCGGCGAGCCCTCGCCCGCGAACTTCACGCCGAAGCCCAGCATCGTGCCGCCCTCCGGCAGGTCGACCTCGAGAGCGGCCTTGCGCAGCGCGTCGGGATCGACACCGCCATACTTCTTGATGGCGCGCGGCAACACCTCGGTGAAGAACACGTAGGCGTTGGAAGCGGCGATACCGACATGCGCCGAACGGATCGCGACACCCGGCTTGATCTTGTCGAACTCCTCCCCGACCATCTTGATCATCGGCGGCAGCTTCGGATCGAGAGTCGCCTGATTGGCCAGCCAGATCGAGATCGGATCGATGTTGAACACGTAGTTCACATCGTTGCCCATGCCGTCCTTGAGCTTCTCGTAGACGCCGTAGCCCGCGCCATGGCCGACCAGCGCACCGAACTTCAGTCCCTGCTCGCGCGCCTGGCGGGCGAACAGCGTGATGTCGGGGTTGTAGCCGGTATGGAAGATCACGTCGGGACGGGCCCGCTTCAGCTTGGTCACCAGCGACGACAGGTCGGGCGCGGTCGCCGAATAGCCTTCCTTCAGGACGATGTTGAAGCCGGCCTTCTTGGAGCCAGCCTCATTGCCCTTGGCCACGTCGACGCCGTACGACCCATCCTCGTGGATGATCGCCACGCGCATGTCCTTCGGCTCCTTGCCGAACTTCGCCTTGGCGTTCTTCTCGATCATGTCGGCGGCCATTAGGCCGAACTGCTGGCCGCTCGCCTGCGGCCGGAACACGTATTTCAGGTTCTTGTTCTCGACGACGCCCGTCGAGATGCAGGTGGTGATCCACATGAAGTTCTTGAGCTGCTCGACGCGAGCGGCGACGGGAACGCATTGCGCCGACGAGAAGAACCCCATCACGAGGTTGACCTTCTCCTGCTCGATCAGGCGGACAGCTTCATTGATAGCGACGTCGGGCTTGCTCTGCGCGTCGGCGTAGATCGCCTCGATCTTGTATCCCTCGACCCCACCCTGCTTGATGAAGTTGTCGATCATGATCTTGGCGCCGGTGTAGTTCAGCTCCGAGCCGCCGCCGGCCAGCGGGCCGGTCAGATCGTAGATGACGCCGATCTTGATCTTCTTTTCCTGGGCCTGGGCGGAGACTGCCATGCCCAACGCCGTAACGGCGGCAAGCGCCCCACCCAAAATGCGGACAGCCCTACGCATGAGCATGAACTCCTCCCATAGACCTTTAATGTTTGTTGTCCCCATCACAGGGAACGCGGGAGGTTCTGTCAAGCGTTTCGCGCTAGCGTCCTTCTCCTGGCGTGAGGATCTCGAACATCATGCCTGCCGGCGGGTCCATCATCGAAAACAGCGCACCGAGCTTCGGGATCTCGCCTTCGAGCTTCAGCGCACCGCTCGCCAGCGCGTCGGGAATGGTGAGCTTGCGCATCACGATCTGGTCCATCGTGGCGCGCGTCGTTGTCACGGACACGTCGGCGTTGGCCGCGACTTCTCCCACGCGATGGGTGAGCGTGCTGTGCTTCAGCGTGAGCACCAGCGTCTCGTTTCGATCGGTGAAGCGCCAGTTGACGACCAGCGACTGCCCGGCGGCCTTCGCCGCATCGAGGCGGATTGCCATGAGGTCGAAGAAGACGTCGCTGGTGAGGCCGGCCAGCGTGTCGGCGCCCATGCCGGGCCGCACCGGCATCTGGAACACGCCATGGCGCAGTTCCTGCGCGCCGTAGAGGAAGGCGTTGCGCCACGTGGCGGACTCGGCCTGGTAGCCCATCTGCTCTAGCGCGTCCGCGCACAACGCGCGGGCCTCCTTGTTGTCCCGCTCGGCGTAGACGACCTCCTTCATGACCTGCGCCACCCAACGGAACTCGCCCCTGGCGAAGTCGGCCCGCGCCTTTTCGATCACCGCGGCCGCGCCGCCCATGTACTCGACGAACTTCCGCGCCGCCGGCGCCGGCGGTAGCGGATGCAGGTTGCAGGGATTGGCGTCGTACCAGGACAGGTAACGCTGATAGACGGCCTTCACGTTGTGGCTGACCGACCCGTAATAGCCCCGAGCCGACCAGCGCTCGGCGAGACCCGGCGGCAGCTCGATCACCTCGGCGATCTCGGCAGGGCGCCAGCCGCGGTTCATGTAGCGCAGGGTCTGGTCGTGGATGTGCTTGTAGAGGTCGCGCTGCGCCTCGAGATAATCGATGATCTTCGCGGTGTCCCAGGTCGGCCAGTGATGCTGGCCGATCAGCACCTTGGTCTTCGGGCCATACAGCGCGATCGCGTCGCCGATATACTTGGCCCAGATGCGCGGATCGCGCGCCACGGCGCCGCGCAGCGGGATGAAGTTGTGTAGCAGCGGACAGGCATTCTCCGCCATGTTGAGCACGCCGAGCTGCGGATAGAACATGTGCATCTCGGCCGGCGCCTCGGTCTCCGGCGCCAGCTGGAAGACGATCTCGACGCCGTCGATCACATGCGTCTCGACCGGCTTCTCGATCGACTGTGTCGGGGCGATCAGCCCGGGCGTGCCGCGCGCCACGCTCTTGCCGAGGCCGGCATCGACCTGGCCCCGCGCACCGCGAGGCAGCATCGTGCCGAACTGGAACTGCGCGCGCCGGGCCATCGGCGGCCCTGCCAGCACGTTCTCGCCCGACACCGCCTCCATGAAGCCGGCCGGCGCGATCACCCGCACCTTGCCCGCCTTGACGTCCGCTTCGTCGATCACGCCACGGACGCCGCCGAAGTGGTCGACGTGGCTGTGGGTGTAGATGACCGCGACGACGGGCTTGCGGGGCCGGTGCGCGTAGTAGAGGTCGAGCGCCGCGCGGGAAACTTCAGCGGTGGTGAGCGGATCGATCAGGATCAGCCCGCTGTCGCCCTCGATCACCGTCAGGTTTGCGATGTCGAAGCCGCGCAGCTGGAAGAGCCGGTCCGTGACCTTGAACAGTCCGTTGGCGAGGTTGAGGCGCGCGATCCGCCACAGGCTCGGATTGACCGTGTCGGGCGCCAGCTCGCCGTCGATGAAGGCATACTCGCCCAGGTTCCAGAGGACAGTGCCGCCGCCGGTGCGCACGATCCCCTCGGGCACGGTCGCGATCAGGCCGCGCTTCGCGGCCTCGAAGTCGGCCGTGTCGGCGAAGGGCAGCCTGGCCGCCATCGCCGCATTGGCGGCCCTGGTTGCGGGTTCGGCGTCGCGCGCGGCGTCGAGATGGGAGGAAGGAACGGGAACGGACGACGCGGACGCCATGACTGCTAGCCCTCCACCTTGATGTTGTTTTCCCTGACGACCCTGGTCCAGCGCTCGGTCTCGGACTTGACCCGGTCGAGATAGGCCTGCGGCGTGCTGCCCGTGGTGAAGAAGCCGAGTTCGGCGAACCGCTTCTTGACCGCCGGATCCTTCAGCGTTTCCAGGCAGAGCGCATTCAGCTTCTCGACGATCGGCGCCGGGAGGCCAGCTGGCCCCACGAGCCCGAAGAAGGCCGCGCTCTCCAGGTCCTTCATGCCGAGTTCGGCCACGGTCGGAACGTCGGGACAGACGGTGGAGCGCTCGGGCGACGCGACGGCGATGCCGGTCAGGCGGCCCGCGGCCACGTGCGTGCCGGTCGGCAGCACGACGTCGATCATGATCGGCAGGTGGCCGCCCATGACGTCACGCAACGCATCGGCGGCGCCCTTGTAGCTGACGCTCTCGAGGTTGAGCTTGTTGCGCGTGCGGAACAGCTCGCCCCAGAGGTGCGGCTGGTTGCCCATGCCTGAGGTGGCATAGCGCACCCGCTGCGGCTGCTTGTTCACCCACTCGGCGAACTCGGCGTAGTTCTTCGCCGGCAATGCCTTGCCGTCGATCGCCAGGAGATCGGGGATGTCGACCAGGGTCGAGATCATCTGGAAATCCTTGAGCGGATCGAACGGCTGCTTGAGGCCCAGGGCGACGTTGGTCGCCATCGTCGCGGCGCCCAGCAGCAGCGTATTGCCGTCGGGCTTGGCCTTGGCCACCACGTCCATGCCGATGATGGTGTTGCCGCCGCCCTTGTTCTCGACGATCACCTGCTGGCCGAGCATGCCCGACAGCTTCTCGGCGACGATGCGGGCGGCCGTGTCTGTCGACCCGCCGGCCACGTAAGGCACCACCAGCCGGATCGGCTGGCTGGGCCAGGCCTGCGCCCGCACCGATGAAGCTCCGACGATCGTCCAGCCGGCGGCTCCGGCCAATACGCCACGTCTCTTGATCATGTTCCTGCCCTCGATGTCTGGTTTGGCGGCAGGATCGCAAACGCGCGACGGCCGCGCAATCACGCGCGGCCGTCGTTTCGCAAGCAGGCGACTTTATTCCGCGGGCTTGGGCGCCGCCGCAAGGGCGTGCACGTCCCTTTCGCTCGGCAGCATCGACAGGGCGAGGAACGAGCAGAAGGCCACGCCCGCCAGCACCGACAGCAGCACGGGGAAGCCCGCATCCTTTACCGCCGGGCCGATCAGCGCCACCACGAAAGAGCTGACGCCGAAGCCGATCGCGAGGCGAACACCGGTGACCCGGCTGCGCATGCGATCGTCGATGTAGCGCACGATCATCGCATCGGTGAACGGTATGGCACCGAACACCAGCAGCATGAAGGCGATGGCGGTCACGAACAGCGCCCAGCCCTCGACCTGCGACGCGAGCAGGAACAGCGGCACCTGCAGCAGCACGATCGGCAGGTAGATGTTCTTCAGCGGATAGCGGTCGATCAGCTTGCCGACCACGAGCTGCGCCAGCGAGGCGAGCGAGAAGATGATGAACAGCATCGTGGCCAGCATGGCCGGATCCTGCGCGATACTCTTCGCCCGGTTGGCCAGCAGCTCGCCGTTTCCGTTGGTCGTGAAGTTGAAGATGATGCTGCCGGTCACCGCGGTGAAGGTCATGATGGCGAAGACCCGCGCCATGACCGACGGCGGCAGGTCGAGCATCTTGGCCTTGCGCTTCGCCGGCGCCTCTTCCTCGCGCGGCACCAGGACCACGAAGGCGACGGCGCAAACCAGGCAGATGACGCCCGGGATGATGAAGGCCGCCTGCCAGCCGAAGCGCTGGGCGATGTAGACCGAGAGGCCGGCCGCTATGGCGATGCCCATGTTGCCCGCCAGGCCGTTCACTCCGATCGTGAAGCCGGGGTTCTTGGCCTTCTGCACCAGCATCGGAATGCCGACCGGGTGATAGATCGAGGCGAAGGCGCCCATCAGGGTCAGCGCCGCGCCGATCTGCCATTTGTTGTTGCAGAGCGCGATGATCAGCGCCGAAACACCCATGCCGACGAAGAAGATCACCATCATGATCCAGCGGCCCCAATGGTCGCCGAGGCGGCCGCTCACGATCGAGCCGGCGCCGAACATGAAGAGGGCGCCGTAGTTGAACGGCGTGAGCTCGGTCCACTCGACGCCCCAGACCCCGGCGATGACGCCCCAGGAATAGGCGAAGACCACCAGGATCCAGTGGTCCATGGCGTGGCCGATGTTGAGCAGGATAGAGGTGGGACTGCCGTGGCTCATCTTGTTCGTTCCTCCAGGGGCACCCAGCCTAGGCGTGACCGCACTGACTGTCTTGCGCTAGAGTGCCAATTAATGTCGCAAAAACGCCAGGCCGCCCTGCGTTCGACGAACCCCGAGGACTACCAGCGGGTACCGCGGGCGGTCGCCGCCATGCCCAAGGACTTCGCCGACGGGTTCGAAATCGCACCACATCGTCATCGCCGCGCCCAGCTCATCTACGCGACGGCCGGCACGATGCGCATTTCCACGGAACGGGCTGTCTGGGTGGTGCCGCCACAACGGGCACTGTGGATGCCGCCCGGTGTCCGCCATTCCATCGTGATGTCCGGCGACGTGACGATGCGCACGCTGTATCTGCGCCACGACGCGGCGGCCGGCATGCCCGACGTTTGCCGGGTCCTGCACATCTCTCCCCTGCTGCGCGAGCTGATCGTGCGGGCGACCGAGTTGCCGGTGCACTACGACGAGCGCGGCGCGGCGGGTCATGTCGTGGCGCTGATTCTCGACGAACTGCACCGCGAACCTTCGCTGCCGCTCCATCTGCCGATGGCGCACGACAAACGGCTGCGACGGCTGTGCTCGGCCCTGCTCGAGAATCCTGGCGACCCGCGCACCCTGGACGAATGGGCGGGCGAGGCCAATGCCAGCCCGCGCACTCTCGCCCGACTGTTCGTGACCGAAACCGGCCTGACGTTTGGCGCGTGGCGTCAGCAGGCGCGCGTGCTGGAGGCCATGGGCCGGCTGAGCGGCGGCCAGGCCGTCACCGACGTCGCGCTGGACCTCGGCTACGAGAGTGTGAGCGCCTTCAGCGCCATGTTTCGCAGAGCGTCGGGAGTGTCACCCAGCGCCTATCGTCCGGCCCGTTAAAGGCCCTGTGCGTTGTGAGGGGATTTTGCACGCCATTGCAAATGGTTAGCAAAGAAGATTGCTTGACGCTGAATGGTAATAATCCCCCAATGCGGCCCCTGTTTGGGGTAATCTAAATCGTCGTTTACCGGAGTATGTCGCTGCTCCCCGCCGCCGCCTGGAGTTTTGTGTGAAGCCGACTGATATCGCCAATCCCGACTACTTCCATAAGGTCGTCGATTGCCAGTGGGCGTGTCCTGCCCACACGCCCGTCCCCGAGTACATCCGATTGATCGCGCACGGACGCTATTCCGACGCCTACATGATCAACTGGAAGTCCAACGTGTTCCCCGGAATCCTGGGCCGCACCTGCGATCGTCCGTGCGAGCCAGCCTGCCGTCGCAGCCGCGTCGAGGACGAGAACCTGGTGAAGGGCAAGAAGGAGCCGGTCGCGATCTGCCGCCTGAAGCGCGTCGCCGCCGACTACAAGGACGACGACGACATCAATTCCAAGATGCCCAAGGCGCCGGAGAAGAACGGCAGGCGTGTCGCCTGCATCGGCGGCGGCCCCTCCTCGCTCACGGTGGCGCGCGACCTCGCGGTGCTGGGCTATGAGATCGTCATCTATGACCAGGATCCCAAGCTTGGCGGCTTCATCCGCACGCAGATCCCGCACTTCCGCCTGCCCGAATCGGTGATCGACCAGGAAGTCGGCTACATCACCGGCATCGGGAACGTCGAATTCCGCCACCAGCGGGTCGACTCGCTGAAGGCCGTGCTGGCCGAAGGGTACGACGCGGTGTTCGTTGGTTCCGGTGCGCCGCGCGGCCGCGATCTCGACGTGCCGGGCCGCAAGGAGGCCGGCGCCAACATCCATATCGGCCTCGACTGGCTGTCGTCGGTCTCGTTCGGCCACATCGACAAGGTCGGCAAGCGCGTGATCGTGCTGGGCGGCGGCAATACGGCGATGGACTGCTGCCGCACCGCCCGCCGCCTCGGCGGCGAGGACGTGAAGGTGATCGTCCGCTCCGGCTTCGACGAGATGAAGGCGTCGCCCTGGGAGAAGGAAGACGCGATCGGCGAGGACATTCCCATCCTCAACATGCTCGTCCCGAAGGAAGTCCGCCACGAGGGCGGGAAGATCCAGGGCGTGCTGTTCGAGAAGGTGGTCGCGAAGTACGACGAGAAGGGCCGCCGCTCCCTGGTTCCATCGGGCGAGCCCGACGAGTTCTACGAGTGTGACGACGTGCTGGTCGCGATCGGCCAGGAGAATGCCTTCCCGTGGATCGAGAAGGACTCCGGCATCGCGTTCGACAAATGGGGCCTGCCCCAGCTCAACGAGAAGACCTTCGCCAGCACGCATCCGAAGGTGTTCTTCGGCGGCGACGCGGCGTTCGGCCCCAAGAACATCATCTGGGCAGCCGCGCATGGCCACGAGGCGGCGATCTCCATCCACAAGATGCTGGTCGGCGAGAACCCCGAGGAGCGCCCCGCGCCCGGCGTGAACATCGCCAGCCAGAAGATGGGCATCCACGAGTGGAGCTACGACAACGCGCCCACGATCGACCATCGCTTCAAGGTCCCGCATCGCCCCAAGCAGGAAGCGCTGAAGGACATCATGGCCGAGGTCGAGCTGGGATTCGATCCGCAGCTCGCCTTCAAGGAAGCACAGCGCTGCCTGAACTGCGATGTCCAGACGGTGTTCAGCGGCCAGCTCTGCATCGAGTGCGACGCCTGCGTCGACATCTGCCCGATGGACTGCATCACCTTCACCGAGAACGGCGAGGAGAAGGAGCTGCGCCATCACCTGACGGCGCCGGCGATGAACTCGACGCAGGACCTCTATATCGGTGCCGGCCTCAAGACCCAGCGGGTCATGGTCAAGGACGAGGATGTCTGCCTGCATTGCGGGTTGTGCGCCGAGCGCTGCCCGACCGGCGCATGGGACATGCGCAAGTACTACATCGAAATGACTCACGCGGGACACGCATGCCACAAGCAATAGCCGCCGTTAACGACTTCGTCGTCAAGTTCGCGAACGTCAACGGATCCGGATCGGCCTCGGCCAACGAACTCTTTGCCCGGTCGATCCTGCGCATGGGCGTGCCCGTCAGCCCGCGCAACATCTTCCCCTCGAACATCCAGGGCCTGCCGACCTGGTACGAGGTCCGCGTCACCGAGAAGGGTTATCTCGGACGGCGCGGTGGCGTCGACATGATGGTCGCCATGAACCCGCAGACCTGGGCCGAGGACGTGAAGGAGATCACGCCCGGCGGCTACCTGTTCTACGATTCGACCAAGCCCATGCCCTCTTCGATGTTCCGCGAGGACATCAACGTGATCGGCGTGCCGCTGACGGCGATCACCAACGCCACCTACACCGACGCCCGCCAGCGCCAGCTGTTCAAGAACATCATCTATGTCGGCGCGCTCTCGGTGCTGCTCGACATCGACGAGAAGCAGATTCAGCGGCTGTTCAGCGAACAGTTCAAGGGCAAGGAGAAGCTGATCGACTCCAACGTCAAGGCGATGAACCTTGGCCGCGACTGGGTGAAGCAGCATGTCGATCCCGACCTGGTGAAGCTGAAGGTGCGCCACGCCGACAATGTCGGCGACCGCATCTTCGTCGAGGGCAACAGCGCGGCCGCGCTCGGCGCCGTCTACGGCGGCGCCACCGTCTGCGCCTGGTATCCGATCACGCCGTCTTCCTCGCTGGCCGAGGCGTTCCAGAGTCACTGCAAGAAGTTCCGGCACGACAAGGAGACCGGCAAGGCCAAGTACGCGATCGTGCAGGCCGAGGACGAGCTCGCCTCGATCGGCATGGTGATCGGCGCCGCCTGGAACGGCGCGCGCTCCTTCACGGCCACCTCCGGCCCCGGCATCTCGCTGATGACCGAATTCATCGGGCTCGCCTACTTCGCCGAGGTCCCGGCGGTGCTGGTGAACGTGCAGCGCGGCGGGCCCTCGACCGGCATGCCGACGCGCACGCAGCAGTCGGACCTGCTGGGCTGCGCCTACGCCTCGAACGGCGACACCAAGCACGTGCTGCTGTTCCCCGAGGATCCGCGTGAGTGCTTCGAGTTCACCGCCGAGGCGCTCGACCTCGCCGACCGCCTGCAGACACCGGTGTTCGTCATGACCGATCTGGACATCGGCATGAACCACCGCCTGTGCAAGCCGTTCGCCTGGGACGAGAACCGCGTCCTCGACCGCGGCAAGGTGATGACCGCCGAGGATCTCGAGGCCGGCAAGACCTTCGGCCGCTACCTCGACGTCGACGGCGACGGCATCCCCTACCGCACCTATCCGGGCACGCACCCGACCAAGGGCTCCTACTTCACGCGCGGCACGACCAAGGACGAGTTCGCGCGCTACTCCGAGGAAGGCCCCGTCTATGTGCGCAACATGGAGCGGCTGCAGAAGAAGTGGGAGACCGCGAAGAAGATCGCGCCGCAGCCGCTGCGCTATTCCTCGCCCAAGCCGACCCGCTTCGGCGTGATCTACTTCGGCTCGACCAGCCCGGCGATGGACGAGGCGCTCGACCATCTCGAGGCCGAGGGCCATCACGTCAACGCGCTGCGCGTACGCTCCTTCCCCTTCGCGCAAAGCGTCGAGGATTTCATCCACGAGCACGACCGCGTCTTCGTCGTCGAGCAGAACCGCGACGCGCAGCTTCGCACGATGCTGCTCAGCGAATACACGCTCGACGCGCGCAAGATCGTGCCCGTCCTGCACTATGACGGCACGCCGATCACGGCGCGCTTCATCGCGACCGACATCGCCACCAAGCTCGGTCAGTTCAAGGTTGTCCCGTTCGACAAGGCCGCGTCATGACCTACATCGCCAAGCCCCGTCTTCATCACCCGTCGCTGGTCAAGAACAAGGCGGGCTTCACGCGCCGTGACTATGAGGGCGCCGTCTCGACGCTCTGCGCCGGCTGCGGCCACGATTCGATCAGCGCCGCGATCATCCAGGCCTGCTACGAGCTCGACATCCTGCCTCACCAGGTCGCCAAGCTGTCGGGCATCGGCTGTTCGTCCAAGGCGCCGACCTACTTCGTGGGTGCCAGCCACGGCTTCAACACCGTGCACGGCCGCATGCCCTCGGTGATGACCGGCGCGAACCTCGCCAACCGGGACCTGATCTACATGGGCGTGTCGGGCGACGGCGACTCCGCCTCGATCGGCCTCGGCCAGTTCGCCCACGTCATGCGCCGCGGCGTGAACATGACCTACATCGTCATGAACAACGGCGTGTACGGCCTCACCAAGGGCCAGTTCTCCGCCACCGCCGACAAGGGCTCGATCAGCAAGAAGGGCGTTTCCAATCCCGATTCCTCGATCGACATGGTGTCGCTCGCCATCCTGATGGGCGCCACCTTCGTCGGCCGTTCCTTCTCGGGCGACAAGCACCAGCTCGTGCCGCTCATCAAGGCGGCGATGTCGCATAAGGGCGCGGCCTTCCTCGACGTCATCAGCCCCTGCGTCGCCTTCAACAACCACGCGGGTTCCACCAAGAGCTACGACTATGTCCGCGAACACAACGAGGCGCTGAACCGCATCGACTTCATCGAGACCCGCGAGGAGATCACGACCTCCTACGAACCCGGCACTACGAAGACCGTGCAGCAGCATGACGGCTCGGTCCTGCGCCTGCGCAAGCTCGGCGAAGACTACGATCCATCCGACAAGGTCGCGGCCGTCAAGCGCGTCCAGGAGGGCCTGCATGCCGGCGAGGTCGTGACCGGCCTCCTCTATGTCGATCCGACGCCGAGCGACCTGCACGCCAATCTCAACACGGTCGACGTGCCGCTGAACACGCTGAACGCCCCGGACCTCTGCCCCGGCACCTCGGCGCTCGACAAGATCAACGCAAGCCTGCGTTAATCCTCACTTCGAGAGCAAAGGGAGCGCGCCCGCGAGGGCGCGCTCTTTTTGATTCTAGAGGTCGACCCGCTCCTCGGCGACCGACCTGCGCTTTTCCATGTTGAAGCGGCCGGCATAGATCGGACGTTCGCCCGTCGTGGGGCCGGGATACTGCACGATCAGGATCTCGCCGCCGGTCTCGGTCCTGAACTCGCCCTCGAAATGGGGGTCTGGGTGGTAGAGCATCGTGCCGGGCGTACAGGTGCGTCCGTCGATCGTGAAGTCGCCCTTCAGCACCAGCCAGACCTGCGCGAAGCCGTGATAGTGCTCGGGATGATGGGCTCCCGGCTCCAGACGCAGGACGCCGGCGTTGGGTTGCGTCGGCTCTTCGGGCCGCGGATGGAACAGCATCTTGCCGGTCTCGCCCGGCCAGCGGATCGTCTCCCATTCGACTTCGTCGAGATGGCGCACCTGGTAGGGCTTATGGTCGCGACGCGACGCCTCGCGTGTGGTGGCTAGGGCGGCGTTGGCCGATGCCGTGTCGGGAACGTGCTTGCTCATGGCTTGGTTTCCTCCTTCGGACTTTCTTGCTTGTGTTTTGGCGAGGACAGACGCCACCAGTCCGGCACTTCGGCCGCATCGGCGGGCTTCGCCACGGACATCAGCACCTGCGCCTGGCCGCGGCCGGCATTCTCGGCGCGATGCGGCTGCTGCGAATCGATCAGGATGCCGTCCCCCGCCTTCAGCAGGTGCTGTTCGTTGCCGACGTGGAACAGCACTTCACCCGACAGCACGTAGCAGTGCTCCTGCCCGGGATGGGACACGGTTGCCTCCATGCCCTTGGAGCGCGGGAAGACGAGCTGGAAGACTTCCATGCGATCGAGCGGCGCGCCGCCGCCCAGATGCCGCCAGCGGTAGCCCGTGGCCGCCACCTCCTGCATTGCGCCCTCGCCATCTCGGTGCACGGCAATCATCGTCTTGGCCGGCGCTGCCTCGCTGGGGAAGAGCTCGTGCAGTCCGAGGCCCAGGGCGTCGGCGAGCTGGATGAGATTGGCGATCGAGGCGGCCGCCTGGCCGCGCTCGAGCTTCGACAGGAACCCCTCGGAAACGCCGGCCCGGCTGGCGACGTGCGCCAAGGTAAGACCTGCGCCCGTCCGGGCGGCGCGCAGGCGGCGGCCGATGTCACGGGTCGTTTCGGCGATACGGTCGGGTGATCTGCTCATGCTCTCTGATGGACTGGACTTTCACATAGGGCAAGCTTTCTTTCTCTACTGGCACGCGCAGGAATGACGTAGGCTCTCGCCCATGGACGACACCGCGCAGGGGTTTCGCCTTGGCGAGGCCGGCTTCTTCCCGTGGGGCACACGCTTCGATGCCGTGGTGCGCGACTTCGAAGGGAATGGCTATGCAAGCCGGCCCCTGCCCTGCACCGAGGCCTATGGCTTCGCGACCTGCTCGGCGGAGCCATCGGCACCGCGCCCCGACCGGCCGGTCCTGACCGTGACCTACGAACTGGCCGCCACCGACCAGCCCTCCCGGAACCTATTCGCCCGGCTCGTGATCGGCCTCGGGGCGCCACGGACGATCGAGCGCGACGAGCTTTCGCCGTATGCAGGCTCGCCCGACCATGTCGTGCTCCACGCCAACTGGAAGACGGCCGCTGGCATCCCCATGGGCCTCTCGCTCTACGGCGCCCCGCGAACCACGCGCTACGGCCTCAGCGCCGGTTCGCTCTACCTCAGCTGGGGCGATCTCGAAGCGGCAGCCGCGCCTTGGATGGACGAATGGAAGGCCGCCAATGAAGCGGTCGCGCAGGCTGCCCAGTCACCCGGCAGCATCGATCAATTCAGCGTCGGCTACGACGTGCGGGCGAGCGATGCCCCGGACCCGCTGCGCATCGCCAACCGGTGTCTCAGCGCACCGGAGCTGCTCGATACGCCGCGCTCGATTGCGCAAAGCCTGGGCCCCCGCGGCTTTGCCCTGTGGAGCGACGCAGCAGGCACACGCTGGCACCTCTCCACGTCGGCCTGCACGGTCGTGCTGGGCGGGCCGGACACGTCGCGGGTCAGAGTCGCCAGCGTCGAGCCGGCGCGGGGCGGCGGCTTCTCGTCCATCGACGTCGGCGGCTGGTGGGCCCGCGACGCCTGGAAGTCACGCGCGATCGACGAGGCCGTCCGCGCCCTGAAGCGCGTGCCCGGCCTCACGATCGAGCGTTCGTCAGGTCACGACGTCTAGAGTCCCCGTCTCGCCGGGCGCACGCGTCAGCTCAAGCCGCGTCGCGTGCCATTCGCGCAGCGACGGACGGTGCCCGATCGACACGACCGTGGCCTGCGGCAACCGCTCCTTCAGCACCCCATAGACCGCCGCCTCGTTGGCCTCGTCGAGCGAGGCCGTGGCCTCGTCGAGGAACAGCCAGTCGGGCTTGAAGACCAGCGCCCGTGCGATGGCCAGCCGCTGCTGCTCGCCGCCCGACAGGATATTGCTCCAGTGCGCCTCCTCGTCGAGCCTGCCGGCAAGGTGCCCGAGCCTGGCCTCCTCCAGCGCCTGTTCGATCTCGGCGTCGTTGGCCGTGGAATTCTCGTCAGGATATTTCACGGCATCGCGAAGGGTGGCGATCGGAATATAGGGCTTCTGCGGCAGGAACAGCACGCGCGCCCCGGCCGGGATCAGCACCCGCCCGTGTCCGAATGGCCAGATGCCCGCCAGCGCCCGGAACAAGGTGCTCTTGCCCGAGCCGCTCGAGCCGGAGATCAGCGTCCAGGCGCCCTTCGGCAGGGTGAGATCGAGGTCCTTGAGCAGGGTCTGGCCCGTCGGCAGAGCGAGATCGAGCCCGCGCGTGCCGACATCGGCCCGGCCCGCCTCGGGCTTGACGGTGATGTTCTCCGGCGGCTTTTCATCGATGGCCGTCTGGAGCCCCTTCAAGCGGTCCATCACCGCGCGCAGTTCGGCGACATTGGTGTAGTTGTCGATGAAGAAGGACAGCGCCGATTGGACCTGTCCGAAGGCCTGGGCCGTTTGCATGACCACGCCCAGGGTGATCGCACCGGCGAAGAAGCGTGGCGCCGTCACGATGTAGGGGAAGATGATCGCGAGCTGGCCGTAGCCGATCTGGTAGAAGACCAGCTGCATCTCGGTCACCAGCACGCGCCAGGCATTGTTGAAGACGTCGGTGAATCGTTCCTCGAGCACCGCGTTCTCGCGCGGCTCGCCGCGATAGAGCGCGATGCCCTCAGCGTTCTCGCGGACCCTCATCAGCCCAAAGCGGAAGTTCGCCTCATAGCGCTGCTGCAGGAAGTTGAGCGGGATCAGTCGCCGGCCGACCAGGTTGGCCAGCCACGTGCCGAGGAAGGCGTAGATCAGCGCCGCCCACACCATGTAACCCGGGATCACCACGTCGAGGCCGATGAAGGCCAGCGACATCGGTCCCGAGAGCTGCCACAGGATGAACAGGAACGAGATGAGGGTCGCCACCGCGCTGATCAGTCCCAGCAGCAGCGTCATCGTGTAGAAACCCAGCAGCCGCAGATCCTCGGAGATGCGCTGGTCGGCGTTGTCGACCTTGCGCTCCAATTCGATCCGGTAATAGCCACGGCCATCGAGCCAATGGTCGAGATAGTGTCCGGTCAGCCACCGCCGCCACCGAAGGCGCAGGTACGGACTGACCAGCCCGCGCGCCACGCCGAAGGCGATGGCGAGCGCCGCGATCCAGCCGAAATTGACCATCTCGGTCCAGAACGCCGCCTCGTCCTTGTTCTGCAGGCTGTCGTAGAATCGCCGGTTCCATTCGCTGAAGGCGACGTTGACCGTCACGCTCGCCAGGGTGAGCCCGATCGCGCCCACCAGCAGGACGATGGCGATCCAGCGCTCCTCCGAGCGGAAATAGGGAACGACCAGCCGCCACCAGTCGCCCAGGTAGGAACTCTCGCTCTTCATGCAGGAAATCCTTTCGGGGCGGCACACTGCCCCAGACAGCGCGACGATGACAACGGCGCCTGCGGCGGCTATAGCGCCGCACGATGGACGCCACCCCTCTCGCTTCCCGCCGCGCCGCAGTCGATGTGATGATGGCCTGCCTCGACAAGGGCCAGCCGCTCGACGATGCGCTCGGCCAGCATCGCGGCTTTGCCGCCCTCGACCCGCGCGACCGCGCCTTCGTGCGCCTGCTGTTGGCCACGACCCTGCGCCACCTGGGCGAGATCGAGGGCGTGCTGTCCGGCCTGATCACCAAGCCTCTTGAGGGGGCCAACGCGGTGGGCCGCCAGGTGCTGCGGCTGGGCGCCGCCCAGCTGATGTTCCTCGGCACGCCGCCGCACGCCGCGGTCGATACCTCGGTGCGCCTGGTGGAGGATGCCGGCCTGCACCATCTCAAGGGCCTGGTGAACGCCGTGCTGCGCCGGATCTCGCGGGATGGCGACGCGCTGCTGGTGGACCGCGACCCTGCCCGCCTCAACACGCCACGCTGGCTGTGGGAGAGCTGGATTCACGCCTATGGCGAGGATGCGACACGCGCCATCGCGTCGGCGCACCTGCACGAGGCGCCGCTGGACATCACTGTCCGCCGGGATGCCGATCACTGGGCGGCCCAGCTCGACGCCGAGAAGCTGCCGACCGGCACGCTGCGCCGGAAAGGCGGCGGCCACATCGCCGAACTGCCGGGCTTTGCCGAGGGCATCTGGTGGGTACAGGACGCCGCCGCGGCGCTCCCCGCGCGGTTGCTGGGCGATGTCACCGACAAGCGCGTCGCCGATCTCTGCGCCGCGCCAGGCGGCAAGACGATGCAGCTTTGCGCCGCGGGCGCAAAGGTGACGGCGGTCGACATCTCCACCCGCCGCATGACGCGGCTTGGCGAGAACCTCGCGCGCGCCGGCCTCGAGGCCGAACTCGTGACCGCCGACGCCAGCAAATGGACGCCGGCGGAGAAGTTCGACGCCATCCTGCTCGATGCCCCCTGCTCCGGCACCGGCACCCTGCGCCGCCACCCCGACATCGCCTGGCTGAAGGACGATGAGGACGTCGCGCGGCTGAACGTGACACAGGACCGCCTGCTGGTGCACGCGCTCGGCCTGCTGAAGCCCGGCGGCACCCTCGTCTATGCGGTCTGCTCGCTGCAGGAGGACGAAGGTCCCGAGCGGATCAACGCCCTGCTCGCCCGCAATCCCCAGGTGAAGCGCACGCGCGTCACGCCGGCGGAACTGCCGGGCCTCGAGGACGCCATCACCCCGCGCGGCGACGTGCGGACCCTGCCCTTCATGTGGTCCGAGCGCGGCGGCCTCGACGGCTTCTATATCGCGCGCCTGACGGCATAGCCGGGGGCGCGCCCCCAGCGATCAGACCCTCGAGCTCGGGCTGTAGAACGGCTGGTGCTTAGACGGATCCATGTAGTTCTCGTAGAACCTGCGGGCGTGCGGCAGCAGCGCGACCGAGAGCTTGCGGCGCTCGACCTCGTCGTCGGCCAGGGCCTTGCTGAGATCGTCGTGCAGCGCCTTCAGCGCCGCCGTCCGGTCCACCTTGGTGAAGGTGCCATCCTTGTAGATCACCTCGCCGTCGCACATCGTCATGATGACGGCCTGCTGCTTGGCGCGCTGGACCACCGCATCGAGCGTCGGAGTCATCTCGTCGAGATAGGGATAGGCTACGCTCTCCCAGTCGATCAGCACCATGTCAGCGGCCTTTCCGACCTCAAGCGTGCCGATGCTTTCGCCGAACAGCGTCGTCTTCGCCCCACCGACCGTCGCCATGCGCAGCACCTGCGCCATCGTCGGCACGTCGGCCTCGACCATGCCCGGCACACGATGGGCGCGCAGGACCAGCTTCAGCTCCTGCAGCATGTCACGGTCGTCGTTGATGCCGGCCTCGTCGAGGCCGATCGCGGTGTTGATGCCCTTCTTCTCGAAGTGATTGAGCGCCGCCACGCCCGAGCGCAGGCGGAAGTTGGAGGAGCAGTTGTGGCAGACACAGCCCCTGGCCTCGGCCAGGCGGTCGATGTCCTTCTCGTTCAGCCAGACGCCGTGGCCGAGCGTCAGCCGCTCGTTCACCATGCCGAAACGGTCGATATATTCCAGCGCCGTGCAGTTGCCGCGCCGCCAGGCATATTCCTTCTGATAGGCCGTCTCGAGCAGGTGCATGTGCATCGGCACGTTGTACTTGGCCGAAGCCTCGCTGAGCTTGGTGAGCGCCGGGTCCGAGCACCAGTGCAGGTTGGCCGGCGCCAGCTGGATCTTCACCCGGCGCTTGTTGTGATGCTGCGAATGGAACGACTTGAACATGTCCATCGCATCGTCGAGGCTCATCTTGAAGCGGTCGAACCAGCGCTGCATCGGCCCGCGCAGCTCCGCCGGCAGGCTTTTAACGAACTCCTCGTCGGCCTGGTAAACGAGCCGGTTCTGGTCGCGCACCGCGTAGCAGTAGCTGACCCGCATGCCGACATCTTCGTAGGCCTTGATGGTCTCAGTCGCTCGCTTTTCGACATCGGGCAGGGTGCCGGGCATCCAGCCTTGGATGTGCTGCACCGTGGTGATGCCCGATCCGATCATCTCGAAGGCCGAATAGAGCGTGTCGAGATAGAGGTCGAGGTTGCGGATCACCATGCGGGTGATGAACCACAGTTCCAGCGGCATGTCGGGTGAGCCCAGCTGGACCGGCGTCAGGCCGACATGGTGATGGCCGTTGACGAAGCCCGGCAGCAGGATCTCCTTGCCGGTGCCGATCACCGGCACGGTCGGGTGCCTGGCGCTCAGGTCGTCATAGGTGCCGACCTCGACGATGACGCCATCCTCCTGCAGGACGGCCCCGTCCTTCACCTCGTTCCAGGTGAAACGGTCCTTGGTGCCCGTGATGGCGGCGCGGCTTCGGATCAGGCTGGTGGCCATGGTCGGCTTCTCCTTGCTGTCGATTCAAAATTCAAGCGGTGGCGGCGAGTGCTTCCTGCTCGGCAAAAGCGCGGTCGACCTCGTCGCGCAGCAGGTCGGTGAGCTGGATGCGGAGATTCTCCGCCTCGCGCGAGAAGAGGTTGCGGGGCCGCGGCAGGTCGATCGGCACGATGGTCTTGATACGGCCCGGCCGCGAGGTGAAGACGACGACCCGGTCGGCCAGCGCCACCGCCTCGTCAATGTGATGGGTGACGAACAGCACCGAGGCCCCCGAGTCGCGCCAGACGTCGAGCAGGAAATCCTGCATCCGCGCCCGCGTCTGGACGTCCAGCGCCGCGAACGGCTCGTCCATCAGGAGGACCTTGGGGCGCATGGCCAGCGCGCGCGCGACGGCGACCCGCTGGCGCATGCCACCGGACAGTTCGTCGGGTCGCTTGTCCATCGCGGCCTTCAGGCCAACCCGCTGCAGCGCCTCGGCGGCGACGGTGCGGCGCTCCTCCTTGCCGGCGCCGCGAATCGACAGGCCGAAGCTGACATTTTCCCAGACGGTCAGCCACGGGAAGAGCGAGGTCTCCTGGAAGATTAGGCTGCGATCGGGCGACGGCGTTTCCACCAGGTCGCCGAACGACCAGACCTGCCCGTCGGTTGCCTCCTCGAGGCCGGCGATCAGGTAGAGCAAGGTACTCTTGCCGCAGCCCGAGGGGCCGAGAAAGACCACGAACTCGCCCGGCGCCACATCAAGGTCGATGCCCGTCAGCGCGTTGTGGGCGCGCCTGGTACCGGCTGCCCAGGTCTTGCCGACGCCGCGGCACACCACGGCGTCCTTCGACGAGAAAGTCGGCGGTGCATCAAAGGCCACGCAGCTTCTCCTTGGTGTCAGGCAGCCAGTAGAGGATCCGCCGCTGGGCCTGGCGCAGCAGCCAGTCGAAGGCAAAGCCCAGCACGCCGATCACGGCGATGGTGAAGAACACCAGCGACGGATTGAAGGTGTTGCGCGCCAGCATGATGACCTGGCCCATGCCGTAGCCGACGCCCGTCGACTCCGCGACCAGAACCACCATCCAGGCGCCGAACAGATTGAGCCGCAGCACCTGCAGCATGCCGGGCAGGATCGCCGGCACGATGACGCGCCAGTAGATCTGCCGCTTCGAAGCGCCCATGGTGCGCGCGACGTTGATGAAGTTGGGGCTGACGCCATCGATCTGGGCGACCGTTGCCAGCACCATATGGAAGAACAGCGCCACCACGACCATGAAGATCGCAGGGGCGTTGCCGATGCCGAACAGGAAGATGGCGACCGGAAGCCACGCAATGGGCGACACGGGCGACAGCAGCGTGATGGTCGGCAGCACGAGCTTGTCGAAGAAATGATAGTAGCGGATCAGCACACCCATCCCGATCGCCAGCACCGAGGCCATCGCCAGGCCGGTGAACACCCGGGCGGTCGTGGCACCCACCGTGATCATCACCGATTCGAATGCCGAAGGGCCCGCGTTCATCGCCTGCCCGACCTGCCAGCGCGTTGCGGTGTTGAAGAACTTTGCCTGCTCCGCGAGATTGCCGAGGAAGATGTGCGGCGGCGGCAGGAGCTTCGGGTCGGCCCAGCCGAACGCCCAGCACAGTTCCCAGATGCCTGCGAACAGGCTGATCGACAGGATCGTCCACCAGGCCTTGGTCAACCATTCGAGGTTGACCATACCGGTGTAGAACCGCGAAACCGCCGCCGGGCGGGATGTCCCGGCGACCGGGTCCGAGGCTTCGCCGTCGCGTGTGACGACGGCCATCAGGCGGACTTGTACTTGAGCTTGCCGTAGAGGTCGGGATTCTCCTTGATGACCTCTTCGAGCAGCGTCCAGTCGATCGCGTCGCGGCCGGGCTTCTTCTTGATGTAACCCATCTCCATCACGCTGTCGGTGCGCTGCAGGATGAAGTCGGTCTGGCTGCGCGCATCGACGATCGCCGGCTGCTTGCCCTGCGCGATCTTCGCGTTCTCCATCGAGGTCTTGTAGTACTTGCCGACAAGCTCCTTCAGCACGTCGTCGGTATTGGTCTCGGCGTCGAGCTGGGCCTGCATCATGCTCTTGATGATCGCCTTGAGGCCGGCTGGATTGTCCTTCATCAGGCTCGACCGCGAGGCCAGAACGCAGTCGGTATATCCCTTGCCATAGAGGTCGACGCCGTTGGTCAGCATGACCGCGCCCTTCACGTCGTTCACCAGGGCCGAGGCATAGGGCTCGATCGTGCAGATCCAGTCGATGGCGCCCGCCTTGAAGGCCTCGACGGCCTCCGGCGTATTGCCCATGTAGCGCACCTTGACGTCCTTGAAGGAGATATTGTTCTTCTTCAGGTAGTCGTAGGGCATGACTTCCAGCGTATCGAGCTGGAAGGTGCCGAGCGTCTTGCCCTTGAGCTTCTCGGGCGTGTCGAGCCCGGGCCGGGCCACGATCGCGCAGCCTTCGACGCCGCCGCCGGCCACGATCTTCACCGGCGCGCCTGCGTCGTAGAGCGCCATGAAGCTGGTGTAGGGCATGAGGCCCAGATCGACCTGTCCCATGCCGAGGAACGTCACCATCTCCGCCGAGGTCGGCGTATTCACGAACACCAGTTCGGTGCCGCTCGCCTTGGCGTACTGGCGCGAATGGGCAAGGAAAAGGTTGAGGTTGCAGAAGCCCGTGCCGTGCGTCGATTTGAGACCGGCAGCAGCGTGAGCGGAACCGCCCATCAGCATGCCCGGGCCGGCGGCCATGGCGATGGTGCTGACGGCAGCGGCGCCCTTCAGGAAGCCGCGGCGTGACGGAGCGACGGCGCCGCCGAAGTTCATCTTGGACAGATCCGGAAAATGCGTACAGCCAATGCGTTCACACATGGAGAGCCTCCTCGGGCAGCGGAGATTTTTGGATGAGGACTGCAGGCGTCGGGCGAGTCTGCGACTGACAACTCCCTGCCGGTCGTCACTCGGTGCGACCGACCTCAAAGGTGCCGGCACGCCAACCGAGAAGAATCGCGCTAGCGCGATTCTGCGCTGCCATGTTCCGAAGCAAGGGATGTGCCACCGCGAAAAGCCCGCTACGGCGCGGCAGCACGTTCTGCGGCGCCGCCGCCTCAGGTCAATTCGCAGTCATGCGTGCTATTTCTTGACCAGCGCCCTGTGCCGCTGCCGCTCGATATGCCCGAGGTAGAGACCCGAGCAGATGATCACGCCGGCACCGACCCAGGTCCAGAAGTCGGGAAAATCGCCGAACACGAGATAGCCCAGAAGGGCGGCACCCAGCAGCTGCACGTAGTTGAACGGCGCGACGACGGCGGCCGGCGCCTGGCTGTAGGCGATGGTGAGGAAGTAGTGACCGACCCCGGCCATGATGCCCATGCCGGCGAACAACACCCAGTGCCAGCCGAAGGCCGGCGTCACCCACTCGAAGGGCAGCATCGGCAGGGCGACCGCGGTGCCCACGATCGTGGCCATGGTGGCCGAGGCATCGGGCCGTTCGGCCTGTCCGTAACGCCGCGAGAAGAGTTGATAGAGCGAACTCGAGATCGTGCTGCCGACGATCCATAGCGAATGCCATTCGAAGTGGGCCGAGCCCGGCCGCACCACGATGAGGGCGCCGACGAAGCCAACCACCACGGCCGCCCAGCGCCTGGGTCCGACTGGCTCCCCCAGGAACTTCGATGACAACGCCGTGACGATCAGCGGGCTGGTGAGCGAGATCGAGGCGGCCGACGCCAGCGGCATGTCGACGATGCCGTGAAAGTAGAGGTACGAGGACAGGAACAGCAGGAGGCCGCGCACGATCTGGCTCGGCACATTGTGCCAGCGGAACAGCGCCAGCCCGGCCCGCGGCAGGAAGATCGCCATCATGAAGACGAAGGCGAAGACGTAGCGGCCCCAGATCACTTCGATGACCGGATAGGTCTGGCTCAGCGTCTTGGACATGGCGTTCAGGACAGAGAAGCACAGGACCGAGAAAATGATCGAGAGAATGGCCCGCAGGATCCGGTCGGTGGGCGGTGGGGGCGCGTCAACTTTCATCGAGGATCAAACTAGCGTCCCGCTTCCATGGAGCAAGCGCCTGGGGCGGACAGCCCTGTCCCGGTAGATGCATGGGTCTGTTCCGACAGATGACATGAGTCGTGAACCTCACGGCCGACGGTCAGGTCTGCTGCTCCGCCTTCAATTCCTCGTCGCTGGGCCATAGCAGCAGCGACACGATCATCAGAATGCCGAGGCCGCCGGTGATGCCGGCGAAGCGGTCGACTCCCGGCATGATGCTGTCCGGCGGCGCCAGCCCCTGCACCATCGTGACGACGAAGACGAAGGCGAACTGGGTGCCGACATAGGGAATTCCGTGCCGGCCCATCTGGATATGCATTCCTACCCACACGACGCCGCCGATCATGGCGAGCCACCAGATGAACGATTCGACCTGCAGCGCCAGGCAGGCCAGCGCGACGATGCCGCCCAGCAGGCAGCCCATGAACCGGTGGAAGGACTTTTCCGCCACGAGATGGCGTGTCGTGGTACCGCCGTCGGCGATCAGCGGCGCGGCCATCACCACGGCGATCGTGACCGCCATCTCGCCCACGTCCGGCAGGTCCGCCATCACCCAGACGATCATGACCGTCACCACGGAGATGGCGGCGCGGAACCCGTGCAGGACCGATGGCCATTGTGCGCCCAGCAGGTGCCGCCAGCCCGGCGCCGGGGCCGGCGGCTCGGCGTGCCAGTCCTGCAGCAGTTTGGCCGTCACCACTGCGCAGGAGACGCCGACCGCCACGTCCAGCGTGCGATAGCAGGCGATCTCGAACGCCTGGGTCGGGTCGTTCAGGCTCATCAGCAGCACCAGGCTGGACGTGATCGCCATGAAGAGCCAGGCGAGCCCATGCGGGCTCACCTGCACCGCGATGACCCCGGCCATGGTCGCGCCGCCCAGGAACAGGCACAGCGCCACCTGGTCGTAGGGCAGCCAGCGCGCCATGACGAAACCGAGCACGGCACCCGCGATCGTGCCGCTCAGCCTCAGGATGCCCCGCCGCACGGAGGCCGCACCGGTCGACATCAGGGACATGTAGCCGCTGATTGCCGCCCACCAGGGCGCATCGAGCTGCATCAGCAGGGCCACCGTGGTGGTGAGGACCACCGAAACCGCAGCGACGACGCCCATGCGCGACTGCGCGGGCCGGGTGCCGACGTCGGCCAGTTCACGCCAGAAGCCGGTCAGCGTCCGGTCGAAGAGCCGCGCACCCTCGCGGACATCCTCGACGACCGCCCGGCCATAGCGCCCGATCCCGGGAGCCCAGCTCATGGAAAGATCACGGTGCGCGCGTCGGCGCCCATGTAGAGTTTGTAGCCGGGCGGCAGTTCCTCGAGCACGATGGTCACCGGGATGCGGCGCTGCAGGCGGATCCAATCCGTGGTCGGCGCCACGTACGGCAGCAGCTTGTCGATACCCGGGTTACGGCTGAACCCCCGGGCGATGCCGGTAATCCTGCCCTTGTGAAAATGCCACGGCGCACTGTCGAGCCAGACCCAGGCGGTATCACCAACCTTGAAGTCGCGAATGTAGTACTGCTTGTAGTTGGCCATGATGCGCCAGGCGTCAGAATCGACGATCCCGACGTTTGGCACGTTGATCGTGGCCATGTCGCCCTTGCGGAGCGTGAGGTTGGTGATGGCCCCGTTGTTGGGTGCGTGAACCACCGTGCGATCCAGGTTCCATTGCGCCGATGCCAGTTGCGCCTTCGCCAGTTCCAGCGCCGCCTGGTGCGCACCGATGTCCGTCTCCGCCTTGGCGATGGCGACCGTGGAGATCGTCATCTCGGCCTGCGACCGGCGCAGCTGGTCATTCGCCCGGTCGAGTTCGGCGATGGGCGCGAATTCACGCTTTGCCAGATCGGCGAACCGGCTCTGCTCCTGGACCGCGTAGGTGTGGCTCGACGTCGAGACCTGCAGGGCCGCCTGGGCCAGTGCCAGCTCCTCCTGCGCGACCTTGAGGTTGGCCGCGGCACGATCGATCTGCGCCTTCCATTGATTGACCACCAGTTGGAATGGCTCCGGATCGATGGTGTACAGCTTGTCGCCGATCTTGACGTCCTGGTTGTCGACGACGTGGACCTCGATGATCTGCCCCGTCACCTGGGGCGCCACCGCGACCAGGTCGGAACGGACATAGGCGTCGTCGGTGAAGGCCACGAAATAGGTGACCACCTCGTAGAGGAGGAACAGCCCGAGGATCGTGCCACCGACCGTGATCAGGCGATGGAGCCGGCTGGTCTCCCGCGCCGGCCGCGCGGGTGGGGCGGTCACAGGCTCTGGCGACGGCGTGGGTACCGGCGCAGCCGCCGCAGGCATGGGGTCCGGCGGCTGCTGCGAGGGCTGGGTCACGTCGGGTGACATGCGCCGAAATTACCCCGTGGCGACCTAGAAGCCCATGCCCTTGATCTTGGCGGCAAGGGCCGACACCGAGAACGGCTTGCCGAGGAAATTCACACCGGCGTCGATGACGCCGTGGTGAACGATCGCGTTGGCGGTGTAGCCGGTGGTGTAGAGGACCTTGAGGTCGGGCCGGCGCGCCTGGGCGGCCGCAGCAAGTTGACGGCCATTCATGCCGCCGGGCAGGCCGACGTCGGTGAACAGCAGCTGGATGTCGCGCTGCTTCTCCAGCACGCGCAGCGCCTGATCGCCATCTCCGGCCTCATGGACCGTGCAGCCGCATTCGCGGCAGGCCGCCACGGCAAATTCGCGCACGACCGGGTCATCCTCGACGACCAGCACGACCGGTCCCGTGCCCGCCGCGGCGCCGACCATGGGCGCCAGCTCGGGTGCGGCGGTGGCGGCCTCGGCCTGGGCGCGCGGCAGATAAATCTTCACCGTCGAGCCATGGCCCACCTCGCTGTAGATCTTTAGGTGGCCGCCGATCTGCTTGATGTAGCCATAGGTCATGCTGAGGCCGAGCCCAGTGCCCTGGCCCCGCTCCTTGGTCGTGAAGAACGGCTCGAAGGCGCGCGCGATCGTCTGCTGGTCCATGCCCGTGCCGGTGTCGGACACCGCGATCATCACGTACTGGCCCGGCTTGACCTCGGCATTGGCCGCGGCATAGGCATCGTCGAGATGGGCGTTGGCCGTCTCGACCGTGAGCGTCCCACCGCCCGGCATGGCATCGCGCGCGTTGATCGCCAGATTGAGGACCGCCGCCTCGAGCTGCGCCGGGTCCGCCGTCGCCCGCCACAGGCCGCCGCTCAACACCGTCTCGATCTGCACCGACTCGCCGAGGGTGCGGCGCAGCAGTTCCGACATGCCGGAGACAAGCCGGTTTGCGTCGACCGCCTCGATCTGCAGGGGCTGCTGGCGGGCGAAGGCCAGCATCCTCTGCGTGAGGGTTGCCGCCCGCGACACGCCGGTCCTGGCGAGATCGAGGAAACGCACGACATCGGGCGTCGGCTGCGGTACGCGGCGGCCGACCATCTCGATCGCGCCTCCAATGCCGGTGAGCAGATTGTTGAAATCGTGGGCGATACCAGCCGTGAGCTGGCCGACCGCGGTCATCTTCTGCGACTGGCGGAGGCTCTCCTCCACGGTCGCACGCCGGACCTGTTCCTCACGCAGCCGGTCGAGCGTCTCGGCCTGGCTCGCAGCCCGGCGCGAAGCGAGCAGTGCCAGTGCGAACAGCGCCAGGGTAGCCGGCAGGCCGAACAGCAGATGCGTCGCCATTCGATTCATCCAGGCCTCGCGCACGGAGTCGCTGGCGACACCGACGGCCACATAAATGGGCAGATCGGGCAACTTGCGGTACGCGACCGTCCGGGAGACACCATCGAAGCTGCCCCTGGAAGTGCTGTACGATCCAGCCTCCGGATGCGCCGCGATCGCCTGCATGAAACTGGACTCGCGATCGAGCCGCGTGTTCGTACCGGGGTAAGCGGGATAACGGGCGAGCAGCTCGCCATCGGCCCGCAGGAGCGACGTCGTGTAGTTGTCCGTGCCCGCCGCCTGTTCGAACAGCTTGTTGAAATAGGTCGGCGGTATGGCCACCAGGACGACGCCGTCGAAACTGCCGTCCAACCGCCGCCGCGGCTCACTGTATTGAAAGATGTCCGAGCCCTTGATCCGGCTACGGAACGCCTCGCTGACGTAATGCTGCTCCCCGCCGTCACGGTGGGCGATGAAATAGGGCCTGTCCGCGGCCGATACG
The DNA here is from genome assembly GCF_945957355.1 of uncultured Reyranella sp. Taxonomy (GTDB): domain Bacteria; phylum Pseudomonadota; class Alphaproteobacteria; order Reyranellales; family Reyranellaceae; genus Reyranella. The sequence goes on along the minus strand of NZ_CAMFKM010000015.1, from coordinate 19,630 downwards.
TTAGCCGGCATGGGAAATACGTTGGCCGCGACGAGGGGACGGCCCTCCCTGTCGAGAATGAATACGTCGTCGACCTGCGGCAGCTTGCGAACGAGGTGCTTGAATTGCTCGTGCAGCCTCGCCTCTTGCTGCTGGATCTCGGAGTCCGTCATCTCGTCCAGGAGGCCGAGCGCGTTGCTCACGACGAGCTGCTGTGTCTCGAAGGTGGCGCGGGCACCGACATAGAGGAGATCGAGGGTGCGGCCCAGCCGTTCCTCGAATTGCCTTTGGGTTTCACCGTAGGCCAGCCAGCTCGCCCCGACGAACAGGAAGACCGGCACGATGACGGTTGCAGCCAGAAGAACGAACGACGCATCTGCCGCCGTCGTCCCGCGAAGCGTCCAGGTCTGGAGTTTCAGGAGCCGCCGCACGTGCGCCTAGGGTCCTTTCCGGATGAGCGAGACAACGAAGTTCGAAAGCTCCGACGCGCTGTAGGGCTTGGGAAATGAATGCGTCTTGATGCCGGCCGACAACGAGCTCGGAGCCGTCGCGCCGGAACAGCGGATGATCGGAACCCCTGGCCGGTGCCGGGCGGCGGCCTCGATCACCTTCTCACCCGACATGTCGGGGAGACCCAAATCGACGATGATGGCCGCGAGGGGCTTATCGCCTTCCACGACGTCGAGGGCTTCGCGTCCGGTTGCCGCCTCGATGCATTCGACACCGACGTCGCCCAGCGCGTCGACCAGGACGGCGCGGATCAGGAACTCGTCTTCAGCCAGCAACACACTCGACATACGGGAGCCCTATTCGGCCGCCTTGGGTACGGCGGAGTTCGGCTTGAAGGGAAGAATGCTTGTGGCGCGCGCCGCGGGCAACGGCAAGGGCGGAGGTTCCACACCCAACGTTCTCGCCGCATTCCACGCCCAACGCGGATCGATCAGGAACGGACGGGCATGCGCCGTGCAATCTGCCTCGCCTGCGGCGACGATCTTCTCTGCCTGCTCCGGCTCGGTGATCAGCCCGACGGCCCAGGTCTTGATACCGGCTTGCTTGCGGATGCGGGCCGAGAACGGAACCTGGTAGCCGGGTCCGACCGAGAGCTTCTGGCCCGGCGCATTGCCGCCCGAGCTGACGTCGACGAAGTCGCAGCCGAGGGCCTTGAACTGCCGTGCGGTCTCGATCGAGTCCTCGAGGGTGATGCCACCCTCGACCCATTCGACGGCCGACAGCCGCACGCCCAGCGCCTTCTCTGCCGGCCAGATCCTGCGTACGGCTTCGAACACTTCGAGCGGAAAGCGTCGGCGCTTCTCGGCCGTCCCGCCATATTCGTCAGTGCGGTGATTGCTGATCGGCGACAGGAACTGGTTGAGACAGTAGCCGTGCGCACCATGCAGTTCGACCACGTCGAACCCCAGCCGCAGGCTGCGCTCGGCGGCATCGACGAAGGCCCGCTTCACACGCTTCAGGCCGACCGCGTCGAGCGCCACCGGCGTGTGCCAATTCTTCTCCGGGTCGTAGGCCAGCGCCGACGGGCCATAGGTCGTCCAGGGGAGATCCGGCGCGTCGGCCTGCGTCAGCGGCCCGCCGCCCTTCCAGGGACGCTGCGCCGACGCCTTGCGGCCGGCATGGGCGAGCTGCACGCCGAGCTTCACGCCCGGCATCCAACCGCGGATCCAGTCGATGACCGGCTTCAGCGCCACCTCGTTCTCGTCGCTGTAGAGGCCGAGGCAGCCCTGGGTGATGCGGCCCTCGCGCTCGACATGGGTGGCCTCGAGGCAGAGCAGGCCGGCACCCGACATCGCGAGCATGCCGTAATGCACCTGATGCCAGGGCTGGGCGCTGCCGTCGACGGCCGAATACTGGCACATCGGCGAGACGACGATGCGGTTGGGCAGCGTTACGCCGCCGAGCTCGACAGGGGTGAAGAGTTGGGCGGTCATGGAAATCCTCGGTGGGTCAGCCGTTGATGGAAGGTCCGGCCTCATGGCCCAGCCATTCCTCGATCAGGCGGCGGGCGATCGAATCGCGGCGCGGCATGAAGAAGGAACCGTCTTTCGGGAGATTCTCGGTCCGCAACTCTTCTCGGCTCATCCAGCGCGCGCTTTCGAGTTCGGATTCGTTGACGCTGAAGTCCATCGATTCGGCCTCGGCATGGAAGCCGATCATCACCGACGCCGGGAACGGCCAGGGCTGGGACGAGCGATAGATGACGTCCTTCACCTTGACCTTCACTTCCTCGTAGACCTCGCGGGCGACCGCATCCTCGAAGCTCTCGCCCGGCTCGACGAAGCCCGCAAGTGTCGAATGCATGCCACGCGGGAAATGCTTGCCGCGGCCCAGCAGGCACTTGTCGCCGTGATGGACCAGCATGATCACCGCGGGGTCGGTGCGCGGGAAGGTCTCGGTCTTGCAGTTCTCGTTGGTGCACATGCGCACATGCCCGCCGCGCGTCACCTTGGTGGTCGCGCCGCAGACGCCGCAATAGCGATGGCGGCGGTGCCAGTAGGTCATGCCGCGCGCATAGGCGAGGATCGAGCCCTCGCGGGCGAACAGCAGCGGGCCGACCTGGCGCAGGTCGACGAACTCGCCGAGGTCCTTCAGCGGAACGTCCTTGCCGGTGACATCGACGGCGAAGTAAGGCGTGCCCTCGACATAGCCGAGGAAGATCTGGACGTCGCTCGAGTTGGCGACGGCGCGCCCCATCATGCCCTGCAGGAACACGGCTTCCGGGTTCCCGCCGGTCTTCACCAGGTTCTTCTCGGTGTCGATCGGAACGAAGCGGGCGGCCCCCGAGGAGGCCAGTTCGATCATCCGTTCATCGTCCTCGCGCTCATGGCTGGCACGGTCGATTTCGGCGCTGGAATAGGGATTTCTTGGATTTCTCATAGGCCGCGGACCGTGCCACAGGGCCGCCCGCGCCGCAATTGGCTCACACGAGTGCGCGCTCCAGCACCTGCGCCACATGTATCGCCTGTCGGTCGGCGCCGTCGGCGATCTGGTGCCGGCAGGAGGTGCCATCGGCCACGACCAGGGTTCCGGCATCGGCCTTGCGCACCGCCGGCAGCAGCGAGAGTTCAGCCATCGCGATCGAGGTCTCGTAGTGCTCGGCTTCGTAGCCGAAGCTGCCGGCCATGCCGCAGCAACTCGACTCGATGGGCGTCACCGAGAGATCGGGAACCAACGAAAGAACTTCCTGCACCGCGCTCATCGCGCCGAAGGCCTTCTGGTGGCAGTGGCCGTGCAGCAACGCGTTCTTTTCCGGCAGCGGCCGGAGCCGAAGGTCGAGCCGTCCGGCCTTCTTCTCACGCGCGAGGAATTCCTCGAACAGCATCGCATGGGCCGCGACTTCCTCGGCGCCTTCGCCCAGCCCCAAGGCCAGGAACTCGTCGCGAAGGGTGAACAGGCAGGACGGTTCGAGGCCGATGATAGGCACACCCTTCTGCGCGAAGGGCCTGAGCGCGTTCAGCGTGCGCAGCGCCTCGCCCCTCGCCCGCTCCACCTGGCCGGTCGCCAGATAGGTGCGGCCACAGCACAGAGCCGGCGCGCCGAGGGTCGGCCAGGCGACCGCAACGCGATGGCCGGCGGCAGTCAGCACCCGGCGCGCGGCATGCAGGATCTCGGGCTCGAAATTGTTCGAGAAGGTGTCGGCGAAGATCACGACGGTGGCGTCGCCATCGTCGACTTCGGTGGTCGAGAGGAACGTGTCGCCGCGCCACTGCGGCAGGCGACGCTGCTTGGCGAAGCCCAGATAGGACTGCACGAACCAGGCCGCGTTGAACAGCCAGGGCAGGCGACGGGCCCACGGCGCCAGCGACGGGGTGGCGCCGACCAGCCGGTCGCGCCAGCTCAGGCCCTTGGCCATCCGACGCGCCGACTTCACCTCGATCTTCATGCGCGCCATGTCGACGCCGGTCGGGCAGTCGCGCTTGCAGCCCTTGCAGCTGACGCAGAGGTCCATCGCGGCAGCCACCGCGTCGGAGCGCAGCCCCTCCGATCCGAGCTGGCCGGACAAGGCCAGCCGGAGCGTGTTGGCGCGGCCGCGCGTCAGGTGCTTCTCGTCGCGGGTCACGCGGAAGGACGGGCACATCGTGCCGGCATCGAACTTCCGGCAGTGGCCGTTGTTGTTGCACATCTCCGCGGCCTTCGCGAAGCCGCCGGCGAGATCGCCACCGGTGCCGGGCGCGGTCGAAATCTCGGTGACCGGATCGGTCTGGACGTTCCAGGCCGACCAGTCGAGCGCCGGCTCGTACTTGATCGATTCGTATCCCGGCTTGAAGCGGAACAGCGAGCGGTCGTCCATGCGCGAGGGCCGCACGATCTTGCCCGGGTTCAGGATATTTTCGGGATCGAACAGGTCCTTGACCGTCTCGAACGCCTTGGTCAGCCGCGCCCCGAACTGCCAGGCCACCCATTCCGAGCGCACCAGCCCGTCGCCATGCTCGCCCGAGAAGGCACCTTTATACTCGCGCACCAGCGCCGAGGCCTCCTCGGCGATCGCGCGCATCTTTTCGGCGCCGTCGCGGCGCATGTCGAGGATCGGCCGCACGTGCAGCGTGCCCACGGAGGCATGGGCGTACCAGGTGCCGCGCGTGCCGTGCTTGCCGAACACGTCGGTCAGCCGCTGCGTGTAGTCGGCGAGGTGTTCCAGCGGGACGGCGCAGTCCTCGATGAAGGAGACGGGCTTACCGTCGCCCTTCATCGACATCATGATGTTGAGGCCGGCCTTGCGGACCTCCCACAGTTCCGACTGCGGTTTCGGCTCGGGCATCTCCACGACGCAGCCCGGCAGACCGAGATCGGCCATCAGCTCGACGAGGCGCGCGAGGTCGCGCAGCTGGTCGTCGCGCTCCTCACCCGCGAACTCCACCAGCAGGATGGCCTCGGGCCGGCCGATCAGCGCCCGCTCGATCACCGGCCGGAAGGCGGGGTTGGCGCGCGCCAGCTCGATCATGGTGCGGTCGACCAGCTCCACGGCCGCCGGCTTCAGCTTCACGATGTGCTGGGCGCTGTCCATCGCCTTGTAGAAGCTCGGGAAGTTCACGACGCCCAGCGTCTTGTGCTTCGGCAGCGGCGCCAGGTTGAGCGTGAGGCGCTCGGTCACCGCCAACGTGCCCTCGCTGCCCACCAAAAGATGCGCTAGGTTCACCGAATTGTCGGTCGTGTAGGGGCGTTCCGACTGCGGGAAGAAGATGTCGAGATTGTAGCCGCCGACCCGGCGCAGCACGTGCGGATACATGCGCTCGATCTCGGCGCGCTCGGCGAAGGCCAGTTCCGCCACCTTGTCGGCGATGGCGCGTACGCCGGCCGGCATGTCCTCCGGCCGCGTCGAGCCGAAGCGGGCGCGCTGGCCGTTGGCCAGCAGCGCGTCGATCGAGGCGACGTTGTGCACCATGTTGCCGTAGCGGATCGAGCGCGAGCCGCAGGAATTGTTGCCGGCCATGCCGCCCAGCGTGCATTGCGCCGAGGTCGAGACGTCGACCGGATACCAGAGCCCGTGCGGCTTCAGCCAGGCGTTGAGATGGTCGAGCACGATGCCGGGCTGGACCGTCACCTGTCGCTTGGCCTTGTCGAAGCCCACCACCTCGCGCAGGTGCTTCGAGCAGTCGATGACGAGCGCCTCGCCGACCGTCTGGCCGCATTGCGACGTGCCGGCACCACGCGGCAGGATCGCCGCCTTGGCATCGCGCGCGACGTCGATGGCGAGCGCCAAGTCGGCCTCGTCGCGCGGGATCACCACACCTACCGGCTCGACCTGGTAAATCGACGCGTCGGTCGAATAGCGTCCGCGGGAAGCCCTGTCGAACAGGACCTCCCCCTTGAGGCTTCGGCGCAGGTTTTGTTCGAGCTTGGACATATCCGATGGAACCCTAAAGAGCCCCTCCGCCATACGCAGGCAGAGAGGGCAGCGTGAATGCAAGCGGGCTCATCGGCGAGCGCTCACCATCCTCAGTCGAGCTTGACGCCGGCCGCGTTCACGACCTTCTGCCACTTCTCGATTTCGGTGCGGATGCGCTTGGCGAACTCCGCCGGCGACTCGCCGCCAGTCTGGGCCAGCTGTTCCTTCCAGATGGCCTGCAGCTTGGGCGACTTCAGGGCCTTCACGATCTCGTCGTACATGCGCTTGACGATCGGCTCCGGCGTGCCCTTGATCGCCCAGACTCCGTACCAGGTCGACACGATCCAGGCCGGCACGCCGATCTCGGCCGCAGTCGGCATGTCGGGGAATTCCGGCACGCGCTCCGTCGTGGCCACCGCAAGGCCGCGCAGCTTGCCCGCCTTGATCTGCTGGGCCGACGTACCCATGCCGTCGAACATCATGTCGGCGTTGCCGGCGAGCAGGTCCTGCATCGCGGGACCCGCGCCGCGATAGGGCACATGGACGATCTCGGTCTTGGTCTCGAGCTTGAACAGCTCGCCCGCGAGATGATGGGCGGTGCCGGCGCCGGCCGACGCATAGTTCACCTTGTTCGGGTTGGCCTTCAAGTAGGCGATGAATTCCTGCGCGGTCTTGGCCGGGATCTTGTTCGGGTTGATCGAGATGACCTGCGGCACCAGCGCGATCATGGTGATCGGCTCGAAGTTCTTCTCGAGGTCGTAGTCGAGGTTCTTGTAAACCGATGGGGCGATCGTGTGATGGATCGCGCCCACGAAGAAGGTCTGCCCGTCGGGCTTCATCTTGGCCGCCTGCGAGGCGCCGACCGTGCCACCTGCGCCGCCCTTGTTGTCGATCAGGATCTGCACGCCGAGCTGCTCGCCGACCTGCGCCGCCAGCGGACGGGCGAAGACGTCAGTGCCACCGCCAGCCGGAAACGGATTGACCCAGGTGATCGGGCCGCTCGGCCAGCCCTGCTGGGCACGGGCCACGGCCGGCGCGGCCAGGGTGGCGGCGAGGCCGAGCTTCAGGGCCTTGCGGCGCGAGGTCGAAAAATTCGAAGTCATGGCTGTCTTCCTCCCAGAAGGTTCTTGTCGTCTCGATTGTCCATTGAATCGAGGACAGCCTGCTGTTTGGCTCGCAGGTGCCCCACGAGCAGGTCACGTAGCGCAGCGCCGTCCCGGGCGGCAAGCGCTTCGATCATGGAGCGATGTTCGGAGACGGCCTGATCCCACTTGGCCGGATTGAGGTTGGAGCGGAACCTGAGGGCATGCAGCCTTGCGTTGAGCGTGCGGTAGGTCTGTTCGAGCACCGCGTTCCCTGCGAGGGTGTTCAGCCGGTCGTGGATCAGGCGGTTGATGCGGTAATAGGCTGGCAGGTCGTGGCTGGCATGGGCGGCCTCCATCTGGATCTGCAGCGCGCGCAGATCCGCCACGTCGTCATCGGTCACCCGCTCCACGGCGAGCTCGCCCGCCAGCCCCTCGAGCGCGCCCATCACCTCGAAGGCACCGCGCACGTCCTCGCGTGACAGGGCCACGACCTGGGCGCCCCGATTGGGCAACTGCACCAGCAGGCCATCGGCGGCGAGCATGCGGAAGGCCTCCCGCAGTGGCGTCCGCGACACGCCCAGCCGTTCGCTGAGTTCGCGCTCGTTCAGCTTGGCGCCGGGCGCCAGCTCGCCCTCGATGATGAGGGTACGCAGACGCTCGGCCGCCGCCTCGGGCAGCGTCGAACGCGCGATGGGGAAGGTCGAACCGTCCATGTCTCTGGACTCACTCTGGCATATTGTATACAAAATGCAACAGCAAAGCCGAAAGGGGCCTCTGTCATGCGCCTGAACTCACATCCCGCCGGACGTCATTTCCTGCAAATCCCCGGTCCGACCAACGTGCCGGATCGCGTTCTTCGCGCGATGGATTACCCGACGATCGATCACCGCGGCCCCGAGTTCAACGCGCTGGCCAAGAAGGTCCTCCGTTCCGTCCGCCAGATTTTCCAGACGAAACAACCAGTTATCGTCTATCCCGCATCCGGCACAGGAGCCTGGGAAGCGGCCCTCGTGAACACCCTGTCGCCCGGCGACCTGGTGTTGATGTGGGAGACCGGCCACTTCGCCTCCCTTTGGAAGAAGATGGCTGACAAGCTTGGAATCAAATCGGAATTCATGGGTGGTGACTGGCGCAAACCGGCCGATCCGGCGGCCATCGAGAAGCGCCTGAAGGAAGACACCGGCCACACCATCAAGGCGGTCTGCATCGTGCACAACGAGACCTCGACCGGCGTGGTGAGCGACATTGCGGCCGTCCGGCGCGCCATAGACGCGGCCAAGCACCCCGCCCTGCTGCTGGTCGACACGATCTCGTCGCTGGGGTCGATCGACTATCGCCACGATGCCTGGGGCGTCGACGTGACGGTGGCGGGCTCGCAGAAGGGCCTGATGCTGCCGCCCGGCCTGTCCTTCAACGCCGTGAGCGAGAAGGCGATCGAGGCGTCGAAGGCGTCGAAGATGGTCAAGGCGTTCTGGAACTGGGACGAGATGCTGACGGCCAACGCCAATGGCTGGTTCCCCTACACGCCCGCCACCAACCTGCTCTACGGCCTCAACGAAGCCTGCGACATGCTGCTGGAGGAAGGGCTCGACGCGGTGTTCACGCGCCACGCCCGTCACGCTGAGGCAACCCGCACGGCCGTGAATGCCTGGGGCCTGGAAATCCTGTGCAGCGATCCCAAGGCCTATTCGGGCTCGCTGACCGCGATCGTCATGCCCGAGGGCCACGACGCCGACGCTTTCCGCAAGGTGGCGCTGGAGAACTTCAACATGTCGCTCGGCCAGGGCCTTACCAAGGTCGCGGGCAAGGTCTTCCGCATCGGCCATCTCGGCGATTTCAACGACCTAATGCTGATGGGCACCCTGTCCGGCGTCGAGATGGCGCTCGGCCTCGCCAAGGTGCCGCACAAGGCGGGCGGCGCCCAGGCCGCCCTCACCTACTTGCGCGACACCGCGCCGGGCGCCCGAAAGGCCTGACGGAGGCCGAAACGCCGCAGCGCTAGCCCGGGATCGAGAGCGGTCCCGGATCGCCGCCCACCGGCCGGCGCAGGCAGGCGACGTGATGCCCGGGCGCCACCTCGAGCAACGGCGGATCGGTCAGGCGGCATTCGGCGGTCGCGTAGAGGCAGCGCGTGTGGAAATGGCAGCCTGGCGGCGGCTTGGCCGGACTGGGCACGTCGCCCTGCACGATGCGCTTCCGCTGCCGGCGGCGCTTCGGGTCGGGCGCTGTGGCGGCCGAAAGCAGTGCTTCCGTGTAGGGATGCAGCGGTTGCGTGAAGAGCGTGCGCTTGTCGGTCAGCTCGACGATGCGGCCGAGATACATCACCGCGATGCGATGACTGATGTGCCGCATGACCGCGAGGTCGTGGCTGATGAACAGGTAGGCGAGCCCGTATTCCTCCTGCAGGTCGATCAACAGGTTCAACACCTGCGCCTGCACCGATACGTCGAGCGCCGAAACGGGCTCGTCGGCCACGATCACGTCAGGATTGACCGACAGGGCCTTGGCGATGCCCAGCCGCTGGCGCTGGCCGCCGGAGAACTCGTGGGCGTACTTGCGCATTGCCTCAGGGCGCAGGCCGACGCGGCGGAAGAGCTGGGCCACCCGGTCGTCGCGTGCCGCCCCCTTGGCGATGCCGAAATTCTCGAGAGGCTCACCCACGATCGTGCCCGAGGGCAGGCGCGGGTTCATCGAGGAGTACGGGTCCTGGAAGATCGTCTGGATGCGCCTCCGATGAGTCCACATCGCGCCAGGCTTGAGCGCTGTCACATCCTCGCCCGCCAGGACGATCTTTCCCGCGGTCGGCTCGATCAACTTCAACACGACCTTGCCGATCGTCGACTTGCCGCAACCCGATTCGCCCACCAGGCCGAGCGTCTCACCGCGGCGAATCGAGAAAGTGACACCGTCGACTGCCCTCACCGCGCCGACCTGGCGCTGCAGAAGGCCGCCATGGATCGGGAAGTGCTTCACGAGTCCCTCGACCTGCAGGACAGGCGCGTCGCTCATGCCGCCCTCCTCACGCGGTCAATCTCCCAGCAGGCCACCAGATGGCCCGCGCCGGCATCGACCAGCGGCGGCCCCTCGCCGCGGCAGCGATCGGTGGCGAAGCCGCAGCGCGGCGCGAAGGCACAGCCGGTGATCGGCTGCGTTAGGATCGGCACGAGGCCGGGAATTTCCTGCAGGCGCGGGCGCGTGCCGGCGGCATCGGCTTCGATGTCGAGACGGGGGATCGCCCGCATCAGGCCGCGCGTATAGGGATGCAGCGGTTCCTCGAACAGCGCCTCGACGGCGGCCTGCTCGACCTTGCGGCCTGCATACATGACCACCACCCGTTCGGTCGTCTCGGCCACCACGCCGAGATCGTGCGTGATCAGCACGATAGCGGTGCCAGTCTTCTCTTTGAGCTCGATCATCAGGTCGAGGATCTGCGCCTGGATGGTGACGTCAAGCGCCGTCGTCGGCTCGTCGGCAATCAGCACTTGCGGATCGCAGGACAGCGCCATCGCGATCATGACCCTCTGGCGCATGCCGCCGGAGAGCTGGTGGGGATATTCGTCGAGCCGGCGCCGCGCATCGGCGATGCGCACCAGGTCGAGCATCTCGAAGGCACGCTCCCGCCCCTGCTTCCACGAGACGCCGAGGTGGCGCACTACGTTCTCGGCAATCTGTGTGCCGACGGTGAGGACCGGATTGAGGCTGGTCATCGGCTCCTGGAAAATCATCGAAATGCGATGACCGCGCAGGCGCTTCATCTCCTCCTCGGAAAGCGTCGTGAGTTCCTCGCCTTCGAACTTGATCGAGCCCGAGGCGACGCGGCCGGTCTCCGGCGGGATCAGCCGCAGGATCGACATCGCCGTCACCGACTTGCCGCAGCCCGATTCGCCCACGATGCCCAGGGTTTCGCCCCGCGCCACGTCGAACGAGACGCCGTCGACGGCGCGCACGACACCGTCCAAGGTGCTGAACTGCGTATGCAGGTCGCGGACCTCGAGGATCGGATCCGGATTGCTGCTCACAGGCGCCTCGCCAGCCGCGGGTCGAGCCGGTCGCGCAGGCCGTCGCCCAGCAGGTTCACCGCCAGCACCGTGACCGCGAGGAACGCGCCCGGGATCATGATGGTCCAGGGTGCGATCTGGAAGAATGTGCGGCCCTGGGCGATGATGTTGCCCCAGCTCGGAACCTCCGGCGGGACGCCGGCCCCCAGGAAGCTGAGACTCGCCTCGATCAGCATCGCCGAGGCGCAGACATAGGTCGACTGCACGATCAGCGGCGCCAGCGTGTTCGGCAGGATGTGGCGCGCGAGCAGTTTCCAGTTCTTCGTGCCGCCGGCGATGGCGCTTTCGATGTAGGGCTGCGAGCGGATCGACAGGACGACCGCGCGCACCACGCGCACGATGCGCGGCACCTCGGGGATCACGATGGCCACGATGACGATGCTGAGGCCCGGGCGTGACAGCGTGATCAGCGCGATGGCGAGCAGGATGGACGGGATCGCCATCAGCCCGTCCATGATGCGCATGACGAAGCCATCGACGTGGCGGAAATAGCCGCAGGCCAGGCCGAGAGCGAGCCCGAGGATGCTCGAGAAGGCTGCGACCGAGAGGCCGACGATCAGCGACACGCGCGCGCCGTAGACGGTGCGCGAGAAGATATCGCGGCCGAACTGATCCGTGCCGAACCACCAGCGTTCGGAGGGCGGTCGCAGGCGGTTCACCGGCGCAATCTTGAAGGGATCGTGGGTCGCGATGAGAGGCGCGAAGATCGCTATCACGATCAGGGCTGTCAGAAGAACGGAGCCGATGGCGATCGTCGGATTGCGCCGGACGGCCGTCCACAGCGAGAAGCGGCGGGCCGGTGGCAGGGCGAGGTCGTCTGCAACGATGGCCATGTCAGTAGCGGATCCGCGGATCGAGGAAGGCGTAGGAGATGTCGATCAGCAGGTTCACCAGCACCTTGGCGCCAGCGAACACCAGGATGAGCCCCTGCACCACCGGATAGTCGCGCTTCAGGACCGCGTCAACGGTGAGGCGGCCGAGCCCCGGAATGTTGAACACCGTTTCCGTAATGACCACGCCCGAGATCAGGAGCGCGATGCCGATGCCGATCACCGTGATGATCGGCACGGCCGCGTTCTTGAGCGCATGCAGCAGCAGCACCCTGTCGGTCGCAAGCCCCTTGGAATTGGCCGTCCGGATGTAGTCCTGCGCCAGCACTTCGAGCATCGACGCGCGCGTGATGCGGGCGATCAGCGCCATGTAGGTGATGCCCAGTGCCACCGACGGCAGGATCAGGCTCTCGACGAAGGGCCAGAACCCTTCCCGGATCGGCTGGTATCCCTGCACAGGCAAGAGCTGCCATTGCACGGCGAAGAAGTAGATCAGGATGTAGGCCAGGACGAAGCCGGGCATCGCAAAACCCAGAACGGCAAAGCCCATGACCAGCCGGTCGACCAGTTTGCGCGCTTTCCAGGCCGCGACCACGCCGATGGGAATGGCCAACGCCACCGCCACGAAGAGCGTGGAGAGAGTGAGCGCCACGGTGGGTTCGAGACGCTGGGAGATCAGGCGCGTCACGGGCATGTTGGAAAAGATCGAGACGCCCATGTCGCCCTGCACGAGCTGTGTCGTCCAGACGACGAACTGCTCGACCATCGGCCGGTCGAGGCCGAGCTTGGCGCGGACGGCCGCGATCGCCTCGGCCGTCGCATCCTCGCCGGCGATGATCGCTGCCGGGTCGCCCGGCGCGAACCTGAGCAGAAAGAAGACGAACAGCGCCACCACCGCCATGACGGGCAGCGTGGCGAAGAGACGACGAACGATATACGCGGTCATGACGAGGCCTTGCCCAATTCAGGCAAGGCCTCCGTGCGCGCGACAGCTACGCAGACTCGATACGGCATTACTTCTTCGTGATTCCCCAGAGCACGGCGAGACCCGTGTTGGGCACGATACCGTCGATCTTGTCGGCGCGATAGGCGAGCGGCGTGTCCCACTGTCCGAACGGAATGTACACGACCTGCTCCATCGCCCGGCCCTGCAGCTCATTGGCGATCTTCTTCCGCTCCTCCTCGGTCTGCGCCATGCCGAAGGCGTTGCGCAGTTCCTCGATCTTGGCGTCGCAGGGCCAGCCGAACAGGCCCTTGTCGCAGGCCGCGCCGATCCAGGTGTGCAGGATCGGATTCGCCGAACCAACACCGCCGGAGGTCGTGACGAAGATGTTCCAGCCGCCCTGCGCCGGCGGATCCTTCTTGGCCCGGCGCGTGACGACGGAGCCCCAGTCCATCGACTGGGCATCGACGTTGATGCCTGCCTCACGCATCGCCTGGATGAGGACCTGCGTGGCCGGCGTGATCGTCGCGTGGTCCGTCGCCGACAGGACGGTGATCGGCTCGCCCTTGTAGCCTGCCTCCTTCAGGAGCTGCAGCGCCTTCTTCGGGTTGTATTCCTTCATCCACTCGCGCCCGGCGGCGCTCTCATACGGACCGCCGCAGGTGAGGAGCGCCGGGCAGACCTTGTAGTATTTCGGATTGCCGACGATGGCGCGCAGGAAATCTTCCTGGTTGATCAAGTAGTACATCGCCTGCCGCGCCTTGATGTTGTCGAACGGCGGCTGCAGGTGATTGAGCCGGATGAAGCCCTGCGTACTGTCGATCTTGCCGGTCTTCAGCAGCTTCACGCCTCGGGCCTTTTCCAGCAACGGCAGGAAATCGTTGGGCGGCGCCTCGTAGAAATCGATCTCGCCGTTGACCAGGGCCGACATTGCGGTCTGCGGATCGGAGATCCAGACCAGCTCGATGCGGTCGACGCCCGGGACCTTTGCACCCGCGAAGGACGACGGCGCCTCGGTGCGCGGCTGGTAGTCCTTGTTCTTGAGATAGACCGCCTTGCTTCCGGGCACCCATTGGTCCTTGGCAAAGATGTAGGGGCCGGAGCCGACCGACTCCTTGACCTGCTGCTGCGGGTCGGTGAGCGCATCCTTCTCGCGCATGATCGCCGCAATCGAACTACCACTCTTGCCCAGCGATTCCAGCACCATGCCGTACGGCGCTTTCAGCACCATGGTGAAGGTCTTGTCGTCAACCGGCTCCATCTTGGTGACGAAGCCCATCAGGCGTTGGCCCACGCCGTCCTTGGCACCCCAGCGCTTGAGCGAGGCAATGACGTCCTTGGTCGTGACAGGGGAGCCGTCGTGGAACTTGAGCCCGTCGCGCAGGGTGAAGGTGTAGGTGAGCTTGTCGGGACTGACGTCGTATTTGCCCACCATCTGCGGATGCGGCTTCTGGTCGGCGTCGTTGCCGAACAGCGTGTCGTAGACCAGCGCGCCGTGGATGTTGGCGATCGTCTGGGTCGTCCAGACCGGATCGATGACGCGCACGTCAGCGTGCATCACGGCCTTGAGGACTTTCTCCTGCGCCAGAGCCTGGCCCGCGGCGAAGGGAACGGCCAGCGCGAGCGCGCCCGCGAAGATGCGTTTGAACATTCTGTGAGACTCCCTTACTCCCCTCAGAGAGTATGCAAAGCAGTGTTCCGCTTTGTCCAGCTTTGCGGCTAGTAGATCAGGCCCCGCGGCGCGGCGCCTTCGTCGAGCGGCCAGATCGGGCGCTCGACCTTCTTGTACGGTACCTTGCGGTGATCGCGCGGCAGCGGGCCGCTCGATTCGACGTAGATCACCTTCTTGGCGATCGGCCCGTAGGCCGCCATGAAATGGTTCGTCGACTTCACGACCACGATCTTCCGCTGGGTCGGATCGATTCCGACGTTGCTGAAGAGTTCCAGCCCGGTCGCCTGCGTGCGCTTTGTGATCAGGATGACCTCGACGCCGCCGACGCGAACCGCGGCGCAGTCGCCCACCGGCACCTGCGTCGGGCCGAATTTCTGCCAGGCGTCGCGCTTCAGTCCCACGATCTCGACCTCGGCATCGACCGGCTGGCCGGAACTCGGCGCGATCTTGCCGCCGAAACGCAGACCGATCCGGGCGCCGAGGCCGGCGTCGAAGCAGATGCGGACGGCGATCGGATCCCAGATTGGGCCGAGACAGGCGCTTTCGACATTCGCCTCGATCAGATGCCGGAGAATGTCCGTATTGTCCGATGGCGCGCCGCCGCCAGCATTGTCGGCTGGATCGGCGATTACCACCGGCAGGTCGTTGAAGGCTACGCCTTCGCTGATGCCGGCCGCGACACCGAACGACTGCGGCGCCGTCTTGCCGCGCAGGCCGACCAGCTCCTCACCCAGCTGCGTCGCGAGGGCATCGGCCTTCTTCTTGTCGCCGTCGGCAATCACCAGAATACGGGTGCCGATCTCGGGCACGTCGCCATAGGGAAAGCAGTGCGCGATCGAGACGGAAAGGATCCCGTCCTTGCCTTCCATGGCCGTGATGCGATCGACGATGCCGCGCATCGGCTGGATCGTCGTCGGATAGCTCTGGATCTGGCGGCAGTCATAGACCGACGTCACCGGCTTCACCTGGCCGCGCAATGTCGCCAGCACGAGATCGAGCATGTCCGCAGCCCGCTCGACCACGTCGGTATGGGGGAACTCCTTGTAGAGCACGATGATGTCGGCGTTGGACACCCGCTTCATCGTGAGATGGCAATGCGGGTCCAGTTCGACGCCGATCACGCATTTCGGCCCCACAAGCACGCGGCAGCGCTCGATGATGTCGCCTTCGACGTCGTCGTAGCCATGCGCCACCATCGCGCCGTGCAGGCCGAGCAGCAGCCCGTCGACCGGCAGCGCCGCCTTGAGTTGGGCCAGGATCTCGTCCCGCATCGTCTCGTAGTCGGCACGGTTGGTCGTGCCGGCCGGGCTGGCGGCGAAGCAGCTTCCCTCGATCAGTTCGAAGCCCTCCGCCTTGGCACGGGCGCGCGCGACGAACAGCGGAGCGGTGCACATGCGCGGCGCATCGGTCGGATGCTCGCCAGCCCCGAAGAACACCGACTCGCGATAATTCTCCAGGCTCGTCGGCAACGGGGAGAAGGTGTTGGTTTCGGTGGCCAGGGTGGCCGAGAACAGACGCATGGGACTCCTCAGGGAACGATACCGGCGGGAAGAGAAAGACAGTGTTGTGCGATGGCGCCCGGCGTCGTGAGCCAGATGCGGTCGCGATGTTTCGCGATGTGGCGCAGCGCGCGCTTGAGGTGCCGTAGCCGGTGCGGCTGGCCCACGAGATAGGCGTGCAGCGCCACGCCCATGACCAGCGGCCGCTCCTGCGACAGTTCGAGCATCTCATCGAACTGGTCGATAACGATGTCGGCGAAGGCGTCGCCGCCGATCTTGCGGCCGGCGATCTGCGGAATGTCGTTCACTTCCTGCGGATAGGGAACGGCGAGGATGCGCTTCCCGCCGCGGCACCGGAGCCAGATGGGCTGGTCGTCCATGCACCAGTCCAGCAGGTAGCGATAGCCAGCCTCGGCCAGAAGGTCGGGCGTGACGTGACTATGGGAAATCCACGGCCCCAGCCAGCCCTCCGGCGGTCGACCTTCCGCTTCGGCGAGGCGCGCAGTCGCCTCGACGATCAAGGTCCGCTCGTCTGCCTCCTCGAGCACGCCCTGGCGCTCGGCATTGGTGCGGCCATGCCCCACGATCTCGTCGCCGCGGAGCCGGCAGGCCGCGACAAGCTCCGGCGCGTAATCGTACATCGCGCTGTTGACCAGCGCGGCCATGGGCAACCGCAGCGCGTCGAAGGCGTCGAGCATGTACCAGGCGCCGACGCGGTTGCCATAATCGCGCCATGCATAGTTGAGAATGTCGGGGTGTGGACCACCCGGTGCCAGCTCGGCTCCCAGGCCTTCGCCGTAGGAAAAATGCTCCAGATTGAGGGCAAAATAGACGGCGAGACGTCGGCCTGCCGGCCAAGTGTAGTCGGCGCGCCCCCGCAGGGGGACGTAGTCGTACCGGTCGTGCGTTCTCAATTCCATCCCGACAAATTAACGTCGCAAGCCACGAAGGGCTACGGTCGAACCATGTTGAATCGCCTGATGTCGGCGGCCGCTTCCGGCTGCCTGCTTATGCTCACCGGCTCCCCAGCGTTCGCCTATTACTCGAAGGATTCATACGAAGCCGAGCTGAGATTCGAGAGCAAAGTCGAGGTCGCGGAGGATACGCCCGACTACATCCTCCTCCCCTCCTACATCAACCGCCAGCTCCTCTATCTCGCCGGCCCCCTGCAGGCCGCGCCGAAGAAAGCCGCCGCCAAGAACGATGCGAAAGTCGACATTCTCGGCCGGCAACGCGACGACAGGACCGGCAAGCACTATGTGCGCTATCGCTACACTGGCACCTTCGTGCTCGACAACGCGCTCCAGGACGTCGTGAAGATCCGCCTGCCCCTCAATCTCGACGAAGTGTGGGAGCGATCGACCGACAAGTGCTTCAGCTGGGGCGAGAAGTATCGCATGGCCTACTTCTGGGCGCCGCTGAACAAGGGGTGCCCGCTGGTCGATGGTGTCGATTACACCACGGCCGATGCCGCGATTCTCGCCAAGCGGCCCAACACGGCCGGTACCGCCCCGGCCTATGAGCGGCTGGCCAACAGCAGCGGCGAGGTCCGCGTCGTCCTGACGTTCGGGGCCGACGAGGACAGGAACGGCAACATTTCGCCTGACAAGAACAGCGACTACAATGCCAGCAATTACCGCGACATCCGCAAGTTCCTCGTGACCCAGGGGTTTGCAGGCCGCACCGTCCCGGCGGCCGAGCGCGAGCGTGACTGCGGCAACACCAAGTCGCTGGCGGCTTCGCCGGGCCATGTCGAGGAATATGTCCGCACCGACGGCGCCCGCAAACTCGTCGTCCGCCTGTTCTGGGGCGTCACCAACATCGGCGAGGACAGCATCGCCTTCTTCTGCATGGCCAAGGAGGCCGCGGAGCGCGGCTCGGTGTTTCTCTATGCGGGACACTCGCGCGTGGGCCTGCTCGATCTCACCTACATGGGCGAGCAGATCGGCGCGCCGATCCGGATGAACAAGGACCAGTACCAGATCTACGCGTTCTTCGGCTGCTCAAGCTACAGCTACTACAATCTCTCCTACTTCGCGGCAAAGGCCTCCACCGCCGATCCGGAAGGCACCCGCAACGCCAGCATCATCACCAACGGCATCACCGGCTCGTTCGGTTCGATGACGGACTTCACGACCAAGACGCTGAAGCCGATCTTCGAATGGTCCGCGCGCGGCACCCGAACGAGCTGGCAGCAGATCATGAACTCCTACTCGGAGCGCTTCCTCACCGGCGTGAACGGCGACCAGTAGCGGGACTGCACACCGGCGGGTGACGACTCCACGCATCACCAAGGCGTAGCGCCGGAAACGCGGATAGGCTACGGTCGCAGACTTAATGAAGAAGCCGCGCCCTCCCAGGTCGCGGACATTTCGGGAGGAAGAACGCGTTGACGGCGACGAGTGCTGCCGCTTTGCCTGCGACCACGGAGGCCGCACCCGCCGCGCGCCGGTGGGCCGCGCCGCTCTGGGTCGGCGCGCTGCTGATCATCCTCGCCTTCCTGGTGGTCTATCCGCTGCTGATGCTGATCTTCGGCGCGGTCAGCGATTCCAATCCGGTGATCGACGGCTTCGGCAAGTTCAATCCCTCGCTGGAGCATTTCGTCACCGTCCTCGCCAACGAGAACGTGCATCTCGCCTTCCTGAACGCGCTCGTCGCCTGCGGCGGCGGCACGGCGCTCGCCGTGGTGATCGGGCTCGCCTTCTCGTGGATCGTCGTGCGCACCAACACGCCGTTCCGCGGCTTCATTGCCGGCGCCAGCATGATCCCGCTGTTCGTGCCGCCGCTGGTGGCGGGCGTGGCCTGGAGCATCCTCGGCTCGCCCAAGACCGGCCTCCTCAACACGTCCCTGAAATGGATCGGAATCGATTTCCGCTTCGATTTCTATTCAATGTCCGGCCTGATCCTGGTGTTCGGCTTCTACTATGCGCCCTACGTCTACATGTTCACGGCCTCGGCGCTGCGCAACATGGACCCGAGCCTCGAGGAAGCGTCCGAAGTGTCCGGCGCCAGCGCCTTCACGACACTCTTCACCGTGACCTTCCCGCTGATCGCCCCTGCCATCCTGGCAGGCTCCCTGCTTTCGTTCGTCGTCATGCTGGGCATCTACGGCATCCCGGCCGCGCTCGGCACACCGGCCAACATCAACGTGCTGACGACCTACATCTTCAAGCTGACCGCCTGGAGCCCGCCGCTCTACAACACCGCGGCCGCCGTCGCGATCCTGCTGATGCTCGTGACCGCCATCCTCGTGTGGGCCCAGCAACGCGTGCTGTCGGGCAAGAGCTTCGCCACCGTGGCCGGCAAGGCGTTCCGTCCGCGCAGCCTCAATCTCGGCCCGTGGCGCTGGTTCACGTTCGGCCTTGCGCTGATCTATCTCTTCATCGTCGTCATCCTGCCGACCCTCGCGCTGATCATCGCCTCCACCCGCAAGTTCCTGTTCTTCAAGGACTTCGCGGCCGTGTTCGACATGAAGGCCTATGGCTGGTCGCACTACGCCTCGGTGTTCGACAATCCGCTCACCATGTTGTCGATCTGGAACACATTGAAGGTCGGCTTCATCACGGCGCTCGTGGGTGGCACCCTGGCCTTCGCGATCGGCTACACGATCAACCGCACGCATGTGCCGGGCCGGCGCCTGATCGACCTGCTGTCCACCATCCCGGTCGCCATTCCCGGCCTGGTCGTCGGCGTGGCCTATCTGTGGGCGTGGATCGGCCTGCCGG
>NZ_CAMFKM010000014.1 GCF_945957355.1 uncultured Reyranella sp. | reverse complement strand
ACCGCCGAGGGCGAGAGGTTGAGCCGCGTCGCCGCGCGCCGGATCGAGCCGGTCTGCGCGACGACGAGCAGCCAAGATGCCGACGGCGCGATGATCGGCATGGCGCCGCCTATCCGGCCGCGAGCGGTCGCAACGCCGCGACGAAGCGGTCGAGTTCCTCGTCGGTGTTGTAGATGTGCACCGAGGCGCGCATCACGTCCTTCAGGCCGCGTCCCTTGAGATCGAGGCGGGACGAGAACTGCGTCGAGACCGAGACGTTGATGCCCTGGTCGCGCAGCTGCTGCTTCAGCGTCCCATGCTCCTTGCCGGCGACGGCGAAGGTGACGATGGCCCCCTTGATGACCCCGAGATCGGCCAGGGTCACGCCCGGCACCGTCTTCAGCCGCTCGCGCAGCCCGTCGGCCAGGTGGCGCAGCCGCGCCCAGATGGCCGGCATGCCGAGCTCGTTCGCCTGGTCGGCGGCGACCTTGAGGCCGATCACGCCGGCGAAGTAGCGCTCCCAGTTCTCGAACCGCTTGGCGTCGCCCATCACCGTGTAGTCGTTGTCGCCGGTCCAGCGCGCGGCGTGATTGTCGAGGAAGATCGGCTCGATGTGGGAGGTGCTGCGCGTGCGGGCGTAGAGGAAACCCGTGCCGCGGGGGCCGCGCATGTACTTGCGTCCCGTGGCCGAGAGGAAGTCGCAGCCGATCTTCTTCACGTCGATCGGCATCATGCCGACCGACTGGCAGGCATCGAGCAGGTAGAGGATGCCGGCATCGTTCACGATCTTGCCGACGGCCTCGGCCGGCTGGACCAGTCCGCCCTGCGTCGGGATGTGCGAGATCGACACGAGTTTCGTGCGCTTGTCGATGGCGCGTTCGAGGGCGGCGAGGTCGATCTGGCCGTGCCGGTCGTCGGGCACGACCACGATCTCGGCGCCGGTCTTCTTCGCCACCTGCAGGTAGGAGATGTAGTTCGAGGAATATTCGCTGACGCAGGTCAGGATGCGATCGCCCGGCTTGAAGTCGAGCGAGTAGAAAGCGAGGTCCCAGCCGCGCGTGGCATTCTCGACATAGGCGATTTCCTCGGGTTGCGCGCCGATCAGCGTCGCGATCGAGGGATAGAAGCCATCGAGCACAGGTCGCGCCCGGTCGGCCGCCTCGTAGCCGCCGATCTCGGCCTCCAGCCGCAGATGATCGAGGGTGGCGTCGAGGGTGCGGCGGCTGGGCAGCGAGGAGCCCGCGGCGTTGAGATGCAGGACGTGGGCGCAGCCCGGCGTCTCGGCGCGGATGCGGTCTATGTCGAGACTCATGTCAGAACTTTCCCTGTTCCTTCAGGATTTCCTCGGCGACGCGCAGCGCATCGATGGCGGCCGGGAAGCCGCAATAGGCGATGGCATGGGTGAAGATCTCGCGCAGCTCGGTCTTGGTGCAGCCGTTGTTGAGCGCGCCGACCAGGTGGATCTTGAGTTCGTGCGGGCGGTTCAGCGCACACAGCATGGCGATGGTGATCATGCTGCGCTGCTTGCGGTCGAGCCCGTCGCGCGTCCACAGCGAGGCATAGGCGAATTCCTCGGAGAAAGCGCGGACCGGGCCCCAGAAATCGTTGTTGGTGGCGTCGCGCCTGGCGAGATAGGATTCGCCCAGAACCTCCGAGAGGACCTTTCGTCCTGCATCGCTGAGCGTCTTGTGAGCCTGCTGTTCGGTCATGCCGTCATCCTCCTGGTTCAGCCGTTTCCTGCCTAAAGCGACGCCCGAGCCCGAGCAACTGACCATTGCTCATGACGGCGAGATGCTTTCCGTCACCTTCGTGCGCAACGCCCGCGCGCGCCGCGCCTCGCTGCGGGTCGATCCCGCCAACCGGCGCATCGTGCTGACGGCGCCGTCGCGGATGGCGCGCGGCACCGCCGTGGGATTCGCCGAGACGCAGGCCGGCTGGATCGCCGCACGGCTGCAGCGCCTTCCGGCACGGCGGCCCTTCGTCGACGGGGCGGAAATCCCGCTGTTCGGGTTGCCGCATCGTCTGCGTCACCGGCCCGACGCCCGCGGCACGGTCTGGCGCGAGGGCAGCGAGATCCATATCGCGGGTAGGCCCGAACACCTGTCACGCCGGGTGAAGGATTGGCTGATCGGCGAGCTGAAGAAGGAGCTGGTGCCGCTGGTTCATGCCAAGGCGGCGCGGACCGAGCGGCCGGTGAAGCGCATCTCGGTGCGGGACACGCGTTCGCGCTGGGGCAGCTGCGGCCCGGATGCGGCACTCTCCTTTTCGTGGCGGCTGGTGTTCGCGCCGCCCGACGTACTCGACTACCTGGCCGCGCACGAGACGGCGCACCTGGTCCACCTGAACCACGGCCCCCGGTTCTGGGCCCTGGCGCGCGCCCTCTGCGACGGGCCGATCGAGGGGCCGCAGGCCTGGCTCCGCAAGAACGGCGAGACATTGCTGCAGTACGGCTCCTGACGGGTGGGTGATGTTCGCGGGGGCCGTACGCGCACGCTTAAAGCGTGGGGAAGTTCAACGGTCTGAAGGCACGAAGATCCCTATGGATGATTTGATCGATGCCATAGTGAGTAAACTGGTGCCGAAGTGGATTTGAAGTCGATTCTGGCGAATCCCATCTCCCTCAAGAGTTCCTCTCTTTGCCACCAATCCATTTTCCCGGACGTTGCTTCCGATACCAATGTCTTCCCATCCGCTCCCTGCGCATGGTGCATTATGATTACATAGTCGGCAGCCTCGATTTCTCGAAGCAAGGGCTGGAGGCGTTTGGCATCCCCCTTGACGGCGTCAAACTCCAAGACAGAGGTCCTTCCAGCGTAACCTTTCGCCATCAACGCGATCGTCGGATCGTCGGGAGACACGACTTTGCCTCGAAGGTCGCGCGCTTCGGCAGCGATTAGAGAGCGTTCTAATATCCCATGTGCGGCGTAGAACGCGGACTGAAGCCGCCTGACTACCGGTCAGGGCGCGGCGACTGTCAGCCGAATACCGTCTCAGTACAAGCGGTGATCTGCAGGCTCACAAGCAATGGATGATGCAATCCGCAAACACGACGGCAAGCTGCTGCTGCTGTACCGTCGCAACGGCCTCTATCAAGCCCGCATCCATCTTGGCAAAGGCGAGTACCTCCACCGCAGTCTCAAGACTGCCAACACGGCGCAGGCTGAACGGCTGGCTGACGATCTGTGGAATGATACTCGCTATGAACTGAAAAAGGGCCTGCCCGTTCGCAAGCGCACCCTGAATGCTGTACTGGACGAGTACATCCGTCTCCGCGAGCGTGACAATGAGCAAGGCAAGCAGGCTCGCAGCACGGCGACCAAATATACAGCCTACTTCATCGAGCGCCCGGGAAGACGCGCCCTGCTTTGCAGCAGGTGTGCCAGCCTCGGCTGGACAACCCGCTCCATCAGGTGGGACAGCGCGAGAACTGCTGCGACAAAGGCCATGAAGCGAGCGACCGAGTGAAGGCCCTCGAGCAAGGAGTTCACGAGAAAGATCAGCGGAGCGTGCAGGGCGTAAAGGGCGTAGGAAATCGATCCGAGGTAGGCCAACACAGGCACTAGGATCCGTAACGAGCTCAGGGCCGCCTTGATCCACGCGAGATCGAGCATGGCGAACAGTAGGGCGACCGACGTGAGCGCTACCTTGACCGGGACCATCGAGGGCGACAGCGTCCAGAGACCGACGACGGCTGGAAGCGCGGCAACAAGGCGCAAGCCACGGTACTGCTTTTGGTCCTTGGCCGGCGCCTCACCCTGGATGATCGATAGAATGAGCGGGCAGCTAAAGGCGCCGAATGCCGTCAGTCGATAGGGATCGTAGTAGGACCCGGAGACAGGAACACGCGAGTAGGCAAGCCCGATTACGAAGAAGGCAAAGCCGAGCGGAATGGAAACGGCGGGCAGCGCATGACGATTGACGGCAAGCCAGTAGCCCATGATCCACGGCAGCGACAGGCCAAAGAGAAACACGAGGAAGCCCGGAACACCCTCGAGGCCGACGGGCCCCAAGATGGTCCCGCATATGATCGCAGCGAGCATCCAAAGGACCCAGACCCTTGGATAGAGCAGTACCGCCGCGAAGATCAGGTAATAGCCGACCTCGTTCGACAATGACCACAGCGGCGGATTGAACGCCGGCGACGACACGATGTAGCTCGATGGCGATTGCAGGAAGAAAAGGTTTCCTGCGAGCGTGGTGGGGGCCATCCAAGTGCCCTCTGACAGAAATTGTACGGCGGCGGCGAGCCCAAGGCCCAGCAGGTAGACTGGATAAAGTCTTACCAGCCGCGCCTTCAGGTAGGTCAGCACCACTGTCACGCGGTCCTCTTCCCTGAGCTTGTTCTCCTGCGACAGGGTGATGACGGTTCCAGAGAGGACGAAGAAGATGATGACCGCCTCGGTCGCGAATTGACCCGGAAACTCGAGCAAGCCCGTGGCTGGCAGCAGCTTGAACAGGAAGACATGACTGTAGATTACGACCAGGGCCGCGAGGCTACGGACGATCTCGAGACCGACGAACTTGCCTTTGGATGGCGCTCCAATGTTCTGCGCCATGATTTCCGAAGGCGCCAAAGCCAACAAATTCGCAAAAAGAGAACGCTGGAATATGCGCAATGCGCAACTGGCGCGGCGGAGCCGTTCAAAATTCCGCCTCATCGGCTAGCCTCTTCTTTCAGCGAAACAGGCAGGCAGCCCTCCCAAAAGCCGACCGGACTAAAAGCGCGCATGCATATAATGTTAGCACTCTGCTGGCTACGCAAGCGTTAGAAGGCGAGCCCTATCGCTCGCATCCCAAACCCAGGCAAAACCTGCGCATCGTCGATACAGTCTTAAAAAGACCAGCAAGAACAATAACCTATCATGTCACATAAAGTACTTGAATTAGCACCATCAGCATCAGGACAGCGAAGATCGCAGACTGAACTGAGACGGTATTGACCTGACAGATTGCGCCACACCGGGTGTCGCGAAGGGAGGGGCCGGAGGCCCCGAGCGTAGCGACGCCCGGTGTGGCCACGCCGCTCCCGACCGGGGTTAGGATGGTGTTGTGAAGCACATCCAACCTCGACCGGAGAACGACATGACCACGGAGAAGAAGGTAGCACGGCGCAAGCTCACTTTGCCCGGGCTTGCCGGCCAGCTCGGCAATGTCAGCAAGGCCTGTCGGATCGTCGGCTACAGCCGCCAGCAATTCTACGAGATCCGCCGTAACTTCCAGACCTACGGCGCCGACGGCCTGCTCGGCAAGCTCGACCGGCTGATGCGACTGGAGAAGGCCTCGGCCGACCGTGTCGTGCAGCTCAACGAAGAGCAGGTGGCGGCCCTCGAACGCTTCAGCCCAGAGTTCCGCGAACGCCACATCGAGGCCCACCACAGCGGTGATCTCGTGGCCGTCGACACGTTCTTCGTGGGTCACCTGAAAGGGATCGGCAAGGTCTACCTGCAGACCGCCATCGACTGCTGCTCTCGCTTCGCCTGGGGCCGCCTCTACACCAACAAGATGCCGCTGACCGCTGTGCATCTGCTCAACACCGATGTCGTGCCCCACTTCGAGGAACACGGCGTGCCGATCAAGACCGTGCTGTCGGATAATGGCCGCGAGTTCTGCGGCCGGCTCGACCGCCACCCCTACGAGCTGTTCCTCCAGCTCGAAGGCATCGAGCATCGCAAGACCAAGGTCCGGCGTCCGCAATCCAACGGCATCGTCGAGCGATTCCATCGCACGCTGCTCGACGAGCACTTCCGCGTCGAAGGCCGCAGGACCCGGTTCGAGACCGTCGAGCAGATGCAGGAGGCGCTCGATGCCTACCTCGTCACCCACAACACCGCACGACCCCATCAGGGCCGTGGCATGAACGGCCGCACCCCCGGCCGGGCCTTCCTCGACCGCATCCCTGCAAACGACAACCCACAGGAGGACAACGACCGGAACATCGACCAGACTGAAGTCGCCTGACTACCGGTCAGGGCGCGGCGACTGTCAGCCGAATACCGTCTCAGTACATTCATAGGTTTGTCTAGAAGCGCGCTTCTATTTACAGTCTCGGACTCTCTAATTGTTTGGCGCCTGCGTGTCGATATGAAGGTCCGGATAATGATGAAGCTTTTCGTTGATACGACGTATGAATCGGACTGGGCTCGCGCACGATGGTTAGACATTACCGGTAACTGGCAGCACGCAGGCCATTTCGAGCTGGTTGGCGGGGCCCGTGAGGCCGATGCAGTGTTGATCACGTTGGCTGATTGTCGGTCGAGCTATCTCGAGATCAATAAAAACATCGCCTGTACCGGAGCCTATGCGGAGTATCCGGAAAAGTGCTTCGTATTCGATACTCAGGATTCTCCGATTGGACTTTACCCAGGCCTCTATTCTTCCTTGAGGCGATACCTCTTCAGCGCGCGTCGCCATCGTACCGGCTGTTACATGCAGTCGTTCAACGAGTTTGTCCGCGCAGACTGCGAGTCCAAGAGCAGTATTCGCTGGCTCTTCAGCTTCCAGGGAAATCTGACATCTGCCGTCCGAGGCCGACTCTTTGCTGCGAATTATGGTCGTGACGACGTGCTCATTGAGCGGACGGAGCCCTTTTGGGAGAGCACCGGCGCCGAGCAGCAAATCGGCTTCAAGCAGCAATATGCATTGAATGTTAGGCAAAGCCGGTTCGTTCTCTGCCCGCGTGGCGTGGGTGTATCATCCTATCGGTTGTTCGAAGTCATGCAGAGCGGGCGCGTGCCGGTAATTCTGTCGGATCACTGGGTGCCGCCGCCTTGGTTTGACTGGAAAAGCTGCTCTCTTCGTGTGCCTGAGCGACACGTTGCTTCCCTGCCTGAAATTTGCCTCGAAGCGCTTCCGCGCTGGGAAAGCATGGCGCATCAAGCCCAGCAGCAATGGGAGCGCTGGTTCAGTCCCAACGGCATGGGCGCGCTCGTGCACGTATCGATCGATGATATCCGGCGGTCGCGGCGGCTACCGGAGGCGGCGTATCGCCTTGGTTGGCCAATACGGCGGAGCGCAGTTGCCCTTCGGCAAACTGCAGTACGCACTATTTCAAGGCTACGTTCACGCTGAGGCTGAAGCCATTCCGCAAATCTCGCGGAAGAGAGGTGGCAAAGACCATCACTGGTGGCGCCATCCCCGCGCGCCGTCTCAAAT
The DNA here is from genome assembly GCF_945957355.1 of uncultured Reyranella sp. Lineage (GTDB taxonomy): Bacteria > Pseudomonadota > Alphaproteobacteria > Reyranellales > Reyranellaceae > Reyranella. Next base: position 157,259 of record NZ_CAMFKM010000014.1, on the reverse strand, counting down.
CGAGCCGTCGGCCTGCGGCATTTCACGAACCGGTCGTCGCCCGCTACCGGGATAGCGATGTGCGGCGCGACTTCCGCGCCGATGCGGCCTCTGCCAACCCAGAGGTCTACGAGCTTCTGGAAGCCGAAGGCTACAAATACACGATCCGGGTGCCGGCGAACCGCATCCTGCAGGCGCGCATTGGCTATCTGCTCAAGCGCCCCGTTAATCGCCCGCCGATCAAGGTCCGACGATGCTACGCCAGCTTCAGCTATCAGGCGGCAAGCTGGACGATGCCACGCCACGTCGTGGCCAAGCTCGAGTGGCACCCCGGCAAGCTTTATCCCCGCGTCTGCTTCATCGTCACCAACCTGTCGCGTCCCGAACGGGGCGAATGCGCCATCACCACGGGAGGCGTGCGTCCGCACGGCGAATGAAAGGGCCAAATCTATGGATCAAAAGCTCGTTCGAGACGGGCGGACCGGGCAGGGGCGCCGGGAAAACGGCGCAGGCCGCCCATGGGTTCGCCCGAACCCCACAAAACGATACCATTCCCACCATTCCCACCGTTCCAAGGGTTCATCTGGGAAATGTCGGCTGAAAGGATGCGTTGGAAGACCTATGACCGGAAGCGGGTGGAGTTGGACGCGCATTACCGGCGATACTACGGGGCGTGGCTGGGACAGGTGCCTGCTCTGTTGGCGCGGCCGATGTTTCGGAAGAGACAATGGAAAATAGGAACCAGAAAATGTTGCGGCCTATAGTGAAGTTAGTGCGTACCGGACTTGCGATGGCAGGGCTTGAGCTCATTCGACGCAAGAATGCCCCCTTTGGATACGCCCCTTGGACCGACGTTAGCCGGTTGAGCGTGCGACTAAAGCGGCCGATCCATTGCGTTTTCGACGTTGGCGCCAACACTGGCCAGATGACCACCGAGTTCGTCAAAGAGTTTCCGGACGCAACTATTCACGCCTTCGAGCCACATCCTGCAACGTACGCAAACCTTGCTCGACAGCCATGGCCCAGCCGAGTGACTGTGCATCCGCTGGCGCTCAGCAATACGGCAGGAAATGTTTCCTTTTTCGAGTACGATGGCGAAGAGTCTCATTCCAAGATCAACAGCCTCACTTCGCGGGCGAGGTACGCCACGGCGATCAACATTGAACCGCGAGAAATTCAGGTCCGCGCCGCCACCCTCGACGAGTTTTGCGAGGCAAGGGGAATCGATGCGATCAACCTTCTGAAGATCGATACGGAAGGCCACGACTATTTCGTGCTCAAGGGCGCGACGCGCATGCTGTCTCAAAAACGCATCGACTTCATTTTCGCAGAGTTCAACGACTTCAAGGAAAAGCCTGGAACAGTCGGAGGGTCGCTGAACGCCATCTCGGAATTTGTCGCGCCCTTTGGGTTCAGATTCGTCGCCACCTACACGGATTTCCTGTTCACCGACGGAGACTTTCTCGCCGTGGCCTCGGTACTCATGGTGAGGAGCGACCACTAGCGAAGGTCTCTCCACTCCGCGCGGAGCTTGCCCCGAGGCACTCGAGGGGTGCTCCGGTCGAGACGACGGAAGTTTTTACATGCGATAGCCCTGCCCGTATGACGGGGGAGGAGCATGATCAAGACGTCACGTGCCCTTCGTATTGCGGCAGGTCGTCGGTGATGGCGAACCACGGCGCCTTCGAGCCGACGAAGATATGGGCACTCGGCCGGATCGTCGGCGGGTCGGTCAAGGTGCCCATCGTGACATGCACATAGGCAGCGTCGCGCACCAGTGAATAGAGCATCGAGCCGCACTGGGCGCAGTGCGCGTCGTGATTGGTCTCGGAGCCGTAGACCAGCAACCGGTCATTGCCTTGCGTCACCGTCAGCGCCGCGCGCGCGATGCCGGCGAACGGCTTGAACGCCGCGCCGGTCGCACGCCGGCAATTCGAGCAATGGCAGTTCAGCGCATAGGTGAAGGCGTCCGTCACCTCATACTGCACCGCGCCGCACAGGCATTTTCCGCGCAGCGTTGAGGGCGCGGTCATCCGAAGCGGCCGGGATCGCAGCCCTGAAGAGCGCTGGGCAGTTGCTCGCCTTCCATCAGGCGCGCAATCAGCCGGCCCGTCGCCGTGGCGAGGGTCAGACCGAGATGCTGGTGGCCGTAGCCGCAATAGACGTTGGCGAGACGCGGCGCGCGGCCGATGGCGGGACGATAGTCGGGCAAGGTCGGTCGCTCGCCGATCCAGCGGCTCTGCTCGACGCCGCCGACGCCGGGGAAGATGTCCTTGAGGTGCTTCTTCAGGAGATCGGCGCGATGCCAGGACGGCGGCTGGTGCGGTGCTGCCAGCTCGACCGTGCCAGCGATGCGCAGGCCCTCGGTCATCGGCGTGAAGAAGAGGCCGCGGTCGGGCGGGCTGACCGGCAGGTCGAAGCGCACGTTGTCGGGCGCGACCATCACGTGATAGCCGCGCTCGGCGACGAGAGGGGCGTTGAAGCCGAGCAGGCGCGTCAGTTCGCCGGAGGCGCGGCCGGCCGAGATCATTACGGCGCCGGCGGGCAGCTCGGAATCGGTGAGCTGCACGGCGGTGACCCGGTTGCCGTCGCGCCGGAAGCCGCGCACGCGGCCGCGCACGACCATGCCGCCCTCGGCGCTGAATCGCTCGACCAGGGTCGCGACGACCTTGTGCGGATCGATCGTGTGCGTGCCGTTCGGATAGTGGATGCCGCGCACGATGGTCGGGCTGAGGCCCGGCGCCAGCTCGCGCGCCCGGTTGCCGTCGACGATCTCGAATTCCGTGCCCTTGCCCGACTGCAGGCCGCGCATCTCGTCGGTGCCCTGGAACGAGGCCTCGCTCTCGTAGACGTAGAGCGCGCCGCGCGTGCGGAACAGCTCGCCGAGGCCTGAGGCCTGGATCTCGGCCTTCCAGGCGATATCGGCCTCGAGCATCAGCGACCTGAACATGACCTTGCCCTTCTGGACTTCGGACGGGCTCATCGCCGCCAGCGCGAAGCGCGCCATCCAGGGCAGAAGCCAGGGCAGGCTGGGCGGATGCAGCGTGAGCGGACCGTTCCGGTCCATCAGCATCTGCGGCACCTTCTTCAGGGTGGCCGGCCGCGCCAGCGGGATCAGGCTGTCCACGGACAGGAAGCCCGCATTGCCGAACGAGGTCGCGTTGCCCGGCTCGGCGCTGTCGAGAAGGGTGACGCTGTGGCCGTTGCGCTGCAGGGCGCGGGCGGTGGCGGCGCCGACGATTCCGGCGCCGATGACGATGACGGGGTCGCTCTGGGCTGTTTCACTCATGCGGCGACGTTAGCACGACACCTGCGCGAGCCCGAGGCGGCGATTGATTTGTTGCTGTGAATCCCTATTTAGGGCGCATGTCTTCCGCACAATCAGACAGTTCCTCCGGTCCCGGCTGGCATGCCACGACCATCCTCTCGGTTCGCAAGGACGGCCAGGTCGTGATGGCCGGCGACGGCCAGGTGTCGATGGGCCAGACCATCGTCAAGGGCAACGCCAAGAAGGTCCGCCGCATCGGCAACGGCCAGATCATCGCGGGCTTCGCCGGCGCCACGGCCGACGCCTTCACGCTGTTCGAACGGCTCGAAGCCAAGCTGGAGCGCCATCCCGGGCAGCTCCTGCGCGCCGCGATCGAGCTCGCCAAGGACTGGCGCACCGACCGCTACCTGCGGAAGCTCGAGGCGCTGATGGCGGTGGCCGACAAGGACGTGTCGCTGCTGCTGTCCGGAACCGGCGACGTGCTGGAGCCGGAGGGCGGCATCATCGCCATCGGCTCGGGTGGCAACTACGCGCTCTCCGCCGCGCGGGCCCTCATCGACGTGGACGGGCTCGACGCCGAGGCGATCGCCCGCAAGTCGATGAAGATCGCCGCCGACATCTGCGTCTACACCAACCACAACATCGTCATCGAGAAGCTCTGACATCCCCCCAATGAGCCCCATGAGCAACGACTTTTCCCCGCGCGAAATCGTCTCCGAACTCGACAAGCACATCGTCGGTCAGCAGGAGGCCAAGCGCGCCGTCGCCATTGCGCTGCGCAACCGCTGGCGCCGCCTGCAGCTTTCCGATTCGCTGCGCGACGAGGTGCTGCCCAAGAACATCCTGATGATCGGTCCGACCGGCGTCGGTAAGACGGAGATCGCGCGCCGCCTGGCCAAGCTCACCAACGCGCCGTTCCTCAAGGTCGAGGCGACCAAGTTCACCGAGGTCGGCTATGTCGGCCGCGACGTCGAGCAGATCGCGCGCGACCTGATGGAGGCGGCCATCGAGATGGCGCGCGAGAGCCTGCGCAAGGACGTGAAGGCCAAGGCCGAGCTGGCCGCCGAGGACCGCGTGATCGACGCGCTGTGCGGCGCCAGTGCCAGCGAGGAGACGAAGCTGCGCTTCCGCCACAAGCTGCGCGCCGGCGAGCTCGACGATCGCGAGATCGAGATCGAGGTAGCCGATACCGGCGGGCCCATGCAGTTCGAGGTCCCGGGCCAGCCGGGCGCCTCGGTCGGCATGATCAATATCGGCGACATGCTGGGCAAGGCGTTCGGCGGGCGCACCAAGAAGCGCAAGATGACCGTGGCCGAGAGCCACCAGACCCTGATGCGCGAGGAGAGCGACAAGCTCCTCGACCAGGAGAGGGTCGTGCGCGAGGCGCGCGAGATGGTCGAGCAGAATGGCATCGTCTTCATCGACGAGATCGACAAGATCACGGCGCGCAGCGAATACCGCGGCGGCGGCGACGTGAGCCGCGAGGGCGTGCAGCGCGACCTGCTGCCGCTGATCGAGGGCACGACGGTGAACACCAAGCACGGCCCGGTGAAGACCGACCATGTCCTGTTCATCTGCTCCGGCGCCTTCCATCTCGCCAAGCCCTCGGACATGCTGCCGGAGCTGCAGGGCCGCCTGCCGATCCGCGTCAGCCTGGCCTCGCTCAGCCAGGAGGATTTCCGCCGCATCCTGACCGAGCCCGAGGCCAGCCTGGTCAAGCAGTACAAGGCGCTGATGGCGACCGAGAAGGTCGAGCTCGACTTCACGTCGGATGCGATCGACGAGCTGGCACGGCTGTCGGCCGACATCAACGAGACGGTCGAGAATATCGGCGCCCGCCGGCTGCACACGGTGATGGAGAAGCTGCTGGAGGAGATCAGCTTCACCGCCTCCGACAAGCCCAACACGAAGATGGAAATCGACGCCGCCTACGTCCGCGCGCATGTCAGCGAACTGGCGAAGAACGCCGACCTCTCGAAGTTCGTGCTGTAGGCGGGCTTCACCATCGGAGCGCGGCTACTGGCGTTGCGCGCTCCGATGGTGTTTTTGCGGCGCGTAAACGAAACAACCGAACTAAACGAAACAAACGAAGCCGATGTCGCACCCGCCTGAATGCAGGGCGTGGCGCAACAATGTTGCTTTCTGGAGCCATTGAAGGCGCCAAGCGTTGCCGAAAAGACTCTAAAGGCAATAGGCCGCGATCAGGTCGACGAGGTAGGCGGGGCCGTTCAGGCCCCACAGGATGAACGACACGATCGTCGCGGCCACCACCAGGCTGGCCAGTCCCCACAGCAGGACGGGACGCCAGCCCATCGTCGTGCCCGCCATCATGCCGGCTGCGGGATCGCCGCCGGGCGGACCAGCCGCTCCTCGACGATCGGGTAGTGCAGCGCCGCCGAGACGAGGCCGAGCACGATCGAGATCCACCACATCATGTCGTAGTTGCCCTGCAGGTCGAACAGCCGCCCGCCGCCCCAGCCACCGAAGAAGCTGCCGATCTGGTGTCCCATGAAGACGAAGCCGTTCAGCATGGTGACGTGCACCGGACCGAAGATGTAGCCGACCAGCGAGGTGGTGAGGGGCACGGTGCCCAGCCACAGGAAGCCAAGTGCTGCCGCAAAGGTCAGCACCGAGGCTGCCGAGAGCGGGGCCAGCACGAAGCCCAGGAAGACCAGCGAGCGCAGCAGGTAGAGCGTCGACAGGAGGTTCTTGCGCTTGAACCGGTTGCCCATCGAACTCCACAGGATGGCGCCGGCGATGTTGAAGAGACCGACCATGCCGATCGCCCAGCCGCCGAGTTCGGCCGGCGAGAGGTTGATGCCGAACAGCGACAGGCCGATGCCCTTGTCGGAGATGTAGGCCGGCAGGTGGCCACCGACGAAGGCGACGTGGAAGCCGCAGACGAAATAGCCGACCACCAGCAGCACGTAGCTGCGCTGCGCGAAGGCCTCGGCGAGCGCCTCGCCGGTGGTCTGGCTGCCGCCGCCTGCCTTCCTGGAGGCTGCGATCTCCTTGCGGTCGTTGAGGCCGATCGGCAGCACCATGATCAGCACGGCCAGCGCCGTCAGCGCCCACATGGTCGGCCGCCAGTCACCGAAATAGTTCTGCAGCACGGCCGCCAGCGGCACGATGAAGAACTGGCCGAACGAGCCGCCGGCCGAACAGATGCCGACTGCCAGCGCCTGCTTGGCGGGCGGGGCCACGCGCAGGATCACGCCCAGCACCGGCCCGAAGGTCGCCGCGGAGAGGCCGGCGCCCACCAGCACGTTGCCCAGGATCAGCATGAACCCGTCATGCATCGTGGCGGTGACGATCATGCCCACGACGTAGAGAGCGCCGCCACCCGCGATGGTCGGTGCGGAGCCGAACCGGTCGGCGAGGCGGCCGGAGAAGGGCGCGATGACGCCCATCAGCAACATCGAGAGCGCGGTGCCGAAGGAGAAGAGTTCACGGCCGACATGGAGTTCGGCGGAGATCGGCTTCAGGAAGATGCCGAAGCTCTGGCGGACGCCGAGGCCGATGGTAAGGACGAGGAAACCGCACCAGACGGCGGTCCAATAGGAGCGTTGGGTCATGGGCCGCAACCTGAGGCGGCATGCCCTGACTGGCAAGATGTCCTGCCTTACGGTTTCCATAGAATTACTTCATGCCGTCACAAGCTCCGATGTGGCAGAAGATATCCATGGCGCGACTGCGGTTCCTGTACGGCTTGGCAGCATTCCTGGTGGCTTTGGCAGGAAGCGCCCAAGCGGCGCCGCGGCTGGAGCGCGAGCGCTGCACCTTCAAGCCGCCACGCGGCGACCGGGTCGAGTGCTACGTCCTGACGGTGCTGGAGAATCGCGAGCAGCCGCAGGGCCGCGAGATCAAATTGAAGGTGGCGATCCTCAAGGCCAAGCGCACCGCCGGCGTCGAGCCGATGATCTACCTCTCGGGCGGCCCCGGCGACGCTCCGCTGGTCGCCTCGACGCCGGGGGCGGATGCGCTCAGCGAGGGCGACTGGTGGAACGAGACCGCCGCCATCCGCCGTCGCCGCGACGTCGTCATCCTGAGCCAGCGCGGCGCCGGGGGCTCGAACCCCAATCTCGACTGCTTCGACACGCGCACCTCGGATCCGGCCAGGGCCCGCCGCCGCGCCGTGACCGAGCAACAGGAGCGCGAGATCCTGTCGCGCTGCCGGGCCGGACTCGATCGCCGCAAGATCGACCTCGGCATGTACACGACGCCTGCGTTGGCCGACGACGTGGCCGACCTCGCGGCGGCGCTGGGCCAGAGCAAGGTCAACATCTACGGCGTGTCCTATGGCACGCGCTGGGCGCTCGAGGTGATGCGCCGGCATCCCGACCTGGTGCGTGCCGCCGTGCTCGACGGCGTCTACCCGCCCCAGGTCAACGGCGAGCAGAACGAGCCGACGATCATCCGCCGCGCCTTCGAGCAGCTTTACGCCGACTGCGCCGCCGATGCCGTGTGCCGCGAACGCCATCCGGCGCTGCGTGCGACCCTCGAGGGCCTGATCGAGGCGGCGGAGCGCACGCCGATCGAACTCGCGCTCACGCTGGAGGACGGTCCGCATCCGGTGCAGCTCGATGGCACCCAGCTGATGATGGTGTTGCTCAACATGATGCGCGAGGGCGAGGTCGCCGCCATCCCCGAGACGGTGGCGGCGGCGCAGCGCGGCGACCTGCGGCTGCTCAAGCTCTACGCCGAGGATCTCGAGACCAACGACGGCGGGCTGCTCGAACAGAACGCCCAGCAGTTCGACGGGCTCTACAACAGCGTCGAATGCCGAGAGACCTGGCCGATGGTCGACCGGACGGCCCGGCGCAAGGCGATCGAAGGCAACGGGGTCTACGGGCTGAACGCCAAGTCGAGCAAGTCGCCGACCTTCTGTCCGGTGTGGCGGGTCATGCCTGCGCCGGCCGCGGAACGTCAGCCGGTCAAGTCGGAGGTGCCGACCCTGCTGCTGAGCGGCGGCTACGACTGGCTGACGCCGCCGGCCTGGGCGCGAGAAGCCGCGAAGACCTTGTCCGCCTCGCGCAACGTCGTCTTCCGGGCGCAGGGCCACGGTGTCGTGGTGCAGGATGCCTGCGCCGCCCGCCTGCGCGATGCCTTCATAGAGGATCCCAACCCCAAGCGCGCGCTGCCCTGCCGTCCCGACAAGGCACCGAACTTCACCGCCGCCTGGGACCGCGTGCGCAACATGCCGTAGGGCACCCGACTACTTCAGCAGCTCCGGCGCGATGAGGCGGGGCAGGAAGAGGGCGATGTCGGGCCAGACGATCATCGCCGCCAGCACGACGACCATCGGCACCAGCATGATCAGCGTGTCCCTCAGCGCGAAGCGCAAGGGGACGCCTGCGACGGCGCAGGAGATCATCAGGCAGAGGCCGTAGGGCGGTGTCACCAGCCCGAACGCCAGGGCCACGATCGAGACGATGGCGAAGTGGACCGGGTCCATCGAGACCGACTTAGCCAGCGGCTCCAGCACCGTGCCGACGATGATGATCGCCGGGATGGCGTCGAGGAAGCAGCCCACCACCAGGAACACGAAGGCGATGAAGAAGCCGACGCCGATCGGGCCCATGCCCCAGGTCGTGACATTGGCCAGCAGCTCCTGCGGGATCCTGTAGTAGGCCAGCAGCCAGCCGAAGGCCGAGGCGGTGCCGATGCAGAACAGCGCCACGGAGGCGAGCTTGCCCGTATCGACCAGCGCCCTGTAGAGCTCCTTCGGCCCCATCTCGCGATAGACCACGATCGACAGCACGGCCGAGTAGAGCACGGCCACGCAGGCCGACTCGGTCGCCGTGAACCAGCCCGCCAGGATGCCGCCGACGATGATGACCGGTGTCATCAAGGCCGGGATCGAGACCCAGATCGAGCGAAGGAGCTGGCGGAACGTCCCGCGCGGATAGGTCGGATAGCCGCGTTTGACGGCATAGACGTGCACCGTGGCCATCTGGGCGCCGGCGATCAGCAGGCCGGGCACGACGCCCGCGAGATAGAGTGCGCCGATCGAGGTCGAAATCAGGCCACCCCACACGATCATGAGGATCGAGGGCGGAATGACCACCGCCAGCACGGCGGACACCGCGGTGATGGCGACCGAGAAGGAGAGGTCGTAACCCTCCTTGGTCTGGGCATCGATGAAGATCTTGCTCTGGCTGGCCGCGTCGGCCGTCGAGGAGCCGGAGATGCCGGCGAAGAAGACCGAGAGCACGACGTTGATCTGGGCCAGCGAGCCGGGGAAGCTGCCGACGATGGCGCGCGACAGCGCCACCAGCCGGTCGGTGATGCCGCCGACGCTCATCAGGTTGGCCGTCAGCAGGAAGAACGGCACGGCCAGCAGGATGAAGGAGTTGTAGGCATTGAAGGTTTCCTGCGCGAGCATCATCGTCCCGAGCCGCGGCTCGAGATAGAAGAGCGGCAGGCACGCGAGGCCGAGCGCAAAGGCCACCGGCACACGCAGCACCAGCAGCACGAAGAAGCAGCCGAACAGGATCGAGGCCGCTTCTCCGGCCGAGAAGAGCGCGCCGGTCATGTCGCGCTCCTGCCGAACAGGATGCGCGTTTCGTCGTAGAACTGCTCGCCGAGGAAGACGATCCAGGTGACGGCCGCGACGGGCCAGGCGATGTGGATCATCCAGAGCGGCAGGTCTGCCAGCTCGGAGGTGCGATACCAGGCGAAGCGCGTGAACTCGATGCCGCCGATCAGGAACACCATCGCGAAGGCCAGGATGCCGAGACGGGCCACGATGCGCACGGCGGCCTCGCCGCGGCGGGGCAGGGTCGGCCACACGTCGACTTCGAAGTGCGAGGCTTCGCGCACGCCGATCATGGCGCCGATCATGATCATCCAGATGAACAGGAAGCGCGCCATCTCCTCGGTCCAGATATAGGCCGGGATCAGCGCGGTGTAGCGCGAGATCATCTGCAGGGTGACGGGGATGATGATGACGGCGACGGAGAGGGCGAGGAGGCCGGTCAGGAATTTGGCATAGGCGGCCGTGAACCGGCGCCAGAGGCCGGGCGTCGAGGCAGGAGAGTTCATTCGGAAACCGTTCGGAAAAACGCACGCCCGGTTTCGCACCGGGAGAAAGGCGCAGCGGAGCGGCGAGCCCCGCTGCGCGTACGGCTCAGTTGGTGGCGACGATCTTCATGAAGATGCCATCGGCGCCGATCTCCTTGGCGTAGGCGGCCATCACCGGGTCGACCAGCTTCTTCATCTCGGCGCGGTCCTTGAACGGGATGCGCTTCAGCTTGCCGGCCTTCTCCAGCGCGACGAGCTTCTGCTCGTCCTCGCTGCTCTCGACCTGGCGACCGTAGGCGCCGGCCTCCTTGCCGGCCTTGACGACCGCGTCCTGCAGGTCCTTGGGCAGGGAGTTGAAGGTCTTTGACGAGAAGCAGACGGGACGGATGGTGATGGCGTGCTCGGTCATCGCGAGATTGGGCGCCACTTCGTAGAACTTCATCGATTCGACGCCGGCCGCCTCGTTCTCGCCGGCCGAGATCACGTTGTTCTGGATGGCGTTATAGACCTCGTTGTAGGCGATGACGGTCGGCGACATGCCGGCGGCTGCGAAGGTCTTGGACCAGATCGGCGCCCCCTGGACGCGGACCTTGAGGCCCTTGATCTCGGCCAGGTTGCTCACCGGCTTGTTGACGAAGATGTTGCGCACGCCGCCCCCGGCATAGCCGATCAGCATGACCTGGGCCTTCTGCGCGACCTCGTCCGCCACCGGCTTCAGGAGATCGAGGTCGAGCACCTTGTTCCATTGCGCGAGGTCCCGGAACAGGAACGGCGCATCGATGAACGGCGCGGCCTTCGAGAAGGTCGACATGTGGGCCGGCGAGACGACCGCGTAGTCCACCGCCTTTCCCTGCGCCATGTACTCGAAATACTGCTTCTCGAGGCCCAGCGATGAATTGCGATGGAGTACGAAGTTGATCGGCTTGCCGTAATACTTCTTCACCAGCTCCTCGAACTTGAGGAGGGTCTTGTTGAAGGCGTGGTCGTCGTTGAATTGCACGGCGCCGTTCAGCGTCAGCGGCGCCTGCGCGCGGGCAATGAACGGTGCAGCGAGAGTCGAGGCGGCGATACCGCCCATCAGCAGTCTGCGCTTCATGTCGTTTCCTCCAGAGGCCCTGTTTTGGTTCTGCGACCGGGACCGTGCGCGGACTATGCATGGGTTTGAGCCCGGGTGCGACCGGGTTGTCAGACAACATCTCACTATTTCCCCGAGACTGGTCCGGCCTGGGGCGGGTTGTGTCGATCGGCGTTATTCGATATCATCATAACACACAAATTAATTGTATTATGTCTGTCGGTAGCCCCTCTGCCTCGACCTTCCTGACGAGATTCGACGGCCCCTTCGTTCCCAAGCTCGTCTCGGTGTTGCGCGAGGGCTACGGCTTGGCCTCGCTGCGCGCCGATGCCATCGCAGGCCTCACGGTGGCGATCGTGGCGCTGCCGCTCTCGATGGCCATCGCCATCGCCTCGGGCACGACGCCGGAGCGCGGCCTGTTCACGGCGATCGTCGGCGGCTTCCTGATCTCGGCACTGGGCGGCAGCCGGTTCCAGGTCGGCGGCCCCGCCGGCGCCTTCATCGTGCTGGTCGCCGCAACGGTCGCGCGCCACGGGATCGAAGGCATGCTGCTGGCCACCCTGATGGCCGGCGTCTTCCTGGTGGCGGCCGGGGCGCTCCGGCTCGGCACCTTCGTCAAGTTCATCCCCTATCCGGTCACCGTGGGTTTCACGACGGGCATCGCCGTCATCATCTTCGCCAGCCAGATCAAGGACCTGTTCGGTCTCACCCTGCAGGGCAAGGAGCCGGGTGAGTTCGCCGCCAAGCTCGAAGCGCTCGCGGGCGCGGCCGGCACCCTGAACGCGGCAGCCGTCGCCCTGGCATTCTCGACGATCGGTATCATCGTCGGACTCAAGAAGCTGCGGCCGCACTGGCCGGGCATGTTGGTCGCGGTTGTTGTCACCTCGCTCGCGACCGTCATTCTTGGCCTGCCGATCGAGACGATCGGCAGCCGTTTCGGCGGCATTCCCTCGATGCTGCCCGCGCCCAGCCTGCCCGACATGTCGCTGGAGAAGATCCTGGCCGTGCTGCCGGACGCGCTCTCCTTCGCGCTGCTGGGCGCCATCGAGTCGCTGCTGTCGGCGGTGGTGGCCGACGGCATGACGGGCCGGCGCCACCGTTCGAACTGCGAGCTGGTGGCCCAGGGCGTGGCCAACATCGCATCGGCGCTGTTCGGCGGGATCTGCGCCACCGGCACGATCGCCCGCACCGCCACCAACGTGCGTGCCGGCGCGCGCGGACCGGTCGCCGGCATGCTCCACTCGGCTTTTCTGCTGGGCTTCATGCTGTTGGCCGCGCCGTTGGCGGCCTTTATCCCGCTGGCGGCCCTGGCCGGCGTGCTGGCAGTCGTCGCCTGGAACATGGCGGAGAAGCATGAGTTCGTGACCCTGCTGCGCTCCTCGCGCGGCGACGCGGTCGTCCTGGTGTCGACTTTCCTCCTCACCGTGTTCCGCGACCTGATGGAAGGGATCGTGGTCGGCACGGCGCTCGGCGTCATCCTGCTCGTCCAGCGCCTGACCGCGACGGCGGGCATCGTCGCGCAGCCGGCCCGCGCGCCCTTCGCCGCCGATCTCGTGACCGACCCCCAGGTGATCGTCTACCGGCTGTCCGGCGCCTTCTTCTTCGGTACGGCCTCGACCGTGGGCGCCGTGCTCGACAACATCGCCGACCAGCACAAGGCCTTCGTCATCGACTTCAGCGCCGTGCCCTTCGTCGATTCGACGGCGGCAAACGTCATTGCGGGCGCCGGCCGCAAGTCGGCGCGGCATGGCGTACGGGTCTACGTCACGGGCGCCACGCCGTCGGTGCGCCACGCGCTGCTGAGGGCTGGCGCCGGGCGGCCCCAGGTCCGCTACCTGCCCTCCATCGACGATGCCGTTCGCGAAGCGCATCTGTTGTAGGATGGCCCATGGCCTCCCCTGTCTCGAATTCTACCGTCTCGATCTCCACCGCGGCGCTCAGCGCCGAGATTTCCGCCACCGGCGCCGAACTCGTACGTCTGCAGGATGGCGCTGGTGCCGATCTCCTCTGGGACGGCAATCCTGCCGTCTGGAACGGCCGCTCCCCGCTCCTCTTTCCCATCGTCGGCGAAGTGACCGGCAACAGGCTCAATGTGGCCGGCAAGGAATACGAAATCGGGCGTCACGGCTTCGCCCGGACCTCGACTTTCGCGCTGGTCCGGTCCGATGCCGCGTCCTGCACCTGGCGGCTCGAGTCGAGTGAGGCGACGCGGCGCCAGTATCCCTTCGAGTTCCGGCTGGACGTCACCTACCGGATCGAAGGCGCCACCCTGCACATGGAGGCCGAGGTCACGAACCTCGGCGCCGTGGTCATGCAGGCATCGTTCGGCTTCCATCCGGCGCTGCGCTGGCCGCTGCCCTACGGCAAGCCGCGCGCGACCCACGAGATCGTGTTCGACAAGAATGAGCCCGCACCGATCCGCCGGCCGATCGACGGACTGCTGAGCGCCGCGCAGTTCCCGACGCCGGTGCAAGACCGTCACCTCCTGTTGCACGACGGCCTGTTCGAGGAGGGCGCGCTGGTCTTCGACACGCTGGCCAGCCGCAGTGTCCTCTATGGCGAGGCGCTCCGCGTCGACTTCCCGCGCATGCCGCATCTCGGCATCTGGACCAAGCCTGGCGCCGGTTATGTCTGCATCGAACCGTGGCATGGCCATGCCAGCCCCGAGGGTTTCGACGGTGAGCTGGCCGACAAGCCCGGCATCGTGCCGATCGCACCGGGCGCCACCGAGACCTTCGCGATGTCGATCACCCTCGAGCGCTGACCCGCGTCAACGCAGCGCGGCGGCCAGCGCTCCCGCGCTGCGCCACACCTGTTTCTGGCAGATGAACAGGACGCAGCCTTCGATCGTCAGCGTGTCGGCGGTCGGCCGACGCACCGTCGCGCGATAGGTCTGACCGTCCTCGGGATTGTAGATGCGGCCCTCCCAGCCGCCGCCCGCGGTGCGCGCGAGCCCCGACAGGATCGACAGGCCGACGAGCGGCCGCGACCGCAGGGAGGGGTCGGAATTCCGGTCGTCTCCGCGCGGCCGGCCCTTGTCGTCGACGTTGTCCCACAGCCATCGGATCGTACCGCACAGGTCCGGCGCCCCGCCGCAGGGCGCGATCTCGACGATGGCCGACGCGCCGGGCGTCACCCAACGGCCGACTGGGCCTTCCTGGGCATGGACCGGGTCGACGCCAAGGAGAATGCCTCCGGCCACGACGCAGGTGATCGCCCGTGCAATGGCGCGGCCGGGCGCGGTGGCGGCCGAGGCCGGCGAGACGGTTGCCTCGAACTTCCGCCGGTAGTCGGGATGCTCGGTGCCCATCAGCTTGTCCCACCAGCGGAAGTAGAGGCCGTAATTGTAGCGTCCGGCTTCGTGATGCAGATCGTGATGCGTCGTCGTGTTGTTCCAGCCCAGCCAGCGGCCGGGGCCGAAGGCGGCGGAATGCACCTCGGCACCGGCATGCCCCATGACGTTGCGCAGGATCTGCACGATGCCGAAGGCCAGCAGGCCGATTCCGTGCATCGGCACCACGAGGAGGAAGAGCGGGACGAAGGCGCCGTGCACGATGGCCTCGGGGATGGCGAAGGAATAGGCGGCCCACGGTGTCGGCGTGCGCGACAGATGATGCGTGCGATGGAACAGCGCGAACAGGCGCCTGTGGTGCATGGCGCGGTGGGCCCAGTAGAAGTAGGTGTCGTGGACCACCAGCAGCAGGGCGAGCGACAGGACGAGGTAGAGCGGTCCGGCCTGGCGGAAGTCCTTGTAGATCGTGATCCAGCCCTGATGGTCGCCCACTGCCACCACGGCGCCCAGCAATGAGAAGATGAAGGCCGTGCGTAGCGACGCCAGCAATTCGCGCCGCCTCTGGCCCTGGGCGGGATCGCGGGGCTGCAGCTTGCGGCGGGCCAGCCCGGCTCGCCAGAACAGCGCGAGGATCGTGGCCATCAGCGTGGCGGCCACGAGGTAGCGGCCAGTGTCCATGGCCCAGACGGTGGGCCAGGCAGACAGGTAGACGTGCCAGAGTTCGTTCATCGACCGCCCCTCCATCGGGCGTGCCCAATGCCTAGGAGGAGGTGGCGGAAGGATCGCGCCGAAGCCGAAAATCGGCGATCCGCGGCGAAAAACGGCTCGCCGATTCCGGAATCGGCGGGAGATCAGGAGCCGTTGCGGCCTTCGGCGGCCTTTCGGTACTCGGTCGGAGTCATGCCGGTATCTGCCTTGAAGGCCCGGTTGAAGGGACCGAGCGACTGGAAACCCGAATCGAGCGCGATGGTCAGGATCGGGACGGTGGCCTGGCCGGGATCGGCCAGGGCCTGCTTGGCATCGGCCAGGCGGTGGCGGTTCAGGTACTCGTTGAAGTTCCGGTAGCCCAGCCCGCGATTGATGGCGCGCCTCAGCCGGTACTCGGGCAGGCCGAGCCGGCCGGCCAGGACGCCTATGGTGAGACCCTC
Organism: uncultured Reyranella sp.; assembly: GCF_945957355.1. GTDB lineage: Bacteria > Pseudomonadota > Alphaproteobacteria > Reyranellales > Reyranellaceae > Reyranella. Next base: position 141,474 of record NZ_CAMFKM010000014.1, on the reverse strand, counting down.
CTGACGGTAAAGCCTGTCGACCGACATCAGTCGTTCGAGTGTGGCGAGCAGGACCGGGTCAGCGGGCTCGTCCCCTGGCGCCGCCTCTGCGATGGGCGGGCGAGAGGGCGGGGTGCCGGGCGCGGGGGCTTCGACCATCGGTCCGACCGCCGCCGGACCCAGGACGGAATCGAGGTCGGCCTGCAGGAGCAGCAGGGCGACGATGGCCGCGATCGCGGCCAAGGCGCCCGAGTTGAGAAGGTGGAAGCTCATCGGGACCTGGTCGGGTCCGATGACCAGTTCGGCGGTGACGGTGACGGCGATGTGGAGGGCGACGGCGATCAGGATGAACAGCCGCAAGCGCCGCCGGCCTTCGACCAGATCGCTGCCCCAGCCCCGTACAGTCTGAGCCAGCGCCAGCAACGCCAACAGGATCACCGCACCGCGCACGAGCACACCCACCAGCCAGTGCGAGGTGAAGCCCGCACCGAGGAGATGGGCCAGCGGCCAGACGACCAGGCCCAGCCAGACCAGCGAGTGCCAGGGCTTCAACCGGAAGGAATCGTCGAACATCGCCTGGGCGAACAGCCAGAAGACGGCGGCATTGCCGGTGCAGAGCATCAGGACGGGGGCGAACCAGAGCGGCGGATCATGGGGCCCGGGCGACGAGCAGATCACGTAGGCGGCGGCTCCCACGGCGAGCAGGGCGCCGAGCCAGGCGGCGGGCCGGCCCTGGGCCCGTCGCAGCGTTGCGGCCGCGACGATCAGGAGCAGCGCAATGCCCGCGCCGCGCAGGGCGATGTCGAGTGTAACGAGGATGCCAGGGCCGCCCATGGTCGGCGACGTGATTAGCACTTTGCCGCGGTCACGCCATCAGCCGTCGGGCGCTCCTGGCCGCTCGGCCCCGTCAGCCCTTCGCCGCGAGGCTCCTGAACAGCGCGTCACTGCGGTCGTCGGCCGGGAAGAAACTCTCGACGCGGACTTCCTGCAGGGTGATGTCCTGCGGGGTCCCTAAAGTGGCGATGGTGGTGAAGACCGACAGTGCCTTGCCGCCCACCAGATAGTCGACCGTCAGCACCGGCGCCGGCCGCTCCTCGAAGCGCAGCTTGCGGAACGAGGCGGGCACGTCGGGATAGGCCATGATCTCCTCGATGAAGGCGAGCGCCCGGGGCTCGCCGCCAGCCGCCAGGATTTCGGCATATGTCGTCGACACGAGATAGCGCGCGACTTCCTCCCAGTTGGAGATCTTCGAGCGCAGGGCCTTCGGGTCGAGGATCCAGCGCAGCAGGTTGGGACCCTTGCCGGGCGGCGGTGCCGGCGGCATGCCCTCGAACAGGAAGACGGTGAAGGCGTTGGCCGCCTCGTTGGCCAGCAGCAGGTTCCATAGCCGGTCGATCACGACGGCAGGGTAGGGCTCCTGCTGCTTCAGCATGAAATCGATCGCCTGGCGCACCGGCGCGAGTTCGGGCGCGGCGAGATTGCTCTCGCGATAGGCTGGCGCGAATCCAGCGGCCAGCAGCATCTCGTTGCGCTGGCGCAGCGGCACGTCGAGCGCGGTCGAGAGCTGGACCACCATCTCGCGGCTGGGGCGCGCACGTCCCGATTCGAGGAAGCTGACATGGCGTTGCGAGACGCCGGACTGCAGCGCCAGCGAGAGCTGGCTGGCGCCGCGGCGCCGGCGCCAGGCGCGCAGCATGGGACCGAACGTGTCGACCGGAGCCGTGGGGGCGGAAGCGGGGTGGGTGCTCATGATGGAGCGAAACCTAGCACTGGCCCTCGGGTCCGCCGATTACCTCCTGCGTAATTGAGGGACCGGTGGGGGAATGCGATCTCCCGATCGTCCGCAACCAAAGGAGGACGACATGACTGCTTCATCCGATCGCCTGCTCCGCCGCACCCTGTGGGGCAACGCCGCCTTCTCCGTACTCTCCGGCGCGATGCTCGTGGCCTTCGCCGCGCCCTTCGCTCGCTTCGCTGCTCATGCTCCGGTGTCCGTCGCCGGCCTCGATCTCGCCATCCTGTTCGAGTTGCTGGGCGTGGGTGTCGTGGCCTTCGGCGGTCTCTGCGCCTGGGTCGCCTCGCGGGGCGAACTGCCGCGCGGCCTCGCCCGCTTCATCTTCGCCGCCGATATCGCCTGGGTGGCGGCCAGCGCGCTGGTGCTCGCGCTGCCGGCCTCGTGGACCACGGCCGGTATCGCGGGCATCGTCGTGGTCGCGCTGATCGTGGCCGACTTCGTGATCCTGGAATATCTCGGCCTGCGCCGGCTCCATACCGCTGTTTAGAGGGGAACGACCATGGACAAGCTCCAGCACCTGAACGCCATCAAGCTGCCCTTCGCCGAGGTGCTGGGGCTCAGGTTCACGGAAGCGAGCGAGACCGGGGTGAAGGCCGAGATGGTCGTGCGCCCCGAGCTCTGTACGCGGCCCGCCATCCTGCACGGCGGCGCGGTGATGGCCTTCGCCGACACGCTGGGCGCCGCCGCCACCGTGCTCAACCTGCCCGAGGGCAAGGGCACCACGACAATCGAGAGCAAGACCAACTTCGTGGGCCCGGCCCCGGTCGGCGCCACGGTGATCGGCGAGACCACGCCGGTCCATCGCGGCCGCCGCACCATGGTCTGGACCACCCGGATCACCACCGCCGACGGCAAGCTCGTGGCGGTGGTGACGCAGACGCAGATGGTTCTCTAGGTTTTCGTCAGCCGGTGGCGCTCGGTCGCCGGAATCAGGGTGAGGTTTCCCAGAATCCTGTGCTGCGGGTCGGCGCTGGCGGCCAGCCTGGGCTGCAGATCGAGCAGCGCCTTGCCGAACAGGGTCTCGTCCCACAGCCACGCCTTGCGTTTCTTCGATGTGCCGGGATCGGGAAAGGCCGAGGCGGCCTCCAGATAGTAGGCGCGGAGATCGTCGACCGCTTCCTTGAGCGCCTGGGCCGACGGCAGGTCGCCGGCCAGCGCTGCTGACAGAAGGGCACCGGCCGCCGGCATGTCGAGGCCGGAGACCCCCACGGTGGTGCGGCCTGTCCGGGCGACGCTCTGATCGTGCCAGGTCGCCAGACGATCGATCTCCGCCGCAAGCGTGTCGGTTGCCTGGGGCGCCAGGTTGATCGGGCAGGCCCAACCGGTGAAGTCGACTTCTTCGGTGGCCTCTTCGGGGTAGTCGACGATCAGCGGCCCATCGCTGCGCTCCAGCAGCTCCGCCGTCGCGCGCAGCACGCGCCGCTGGAAGCCGGGATCGTCGGGGATGCCGAGCGGACGTCCGAGTTCGAACGTGACCCAGAGCGCACGCGGTGGGCGGATCGTTTCGGTGTGCTCACGCACCAGGCTGATGCTGGCGGTTGGAATGCCCTGACGCTCGAGATAGTGGCCGAGCGCGCCCACGGCGCGCGTGCAGGCGGGTCAAACGGGAACGAGCAGGGCCGCGTCGACGGCATCCTGCTTCAGCAGGCCGGCCAGATGCTGGGCATGTGGTTCGGCTGCATCCGGCGGAAACGCGCCCATGAACGAATAGTGCATCGACGCCATCGAGCCCACGATGCCCTGTTCGACCAGCTCGCGCAGCCGGTCGATCGGAAAGGCGACATTGTGGTCCTGCTGGAAGCCGGTGCGGTCGAAGTTCACCGAGATGTGGCTCATGACCAGGTCGCGCGCCGGGGTCTCGGCCGGAATGACGCGATAGCTGCCGTCGCCGGGGCGGAATGGCCGGTCGCCGCGTCGATGCAGGCCCGCGGTCGAGATCAGTGCGATGCGGCGCTGGCTGAGCGGCTTGCCACGCAGCGCCGGCGTGTCGTCGAAGGTCGGGCACTCGATGCGCCGGAGGTGGTGGGCTTCGACCTCGGGCATCTCGCTGAGACGTTTCACCATGGCCCCGGACTCCTCATGTGAATTTCCGATAGGTCTCGCGCGTGGCGACGATGGCGTGGTCGGCGCAGCCGTTCTCACGTTCGACGTTGGCTGCCGCGTATTCGGGCGAGTTCATCATGGCAAGGAATGCCGCGCGCGAGGGATAGCGGACCAGCGCCACGTAGTCCCAGCGATGCCGGTCGGGTTCGCCCAGTGCCACCGCTTCGGCATCGCCCGTCCAGATGATCGTGCCGCCCTGCGCCTTGATCAGTTTTATGGTGAGTGCGCTGTAACGCAGGTAGGCGTCCCATCCGCTGCCGTTGCCGTCCAGCGAGCATTCGCGGAAACGCATCAGGTTCAGCATGACCACGGGAGCGTCGTCCGGCAGCGTGCTCAGGGCGGCATCGTTCAGATGGTCGATCAATGCGGCCTCCCCAGAAGGTCGAGCGCCGGCTGGACCACCGCTTCCAGCGTGCGCCGGCGGGCGCCGGTGCGCGCCAGGACCCGCATGCCCATCAGTACGCCCAGCAGGTGGATGGACAGGACCTCGGCATCGGTGCCGCGCGGCGTCTCGCCGGCCGCGATCGCCGCCTCGACGTTGCGCCGGAAGAACGCGCGGATCTCCTCGAGGTAGCCGGTAACCGCGCGGCCCAGTTCTGCGTCGTGCGGCGCGACGTCGAGCGCGGAATTCACCAGCAGGCAGCCCTTGCAGTCGCGATCCTTCAGCGAACGGTCGATCACCTCCGCCAGGAAGGCGCGGATCGCCTCGCGGGGACGATGAGCGGCTTCGAGCCGCGCGATGCGCTCTCGCGTCGAACGGTTGGCGTAGCGTTCCAGGACGCGCGCGAACAGGGCGCGCTTGCCGCCGAAGGCATTGTACAGGCTGGCGCCGCCGATCCCCATCTCGCGCGCGAGGTCGCGCACCGACGTGGCCTCGTAGCCGCGACTCCAGAAACAGTCGACAGCGGCATCGAGCGCGCGGTCCTCGTCGAATTCCCTCAAGCGAGCCATCGCAGCATATGAGCGCGATTCTGGATCGATTGCACTAAAATTCGTGTGCCGCTGGCCCGCTCCGTGCTAGCGAAGGGCATGGCCGAGGGGACATTCGTGCGGATGACGCGCGACCACTGGGGCTTCCTGTGCGGCTCCATCATGGCCCTGGGGGCGTCGCTGTCGTTCGCCTCGGCACGCGCCGGCATCCTGGGCGGACTCGGCGCCGTCGACATGATCTTCGCCCGCTACATCGTGGCCGGCGCGATCATGTTTCCGCTGCTGCTGCGCTACGGCGTGCGCGACTTCGCGGGTATCGGCTTGCGGCGATCACTCATCCTGACCCTGCTGGGCGGCGCTCCCTTCGCGCTGCTGCAGACCGGCGGCTACGGCTTCGCGCCGCTCGCGCACGGCGCGGTGATCGCGCCGTCGACCGTCACCATCGTCAGCACGATCGGCGCCGCCCTGTTCCTGCGCGAGCGCCTCAGTCGCACTCATCTGGTCGGCGCCGCCATCGTGCTGACGGGCATCGTCCTGATCGGCTGGGACGGGCTTACCCAGCCATCGGGCGAACGGGCCTGGCTGGGCGATCTCCTGTTCTTCGGGTCGAGCGTACTGTGGGCGGGCTTCACCCTGCTGCTGCGGCACTGGCGCCTGCCGGCGCTGCCGGCGACGGCGGTCGTGGCCGTGCTGTCCTTCCTGCTGACCACGCCGGTCTATCTGGCGGTGATGGGCATTGCCCATCTGCAAGCACTGCCGCTCGGCATGCTGGCCTTCCAGGGACTGGTGCAGGGCGGCCTGCAGGGCGCCATCACCATGGTAGCCTACAGTCAGGCGGTGATTTTCCTCGGCGTCAGCCGGGCCGTGCTGTTCCCAGCCATCGTTCCGGCCCTGTCGGTGCTGGTCGGCATCCCGATCGTCGGTGAAATCCCCGGCATGTTGCAGATCACCGGACTCTGTCTCGTCACCCTGGGCCTGATGACGACGGTCGGCCTGTTCCGGCGACTGGGTCTCCGGTGAGCCCTCGCCGCGGGCGTCAGTGCATCAGGGCCGGCACGAAGGCCTGCAGCGCGGCATCGGCATCGGCCGCAGTCTGCTGGTGCGACTGCATCCAGTCGATGCGGATCTTGACGAAGTGGTCGCGAAAGCCGGTCAGCAGCAGCTTGCTGTAGACCCGCGAGTTCGCTTGGGTAAGGCCGCTATAAGCGAGGCAGCGGAAGGTCACCGTCCCATAAGTGCAGCTCGAGGGCACCGACGGTTTCTGGAAGCTCGTGTATCCGGCGTGCTTGAACTGTTGCTCGGCCGAGGCGACCTCGGCGTTGAACTGGGCGGTCACCGCCGGATTGTCGCTGCCGGCCGGCACCCGGCGGCCGAGATCGTAGACCTGGACGCTGATCGTCAGCCGCTTCGGCGTCGAATAGTAGTAGGCCATGCCCTGGCCGGGATTGTTGCCCGGAGGAGCGGCATAGTTGACCGAACGTTCGAACGTGGCGCCGCCCAGGCTCGACGGAAAGTTGAGCCTGGTGCCGGCGTTCGTCGCAGGCGTCGTCGACTGGGTCTGCGCCGATGCAGCGACGGGAGTCGCGCTTGCCAGAAGCACGGCGGCGACCAGGGCCTTTCCGATCCTAAACATCGAGGTTCGCCACCTTCAGCGCGTTTTCCTGGATAAAGTCGCGGCGCGGCTCGACCACGTCGCCCATAAGGGTCGAGAAAATCTCGTCGGCCTCGTCGGCATGGTTGATCCTGACCTGCAGCAAGGTGCGCGCCTCCGGATCGAGGGTGGTCTCCCAGAGCTGGTCGGGGTTCATCTCGCCCAGTCCCTTGTAGCGCTGGATCGTGACGCCCTTGCGGCCCGCCTCGAGGACGGCGGCGAACAGCTCGGTCGGCGAGGCGATCCTGGTCTCCTTGTCCTTCACCGCGAAGATGCCGGGCTTCTCGTAGACAGCCTGCAGCTCGTCCGCGAGCGCGTCGAGCTTGCGGGCTTCGGCACTGCGGGTCAGCGGGCCGTCGATCACGTGTCGCTCGGTGACGCCGCGCAGGCGGCGCACGAAGGCAAGCCCGCCGTCGGCGATCGGCTCGCCTGCCCAGCCCTTCTCCAGCAACGGGCTGACGACGTCGAGCCGCTTGGCGATGTAGTCGGCCGTCTGCTTGGCGAGTGTCGGATCGGCCAGCACGTCGGGCTTGAGGGCGCCCGCGATCGCCGCCTGCTCGATCACGGCCTGGCTGGTGACGCGCCGCGACAAGGCCAGCGGCTTCACGAGGTTGGTCACCGAGCGGGCAATGTCCACCGTGTTCCGCAGGTCTTCCTTGGCCAGAACGCTGCCACTGCCGAGCTGCAGGGTGGCGCCCTCGAGCCCGGTCTGGATCAGATGGTCGTCGAGCGCGCGCTCGTCCTTGAGGTATATCGCGGACTTGCCCTTGGCCGCTTTGAACAGCGGCGGCTGGGCGATGTAGAGGTAGCCGCGCTCGATCAGGTCGCGCATCTGGCGATAAAAGAACGTCATCAGGAGCGTGCGGATGTGGGAGCCGTCGACGTCGGCGTCCGTCATGATGATGATCTTGTGGTAGCGCAGCTTGTCGAGGTTGAAGTCGTCATGGCCGATGCCGGTGCCGAGCGCCGTGATCAGCGTGCCGATTTCCGCCGAGCCCAGCATCTTGTCGAAGCGCGCGCGTTCGACGTTCAGGATTTTTCCGCGCAACGGCAGGATGGCTTGATTCGCCCGGTTGCGGCCCTGCTTGGCCGAACCGCCGGCCGAATCGCCCTCGACGATGAACAGCTCGGAGAGCGCCGGATCGCGCTGCTGACAGTCGGCGAGCTTGCCGGGCAGCGAGGAGACGTCGAGCGCGCCTTTGCGGCGGGTGAGCTCGCGGGCCTTGCGGGCGGCCTCGCGCGCCGCCGCCGCCTCGACCACCTTGGTCAGGATCTTCTTCGTCTCGGCGGGATGCTCCTCGAACCACTGGCCGAGCTTGTCGCCTACCACCGACTCGACCACCGGGCGGACTTCCGACGAGACCAGCTTGTCCTTGGTCTGCGAGGAAAACTTGGGGTCGGGCACCTTGACCGAGAGCACGCAGGTCAGACCCTCGCGCATGTCGTCGCCGGTGAGGCCGACCTTCTCCTTCTTGGAGATGCCGCTCTCGTCGGCATACTTGTTCAGTGTGCGGGTCAGTGCGCCGCGGAAGCCCGCGAGATGGGTGCCGCCGTCACGCTGCGGGATGTTGTTGGTGAAGCACAGCATCGTCTCGTGATAGCTGTCGTTCCATTGCATCGCGACTTCGACGGCGATGCCGTCCTTCTCGCCGCGGATCGACACCGGCGGGTCGTGCAGTACGGATTTGTTGCGGTCGAGATACTTGGCGAAGGCCTCGACGCCGCCCTCGTAAAACAGTTCCGAGACCTTTCGCTCGGCGCCGCGCTCGTCGGTCAGCACGATCCGCACGCCGGAGTTAAGGAAGGCCAGCTCGCGCAGCCGGTGCTCGAGCGTCGAGAAGTCGAACTCGGTCTTCGTGAAGGTGCCCTTGGAAGGCAGGAACGTCACCTCGGTGCCCTTCTTGCCCTCGGGCGCGTCGCCGACCATCTGCAGGTCGCCCTCAGGCTCGCCGTGCCGGAAGCGCATGAAGTGTTCCTTGCCGTTGCGCCAGATGCGCAGGTCGAGATGCTCCGACAGGGCGTTCACCACCGCGGCGCCGACGCCGTGCAGTCCGCCCGAAACCTTGTAGGAATTCTGGTCGAACTTTCCGCCGGCATGGAGCTGCGTGAAGATGACGTTGGCCGCCGAGATTCCCTCTTCCTTGTGGATGTCGGTCGGGACGCCGCGGCCATTGTCGCACACGGTAACGGAGCCGTCGCCGTGCAGGACGACGTCGACCTTATCGCAATAGCCCGCCAGCGCCTCGTCGATCGCATTGTCGACGATCTCGTAGACCATGTGATGCAGGCCGGTGCCGTCGTCCGTGTCGCCGATATACATGCCCGGGCGCTTACGGACGGCATCGAGGCCGCGCAGCACCTTGATGGAATCGGCGCCGTAGTCCTCGGCGCCCGGCGTCATGTCGTTGTCGCTCATGGTCCTGGCTTTCGAAAAGGGTTCAGACGGCCGCGATCGACCCGTCGGTCACGCGCAGGATCTGCGCGCGGCCGCGGAGCGGCGCAAAGAGTTCGGCATCGGTGCCGGTCATCCAGCTCTGGACGCCGAGCGCGACCACCTCGTCGAACAGCGCCCGCCGGCGCTCTTCGTCGAGATGGGCCGCGATTTCGTCGAGCAGCAGCAACGGCGGCCGACCGCGCGACAGCGCCACCAGCCTCGCATGCGCCAGTGCGATCGAGACGAGGACCGCCTTCTGCTGGCCGGTCGACCCCTCGGCCGCCGGCAGGTCGAGATCGAGATGGCGCACCGCGAGATCGCTGCGGTGCGGCCCGCAGGACGTGGTGCCGGCCTCGGCGTCGCGCAAGCGGCTGGCCGCCAGTTCGTCGCGCAGCCGGTCTTCGACGTCGATCGCAGCCATGGTGGCAATCCAGCCGTCGACTTCGCCCGCCATGGCGAGCGAGGCGCGGGGGAAAGGTCCGACGCCGAGCCGTGCGGCGGCATCGAGGCGCTGCACCGTGTCGGCCCGTGCGGCGGCGAGCGCCACGCCGTGGCGGGCCATCGTGTCTTCCAGAGCCGAGAACCAGTGCGGGTCGCGGTTGCCCTCTCCGAGCAGCCGCGCGCGCTGGCGCTGCGCATTCTCGTAGGCCGCGACGTCGCCGGCGTGTTCGGGATGCAGTGCCGTCACCAGCCGGTCGAGAAAGCGCCGTCGCTCGGTCGCGCCGTCGAGGAACAGCCGGTCGAGCTGCGGCGTCAGCCACACGGCGGCGACGTGCCGACCCAGTGCGGTCTGGCTCTGCATCGTCCGGCCATCGATGCGCACGGCGCGGCGCGGCAGGCTGCTCTCGCTGCGCCCGGCTTCGAGGCCGGTGCCAATGGCCAGCCGGCCTTCGGGCGTGTCGAGTGTCGCAGCGGCGGCCCAGCCGGCGGCCGAAGGCTCGTCGCCGCGGGAGCGGCGGCAGACATCGTCGAGCCTGGCCCGCCGCAGGCCGCGGCCGGGCGCCAGGAAAGAGAGGGCCTCCAGCAGGTTGGTCTTGCCCGCGCCGTTGGCGCCGACCAGGACGACCGGCTCGTGGCCGCACTCGAGGCGGAGCTGGCGGTAGTTGCGGAAGTCAGTCAGGCGAAGCTGGCGCACGGCGAGGAGTGCCGGCGCAGCGCCCGATACGGCGTCGGAAGAGTAGGCGAGGTTGCTAATGGCCTGTGCGTTCATACCCGCATCGGCATGAGCACGTAGAGCGCGCTCTCGTCGGCACCGTCACGCACCAGGGTGGGCGAGCCGGCATCGGCCATCAGGAAGCGCGCCTCGCTGCCCGCGATCTGCTCGGTGATGTCCAGCAGGTAGCGCGAGTTGAAGCCGATCTCGAGCGCCGTGTCCTTGTACTCGACCTCGATCTCCTCGCTGGCGCTGCCCGCGTCCGGGCTGGTGGCCGAAAGCGTCACGATGCCCTTGCCGACCGCCAGCTTGATGGCGCGCGACTTCTCGGTCGAGATGGTCGAGACGCGGTCGACGGCGTGCGCGAATTCCTTGCACGGCACGTTCAGGACCTTGTCGTTGCCGGTCGGGATGACCCGCTCGTAGTCCGGGAAGGTGCCGTCGATCAGCTTGCTGACCAGGGTGACGTTGCCGCTGGAGAAGCGGATGCGGGTGTCGCTGAGCTCGACGTCGACCGAACCGTCGCCCTCGTCGAGCAGCTTGCGGACCTCGCCCACGGTCTTGCGCGGCACGATCACGCCCGGGATCTCGCCGGCGCCCTTGGGCAACGGCACCTCGACCCGGGCCAGGCGATGGCCGTCGGTCGCCACGCCGCGCAGCACCTGGGTGCCGGCCGCGGTCGCGGCATGGAAATAGATGCCGTTCAGGTAGTAGCGCGTCTCCTCGTTGGAGATTGCGAACCGGGTGCGGTCGATGATGCCCTTCAGGTCGGTCGCCGGGAGCTGGAACCGGTGCGGCAGGTCGCCTTCGGCCATGGCCGGGAAATCGGCCGGCGGCAGGCACTGCAGGGTGAAGCGTGAACGGCCGGCCCGGATCACCAGGCTGCTGTTGTCCGAGGCGGCTTCCAGCTCGACCTGGGCGCCGTCGGGCAGCTTGCGGACGATCTCGTACAGCGTGTGGGCCGGTGCCGTGGTCGACCCGGTCTTGGAGGCGCTGGCTTCCACCGATTCGGTGATGGCCAAGTCCATGTCGGTCGCGGCGAGGCTCAGCCGGCCCTTCTGGGCGGTGATCAGCACGTTCGACAGGATCGGGATGGTGTTCCGACGCTCGACGACACTCTGGACATGGGCGAGAGCCTTCAGAAGAGCCGCCCGTTCGATCGTCAATTTCATGTTTTGGTCGCCGTAGTCAGGGCCGGATTGGGTCTGGTTCATGGCCCGTTCCAAACGCGGCGCAGGGCGCCGGAGGAACGGTTGAAAAGTATATCACGCCGACTGTCCGCGGGAAGCAATTTCGCTGTTTCTAGAGGCATTTAGAGCCTTGGGTGCCATGCAAAACGGGCCCCTTGCGGGGCCCGTTTCACAGTCTGTCTCAGTGAATTTTCAGCCCTGCAGCTGCCGCTTCAGCAACTCGACGTCCTCGGCGATCGACAGGTCGGAAACCTTGAGTTCCTCGATCTTGCGCACTGCGTGCATGACCGTCGTGTGGTCGCGGTTGCCGAAACGCTTGCCGATCTGCGGCAGGCTGAGGGTCGTGAGCTGCTTGGCGAGGTACATCGCCACCTGGCGCGGCCGGGCGACCGAGCGGGCGCGCCGCGGCGAACTCATCTCGGCGAGCTTGATGTTGTAGTGGGCGGCGACCCGCTGCTGGATCTCGTCGACCGTGACCTTGCGGTCGGCCTGGCGCAGCAGGTCGTGCAGCACGTCCTGCGCCATCTCGACGGTGATCTCGCGGCCGATCAGCTGGCCGTGCGCAACGACGCGGTTCAGGGCACCCTCGAGCTCGCGGATGTTGGTGCTGATCTTGTGCGCGAGGAACTCGAGCACGTTGGCCGGCACCGGCACCCGGGCGTTCTCGGCCTTGGTCTGCAGGATCGACAGGCGCAGCTCGTAGGTCGACGAGTGGATGTCGGCCACGAGGCCGCTGCCCAGCCGCGAGCGCATGCGCTCCTCGATGTCCTGCAGCTCGCTCGGCGGCTTCTCCGAGGACAGGATGATCTGCTTGTTCTGCTCGACCAGCGAGTTGAACGTGAAGAAGAACTCGTCCTGGCTCGCTTCCTTGCCGCAGATGAACTGCACGTCGTCGACCATCAGCACGTCGACGTTGCGGAACAGCTCCTTGAACTGGCCGGTGTTCTTGGTGCGCAGGGCCTGGATGAACCGGTTCACGAAGCTCTCGGCCGTCAGGTAGAGGACGCGGGTCTTGGGGTCGCGCTCGCGGATGACATGCCAGATCGCGTGCATCAGGTGGGTCTTGCCGAGGCCGACTCCGCCGAAGATGTAGAGCGGATTGCGCTCCGGCAGCGGCATGTCCTGTTCGGAGATGTTGCGCGCCGCCGCATAGGCGAACTCGTTGGGCTTGCCGACCACGAAGTTGGCGAAAGTGTAGCGTGCCTCCGGAGCCTGCGAAATCTCGTCGGCGCCGCGGCCGATCGAGGGGCCCATGCGCGGCATCGGCGGCTGGTGATTCTGCGACGAGGGCACGGGCGGCATCGCGATGATCTCGTTCGGCCGGCGCGGCGCCGGCGGCGGCACGAGGTTCACCTCGACGTTCTTCACCTCGGCATTGACCGACTGCCAGTAGGCGAGCACGCGGTCGCCATAGTGACGGCCGACCCAGTCGCGCACGAAGCGCGTCGGCGCGTAAAGCCGCAGCTTGCCGGCCTTCAGCTCACCCAGTTCGACCTCGCCGAACCATGTCTTGAAGGCCTTGTCCCCAATCTCCTTGCGAAGCCGATCGCAGACGCGCACCCAATGTGCTTCGAGCTCCTTTCGGCCCGCCCCTTCTTCCATATCTGCCCCCGCAAAATTGTTGCTTTCAAATGCTGTGTTCTTATTGCCTTGGACCGGCGATTGAATTCGATTCACGTTTGTCTCCACGGAAGCCCCGCTGCCTTCCATCCCCTCGTCGCGCCGCGCTTGCCCTGCGCATCGAGGGGTCCTTCAAAGCCGTCTGCTACATTGAGACACGTACTGTATCCGGCCGCGGCCATGGCTTTCGCCGCCGCGACCGATCTCACCCCACTTCGACACAGAAAGAGCAGCGGGACCTCCTTGTCCGCCAGCGCCCCTGAAAGCGCGCCGACGAAATCCGGATTGACCTGCATGCTCGGGAAGACCTGCCACTCGACCAGGCCCGGCTTCTTGTCGAGGCCGGCAAGGTCGGGCACGCCCACATAGTTCCACTCGGCGCGCGTGCGCACGTCGATCAGGATCGCGTCCTTGAGTTCGCCGAGAATCTTCCAGGCAACCGCAGGAGTGACGTCGCCAGCGTAGCCGGCGGCGGGGGACACTTCGAATGTGTCTGCGATCTTGTTGTCTTTCGACATGGCCCCCGCTTTCATTCGTCGAAGCGAGGCGTTGTCTGGCGAGCCAGCGACGTCGGGCGACACACAACACGGCAAGAGGGAACGAGGGATGTTCAGCGAGCGTCGCTTATGGGACGCTTCATCTTCTTATCGATCGTCGAACTTGCGAAGCGTTGTGTACCTGTCTCCCTCGTTCGTCGTTGCGATGGAGAGGAATCCCCTCTTCTCCATCTGGCTCGCGATCCAAGCGCCCCACGCCCCGTCGCGATGTCGTGAGTCTTATCCAGACTCTCCGAAGCGCGCAAACGATTCACACCCCGAACACCACACGCTATTCAGCCACTTCGCGGCGTTGCTCGATTGACAAGTTGTTCGATTCAATTTTGCGCGCCATTCGTCGGGAGACGGCTCTCAACATGTAGCGCTCGCCGTTGCGCTTCGTTCGATAACTCCGAATCGTATGTCAGTCGGCCAATCGACGACCAAACGATCATTGGAGAAAAGCGCGAAGATTTTTTTCGCGAAAGAATCTCGGCATCGTCATCGCCACAAAAGAAAACGCCGCTCGAAGGAGCGGCGTTCACAAACCCTGAAGCAGGATATCGGTAAGCGTCAGGCCATCGCCTTGATGCGCGCCGAGAGGCGCGACACGCGGCGGGCGGCTGCGTTCTTGGTCACGATGCGCTTGGTGGCGCCGCGCTGGATCTCGGGCTGCGCCGCGCGCAGCGCGTCCTGGGCGGCCTTCTTGTCGCCGGACGCAATCGCCTCCTCGACCTTCTTCACCGAGCCGCGCACGCGGCTACGGCGCGCCGTATTCACGGCGGTGCGGCGCTCGGTCTGGCGGGCGCGCTTCTCGGCCGACTTGTGATTAGCCATAATAGTCCTCGTTGCTCGAAGGGCGCGCTTATACGGGCCGCATGGGGGCCGGTCAAGCGCGCCAAACCGGCCAAATCAGCGGTGTTTCCAGCCCGGCTTGCGCTTTTCGGCGAAGGCGGCCATGCCCTCGGACCGGTCGTCGAAGGCAAAAGTTGCGTGAAAGGTCCTGCGCTCGAAACGAACACCCTCCGAGAGGGTGGTTTCGAAGGCCCGATTGACCGCTTCCTTGGCGACCAGGGTGGCGGGCAGTGACATCCCTGCGATCTTCTCGGCCGTGGCGATGGCGTCGTCCATGAGCTGGGCCAGTGGGACCACCCGGCTGACCAGGCCGCAGCGCTCGGCTTCGGCCGCATCCATCATGCGCCCGGTCAGGACCATGTCCATCGCCTTCGACTTGCCGACGAAGCGCGGCAGGCGCTGCGTGCCGCCGGCACCGGGAATGGTCCCGAGCGTGATCTCGGGCTGGCCGAATTTGGCGTTGTCCGCAGCGATGATGAAGTCACACATCATGGCCATCTCGCAGCCGCCGCCCAGGGCGTACCCCGCCACCGCCGCGACGATGGGCTTGCGGACCTGGCTCACCTTCTCCCAGCCGACGGTGATGAAGTCCTGCAGGAAGACGTCCTGGTAGGTCTTCTCCTTCATCTCCTTGATGTCGGCACCGGCCGCGAACGCCTTGTCGCTTCCGGTGAGGACCATGCAACCGATGCCGGGATCGGCTTCGAACGCATCGAGCGCCTGGCCGAGCTCTCGCACCAGATCGGCGCAGAGGGCGTTCAGGGCCTTCGGGCGGTTCAGCCGGATGATGCCGACCCGGCCCCTGGTCTCAGTCTGGATGTTCTCGTATGCCGCAGTCATTCTTGTTCTCCTTGAGCGTGCCTTAACTAGCGCTGGCAGCGCGCGCAATAGAAGGTGGATCGCCCGGCCTGTACGAGCCGGCGCACCGTCTGGCCGCAGTCGCGGGTGGGGCAGGCGATGCCGGCCCGGTCATAGACGTTGAAACGCGTCTGGAAATAGCCGAGTTCACCGCCCGGCTGGACATGGTCGCGCAGGGTCGATCCGCCGTCCTGTATCGAACGCTTCAGCACGCGCTTGATCGCCTCGACGAGGCGGCCCGCCCGTTCCCCCTTCACGGTATGGGCGGAGCGGCGCGGCGAGATGCCGGCCAGGAAGAGCGCCTCGCACGCATAGATGTTGCCGACGCCCACCAGGGTCTTCTGGTCGAGCAACGCCGCCTTGATCGGCGTCTTGCGTCCGGCGAGGCGGGCCGCCAGCACATCTCCGGTAAAGGCGTCGTCCAGCGGTTCCGGTCCCAGGCTCTTGAAGTACTTGTGCGTGGCGACAGCCTCATTGGCCACCAGCACCATCAGGCCGAAGCGCCGCGCATCGTTGAAGCGGACCTGCCAGCCATCGTCCATGTCGAACACCACATGATCGTGCCGGTCCAGCGGATGGCTTGCCGCGGTTTCGGCATCGTGCAGGGTCATGCGGCCCGACATGCCGAGATGGACGATCAGGGTCTGGCCGTCATCCAGCCGGACCAGCAGGTACTTGGCGCGCCGGTCGATGCCGGTGACCGCTCGCCCCTCGACCCTGGTGGCGAACTTCGCCGGCAGGGGCACCCGCAGGTCTGCCCGGCGCTGCTGCAGTCGCACGATGCGCCGACCGACCAGGCGCGGCATCAGCCCGCGCCGGACGGTCTCGACCTCGGGCAGTTCAGGCATCGGCCTTCGGTTGGGGGGGCGACAGCGGCGGGCGGGAGCCGAACAGGGCGCTGCCGACGCGCACATGGGTGGCGCCCATGCGGACCGCCGTCTCGTAGTCGGCGCTCATGCCCATGCTGAGCCTGGCCAGACCGTTGCGCGCCGCCATCTTGGCCAGCAGCGCGAAATGCAGGGCCGGCTCCTCGTCGACCGGCGGGATGCACATCAGGCCGACGATCGGCAACTTGTACTGATCGCGGCAGAGGGCGACGAAGGCATCGACGTCCTTCGGGAGAATGCCTGCCTTCTGCGGCTCCTCGCCGGTGTTGACCTGGATGTAGCAGGCAGGCCGGCGGCCCAGCCGTTCCATCTCCTTGACCAGGGCGGCGGCGAGGCGCTCGCGGTCGACCGACTGTATGACGTCGAACAGGGCGACGGCATCGCGGGCCTTGTTGGTCTGCAGCGGACCGATCAGGTGCAGTTCGAGATCGGGCCAGGCGGCCTTCAGCTCCGGAAATTTGCCCTCGGCTTCCTGGACGCGGTTCTCGCCGAACACGCGATGGCCGACCTCCAGCAGTTCGCGGACCCGGTCGGCGCCATGGGTCTTCGAGACGGCGACCAGGGTGACGTCGGAAGGCGAACGACCCGATGCCCGCGCGGCTTCGGCGATGCGGCCCGTGACCTCGGCCAGACGATCGGCGCCGCTGCTCATGCGTCCAGGCCCGCGCGCGCGAGCAGGGCTTCCTCGTTGCTCGGGTCGGCGGCCAGGGCAGAGTCCAGCGTTTCCCGGGCCCGGTCGGATTCGCCCAGCGCGGCGAGGCATATTCCGTAGTGGACCAGAAGCCGCGTATCGTCCGGCAGCGCGCGCAACGCCTGCTCGTGGTGGGCCCGCGCTTCGGCCGCCCGCCCCAGCCCCATGAGGGCGCGCCCGTAATTGGTCTGCACGAACGGTTCCTCCGGTGAGACCTTCGCGGCCTTCTTCAGGATGCGCCGCGCATCGTCGAACCGCTTGAGACCGAGAAGCGCCAGCCCCTGGTTGTTCATCGCCCGGGCGTCCCCGGACACGACTTTCAGGTAGGGCTCCAGAATCCGGATGGCCTCCTCGAACCGCCCGGCCTGGACGTGCAGGTTGGAGAGCTGGAGGATCGTCTCCTGATCGAGAGGGTTGCGTTCCAGAACCTTCTCGAGGATGCCGACGGCCTGTTCCGGCTGGCCGGCTGCGGACCGCGCCAGCGCCAGGGTATTGTAGGCCTGGCCGAAGGCCGGATCGAGCTGCAGCGCCTTCTCGATCATCGGGATGGCGTCGCTCGGACGGCCGCTGAAATAGAGGACGTAGCCCAGCGTATGGCTCAACGTGGCGCTGGCCGGTGCCAGTTCGAGCGCCCGGCCGGCCTCGGCAATGGCTTCGTCGTAGTGGCCGAGGGCGGCCAGGGAGAGCGAACGGTCGCCCATGATCTGGCCGCGGCGCTCGGCATTGTCGCCGGCGTCTTCCAGCGCCATGTCGAAGATCTCGATCGCGGCCGAATGACGGCCCAGGCGATAGAGCGCATAGCCCAGCATGTTGCGCGCACGCGCCTGCAGGGGCTTCAGCGCCTCGGTCCCATGTTCATGGATGGCGCGATCGACGTTGGCCACGAACTCCGACAGTTCGCGTTCGGCGGCGGCGAAGCGGCCGGTGTCCATGTGCACGGAGGCCAGCGCCAGCCTTGCTTCGACATGACTGGGCGCCTGGCGGATCGTGTCGCGGAAGCGGCGCGCCGCCTCGTCGAGATTGCCGAGGCGACGGGAGGCGAGGCCGAGATTGTAGAGCAGCATCGGCTCGTTCGGATCCTTCGCCACGGCCTTGCGCCACAGACCCTCGGCTTCCTTCACGGCGCCGCGCTGCGACAGGCAGACGGCCAGATAGTGCAGGATGTCGGGGCGGTCGCCGTGCCGCACGCGCGCGCTCTTGAACAGCGGCTCGGCGCGGTCGTACCAGCCTGCACGCAGATACTGCAGGCCGCTCTGGAGGTCGGGATCGGGTTGTGGCTGGCCGGGGGGCCGGGAGGGGGGCGCGATGGCCATGCCGGGCTGTGTAGACCCGCCCCACGGCCAAGGCTAGACGAAATGGCATGGTGAAGGACGTCGAATTGTTCGCCGCGGCGATGGCCGACGTGAAGCCGCTCAAGCGAAAGCGGGCGGCCGCGGCGCGCGTTCCGGCGGTGGAAGCCGGGCCGGGGTCCGCGCGGGCGCCCGCGGCCAGATCCGTGAAGTCCAGGCCGACAGAGGCGCTTCTCCCGAAACCTCGCCCGCTGCCTGCCCGGCCGAGCGTTCCCGAGCTGTCGCCGGATGGCCGGCAGTTCGACCGCGACGTCTCGCGCGCCCTGTCGCGGCGCAAGCTGGCGCCGGAAGCGACCATCGACCTGCACGGCATGACCCTGGCCGCGGCCGAGCGGGCCGTGACGCGGTTCCTGGAACGAGTAACGGCGCAGGACATGCGTGTCGTGCTGGTCGTGACCGGCAAGGGGCTGCGCCGCGAAGGCGACCGCACGATCGACGGCCGCATCCGGGCAGAGTTCGTGGGCTGGCTGAACCGTGGCGACAATCGCGACCGGGTGCGGGCGGTCCGCGCCGCCCATGCCCATCATGGCGGTACGGGCGCCTTCTACCTGCTGCTGCGCCGGCGTTCCTCGGCCAGCAGCCGTTCCTTGCGCGCCACGCCCCAGCGATAGCCGGTCAGCGCGCCGCTCGATTCCACGGCGCGATGACACGGGATGACCACGGCGGCCTGGTTGGTGGCGCAGGCGCGTCCCACCGCGCGCGCCGCCTTGGGCTCGCCGATGCTGCGGGCGATCTCGCCATAGGTGCGGGTCTCGCCGGCCGGGATCTCGGTCAGCGCCTTCCACACCTTCCACTGGAAGGCGGTCCCCAGGATGTCGAGCGGCACGTCGGGCGCGTCGAGGGCCGAGGGCTTGCGGCCGTAGAGGCGCGACAGCACGCCTCTGACGCGCGGGCCGAGGACGTCGTCGTTGCGTTGGATCTCTGCGGCCGGGAAGTCCCGTTTCAGGTCTTTTTCGAGGGCGCGGTCGTCATCGCCCAGGAACACGGCGGCGATGCCCTTCTCGGTCGCTGCCACCAGCACCCGGCCATAGTCGGAGTCGACCGTGGTGTAGTCGATGTGCGCGCCGGCGCCGCCTTTGGCGTACGTCGCGGGCGTCATGCCCAGCGCCTTGTCGCTGCTCTCGTAGACGCGGCTCGGCGAGCCGTAGCCCGCGCCGTAGATCGCATCGGCCACGCTGGCGCCGCCGCGCAGGGCGCTGCGGAACCGCTCGCGCTTGCGCGCGACCAGCCAGTCGCGCGGCGCGACGCCCAGTTCGGCCAGGAAACGCTTGCCCAGGGCGCCGCTCGACAGGCCGACCTTGCGCGACACCTCGGCCAGCGAGGGCGGGCTGTCGGCATCGCCGGCGTCGAACAGCGCACAGGCGCGCGCCACCGGCCGGCTGAGGCCCGCCTCGGCCTGCCAGTCGCGCGGCTTGCATCGCTTGCACGCACGGAAACCCGCCGCTTCCGCCGCCTCGGGCGAGGCGTGGAAGTCGACGTTGCGCCGCAACGGCGGACGGGCCGCGCACGACGGCAGGCAATAGACCCCGGTCGTCCTGACCGAGAACCAGAAGCGGCCGTTGTAGGCCCGGTCGCGCCGCTGGACGGCGTCCCAGCAGCTCTCCGGTTCGGGAAGAAGGGAAGTGGCGAGGACCACGGCGGGAAAGGAAAGAGGATGTTGGGTCATGGCGCCATCAAAGCACCACGACCCGAACCTGCTCTATCCGGTGCCCGCCGGCAATTCCGGCTAGGACCAGAAAGGCTTGGTCGCCTCGAACCGGGCGGTTGCCCGGTCGATGCCGATATCCCGCAGCAGTCGTTCGTCCAGCTGGGCCAGCTGATGTCGCGAACGGGCGAGTTCGGCTCGGGTCATGGCTTTCTCGATCCCGACCGCGACCGTGCCCGCCAGCAGCGACATCACGCGGCCGAACGAGAAGGAAGGGGCATCCGCGCGGACCATCCGCACGTTGGATACGATCGACATGACTTAGCTCCGCTTGAGGCGATGAGGCCGGGAATCGGCAGTTGCGCCTCGTTTCTGGCCTGAATTTGCTGTATCCTGTGGATACTTGCAAAGGATGAAAGCTCGGGGGAGGCATAGAATTTCTATGAGCGTGTGTCCTAGATGAGCCGTTCGCAACTACCGCTCAACGCCTTGCGCGCCTTCGAGGCCGCTGCCCGTCACGCCAGTTTCACCCACGCCGCCGAAGAGCTTCACGTCACGCAGGCCGCCGTCAGCCACCAGGTGAAGGCGCTCGAGGAGAGGCTCGGCGTCGCCCTGTTCGTGCGCCGTCCGCGCGGGCTCGAGATCACCAGCGAAGGCGAGGCGCTGCTGCCGGATCTGCGCGATGCGTTCGACCGCATGACCAACGCGCTGGAGCGGGTCGGCCGCAAGGCCAACTCCGGCACGCTGAACGTCAGTCTCGTCACGACCTTTGCGCTGGGCTGGCTGGTGCCGCGCCTGCATCGCTTCCAGGCCAAGCATCCCGAGATCGAGGTTCGCATGACGACGAGCCAGAAGCGTGTCGACTTCGCGCGCGAGGATGTCGACTGCGCGATCAGGTTCACGGTGCAGCCGGAGCCCGAACTGCATGCAACGAGGCTGTTCAGCGACGTGCTGACGCCGCTCTGCGGCAAGCGCTACCATGACAAGCTGAAGACGCTCGACGACCTGAAGCGCGTGCCCTTCATCGATATGACACATGACCCTGAATGGCCGATCTGGCTGCGCGCCGTCGGCCTCGGCGACTTCAAGCCCAAGAGGGTTCTCACCTTCGACTCGACGATGATCGCGGTGGAAGCGGCGATGGAAGGCGCGGGTGTAGCGGTCGGTCCGCCACAACTGTTCCGAGAGGAGCTCTCGGAAGGCCGGCTGTTCCAGCCGTTCGAGCAGATTGTCGACAGCGGCAAGGCCTGGTGGTTCGTCTGCCCGCCGGCCTCGGTCAGCCGTCCCAAGACCAAGGCCTTCGAGGAATGGCTGGTCGAGGAGCTGGCCGCACCGCAGGCGCGGACCGTGCGTCCGGCCCTGGCGCCGACGGCCCGTCGCTGAGGCGCCCGCGAGAAATTCTAATGGCGGAAGGGTCAGCCGGGCGGGTAGCGGTGCTGCCCGCCGAAGACGTCCTCGACCGTCAGAGCCCCGGGATCGTCGGCCAGGTAGGAGGGGCCGACCGGCACCTTTCCGTGACCGCCCGGCACGTCCAGCACGTAGGTCGGCTGGGCGAGCCCGGAGAGGCGGCCGCGCAGGGCCCTCATCAGCGCCTGACCCTCGGCAATGGACACCCGGAAATGACCCGTGCCGCGCACCAGGTCGGGATGATGCAGGTAGTAGGGCTTTACCCGGGCCGTCACCAGCGCGCGCATGAGCTGCTCTAGGGTCTCGACATCGTCGTTCACGCCCTTCAGCAGCACCGTCTGACCCATCAGCGGCAGGCCGGCGTCGGCAAGTCTCGCCAGGGCTGCACGGGTCGGGGGGCTGAGCTCGCGCGCATGATTGCAATGAACGGCCAGCCAGACGCCGACCCGGCCGGGCTTGAGGGCCCGCACCAGCCCGGCGGTGACCCGTTCAGGATCGACGATCGGCACGCGGCTGTGCAGGCGCACGATGGCCACGTGGGGGATCGCATCGAGTGCGGCCATCAGCTCGGCCAGCCGGCGCGGCGCGAGCATCAGCGGATCGCCACCGGTCAGGATCACTTCCCAGATTTCCGGCCGGCTGCGGATATAGGCCAGCGCCGCCGCCAGCTCCTCGGCTGACAGGGCCTCGCCGCCCGGACCGACCTTCTCGCGGCGGAAGCAGAACCGGCAATAGACCGGGCAGACATGCAGCGGCTTCAGCAGGACACGGTCGGGATAGCGATGGACGATGCCCTTCACGGGCGAGCGCGCCTCGTCGCCGATCGGATCGGCCAGCTCGTCGGGCGAGACCTCGGCCTCGGCGCCGCTCGGCACGAACTGCCGGGCGATCGGATCGTCGGCCAGCCGCGACCGGTCGATCAGCGCCGCCATCTCCGGGGTAATGGCGATCGCCATGGCCTGCGCGGCGTCCGGCAGGCGCGGGTCGGGCAGGAGGAGGCCCTCGCTTTCGAGAGCTTCCAGGGAGCGCAGCGTCGGCATGGCGGCGCCGAGATAGGCGTCGCGGCCCCTCAAGTCCAGCGGCCGCTCAGGTCCAGCGGGCCGTATCGGCGCGGTCGACGGCGGTCAGGAGGGTCGCGGTGGACACCACGGTCCAGTCGCAGAGGTCGTAGCGGCGGCTGAGCTTGTCGCGTACCGCCGCCTCGGCTGCGCCTTCGGGCAGTTTGGAGCGCTCCCACATGGCGAGGTTGGGCCGCCGGGTCAGCAGCAGGCTGCGCACGCCGCCGTGCAGGCCCGCGCCCGTGACTTCGTCGGGGCCGGTACCGGTGCGCTCGCCGGTCGCCTGCCAGAGCCCGATCACCTGCGAATCGTAGGCACCCTCGAAGCCCGGCCAGGCCGCGGCGCAGAGGTCGAGGAATTCCGGCCAGTTCGGCTCCGGCACGGCGAACCAGCGGAAGGCGTAATTGCCCTGCCGGGTCGGCGGGACGGTGTCGGTCGGGCGGAGTGTCGGCGCCAGGGCCTCACTGGTCACGGCGCGGATGTCGGTTCTGTCCGCCACGAGCGCGCGCTCGGCTCGAGCGGCGGAGGTGCCCTGCGGCCAGACGCTGATCGCCTGCACCTCGTCGCGCGGCCGGCCGATCTGGCTGCGCCAGGCGCCGTAGAGCTGGCCGCCCGCTTCGCCGATGCGTCGAGCGCCATCGTCCGCCAGCCCGTCGGCAACGGCCTGCCACCGCCGCGGCGCGGCGTCGATGCGGTGATGGACGAAGGTGGCGCTCACGCGAGTACGTGGTGACGGCTGAGCGTGAAGCCTTCGTAGCCGCCGGCCGTGATCTCGTCGCAGCGCTTCTTGTAGCGATCGAAGCCGCCGACATAGGGCATGAACACGCGCGGCTTGCCCGGAATGTTGGCGCCCACGTACCACGAGTTGGCCAGCGGATAGAGCGTGCTGTCGGCGACTTCGTTGACGTGCCGGACCCATTCAGCCTCGGCCTGCGGCGACGGTTCGATGCGGTCGAGCTGGTGCTTGCCGAGATGTTCGAGCGCATCGGCGATCCAGTCGACATGTTGTTCGATGGACGCGATCATCTGCGTCTTCACGCCGGGGCTGCCGGGACCGGTGACGACGAACATGTTGGGGAAGCCCGAGACCATCAGGCCGAGATAGGTGAGGGGGCCGCCCTGCCAGTGATCGGCCAGCACCGCGCCCTCGCTGGTGCGGATGTCGATCTCGCGCAGCGCGCCGGTCATGGCGTCGAAGCCGGTGGCGAAAACGATGGCGTCGAGTTCGTATTCCTGCTCCGTCGTCCGCACGCCCTTCTCGGTGATCTCCTGGATCGGGGCAGAGCGCACGTCGACCAGCTCGACATTGTCGCGATTGTAGGTCTCGTAATAGTTCGTATCGAGACAGAGGCGCTTGGTGCCGATCGGATGGTCCTTGGGCGCCAGCAGCTCGGCCGTCCTGCTGTCCTTCACGATGCCGCGGATCTTGTTGCGCGCGAACTCCGAGGCCGTGTCGTTGGCCTCCTTGTTCACCAGCAGGTCGGTGTACGTATAGAGGTAGCTGATGCTGCCGCCTTCCTGCCACTTGGCCTCGTAGGCGGCGTTGCGCTCCTCCTCGGTGGCTTCGAGCGCCGACTTGGTCGGCCGCGGATAGCCGCCGATGGCGAAGGGCGTGTCGTAGGCGGCGCGCCGTCGGGCGGGATACTCGGCTTTGTGACGGCTCTCGCGCTCTTCCTCCATCGGCCCATTGCGCGCCGGCAGGCTGAAGTTGGCGGTGCGCTGGAAGACATGCAGATGTCTGGCCTGCTGGGCGATCAGCGGGATCATCTGCACGCCCGAGGAGCCCGTGCCGATGACGCCGACCCGCAGGCCCGTGAAGTCGACACCCTCATGCGGCCACAGACCCGAATGATACCACCTGCCCTTGAAGCTTCCGATGCCCTTGAAGTCGGGCACGCGCGGCGTCGAGAGATTGCCCGCTGCCATGATGCAGTAGCGGGCGCGGATCTCCTCGCCCTTCTCGGTCCGCAAGGTCCATTCATTGGCCGCCTTGTCGAACAGGGCCGACTTGATGCGGGTGTTCAACTGCACGTCGCGGCGCAGGTCGAAGCGGTCGGCGACGTGATTGATGTACTTCAGGATCTCGGGCTGGGTACCGTAGCGTTCCGGCCACTTCCACTCCTGCTGCAGCTCGTCTGAAAAGCTGTAGGAGTATTCGAGACTTTCGACGTCGCAGCGCGCGCCGGGATAGCGGTTCCAGAACCAGGTGCCGCCGATGCCGGAGCCGGCTTCATAGGCGCGGACCTTGAGGCCGAGCTTGCGCAGGCGGTGGATGGCGTAGAGGCCGGCCAGTCCGCCGCCGACGATCGCGACATCGAGGGAGGCGACATCCTGGCGAGGCACGGGCGCGTGGGAAGCATCGGGCATGCGACGGCTCCTGTCTTGAATTTTTGCTCTGCGAGCGGTGTCCGACGGGCTTGCGTGAACAGCGTCGACCCGGTGGCCCGCTTTGGCAAGAGCAGCGAGCACGGATGCGGAACTGGCACCGCGCCATGCACGGCGTGCGTTGCTGCAAGGCAGTGCCTGAGCGCGAAGATCGTTGGCCCGCCGATTGTTTCGGCCTTATTCTTTTTTCATGACAGAAGCGCGAAACCCCGGTTGAAAGCGGCAGGATAAGTCGTGGATCAGTCGGTGCCGCCGCCCGCCCTCAAGACATCGCCTGTATCGCCCATCGTCGGCGTCGCGCCTCCTGCGCGCGTGAGCCGGACATCCGGCATCATGCGTCTCCTGCTGCGGCCCCGCTTCATCTTCATCGGTCTCCTGCTGCTCGCGGCGGTGGCCTATGGCGGTCGCGAGGTGCATCTGCGTCTCACCCATGTCTACGAATACGACGCCCGGGTGACGGCCGACATCGTGACGGTGTCGAGTCGCGCCGAGGGATGGATCGTCGATCTCGCGGTGCGTGAGGGCCAGCGTGTCGAGGCCGGGCAGACCCTGGTCAGGATCGACGACCGCGCCGCGAAGCTGCGGGTCGACGGCTTGAAGGCGCAGATCGAGGGCGTACGAGTCGAGCGGGCGCGCCTGCGCGCCGAGCGCAAGCTCGACCAGAACCAGGCCGATGCCGCGATGCGCACGCGCACCTCCATCATCACGGTGCGCGAGAAGGCGCTGGCCGCCCTGCGGGCCGACCTCGATTTCGCCAGGCTGGAACTCGACCGCAGCAAGACGCTGTTCGCCAGCAAGGTCATCAACGAGCGCCAGCTCCAGATGGCGCAGGCGGCGGTCACGAAGCTCGAGATCCAGATCCTGCAGCTCCAGGCCGAACACGAGCAGGCCGAGGGCAGCCTCGGCGAGGCGAAAGTCGGTCACGACCGGCTGGGCGTGATCGACGCGCAGATCGAGGCGCTGACCCACCAGGTCGCCGTGCTGGCGGCGCAAATGCGCCAGCAACAGGTCGATGTCGAGGACCGCACGATCAAGAGCCCGATCCCGGCCGTGATCGACCGCACCTTCACCCTGCCGGGCGAGTATGTGGCGGCGGGCCAGCGA
This sequence comes from uncultured Reyranella sp., assembly GCF_945957355.1. Taxonomy (GTDB): domain Bacteria; phylum Pseudomonadota; class Alphaproteobacteria; order Reyranellales; family Reyranellaceae; genus Reyranella. The sequence continues at coordinate 115,844 of NZ_CAMFKM010000014.1, read as the reverse complement.
ATCCTGCTGCTGCACAATCCCGACGAGGTCTGGGTCGAGGCCAACATCAAGGAAACGCAGGTCGGCAAGCTGAGGCTCGGCCAGACCGTTCGCGTCTCGGTCGACGCCTATCCCAACGACACCTTCGTCGGCAAGGTGGGCCGCATCGGCAGCGCCACGACGGCGCGCTTTGCGCTGCTGCCGACGCCCAACCCCTCGGGCAACTTCACAAAGATCACGCAGCGCGTACCGGTCAAGATCGACATGGTCCAGATGCCGAAGCCGCTGACGCCCGGTATGATGGTCGAAGTCGAAATTGACATTCGGTAGGCGGGGAGCAGGCGATCATGCCGTTGCCCATCCTTCGAGACGGCCGCTCCGCGGCCTCCTCAGGATGAGGTCTTTGGTGGCGATACAAACAACACCTCATCCTGAGGAGCGAGCACCGCGAGCGTCTCGAAGGATGGGCAACGACGAAGCCGTAGCCGCATCATGACGGCAACCGCCATCCCCCTGCAGACCGCCGCGGCGCTCACCGAGCGCTACGGTCCCTCCTATCGCTGGCTGGTCACCGTCACCGGCATGATGGGCGTCGTATCCATGGTGCTGGCCATGACCACAGTGAATGTGGCGGTGCCCGACGTCATGGGCGCCTTCGGCATCGGGCAGGACAAGGCGCAGTGGATGTCGTCGGCCTACATGGCGACGATGACGGCGGGCATGCTGATCAACGCCTGGGTGAGCGGCATCCTGGGCGAGCGCCGGACCTTCGTCGGCGCGCTGTTCTTCTTCTCGGTGGGCGCGCTGATGGGCGGCTCGGCGCCGACCGAGGATGCGCTGATCTTCGCTCGCGTCCTGCAGGGGTTCAGCGCCGGCATCGCCCAGCCGCTCGTCATGGCCACGATCTTCACCGTCTTCCCGCCGGAGCGCCGCGGCATGGCGATGGGCGTATTCGGGCTCGGCGTGGTCTTCGCACCGGCCATCGGCCCGACCCTGGGCGGCCTGATGATCGAGTACTTCTCCTGGCGCTACGTCTTCTTCATCTCGCTGCCGTTCTGCGTCGTCGCCGCCGTCCTCGGCCTGGTGTTCATGCCGACCCGGCCGATCCCCAAGGTCATACCGCCCTTCGACTGGCTGGGCTTTGCGCTGCTCTGCACGGCGTTGCTCGGGCTGATGACCGGCATCGCCGACGGCCAGCGCGAAGGCTGGAGCTCCGACGCCATCGTGTTCCGGCTGGTCCTTGGCGCCGCGGCCACCGTCGCCTTCATCTGCTGGGAGCTCTACACGCCTCGGGCGCTGCTCGACGTGCGCATCTTCGGCAATGTCGAATTCGCCGCCGCCGCGCTCATCGCCTTCATCTTCGGCGCCGGCATGATGGGCTCGACCTACATCATCCCCGTCTTCGTGCAGACCATCATCGGCTTCACGCCGCTGGTCGCAGGGCTGATGATGATGCCGGCCGGCATCATGCTGGCCTTCATCTTCCCGCTGGCCGGGCGCCTGTCCGATGCCATGCCGGCCTCGACCATGATCATCGGCGGGCTGATCCTGTTCGCCGCCGGCTTCGCCTGGATGACCACGGCCGACATCGACACGACCTTCTGGACCCTGGTCTGCATGGTCATGGTCTCTCGACTGGGGCTGGGCTTCATCAATCCCAGCCTCAACGCCTCGTCGCTGAAGGCGCTGCCGGCCGACAAGGTGCGCCAGGGTTCGGGCGTCGCCAACTTCATGCGCCAGCTCGGCGGCGCCTTCGGCATCAACCTGATGGTCGCGTTCTTCGAGATCCGCACCCGCTTCCATGCCGATGCGCTGACGGCGACGCAGGACTGGGGCAACCGCACGACCGATCGCATGCTGACCCAGGTCGAGCACCTGATGCAGAAGAGCGGCCTGCCGTTCCAGCAGCAGAAGGCCGGCGCGCTCGAGTATCTGGCGACGATGCTGCAAAGCAACGCCCAGATGATGGCGTTTTCCGATACGTTCATCATCGTGGGCGTGGTGGCGCTTCTGGCCCTGTTTCCCGCCGCCCTGCTGTCGCGTTCGCAGCGCCGGTCGCGCCGGTGAGTCACACGATGCGGCTCTTCTTGTCGCCCCAGTAACGGTCGCGCAGCAGGCGCTTGTAGAGTTTGCCGGTCGGCAGGCGCGGCAGCTCGTCCTCGAAATCGATGGAGCGCGGCACCTTCTGCCGGGCGAGATGCTGGCCGCAGAAGGCGATCAGCTCCTCGGCGGTGGCGCCCGTCTTCGGCACACCCGGCATGAGCTGGACGACTGCCTTCACCTCCTCCCCGAGATCCGCGTTGGGGACTCCGAACACCGCCGCGTCGGCCACCTTGGGGTGGGTGATCAGCAGGTTCTCGCATTCCTGCGGGTAGATGTTCACGCCGCCGGAAATGATCATGAAGGTCGCGCGGTCGGTCAGGTAGAGATAGCCGTCGGCATCGACATAGCCGACGTCGCCCACCGTGCTCATCGTGCCGTCCTCGGAGCGCGCCTCGCGTGTCTTGGCGGGGTCATTGAAATACTCGAACGGCGTCGCGGTCTTGAACCACAGGGTTCCGGCGGTGCCGGTGGGCAACGGTTTCATGTCATCGTCGAGCACGTGCAGTTCGCCGAGGAGGACGCGTCCGACCGTGCCCTTGTGCGCCAGCCATTCCTGCGAGTTGCAGGCGGTGAAGCCCAGCCCCTCGGTGGCGCCGTAGTATTCGTGGATGATCGGGCCCCACCAGGCGATCATCTGTTCCTTCACCTGGACCGGGCAGGGCGCCGCCGCATGGATGGCGATCTCCAGCGAACCGAGGTCGTACCGCTTCCGTGTCTGCTCCGGCAGCTTCAGCATCCGCGAGAACATCGTCGGCACGAGCTGGCTGTGCGTCACGCGATACTTCTCGATGAGCTGCAGGTAATGCTCCGGGTCGAAGCGCTCCATGACGATCACGGTGCCGCCCATGCGGATCGTGAGGTTCACCGCCGCCTGCGGCGCCGAATGGTAGAGCGGCGCCGGCGAGAGATAGATCATGCCTTCGCGGTACTGCCAGAGCTTCAGCAGGAAGGAGAAGATCGGCAGGAGTTGCGACGGCGACTGCTCGGCCAGCGGCCGTACGATCCCCTTCGGCCGTCCCGTGGTGCCGGACGAGTAGAGCATCGCCGTCCCGAGCGATTCGTCGGCGATCGGCGTCGCGGGCAGGCCGCTCGTCGCCTCCGCGAGGTTGACGATCTTCGCCGCGCCGGCCGATCCGCCGCCAGGCCCGTCGACGACGATGCAGAGCGCGATCGCCGGACAGTGGGCCACCGCCGCGAGCGCCACGTCCCACTTGGCCTGCGAGGTGATGAGCACCTTCGAGGCGCTGTTGTTCAGAATGTAGGCAAGCTCGTCCGCCGTCAGGAAGGAATTCACGCACGTATAGTAGGTGCCGGTGCGCTCGCCGGCGGTACAGCATTCCACGTAGCGCGCGTTGTTTTCCATGAAGATCGAATAGTGATCGAGGCGGTTCACGCCATGGGCACGCAGCAGGTGCGCCAGCCGGTTGCTGCGCGCCTCCAGCTCGCCGTAAGTCACGGTCTCGCCGCTGCCGGCCATGATCACCGCAGGATGGGACGCCTGCGTCGTCGCGTGTTTGCCCGGGTACATTTTGTTTCCTCCGTCGAAACTATAGACGGCGTACCGGGGCTGCGCCAAAGTCAGTGCATGCTCGATTCATCGCTCAAGTCCAAAATCATGGACGAAGTCAATCGCCGCTTCGACGATCAGACGAACGTGCTGGCCGATCTGGTCAGGATCCCCTCCACCCGTTTCCAGGAAGCGCCGGCCCAGGACATGATGGCGCGCCTGTTCAAGGAGGACGGGCTCGGCATCGACCGCTGGCAGGTCAAGATCGACGACCTCAAGCACCTGCCGGGCTACTCGCCGCATTCGCTGGACTATGACGATGCCTGGAACGTGGTCGGGGCCTGGCGGCCGTCGAACCCGAAGGGACGGTCGCTGATCCTCAACGGTCACATCGACGTGGTTCCCGAGGGGCCGCACGAGATGTGGACACGCAATCCCTACGACGCCTACGTCAAGGACGGCTGGATGTACGGTCGCGGCTCGGGCGACATGAAGGCCGGGCTGATCCTGAACGTCTTCGCGCTGCGGGCGCTCCGCGCGCTGGGCTACATGCCGGCGGCCGACGTCTACCAGCAGTCGGTGGTCGAGGAGGAGTGCACCGGCAACGGCGCGCTCGCCTGCCTGCAGCGCGGCTATCGCGCCGACGCCGCACTGATCCCCGAGCCGTCGGGCTGCACGCTCACCGTGGCGCAGGTCGGCGTCATGTGGTTCCAGGTCAAGGTCACCGGCCATCCCGTGCACGTCTACAAGGCCGATGCCGGCTCGAACGCGATCGAGTCTGCCTACCGCATCATCCAGCAGCTGCGCGAACTCGAGAAGAAGTGGAACGCGCTGAAGGAACACGACAAGCACTATTGCGACCATCACCATCCGGTGAACTTCAACGTCGGCAAGATCGCCGGCGGCGACTGGGCGAGCTCGGTCCCGTCCTGGTGCACCTTCGACATGCGCGTGGGCGTGCTGCCGACCCAGACGCTCAAGGAGTGCCGGCAGGAGGTCGAGGACACGATCCACCGGGCGGCGGCCAACGATCCCTTCCTGGGTAACAACCTGCCCACCATCAGCTGGGAAGGCTTCCAGGCCGAGCCCTATGTCCTCCAGAACCACGAGCATGTGCGCGACATCCTCGCCGATGCGCACAAGACCGTGTTCGGCGCCGAACTCGACGACCGCCGCACGACCGGCACGACCGATGCCCGCTTCTTCGGCCTCTATGCCGGCCTCCCGGCGCTGGTCTACGGGCCGCAGTCGGACGACGTCCACGGCTTCGACGAGCGCGTGAACCTGGAATCGATCCGCAAGATCACCCAGTCGACGGCGCTCTTCATTGCCGAATGGTGCGGCCTGGAGAAGGTCTAGTAGCCTTCGGCCGGGTAGCCTATGGGAGCGGCATGACCCCAAATCATGCCGCGACCGGGACCATGCGCGCCTTCGTCTGTCGCCGCTATGGCGGCCCTGACGTCGTCGCACTGGCGGATGTGCCGAAGCCCGTGCCGCGGGACAACGAGGTTCTCGTCCGGATCCACGCAACGACAGTGACCTCGGGCGACTGGCGCATCCGGACGTTGTGCGTTCCGGCTGGATTGGGACTCGTGGCGCGCCTGGCTTTCGGTTTCACGGGGCCGCGCCAGCCCATCCTGGGGACCGAGATGGCCGGGACGATCGAGGCCATCGGGAAAGGCGTTACGCGGTTCCGGGTCGGCGACGAGGTCTTCGGCTTCCCCGGCGGCGCGATGGGATGCCATGCCGAGTATCGGGCGATGCCTGAAGACGGCAGGCTGGCACGGAAGCCCGCCAACCTGTCGTTCGAGGAAGCGGCGTCGCTGCCCTTCGGCGCGTCGACCTCGATGCATTTCCTGCGCAAAGCGGGCATCCGGCCCGGTGACAAGGTCCTGGTGATCGGCGCGTCCGGCGGCGTGGGCACCGCCATGGTGCAGCTCGCGAAGCACCACGGTGCCGAGGTGACCGGCGTCACCAGCACGAACAACCTGGCGCTCGTAGCGTCGCTCGGCGCCGACAGGATGATCGACTATACGAAGGACGACTTCACGGCGCGACGCGAGACCTACGACATCGTCGTCGATACGGTCGGCAGGACGACGTTCGCGCGCTGCAGGCCCGTGCTCGAGGACAAAGGCAGGCTGCTCGCGGTGGCCGCGGGCATGCCGGAGATGCTGGCGGCACTGTGGTCGCCGCTGACCGGCAGCCGTCGGGTCATTGCCGGCCCGGCCGCCGAGCGCGTCAGTGACCTGGCGGAGATGGCCGCCCTGGCGGAAGCCGGCGCGCTGAAGCCCGTCATCGACCGGCGCTACCGCTTTGCGCAGATGGCCGAGGCGCACGCCTATGTCGAGACCGGCCGCAAGCGCGGCAGCGTGGTGGTGAGCGTCGAGCCTCCTCGTTAGGGGATCGTCATTCCTGTCCCGGCATTTTCCAGGCGGGGAAGGGATCGGGGAGGAGTGCCCACATCGCGGGTCCCATCTTCATCTCGGCGTCGGTCAGCAGGCAGTCGTCGAGACGGCGCGTGAGTTCCCTGCGGTCCATGCCCTTGGTGCCGATGAAGACGATCTCCTGCCGGCGGTCGCCGTAGGGGCTCTTGAAGGAGTTGCGGATGCTGGCGCGCCAGGTCGAGTCCTGGGGCCAGTCCTCGCGCTTCACCGCCGCCCACCAGGCGCCCGCCGCTTCGTGGCGAAGCATGCCGCCGGCCTGGCTGAGGGAGCCCGCGAAGTTCATGCGCGACGCCAGCCAGAAGAAGCCTTTGGAGCGGATCACACCGTCCCAGCGGCCGTTGAGCAGGGCATAGAGCCGCATCGGGTTGAACGGCCGGCGGGCCTTGTAGACGAAGCTCCAGAAGCCGTAGGTCTCGGTCTCCGGCGTGTGAATCCCGCGCATTTCCTGCATCCAGCCGGGCGCCTCGCTCGCCTTCTCGTAGGAGAACAGGCCGGTGTCCATGATCTGGTCGAGCGGGACCTTGCCGAACGCGCCGGTGACGATCCGGGCCTTGGCGTTGAGGCGCCGCAGCATCATCTTCAAGAAGCCGAGGTTCTCGGGCGAGACGAGATCGGCCTTGTTCACGACGATGACGTCGGCGAACTCGACCTGTTCGACCAGCAGGTCGACGACCGTCCGCGTGTCCTCGGGCTCGGCGGTCTGGCCGCGCTGGTGCAGGAAGTCGGCCGAGCTGTAGTCCTCGATGAACGCCCGGGCGTCGACGACCGTCACCATCGTGTCGAGGCGCGCGACCTTGGACAAGCTCTTGCCCGCCTCGTCCTCGAATTCGAAGGTCGCGGCCACCGGCATGGGCTCGGAAATTCCTGTCGATTCGATCAGCAGATAGTCGAAGCGGCCCTCGCCCGCGAGCCGTTCGACCTCCTGCAGGAGATCCTCGCGCAGGGTGCAGCAGATGCAGCCGTTCGACATCTCGACCAGCTTCTCTTCACTGCGGCTCAGCTCCGCGCCGCCCTGGCGCACCAGGGCGGCATCTATGTTGATCTCGCTCATGTCGTTCACGATCACCGCGACCTTGCGGCCCTCGCGGTTGTTCAGCACGTGATTGAGCAAGGTCGTCTTGCCAGCGCCCAGGTAACCGGACAGCACGGTGACGGGGAGCCTATTCATCGTCGGGGACCTCGTTGAGGCAGAGAAAGAGCCGCGTCTGCCCGCTGCCGGAGACCGGGGGTGAGCGGTGCACGATGGCCTCCGTGCCGGCCCGTACCACGCCCTTGAACAGGCCGGCGGCGAAGCGCGGGAACTCGTTCAGGGGCCCGCGATAGCGGCGCTGGGCCTTCAGCGCGCGGGCAGAATGCTCGAGCGGCGGCCATTGCGTGCCGGGACCGCGATAGGTTGCGTTGAGACGGTAGCCGACATGGTCGCGATGGAACCGCCAGCAGGCATCGTGGGCGATCACTTCGAGGCGCAGGTCGACGTCGCGGCTGCCGGCACGCTCGGTGAAGCAGCGTGCGAGCGCCGCAATGTCGTCGATCAGGGCGCGGCGCCCGGGACTGTCGGCCAGCTCCACGAGGTCGCAGAGGGCGGCGAGCCGGGCCGGGACGCAGGCGACCGGTCCGGCGAAGTGGCCTTCCGGCAGGCGTTCGGCCGGCAAGGAATCGAGCCAGGCGGCCAGCCCCTCGGCTTGCGGGCGATGCCAGATGGCGAGGGCGACTTCGTTCTCGGCAATCCGGTGAAAGACGGCTTCATCGGGACTCTCGACGATCCGTTTGCTCACGATACCAGACAAGGGAGGCCTTCTCCGAAGACAGGGATAGCCGTGGTCTTCTTGAGGAAAAGGTATAATATAACATTTCATCTGGTCAAGCCAAAGAAGGCCTGAGCCAGAAGGGCGGGCGTTGTCTTCGCTCCCTTACCTCCTTCGGGCGTCCTCTCGCCCACTGCGTGGGCGGAGAGGACGATAAAGGTGCGTCAGGCCGCGATCGCCTGCTCCGCCGGCGCATAAGGCAGGCCGAGGCTTTCCGCGGCGGCCTTGTGCGTGAAGCGGCCGCGATGGATGTTGAGGCCGGCGCGCAGGTGCGGGTCCGCGGCGACGGCGGCGAGGCCCTTAGCGGCGAGCGCGAGTCCGAAGGGGAGTGTCGCGTTGTTCAGCGCCTCGCTGGACGTCAGCGGCACCGCACCCGGCATGTTGGCGACGCAATAGTGGATGATGCCGTCGACCTCGTAGGTCGGCTCGGCATGGGTCGTGGCGTGGGATGTCTCGAAGCAGCCGCCCTGGTCGATGGCGACGTCGACGATCACCGAGCCCGGCTTCATCGACTTCAGCATCGTCCGGGTCACGAGCCGGGGCGCGCTGGCGCCGGGCACCAGCACGGCGCCGATCACGGCGTCGGCCGAGAAGACTTCCTGCTCGACGGCGGCGATCGTCGAGTACCGCGTGCGGACGCGGCCCTCGAAAAGCTCGTCGAGTTCGCGCAACCGCGGCAGCGACCGGTCGAGCACCGTGACATTGGCGCCGAGGCCGGCCGCCATGCGCGCGGCATGCGTGCCCACGACGCCGCCGCCCAGCACGACGACATGCGCCGGCTGCACGCCGGGCACGCCACCCAGCAACAGGCCGCGGCCACCGCGATGGCGCTGCAGCGCGCCGCCGGCCGCCTCGATCGACAGCCGCCCCGCCACTTCGCTCATGGGGGCGAGCAGCGGCAGCCCGCCGCGAGGATCGGTCACGGTCTCGTAGGCGATGGCCGTGCAGCCCGATTCGAGCAGCCCTTTAGCTTGCGCAGGATCTGCGGCGAGATGGAGATAGGTGAACAGGATCTGGCCGGGGCGCAGCTGGACCCATTCGCCGGGCTGCGGCTCCTTCACCTTCACGATCATGTCGGCATTCGCGAAGATCTCGGTGGCGGTGGCGGCAATGCGCGCGCCGGCGGCGCGATAGACCTCGTCGCCCGCCCCGATCCCGGCCCCCGCACCGGTCTCGACCACGACCTCGTGGCCGGCATGGACGTATTCACGGACCGCGCCGGGTGTCAGCCCGACGCGATATTCATGGGTTTTGATTTCTCTCGGCACACCGACGCGCATTGGGTCCATCTCCAGGCAGGTTCGGGTGTCATCAAACCAAGGAATGCCGGTTTGTTTCCCGGCATTCTGAAGATCAATTGAGTCTCTCCTGCCGAAATTCTACGCTGAATCGCGAAAGTACGCAGGATTCCGAACATGCATCTCGACAAGATCGACGCCACCATCCTGTCGGAGCTGACGGAGAATGCCCGGGTGAGCCAGGTCGATCTCGCGGCACGGGTCGGCCTGTCGAGCACGGCGGTGGCGCGGCGGCAACGGGCGCTCGAGGAGGACGGCCTCATCCGCGGCTACCAGGCGGTGCTCGATCTCGCCCGCTTCGGCCTCGCCACCACGGTCGTGGTGCGGATCACCCTGGACAGCCAGAGCGACGAGGCGCTGACCGCATTCGAGCGGGGAGTGCTCGACTGTCCGTCGGTGGTGCGCTGCTTCCTGATGTCCGGCAGCGACGACTATGTCGTGATCGTGCTGGCACGCGACATCGAGGATTTCGAGCGCATCCACCGCACCGAACTCTCGCGCCTGCCGCGGGTCGCCCGGCTGGAATCGAGCTTCGCGCTGCGCGAGATCGTGAACCGCGCGGTGCCGCCGTCGGTATTCGGCAAGACCACGCGAGCCGCTCAGCGCAGACGCCGCGCCGAGGCATAGACCCCGAGCGCCACGCCGCCCAGCACGACCGCCACCGCCACGAGCCGCTCCGCCGACAGCGGCTCGCCGGTCAGGTAGGCCGAGATAGCAAGCGCGGCGCAGGGTACGAGCAGGCTGACCGGGCCGACCTTCGCGGCGGGATAGGTGCGCAGCAGCGTGCCCCAGATCAGGTAGCCCAGCCACATCACCGGAACGACGGTATAGAAGAGCACGAACCAGCCGCGCCAGGTCGGCGCGAGGATCGGCGCCGCGAGCGCCGCCGGCCCGTCGAGCACAAGGGACGCCAGGGCGAGCGGGATCGGCGGCAGGACGCTCGCCCAGACGGTGACGGCGAACATCGAAACCCCGCGAGCCGAGCGGAAGAAGAGATTCCCCAATGCCCAGGTGAGGGCCGACATCAGCGCGAGGCCGATCGCGAGCAGCGGCGTGTCGTCCGAGATCGAGCGTGCCAGCAGGACGACTCCGGCCACGGCGACGGCGAGACCGAGCCACTGTCCGCGCGTCGCATGCTCGCGCAGCAGCAGGGCAGCCAGCACGACGGTGAGCGGTCCCTGCAACTGCACCAGCACGGAGGTCAGGCCAGGCGGCAGGCCGGCCCCCATGGCGAAGAACAGGAAGATGAACTGGCCGCCGAACATCAGGCCGCCAATCCCCGCCAGGACAGACCAGGAGACGGCGGGCTTCGGGATGAAGAAGGCCGGCAGGGCGCCCAGCAGGAAGCGCCAGGTGGCGAAGGCGAAGGGCGTGAACTCGTCGAGGCCGAAACGGATGACCGTGAAGTTCAGCCCCCACATCGCCACGATGAGGAGGGCCGCCGCGAGATGCAATGGGCTCAAGCGTCTACAGCCAGACCCACGGACGCGCGCCCTTGTCCGACGCCTGCCACGCCTCGATCTCGTCCCGCCGCGACAGGGTGAGCGCGATGTCGTCGAGGCCGTTCAGCATCGCATGCTGGCGACGCGCATCGACCTGGAACGGGATGGTGCGGCCGGTCGGCGAGATCACCTGGCAGTTCTCGAGATCGACGGTGATCCGTGCGTTGCCGGGCGAGGCCGTCATCTCGTCGGCGAGCTGCTCGATCTCGTGGATCGGCAGCGCCACCGGCAGGAGGCCGTTCTGGAAGCAGTTGTTGTTGAAGATGTCGCCGAAGTAGGGCGCGATCACCGCCTTGATGCCCATGCCCTTCAGCGCCCACACCGCGCCCTCGCGGCTCGAGCCGCAGCCGAAATTCTCCCGGCTGAGGATGATCGGCGCGTCGCGATAGGGTGCCTGGTTGAAGATGCAGTCGGGGTCCTCGCTGCCGTCGGGCCTGAAGCGGAGCTGCTCGAAGCAATAGGGGCCGAGCCCCTCGCGCGTCACGTTGTCGACCAGCCGCTCGATGCGGATGATCAGGTCGGTGTCGACGTTCTGGCGCATCAGCGGCGTCGCGACGCCCGTCACCTTGGTGAACTTGTCCATCCTGAGTCTCCTCCTCCCACCTCATCCTGAGGAGCGCGTGCAGCGCGCGTCTCGAAGGATGGGCAACAAACGTGGTACTCGTTCCCACCCTTCGAGATGCGCTGCGCGCTCCTCAGGGTGAGGTCTTTCGCTAGATCTTCCTGACGTCGGCGATCGCGCCCTTGATCGCAGCAGCCGCCGCCATGGCGGGGCTGGCGAGATGGGTGCGGGCGCCGGGGCCCTGTCGCCCGACGAAGTTGCGGTTGGAGGTCGAGACGCTGCGCTTGCCGGGCGGCACCCGCTCGCCGTTGGAGGCGAGGCACATCGAGCAGCCGGGCTCGCGCCATTCGAAGCCCGCCTCGGTGAACACGCGGTCGAGGCCCTCGGCTTCTGCCTCGGCCTTGATGCGGACCGAGCCGGGCACGACCCAGGCGGTGACATGGTCGGCCTTGTGACGGCCCTTCACGATCTCGGCGGCGGCGCGCAGGTCGGAGAGGCGGCTGTTGGTGCAGGAGCCGATGAACACCCAGTCGACCGGCGTGCCCTCGATCGGCTTGCCGGGCTCGAGGCCCTGATACTGAAGCGCGGCTTCCCAGGCGCCGCGCTTCTCCTCCGGACCGGTGCGCGGATCGGGAATGGCGCGGTCGACGGCAATCACGTGCTCCGGGCTGGTCCCCCAGGTGATCTGCGGCGCGACGTTCTTCATGTCGATCGTGTGCTCGCGATCGAACTCGGCGTCGGGATCGCTCGGCAGGGTACGCCAGTGCGCGACGGCGCGGTCCCACATCGCGCCCTTGGGCGCATAGTCTCGGCCGTTCAGGTATTCGTAGGTCGTGTCGTCGGGCGCCACCATGCCGGTGCGCGCGCCCATCTCGATGGTGAGATTGCAGAGCGTGAGTCGTGCCTCGGCCGGAAGGGCACGCACGCCCGAGCCGGCATACTCGACCGAGTAGCCGGTGCCCGCAGCCGTGCCGAGCTCGCCGATCAGGTGCAGGATCATGTCCTTGGCGGTGACGCCCGGCATCAGCTTGCCCTCGAAGCTGGCGCGCATCCGCTTGGGCTTGCGCTGCACCATGGTCTGCGTGGCGATCACATGCACCAGTTCGGAAGAGCCGATACCGAAGGCCAGCGAGCCCAGTCCGCCATGGGTGGACGTATGGCTGTCGCCGCAGACCAGCGTCGTGCCGGGAAGCGTCAGCCCCTGTTCGGGACCCATTACATGAACGATACCCTGGCCATCTTGCCCCAGGTCAAACAGCTTGATGCCGTAGGCGCTGGTCGTCTCGCGCATCGACTTGATCAACGGCAGGCCCGGCGGATGGGTATGCTCGGTGCGACCGGGCCTGGTCGACATGGTGTGATCGGGCGTGCCGTAGGTCAGCCTTGGCTGCGCGGGCGGATAGCCTTTGTCGATGGCTTCCTTCAGCGCCTTGCCGCCCGACATGTCATGGAGCAGCAGGCGATCGATGTGCAGCAGAACGAAGCCGTTGCCGAGATCGGTGATGACGTGGCTGTCCCAGATCTTGTCGAACAGGGTCTTGCCCATGGGTTGGCCTCTGGGTGTGGGGTGATCCGCCGGGACGCGGATATCAGCACCCGGCGAGCCGCGCCGCCAGTCCTTCGCGATCATCGTCGCGCAGCAGTTCCGCAGACGCATACCAGGGCGATGTTCCGAGGTTCGGACCCCAGAGCCAGTCTGCGGTATTGGGCACCAGGATCACCGTCGGGATGCCGAGCGCCGCCGCCGCATGGGCGGGCCAGGTGTCGTCGCCCACGACGAGACGACAGGTCGGAATCTCTTCCGGCGTGCGCGCGAGATCGAGCCCGGCAAGGCCAGTGGGCGGCTCGGCGGCAGTGAACCAACCAATGCGCGAAGAAGGTTCAGGCTTGCGGCTCAACCTGGCCGGCGGCGGCAGCGCCTCGCGTGTCCAGTTCAGGAGAAGCGGCAGGCTGCGCAGTGGGGCGGCGGCCACGAAACCGTCGAGCGGCTCGCCTCGACGGATCGTCGGGCCATCCAACCAACCAGCGAGGGTCGCACCGCATTGCACGACCGCGTCGACACCGCGCGCCAGCATCAGGGTATCGCGCAGCGCGGCGTCGCTCTCGATGTCCGCCTGTTCGGGGTAGAGTAGCAACCGGCCGTCCAACTCTTCACCCTGCCAGCGCGGCAGATCGGGCGCGTAACGCTCGCCCGGGATCTCCAGCCGCGCCTCGTAGTCGCCGAGCCCGCGCCACCAGTCACCCTGACGCAGCATCAGCTCGCCGCGCCGCAGCCGGAGACGCGGATCGTCGGGCTGGCTCACCAGGGCGGTTTCGAGATCGGCCAGGGCACCCGCCCACTCGCCGCGCGCGGCCAGCAGTTCCGCCCGGGCGCTCAGCGCCGGCAGCAACCGGTGGTCGATCGACAGGGCGCGGTCGTAGGCGCGCTCGGCTTCCTCGGCCCGGCCCAGGGCTTCGAGAGTCCGGCCGGTATTGTGGGCGATGACGGCGTCGTCCGGCTTCAGCCGCACGGCCTTTGCGAGGGCGAGCAACGCCTGCTCGTGGAGGCCAAGCTGCATCAGGCAGCCTGCGAAGTTGGTCTGGGCCGCGACGTCGCGCGGCAGGAATTGAGCGGCACGCTCCAGCGGCTCACGCGCCTCGGCGAAGCGACCGAGCTTCAACCGCACCTGGCCCAGAAGATGGAGCGCCTGGCCCATGTTCGGGCGCGCCTCGACGATGCGGGCAAACATCTCTTCGGCCGAGATGAAATCACCTGCCGCCGCGCGCTGCAGGGCGTCGCGGCCGAGGCTCTGGATCTGCTGGTCGGTGAGCGGCACGTGGCGGCTCTAGCAGAGCCGGGCCGGCTGGCAAAGGAGAACGGCAAAGAAAAAGCCGGCGGTCGCAAGGGAGGCTGGAGCGACCGCCGGCCAGGGCCCGGAGGGGGATGGTCCCGCGCAGGGTAAGAACGGGACCCCTCCGGATTCGGATCTCAGCTGCGCCAGAAGGGCTTGTTCGCCTCGAACTGGACATCGGTCGGGCTGATGCCCAGATCGCGCATCGTGCGGTAGTCGAGGTTGGTGAGCTCGCGGCGCTGCCGCGTGCGCTCGCGCCACGTGGCGAGGATCTGGCCGAAGGTGGCGAAGCTGCCGACCAGTGGCGCCTGTGACGTATGGTGAAGCGATATGTTGGCCATGGGACTGCTCCCGGAAGGGTTGAACTCTGTTAAGGCTCATGTGCGCTCCGGGGCACCCCTTTACAAACGACCCTTTGTCCTGTTTTGATTAAATTTGCTCATGTGAAGGACGTGCGATGAAACGATCCCTGCCGCCACTCAATGGCTTGCGTGCCTTCGAGGCTGCCGCGCGCCATATGAGCTTTACCGATGCCGCGGAGGAATTGAGCGTCACGCAGGCCGCGATCAGTCACCAGGTGCGCGGGCTGGAACAGAGACTCGGATTAAAATTGTTCGTGCGGCGCAATCGCTCGCTGCTGCTGTCCGAGGCCGGTCAGGCCTATCTCCCTTCAGTGCGTGCGGCCTTCGACCAGCTGAACGAGGCGACCGAGAAGCTGCTGCAGAAGGACAAGGGCGGGAACCTCACGGTGACGACGACCTCGTCCTTCGCGGTGAAGTGGCTGGTGCCGCGGCTGGGTGGTTTCCAGCGCTCGCATCCGGAAATCGACGTCCGCGTCTCGACCGGCACGTCGCTGGTGGACTTCTCGCGCGAGGATGTCGACATCGGCATCCGCTACGGCCGTGGCCAGTGGTCGAACCTGCTGGCCGAGCGGCTGGTCAGCGAGGACGTCATGCCGGTCTGCGCGCCCTCGCTGCTCAAGGGACCAAACGGCCTCAAGAAGCCGGCGGATCTCAGGCGCTTCAACCTGCTCCACATCGGCAGCTTTCCCGACGACTGGCAGGTCTGGCTGACGGCCGCGGGCGTGAAGGGTGTCGATGCCTCGCGCGGCGTCTCGTTCGACTTTGCGCTGGCGGCCTATCAGGCGGCGATGGACGGGCTGGGCGTTGCGCTTGGCCGCAACCCTCTGGTCGAGCCCGACCTGAAGGCCGGCCGGCTGGTCATCCCGTTCGAGTTCAAGCGCTCCTCGGACTTCGCTTACTATCTGGTCTATCCGCCCGAGGCGATCCGGCGGCGCAAGATCAAGGCGTTCCGCGACTGGATCGTCTCCCTGTCCGATGTGGCGCAGCAGGCGGCCTGATCATGCGGTTCGTCGCCGGAAGGGCAGCGGGCACCTGCTCACACCCACGCGTCGTCGAGGTGCACACCCAGCAGGGTCTTGCCCTGGATTTCGACGTTCACGTCGAAATCCAGCATCGCGTGATGTGACGCGGTGTTCATGTCGCGAAAAAACCTCTGCATGACATGGCTGTCGTGCGCCGCACCCGCGCCCGCGCCCTCGAAGAGACGGTTGCAGGCACGCCGGCAAAGCTCGGTGGCGTAGGCCGCATTCCAGCGGACTTCCGCCCGCTTCGCCGCGGGCATCGGCGGATCACGCAGCATCGCCTCCTCGAGGAGATCGCAGTTCTGCCGCGTCAGCGCCCAGGCGCAGGAGATCTCCACGCTCGCCTCCGCGACCCTCCGCTGTACCCCGGCGTTCTCGGCCTTCATCGCGCCGGTGTAGACGTCACGTCGACCGCGGGTCTTGTCGATGAAGAGCTGCAAGCCGCGCTCGGCCATGCCCACGATCGTGCCGAGCAGCATGGTCGCCAAGGTCGGGCGGATCGGAAGCCGATAAAGGGGGATGTCGATACCAGGAACGGTGCCGAGCTGTGCCTCGATCATGGGCACTGCGTAGCGCTCCGGGATGAACGTGTTTTCAAGAACGATGTCCTTGGAGCCGGTCCCGCGCATACCGAGAGTGAACCAGGTGTCGTCGATGACGGCATCCTTCTTTGGCATCACGACGATCAGGGAGGGGCAGGCGGCGCCCGCTTCGTTGCGGATTCCCTTGCAGCCTACCAGCACCCAGTCACCATGGTCGGCGCCGCTGGCATAGGGCCAGCGGCCGTTGAGTATGTAGCCCCCGTTGGCGCGCTGGCAGGTGCCGCGGAGCGACGGCACGCCCGGAATCAGCATGCCCGGATGGCCCCCGAAAATTTCGTCCTGGCCTTGGGAGGGCAGGCGGCCGGCGATGAACGTGTGGGCGGCGCACACCATCAGGACCCATGAGGCCGCCGTGCTGCCCTGGGCGATCGTCCGCTCGGCTTCGACCAAGGCCCGGACCGGCAGTTCGTAACCGCCATAGGCGGCTGGGGCCATGATGCGGGTCGCTCCGGATTGATGCAGCAGGGCTACCGCGCGAGGGCTGAGCTGTCGGTGGTCCTCCGACTCGGCCTCAGTGTCCTTCAGCGCGTCTACGATCTTCTGTGCATTCCCCGCGTCGTACATGGCTTCCTCCACAGACTCGTTGAGAGTTCGTTATGTTTGAACATACTAGTATGTTAGTATACATACCATGCGAACATCTCTCAATGTCGTTCTGCCCGATGCGCCCGAAGCCCTGTGGCAGGGCGCACCCCGGCTCCACGATCTGGCGTACGCGTACCTGAAAGGCCTGCTGCTGGGCGGGGGGCTCGATCCCGGTGACCAGATCTCGTCCGAAGGGGTCGGTCGTGTCTTATCGATGAGCCGCGCGCCGGTTGCCGATGCGATCCGGCGTCTCACCGTGGAGGGCCTTCTCGAGATACGGCCCCAGGTCGGCTGCCGCGTGGTCCGCCCCGTCCCCGCCGAGGTGAAGGACCTCTATGAGCTTTTCGGAGCGACCGAGGGCGTCATTGCGCGCCTGGCCGCCGAGCGGCGATCGGCAATCGAAGCGGAGCATTTCGGGCGTCGATGCGCCGCCTTGGCCTCGACGGCGGGACTGCCCGATGAACCAGTTGCCCGGTTCATGGAGCTTCGGCAGAGAAACCGACGGAGATACGAACTCCTGCACGAACTCGCCCGCTCGCCCCGGAGTGTCGAGATCGCCGAATCCTTCTGGGACCAGAGCGACTTCCTCATCCGGGTGGCCTTCGGCCATCGCGATCTGCCGTCATTCGTCAGGGCTGGGCACGCAGCGTTCGTTTCAGCCGTGGTTGCCGGCGATGGTCGGGCAGCGGAGCATGAGACCCGCCGGTATCTGGTTCGCCTGGGTCGGCATGTTGCCGAACTGCTGGAGCGGCGCACCCAAGCTGACGACCGTTAGCCGCCCAACAAAGGATCCACTCGTCCCGACGAACGAGAACCTGTCCGGAGTAACGCCATGCAATTCGGCTATTTCACGCTGTCCGACAACCGCTACCCGAACAATCCACGCTCGCCCGAGTCCTTCATCAAGGACATCTATGCCGAGGCGTTGTGGGCCGAGAAGGTCGGGCTGAACTCGGCCTGGATCGGCGAGCATCATTTCAACCTGCTGGGCGTCAACGCCTCGCCGCTGGCGATGCTGGCACAGCTGGCGGGCGCGACCACCAGGCTGCGGCTGGCCCCTGCCGTGACGCTGCTGCCGGTCCACCATCCGCTGCATGTCGCCGAGGAATGGGCGACGCTCGATCTCCTGTCGGGCGGGCGAGTCGACTTCGCGGCCGGCCGCGGCTACGACCGCAAGGAATTCGATCCCTTCCAGATGCCGTTCGACGACTCCGCGGAGTTGTTCGCGGAGGGGCTGGAGATCGTGTGGCGGGCCTGGACCGAGCCCGGCAGGTGGTCGCACAAGGGCCGGTTCTACGAATTCAACGATGTCGAAGTGCGCCCGAAGCCGGCGCAGAGCCCGCTTCGGCCCTACGTGGCCTGCTTCTCGCGGCCCTCGATGGAACTGGCGGCGAAGAACGACTGGAACGTGATCTATGCGCCGTTCGCGGCGGCCATGGTCTACGGGTCGCTGGCTGATGCGGTGCGGGTCTATCGCGAGACCTGCGAGACCGCCTTCAAGCGGCCGATGCGGCGGGCCATGTGCTCCTACTTCGTGCACATCGCCTCGACGCCGGAGGAGGAGCGCTACGGCAAGGAAGCGCTGGTCCGCTACTTCCAGGACGCGCTGATCGCGGCCTTTCCCTCGTCGACGGGCGAGAAGGTGCCGCCGACCTACAAATACTTCGTCGAGATCGTGAACATCCTGCGCGACATGCGGCCGGAGAAGCTGACCGACAAGTCGATCCTGTGCGGCAGCCCGCAGCACATCGTCGACACCCTGAAGCAGGTCGAGGCGGCCGGCGTCGCCGAGGTCATCCTCTACTTCAACTACGGCCAGAAGCCGCATGCGATGGTGAAGGAGCAGATGCAGCGCTTCATGCTCGAGGTGGCGCCGCATTTCACCTGACGCGCGGTGGGGAGATTGAGGTCTCTCGCCACGGTGGTTGCAAGTCGTTCGCAAGTGGCGGATGTTGCGGGCAGCGCGTTTCGAAGGAGTGGTCTCATGGCTCGCATCAGCACGAAGGAAGAGCTGCGGCGCATCATTGCCGAGCCGCGGTCGGCCACACGGGTGAAGATCCTCGACGCGCTGGACGAGCAGTCGATCGAGTTCCTGAAGCGCTGCCCCTTCGCCCTGGTCGGCACGACGTCGGAAGACGGCACCGTCGAGGTGTCGCCGAAGGGCGACGAGCCGGGCTTCATCCGCATGGAGGATCCGAGGACGCTGCTGATCCCCGAGCGGGTCGGGAACAACCTGGCCTTCGGCCTCAGCAACATCATCGCCACCGGCAAGATCGGAATCATCGCGCTGGTGCCGGCGACCGGAGAGACGCTGCGCATTTCCGGCACCGCGGAGATCCATGACGATGCCGACCTGCTCGCCTCCCTGAGTTCGCTGGGCAAGCCCGCCCTGCTGGCGACCCGCGTCCACATCAAGCACTGCTATTTCCACTGCGCCCGCTCGATCGTGCGCGCCAAACTGTGGGACCCGAAGTCATGGCCGGCGCCCGGTCGCATCTCGTTTGGCAAGATCATCGCGCCGCGTATCGGCGAGAGCGAAGCCGTCGCGGCCCAGATAGACGCCAATGTCGAGGGAGCCTACACGACGCGGCTATGGCAGAATTCCTGACCGGCTGAGGGACCAGACCTTCGATGAAGCGCAAGGTCGGTCTGTTCCTGCTCACGGTGCTGATTGCCGTGAGCCTCGGTGCGACGATCGTCGCGTCGCTCGCCATGTACCGCCTGGTGTCGCGGCTGCAGGACGAGGAGCTGGGCCGCATCGAGGCCAGTCTCAGCGAACGCTTCGACGTCTTCGAGACGATGCTGCGCAGCGAGAACGAGCGCAACACGGCCGCCATGGCCAGGGTCCTGCCCCAGATCGAGGCCGATATCGAGAGGACCGGCCGCACGCCGGCCGACCTGACGGTCGACGAGATGAACGCGCTCGCGGCCCGGTACGGCGTGCAGCACATCTATTTCATCGATCGCGATCACAGGGTCTTCAACACCAACCTTGCCTACGACAAGGGGCTCGCCTTCCCGAAAGGAGGCTTCTCGGACTTCCTCGATTCGGTGTTCGGCAAGGGGAGGGCGATGAGCGACGGTATCGACCTCTCGTCGGTGACCGGCACGCTGCGGACCTACACCTACTACGGTCCGCCCGGTAAGGATTACCTCATCGAAGTTTCCACCGAAGTGCGCACGACGCTGAAGCAGAGCGACTTCGGCTGGATGAGCCGCTATTTCTTCGAGGACTACTTTTCCGACGCGGTCAAATCGAACGCCTATGTGACCGACGTCGACATGTACCTGGTCAATGCCTCCGGCACCTGGTCGCTGATCAGGCCGGGCGAGAAGCTCGATCCCGCCCTGGCCGCCAGGATCCTGAAGGAGGGTCGGCTGCAGGTACCCGACGCGTCCGGCCATCGCGTGACCACCTACAGCCGCTACAACAGGGCGGACACGATCAAGGACGAACGGCCGATGATGATCGTGCGCAGGGTCACCTACGACCTGGCGCTGGCGCAGGAAGCCGTGCTGCACGTCTTCGTGAGTTCGATGGTCCTGCTCGCGCTGACCCTGCCGCTGATCTACTGGATCGCCTCCCGCCTGTTGCAGCGCCGCATCATCGATCCGATCCTGAACCTGCGTGGCGAGGCCGGCGCCATTGCCGACGGCGATCTCGACCACGTGATCGCGAACACCGACCGCCGCGACGAGATCGGCCATCTCGCCCGCAGCTTCGCCTCGATGCGCGATTCGGTGCGATCGCGGATCAACGATCTGCGGGAGACCAACCTGGCGATCGAGCGCTTCGTGCCCCGGGCCTTTCTTGCCAAGCTCGGCAAGCCGAACATCGTGTCGGTGGAGCTGGGCGACAACAAGCGCGAGCACATGACCATCATGTTCTCCGACATCCGCAACTTCACGGCGTTGTCGGAGACGATGACGCCGGACGAGAACTTCGAGTTCATCAACGCCTATCTCGAGCATGTCGGACCGGTGATCCGCGCTCATGGCGGCTTCATCGACAAGTATATCGGCGACGCCATCATGGCCCTGTTCGAAAATGCCGATGACGCCGTGCGGGCGGGCCTTTCAATGCTTGCCGCGCTGGACGATTTCAATGAGCGCCGGACGGCGCAGGGGCTGGCGCCGGTCGCCATCGGCACCGGGATCAACACCGGCTCGCTGATGATGGGCACGGTCGGCGAACTGCATCGCATGGACGGCACCGTGATCTCCGATGCCGTCAACCTTGCGTCCCGGATCGAAAGCCTGACCAAGGTCTACCGCGTCCGCATCCTGATCTCGCAATACACCTACGACCAACTGGCCGATCCCGGCGCCTTTGCAATCCGTCCCCTCGACGTCGTGGTGGTGAGGGGCAAGACGCGGCCCGTGGTGCTGTTCGAGGTGTTCGACCGCGATCCGGCGCCGGAGCGCGAGGCCAAGCTCAAGACACGCGAGCCGTTGCTCCGCGGCGTCGAAGCCCTGCTCCGGCATGACATCGCAACGGCGCGCATCCGCTTCGAGGAATGCCTGGCACTGGCGCCGGGCGACCCGGCCGCCGTCAACCTGCTGAAGAGCTGCCCGTCAGACGCCTGAGGCGCGCGCCTCGCGGAAGGACACGAGGCGACGTTGCGTCTCGTCCCACAGGACAAGGCGCGTGCAGCGCAGGCTCTGGGCCAGGGTCAGGCGCCCGACATCCCGCAATTCGGGATGGTCGCGCAGGACATGCGGCAGCCGATAGTAGGGGATGCGGCTGCTGAGATGATGGACATGATGGATGCCGATGTTGGCGGTGAACCAGCGCAGGAAAGCCGGCAGGTCATAGTGCGAGCTGCCGTGCAGGGCGGCCTCGTGCAGGTTCCAGTCGGGATCGCTGTCCCACTTCGTGTGCTCGAACTGATGCTGGACGAAGAACAGCCACACGCCGATCGAGGCGGAGAGCAGCAGCACCGGAAGATGGATCAGCAGGAAGGCCTTGATGCCGACCAGCCAGATGAGGAGACCCGCGAAGAGCACGATCGCCAGGTTGTTCGTCATCGCGCTGAGCCACGGCCGCCAGCCGTCGCGCATCAGGCCGACGGGGAGACGATGCTGCAGGACAAAGAGATAGGCCGGCCCGAGGCCGAACATGACCAGCGGATGGCGATACAGCCGATAGCGCAGCCGGCCCCACGCCGAGCGGGCGCGGTATTCCTCGACCGTGAGCGTGTCGACGTCTCCGAGGCCGCGTTTGTCGAGGTTGCCCGTGCTGGCATGATGGGTCGCATGCGTGCGGCGCCACACTTCATATGGTGTCAGGGTGAGGACGCTGACGATGCGTCCGATCCAGTCGTTGACGGCCCGCTGACGGAAGAAGGCGCCATGCCCGCAATCGTGCTGGATCGCGAACAGCCGAACCATGAAGGCGCCGGCCGCGAAGGCCAGCGGGAGCGCCAGCCAGTAGCCGATGTCGAGCGTCGCCCAGGCCAGAGCCCACAAGGCG
The DNA here is from genome assembly GCF_945957355.1 of uncultured Reyranella sp. Taxonomy (GTDB): domain Bacteria; phylum Pseudomonadota; class Alphaproteobacteria; order Reyranellales; family Reyranellaceae; genus Reyranella. Next base: position 93,766 of record NZ_CAMFKM010000014.1, on the reverse strand, counting down.
AACAGAGGCACCACAGTGATGGCGATCTCGAAAATGCTGCGGCTGCTGCTGGGCTGTCGGTAGCGCGAGAGGATCTGGGCCCAGGCGCGGGCGGCTTTCGCCACGTGCGCGCGCGGGCCGGCAGCTTCCGGAGGGGTGCTCAAACGAGTATATTTCCTTGAGAAGAGGAGCGGGCGTCGGCAGCCGCAAATCGGGCTTAGGGGGCGGTCCGGGCAAAATCAACGAGCGAAGTGGCCCAGCGCGGCGGGTCTTTGCGATCAAAAGGCCGTCGAAAAAGCCGGACTCACGGCGAATAATCGAAACAAACGAAATAAACGAAACAAATGAAACGCATGACGCACCCCTGCACCCCGTGCCGGCGCAACAATGTTGCGGCCCGGTTCTTCTGAAGGTTCTATTCGAGAGCCTGCTAAGCCGGTTGTGACCGCGGCGCGGCGGCAGCAGCCCCTCTGCCTCGTCCCCGGCCACGGCCGCGACTGCGGGCGGGAGTGCTTTCTGCAGGGGACTGGATCGGCTTGGCGCGAATCCGCACGGTGCGTCCGTCGGTCTGCTCCATGTCGAAGGCGCCGGTCTTGCGGATCAGGTCGCTGAGCTTGCGGAACCCGTAGGTGCGCGGGTCGAAGTCGGAGGCGATGTTGGCGAGGCGCTGGCCGACCGCGCCAAGGCTCACCCAGCCATCTTCCGTCTCCATCTGCGCGATCGCCTTAGCGAGGAAGGGAATGGCGGCGCTGGCTGGCTGCAGGGAATTTGCAGTCGTGCCCTCGCCGGGCGCGGTCACCGCGGCCTCGGGCAGCAGGTTCTCGGTGTAGATGAACCGCCGACAGGCCTGGCGGAAGCTCTCCGGCGTCTTCTGGGCGCCGAAGCCGTAGACGTCGGCGCCCTCCTCGCGCAGCCGCGAAGCGAGGCGCGTGAAGTCGCTGTCGGAGGAAACGAGACAGAAGCCGTCGAAGCGTCGGCTGTGCAGCAGGTCCATCGCATCGATCACGAGCGCGATGTCGGAGGCATTCTTGCCCGACGTGTAGGCGAACTGCTGATAGGGATCGATCGCGTATTTCTGCAGGATCTCGGCCCATGACTTGAGGCGCGGGCTCGAGAAGTCGCCGTAGATGCGGCGGACGCTGGCCTCGCCGAACTTGGCGATCTCCTCGAACAGGCCGGCGGCGATGCGGGGCGAGGTGTTGTCGGCGTCGATCAGGACGGCGAACCGGCGGGGACGGTTGTCTTCGGCCATGTAAATGCTCCGGGCCGTCAGGCGGCCGATTTGGCGTAGATCGCGTCGACATGGATGTCGGCGCAGTCGATGACAGGGAAGCCGGGATCGTGTCCGGCGAAAGCCAGGAATAGGTCGGTGCCGCCCAGCATGATGGCTTCCGCGCCGCGCGAACAGAGTTGGCGGCCGGCTTCGAAGAAGACCTGGCGCTGGTCTTCGGTCACATGGCCGATCGTGGCCATGGCGACGTAGGTGTCGTGAACCCGATCGAGGGCCGCACCCTCCGTCGGCACGACTTCGACCGAGGGAATGCCGCCATAGAGTTTCGATTCCATGACCGTGCGGGTTCCCAGGATGCCGAGCTTCCGGAACTTGCCCCTGGCCAGCGCCGCGTCGACCGCGGGGATGGCGTTGAGCACGGGCAGCGGCGAGATCGCGATAAGCTCGTTCACGCAGAAATGGCCGCCCATCGAAGTGATGGCGACGGCCTGCGCCCCGGCTGCCTTCAGCCGCTGCGCGAGCCCCGCGAAGATCTCCGCCTGTTTCTTCGGATTGTTGCCGACGAGGTTGCGGCTCATCTCGCGCACGTCGGCATGCGCCATGGTGAGGTCGAGCGGGATGCCGCCGGCGACATGCCGGTCGATCAGGCCTCGATAGTAGAAGTCGGTGGCGGCCGGTCCGATCCCGGCGAGAAGTCCGATATGCATGGGCGACTGTCCCCGATCCGCTGCAACGCGGCAACCGCAGCGGGGCCCGGGTGTGGCGAATCGCGCGCCTGCGAGTCGGCCGTTGTGGACGCTAAAGTTCGTCCATGCGACGGGTGGCGGTGTTCGGAACGACGGGATCGGGCAAGAGCTGGCTGGCCGAGCGCCTCGCCGAGCGCGCTGGCCTGCGCGTCGTCGAGCTCGATGCGCTTTTCTGGGGGCGCGACTGGCAGCCGGCGCCGGTCGATCTGTTCCGTCATCGCGTCGAGCGCGAGACCGCCGACGAAGGCTGGATCGTCGTCGGCAACTACGGCCAGGTGCGGGACCTCGTATGGCGTCCGGCCGACACGCTGGTCTGGCTCGACCTGCCGCTGCCGCTGGTGATGTCGCGCCTGATGCGGCGGACGGTGAAGCGGGCCGTGACGCGTGAGGAGCTGTGGGGCACCGGCAATCGCGAGACCCTGTCCAATGCCTTCCTCAGCCGGAATTCGATTCTGCTCTATGCGCTGAAGACGCACCGGCGCAATCGCGAGCGCTTCGCCAAGGAGTGCGAAGCGCTGGCCGGAGAGAAGAGGGTCGTGCGGCTGCGCAGCCGCCGCGACATTGAGCGTTTCGCGCTCAGTCCGCGGCCTTGACCGCCGGAGCGGGCGCCCGCACGCCACCGCGCGCGAACATCGCATCGATGTCTGACGCGGTGTAGCCAAGCTCGCCGAGGATATCCGCACCGTCCTCGCCGACATGCGGGGCGTGCTGCTGCGGCGCATGTTGCGACGCCGGCGGGAGGCCCGCGATGTTGGCGACCGGCATGCGGCCGAACCCGTCCTGCTCGATCCAGTCGATCGCGCCCGACTCCTTGACGTGCGGATGGTCGAGATAGTCGGAGTAATTGTTCACCCGCTCGCAGAACACGTCCTTGGGCTGGAGGATCGCGATCCATTCCTCGGTCGTCTTGGTCGGCATGGTCTCGTTCAGTGCCTTGATGATCTTGGCCGCATTCTTGATGCGATTCTCGTGGCTCTGCAGATCGGGGTCGTCGGCGATGTCCTGTCGGCCGATCAGTTCGAACAGCAGCCGGAAATGATGCGGCCTCATGGCGCTCACCATGATGTAGCCGTTCGACGTCTTGTAGCTGCCGGCCGGCATGTAGAGCACAGGTGGTGCGCCCTTGGAGAACACCCATTCCATCAGCTTGGCGCCCTGGAAGGCGGCGGCGGCACGCATCAGGCTCGAATCGATGAAGCAGCCTTCGTTGTACCGGAACTGGCGCATCAGCGCGGTCGCCAGCGCCTGGAAGGTGTAGAGCCCGGTCGTCACGTCGACGGCGATCATGCCCTGCCGCCACGGCGTGCCGTCCGGCATCTTGTTCATCACCATCATGCCGCTGAACGCCTGGATCAGGCCGTCGACGGTCGGACGCTTGCTGTAGGGGCCGGTCTGGCCGAAGCCCGACACCGAGCAGTAGATGACATTCGGATTGACCTTCCTGATATCCTCGTAGCCGAAGCCCAGCCGCGAGATGACGCCGGGACGGAAGCTTTCCATCACCACATGTGCCTTGGCGGCGATCTTCTTCACGACCGCGATGCCGTCGGCGGACTTGAGGTCGAGCGCGATCGAGCGCTTGCCGCGGTTGAAGGCGACGGAATGGGCGCAGTGGTCGCCCTTCAGTTCGCCCAGTGCCCGGCCCCAGTCACCTTCCGGCGGTTCGACCTTGATGACGTCGGCGCCATGCAGCGCGAGCAGCATGGAGGCGTGCGGCCCCGCAATGCCCTGCGTGAAGTCGAGAACGGTAATGCCGTCGTAGGCGCCCTTGATCGTGGTCACTTGTTCCTCCCGAAGGCGCTGAACGTACGTTTAGCGACGCCGTTCACGCAAGGCCTGACCTGCAGCCGAGCCATGCGTCTTCGCGATACGGAACGCCTTCAGGCGATGATCGGCAGGGTCTCGATGTCGTAAGCGTGGGTGATTGTGCGGCCGAGCACGGGATCGGCGAGTTCCATCTCGAAGCGCGACGAGGAACGGATGCCGCCGATCGCCGGCATGGTGCCGCAGAACATCACGGTCCCCATCGGCAGCCGCTTGTTGTCCTTCCAGGCGAAGATCAGTTCGCGCGGATCGCGGATCTTGGACAGCGGCCCTTCCTGGTAGAGAACCCTCTTGCCGCCTTCCTGCACGAAGCTGCGCAGCATCAGCTGATCCCAATGGGGTTCGACTTCCTCGAAGCGCCAGGCGGTGCGGCCGATCGGCTTGGCACACATCTGCTTGGAGACGGCAATGCCGTAGCTCTCGACCTTGCGGTCGGTATGGTCGGCACCCACCGTCACCCAGAGCCGGTCGGCAGCGCCGATCAGGACGGGCTCGACCTCGCCCGAACTGTCCTCGCCCAGAACCTGGATGCGGTCCGCCTGGGTCAGCATCTGCGCGGCCGCGCGGTAGTAGATCGGCACCCGCGACGGCGGCTGGACGCCGATCGCCTTGAGTTCCTCGATGTGATGGTTGAGTGCGGTCACGTCACGACCGGTCCAGCCGGCGATGACCAGATCCTTGATGTCGACCGCGACCTTCTCGATCGCGCCCTTGGCGTGACCTTCGAACTCCAGCCGCGCCATCGTCAGAGGACGGCCAGGCGCGAGTTGAGCAGGTCGGTGACGAGCATGTAGCCCGGCGCGTGGGTGATGCAGAACTCGGGCTTCACCGTTGCCACGACCGATTGCGGGGTGACGCCGCAGGCCCAGAAGACGGGAAGTTCGTCGTCGCGCACCGGCACGGCGTCGCCATAGTCGGGCTTGGCAATGTCCTTGATGCCGATCATCTCCGGCTTGCCGAGATGCACGGGCGCGCCGTGCACCGACGGGAACCGTGTCGTCACCTGCACGGCGCGGATCGCATCGGCAGGCTTGAAGGGCCGCATCGACACGACCATCGGGCCGTGGAACGGACCGGCCGGCGCGCACTCGATGTTGGTGCGGAACATCGGCACGTTGCTGTTGCAGGTCTGATGGCGAAGCTCGAGGCCGTTCTCGATCAGTGCCTCCTCGAAGGAGAAGGAGCAGCCCAGCACGAAGGAGACGAGGTCGTCGCGCCACACGCCCTTGAGGTCGGTGACTTCCTCGACCAGCTCGCCGTTCTTCCAGACGCGGTAGAGCGGGATGTCGGTGCGGATGTCGAGATCCTCGCCCAGGGTCGGCAGGCGCCAGTCGCCCGGCTCGGACTGGCCCAGCAGGGGACAGGGCTTGGGGTTCAGCATGCAGAAGCGGGCGAAGTCGGCGGCGAGCGCCTTGGGCAGGATCGCGAGGTTGCCCTGAACAAAACCCGGCGCCATGCCGGAGGTCGGCAGGCGATGGCCGCCATTGCGGATGCGGCGTCGTGCGTCGCGGCCGGTTTCGCCTTTCAGGTTGGTGATCGTGCTGTCCATCGCGAACTCCTAGACGTGCTGGCCGCCGTTGATCTGGATCTCGGCGCCGGAAACGTAGCTCGATCCCTTCTCACAAAGGAAGTGAATCACGTCCGCCACTTCGTCCGGCGTGCCGAGGCGCCGCATCGGAATCTGCTCCTCGACGATCTTCTCGGTGCCGGGCGACAGGATCGCGGTATCGATCTCGCCAGGCGCGATCGCGTTGACGCGAATGCCGCGCGGGCCGAAATCGTGGCTCATCTCGCGGGTGAGCGCCGCGAGGGCGGCCTTCGAGGTGGCGTAGGCCGAGCCCGCGAAGGGATGGACGCGGCTGCCGGCGATCGACGTCACGTTGACGACGCAACCCTGCGCCTTCGACAGCTCGTCGACCAGGCCGCGGGCCAGCGCGACGGGCGCGAAGAAGTTGACGTTGAACACCTGCCGCCAGAGATCGAACGGCGTGTCCATGGCGCCCAGTCGTGCGCCGCCCTTGCCCTTGGGCGAGATGGCTGCGTTGTTGACCAGCGCATCGAGGCGGCCGCCGGCGAGGCGCGAGCGGATCTGTTCGATGCCGCGGCCGATATCGACCGGGTCGGCAAGGTCGAGCTGAACGTGGTTCTCGCCGCCGCTCGGCCATGGGCAGAGCGCGCTGAAGGGCTGGCGCGAGATCGTGATGACCCGCCAGCCATTGGCGCTGAATTTCTTGACGGTCGCATGGCCGATGCCTCGGCTGGCGCCGGTCAGGACCAGGGTCCTGACATTGTCGCGTGGGGCTGTATTCATGGAACGATCCTAACCCGGCCCGGGCCGGAGTTCGCGGCCCATCTTCGACTTCAATTGTGACGCAAGTCCTACGCCATCACTGGTGGGGTTCGCTTTTGTTCTTCACATCATCTATTAAACCGTTGTGATTCCACGGCTTTGTTGGATTTTTGAGGCGGTTTGATTTATGCTTCGCCTCAGGCTTGGCCCATTTTCAGGGCCGTTCGGGCCATCGTTATTTTTGCGAAGTCGATTTTTTGTGGAGTTGTCCGACATGACGGACGAGCGACGGGTCTCGACGCCCACCCCCTATCTGCGCACGGGCCCTGCCACGATGCTGACGGCAATCGGCCTCTGCGTCCTGCTTATGATCATGCAGCTCATGCCCGAAATGCGGGACGCCGGCCCGCTCCGGTCGTTCGCCGTCTCGGACGCCAGCCGCTGATTCCTCTTCGCCGCTTGTGCGGCTGCCCCGGAGCGCGCATCTAGGGGCCGAGGTTGCGCGTGCCCATGACAGCAGAACACGATCAAGCTTTGCCGGTCGGCACGCGACTGGGCGATTATCGCTTCGACGCGCTGATCGGGCATGGCGGCTTCGGTATCACCTATCGGGCCTTCGATACGCAGCTCGCCAAGTTCGTCGCCATCAAGGAATACATGCCGGTCGAGTTCGCGACCCGCCGGGCCGATGGCCAGGTGGCGCCGCGCGGCTCGCGCTTCGCCGACGATTTCACCTGGGGGCGCGAGCGCTTCCTCGACGAGGCGCGGGCGCTGGCGCGGTTCCGTCATGTCCACATTGTGCCGGTGCTGCGCTACTTCGAGGCCAATGGCACGGCCTACACCGTCATGGAATTCGAGGACGGCCCCAGCGTGGCGCAGCTCCTGCGCCAGCCCGGCCGGCGCCTGCAGCCCGACGAGATCAGGCGTTTGGCTGAAGGCATGCTGAGCGGCCTCGGCGCCGTGCACGCCCAGGGTTTCCTGCACCGCGACATCAAGCCATCGAACGTGATCGTGCGTCGCGATGGCGTGCCCGTCCTGATCGACTTCGGGGCGGCGCGCCAGGCGATGGGCGGACGCACGCGCACCCTGACCAGTATCCTGACGCCGCAATATGCGCCGATCGAGCAATACGCGATGGACGGCAAGCAGGGGCCGTGGACAGACATCTATGCGACGGCGGCGGTGCTGCATCACACCATTTCGGGTTCCGCGCCGCCCGAGGCGGTGAGCCGCGTCGGCACGGATCCCTACCGACCGCTCGCGGCCACCCATGCCGATCGATTCGACCCGTCCCTGCTGTCGGCGATCGATCGCGGCCTGGCGTTCGCGCCCGAGCAGAGGCCGCAATCTATCGCCGAATGGCGGACGCTCTTTGGCGGGTCGCTGCCGCGTGTCCAAGATGCGCCCACGCAACGCATGATGACCGAGCCCAAGCCGGCGCCCGTCGCGTCGGGGCCCCTCGCATCGGCGCCCCTCGCATCGGGGCCGCGTCTCGGCGGGGCCAGCCGGTCGCCGGCCGAGACGATCGACGCCGAGCCTCCGCCGGCGCGGCGGAAAGGATTCGCGCGGCGGCGTCTGCCGATCGTGCTGCTGGTGTTGGCTGCCGTCGCGACATGGAAGTACGCGCCGCAGATTCGCGAGCGCATCCTCGGGGCGCCCCGGGTCGAGACGCAGGCAACCCTGCCGTCGCCAGTGCCGATCGCCGTGCCGAACGAACCGTCCCAAGCGGCCACGCCGACACCTGTCCAGCCGATGACACCTACCAAACCACCCGTCGCCGCTGCTGATACGTCGCCTCAGAAAGCACTCGTCGATCAGGCGCAGCGCGCCGCGACGGAGGCGCGGGCGATGTACGAGCGCGCCGAGGAAGCGGCGCGCGCGGCACGCGCCATGGCGGGCGAGGCGCGCATCGTGGCGGCGCGGGCCGCGCGTCCCGATCTGGAGAACAGCGAGCGACTCACCTATGACGGGGGCGCGAGCTACATCGGCCAGGTCGTCGACGGCAAGCGCCAGGGACTGGGCGTTGCCGAACTCGGCAACGGCGAACGCCAGGCGGGCGACTGGAGCGCCGACCTGATGAACGGTCTCGGCACTGTCCGGCTGGCGGATGACACGCGCTATTCGGGGCAATGGAAGGACGGCAAGTCGACCGGGCTCGGGCTGCGTGAGAAGCCGGGTGTCGAAAGGTCGGAAGGCAATTTCGTCGGCGGCCGTCTCGAGGGCCTCGCCATTCGCCGCACGCTCGTCGAACCGAATGTCGTGCAGGGCGGCGAGTTTCACGGCGACTTGCTCGACGGGCCGGGCGTCGAACGAATCGGCGAGCGCGAGCGCTACGAAGGCGGGTTCAGCGGCGGGCAGCGCAACGGCTACGGCCAGTACACCGATGCCGAGGGCAAGACGCGTGCGGGCCGCTGGGCGGCCGGAAAGCTCGTCGAATCGATGCCGTAACACCGGTGGCACGGAAGTTGCGCCCCGCGGAGTTGCAGGAGAGTTGCAGCCGCCCGTGTCCAAACCGCTGTCCGTAGTGCTGATCGACGACAATCCCGCCCGCGCCGAGATCGTGGAGTCTGGCCTGCGCGATGCTGGCTACGTGTTGCTGGCGCGACTCGACGGCACCTACGATCTCGCGGCGCGCGTCAGCGTCCTGCAACCCGATGTGATAGTGATCAGCATCGACAATCCCGGCCGCGACGCGATCGAGGATCTGCGGCGCACGACCGAGCAACAGCCTCGGCCGATCGCGCTGTTTGCCGACCGTTCCGATCCGGCGACGATCGCCGCCGGGATGGAGGCGGGCGTCTCTGCCTATGTCGTGAAGGGACTGACGCAAGATCGCGTGCAACCGGTCGTCGATGTCGCGGTCGCGCACTTCAATCGCTATCACGCGATGCGCGAGGAACTTGAGCGCGCCCGCCTGTCGCTGGTCGAGCGCAAGACCGTCGATCGCGCCAAAGGGCTGCTGATGGAGCAGAAGGGGATCGGTGAGGAAGCCGCCTACAAGCTGCTGCGCAAGCTCGCGATGGACCAGAACAAGCGCATTGGCGAAGTGGCGCAGGATCTCCTGACCTATGCCAGGGCGCTGAAATTCTGATCGATTTTGTCGTCCTGATCGCCGCGAAGGACCTCACCGAACGACCATATATTGTCAGCAGTGATCGAGTGCGTGGCTTGCGGGAGATCCTTTGCGGTGCTCAGGATGACAGATTGCGGATGATGCCTGCCTATTTGGCGACACTGGCGCGCAAGCAGGCAGCAAGTAATACAACCGTCCGACGGTGATTTTCTGGGCTTCCGGATTCTCATAGCTGAATCAGCCACTTGCGAAGCGTGGCCGCGCTCGCAGCGGTTGGCACGCTTCCTGCTGCACTAACAGCGAGACGCCCAATGATGGGCGGCTCCTGAATTCTCGGGCAGGCCAATGGCGGTCTGCCTTTCCGGACAACGACGTCCCACGCGGTCGCGATCATGCGGCCGTTTGGGGCGTCTTTTTTTTTTGGAGTCGAGCGTCGTGGGACAAGTCGAGCGACCGAAGGTGACGGTGGGGTTCATTCCCCTTATCGACTGCGCGCCCTTGCTGTTCGCGGAGGTGCTGGGCCTCTACGAACGCCACGGGCTTGAGGTCGAACTGCGCCGAGAGGTTTCATGGTCGAACATCCGCGACAAGCTCGCGGTCGGGCTGCTCGACGCGGCTCACATGCTATCGCCCATGCCGCTGGCCACCACGCTCGGCATCGACAGCGTCAACGTTCCGATGATCGCGGCCATGACGCTGCATCTCAATGGCAACTCGATCACGCTCTCGAACGGGCTGTGGCGGGAGATCGGGGAAGCCGCCCCCGAATTCGCGGGTGACAACCTTCCGGCCGGCGCGCCGCTCGATGTGCGCGCGCTGGCTGCCGTCGTCGCGCGCCGCGCCCGGGACGGCCGGCCACCCGTCACGCTCGCGTCGGTCTTCACCTATTCCTCGCACAACCACCTGCTGCGCCTGTGGCTGGCCTCAGGAGGCATCGATCCCGACCGCGACGTGCGGCTCACCGTCGTGCCGCCGCCGCACATGGTGGCCCACCTCTCGGGCGGCACGATCGACGGCTACTGCGTGGGCGAGCCGTGGAACCAGCAGTCCGCCTCGCTCGGCATCGGCCGCATCGCCGCGTCCAGCCGCCAGATCTGGGACTCGATGCCGGAGAAGATGCTCGGCACGACCGAAGCCTGGGCGCAGCGCAATCCGAAGACGCTGATCGCGCTGGTGAAGGCCATCACCGAGGCCGGCGCCTGGCTCGACGAGCCGGCCAACCGGCCCGAGGCTGCGCGTATCCTCGCTTCGCCGCGGTTCCTCAACGTGCCGGCTGAAGTGATCGCGCGGTCGCTCAGCCTGCCGGACTTCCACATCTTCCATCGCCAGCTCGCCAACTTCCCGTGGCGCAGCCACGCCGACTGGTTCCTGTCGCAGATGGTCCGCTGGGGCCAGGTGGCGCCGCGCACCGACATGCGCGCCGTCGCCGACCGCGTGTTCCGCAGCGACATCTACCGCGCCGCCGCCAGCGAACTCGGCCTGCCGTGCCCGCTCTCCGACCGCAAGGTCGAGGGCGCCCATCCCGATCCCTGGATCATCCCGACCAACGGCGCGCCGGTGGCGATGGGCCCCGACAGTTTCCTCGACGGGTCGGTGTTCGACCCCAGCAAGAAGACGTCAGAGATCTACGAACAGCAGGAGAGCAGTCATGGAAAATAGGAACGGCCACAAGGGCCTGGGCCGGCGCCAGATTCTGAAGAATGCCGGCGCCGTGACGGCGACGGCTGCGCTGGTGAGCGCCGTGCGCGCCTCGTTCCCGGGCGGCGCCTTCGCCCAGGCCGCCGGACCCGAGACCAACAAGGTCACGCTGGGTTTCATCGCGCTGACCGACGCTTCTCCCCTGATCATCGCGAAGGAAAAGAAGCTGTTCGACAAATACGGCATCACCGAAGCCAACGTCGCCAAGCAGGCTTCGTGGGGCACCACCCGCGACAATCTCGTTCTGGGCGGTGGTTCCGGGGGCATCGATGGCGCCCACATCCTGACGCCAAAGCCCTACCAGATCAGCCTGGGAACCACGACGCCCGAGAACCGGCCGGTGCCGATGTATATCCTGGCGCGCCTCAACTACGACTGCCAGGGCCTCTCCGTTTCCAACGAGTTCAAGGGGCTGGGCGCCACCATCGACGCCAAGCCGCTCAAGGAGGCGTTCGCCAAGAAGAAGGCGGCCGGCAAGGAAGTGAAGTGCGCCATGACTTTCCCGGGCGGCACGCACGATCTCTGGATCCGCTACTGGCTCGCCGCTGCTGGCATCGATCCCGACAAGGACGTGTCGACCATCGTCGTGCCGCCGGCGCAGATGGTGGCCAACATGAAGGTCGGCAACATGGACGCGTTCTGCGTCGGCGAGCCGTGGAACGAACAGCTCGTGAATCAGGACATCGGCTTCACCGCCGCGATGACCGGCGAACTCTGGATGAACCACCCGGAGAAATCGCTCGGCATGCGTGCCGATTGGGTCGACAAGAATCCGAAGGCGGCGATGGCCGTGCTGATGGCGGTGCTGGAAGCCCAGCAGTGGTGCGACAAGATGGAGAACAAGCAGGAGCTAGCCAACATCATCGGCAAGCGCCAATGGTTCAATGTCCCGCCCGCCGACATCATCAACCGCATCAAGGGCGAATTCAATTACGGCGACGGACGCAAGGTCTCCAACTCCAATCAGCTGATGAAGTTCTGGAAGGGCGGCGTCTCCTACCCCTATCAGAGTCACGAACTGTGGTTCCTCACCGAGAACCAGCGCTGGGGCAAGCTGCCGATGGACCTCGACACGAAGGCGATCATCGCCAAGGTCAATCGCGAGGATCTGTGGCGGACGGCGGCCAAGAACATCGGCGCCGCCGAATCCGACGTGCCCAAGACGACGTCGCGCGGCAAGGAAACCTTCTTCGACGGCAAGGTGTTCGATCCCGAGGATCCGAAGGGCTATCTCGCCAGCCTTCAGATCAAGAAGGTGGCGTGATGCAGGCGTTGGCAAAGACGGGCGTATCGGTCGCCAACGCGGTACCGGTGCCGGAATCCTCTGCGGAGATCGTTGCCTTCCGGCCGCCGGTACGGCCGGCACTGGATCGCCTCATGGATGTGCTGAAGCACGTGGCGAGCGTCGTCTTGCCGCCGCTCGTCGTGCTTTCGATCACCTTGTTCGTCTGGCAGCTCCTCTGCTCGGAGCCGGGCGCCCACCTGCCACCGCCAACCAAGGTGGTGGCCGATGCCTGGGACTTCATTGCCGATCCGTTCTACGACAATGGCGGCATCGACAAGGGCGCCTTCTGGCAGATCTCCAAGAGCCTGGGACGCGTCGCGATCGGCTTCAGCCTCGCCGCCGTCGTCGGCATCGCACTGGGCGTGCTGGTCGGCCAGAGTACCTGGGCGATGCGCGGCCTCGATCCGATCTTCCAGGTGCTGCGCACCGTGCCGCCGCTCGCCTGGCTGCCGCTGTCGCTGGCGGGCTTTCGCCACGCCGACCCATCGGCCCTGTTCGTGATCTTCATCACCTCGATCTGGCCGATCATCATCAACACGTCGGTGGGTGTGCGGAACATCCCGCAGGACTATCGCAACGTCGCGGCGGTGATTCGGCTCTCCTGGTGGGAGGTGTTCTACAAAATCACGTTGCCTGCGACCGTGCCCTACATTTTCACCGGATTGCGCATCGGTGTGGGCCTGAGCTGGCTCGCCATCGTGGCGGCCGAGATGCTGATTGGCGGCGTCGGCATCGGCTTCTTCATCTGGGACGCGTGGAACAGCTCGCGCATCTCCGACATCATCGTGGCCCTGGTCTACATCGGCATCGTCGGCTTCCTGCTCGACAAGCTGATTGCCACGATCGGTCACTTCGTCTCGCACGGCGTCTCGGCGCAGTAGGAGCACAGGCCATGACCACACAACCCTACCTCAAGTTCGACCAGATCGGGATGAGCTTTCGCCGCGGCCAGATGGCGACGGAGGTGCTGCGGGACGTGAACCTGCGAATCGAGCGGGGCGAGTTCGTCTCGCTGATTGGCCACTCGGGCTGCGGCAAGTCGACCTTGCTCAACATCCTGGGCGGCCTCTTGAAGTCGACCAGCGGCGAGGTGTTCCTCGAAGGCGAGGTGGTCGACGCGCCGGGCCCCGACCGGGCCATCGTGTTCCAAAACCACTCGCTGCTGCCGTGGCTCACCGTCTACGGCAACATCGCGATTGCCGTCGACAAGGTGTTCGGGTCGTCGAAGAACAAGGCGGAGCGCCACGACTGGGTGATGCACAATCTCGAGCTGGTGCAGATGGCCCAGGCCAGGGACAAGCGGCCGCACGAAGTGTCGGGCGGCATGAAGCAGAGAGTCGGCATCGCCCGGGCCCTCGCCATGCAGCCCAAGGTGCTGCTGATGGACGAGCCGTTCGGCGCGCTCGACGCACTGACCCGCGCCCATCTGCAGGACAGCGTCATGGAGATCCACGCGCGCCTCGGCAACACGGTGATGATGATCACCCACGACGTCGACGAGGCGGTGCTGCTGTCGGATCGCGTGGTGATGATGACCAACGGTCCCGCCGCCACCATCGGCGAGATCCTGCCCATCAATCTGTCGCGGCCGCGCCGCCGGCTCGAACTCGCGACCGACGCCGAATATGCGCGCTGCCGTGCCGCGGTGCTCGAGTTCCTCTACGCACGCCACCGGGTGCCTGCCCGTGCGGCGGCCTAGTTCTTCTCCGCCGTCAACGAGGGAGGTGGCGTCGTCATACGACGACGGAGAGGGCATGCATTGCGCGACGCGCCTGACCCCTCCGTCGGCCTATGAGGCCGACACCTCCCCATCTGAATGGGGAGGTACATGAGCGAGGAATTCGACGACGCTCAGAAGCAATGGCTGCAGGGTTTCGTCAGCGGCATCGAGGCGCGCAAGGCGGCCGACAAACTGACGGCTCGCACGTCCGGGGCGCCGGTTGGCGAGCCGATCGGTCCCGACGCCCTGCAGCAGGCCGCCCAGGACCGTGCCATGGCCGCGGGCGGCAAGCTCGTGGCCGAGGAGACGGCCAAGCGTGCGCGCCATCCGCTCGATCGCTGGGACGACCTGGTGGGCCGTGCCGAGGCCGGGCAGTTCCCCAAGGGCATGGACGTCTTCCTCACCAAGTATCACGGGCTCTTCTACGTTGCGCCGGCCGAGAACTCTTTCATGTGCCGGCTGCGCATTCCCAACGGCATCCTGAACGCCTGGCAGATGCGTGGGCTCGCCGACGCGGCGGAGGCCTTCGGCGGCGGCTATGCCGACGTGACGACCCGCGCTAACCTGCAGATCCGTGAAATTCCGGCGCGCCATGCCGTCGACCTGTTGCTTGCCGTGCAGGATCTCGGACTGACGGCGCGCGGCTCGGGCGCCGACAATATCCGCAACATCACCGGCAGCCCGACCGCCGGCATCGACCGCCAGGAACTCTACGACACGCGGCCGCTGTGCCGTGCCATGCATCACTACATCCTCAATCATCGCGAGATGTACGGCCTGCCGCGCAAGTTCAACATTGCCTTCGACGGCGGCGGGCGCGTGCCGGTGCTGGAGGACACCAACGATATCGGCTTCGTCGCGACCGAGGTGACGGGCGGCGAAGGCTTCGAGCCCGGCATCTATTTTCGCCTGCAGCTCGGCGGCATCACCGGCCATCTCGACTTCGCCTTCGAGACCGGGGTCCTGCTGAAGCCGGAAGAATGCGTGCCGGTGGCCGGCGCGGTCGTGCGAGCCTTCGCGATCCACGGCGACCGCACCAACCGGCAGAAGGCGAGGCTGAAATACGTGATTGACCGCATGGGGCGTGACGCCTTCGTGGCCGCGGTCGAGAAGGAACATGGCGCGAAGCTGCGCCGGGCTGCCGGCGCGCAGGTGACCGCCCGGGTGCTGGCCGACAAGCACGGCCATATCGGCGTGCATCGCCAGAAGCAGCCGGGCCTCAACTATCTCGGCCTCGTGCTGCCGGTGGGCCGTGTGACGTCGGAGCAGATGTGCGGCATCGCCGAGATCGCGCAGCGCTTCGGCAGCGGCACGATCCGCCTCACCGTGTGGCAGAATCTCCTGATCTCCGACGTGGCGGATCGCGACATCGGGGTCTGCGTCGCGGCCATCGCCGCCCTCGGCCTCGGCGTCGAGGCGAGCGCCATCCGGCGCGGCCTGGTGGCCTGCACTGGCAATGCCGGCTGCAAGTTCGCGGCCGCGAACACCAAGGGCCATGCGCTGAAGCTCGCGGACTATCTCGAGGTGCGGCTCGACATCGACACGCCCATCAACATCCACCTGACAGGCTGCCATCATTCCTGCGCCCAGCACTATATCGGCGACATCGGCCTGATCGCGGCCAAGGTCGAACGCGGCGAAGACAGCGTCGAGGGCTACCATGTCTTCATCGGCGGCGGCGCGGCTTCGACGGCCGAGCAGGCGATGGCCCGGGAGTATGCAACCTCGATTGCCTTCGACGAACTGCCGCCGCTTCTCGAAAGGCTGCTTGGAGCCTATCTGGCGCATCGCCAGGGGCCGGCCGAATCGTTTTTCGAATTCTGCCGCCGCCACGAGATTCCGGTTCTGCGCGAGTTGGCGGAGCGTGCCCCTGTTTCGGCGCTGGCGGCATGAACGCAATCTCGCCGATCCCGCAGATCATCCCGGAGAACGCGCCGTTCTCGACGGAACAGCGCGCCTGGCTGAACGGCTTCTTTGCCGCCTATCTCGGCGTGAGCGGCGGCGGTGCGGACGAGGGGCTGTCGGAGCCCGCCGAGCCCGAGGATTTCCCCTGGCACGATGCCGCTCTGTCGCTCACGGAGCGGCTGGATCTCGCAAAGGACAGCAAGCCCGAACGGCAGCTCATGGCTGCAATGGCCCAACTCGATTGCGGCCAGTGCGGCTATCTCTGCCAGACCTATGCCGAGGCGGTGTGGTCCGGCGCCGAGGCCGACACGGGCCGCTGCGTGCCGGGCGGCAAGGAGACGCAGCGCAAGGTGAAGGAGCTGGTCGCCGCACTGGAGCCGATGCGGGACGGTCCGGCCGTGGCCGCGCCGGCGGTGAGGGCCGCCGGTCCGGTGGGCTTCTCACGCGATCGGCCGGCCCTCGCCACGCTTGTCGACGCCCATCCCCTGAACCGTCCGGGTTCGGAGAAAGACGTGCGGCACGTCGTGCTCGACCTCTCGGCAAGTGACATCACCTACGAAGCCGGTGACAGTCTCGGCGTCTTCGCCCGCAAGAACCCGCAGCTGGTGCAGGCGGTGCTCGATCGCCTCGGCGCAACGGGCGAGGAGATGGTGGGGATCGATCACGAGGCATTGCCGCTACGGCAGGCGTTGCTCAGCAAGGTCGACATCGCGCGGCCAAGCGACGAATGCATGCTGTTCCTGGCGAGTCGCGCCTTCGACGGCGAAGAGGCGCTCAAGCTCCAGGCGCTGGCGTCGGGCGAGGGACCGCCCGAACTGGCGGAGGCTGACCTGCTCGACCTGTTGCAGGCCTTTCCCTCGGTCTCGCCCTCTCTGCCGGGCCTGTTGAAGTCGCTCGACCGGCTGCAGCCGCGGCTCTACTCGATCGCCTCGTCGCCCAAGGCGCATCCGGGGGAAGTCCATCTCACCGTGTCGGCCGTGCGCTGGGACACCAACGATCGCACCCGCACCGGTATCGGTTCGTGCTATCTCGCTGACTTCGCCAAGCCTGGCGATGTCATTCCGGTGTTCGTGCAGAAGGCCCACGGCTTCGCGCCGCCCGCCGACGATATGGCGCCCGCCATCATGGTCGGGCCGGGCACCGGCATCGCGCCGTTCCGCGCCTTCCTGGAGGAGCGCGACGCGCGCGGCGCGAAGGGGAAGAACTGGCTGTTCTTCGGCGATCAGAAGCGCGGGACGGATTTCCTCTACGAGGACCAGATCGTGGACTGGCAGCGCCGGGGCGTGCTGTCGCGCCTGGACCTTGCCTTCTCACGCGACCAGGTCGAGAAAATCTACGTTCAGACCCGCATGCGCGAGAACGCCGCCGAACTCTGGGCGTGGTTCGAGCAGGGCGCACACTTCTATGTCTGCGGCGACGCCAAGCGCATGGCCAAGGACGTCGAGACGGCACTGCTCGATATTGCGGCCCGTGAGGGCGGCAAGAGCGCGGCCGAGGCAAAAGCCTGGCTTGACGGCCTTGCAAAGGCCGGCCGGTATCAGCGCGATGTCTACTAGCGGCGGTCGCCCTGAAATTGAATCCCTCATCCTGAGGAGCCGTGCGCAGCACGGCGTCTCGAAGGATGGGCAAAGGACGTGGTGCGCGTGCCCACCCTTCGAGACGCACTCCTGCGGACTGCTCCTCAGGGTGAGGTTGTGGATGTCGTCATGACGACCGGCGTCCGCTCGACCTGCCCTTACTGCGGTGTCGGATGCGGCATCGTTGCGACGCCGGACGGGAAGGGCGGCGCTGCCGTCGAAGGCGACCATGACCATCCCGCCAATCAGGGGCGGCTGTGCTCGAAAGGCGCGGCGCTGGGCGAGACCTTGTCGCTCGAGGATCGCCTGCTGCATCCCGAGATCGATGGCCAGCGCGTCTCCTGGGAGGTCGCGCTCGATACTGTGGCGGAGGGCTTGCGGCAAACGATCGAGGCGCACGGGCCCGAGGCCGTTGCCTTCTATGTTTCCGGCCAGTTGCTGACCGAGGACTACTACGCCGCCAACAAGCTGATCAAAGGCTTCCTCGGCACCGCCAACATCGACACCAATTCGCGCCTCTGCATGGCCTCGTCGGTGGCCGGTCACAAGCGCGCCTTCGGCAGCGACACGGTGCCCGGCCTCTACGAGGATTTCGAGCGGGCCGATCTCGTGGTGCTGGTCGGCAGCAATCTTGCCTGGTGCCATCCCGTGCTGTTCCAGCGGCTGGAGGCGGCCCGGCGCGTGCGGCCCTCGATGAAGGTCGTGGTCGTCGATCCGCGCCGCACGGAGACCTGCGACATCGCCGATCTTCATCTCGCCCTGAAGCCCGGCAGCGACGTGGCGCTGTTCAATGTGCTGCTGGCCAGCCTCGCGGAACGGGGCATGGCCGATCGTCGTTTCGTGGAACAGCACACGTCGGGCCTGGGCGACGCCCTTGACGCGGCGCGTGCAACGGATGCCGCTGCCTGTGGCCTGCCGCCGGCCGACCTCGCCACCTTCCTCGACTTGTTCGCCCGGACCGAGAAGGTCGTGACGCTCTATTCCCAGGGTGTGAACCAGTCGAGCGCCGGCGTCGACAAGGTGAACGCGCTGATCAACTGCCACCTGCTGACCGGCCGCATCGGCCGGCCGGGCATGGGACCTTTCTCCATCACCGGGCAGCCTAACGCGATGGGCGGCCGCGAGGTCGGCGCGCTTTCCAATGCGCTCGCCGCCCACATGGATTTCGGCCCGGTCGAGATCGATAGGGTCGCCCGCTTCTGGGGGGCCCCGCACATGGCGACGAAGCCCGGCTTGAAGGCGGTCGACCTGTTCGAGGCCGTGCGCGCCGGGCGCATCAAGGCGGTGTGGATCATGGCGACCAATCCGGTCGCCAGCCTTCCCGATGCCGATGCCGTGCGCGAGGCTTTGCGCGGATGCGAACTCTCCATCGTCTCCGAGGCGATCCGTGCCAGCGACACGGTCGACACCTGCCGCATCCGCTTGCCGGCGCTCGCCTGGGCCGAGAAGGACGGCACGGTGACCAACTCCGAACGCGGTATCTCGCGGCAACGGCCTTTCCTGCCGCCGCCAGGCGAAGCGAAGCAGGACTGGTGGATCCTCGCCGAGGTCGCGCGACGCCTGGGTCATGGCGAAGCCTTCGCATGGCGGGGTGTCGCCGACATCTTTCGCGAGCACGCGGCTCTTTCCGGATTCGAGAATGCGGGCACGCGCGACTTCGACATCGGCGCCTGCGCCTCGATCGACGATGCGGCCTACCAAGCCTTGCAGCCGTTCGTCTGGGGGCGCGCGGCCGACAGACGCTTCTTCGGCGACGGTGCCTTCTTCCACGCCGACCGTCGCGCTCGCTTCATTGCCACGATGCCGCGTGCGCCGGTGAATGCACCCGATGAAGAGCGGCCGCTGATCCTCAACACCGGCCGCGTGCGCGACCAATGGCATACGATGACGCGTACCGGGAAGTCGGTGCGCCTCGCCGGTCATCGCCCGGAGCCCATGATCGAGGTGCATCCACGCGATGCCTCGGTGCGAGGCCTTGTCGACGGCGACATCGCCGAAGTGAGGAGCGGCTGGGGGCGTGGCGTTCTGCGTGTCCATGTGACCGATTCGGTAAGTCTCGGCCAGGCCTTTGCGCCGATGCACTGGACGGCCCAGCTGAGTCGCGCGGGTCGAATCAATGCTGCGGTGAATCCCGCGGTCGACCCCCTTTCCGGTCAGCCGGAGCTGAAACATACGCCGGTCGAAATCCGTCGGGTTGATATGCATTGGCATGGCACGATTCTCGCTCGTCGCCCGATCATGCTGCCGGAGATTTCTTACTGGGTGCGAATCAGGGGCGCCGGCTATCACGCCTACGTCGTTGCCGGCGACCAGCCTTTCGCGGTTGCACAACGAACGTTGTCCGCAGCTGTGCGGACGACCAACCCTGGCCCATGGCTCGACGGTGACAACGGAGTCGGCGCGGTCGTCAGCGATGGCCGGGTCGAAGCTGTGATGGCGTTGGGGTCGACGTACCAGGCCGACGCACGAGATCGCTTCGCGCCGTTCATGGCGCTGAATCGCCTCACGACGGAGCAGCGCGACGCGTTGCTGCACGGCGGCACGGACATGCATCGCGGCGGCGAACTCTGCGCCTGTTTCGGCATATCCTGTGGCGCCGTCGAGGCAGCCATCGCCGATGGCGCAACCTCGCTCGCGGCGATCGGCGCGACCACGCAGGCCGGGACGAATTGCGGTTCCTGCCGTCCCGAGATCCGCGCACTGCTGCGTGCGGCGCGCCACGTGAGGGCCGCCTAATGCAGACCTTCCCGCTCTTCCTGTCGCTGCAGGGCCGCCGTGCGCTGGTCGTCGGTGGCGCCGATGCGGCCGCGCGCAAGGCGGAACTGCTGCTCAAGGCCGGCGCGCAGGTCTCGCTCATCGCCGAGACAGTCGATGGCGAGGTGGCCCAGTTCATCGCCGAGGGACGGGTCTCCTGGGCCGGTCGCTCGTTCGACGAAAGCGACCTCGAAGGCATGTCGCTGGTCATCGTGGCTTCGGAGGACGAGTCGATCGAGGCGCGCGTGTCCGCGGCCGCGCAGCGGCGCTGTGTTCCGGTCAACGTCGTCGACCGCCCCGCTTTGTCGAGCTTCATCATGCCGGCGATCATCGACCGCTCGCCGATCACCATCGCGGTCTCGACCGGCGGCACCGCGCCGGCGCTTGCGCGCCGCATCCGCGCCGAGATCGAACGCAGCCTGCCGGCGGCGCTGGGACGGTTGGCGCGCTTCGCCGAGATTTTTCGTGAACAGGTCCGCCGCACCCTCGTCGTGCCGCGGGCGCGGCGCCGCTTCTGGGATCGCGTGTTCGAAGGCCAGGTCGGTGAACTCGCCCTCGCCGGCGACGAGATCGGCGCGCGCCGCGAGCTGATTCGCCTGCTCGACAGTGCGCGCAGCGAGAGTCCAGCGGCCGGCATGGTCCATCTCGTGGGTGCCGGACCGGGCGATCCCGATCTTCTCACCCTCAAGGCGCATCGCCTACTGCAGCGCGCCGACGTCCTGGTCTACGACCGGCTGGTTTCGGACGAGATCCTGTCGCTGGCGCGCCGCGATGCCGAGCGTGTCTATGTCGGCAAGCGCCGGGCGAATCATTGCGTGCCGCAGCCGGAAATCAACGATCGACTCGTGGCGCTGGCCCGCGCGGGCAAGAGCGTGGTGCGGCTTAAAGGCGGCGACCCGTTCGTGTTCGGCCGGGGCGGCGAGGAGGTCGAAGCGCTGGTCAAGGCGGGTGTGGCCGTCGAGGTGGTGCCGGGGGTCACGGCCGCCCTGGGGTGCGCCTCGAGCGCGGGGATTCCGCTCACCCATCGCGACCATGCCCAGGCCTGTGTGCTGGTCACAGGCCACCTGAAGAACGGCACGGTCGATCTCGACTGGAAGATGCTCTCCCGCCCGCGGCAGACCGTCGTCATCTACATGGGAGCGGGGGCACTCCCTCAGATCGCTTCACAGCTCGTGTCGCACGGCCTTCCGGCCTCTACTCCCGTGGCATTGATCGAAAACGGCACGACTGACCGCGAACGGCGCATCATCGGCACCCTGGCCACCATCGATCGGCAGGCGCAGCGGGCGTTCCTGAACGGACCGACTCTTTGCATGGTGGGTGAGGTGGTCGGGCTGGCCGTGAGCCGGGAACAGGAATTTAACTTTGAGTCGAGAATGGGTCTCTGATAAAGGTGTCTGTGACAAAAATGCAACAACACCGGGGCAGGGATGCGTAGTTTTGTACTGAGCCTGGCGACACTGTTGGCATTTGCCGGCACCGGCTTCGCCCAAACCAATACGGGGGCTTCGACCGCCCCCAAGGTCAAGACCGCCGCTACCGCGACTACGAAGACCGCAGCCACCGCTACCACGAAGAAGACGACCGCGGCACCCGCCAAATCGGCGAACGTGCAGAAGGTTGCAGCCCAGCAGAAGAAGGTACCGCCCGCCACGAAGCAGAAGATGCTTGCGTCCCGCTACGGCGGCTTCGCGCCAGCTGCCGCCCTGGCCGCGCCGGTTCCGACGCCCGATCTCGACCTGTCCAGCCCGCGCAGCCTGAGCCTCGTGAATTTCAACACCAAGGAAGAGCTGACGGTCACCTACTGGTCGAACGGCTCCTATCACCGCAGCGCTCTGGACCAGCTCAACCAGTTCCTGCGCGACAGCCGCGACGCCGGCACGACCGAGATGGACCCGCTGCTGTTCGATGTGCTGTGGCACACCGCCCGTATCTCCGGCTACGACGGCCAGATCGAGGTCCTCTCGGCCTTCCGCTCGGCCGAGAGCAATGCCTGGCTGGCCAGCGTCAGCCGCGGCGTGGCGCGCGACAGCCAGCACATCAACGGCAACGCCATGGACATCCGCTTCCCGGGCGTCCCGGTGTTCCGCATCCGCCAGGCTGCGCGTTCGCTCAACATGGGCGGCGTCGGCTTCTACCCGCGCTCCGGCTTCGTTCACATCGACACCGGTCCGGTCCGCTACTGGTAAAAAGATGAGCCGCATCGACATCGTCGAGGGCGACATCACGCGCCTCGACGTCGATGCCATCGTCAACGCCGCCAACGAGAGCCTGCTGGGCGGAGGTGGCGTCGACGGCGCGATCCACCGCGCTGCCGGGCCGGAACTCCTGGCCGAATGCCGCACCCTGGGCGGTTGCCCCACCGGCGAAGCCAGGATCACCAGCGGTTACCGCCTCAAGGCACGACGCGTCATTCACACAGTCGGTCCGGTCTGGCGCGGCGGCACGCAGGGCGAGCCCGAACTGCTGGCCCGCTGCTATCGCAATTCGCTGGCGCTGGCGGTCGTGGAAGGGCTCGAAAGCATGGCCTTTCCCGCCATCTCGACCGGCATCTACGGCTACCCGAAGGAAGCCGCGGCCGAGATCGCGGTCCGCGAGGTCCGCCTGATCGGCATGCCCGAGCGCGTGATCTTCTGTTGCTTCGACACCGCGACCGCTGACTTCTATCGCGAGATCCTGGGCGGATAAGAGAGAGTATCCGTCGTCCCGGCCGGAGGGCGCAGCTACTGCCCATACCGGTTTGCGTTCTTCAGATATTCGAGCTCCTCGGCCGTGGTGTTGCGGCCCAGTACCTCGTTGCGGTGGGGGAAGCGGCCGAAGCGGGCGACGACGTCGCGATGTTCGTGGGCCGACTTGATGTTGTCCTCGCCGCCGATCGTCTCGAACAGGGCGCAGGCGAATTGCTGGTCGGCGAGATGCTCGCTGTGACCGAACGGCATGTAGAAGAACAGCCGCATGTCGACGGGGAACACCGACGGATAGAAGCGCGCCAGCGCGTAGCGCGCGATATCGATGGCCTTGGCGTCGCCGGCGAAAGCCCGCGCCGTCTTGCGGAAACAATTCCGGGTGAACTGGTCGCAGAGCAGGATCAGCGCCAGCGCGCCCTCCGGGGAATCCTTCCAGGCATCGAGCTCACCCGCGATCGCCCGTTCGATCGCGGCGCCGAAGCGGCCGACGGTCTCCACATCGAATTCCGGCGTGCTCCGCCACCAGATGTCGCGCGGCTTGCCGTGATCGGGATGGCCGAGCGGCAGGAACCAGAAATCGATGATGTCGCGGATGGACGGCGCCTGTGTCATGCGGCTTAGTTAGACAGGGCATTCAGAACCCGTCGAGAGAGGAAACCGTGGGCAAGGTCAAAAACGTTTTGTTCATCATGTGCGACCAGCTGCGCGCGGACC
The DNA here is from genome assembly GCF_945957355.1 of uncultured Reyranella sp. Taxonomy (GTDB): domain Bacteria; phylum Pseudomonadota; class Alphaproteobacteria; order Reyranellales; family Reyranellaceae; genus Reyranella. The sequence goes on along the minus strand of NZ_CAMFKM010000014.1, from coordinate 70,283 downwards.
ATCTGTCCTGCGCCGGCCATCCGCACCTCGAGACGCCGGCGATCGACGCGCTGGCGGCGCGTGGCGTGCGCTTCCCGCGGGCCTATGTACAGTCCGGTGTTTGCGGCCCGAGCCGCATGAGCTTCTACACCGGCCGCTACGTGTCGAGCCACGGCGCCACCTGGAACCGCGTGCCGCTCTCCCTGCGCGAAAAGACACTGGGCGAGTTCCTGTCGGCCGCCGGAATCCGTGTGGCGCTGGCCGGCAAGACCCACGTCCTGCCCGATCTCGAGGGGCTGGAGCGATTCGGCATCGAAGGCGGCTCCGCTCTTGAAGCGCTGATGCGTGCCGGACGCTTCGAGGAGCTGGACCGCTATGATGGCCATTCGCCGCCCGGCGCGGAGAGCGGCTATGCCGATTACCTGCGGCGGCACGGCTATGTCTCCGACGATCCGTGGAGCGACTTCGTGATCGCGGCCGACGGGCCCGGCGGCGAAAAAGCCTCGGGCTGGTTCATGCGCAACGTCCACCTGCCGGCGCGCGTGAAGGAGGAGCATTCCGAGACCGCCTACATGACGCGCGAGGCGATGCGCTTCATCGACGAGATGGGCGACAAGCCCTGGTGCCTGCACCTCAGCTACGTGAAGCCGCACTGGCCCTACATGGCGCCGGCGCCCTACCACAACATGTACGGCGCCGCCGACATGCTGCCGCTGAACCGCGACGAGCAGGAGCGCGTGAACGAGCATCCCGTGCTGGCGGCCTATCGCGAGATGGAGGAGTCAGTCTCGTTCAGCCGGCCCGAGGCGCCGGGAATCGTGCGGCCGGCCTATATGGGCCTGATCCGCCAGCTCGACGACTGGCTCGGCCGCCTGTTCGCGCATATGGAGCGTGCCGGCCGGCTCGACGACACGCTGATCATCTTCACCGCCGACCATGGCGACTTCCTGGGCGACCACTGGCTGGGCGAAAAGGAGATGTTCTACGAGGAGGCATATCGCGTTCCCTTCATCGTGGTCGATCCCGATCCCGAAGCCGACCTGACGCGCGGCACGGTCGACGAGCGTTTCGTCGAGGCGATCGACGTCGTGCCGACCATCCTCGAAACGCTCGGCCTGCCGCCGCAGGATCACCTGCTGGAGGGCCGCTCGCTGCTGCCACTGCTGCGCCGGATCCATCTCGACACCTGGCGCGACGCAGTCTTCTCGGAACTCGATTATTCCTTCCGCGAGGCGCGCACGATCCTCGGTCGCAAGCCCAACGAGTGCCGCGCCATCATGGTCCGCACCGACCGGTGGAAGTACGTCTGGTGGCAGGGCTATCGGCCGATGTTGTTCGACCTCCTCAACGATCCGAAGGAACGTCGAGACCTCGGCGCCGACCTGACCTATGCGCCGATCTTCCGCGAGATGGAGGATCGGTTGAACGCCTGGGCCAAGGCGCGCAAGAGCCGCGTTACCGTCGACGACGCCTATGTCGCGGCGCGCACGGCCAAGCATCGCCAGCACGGCATTTTCTTCGGACAGTGGTGAGATGAGCGGCGACATGAGCACGAACCCCTACATCCTCCACGGCTTCGGTCCCTCGCCCTACTCGGTGAAGATGCGCGCGATCCTGCGCTATCGCCGGCTGCCCTTTATCTGGAAGGCCGTGGGCTGGCCGCGCGATGTCGCGGTCGCTGCCGGCCTGCCGCCGGTGATTCCGGCGCTGACGTTTCCCGATGGCACGGTGATGAACGATTCGACGCCGCTCGCTCATGCACTCGAACGCGCTCATCCCGGTCGGCGCTCGATCGTGCCGGACGATCCGGCGCATGCCTGGCTCAGCGACCTTGTGGAGGATTTTGGCGACGAATGGGTCACCAAGATCATGTTCCACTATCGCTGGTACTATGCGCCCGACCGGAAATTCGCGCAGGACTGGGTTATCACCTCGCGCAATCCGCAGATGCCTGAAGCCGAGCGGCGCGCGGCGATGCAGGCGTTCAACGACCGCCAGGTGGGCCGCATGGCAATGGTTGGCTGCACCGACGGCAACCGGCCCGTCATCGAGGACAGCTACCGTTTCATCCTCGATGCGCTCGACGCTCACGTCCGCAAGAGCGAGTACCTGTTCGGCTCGCGGCCGTCGCTGGCCGACTTCGGCCTGTTCGGCCAGCTGCAGATCCTGTCAGTCGATCCAACGCCGATGATGGAAATGCGGGAGCGCGCGCCCGACGTCTATTGCTGGCTGCTGCGGCTCGACGATGCCTCCGGCGTCGATGGGCAATGGCTGCCGGCCGATGCACCCTTGCCGGACGGCGTGACCGCACTGCTGAAGCATTGCGGCGTGACCTACCTGCCGTTCCTCGCCGCCAACCGCGCGGCGCTGGAGAGCGGCGCACCGTCGGTCGATCTCGACATCCTCGGCCGGCCGTGGAGCCAGGCGCCGTTCCGCTACCAGGCCAAGTGCTACGACGCGTTGCGCAAGAAGCTGGCGGCGCTGCCGGCCGACGTGCGCCGGCGGCTCGATCCCGTGCTCGACTCGGCGGGCTGCCTGCGCTGGCTCGAATAGCTCTTGCCTTCGAGTTGCGGAAGCCGATCAGAACTCCATCGGGTCGCGGAAGTGCGCCTTGAAGATGCGGTCGCGGTGTTCGACCAGGATCGGGTCGAGAGCCGAGACGATCTGCGGATCGGTGGCGGTGAAGGCCGGCCGTGAGGATTCGCGTATCGGACACTGCGCGGCGGGCAGCGGTAGCAGCATGCTCATGACCGACGTCCAGTAGATGTCGACGCAGCTCAGCGCCTCGCCGACGAAATAGGAAACACCGCGCGCCTGCTGCGCGCGAAGCTGTGTCGCGAGCCCGTGCAGGGTGGTGGCGATACGCGTGCCCGCCGCCGCGGCGTCGTCGGCATCGAAGCCGTATTTGTCGATCAGCGGCGCCATGCGCGTGCCCATGCCGGCCTGCACGGCCATCGAGAACATCTGCAGACGGCGGTTCCAGGCGATGCCGCGCTCGCCCAGGATCTCGTGGCCGAGGCCGATGGCCAGTGCCCGCTGCAGCGGATCGGCGGGGAGCAGGGCAGGCGCCGGCGCGAGACGCTCCGCCAGCAGCAGGATGTCCAGCCAGCGGTTGAGCGGCGGGCCGTCGCGCCAGGCGACGACGGGGGCGCTGTTCTGGCCCGACCAGGCGACGATCTCCTCGTTGGCGCCGCCGACATCGAGTGGGGCGGCGGCATAATCGAGCCCCTTGATCTCGAGGATCGTCTTGGCGGCCTGGCTCCACGGACTCGGCGCGCCGCGCACCAGCACGATGCGCAATCCGTCGTGGGCGACGATCTCGGCGGGAGTCGTGTAGGCGAGCATGGGCATCTCCTCTCGCTTCGATCTTTGCGGTCACACAACGGCGCCGCCAGCGAACATTTCGATTGCGGAGGACAAGAATTCTCATCCCCGTTGGGTGTCACGACCCGCTGAGCGACCTTGCGACCCGCAGCGCGAGCCGCCGACGCCGGATTGCGTGACGCTCCTCAGGCCGGCTGTTAGCGTTTGCGCGCACACAAGAAACGTCGTTCGGAGGAATCGTGCCCCAGTTCAAGACCAGCCGCCGCGCCCTGTTGGCCGGCGCCGCCGCCACCCTCGCCGCGCCGGGCCTCGTCCGCGCGCAGGACGCCTTTCCGAACAAGCAGATCAAGTTCATCGTGCCCTACACGCCGGCCGGCGCGACCGACAACATCTCGCGCATCGTCATGGCCAAGGTCTCGGAGATGCTCGGCCAGCAGGTGCTGATCGACAACCGGGCCGGTGGCGGTGGCACGATCGGTACCGACGCGCTCGCCAAGGCGGCGCCCGACGGTTACACGATCGGCCTGATCACCATTTCGATGTTCTGCATGGCGCCCGCGCTCTACAGCAAGCTGCCCTACGATCCGGTGAAGGACTTCTCGCCGATGGCCGGCATGTCGGTCTGGCCGAACATGCTGGTGGTCCATCCCAGCATTCCCGCGAAGACCGTGCCGGAGCTGATCGCCCTGCTGAAGGCCAATCCCGGCAAGTACAACATGGCGTCCTCGGGCTCAGGGACCACGATCCACCTGGCCGGAGAGATGTTCAAGCAGCTGACCGGCACCGACATGGTGCACGTGCCCTACAAGGGCAGCGCCGGCGCGATGCAGGACCTGATCGCTGGCAACGTGCACATCATGTTCGACAACATGCCGAGCTGCTGGCCGCACGTGCAGGCAGGCAAGCTGCGGGCGCTGGGCGTCACCAGCCGCGAGCGCAACAAGGCCGCGCCCGACGTGCCGGCGATCATCGAGTTCGTGCCCAACTATGTGGTCGAGGTCTGGATGGGCTTCGGCGGGCCGGCCGACGTGCCGCAGCCGATCGTCGACAAGCTGGCCGCCGTCGGCACCAAGGCGCTCGAGGATCCCGACGTGAAGGCGAAGTTCGCGGCCCTGGGCAGCGACCCCTGGCCGATGGCGCCCAAGGGCCTGCAGGACCGCATCGTCAGCGAGATCGCGGTCTGGGCGCCGATCGTCAAGGCGAGCGGCGCCAAGGTGGACGGCTGAGGCCGACCCGACCGGATATCGAACCGGCGCGCCGTGCTCCGTTCGGGAGGACGGCCGTCGCGGCGCTCTTCCTTCTTGGTGCCGTTCCGGCCCTTGGTTTCTGGGCCGCTGTCACCTGGGCGTCGTCGGTGCTGGGCGCGATGGCGTTTCTCGCCGTCTGGTTCCTGGTGATGCTGGGGGCGGCGCCGCGGCTCAGGAATGCCTTGCTTCTCCTGTTCACGCTTGCTGCCGGCATCCTTGGATGCGAGCTCCTGCTGCGCACCGATGCGATGAACCGCTTCGTCGAGGAGCGCGACCTTGCCGACTTCCGGCAGGGGCTGGTGGAAACGCAGGACCCATTGTTCGCGCCCGACCCGGCGCTCGCGTTCCGGCCACTGCCGGACCGGCGGGCGCGGGCGAGCTCGGTCAAGAACGGCCGCACGATCTACGACGTCGTCTACACGACCGACGCCAACGGCTTTCGGGCGCTGCCATCCGGTCCGTCCGGCGCAAGCGATACGCCGGTCCTGATCCTGGGCGACTCCTTCGCCTTTGGCGCGGGCCTTCCCGACGACCAGACCCTGGCCTGGTACCTGCGTGAACAGTCCGGCGGCGCGCTGCAGCCGGTGACTCTCGCCGTGAAGGGCTACGGTCTCAACCAGGTGCTGCGCCAGCTCGAGATCGGCGAGCCGCGCAAGGCCGGCCGCGCGAAGTTTCCCTGGGCGGTGGTGTCGGTGGTCGACGACCACGTGCTGCGCGTGGCCGGCCGGCTCCAATGGCTGCACGACAGTCCGCGCTACGTCGTGGAACCCGACGGCCGGCTGGTGGCGCGAGGCACCTGGGTCGAGCCGTCGGCCTTCGTCGAATCGCTGCTCGTGGGGTCGCGGCTGTTCGCTCTCGGCCGGAAGGCAATGGCGGTCGACGAGGCGAAGGAACGGCGCCTCTTCGTGCGCATCCTGCGCGAGATCGAGGCGAAGCTCGCGGCCGATTACGGCGCGCGGCTCATGGTCCTCTACTATTCGGGCGAGACCTGGCGCGGCGATCTCTCGGGCTGGCGCGAGACGATGGTGCCGCTGCTCTGCGCCTCCGGTGTTCCCGTTCTCGATGTCAATGCGCTGCTGTCCCGGCCGCCGCAGCCGGTCGACCGCTTCTATATGCAGGACGACGGCCACCCGACGGCACTGCTGAACCGGACGATCGCCTCGGCATTGATCGAGGATTTCGGACGCGGCGCGGTCCAACGCGGCGATCTTCGCTGCAGCCGGTGATGCCTGGTCCGTGCGGGTTCTCGGACCCGCGGCTGAAGAAGGTTCGGACTCTGCGGCCGAAGACCTGTACAAGGAGCAATGAGCAACGAAGCGTTCGGCAAGCACATGGTGTGGACGGTGGACCCGCGCACCCAGTCTGAAATCGGTATCGGCTATTCCAGCCTGATGGAAGCCCAGGCGGAGGCCTCGAAACTGGAACAGGTAGGCTACAAGATCCTGCGGATCAGCCCGATGACGCTACCCAAGCCCAACTCCTAACGACGGCCAACGCCTTCGGTCGCGTACGAAACAAAAAGGCCGCCCCCTTCTGGGCGGCCTTCCTTTTGGCGGACTTGGTTACACGGACCGGGAAGACGACGTCGGCACCATCGTGTCGACCAGCTTGCCGGCCATGTCGCCGACCCGCTCGCCGAGATGCGCAGGGGCGAGTTGCTCGGTGACCGTATCCTTCGCGGTTTCGAGGACGTCGCGTCCCTTGTCGATCGCCTCGGCGCCGACTTTGCCCAAGACGTTGCGCTCGGCCTGCGAGACAGGCAGCGCGGCGCCGAAGATTGCACCCAAGGCGGTGCCGATCGCAGCAACCAGGATCGGTTGTTCTTCCAGGAGTTTCGACACGGTCTGCTTCGTATCAGCGGCAAGGCGTGTCGCATCCTGCTTGAGATGCTGGGCGGCATCCTGCCCCTCATGGACGAGTCGCTGCGCCTGATCGACCTGTTCGCCGGCACGGCCGCGCAGATCCTCCGCAGTGCCGCGCAGCGAGTCGGCAGTAGCGGCGGCGGTCTCCTTGACGGAGTTCGCAGTGTCGGTCGCCAGGCCCGTCACCTTGTCGGCCATGTCTGAAACCTTGTGGCTCGCCTGACCTGCCAGCGACTTCGCGGTATCGGCTGCCGTGCCCGCCGCGCTTTTGACGCCGCTTGCCGCGGCGACCGCGGCGTCCGCGCTCGCCGAACTGGCCGCGCGGATCGCACTGGAAGCAGACGACATCACGTCCGAGCCGGTCGTCCTGGTCAGCATCATGGTGAGTCCTGCGCCGATCAGAAGGGCGGCGCCGGGATTGCTGCGCGCGGAATCGGCCAGGCTCTTCACCAAAGTGAGGCTGCTGTCGCGCAGTACCCCGACAAGCTCCGCCGACAGGGCCTGACTGGTCATGCCGTCACGGAGCTGGCCGAGCGTGTTGGACAGGCCGGCGCGCTGGGCCTCGGCCTCGCGCTGGAGTTGGGCGCTTTCTCTCATGTCAGGGTCTCCTTTGCCATGCGTGCGTCGTTTTGCAGGGACGTGATGGTACGGGTCGGAGTCGGATCGATGGCGCCGATCGTCCTCTTGCCGGCAAGCAGCACGACGATGCCGCCCAGGGCGGAGCCGCCGGCTACGATTAGGATGGCGAACGCCGGAGCGACCCCACTCTCGATCAGGGCCGCGACGACCGCCTGCAGGACCAGGATGACCGCCGCGATCAGGAACACCGTGCCCAGCAGCATCATGACGATGCCGCTAACGACACTGGCCTTGAGCGCCTCCACCTTTTCGCCCAACTCGACCCGAGCAAGCCGAATTTCGGTCTGGATCAGGTCGGCGCTGCGACCCAGGGCATCGGTCACCAGGGTGACCACGCCCGGCCTTTCTGTGGTGTTCATTCGAAGCTCCTAAACGTCGATGCGGCCAGCACTGGGCTCACTCGCCCGCGGTCCCGCCGGCTCCGTCGAGGCGCCCATGCCGGCTCTGACGATGCGGGCGAGCGCGAAGCCCACGATGGCAGACCCGGCAAGCAGGGCGAGCGGCTGGCGCTTTCCGAACTCGGTGGCCATGGTCAGCAGCTCGCCGGCCGACTTGTCTCGCAGGTCGTCAGCCAGGCGGTCGATGCGCTGCCCGGTCAAACGCACATAGTCGGCCACCGCCGGCGACTGCTCCTGCAGCGAGCCGGCGAGCGTGGCCGCAGTCTTGCCCAGTGCGGAAACAGCAGCCGCGCCGCTCTCCGCGGATCGGCCGGCCAGTTCATCGGCCTTGCCGCTTAGCGCGGTTTTGATTTCCGAAACGGCCGCGCCGAGGTCCGGCTTCGTGCCTCTGGATTCGTCGGTATGGGTCGTGGTGTCGGGCATGGTGTGTTCTCCCTCGACAATCTCGTCTCCGGCGGTACGCCGTGATGATCGCGGCCTGCCAACGTGCGCTTGCCCGTTTTCGTTCCGCCATGATCGAGCGCAGGGCGATCATGTATCGTGGCGAACGCAACCTGCGTCCCTTTCGCGGCTTCGCGCCTTTGAACCTCATGTAGAGCGGGCAACCGTCCGGTTCCTCGCTGCGTTGCGGCATGACCTTGTTGTCGGATGAGGAGTTGCCGTGGTCCGTTTGGTTGCGTTGCTTGTCATGCTCGTGGGAGCCAGCCTTTCGACGGCTCACGCCAGCGATTTCTTCGACAAGCTGATCGACCGGGCACGCTTGTCGGCGACGCAGCCTTTTGCGAAAGAGGCACCGGTGCCGGATACCGCAAAGCTGGGCTACGACGCCTATCGCGGCATCCGCTTCCGGCCGGACTCGATCCTGTGGCGCGACAAGAAAAGCAGGTTCCACGTCGAGTTCTTTCCGACCGGCTTCCTCTACCAGACGCCCGTCAAGATGTACGTGATCCATCGAAGCGGTCCGGAAACGGAGGGCGCGGTGAGGGCGCTCTCGCCCTCCCCGGAGATGTTCGACTTCGGCACTGCCGAGCCGCCCGCGAATGTCGGCTTCGCGGGCTTCAAGGTCACGCATCCCCTGAACGGCCTGAAGTTCGACGAGATCGTTTCGTTCCTGGGCGCCAGCTACTTCCGACCGATCGGCAAGGGCCACGTCTATGGCGCGTCGGCGCGCGGGCTGGCGATCGACACCGCCCAGCCGCGTTCGGAGGAGTTCCCCGAGTTTCGCGAATTCTGGCTGGTCGAGCCGGCACCCGGCGACAGGTCGATGACGATCTACGCACTTCTCGAATCGCCGGGCTCAAGCGGCGCCTATGCCTTCGTCGTGACGCCGGGCGAGCGCACCACGGTCGACGTCGATGCGCGCCTCTTCATGCGACATGGCGTTTCGATGCTGGGCATCGCGCCGCTCACCAGCATGTTCCTTTCCGGCAAGTCCGGCCCGTGGCGCGACGACTTCAGGCCCGAGGTGCACGATTCCGACGGGCTAGCGCTCCTGACCGGTGGAGGCGAACGGATCTGGAGGCCCCTGGCCAATCCCGGTTCGCTGCAGGTATCGTCATTCGTCGACAACAATCCGCGCGGCTTCGGGCTGCAGCAGCGGGAGCGTGACTTCAACCGCTATCAGGACGGTGTCGCGAAGTACGAGACACGTCCCAGCCTCTGGGTGGAGCCCAAGGGCGACTGGGGCGAGGGCGAGGTCCGTCTTGTCGAGATTCCGACGCCGTCCGAATATCACGACAATATCGTGGCCTTTTGGGTCTCACGCTGGCCGGTCGAGAAGGGTGCGGCGCTGGCATACCGATATCGCCTTTCGGCCTTGGGTGACGAAGCGGCGCTGGCACCCGAAGCGCGCGTCGTCGCAACACGGCAGGCATCCGTCGACGGCAACAACAAGGTCCGTCGCCTCGTCGTCGAGTTCGAGGGCGACACTTTGGCCAGGCTACCGGAGCAACGGGTGGTCGAGTCCAACGTAGAGGTGAACGGCGGCAAGCTGTTGCGGGCCGAGATCGACCGGATTCCCGGCTCCGCCAACCGGCGCCTCTTCCTCGACGTGGAGCCCGAGAGCCGCCGTGCGGCTGACATTCGCGCCTTCCTTACCGTGGGCGGCAAACGGTTGAGCGAGACTTTCAGCATCCAGCTTCGACCCTGATCTCTTTTGCCCGCGGAGGGCGCGTCTCATGCAAGGCATTCAAGACCACACGCTCTGGAATCTCGATCGCCTGGCGGGTCGCGCGGGCTGGCGGCGTTTCATCCTGTTCGCCCTCGCCGCGGCGACCACCGCCGGTGGCATCCATCTGTTGGCGACGGCGCTTGGTCCACAGGTTCCGTACGGACTGGCCATTGCCTTGCTCGCAGTGTTCGCGCTGGGCTTCGGCTGGATCACGCTCTCCTTCTGGGCGGCCCTGATCGGCTTCGTGTTGAAGGTCGGGGGCCTGCATCCTTTTTCGATGCGCCCCAAGGGGGCTGGCGACGGTGAGGTCCCGGCGCTGTGCGGCCGTACGGCGATCCTGGTGCCCGTCTACAACGAGGCGCCGGACGAAGTCTTCGCCCGTCTCGCGACGACCTGGCGCTCGCTGGAGACGACCGGCCGGTCCGATGCTTTTGAGCTCTTCGTGTTGAGCGACACGACCAACGACGCGATCGCGGCCGAGGAAGCGGCGGGCATCGAGGGGCTGCGCCGGGAGCTGGACATCGGTGAACGCCTGCACTGGCGCCGCCGTACCAGGAATGTCGGCCGCAAGGCCGGCAACATTGCGGACTGGCTCGACAGCCATGGCGCGCGCTTCGATCACATGATCGTATTCGACGCCGACAGCGTGATGTCGGGCGATACGATGGTGCGCCTCGCCGCCCTGATGGAGGCGAGTCCGAGGACCGGCATCATCCAGACCCATGCGGTGGCAATGGGGCGTGAAACGCTTTTCGCCCGCGTGCTGCAGTTCTCGTCGCGCTTGTATGGTGGCATGCTCGCCACCGGCCATGCCTTCTGGCAGATGGGCGAGGCCAACTACTTCGGCCACAACGCCATCATTCGCGTCGCGGCCTTCTCGGAACATTGCCGCCTGCCGGTGTTCAAGGGGCGCGCGCCGTTCGGCGGGGAAATCCTGAGCCACGATTTCGTCGAAGCGGCCTTCATCCGTCGCGCCGGTTACTCCGTCTGGAACCTGCCGAACCTGGGCGGCAGCTTCGAGGAACTACCCACCAACATCATCGATTACGCGGTGCGCGATCGACGCTGGATGCAGGGCAACCTGCAGCACGCCCGGCTGGTTGCCGCGCGCGGCCTGCACTGGATGAGTCGTCTCCACTTGGTGATGGGCATCATGGGCTATCTCGCCTCGCCTCTCTGGCTGGGCTCGCTGCTGCTGAGCGCCGCCATCGTGCTGGAGCACGAAATCGTCGGCCCGGTCTATTTCGGCAACCTGCCGTCGCTGTTCCCGAACTGGCCGCAGTACAACACCGGTCACGTCCACGGTCTGTTGCTGGTCACGGCCCTGATGCTGTTCCTGCCGAAGCTGCTCGCGATGGTGCTCGGCCTGTTCTCGCCGGCGCCCGCCTACGGCGGGCGACTGGCGCTGATCGGCAGCGTTCTGCTCGAGACCCTGTTCTCGATGCTGCTGGCGCCGGTGATGATGTTGTTCCACTCGGCGTTCGTGCTGAACATCCTGGCCGGCCGCGCCGTCGGCTGGCCGCCGCAGGAACGCGGCGATCGCGGCATGTCATGGGATCTCGCGCTGGGCCGCCACCTCGGCCAGATCATCCTGGGCGTGGCTGCGGTCGCGGTGATGGGTTACTGGGCGCCGTCGTTCCTCTACTGGCTGCTGCCGGTGGTCGCGGGTCTGCTGCTGGCCCCCATCCTCGCCGTCTATTCGAGTCGGCGCAGCCTCGGCGTCGGGGCGCGCCGCTGGCGCATGTTCATGACGCCGGAGGAGCGCCGGGACAAGACGCCGAGCCTGCCTGCTACTTGATCTCGTAGCTGTCGATCAGCCAGGGCTCGTGTTCGGCGGCGTCGCTCCATTCTTTCACCGCCGGATGGGCCAGCACGGCCTTGCAATAGACATCGGCGTCATTGTCGAGCGTGACGCTGTAGGTCTTGAAGCGGGTGGCCACGGGGGCGAACATCGCGTCGGCGGCTCCGAAGGCGCCGAAAAGGAATCCCTCGTCCTTCTGGAAGGCGCCGGAGAAGCGCTTGCGGCAGTCGCGCCACAGGAAGGTGATGCGCTCGATGTCGGCGCGCACCGCAGGCGTCATGCCCTTGCCGGGAAACGAGGCCCGGATGTTCATGGGCATGTTGTTGCGCAGATCGGGGAAGCCCGAATGCATCTCCGCCGAGATCGAGCGGGCATGGGCGCGCGCAGCGGCCGAAGGCGGCCACAGCCCGGCTTCGGGCTTGAGGTCGTTCAGGTACTCGGCGATCGCCAGCGAGTCCCACACCGCCAGCCCGCGATGCAGCAGCACCGGCACGCGGCCCGACGGCGAATGCTTGCGGATCGCAGCCTGCGTCTCGGGCCGGTCGAGCGGCACGACGATTTCGTCGAACTCGATGCCGGCGATCTTCGCCATCAGCCAGCCGCGCAGCGACCAGGACGAATAGTTCTTGTTGCCGATCACGACGGTGAACTCGGCCATATATGCCCTCCTTGCCAGCCATGGAGTTTGACCGGCAATGTTAAACATTCTCCTTGATGATTGTGAGCATGGCCATGTCGCTGCCGTTCGTCGACCGTTCTTCTTCCTCCTTGCCCGTGCAGTTTGTGGGTCGATCGAAGTGGGGTGCCTGGTTGAAGGCACAGTCCGCGACGCGGCGGGCGTGGATCGACTCGCTGGGTATCTCCGGATCTTCGGGCGAAGTCGCCGTGTTGCCGGGCGATGACGGCAAGGCTTCAGGTGCAGTGCTTGTGATTCCCGACGCGCCGACCCTGTGGGATTTCGGTGCGCTGACCTCGAAGCTGCCGGTAGCGACCTGGCGCCTGGAAGGTGAGACCGCGCCGGTTTCGATGACCGACGTCGCAGTGGCGATCGGGCTCGGCGCCTGGAAGTTCGATCGCTACCGCGCGACCAAGAGCAAGACGGGCCCGCGCTTCGTGTGGCCCGCGAGTGCCGACAAGAAGCGCGCGACTGCAATCGTCGAGGCGATCTCGATGGCGCGCGACCTGATCACCACGCCGTCCTCCGACATGGGCCCTGGCGAGCTGGCCGCAGCGGCGCAGGCCCTCGCCAAGGCGCACAAGGCCAAGGTGAAGGTGATCGTGGGCGACGATCTCCTGAAGAACAACTATCCGACGATCCATGCGGTCGGCCGGGCGTCGGCGCGCCCGCCGCGATTGATCGATCTCACTTGGGGCAAGGCGAGCCACCCGAAGGTAACTCTGGTCGGCAAGGGCGTGTGTTTCGACACCGGCGGCCTCGACCTCAAGCCCGCGACCGGCATGCTCATGATGAAGAAGGACATGGGCGGCGCCGCGACCGTGCTCGCGGTGGCGTCGATGATCATGGCGACCGGCCTGCCGGTGCGGCTGCGCGTGCTGGTGCCGGCGGTCGAGAATTCCGTGTCGGGCAACGCCTTCCGGCCGATGGATGTGATCAAGACGCGCAAGGGCATCACTGTCGAGATCGGCAACACCGACGCCGAGGGCCGCCTGATCCTGTGCGACGCCCTGCATGAAGGCGCCTCGGAGAGGCCCGCGATGATGATCGATTGCGCGACCCTGACCGGTGCGGCCCGCGTGGCGCTGGGACCGGACCTGCCGGCGCTGTTCTGCAACGATGACAAGCTCGCCCATTCCCTGGTCGCCGCCGGCGAGGCGGTGACGGATCCGATGTGGCGGATGCCGCTCTTCCCGGCCTATCGCCGCATGCTCGACAGCAAGGTGGCCGACATCAACAACGTCTCGGCCGGCGCCTTCGGCGGCGCGATCACCGCCGCGCTCTATCTCAAGGAGTTCGTGCCCGACGAGGTGCCGTGGGCGCATTTCGACATGATGGCCTGGAACAATACCAGCCGGCCGGGCCGGCCCGAAGGCGGCGAAGCGCAGGTCGCCCGCGCGATCTATCGCACGATCGCCGATAAATTCGGGAAGTAGAAGAAAGAACCCGTCATCTCGACCGCAGCACCGAAGGTGCGGAGTGGAGAGATCTTCTCTCCACTACACCTCGCTCCGCGAGGCTTTGGTCGAGACGACGGCTTTGCTTTAATACCCCGTAACCGGGTCGACCGTGTTGATCAGCGGTTGACCGGCCCGCAGGCGCTTGATGTTCTCGATCACGCCGGGCGAGGCGGTGCGCGGGTTGGTGGCGCCGGCGATATGCGGGGTCACCTTGACCTTGGGATGCGTCCAGTAGGGATGGCTCTCGGGCAGCGGCTCGGTGTTGAACACGTCGAGCGCGGCGCCGGAGAGGTGGCCGGAATCGATCGCGGCCAGCAGGTCGTCGTCGACCACATGGCCACCGCGGCCCATGTTGATCAGATAGGCGCCCTTGGGCAGGGCTGCGAACAGCTTTGCGTCGAGCAGGCCCTTGGTGTCGCGCGTGAGCGGCAGCACGTTCACCAGGATGTCGGTGCGGGCAAGGAAGGCCGCGAGGCCGTCGGGGCCATGGAACGTCTCGACGCCGGGCAGGCTCTTCTGCGTGCGGCTCCAGCCCGCCGTCGGAAAGCCGAGTGCCGCGAATTTCTTCGCCGCGTCCTGACCGATCGTGCCGAGGCCGGTGATGCCGATGCGGCGATGGATGGTGTCGACGAAATCCTCGGGCTTCCACCGCTTCGCCCGCTGGCTTTCGGCATACTTGTCGATGTCGCGGTGGTGACGCAGCGCGAAGTAGATGGCGTATTCGCTCATCTGGCCGACCAGCCCGTCGTCCATGATGCGCGTGATCGGCACGCCGGCGGGCAGCTTGTCGTCGGCCAGCAGGTGGTCGACCCCCATGCCCAGCGACACGATCAGCTTCACGTTGGGGAAGGAGGCGATCAGCCCGCGGTCCGGTTTCCAGGCCAGGGCGATCTCGATCTCGTCCTTGTTGCCGAGATTGTCCCGGGTGCGGAAATCGATGGGACCAAGGCCCGCTTCGAGGACCTTCTTCCAGAGGATGCCGTCGGTATCGCGGCTGATATAGGCAATAGCGCCGGTCATGCGGTCTTTTACTGGGGCGGACTCGCCGGGTCGAGCCCTGTTCGCTCATTCCTGCCGATCAGGTGGCGACGACCCGGTTATCGCCACCGATCGCTTCGAGGTTAAAGGCCGCGGCAATGAGCGCCTGGGTGTAAGGGGTCTGGGGCGCTTCGAAGATCTGGCTCGCCGCACCGCGCTCGACCACCTTGCCATGACGCAACACGACGACCTCGTCGGCCAGCGCGCGCACGACCTTGAGGTCGTGGCTGATGAAAAGATAGGCAAGCTTGTGACGCTGCTGGAGGTCGCGCAGCAGATCGACGATCTGGGCCTGCACGCTCATGTCGAGGGCCGAGGTCGGCTCGTCGAGCACGATCAGGCGCGGTTTCAGGACCAGCGCGCGGGCGATCGAGATGCGCTGGCGCTGGCCGCCGGAGAATTCGTGCGGGTAGCGTTCGCGGCTCGACGGATCGAGCCCGACCTCGCGCAGCACTTGGTCGATCAGGACGTCGCGCTCCTGCTTCGTGCCGATGCGATGGACTTCCAGTCCTTCGCCCACGATCTCGCCGACCGACATGCGCGGGCTGAGCGAGCTGAACGGATCCTGGAAGACGATCTGCATCTCGCGACGCATCGGCCGCAGCTCGCGTTGGCCCAGCCCCTGCAGCTCGCGGCCGTCGAACCGGATGCCGCCCTCGCTACGCTCCAGTCGCAGCAAAGCGAGGCCCAGGGTCGTCTTGCCCGATCCCGATTCACCGACCAGCCCGATCGTATGGCCCTCGCGCAAGGCGAGGCTGACGCCGTCGACCGCCTTCACATGGCCGACCGTGCGGCGCATCACGCCTCGGCGAATCGGGAAGTGCACCTTGAGGTCGTCGAGGCGCAGGATCTCGGGCGCCGCCGGATCGACCGCCGCCGGCCGTCCCTTGGGTTCCGCCGAGAGAAGATGCTGGGTGTAGCTGTGCTGCGGCCGGTCGAAGACCTCGGCGACCGGGCCCTGCTCGACGATTCGGCCCTGGGTCATCACGCACACCCGGTCGGCCATCTTTCGCACGATGCCGAGGTCGTGGGTGATGAACAGCAGCGCCATGCCGTAGCGCGCCTGCAGCGACTTGAGCAGCTTCAGGATCTGCGCCTGGATGGTGACGTCGAGCGCCGTCGTGGGTTCGTCGGCGATCAGCAGGTCAGGCTCGTTGGCCAGCGCCATGGCGATCATCACGCGCTGGCGCTGGCCGCCCGAGAGCTGGTGCGGATAGGCGTCGAGCCGGTTGGCGGCGTCGGGAATGCCGACCTGTTCGAGCAGTTCGAGCGTGCGCTTGCGCGCCGCCTCGCGCGACAGGCCCTTATGCAGGATCAGCACCTCGTTCACCTGCCGCTCGATCGTGTGCAGCGGGTTGAGCGAGGTCATCGGCTCCTGGAAGATCATCGAGATCCGGTTGCCGCGCACCGACAAGAGCTCGCGCGTGGAGGCGCCGACCAGTTCCTTGCCCTGGAAGCGGATGCTCCCCGTGGGGTGGCTGGCGGCCGGATAGGCAAGCAGCTGCAGGACCGACAAAGCCGTCACCGACTTGCCGGAGCCCGATTCGCCCACCAGTGCGACAGTCTCGCCGCGTTTGATGTCGAAGCTGACGCCGCGCACCGCGCGTACCGCCTTGTCGCCGGTGCCGAAGTTGACGGAGAGGTCCTTGACCTCGAGCAGGATGGGATCGTCGCTCACGCCAGCACCTTGCGCGGGTTGAAGGCGTCGCGCACTGCCTCGCCGATGAACACCAGCAGCGACAGCATAAGGGCAATTACGAAGAAGCCGGTGAAGGCGAGCCACGGGGCGTTGAGATTGTTCTTGCCCTGCAGCAGCAGCTCGCCGAGCGAGGGCGAGCCTACCGGCAGGCCGAAGCCCAGGAAGTCGAGCGAGGTGAGCGTCGTCACCGAGCCCGCCAGGATGAAGGGCAGG
Organism: uncultured Reyranella sp.; assembly: GCF_945957355.1. Lineage (GTDB taxonomy): Bacteria > Pseudomonadota > Alphaproteobacteria > Reyranellales > Reyranellaceae > Reyranella. Next base: position 53,777 of record NZ_CAMFKM010000014.1, on the reverse strand, counting down.
AAGGTGAGGCTGGCCGTCATCGCGTTGGGGAGGATGTGCCGGTACATGATGCGCGCATCCATCATACCCAGCGCCCGGGCGGCGCGGACATAGTCGAAGTTGCGGCCGCGCAGGAATTCGGCGCGCACCAGCCCGACCAGCGCCATCCAGCTGAACAGCAGCATGATGCCCAGCAGCACCCAGAAGCCCGGCTGGATGAAGCTCGCCAGGATGATCAGGAGATAGAGCGTCGGCATGCTCGACCAGATCTCGAGGAAGCGCTGCATCAGCAGGTCGACCACGCCGCCGAAATAGCCCTGCACCGCGCCGGCGGCGATGCCGATCACCGTGCTGGCCACCGTCAGCGCAAGCCCGAACAGGACGGAGATGCGGAAACCGTAGATCAGGCGGGCCATCACGTCGCGGCCGCTGTCATCGGTGCCCAGCCAGTGCTGCCGCGAGGGGGGCTGCAGGGTAGTTCGGCCTTCACCCTTCAGCACCGTGTCGTAGCTGTAGGGGATGGGCGGCCAGAGGATCCAGCCCTTCTCCTCGATCAGCTTCTGCACTTCAGGGTCGGAATAGACCGTGTTGGTTGGGAAGTCGCCGCCGAAGGTCGTCTCGGGATAGTCCTTTACCAGCGGCGAATAGAAGGCGCCATCGTAGCGGATCAGGATCGGCTTGTCGTTGGCCAGCAGCTCGGCGAACAACGAGAGGAAGAACAACAGGCCGAAGATCGCGAGCGAGATCATCCCTCGCTTGCTGGAACGGAAGGCCGCGAGGCGGCGCCGGTTCATCGGGTTCATCAGCCGCGCGCCTCGAAATCGATCCGGGGATCGACCACCGTGTACATGATGTCGCCCAGGATACCCATGACGAGGCCGATCAGGCCGAAGAAGTAGAGTGTGCCGAACATGATCGGGTAATCGCGGTTCAGGGCCGCCTCGAAACCGAGCAGGCCGATGCCGTCGAGCGAGAAGATCACCTCGATCAGCAGCGAGCCGGTGAACAGCACGCCGACGAAGGCGGCGGGAAAGCCCGCGATCACGATCAGCATGGCGTTGCGGAAGACGTGCCCGTAGAGCACGCGTCGCTCGACCAGGCCCTTGGCGCGGGCGGTCAGCACATACTGCTTGTGGATTTCCTCCAGGAAGGAATTCTTCGTCAGGAAGGTGAGCGTGGCGAAGCCGCCGATCACCATGGCGCCGATCGGCAGGGCCATGTGCCAGAAATAGTCGAGCACCTTGTCGACGAGCCCGAGCGAGCTCCAGTCGTCGGAGACGAGGCCGCGCAGGGGGAACCACTTGAAGTAGCCGCCGCCGGCGAAAAGCACGACCAGCAGCAGCGCGAACAGGAAACCCGGGATGGCGTTCAGCACGATCAGGGTGGTCGAGGTCGACACGTCGAAGCGCGAGCCGTCACGCACGGCCTTGGCGATGCCGAGCGGGATCGACACGAAGTAGATGAGCAAGGTGGTCCAGAGGCCGAGCGAGATCGACACCGGCATCTTGTCGATGATGAGGTCGACGACCCGCTTGTTGCGGAAGAAGCTCTCGCCGAAATCGAAGACGAGATAGTTCTTCATCATCAGCAGGAAGCGCTCGCCGATCGGCTTGTCGAAGCCGTACATCTTCTCGATGCGTTCGATCAGCTCCTTCGGCAGGCCGCGGGCGCCGCGATAGGTGCCGCTGCCCGAGTCCTGGCCTCCCTTGCGCAGCGTCTCGCCGCCGCTCGAACTGCCGGAGAAGCGCTCCGTGGCATCGACCGCGGTGCCCTGGATCTGGGACAGCATCTGCTCGACCGGGCCGCCGGGGGCGGCCTGGATGATGAAGAAGTTGATCACCATGATGCCGAACAGGGTCGGCACCACCAGCATGAGACGGCGCAGGATATAGGCGATCATGGAGCGGCCGGGCGCCTACTTCCTGTCGCGCTGCAGGGCGCGGTCCTTGGCCTCGTCGATCCACCAGGTGTCGAAGGCGACCGGAGAGTATTTCGCGCTCTTGGCCGGCCGGCCGAACCGGTTCCAGTAGGCGACGTAGGCGGTGTTGCTGTGCCAGTTGGGTACCACGAAGCTGCTCCACAGCAGAACGCGGTCGAGGGCGCGCGTGACGTTGATCAGGCTCTCGCGGTCGGGCGCACCGATCAGGGTCTCGATGAGGGAGTCGATCGCCGCATCCTTGATGCCGATCGTGTTGCGGCTGCCCTTGCTGTCGGCGGCCTTCGAACCCCAGAAGTCGCGCTGCTCGTTGCCCGGCGACAGCGACTGGCCGAACCCGTCGACCATCATGTCGAAATCGAACTCGTCCTCGCGGCGCTTGAATTGCGCGGTGTCGACCGTGCGTACGGTCATGTCGACGCCGATGCGCTCCAGGTTCTGCTTGTAGGGCAGCACGACCCGCTCGAAGCTGGCGTCACCCAGGAGCATCTCGAAGGCGAGCTTCCGGCCCGTCTTCGTCTCCGTCATCTTGCCGTCCTTGATCTCCCAGCCGGCCTCCTTGAGAAGGGCAAGCGCGCGGCGCGCCAGGTCGCGGACGTTGCCGGTGCCGTCGGTCTCCGGCAGCTTGAATTCCTTGGTGAAAACCTCCTCGGGAATCTTGCCGCGCAGCGGCTCGAGGTATTTCAGCTCGGCAGGTGTGGGCAGGCCCGACGAGGCGAGCTCGGAATTGCCGAAGAACGAGATGTTCCGCTTGTACATGCCGTAGAACAGGTTCTTGTTCGCCCAGGCGAAGTCGAACATCGTGGCGATGGCCTCGCGCACGCGCTTGTCCTTGAAATAGTCGCGGCGCGTGTTGAAGGCGAAGCACTGCATGCCGGTCGGCAGTTCGTGCGGGATCTCGGCGCGCTGGATGCGGCCGTCGCGCACCGCCGGGATGTCGTAGGCGGTCGCCCAGTTACGCGCGATGTTCTCCTGGCGCAGGTCGAGGTCGCCGGCCTTGAAGGCCTCGAACTGGACGGTGACGTCGCGATAGTACTCGTAGCGGATCACGTCGAAATTGTTTCGCCCGCGGTTCATCCAGAGGTCCTTCGCCCACCAGTCGTCGACCCGGCGATAGGCGATGGAGCGGCCGACATCGAACGAATCGACCTTGTAGGGGCCGCTGCCGAGCGCGGGTTCGAGCGACACCTTCTCGAAGTCGCGGCCGGCCCACCATTTGGACGGCAGGATGGGGAGCTGGCCGATGATCAGCGGAAGCTCCTTGTTGGTGTCGTCGCGGAAGGTGAACTTCACCTTGCGGTCGCCGACCTTCTCGGCCTTGAGCACGTCGTTGTAGTAGAAGGCGTAGTTCGGCAGTCCCTTCGACTTCAGGATGTCGAGCGAGAAGATCACGTCCTCGACCGTGATCGGGCTGCCGTCGTGCCAGCGCGCCTGCGGCCGGAGCGTGAAGGCCGCCCACGACCGGTCCTCCGGCCATTCGATCGTCTCGGCGATCAGCCCGTATTCGGTCGAGGCCTCGTCCCGCGAATTGAAGCACAGCGTATCCCAGAGCTGGCTGATGCCGGCCGCCGGGACGCTCTTGATGATGAAGGGATGCAGCGAATCGAAGGTTCCGCGGGCGCCGAGCCGGACGCTGCCGCCCTTGGGCGCGTTTGGGTTCACGTAGTCGGGCGGACCGGCATCGGCCTGGTACTTAGGCTCGCCGTGCATGGCGAAACCGTGGCTGACATGGATCTTGCCTGCCGGAGCCGGAGTCTGGGCCCGCAGGATCGCTGGCGCGGCGACCCAAAGGGCTGCGCTGCCCGCCAATACGCTGCGCCGTCTGATCGCCATGCGATGCGCTCCCCAGCCTGTCCGGTCTCGTTTCATATATAGCGCGATGGAGTTGGGCGGCACTATGGCCGGGGGGTTACATCGGGGTCAGCTTTCCAGCGCCTGGAACACCCTTGCCCGTCATATCGTCATGCGAACACCAGCGTCTGCTCGTTTGACTTCGCACGCCCCAGCGCTCAATTTTCGACCATGGTCGATACGACAGATTTCGCGCCGGATTACGACGCGCCGCTCGAATACATGCGCCGGACTCGCGAGTATTACCTCGCCCTGGGCTACGACAATCCCTATCGCTGGGCGCACTACACCGATGCCCCGTTCACGCCCCTGAAAAAGCCGTTGAAGGACAGCACGCTGGCGCTGATCTCGACGGCGGCTCCCTATCAACCGGACAAGGGCGACCAGGGTCCGGGCGCGCTCTACAACGCCTCGGCCAAGTTCTATTCGGTCTATTCGGGCGATACCGCCCAGGACCACGACACCCGCATCTCCCACATCGGCTACGACCGCAAGCATACGACGGCGACGGACAGCAACACCTGGTTCCCGCTGCCGCTGATACGCGAGTTCGCCAATCAGGGTCGCTTCAAGCTGGCGGCTCGCTTCCACGGCGCGCCGACCAATCGCAGCCAGCGCGTCACGCTGGAGACCGACGCACCGGAAATCCTGGCGCGCTGCCGCCAGGACCAGGTCGACGCCGCGCTGCTTGTCCCTACATGACCCGTCTGTCACCAGACCGTGAGTCTGGTCGCACGATATCTCGAACGGAACGGCATCCCCACCGTGGTGATGGGGGCGGCGAAGGACATCGTCGAATGGGTGGGCGTGCCCCGCTTCCTGTTCAGCGATTTCCCGCTCGGCAATTCGTGCGGCAAGCCGCACGAGCCCGATACCCAGCGCTTCACGCTCGATCTGGCGCTGAAGGTGCTGGAAAGCGCCATCGGCCCGCGCACGACGGTACAGTCGCCGTTGCGCTGGACCGACGACGGGGACTGGAAGAACGACTACAACAACATCGAGCGCATGCCGCCCGAAGAGGTCGCCAAGCGGCGGGCCGAGTTCGACAAGGTCAAGCAGGTGGCGCTCAACCAGCGCAAGCAGGCGGGCGTGGCGTAGGAGTGACATGAGCAAGCCGTTCACGGGCGTAAAGGTCGTCGATTTCACGCGTGTACTGGCGGGACCCTACAGTTCCTACCAGCTTGCCCTGCTTGGGGCCGACGTCGTCAAGATCGAGTCGCGCGAAGGCGACGACATGCGCTTCGGTACCCGGTCCAATGACTGGGAGAAGCGCGGCCTCGCGGCGCCCTGGGTCGCGGTGAACGGCAACAAGCGGTCGATCACCCTCGACCTCAAGCAGCCCAAGGCGATCGAGGTCGTGAAACGCCTGGTCGAGACGGCCGACGTCGTGGTCGAGAATTTCCGTCCCGGCGTGATGGACAAGCTCGGCATCGGCTACGAGACGCTGAAGAAGATCAATCCCCGGCTGATCTACTGCGCCGTGTCGGGCTTCGGCCAGGTCGGCCCTGAGTCCAAGACCGCTGCCTTCGACGGCATGATCCAGGCCATGTCGGGCCTGATGTCGATCACCGGCTTCGAGAACAACGGTCCGACGAGGGTGGGCTTTGCCGGCGCCGACGTGATGTCGGGCGCGACCGCGGCGCTGGGCATCGCCTCGGCGCTGTACCAGCGCACGCACACCGGCAAGGGCCAACTCGTCGACGTGGCCATGATCGACGCCGTGATGGGCTATCTCGCTCAGCAGTTCACCGAGCACATGATGACCGGCCGCGTGCACGGCCAGGCCGCCAACCTGTCGGTGACGCGCAAGCCCACGGGCAATCTCTTCAAGACCCGCGACGGCTGGATCGTGCTGGCGGTGATGACCGATCCGCAGTTCAAGCGCCTGATGAAGGTGCTGGGCCGCGAGGAGGTGCTGGACGATCCGCGCTTCGTCGACTGGGCGACACGCATCGCCAACAACACCGCCCTGCACGAAATCGTCGAAGGGGCGATGATGACCGAGGATTCGGGCACCTGGATCGAGCGCTTCGCCAAGGCCGACGTCCCGGCCGGCCGCGTCCACTCGATCCCGGAGACGGCGCAACTCGATCTGTTCAAGCATCGCACGGTGCTGCAGACCGTCGAGACCGAGCACGGGCCGATCAAGGTCGTGGGCTCGGGCTTCCGCCTCGAGCATGGCGGCGGCTCGATCGACCGCCCACCGGCGACGCTCGGCCAGCACACCGACGAGGTGCTGAAGGAAGCGGGCTACTCCGACACCGACATCGCCGAGATGCGCGCCGGCCAGGTCGTCTAACGCAGGCGCGGACCCTTCCAGGTCAGCTCGTAGTTCAACTGGATGCGGTACTCCGTGAAGGAGGAGCTGAGCGTCCGGTCGCCCTGGAACTGATCGACGAAGGCGACCCGGTTGCGCAGGTTGAACGGCTTCAGCCAGTCGGGGGCGTTGTCCATGGCGTCGCCTCTGATCGCGAGTTCGAGATCGTATTCCCAGTTGGTCGACAGGCCGGCCCCGGTGGCAGGGTTGACCGCGTTGCCGCCATAGGTCGCCGTCGCCAGGAAGACCACGCCAGGAAGACCGGCGCCCTTGAAGTCGTAGCTGGCGCCGGCCGTCACCGCCATTTCCCCGGCGCGGTTGAAGTCCAGCGACTGCATCTTGTTGTAGCCGATGAAGATACCGTAGGGGTTACGCCAGCTCGCCGCCGAGCCGACCTGCGTGTAGGACAGGCGGAAAGCCATCGGTCCCCAGAAGGTGTCGGCGCGGAGGCCGCCCCAGAAGGTGCTGAAGGGCTGGCCGGTGAGGAGGTTCATGCCGTTGCTGCCCTGCACGGCGAACTGCGCTGCGAGCTGGACGCGCAGATCATCGTTCACCCTGATCGTGCCGCCGACATCGCCGTAGCTCGACCAGAGGATATCCGGGACATAATAGGTCGAGGCGCGGACCTGCAGCTCATTCATGCTGCCGTACTTCGCGCTGAAGAGGCCCATGCCCTTGTTCACGTTCGGCGCGCCGGCCGCTTCGCCCATGTTGATGAAGGCCGAATAGTCGCGCGGTTTCATGGCGGCGACGTAGCCCGCGAAATAGGTGACCGGTCCGAGGACGCCGCGCAGCGCGTAGGCCTCGAAGGTCTGGGGAAGCTGGCAGTCGTCGCGCGGATTCACCTCGAGCTCATCGAGATACTGCCGGAACACGGTGACGGTCTGCTTCTGCCAGCGCGCCGAGGCATAGGCCTGGCCGAGGGTGAAGAAGCCGTATCCTCCCGGCTTGAGAAGCAACGTGCCGTTGGAAGTGGTGCCGTTGCCCTGCGGCGCCCAGAGCGGTTGCGTCGTGTATCCCACCGCGCCGAGTTGCAGCGTGTCGTAGAACCATCCGGTCTGCAGGCCGATCCACCCGCCGGTCACGGCTGCCGCCGTGTTGGGCGGCGCCAGATTCTGGCGGTCGAACAGGTAGCTGCGGCTGTGCACGACGAGCGTCGCTTCATCGTGCAGGAAGCGTTTCAGTTCCCCCGTGAGCCCATCCGCTGACGCCTGGGCAAACACCGTCGCGGGCAGCAGCAGCAGGACCCCGAGGAGCCAGCCAGCCGCCGTGGCGAACAGTGTAGCGCGCGACATCGGTGACCCCCGCCCTTGCGGTGCCGAAGCTAGAGGGCGGCGGTTAAGGATTTGCGCAGGTTGAGGGACAGTTTACGAACGCCTGTGAGGCCGCTTGTCGTCGGCCCGCGACCGCTCTAGGGTTCACGTGTCCAAGGGGGGTCCCGTCAAGGGGCTGAGATACCGATGGTCGCCAGTCCAGCTGGCGTCGGCGCGGTGACCCTTTGAACCTGATCCGGGTCATGCCGGCGAAGGGACTGGATACATCCTTTGCACGACAAAACACCGGATCTCCGTCTGCCAACCAGCCACGGGAGATCCATCATGGACACCATCGTCACCACCACCGCCCCGACCGTCACGACAGGGCCGCTGCCCGCGTCCCGCAAGGTCTACGCGACGCCCGAGGCCGCACCCGACCTGCGCGTTCCCCTGCGCGAGATCGAACTGTCATCGCCTCTGGAGCCGCCGGTGTGCGTCTATGACACGACCGGTCCCTACACCGACACCGATGTTGCGATCGACGTGCGCAAGGGCCTCGCCCAGACGCGGCGCGCCTGGATCCTCGAACGCGGCGGCGTCGAGGACTATGCCGGCCGCGCGATCCAGCCGATCGACAACGGCAACGTGAAGGAATCGGTGCTGCGGCCCTTTCCCCATACGCCGCGGCCGCTGCGCGGCCTCGACGGCAAGCCGATCACGCAGTTCGAATGGGCGCGTGCGGGCGTGATCACCAAGGAGATGATCTACGTCGCGGCCCGCGAGAATCTCGGTCGCAGGAAGGTGCTCGACGAGGCGGAGGCCCGGCTGGCGGATGGCGAGAGCTTTGGTGCGGCATTGCCCGCATTCATCACGCCGGAGTTCGTGCGCCAGGAAGTGGCCGCGGGCCGCGCCATCATCCCCGCCAACATCAATCACACCGAGCTGGAGCCGATGATCATCGGCCGGAATTTCCTGGTGAAGATCAACGCCAACATCGGCAACTCGGCCGTTTCCTCCTCAATGGAAGAGGAAGTGGAGAAGATGGTGTGGGCGATCCGCTGGGGCGCCGACACCGTCATGGATCTGTCGACCGGCCGCAACATCCACGACACGCGCGAATGGATCGTGCGCAACGCGCCAGTGCCGATCGGCACCGTGCCGATCTACCAGGCGCTGGAGAAAGTCGGCGGCGACCCGACGAAGCTGTCGTGGGAAGTGTTCCGCGACACGCTGATCGAGCAGGCCGAGCAGGGTGTCGATTATTTCACCATCCATGCCGGCGTGCGCCTGGCGCACGTGCCGCTGACCGCCAGCCGGGTCACCGGCATCGTGAGCCGCGGCGGATCGATGATGGCGCAATGGTGCCTCACCGAGCATCGCGAGAGCTTCCTCTACGAGCATTTCGGCGATATCTGCGACATCATGCGCAAGTACGACGTCTCCTTCTCGTTGGGCGACGGGCTGCGGCCGGGCTGCAACGCCGACGCCAACGACGCCGCGCAATTCGCCGAGCTGGAGACGCTCGGTGAACTGACGAAAGTCGCCTGGGACAAGGGCTGCCAGGTCATGATCGAGGGGCCGGGCCATGTGCCCATGCACAAGATCAAGGCCAACATGGACAAGCAGCTGCGCGAATGCGGCGAGGCGCCGTTCTACACGCTGGGGCCGCTCGTGACCGATATCGCGCCGGGCTACGATCACATCACCTCTGGCATCGGCGCCGCCATGATCGGCTGGTTCGGCACGGCGATGCTCTGTTACGTGACGCCCAAGGAGCATCTCGGCCTGCCCGATCGCGACGATGTGAAGGTCGGGGTGATCACCTACAAGATCGCGGCCCATGCCGCCGACCTGGCCAAGGGCCATCCCGCAGCCCGCCTGCGCGACGATGCGCTGTCGCGGGCGCGCTTCGACTTCCGCTGGCGCGACCAGTTCAACCTCTCGCTCGATCCCGCCACCGCCGAGAAGTTCCACGACGAGACGATGCCCAAGGAAGCCCACAAGACCGCGCATTTCTGCTCGATGTGTGGTCCGAAGTTCTGCTCCATGCGCATCACCCAGGACATCCGGGACTATGCCAAGAAGGGCATGGACGAGATGAGCGCCCGGTTCCGGGCCGGCGGCGGCAGCCTCTACGTCGAGGAAAAGCGCGTGGATTGAGCGAACTGCCCGTAGCGTCCGAGGGGTCTTTCCGGCCTCTTGGGCGTTGCATTCTCCGGTCCGCGCCTGTCGCCTTGCGTCCGCCATTTACGTGGGGGAGACTCCGCAGCTTCAGCTCGTACATGAAACGGGCTGGGTTTTCTGGAGTGCATGGGACGAATGAAGCGGCTGCGAACCCTCCTCGGGATCGGTTTCGGGCTGGCCATCGTGGCTGGCGCGGGCTGGTACATTTCGCAGTCCGGCTCTGCGCCGCCTGCACGCCAGGGACCCGGTGGGCGCTTCGCCGCCGGGGCGGCCGTCCCTGTGGGACTGGCGACGGCGGCCAAGGGCGACATTCCCATCGTGCTGCGCGCGCTGGGTACGGTGACGCCGCTCCAGACCGTCAACGTGAAGACCCAGATCACCGGCCAGCTCGTCGACGTCTATTTCAAGGAAGGCCAGATGGTGAAGCAGGGCGACCTGCTGGCCTTGGTCGATTCGCGGCCCTACGACGTCGCCCTGCAGCAGGCCCTGGGCCAGCAGCAGCGCGACGAGGCGCTGCTCAAGAATGCGCAGATGGATCTCGAACGCTACCGCAAGCTCGTCCAGCAGGACTCGATCGCGCGGCAGCAATACGACACGCAGGTCGCGCTGGTCCGCCAGTACGAGGCGGCACTGGTCATCGACCAGGCGCAGGTCGATGCGGCCAAGCTCAACGTCACCTACACGCGGATCGTCGCCCCGCTCACCGGCAAGATCGGCCTGCGCATGGTCGACAAGGGCAACTACGTCACGATGGGTGACGCCAGCAGCATCTGCGTGATCATTCAGGTGCAGCCGATCTCGGTCCTGTTCACGATCCCCGAAGATTCCCTGCCGCTGGTGCGGCAACGGTTGAAGACCGGTGAAAACCTCGAAGTGCGCGTGCTCGATCGCGCGCAGAAGAACGAGCTGGCCGTCGGTCGCCTCGACACCACGGACAACGTGATCGACATCACGACCGGCACCGTGAAGCTGCGGGCGATCTTCGACAATGCCGACGAATCCCTGTTCCCCAACCAGTTCGTGAACGTCCGCCTGCTGGCCGACACGGTGAAGGATGCCGTCGTGGTCCCCGTTGCGGCCGTCCAGCGCGGCCAACCCGGAACGTTCGTCTATCTCGCGAAGGCCGACGATACGGTGGAGATCCGGGTCGTGGAGCTCGGCGCGACCGATGGGGATAAGGTGGCAATCCTCAAGGGCCTGAAGGTCGGCGATCAGGTCGTGATCGACGGTGTCGACCGCCTGCGTGACGGCGCCAAGATCCGCAAGCCCGTGCCGGCGCCGCGTGCCTCGGCGGGACCGCCGGTCGCCAACGCGCCGCCCGACGCCCAGCCGCCGGCAGAGGGGCAGCGCCGGCGCCAGCAGGTCAACGGTGGTACTGGAGCTGTCCCCGGAAGCGGCGTCGGGCGCCCCGCCACGCAGACCAACCAGTAGAGCGGCCGCGACATGAATCCGTCGCGGATCTTCATCGAACGGCCCGTCGCGACCTCGCTTTTCATGGTCGCGATCATGCTGGTCGGCATCATAGCGTATCGCTTCCTGCCACTGTCGGCCCTGCCGCAGGTCGACTATCCGACGATCCGGGTCCTCACGATCTATCCGGGCGCCAGCCCGGAGGTGATGACGACCTCGGTCACCGCACCGCTTGAACGCCAGTTCGGCCAGATGCCGGGGCTCAACCAGATGACGTCGACCAGCTCGGCCGGCGCCTCGTCGATCACCCTGCAGTTCGACCTCAAGCTCGGCCTCGACGTCGCCGAGCAGCAGGTCCAGGCGGCGATCAACGCCGCCGGCAACCTGCTGCCGGGCGACCTGCCGTCGCCGCCGATCTATGCCAAGTTCAATCCGGCCGATGCGCCGGTGCTGACGCTTGCCGTCACCTCGAAGACCGAGCCGCTCACCAGGGTCCACGACCTCGTGGACACCCGGCTGGCGCAGAAGATCTCGCAGCTTCCCGGAGTCGGTCTGGTGAATCTCGAGGGTGGTCAGAAGCCCGGCGTGCGCATCCGCGCCAACCCGACCGCGCTCGCCGCCTACGGCCTCAACATCGACGACCTGCGCACCACGATCTCCAACGCCAACGTCAACACGCCCAAGGGGAATTTCGACGGGCCGGCGCGCGCACTCACCATCAACGCCAACGATCAGATCACCGATCCCGATACCTTCCGCGACATCGTCGTGGCCTATCGCAACGGCGCGCCGGTGCGCGTTCGCGACGTGGCGACGGTGGAGGAGGGGCAGGAGAACACCCGGATCGCCGCCTGGGCGAATAACACCCAGGCCGTGATCGTGAACGTCCAGCGGCAGCCCGGCGCCAACGTCATCGAGGTCGTGGATCGCATCAAGGCCCTGCTGCCGACCCTGCGCGAGACATTGCCCAACTCGCTGGACATCACCGTCCTCACCGACCGCACCCTGACCATCCGCGCCTCTGTCCGCGACGTGCAGATCGAACTGGGTTTCGCGGTCGTCCTGGTCGTGGCCGTGATCTTCGCCTTCCTGGGCGATGCGCGGGCGACGGTCATCCCGAGCCTGTCGGTGCCGCTGTCGCTCGTCGGCACGCTGGCGGCGATGTACCTCGCCGATTTCAGCCTCAACAACCTGTCGATCATGGCGCTCACCATCGCCACGGGTTTCGTGGTCGACGACGCGATCGTCATGATCGAGAACATCGCGCGCTACATCGAGCGCGGCGACGATCCGAAGACGGCGGCGCTCAAGGGCTCGAAACAGATCGCCTTCACGGTCGTGTCGCTCACCGTTTCGCTGATCGCGGTGCTGATCCCGCTGCTGTTCATGAGCGACGTGGTCGGCCGGCTGTTCAGCGAGTTCGCCGTCACCCTGTCCGTCACCATCCTGATCTCCGCCGTCGTATCGCTGACCCTCGTGCCGATGCTGTGCGCTCAGTTCCTGCGTCAGCGGCCGCATGAGGCGGCGGCCGTGACGCACGAAAAGGCGCCCGCCGCCGTCGAGTCGGAAACGATGGGCACGGGCTGGTTCTCCCGTGTCATCCGCTTCTACGACCGCTGCCTGGTCGTGGTGTTCCGGCACCAGGCGCTGACGCTGCTGGTCGCGGTCGGTACGGTGGTGCTCACGGTGGTGCTCTACATCGTCATTCCCAAGGGCTTCTTCCCGGTGCAGGACACCGGGCTGATCCAGGCCGTGACCGAGGGACCGCAGAGCGTCTCCTTCGCCGCGATGAGCCAGCGCCAGCGCGCCCTCGCAGAGGCGATCCTCGAGGATCCCGACGTCGAAAGCCTCACGTCCTTCGTGGGCGTCGACGGCACCAACCCCACGCTCAATTCCGGTCGCATGCTGATCAACCTCAAGCCCCGCAGCGAGCGTTCGCTGACGGCGGCCCAGGTGATCCGCCGATTGCAGCGCGAGACCTCGGGAGTCCAGGGCATCTCCCTCTTCATGCAGCCGGCGCAGGATCTCACCATCGATTCGACGGTGAGCCGCACGCAGTACCAGTTCGTCCTGGAATCGGCCAATGCCGCCGAGTTCGATACCTGGGTGCCGCGCCTGATGGACCGGCTGGCAAAGCAGCCGGAACTCGTCGACGTGACCAGCGACCTGCAGAACAAGGGACTGTCGATGTTCATCAGGATCGACAGGGATGCCGCGGCGCGGTTCGGTATTACGGCCGCAACGGTCGACAACGTGCTCTACGACGTGTTCGGCCAGCGCATCGTTTCGACCGTCTACACGCAGTCCAACCAGTATCGGGTCATCTACGAGGTCGAACCCGAGCTGTCGCGCTCGCTCGCCTCGCTCAACGACCTGTATCTGCCGAGCTCGACGGCCGGCAAGCAGGTGCCGCTGTCGGCGATCGCGACGTTCGAGGAGCGCACGGCTCCACTGCGGCTCGACCGGTTCGGCCAGTTCCCGGCCACCACCATCTCCTTCAATCTCGCCCCGGGCTTCGCGCTGGGGCAGGCGGTCGACGCCATCGTCGCCGCGCAGCGCGAGATCGGCATGCCGCGCTCGATCACGACGCACTTCCAGGGCGCGGCGCTGGCCTTTCAGAGGTCGCTCGACAGCCAGCTCCTGCTGATCCTGGCCGCCATCGTCACCGTCTATATCGTGCTCGGGGTGCTCTACGAGAGCTACATCCACCCGATCACAATCCTCTCGACCCTGCCCTCGGCCGGCATCGGCGCACTGCTCGCCCTGATGCTGGCCGGCACCGACCTCAGCATCGTGGCCATCATCGGCATCGTGCTGCTGATCGGCATCGTGAAGAAGAACGCGATCATGATGATCGACTTCGCCCTCGATGCCGAGCGCAATGAGGGCAAGGCACCGCGCGAGGCGATCCACCAGGCCTGCCTGCTGCGCTTCCGGCCGATCCTGATGACCACGGTCGCGGCCCTGGTCGGCGCGCTGCCGCTGATGCTTGGTACCGGCACGGGGTCCGAGCTGCGCCAGCCACTCGGGCTCACCATCGTCGGCGGCCTGATCGTCAGCCAGCTGCTGACGCTGTTCACGACGCCCGTCATCTATCTCGCCTTCGACCGGCTCGGTCGCCGCCTGCGCGGTGTGCCGCTCGATACGCCGCTGCACCCGGCGCGGGGCGGGGCGGGAGAAAGCACGCCGTGAACCTGTCGGCGCCCTTCATCGCGCGCCCCGTCGCCACGACGCTGCTGACGATCGGCCTGGCGCTGGCCGGCCTGGTGGCCTTCTTCGGCCTGCCGGTATCGCCGCTGCCCAAGATCGACTTCCCGACCATCCAGGTGACGGCGACCCTGCCCGGCGCCTCGCCGGAGACCGTGGCAACCAGCGTGACGACCCCGCTCGAACGGCGGCTGGGCGCGATCGCCGGCGTCAGCGAGATCACCTCGTCCAGCACGGTGGGCAATTCGCGCATCACGCTGCAGTTCGACCTGTCGCGCGACATCGACGGCGCGGCCCGCGACGTCCAGGCGGCGATCAGCGCCGCGCGGGCCGACATGCCCGCCGACCTGCGCAGCAATCCGCAGTATCGCAAGATCAACCCAGCCGACGCGCCGGTGATGGTGATCGCGCTCACGTCGAACACGCTGGGCCAGGGCCGCCTGTTCGATGCCGGCTCCAACATCCTGCAGCAGAAGCTGAGCCAGGTGAGCGGCGTCGGCCAGGTCCAGCTGGGCGGCAGTTCGCTGCCGGCGGTGAGGGTGGAGCTGAACCCGACGGCGCTGAACAAATACGGTATCGGCCTCGAGAGCGTGCGGGCGGCGCTCGCGGCCGCAAACGCCAATTCGCCCAAGGGCGCGCTCGAGGTCGGCGACCAGCGCTTCCAGATCTATTCCAACGACCAGGCCGCCGTCGCGGACGAATACCGGTCGCTGATCATCGCCTGGCGCAACGGCGCCCCGGTCAGGCTCTCGGACGTGGCGGAGGTGATCGATTCGACGGAGAACATCCGCAACGAAGGCCAGGCCAACGGCAAGCGGTCGGTGCTGGTCATCATCTACAAGCAGCCCAACGCGAACATCATCGCGACCGTCGACGAGATCAAGGCGCTGCTGCCCGAGCTGCAGGCCTCGATGCCGAACGACGTCGAGCTGGAGGTGGTGAGTGATCGCACGACGACGATCCGCGCGGCCCTCAGGGAAGTCGAGCAATCGCTGGTCATCGGCGTCGTGCTGGTGGTGCTGGTGACCTTCGCCTTCCTGCGCTCGGCCCGGGCCGGCTTCATCGCGGCGGTCACGGTGCCGGTGTCGCTGGTCGCCACGTTCGGCTGCATGTACCTGCTGGGCTACAGCTTGAACAACCTGTCGCTGATGGCGCTCACCATCGCGGCGGGCTTCGTGGTCGACGACGCGATCATCGTGCTGGAGAACGTGACCCGCCATCTCGAGGCCGGCATGTCGCGGATCGAGGCGGCCCTGAAGGGCGCCCGCGAGGTCGGCTTCACCGTCGTGTCGATGAGCATCTCGCTGATCGCGGTCTTCATCCCGATCCTGCTCATGAGCGGGATCGTCGGCCGCCTGTTCCGCGAGTTCGCCGTGACCCTGTCGATGGCGATCCTGATCTCCATGGTCGTGTCGCTCACGACCACGCCCATGATGTGCGCCTACGTGCTGCGGCCGCCGGGCGCCCATCGCGAGCCCGGCTTCTTCGCACGATTGAGCGAGCGCGGCCTGGGTGGTCTGCAGCACCTGTATGGTCGCAGTCTCGGGCTGGTGCTGCGCCATCGGCTGCTCACCATGTTCGTGTTCCTGGCGACGGTGATCCTCAACATCCATCTCTACGTGACGATTCCCAAGGGCTTCTTTCCGCAGCAGGACACGGGCCGCATCATGGGCGGCATCCGCGCCGACCAGAGCATTTCGTTCCAGGCGATGCGCCGGAAGTTCCGCCAGTTCGTCGAGATCGTGCGGTCCGATCCGGCGGTCGAGAGCGTCGCCGGCTTCACCGGCGGCGGGCAGACGAATTCAGGCTTCCTGTTCGCGACCCTGAAGCCACTCAGCGAACGTGACGTCACGGCCGACCAGGTGATCGCGCGGCTCAGGCCAAAGCTCGGCCAGGTTCCCGGCGCCATGCTGTTCCTGCAGGCCGTGCAGGACATTCGCGTGGGTGGACGCCAGGGCAACGCCCAGTACCAGTTCACCCTGCAGGCCGATTCGCTGCCCGACCTCTACACCTGGGGGCCGCGGCTCACCCAGGCCCTGCAGGCCGATACGTCTGTGATCACCGACGTCGATTCCGACCAGCAGCAGCGCGGGCTGCAGCTGAACCTGACCATCGACCGCGACGCGGCCAGCCGCCTCGGCATCTCGACCCGCAACATCTCCGCGACGCTCTACGACGCTTTCGGCCAGCGCCAAGTCTCCACCATCTACAACGCCCTCAACCAGTATCACGTGGTCATGGAAGTGGCGCCGCAATGGTGGGAGAGCCCCGAATCGCTGAAGGACATCTATGTCAGCAAATCCGGCGGGGCCCTGAGCGGCACGCAGTCGACGGGCGGCATTACCTCTTCCAGCACGAGTTCCGCCTCGACGGGCGCGGCCGGTGCCCTGACCATCGATCCGGCCCAGGCGGTACGCAACCTGCGCACCAACCAGATCGCCGTCAGCGGCCGCGGCTCGGCCTCGACGGGTGCGGCGGTCAGCACCACGCCCGAGACGCTGGTGCCGCTGTCTTCGGTGACGCGCTGGGAATACGGAACGACGCCGCTGGCGGTGAACCATCAGAGCATGTTCGTGGCCAGCACCGTCTCGTTCAATCTCGCGCCGGGCAAGACCCTGAGCGATGCCGTGCAATACGTGAACGACACGATGCGCGAGATCGGCGTGCCGACCACCCTGCACGGGTCGTTCCAGGGGACGGCGCGGGCCTTCCAGCAATCGCTGAACAACCAGCTCCTGCTGGTGCTGGCGGCGCTGGCCGCCGTCTATATCGTGCTCGGCATCCTCTACGAGAGCTACATCCATCCCATCACGATCCTGTCGACCCTGCCGTCGGCCGGCATCGGCGCGCTGCTGGCGCTGCAGTTCTCGGGCGTCGAATTCAGCATCATCGCCATGATCGGGGTGCTGCTGCTGATCGGCATCGTGAAGAAGAACGCCATCATGATGATCGACGTGGCGCTGGAGCGCGAGCGCGGCGAGGGGCTCGAGCCCTCTGTCGCAATCCATCAGGCGGCGCTTCTGCGTTTCCGGCCTATCCTCATGACGACCATGGCCGCGATCCTCGGCGCCCTGCCGCTGGCCATCGGCTATGGCGACGGCGCGGAGTTGCGCCGACCCCTCGGCATCTCGATTATCGGCGGCCTCATCGTGAGTCAGATCCTGACCCTGTACACCACACCCGTGATCTACCTTTATCTCGACCGCTTCCGCCGCCGCGACCGCGACCAGGCGAGCCGCGTCGCGCGTGCGATGGGCAGCGGCGGAGTGCCGGCATGAGGCGCAGCGCGGCGCTTCTTCCTCTGCTGCTCGTCTCAGGCTGCCTCGTCGGGCCGGACTATGAACGTCCGCCGCCTGCCAGTCCCGTGGCACCCCAATTCAAGGAAGCGGAATTGCCGCCTGGCGCGGCGTCGCTCTTCCGCCCGGCCCAGCCACGCGACGGTGCGGATCGCGGGACGTGGTGGCAGGTCTATGGCGATCCGACGCTCGACGGTCTCGCGGCGCAGATCGACGTCTCGAACCAGAACCTGAAGATCTTCGAGGCCAACTACCGGCGGGCACGGGCGCTGATCCGCCAGGATCAGTCGGCCCTCTATCCCAGCATCTCCGGCACCGGGTCGGCGCAGCAGACCGGCACCGGCGGTCTGCGCGGTACCACGGCCGCCGGCGGCACGTCGACGATCACCCGCTACGATTCCACGATCGGCCAGTACTCGACCGGCTTCACCCTCACCTGGGAGCTCGACCTCTGGGGCACGATCCGCCGCCAGGTCGAGAGCGATTCGGCGGCGGCGCAGGCCAGCGACGCCGATCTCGCCAATGCGCGCCTGTCGGCACAGACCGATCTCGTCACGAACTACGCGGCGCTGCGAATCTCCGACGACCGCAAGCGGCTCTACGAGGCGACCGTCGCGGCCTATCAGCGGTCGATGCAGATCGCGCAGAACCAGGTCGATGCCGGCATCGTCTCCAAGGTCGACCTGGTGCAGGCCCAGACCCAGTACGAACAGACCCGCGCGCAGCTCGTGAACGAGGCCATCAACCGCGCCCTGCTGGAGCATGCGATCGCTCTTCTGGTCGGCAAGGCGCCGTCGGAAGTGAGCATCGCACCGGCGCCGACGCGGCTCACGGTGCCGACGGTTGACTCGGGCGTTCCCTCGACCCTGCTGGAACGGCGGCCCGACATCGCCTCGGCCGAGCGGAAGATGGCGGCGGCCAATGCGCAGGTCGGCGTCGCCAAGGGCGCCTACTATCCGCAGATCTCGCTCGGCGCGACGATCGGCTTCCTGAGCGGCGGCCTGGGCTCGCTGCTGCAGCTCGGCACGGCGGCCTGGTCCGTAGGGCCGCAGATTGCCGGCACTATGGTCGACGGTGGTGCCCTCGCGGCGCAGGTCCAGGGGGCGCGCGCGAGCTACGACGCCACGGTCGCGACCTATCGCCAGACCATCCTGACCGCCTTCCAGCAGGTGGAGGACGCGCTCGCGCAACAGCGTATCCTGGTGCAACAGGAGCAGGTGCAGCGCGCCGCGGTCGCCGCGGCCCGCGAGGCCGAGCGCCTTTCGCTCAACCAGTACCGGGTCGGCACCGTTCCCTACACGACCGTGGTGCAGACCCAGACCGCCGCTCTCGCCGCCGAGCAGACCCTGCTCACCATCCGCCTCAACCGGCTCACGGCCAGCGCCAATCTGGTGAAGGCGCTGGGCGGCGGCTGGCGCCAGGAAGACCTGCCGCCGCCGGTGCCGATTGGCGGGCTCAACCAGCCCAATCCGGCGCCGCCGGCCTTACCGCCGCCTGCCGCGCAGACGGTTTCTTCGCCCCGGCAGTAGAGAAAATTTTGCTGCGACGGTCGGTCCGGGGAGGCTGACTCCATCGTCCGCCTGTCGGACGTCGGCAGCCATTCCCTTTGACTGCGCCGCCGCTTGCCACGAGTTTGGCCGCTCGTCGCAAAGCGAGGCCATCATGACCAGTTCCCGCCATCCCGAGACCCTGTCGCTGCACGCCGGCTGGCGCGCCGACGCCACCACCGGTTCGGTCGCCGTGCCGATCCACCAGACCACCTCGTACCAGTTCCGCGACACCGAGCACGCGTCGAACCTGTTCGCGCTGAAGGAACTCGGCAACATCTACACGCGCATCGGCAACCCCACGCTCGACGTGCTGGAGCAGCGCATCGCCGCGCTCGAAGGCGGTGCGGCTGCGCTGGCCGTGAGTTCGGGGCAGGCGGCCTCCGCCTTCGCGATCCAGAACCTCGCCAAGGCCGGCGACAATGTCGTGAGCTCGACCGACCTGTACGGCGGCACGTGGAACCTGTTCGCCCACACGCTCAAGGACCAGGGCATCGAGGTCCGCTTCGTCGACCCGTCCGATCCGCAGGCGTTCGCGCGCGCCACCGACGACCGCACCCGTGCCTACTACGCCGAGACACTTCCCAATCCGAAGCTGGCGGTCTTCCCTATCCGGGAAGTGGCCGAAATCGGCCGGCCGCTCGGCATCCCGCTGATCGTCGACAACACGGCGGCGCCGATCCTGGCGCGGCCGTTCGATCATGGCGCCGCGGTCGTCGTCTATTCCGGCACCAAGTATCTCGGGGGCCACGGCAATTCGATCGCAGGCCTGATCGTCGATGGCGGAAACTTCGACTGGGGCGCGCATCCCAAGCGCCAGCCCGCGCTGAACACGCCGGATCCCAGCTATCACGGCGCCGTCTGGGTCGAGGCCGTGAAGCCGATCGGCCCCGTGGCCTACATCATCAAGGCGCGCACCACTTTGCTGCGCGACCTGGGATCGGCGCTGTCGCCGTTCAACGCCTTCCTGATCCTGCAGGGGATCGAGACGGTGACCCTGCGCATGGAGCGCCATGTGAGGAACGCGCAGGCGGTCGCCGACTTCCTCGCCAAGCGGCCCGAGGTCACGAAGGTCATCCACCCGTCGCAGCAGATCGGCGAGACGCGTCGGCGCGCAGATACCTATCTCAAGGGCGGCTATGGCGGGCTGGTCGGCTTCGAGCTGGCGGCGGGCCGTGAAGCGGGACGGCGCTTTATCGATTCGCTGAAGCTCCTCTATCACGTCGCCAATATCGGAGACGCGCGCAGCCTCGCGATCCATCCGGCCTCGACCACGCACTCCCAGCTCTCGGCCGAGGAGCAGCTCGCGACCGGCGTCTCGGACGGCTATGTGCGGCTGTCGATCGGCCTCGAGCATATCGACGACATCCTCGCCGATCTCGCCCAGGCGCTCGACGCGGCCGGCAAGTAGGGCGAAGTCCGGCTCAGCCGGGCGTCCATTCAGCAACGTGCGCGGCCCGGTCGGGCCGCGCCGGCACCGGGGCCGTCGAAGGCGCGGGTGTGCCGACGGCGAGGTGGCCGACGAGGCGCGACGGCGCCTCGAAGCCCAGCAGCCTGTTCACGTTCGCATCGTACACGTTGGGGCCTGTGACCCACATGCCACCATAGCCCAGCATGTGCAGCGCGTTGAGCATGTTCATGGCCGCGGCACCGGCGGCCAGCAGCTGTTCGATCTCGGGAATGTTGCCCGGCTTCATGATGGCGCCGACGGCGATGAGCATCGGCGTGCGCCGAACCCAGGCGCGATAGCGTTCGGCGAGCGTCGCGGCATTCGCCGGATCACGCACGGTGGCGGCCTCGGCCAGCTTTTCGGCGTAGGCCAGGCGGGCGTCGCCGCGGATGATGACGAAGCGCCAGGGCTTCAGCCGCCCGTGATCGGGTGCGCGGAGGCCGGCATCCAGGATGAGGTCGAGGTCGGCTCCCTCGGGCGCGGGCTCCTGCAAGGTGCCCGCCGAACGGCGGGACAGCAATTGGTCGAGGGCGAGGAGGCGAGGCTCGCGCGCATGGGTGACGTCAGGCATGACAGCATCTCTAGCCTAATTGCAAACGATTGTCATTTGCGTATTAGGCAGCTGCCCGCGCTGTCCTCTGGATCGGCGGGGCGAAGCGGAAGGCCGCACCCAGCCGGTTCCAGGCATTGATCGTGGCGATCGAGACCGACAGGAAGGTGACCTCTTCTTCGCTGAAGTGCAGGCGGACCGCCTCGTAGGCTTGGTCCGGCACGCTGTGGCCCACCAGGCGCGTCAGCGTCTCTGCCCAGGCCAGCGCCGCGCATTCCCGCTCTGAGAAGATGCCGGCCTCTTCCCACGTGGCGACCAGGTCCAGCTTCTCCTGCGGTAGGCCGAGCTTGCGCGAGACGTTGAGGTGGATCTGAAGGCAGAAGGCGCAGTTGTTGAGCTGCGAGACGCGCAGTTTCACCAGTTCGATGATCTGCTTGTCGATCCCCGAATCGTCGGCCTGCTTGCCCATCGCGATCAGCGACCGCTGGGCGACGGGCGCGATCTTCGCGAAGGCATCGTAGGTGAGACGGGGCTGGGACATCGCTGGCTCCTAATATCAGAATACTGATAGTAGGCCCGGGTCGCCGCTTGGCAAGGCCGGGAGCGCCGCCTACCGTGCATCGACACTCGCGCCCACACATGAGGCCACAACCATGATCGTTCGTGACGCCGGCAAGGACGACCTTGCGGCAGTCCATCTCC
Organism: uncultured Reyranella sp.; assembly: GCF_945957355.1. Lineage (GTDB taxonomy): Bacteria > Pseudomonadota > Alphaproteobacteria > Reyranellales > Reyranellaceae > Reyranella. Next base: position 32,092 of record NZ_CAMFKM010000014.1, on the reverse strand, counting down.
TGATCGGGCAGTTGGGCTACCCCGTCGATCCGCGGGAATTCCAGATGCGCTTCGAGCGGGTCGCGGCGACTTCGGATCATCGGATTTTCGTTGCCGAAGAAGATGGCCGTGTCGCTGGCGTGCTGCATGCCTTCGTGCGACCGGCCTTGGAGAAGCCCTGTGAAGTCGTCGTGCAGGCGCTCGTCGTCGAAGCCGAGCGGCGCAGCGCCGGCGTCGGCGAGGCGCTGATGCGCGAGGCCGAAGCGTGGGGTGCCGGCCGAAGCCTGCCCTCGACCGCTCTCTACACCCGTATCGATCGCGACCGGTCGCGGGCCTTCTACGAGCGTCTTGGCTATCGCCTGAAGGGAACGTCCCACCTCATGGGGCGGCCCTAGCGAATTATGGTCGTGCGGGAAGTCAGGGCGCCCCCGGCAATCAGTTCACGTCGAGCTTCAGGCCTTCCTTGTCGATGACGCCTTTCCATTGCGCGATCTGCGCGTTCACGAAGTCGTTGAACTGCGCCGGCGTGCCGTAGGCGGGGAAGCCCGCCATGGTCTTGATCCGCTCCAGGGTCTTCGGGTCGGCGAGCCTCGCCTTCATCTGGGCGTTGAGCGAATCGACGATGGGCTTGGGTGTGTTGGCCGGCAGGAACACGCCGAACCAGGTCGAGACGTCGAACGGCTTCAGCTCCGGCATGGTCTCGCAGATCGGGACCAGGTCGGGGGTGAGCGGGTTGCGCTGCGCCGAGGTGAGGCCGAGAGCCCGCAGCTTGCCCGCCCGCACGAACTCGATCGCGGTCGTGAGATTGTCGAAGAAGAACTGGGTGACGCCGGCGGTCAGGTCGGTGAGCGCCGGTGCGGCGCCGCGATAGGGAATGTGCTCGGCCTTTGTGCCCGTGAGCTGCAGGAACCACGCGCCGCATAGATGGGGCGACTGGCCGGTGCCGGACGAGGCGTAGGAGGCCTTGCCGTTCTGGGCCTTCAGCCAGGCCACGAACTCGGGCACCGTCTTGGCCGGTACCGACGGGTGGACGACCAGGACGTTGGGGGCGGTGATGGCGTTGGACACCGGGATCAGGCTGGCCGGCGTGTAGGGCATGTTGCGGTAGAGCGAATAGGCAATCGACTGCGGGCCGATATTGCCCATCAGGATCGTGTTGCCGTCCGGCGCTGATTTGACGACCTCGGTCGAGCCGATGACGCCGCCGGCGCCCGACTTGTTGTCGACGACGCAGGACTGGCCCCAGGCTTCCGTCAGATAGGACGCCAGCAGGCGGGCGGCGATGTCGGTGGTGCCGCCCGGTGCGGCCGGGACGACCATGCGCACGTTCTGGGTCGGCTTCCAGGGGGCCTGGGCCTGCAGGCCACGGGGCAGGAGAGCGGCGGCGGGCAGGGCGGCGGCGGCCCCCAGGGCGGTGCGCCGGGTCAGATTGCGGGTCATCATGTCCTCCCTTGATTCGTATTTGTTACCGATCCCCTAGCATGGCCGCGCTGGCAAATCCGCCACAATTCCCGTATCTATTCGACGTGCGGCCGCCTCGAATCGCCGGGCTTTTCCGGTGTTTTTCCCTCTCAATGTGTCCGCGCCAAGGAGGAATATCTTGAAGAGACGTACTTTCGTCTCCGGCTCGGTTGCGCTCGCCGCCGGTGCTCTGGCCGCCCCGGCCATCGCTGCCACGATCAAGCCCTACAGCTGGGACCTCAACCCGCCGATGGACTCGCGTGAGAACTTCATCGCCTGGGGCAAGGCCCGCGGTGAGGACCCCGTGTTCCTCGGCCAGCGCTGGGACCGCTTCCAGGCCCTGATCAAGAACAAGGACATCTGGGGCCAGGCGACCATGCGCGCCTTCCTGCTCACCCCGCGCGAAGAATTCTCCGCGATCAGCCCGGCGATCGCCAAGCGCGCCTATGAGCATGCCTTCCTCGACATCGGCTATGGCGTGACCATGTCCGGCCCGCACGTCCAGGGCCGCATGACCAACGTCATCGACGTCAAGCGCGGCGAGAAGGTGCTCGAGATCGGCACCGGTTCGGGCGTGCAGTCGGCCTACATCGCCAACCTCACCGAGAACGCCTACACGATCGAGATCATCGCGCCGCTCGCCCAGCGGACGCGGGGCCTCTACGACAAGCTGATCGACAAGGGCTACACCGAGTTCAAGCACATCAAGACCAAGAACGCCGACGGCTTCTACGGTTGGGAAGAAGCCGCCCCGTTCGACAAGATCATCGTGACCTGCGGCATCGACCACGTGCCGCCGCCGCTGCTCCAGCAGCTCAAGTCCGGTGGCCTGATGGTGATCCCGGTCGGCCCGCCGGGCGCGCAGCGCGTGCTCAAGGTGACCAAGACGCAGGCCGCCGACGGCTCCATCACCACGAGCCGCGAGGACATCTACGGCGGCAAGATCGTGCCGTTCGTGCCCTTCACCAAGCTCGAAGGCGACAAGATCGTCGGCACGCACAACCGCTAAAGGTTGTAGGCTGTCGTCACGGTACCGGTGTCATCCCGAGCGAAGCGAGGGACCTTTCGCGACCAGCAAGGGTCCCTCGGCCTGCGGCCTCGGGATGACAGTCAAGATCGGAACGGCTGAAAGCCTTCCCCTCTAGAGATCGCACAAAGCGATCCAACAAGAACAACGGAGATCCCCCTTGTCCATCACGGTCGATCTCGATCATCGCCCGCCGCTCGCATTCTATCTGTCCGTAGGCCTGGTTGCCGGCAGCATCATCGCGCTGCAGATCGGCATCATGCGCGTGTTCTCCGTCGGCAGCTGGGCCCATTTCGGCTCGCTGGTGGTGAGCCTCGCCATGTTCGGCTTCGGTCTCACCAGTGCCGTGATGTGCGTCGGCAAGAGCTGGTTCGAGCGTCACTGGGTCGGCTCCGTGAAGGGTGCCCTGCTGGCCTTCGGGCCGCTGATGGTGGTGTGCAACCTCGCCGCCCAGCAGGTGCCGTTCAATGCGATCTTCCTGATCTCCGACCCGATGCAGAAGTGGCGCCTGTTCGCCAACTTCGTGCTCTACTTCCTGCCCTTCCTCGCGGGTGCGCTGTATCTCGGTGTCATCTTCCTGAAGGCGCAGAAGACCTTCAACCGTGTCTACTTCGCCGATCTCGTCGGCTCGGGCCTGTGCGGCCTCACCGTGCTGCTGGCCATGTATGCCTGGCGGCCCGACGATCTGATCATGGCGCCGCTGCTGCTCTGGCTGGCCGGTGGAATCCTGTGGTTCGTGGCGCTGGGCGATCGCAAGGGCATGGCGGCCATTGTCATCGTCGCCATCCTGTCGGCGGCCGTGCACCATCTGGCGCCGCAGGTGCTGGGCATCCCCAAGCTCGCCGTGTCCGACTACAAGGGCGTCTCCTACGCCCGCAAGTTCCCCGATGCCGTGCGCGTCTACGAGCGGGCCTCGCCGTTCGGCTACATCGAGGTCTATTCCAGCTCCTACCTGCATTTCGCGCCGGGCCAGTCCGACAATGCGGCCTTCAACCTGAAGAAGATGCCGTCCAACGCCTATCTCGGCCTCTACATCGATTCCGAAGGCCCGGCCGGCATCATTAAGGACCTGCCGGCCGACGAGACGGCGTACTTCAAGTACCTGCCGATGTACTACCCGTACCTGCTGGAGAAGGACCCGAAGACCTTCGTGGTCCAGTTCGGCGGCGGCATCTCGACGGCGGTGGCGCTGAAGTCGGGGTCCAGCCAGGTCACGGTGGCCGAGGGCAATCCCGCGCTGCTTACCGCCTTCCGCGAAGACAAGTTCCTGCGCGACTTCACCGGCGACATCCTGAACAACCCCAAGGTCAAAGTCGTCGACTATGACGGCCGCCTCTACGTCGCCCATACGAAGAACCGCTACGACGTGATCGACCTGTCGCTGGCCGATTCGGCCGGCCTGTCGAGCCCCGGCGGCTTCTCGATCGTCGAGAAGTATTCGTACAGCCGCGAGGCGATGAGCGCCTACATGCGCGCCCTGACGCCAGGCGGAATCCTGTCGGTGACCTTGTGGAACAAGGAAGAGCCGCCGAAGTCGGTGCTGAAGCTCTATGCGACGATGGCTGCCGCGGCCCGCGACGTCGATGGCGGCAAGGACATCGCCCAGAAATTCTACGTCGTCTCGTCCTACCTCTCGACCGCCACCGTCCTCTACAAGCGCGACGGCTTCACGCCGGCGGAGATCGAGCTGCTCAACGCCCACACCAAGGCGATGTCGTTCGACGAGATCTACTATCCCGGCCTGAAGGTCGACACGGCCGACCTGAAGCAGATCCTGCAGGACTATCACGACCAGTTCTTCTTCGCCGGCCAGGCGGTCGATCCGACCGCGCCCGCAGAGTCGGAACCCAACGACAAGCCGCCTCCCGGCATGACGACCGAAGCCGCGCCGGGCGCCACGCCGACCGACGCCACGCCGACCGACGCCGCGCCGCCGACGCCCAAGGTTCCGGCCACCGTGCTGGGCCGCCTCGCCTGGCACTATCTGATCGACGGCGGCTGGCAGAAGGTCGCTGACGAATACGTCTTCGATACCCGCATCCTGACCAACCACCAGCCGTACTTCGCCGCCTACATCAAGGTGCCGGACCTGCTGAAGTTCACCGACCGGCTCGAGCTGGTGCAGGACGAGTGGGGCTACCTGCTGCTGTGGGCGACGCTCGGCATCGCCACGGTCTTCGCGTTGACCCTGGTGCTGTTCCCGGTCGTGTTCGGCTGGCGCACCATCTTCAGTCGCTACCCCGGCAAGGCCGGCACGATGCTGTACTTCCTGTGCCTCGGCCTGGGCTACATCATCGTCGAGGTGGGCATGATCTCCCACTTCATCCTGGCCCTCTCCAACGCCACGGTCTCGGCATCGGTGCTGATCACCGGCATGCTGGTCTTCTCCGGCATGGGCAGCTTCTTCTCCGAGCGCTTCCTCGACCGGGCCCGCAGCTTCATGCCCAAGGTCTTCCTGGCGATCTTCGCGATCCTGGCGACCTATGCCTTCACCATTGACTACGCGCTCGACTGGATCGGCACGCTGCCCTACGCGCTGCGCATCCTGCTCTGCCTGCTGATCGTGTTCCCGCCGGCCTTCCTCATGGGCTTCCCCATGCCGACCGCGATGACGATGCTGGGCCGCCTCGGCAAGGACCACATGTTCCTGTGGGCCTGGGGCATCAACGGCTGCTTCTCGGTGATCGGCGCCGCGCTGGTGCCGATCGTGGCGACCAGCTTCGGCCTGCCGGCCGTGGTGCTGGTCGGCGCCTTTGCCTACCTGATCGCGCTGCCGGCCTTCTTCTCCGTCATCATGCCGCTCCAGCCCCGGGCGACGGGGGGAGCGCGGTCCGCCGTCGCGTGAAGCGGCGGGCGCTGCTGCTGGGGGCTCTCCTGATGCCGACCGCCGCGCACGCCCAGCCCAAGAAACCCAAGAAGCCCAGCAAGCGGCAGGCTGCCAAGCCTGCCGCGAAGGCCGCGCCGGTGCAGGCTGCGAAGCCCGCCCCGGCCGCGCCGCCGCCAGGCCTGAAAGAGGCGAAGACGCAGCTCGCGGCCTTCGACGCCTCGCCCTTTCCCTATCGCGGCTTCATCCCGGAGACGACCAAGCCCTTCCTCGACGCGCGTGACGGCAAGCGGCGCGGCCATACGACGGGGCGCGGCGACGTCTATTGGGAGGAAACGACCTACAGCGATCGCCGCTCGCTGCTTTACCTGCCGCAGGGCTTCGATCCGGCGCGGCCGGTGCTGATCGTGCTGTTCCTCCACGGTCAGGGCGCCACCCTGGAGCGCGACGTCGTACTGCGCCAGGCCGTGTCGCGACAGGTCGACGAGTCGGGGATGAACATCGCCCTGGTGGCGCCGCAGCTCGCCTACGACGCCCTGGATTCGAGCGCCGGCAATTTCTGGCGCGGCGGACATTTCGCCAGATATCTCGACGAGGCGGCGGAACGGCTGATGCGCCTCTACGGCAACCGCAGCGCCGGCCGTGGCTTCAACCTCGCGCCGGTGACCATCGCGGCCTATAGCGGCGGCTACCTGTCGGCCGCCTATGCGCTGGAGCGCGGCGGCGCCAACCATCGCGTGAACGGGCTGATCCTGCTGGATGCGCTCTATGGCGAGGAGGCCAAGTTCGCCGCCTGGTTCGCGGCCCGCCGCCGGCAGGCCTTCCTGCTGAGCGCCTTCACCGATTCGACCAAGGACGAGAACGCGATGCTGCAGGCGCTCTTGACCAAGCGGCGTATTCCTTTCACCCGCACTGTCCCGAAAGCGCTGACGCCGGGCACCGCCTGCTTCCTGGGGCCGACGGGCGGACTCGACATGCATGGCGATTTTGTTACGCGCGCGTGGCAGGTGGACCCTTTGAAGCAGGCGCTTTCCATGATTCCCGGCTTCGTCCCGGTTCATGGTAAAAAGAGCGCATGAGCGATACACTGCGCCAGGAACTCCTGGAAATCTTCGCCGGCCGCGCCACGCGGCGCTACGGCCTCTCCGACATCAACCAGCTCCAGCATGCGCTGCAGTCGGCGGCGCTGGCAGAAGCGGATGGCGCACCGGCGGCGACCGTACTGGCCTCGCTGCTGCACGATGTCGGACACATGATCCACGGGCTGGGCGAAGACCCGGCCTCGCAGGGCGTCGATGACGTGCATGAGGAGCTGGGCGCGCAATGGCTGGCCGAGCGATTCGAGCCTGCCGTCAGCGAGCCGGTCCGCCTGCATGTGACGGCCAAGCGTTATCTCTGCACCGTCGAGTCCGACTATTTCGGCAAGCTGGCGGCCGACTCGGTACGCAGCCTCGAACTGCAGGGCGGCCTGATGTCGCCGGACGAGGTCGAAGCCTTCCGCGCCAATCCGTATCACGCCGAAGCGGTACGGCTCAGGCGCTACGACGAAGAAGCCAAGGACCCGCGCGCCAGCACGCCGGACTTCGACCATTACCTGCGTCACGTCCCGGCCTGCCGGAAGTGATTCCCGGCCGAGGGAAATTGCCGCTTGATGACTCCTGGGGCGACCGGTTCCCGGTTGCCGCACACCTGGCGATGTTCTTCGCGCGCCCTTGAATACGGCATTTTGTATGTGAAATTGAACGGGCGCGGTCAGTGCAGCGGTAACGCCTGTGTGTCCGAACATCAGTTTCATTTACCGTGCGGATAGGTTAGCCTCGCGCCAATTAGCCTGCTTCGCGAGTCGCCATGACACAGGTGCAACGACGGGTAGCTGCCATCCTGGTCGCGGATGTGGTTGGCTACACGCGCCTGATTGAAGCGGCGGAGGAAGAAACCCACCGTGAGTTGATGCGACTGCTGGACGAGGTCATCGGGCCGGCGATCCTCGGGCATCAGGGCAAAATCGTGAAGAACACTGGAGATGGCTTCTTGGCGATCTTCCAGGATGCCGGCGCGGCGACCAGTTGCGCCCTGGCACTTCAGAAGGCGATCGCGGTTGCGACGGCCGGCCAGCCGCCCAGTCTGAGGCTGACGTTCCGGATGGGCGTCAATTTCTCGACCGTCATCACCGAGAAGGATGACGTGTTCGGCGATGGCGTGAACATCGCGGCTCGCCTGCAAGCTTACGCCGAACCCGGCGACGTGATCGTCTCGCAATCCGTTGTCGACGAGCTCGAACCGGCAATACGCCGGACGGCAGTCGATCTGGGCGAGTTGCAGTTGCGCAACCACCGGCAGCCGGTGCGCGTCTTCGCGCTTCGGCCCGAACCGAATGCCAGCTCGCCGCAGCGCTTGGGCGAAGCGGCCGTCGGGGAGGAAGCGAGACCTTCGATCGCGGTGCTGCCGTTCCGCACGAACCATCCCGAAGGAGCGGCCGACTATGTTGCCCTCGGCGTCGTCGATGCGATCGTCCACGGACTGTCTGGTCTCAAGGAACTGTTCGTCATCTCCCGCGGATCGACCCTGGCCTATGGTCGCCGTCGGGCCGACCCCATCGCCGTGGGGCGGAAGCTGGGTGTCCGGTACATTCTCGCGGGTGGCGTGCTCCATGCGGGAGATCGTCTGCGGATCAACACCGAGCTTACCGACACCCTCAATGGAACGATCGTTTCCAACGACAACCACGATGGCTCGTCGGCCGAGTTGTTCGATTTGCAGGACCGCATCGCACTCAAGCTGGTGAAGACCATCGCGCCGAACGTGCGCGAGCGTGAACTGAAGCGCTCCCTGCGCAAGCATTCGAGCAGCATGACGGCCTACGATCTGTTGCTCCAGGCCCTGGATCTCCTCTACCGGATGGATGCCGACAGCTTCCGGGAGGCCCGCGGACTGCTGCAACAGGCCATTGCCCTCGATCCGGGCTACGCGCCTCCCTATACCTACGCGGCCTTGTGGCACGTGTTTCGCGTCGGCGAGATCGGCTCGCCAGACCCGGACGCGGATGCGCGCGCGGCAGCCGACCGGGCGTCCGCCGCCATAGAACGTGACGGCAACGATGCCCTGGCTTTGGCTATCTATGGCCACGTCCAGGCGTTTCTCCTGCATGACACCGGAACGGCCCTTCGCTTCCTCGACCGGGCGATCGAGGCGGGGCCAAGCGTCGCCATGGCCTGGACCATGAGCAGTGCGACTCGCGGCTTCGTCGGCGATGGCGCCCTGGCGGTGGCGCACGCAGAGCGCGGCCAGCGGCTGGCACCGGCGGATCCCTATACGTTCTGGCACGAGGGAATTCTGGCCCAAGCCTACTACGTAAGCGGCGACTACGGGCAGGCGGTGACGTGGGCGCGCAGCGCCGTCGCGCAGAACCGGTCCATTCGATTCACCTTGCGAACCCTGATCGCGAGCCTCGTGGCCGGAGGGCGTCAGGCGGAGGCCGAGGCTGCCGCCCGGCGCCTGATCCAGGTGCAACCCGACTTTCGATTGGGCGCCTACGCTCAGCGCTGCCCGTTCGTCGAGCCCATCCTTGGAAACTGGATTGGACAGCTGCGGGCCGCGGGCCTGCCGGAATGAGGAGTGCATAGTCCTTGTGAGTTTCTCGAGCAGACATTGGGAGGAGAGGCTGCAATGAGCAACACGGGCAACACCGGCAACACTGGAAATACGGGCAACACCGGCAATACGGGCAACGCGGGCATCAATGGCGATGTCGGTGGCGGCTGGATTCTGCCGGACCGCGCAGACTTCCCATTTGTTATGGAGACTTATCCAATTCCTGGAAATCCGCCGGGGCGGATATCGGACTTGCACCGGCGTGTCTATATTCGGGACACAACCATAGGTGGCCAGCGTAAGACAGTTGAGTTTCGCACTTTACCTTACCCCAATGGCAACGTCGCCCGGTTCCATGATCGCAACTGGACGGGGCGCTGGTATGCATGGCGTGTACTGAGGGAATTCACGGCAGCCCGCTGGGCGGGAAAGACGTGGAATACCCGGGCGCTCAACGATGCTCTCGCCCAGAAGCTACTCGATGTCTATGCCCCTGTTGGTCAAGGTTCGACCATCCAGGAAATCGAATGGGAAACATTGCTTGCGATGGCGCGCGACGAACGGGCCTCGGCATTGGGTGAGATCCTGACTCAGGACGTGGAGTTCATAACGGCATTCATGGAGGCACTCGCCATCACGCCGGGCTCGCACTATCGCACTTTCCGCATGCTGCACATCGCGAGTCTGATCGGGTCGTTTGCAGCGCTTCACTACAAGCATGTGTTTGACAGGCCGAGACCGTCCTGGGAACTGCCTGCTCTGATGCCGCCTATACCGGTTCCGGGACACTCATCCTTCCCAAGCGGGCACGCGACGCAAGCACATCTGATGGCAAAGTGCATGGGATTGGTATTCGATCTGGCGATCCCAGTGCTTGCCCATAAAACCGCACTGAGGGAGACGCTGAACGCTCTCGCGCGGAGGGTGGCGCGCAACCGTGAAATTGCGGGTCTGCACTATCCGAGCGACTCCGATGCCGGTGAGCATATTGCCAGCCATGTGCTGGATCGCCTCAGGACTCTTAGTGCCTCGGATGAAGCGGCAACTGCATACGGCCCGTTCGCGACATTTGATGTTGCCTTGGATGCTGCGGTTGAGGAGTGGCGACCCTAGAAGGCCAGGGAGTATTCAAGATGCTCAATCTCGAAGGCGTCCCGCCGCTCGTGGCCGCGGCATTGAACTGCCTGTATGACAGAACTCATTTTGCGGAATGCCCGCCCGAGTCGTTTGATCCTCTCGGCTCGGGTGTCGACGATGCCATCAGGCTGCGATTTGGCTTGCCAACATTGGATAGCTGGACGCCGGGCACGCAAAGCTATCAATTCCGGTGGAACTTCCTCGCTCGACCTGCGTCGGGCGCTCCGATCCGGTTTGTGAAGGCGATCCCGCCGGCGCTTGCGGGGAGCCGACTGTTGACGACCCATACGGCACCAACGACGCCGCATTCGTGGCCTTCCCAGAAAAGCAGCAACTGGTCGGGCGCCTATGTTGCTCCCCGTAGCGGGCGCAGCATCGTGTCGGTCATGGCCAACTGGGTCGTGCCAGCGGTGACCGCACCCACAGGAGGCGTGGCAACCGAGTACAGGAACTCGACGTGGATAGGACTCGACGGGCAAAGGTCCTACAAGGATTCCACGCTGCCTCAGATCGGCACGTCTCAGTTCTGGGTCGCCGCGACGGGGGCGGCGACATACGGGAGCTGGTACCAATGGTGGGCGCGCGGCCAGCATGTGCCGCCTGTACCGCTCAACCTGCCGGTAAGGCCGGGCGACGAGATCAGCGCCATCATAACGGCGCTCGACTCCTCGACTGTTCGCTTCAACATCAAGAACGTTTCCCTCGGGTTGATCCTCCAGGCGTTCGATGTCGGTGCGCCCCCGGGATATACGGTGTCGGGTGGTACGGCCGAGTGGATCATGGAACGGCCGAGTCCGCTGGGAATGGATGGATGGGCCCCTTATGAGCTACCGGCCTATCAGCCGTTTTCCTTCACCGGCTGCATCGCGGAAGCCAGAGCATCGGCTGACACGACGGCGACGCCGATCGACCTTGAACTGGCACGCCTGATCCGCATGTACGAGATCGTGCAGTCGCCACGTAGCATTCGAACCATCTCTTCCGCGAAGAAGGTACTCGCGTCTCCCCAGCGGCTGGAACTGACATATCTCGGCAATTGAGAAATTGCTCCGGAAAGCGGCCGCCTGGCGTTGCAGCGTGGGGACATAAGCGGCACAAGTCGTTGCCATGATCTCCCGTTCCAACGTCGAGGCCGCTTGGGGCCTGATCCGGCCGCATGTGCGTCGCACCCCGGTCATCGAACTAGCTGCCGGATCGCTCGGCGTGACGGCACCGCTGGCGCTGAAGCTCGAATCGTTGCAGGTCAGCGGCTCGTTCAAGGGACGCGGCGCATTCCATAAGCTCCTCGCCTCGAAGGTGCCGGCCGCGGGCATCGTCGCGGCCTCGGGTGGCAATCACGGCGCCGCCGCGGCCTATGCCGCGCGCGCCCTGGGCCACAAGGCCGAGATCTTCGTGCCGACCATCGCCGCGCCCGCCAAGGTCGCGCGGCTGCGCAGCTACGGCGCGGTCGTGCATCAGATCGGTGCCGTTTATGCCGAGGCGCGTGCTGCGTCCGAGAAGCGGGCGGCGGAGACGGGCGCGCTGATCGTGCCGGCCTATGAGGACGAGGTCGTATTCGCCGGCGCCGGCAGCGTCGCACTGGAATTTGCCGAGCAGGCGGAATTCGACACGCTGCTGATCGCCGTCGGCGGCGGCGGCCTGATCGCCGGTTGCGCCGCCGCGATCGGCTCGTCGAAGAAGATCGTCGCCGTCGAGACCGAGGGCACGCCGACCCTGCACGAGGCGCTGAAGGCCGGGAAGCTGGTCGACGTCGCGATCTCCGGCATCGCAGCCGATGCGCTGGGCGCCAGCCGGATCGGCACGCCCAACTTCGAGGTCGCCCGCACGCTGGTCCGCGACTCCGTGCTGGTCACCGACGAGGCCGTGCGCGAGACGCAGCGCGCGCTGTGGGACGAATTGCGCACCGTCGCCGAACCGGCCGGTGCGACCGGCCTCGCTGCGCTGCGTGCGGGCGCGTATCGTCCCGCACCGGGCGAACGCGTCGCTACGCTGATCTGCGGCGCCAACACCGACCCAGGCTCGGTAGCGTAGCCAAAAGCATCGGCGGCGCTATTTGGCGGCCGGCTTCAGCGATACCAGATCGAGGGTGATCGTCTTGCCGGGCGTGCGCCAGTCGGGAAAGCTTTCCCTGACCGAGGCGGACACGGCCGGCGCCCACCAATGGATGTCGCGGCGGTTCGACTCGGCCTTGCTTCCCTCGACCCGGAAGGCGTCGAAGGTGCCGGCCGGCACGGTGATCTTCTCGTACGCCGCGACGGTCGTTGTCACGGTGGAAGTGTAGCTCTTGCCGTCGCGTCCCACGACAGTGACCGCATTCGTGATCTTGTTTCCGACCGTGAGCGGCCACAGTGCCTTGAGGTCCAGTCCTTTTGCGAAGGACTCGCCCTGTGCGTCGACGGAGCCGACGAGGCCGCCGTGCATGCGCAGCGTCTCGGTCTTGCCGTTCGAGAGGCTGTCGTACAGGCAGACAGTGCCATCTTGCCCGGAGGCGGTGTTCACCTTTTCCAGCCCGTCGCCCTTGTAGCTGAATTGGGTGCCGCTGGCCGGGCACTGGAAGGAGGCGGTCTGCGCACAGACGCTGCCTGCGCCAAGGGCGGCGAACAGGGCTATGAGAGCAACCGACTTCATGGGCTTGATCCTCCGGGGGCAGGCGACTAGGCGCGTCGGAAGGCTTCAAGTCAAACCGGGCTACCGCGAGACCTCGGTCACCACCGCACGGTTGGCCTTGCCGGCGCCGTCGCTGAAATCGTAGCGGATGGCGAACCTGTCGGCGGGCGAGATCCACCAGCGCGAGATCGTGCGCTGGCCCTTGTCGCCGGTCTCGTTCATCTCGACCAGGAAGGCATCGATCATCTTGTCGCCCGGTCCGGTGCGCCGCTCGTACCGCGCCACGGCGAGCGTGTAGGCCCAGGTGCCGTTGCCGACCCTGTAGCTCGCCTCGATCTTCTTGCCGACCTCGAGCGGCCACAGGCGCTCAGGCCGCAGCGCCGCGAGGAAGGCGGTCAGGTCGGCACCGTCGGCCGAGGGATTGTCGAACAGCAGGGCGCGAAGCTTGAAGGGCTTCCCGCCGACGCGCTCCATGGTGCAGTCCATGCCATCGTGACCGCGCGCCACGACCTTGACGCCACTGTCGTAGGTGAAGGTCGTGCCCGGGGCGGGGCAGGCGAACTCCATGGTCTGGGCGGAAGCAGCGCCGGCGAAGGTACCGGTGGCAAGCAGGGCAGCGACGAGGGCGGGCAGTCTCATGGCCCGGATCATAGCCAAATCAGACGAAATGGCACGCCGCCTGCGCGCCGTTGGCGACCGGGCGTAAGACGGGCTTCTCGACCCGGCAACGATCCTGGGCCATGGGGCAGCGCGAATTGAACGGGCAGCCCGGCGGCGGGTCGAGCGGGCTGGGCAGCTCGCCCTGCAGCACCGCGCGCTGGCGCGCGCGGGCGAGCCTGGGGTTGGCGATCGGCGCGGCCGCCAGCAGGGCCCTGGTGTAGGGGTGCTGCGGGCTCTTCCAGATCTGATCGCGGCCGCCGACCTCGAACAGCATGCCGAGATACATCACCGCCACCCGGTCGGCGATGTGCTCGACCACGCTGAGATCGTGGCTGATGAAGAGATAGGAGACGCCGAACTGGCTCTTCAGGTCCTCGAGCAGGTTGATGACCTGGGCGCGCACCGAGACGTCGAGCGCCGAGACCGGCTCGTCGCAGATGATCAGCCTGGGGCTGAGCGCGAGGGCGCGGGCGATGCCGATGCGCTGGCGCTGGCCGCCGGAGAATTCGTGCGGGTAGCGCTGCTTGGCGTCGCTCGGCAGTCCGACCCAGCGCAGCAGAGTCTCGACCCGCTCGGCGGTGGCGTCGGCCTTCCAGCCGGCCAGCACCAGCGGCTGGGCGACTGAGCGGCCCACGGTCGAGCGCGGGTTCAGCGAGCCGTAGGGATCCTGGAAGATCATCTGCACCTTGCGGCGCATGTCGGTGAGCTGGTCGCGATCGAGCGGGGCGATATCGACGCCCTCGACCAGGATCTCACCGCCGGTGACGGGCACCAGCTTCATGATCGCCTTGCCCAGGGTGGACTTGCCGCAGCCGGATTCGCCCACCAGGCCCAGGGTCTCGCCCACCGCGAGGTCGAGGCTGACGCCATTGACGGCGCGCACGACGCCGCCCGCGGTGTTGAACTGGACGCGCACGTCTCGCAGGGACAGCAACGACATGGTCAGGCCCTCTCGGCCGCGAAGCAGGCGACGAGGCGGCCGGGACCGGGAGCCATGAGCGCGGGCTTCTCGGTGAGGCAGCGGTCCATCACCCGCTTGCAGCGCGGCGCGAAGGCGCAGCCCTGCGGCAGGGCGTTGAGCGGCGGTACCATGCCGGGAATGTCGGCCAGCCGCTCGGCGCGCTCCGCGCCCGGCGTCGGCGTCGCGCCGATCAGGCCTACCGTATAGGGATGCAGCGGGTTCTCGAACAGGTCGTCGACTGACGCCTCCTCGACCTTGCGGCCGGCATACATGACGACGACCCTGTCGGCCGTCTCGGCCACCACGCCGAGATCGTGGGTGATGAAGATCATCGCCATGCCGGCATCGGCCTGCAGCTTCTTCAGGAGCGCCAGCACCTGGGCCTGCACCGTGACGTCGAGCGCCGTGGTCGGTTCGTCGGCGATCAGCACCGATGGGCTGCAGGCGATCGCCATGGCGATGATCACCCTCTGGCACATGCCGCCGGAGAGCTGGTGCGGGTAGGCGTCGAGGCGGCGGGCCGCGTCAGGCATGCCGACCAGCTCCAGCAGCTCGTGGGCGCGCACCCTCGCCTGGCCGCGGCCAAGCTCGGTATGGGTCATCAGCACTTCGACGATCTGTTTCTCGACCGTGGCGACCGGGTTCAGCGAGCTGAGCGGGTCCTGGAAGATCATGCCGATCTCCTTGCCCCGGATGCCGAGCATGGTCTCCTCGGCCAGGGGCACGATGTCCCGTCCGTTGAGCTTCACCTGGCCGCCTACGATGCGCGCCGGTGGATCGGGCAGAAGCCGCATGATCGAGAGCGCCGACAGCGACTTCCCGCAGCCGGACTCGCCCACCAGCGCCACAGTCTCGCCGGCGCCGACGGTGAGGCTCAGCCCATCGACCGCCTTCATCTCGCCGCGGCGGGTGAAGAGCGTGGTGCGGAGGTCGGTGATTTCGAGGGGAAGGACCGAGCCGTTCATCACCGGTCCCTCAGCTTCGGATTGAGCGCGTCGTTCAGCCCGTCGCCCACGAGGTTGAGGCAGAGCACGGTGATCATGATCGCGATGCCCGGGATGGCGCAGATGTACCAGGAGCTGCGAATGAGCTGCCGCCCGTCGCCGACCAGCCGGCCCCAGCTCGCGACGTTGGGATCGCCCAGGCCGAGGAAGGAGACGGCCGATTCGAACAGGATCGCGCCGGCCACGACCAGCGACGACAGCACGATCACCGGCGGCAGGGCGTTCGGCAGGATCTCCGACACGATGATCCGGAAGTCGCTCATGCCCATCGATCGGCAGGCCTGCACGAATTCGCGGTCCCTGAGCGACAGGAACTCCGCCCGCGTCATGCGCGCGATCGGCGTCCAGCTCACGATGCCAATGGCGATCACGATGTTGGTCAGCGTCGAGCCCAGGATGACGACGATGGTGAGCACGAAGATCAGGTTCGGGATGGTCTGGAACAGCTCGGCCGCGCGCATGGCGACCTCGTCGACCCAGCCGCCGAAATAGCCGGCGACGGCGCCGACACCCACACCGATGATCGTGGCGACCGCCGAGGCGAACAGGCCGATCAGCAGGGTCGCCCGCGCACCGTGCACGATCATCGAGAGGATGTCGCGGCCCAGCGAATCGGTCCCCAGGGGGAACTCGGGATCCTCGCCGGGCCACAGTTCGGGCAGGCCGACGATGCGCAGCGGATCGGTCGGGAAGAACACTGAGGCGAACACCGCCATCAGGGCGACGACCAGGATCAGGCAGGCGCCGACCAGGGCGCCGCGGTTGCGGGCGAAGCGGCCCAGAAACTCGAAGCGTTGCATCAGCGGATCTCGATGCGCGGGTCGAGCCACATGTAGACGAGGTCGACCGCGATGTTGGCGGCGATGACGACCAGCGAGCCCAGCACCATGATGCCGAGCACGACGGGATAGTTGCGGGAGCTCACGCTGTCGAACAGCAGCGACCCGACGCCCGGCCAGCTGAACACGCTCTCGATCACGACGCTGCCGGCCAGCACGGTGCCCATCTGCACGCCGAGGATCGTGACCACCGGCAGCAGCGCGTTGCGCAGCACATGGTGGATCGTGACCTGGTTGCGGCTGAGGCCCTTGGCGCGCGCCGTGCGTACGAAGTCGAGCTGCGCGACCTCCAGCATCGAGGAGCGCATCACGCGGGTGTAGATCGCGGCATAGAACAGGCCCAATGCCAGGGTCGGTAGGATCAGGTGGTGCAGTATGTCCAGCACGCCGCCGCTGCCACCGATCTTCATCATGCCGCCGACCGGCAGCCAGCCGAGCTTCACCGAGAACAGCACGATCATCATGATGCCGAGCCAGAAGCTGGGCGCGGCATAGAAGAACATGGCGGCGATCGAGACCAGGCTGTCCCAGAAGGTACGCACCTTCATCGAGGCCACGACACCCGCCGCCACGCCGATCGTGACCGCGAGCGTGATGCTCGACACCATGAGCAGGATCGTCGCCGGCAGGTGGATCCAGATCGCCTGGATGACCGGCATGTTCTGCCGGTAGGAGAAGCCGAAATCGAAGTGCAGCAGCGCCCAGATGTATTTCAGCAGCTGCATCCAGACGGGATCTTCCAGCCCGTAGGTCTTGCGCAGCAGCTCGACCGTCGCCGGATCGCTCACCTGGTTCTCGGCCGTCATCAGCTCGAGGAAACTGCCCGGCGCCATCTGGATCAGGCAGAAGTTGATCACCACTACGCCCAGCATGAGCGGGACGGCCTGGATCAGCCGTCGCCGCAGGAGCCGCAGCGCCGCCGTGCGGCGCGCGGAGCCGCGAAGGGCGGGCGTCGGCGAGGCTAGCTCGCCAGCCATAGGTCTCCCCAGCTCGCCGCAAGGAAGTTCGGATCGGTGGAGTGGTTCTGCACCTTGGTGCTGGCCAGCGTGATCGATTCCAGCTCGACCAGCGGCAGGAGCGGCGCTTCCTGCGCGATGATCTTCTGGAACTCGACGACCAGCGCCTTGCGCTTGGCCGGGTCGGTCTCGACCTTGATGCTGGCGACCAGCTTGTCGACGTCGGGATTGGAGTAGCCCGAGGCGTTGCGGAACGGTACGCCCTTCAGGATGCCGTCGGTCGTGAAGTACTGCGTGGTCGACGGCACCGGCTCCGACGGATTGGCCTGGTTGGAGATCGCCAGGTCGTAGTCGTAGTCGGTGTAGATGCGCTTGAGCGAGGTTGGGCGATCCGGAACCGTGAGGTTGATGCCGACGCCGACATCCTCCAGCGCCTGCTTCACATAGGCGCCGACCTTGCCGTTCTCCTGGAACCAGCCCGCCGAGAGCAGGTTCAGGGTGAAGCGCTTGCCGTCGGCCTTCTTCGGGAAGCCGGCCGCGTCGAGCAGGGCCGCCGCCTTTTTGGGATCGAAGCCGGTCTTGAACGTGTCGGCGGTGTAGAACTCCTTGTTGGGGGAGTAGATCGGGCTCGTGCCCGGCCGCGCGTAGCCATAATAGACCGTCTTGGCGATGAACTCGCGATTGACGGCGTGGAACATCGCCTGCCGGACTTCGCGCTTGGCGAACACCGGATTGCGCATGTTGCACTCGAGTGTCGTCGACCAGACCGCTTCCTCGTAGCCCTTGGGCGTGGCGACGAACTTGCCGGTGCCGGTCAGGCGCTTGATGTCCGGCGGTGCCACCGGGTTGAACACGCCGATATGGATGTCGCCCGCTTCCATTGCCGCGGCGCGGCCCGCCGGATCGCGCACGTAGCGGATGATCAGGCGGTCGAGATAGGGCTCGTCCTTCTTCCAGTAGTTCTCGTTCTTCACGTACTCGAAGTGACTGCCGCGCACCCACTCCTTGAACTTCCAGGGACCGGTCGCGATCGGTGCATTGTTTGCCGGATTGGTGACCGGATCGCTGCCGGCATAGACATGCTTGGGCACGATGTAGGCGACCGGCGAGCAGAGCGTCGAGGCGAAGAAGAACTCAGGCGTCGGGTTGTTGTACTTGAAGACGACCGTGTCGGCGTCCGGCGACTCGATGCCGACGAAGTCGGTGAGCGCCGACGCGACCGCATACTTCTTCCATATCTCGCTTACGGAATAGACGACGTCGTCGACCGTCATGTCCTTGCCGTCATGGAACTTCACGCCCTTGCGGATCTTCACCACGTAGGACTTGAAGTCGGCCGCCGGCTTCCACGATTCGGCCAGCACGCCCTCGAACGTGCCGTCCATGTTGCGCTTAGCCAGTCGCTCGAAGAGCTTGGACGAAGAGAAGGTCGGGCTCGAACCGCCGCCAGCGGGTACGTAGCAGGCCTGCGGCTCGCCGCCGCCCCAGGTGGCCACCAGGGTGCCGCCCCGCTTGGGCGTGCCCTGGGCGAACGATCCCCGGGATGTGCCGGCCACACCGGTGGCCAGGATACCCGCGCCAAAAACGCGGCGTGAAACCTTGATCGTCATGACACCCTCCGTTCCCAATTCCCGAGCCGGACGAAGCAAACTTCATACCGTGTGGTCTAGGTCTGCAGCGTCGAGTAGGTCGCACGGCCCACGGCGAGGAGAGCCTTCTGTTCGTTGAACACGTCGACATCGACGACGCCGACGCTCTTGCCGGCGCGGCGCACGCGCGCCGTCGTGACGAGCGATGTCTTGATCGCGGGCCGGAGATAGTCGACGCGGAAGTTGATGGTCGGCAGGGGACGGCGCAGCGCCATGATCAGTGCATAGTCGCCGACCGTGTCGATGATCGCCGCGAGCGGTCCGCCGTGCCACTGGCCCGTGCCGGCGCCGCGCTCGAATTCCGGCCGCATGGCGCAGCTCATGGTGACCTCCTCCTTCGCAGGATCGGCCGCGATCACCTTCAGGCCGAGAAAGGCGATGAAGGGCGAGCGGTCGAGCTGCGCCTGCATCTCCTCCGGAGTCAGCGGCTGGAGCTTCTCGCTCATGGCGCCACCACGATCTTGCCGAACACTTCGCGGTCCTCGATCACGCGCAGCGCCTCGCGCGCCTCGGCGAGCGGGAAGACCTTGTCGACCAGCACCTTGAGCTTGCCGCTCTGCACCAGCTCGAGCAGCTTCTCGATGTCAGTGCGCATCCAGCCGTTGGAACCCAGGATCTTGAGTTCGAAGGTCCAGATGAAGCGGATGTCCTCGGTCGGGGCATATCCGGCGGTGGCGCCGCAGGTCAGCAAGCGTCCGCCGACCTTCAGCGTCTTCAACGACGGCACCCAGGTGTCGCCGCCGGTATAGTTCACGACGACATCGATGCCCTGATGGCTGAGCGAGCCGCGGCGCGTCGGCTTGCCGTACATCGCCCAGGCTTCCTTCATGAAATCCTTCTCGACGTAGTTGATCGTCTTGTCGGCACCTAGCTCGGCCAGGCGCTGGGCCTTGGCGTCGGTGCCGGCGCAGGCGATGACCTCGCAGCCGGCCAGCTTGGCGAGCTGCAGGCAGCACACGCCCACGCCGCCCGAGGCGCCGAGGATCAGCACCTTCTCACCCTTCGCGACATGGCCGTTGGTGACCATCATGCGCAGCGCCGTGCCGTAGGCGACGGGAAGGGCCGCGGCATCGGCATAGCTCACGCCGTCGGGAATCCTGACCAGCTGGTGGGCGCGCGCCTTGCAGAGTTCGGCCAGGCCGCCATGCACCGTCTCGCCCATCAGGCCGCCTTCGACCCGGTTGATCGGATCGACCAGGACACGATCGCCCTTCTTCCAGCCGGTGACGCCCGGGCCGACCTCGGCGATCTCGCCCGCTACGTCGAGGCCCATGATCGCGGGCATCGGCACCTTGATGCCGGGCATGCCGCGGCGGGTGAAGACGTCGTGATAGTTCAGCGAAGAGGCCTTCACCGCGACGATGACGTCGCCTTCGCCCGGCGTCGGGTCGGGGAAGTTGGTTTCGAAGACGAGGCGGTCCGGTCCACCATGTTCACGGACGACGGCAGCTTTCATTTTTATACTTCTCCAGTTGGGATTTGCTTGGCGAGCACGCGCTTGTCGATCTTGTTGGTGCCAGCGAGCGGCATCTCGTCGACGAACAGCACGCGTCGCGGATGCTGGTAGGCCGGCGCATTGGCCAGCGCGTAGGTCTTCACCGCCTGCTCGTCGAGGTCGGCGCCCGCCGCCCGGACGACGAAGGCGATCGGCTTGTGGCCCTTGAGCTCGTCGGGAACGGGAATCACTGCAGCCTGGTGGATGCCGGGATGCCGCTCGAGCATCTTCTCGACCTCGCCGGGATAGATGTTCTCGCCGCCACAGACGAACATGTCGTCGACCCGGCCCACGAAATAGAAGAAGCCGTTCTCGTCGCGCCGGAAGACGTCGCTGGTCCGGTAATAGCCGTCCGGCGTCATGACCTCGGCGGTCTTGGCGGGCAGCTTGTGATAGTGCGTCATCAGCGCGCCGCACTTCATCTCGAGCGCGCCTTCGTCCTGCACTTCCCTGCCATCGCGCACGAGGCGAAGCTGTACGGCCGGATGCGGATAGCCGGTCGAGAGTTCAGGCTGGGGCAGTCCCTCGGGATGCGGGCCGAACACGACGGGACCGGCCTCGGTCGTGCCGTAGCCGTTGCTGATGGCGGCCTTGGGGAACACCTCTCGCACCTGGTCGATCAGCGACTGGGTGATCGGCGCGGAACCCATGCGGACCGCTTCGACCGCCGAAAGGTCGTTGTTCGCCAGCAGCTCGCGTTCGCGCAGCATCATCGCGATCATGGTCGGCACCGACGTCAGGAACGCGACGCGATGCCTGGCGGCCGCCTCGATGTAGCCGCGGGTCGTGAACTGCGGCAGCAGCACCACGGTGTCGCCGTGCGAGAAGGTGGTCTGGCACATGGCCAGCCCGTTCATGTGATAGAGCGGCGCGGCCACGAGGGCGCGCTGGCCGATCGGCGCCGGCCGGCGCATCCTCTGGCTGATCGCCCAGAGATGGGAGTAGTGCGACAGCACCACGCCCTTGGGCCGGCCCGTCGATCCCGACGTGTAGAGGAACATCGCCGGCTCCTCCGGCTTCATCGGCAACGGCGTGAACGGGCCTTCGTCCAGCAGGCTCTCGAAGTCCCTGTCGAAGGAGAGTTTCGGCACGTCGTCGGGCGCCAGTGGCAGCCGCGCATCGTCGCCGATCACCAGCTTGGCATCGCAGTCGCCCACGACATAGGCAACCGTCTCGGCCGGCAGCTTGTAGTTCACCGGAACGGAGACCAGGCCCGCCTGCATCGTGCCGAGGAAGGTCAGCAGGAACTCGGCGCGATTGGCCGAGAGGATCGCGACCCTGTCGCCGCGCTGCAGGCCGCGCTTCAGGAGTCCGCGCGCCACCGCGCCGCTGAGGCGGACAATGTCGGCGTAGGTATAGGTGCGTTCGGTCCCATTGCCGCCAGCGTCGATCAGCGCCACGCTGTCGGCCGGTACGTCGCGCGAAATCGCATCGCCCTGGTTGTCGTACTTGATCGTCACCATGAAGAGAGCCCCGAGAGTGCCTGGTCGGTGAGCTTCAGCCCGTAGTCGAGCGTGTCCTTGCGCCACTGGCCGTCGAACGGGCAGAAGGCGTCCATCATGTCGGCCTGCAGGGTGGCGCGCACGTCGGGGTCGAGCCCGTGCTGGCGGCGCAGCCACTGGTCCAGCCGCAGGACGCGGCGCATGTTGACGCCGCGCGTGCCGAACTCGATCACCGCGCCGCACATCTCGCGATTGCCGAGGAAGCGCTGCACGCCGTGGAAGACGAGGCCGGTGTAGTTGGGCCGCTCCATGCCGTGAGGCCGCACGCCGTCGACATTGTCCTTGCCCCACCACGCGCAGGCACGGGCGAACAGCGGGCCCGCGGGATTGTTGAAGCAGAGGAAGAACGGCTTGCCGTACTCGCCGATACCGGTGTGCCAGTCGATGAAGGCCACGCGCTCGGCACCGGCCAGGGTTTCGGCGACGATGGTTTCGAGCGTGCGGTTGGACCATTCGCGGTCCTTGCCGCCGAACATCAACCCGTCGGGGTGGACGTACTGGCCGCGCGCCAGGGTGTCGAACAATACGTCGCGGCCCTTGCTCGCGGCAAAGCGGTCGAGCACGCCGGCGACCCGATCGTTCTCGGCGTCGGTCCATTCACGGATCAGCAACTCGGCATGAAGCGTCTCGTAATGCGGATTGGCCGGCGCCGGTCCTGCATCGCGGTCGATGAAGTTGCGGTTGAGGTCGACATTGTTCTCGGTCGTGCGCGTGAAGTGCGCGAAGCCGTAGGGATTGAGGCCGTGCACCAGCACCACGCCGACACCGGTTGGCAACCGCGCCGGACCGCCCGAGTTCAGCCAACCGATCTGCACGGCCGAGCCGGAAAAGCCCTCCTGGCCATGCGTGCCGCTCAGGAACAGTCCCTGGCGCGGCGCCTTGCGGTCGCCGAAGCAGGCGACGTCGATCGCCAGCGGCCCTCCGTCCGGCGCCTTCTTCGCCGGGTGCAGGAACGACCGCACCTCACCGTGGGCCGCGGTCGCAGCCTTCAGGAACTTCGCGCGCGCGTTGGCATAGCTTGCGGCGAAGCAATCGTAGTATTCCATTGTGTCCCTTCTCGGCCGCTCCCCAGCGGCCCTGACGACGGCCCGATCCTATTCGATGAACTCCAACACCGCGTTCAACGCCTGGCTTGCCGGCACGATCACGCGGCCCGGCGCCTCGACGACCCCTTCGATTTTGCCGGCCTGCAAGGCACGTGCCGCCTTGGCGACGGACAGCGTGCGAAACGTGAGGCCGGCCATATAGGCCTTGCGGCCCTCCGCATCCGGCGCGGCATCGCCGAACTGTGCCTTAAGCTCGTCCTCGGTCACGATATCGACCCTTGAATTGCCGACCACGACGGACTTGCCGCCCTTGATGTCGCGCACGGCTTCCGGGCCGAACATGCCGGCGTAGAGCTTCGAGGCCGCCGCGGGATCCGGCTCGACGATCAGGAAGCGCACGATGGCGACCGTGCCGTTGGCATGATGGCGCCACTCGTCGCGCCATACGACGTCGCGGGTGAAGTGATGACAATAATAGACGCGCCCGTACGGTACGACGCCGGCCTTCATGCGCACCGTGCGGAAGCGCGCGTCCCGCATCTCGGCACCGACCTTCACAGGGCGCGTGAACTCGACGGGCGGGTCGACCGGAACGCCCGCCTTGCTGAGCGCCTCATAGGTGATGGCCGAGTCCTCCGCACCGAAGACGAGGCCGTTGAGGCCGAACGGGAAGGTGAGCAGGTCCAGGCGTCCCGAACTGGCATCCTTCGGAATGGCGATCAGCTCGAGATAGTCGGTGCCAAACATCGCGAGATGGTTCATCGAACCCAGCGAATGATAGCCACGTTCGGTGAGCGAAAAGCCCAGGCGCGTATAGACATCGGCCGCGTGGTCCATGTCGTCGCGGGCATTGATGACCACGTGGTCCAGCGTCGCTACGGGCAGCTTCATTTCATTCCCCCTCTCGCCGTTCACAGCGTTGCCCATCTTGGCACAGCGGGCACGTCAGGAATTCTTATATTAGGTAGCGATGCTTACATGCGCGAAAACCGTTTCCAAGTTTCGACGGCAAAGCAGAAACGAATCCTATTTCCGGGTCATCGCGACCAAACCTGTTTTATGGCCTGCGATTTGCTGTCCACTCATGCCAACGCGTTGCGCGAAATGACTTCGCGATAGAAGGCGGCGCTGAGCTTGGGTGTCCGCTTCTGCGTGGCATAGTCGACATGCACGAGACCGAACCGCGTCGCGTAACCATCGGCCCATTCGAAATTGTCGAGCAGGCTCCACAGGAAGTAGCCGCGGACCGGAATGCCCTCTGCCGTCGCGCGCTGCAGGTGCATCAGGCAGTTTCGCAGGTACATCACGCGGTCGACGTCATGGACCGCACCGTCCAGCGTCGGCTCGTCCGCCGCCGACGCACCGTTCTCAGTGATGAAGATGTCCTTCACCGGCCAGAGCCGGGCGGCGTGACGCGGCGCCCAGTACAGCGCTTCCGGTCCCAGCAGGAGCCAGGACGAGGCCATGTGCGGGTGCGAGGACGGGAAAGGCACCGGGGTGAAGCCCGGTGCCGCCTCGCTCGCCAGCACATACTGGCTCGGCGCGTACACGTTCAGGCCGACGAAATCGACCTTGCTGGAGATGATCTTCAGTTCTCCGTCGGTGAAGCGTGGCGCGTCGCGACCAGCCTTTGCGAGCCAGGCGTCGGTGTAGCGGCCCTCCATCATCACCGTGAGGTAGGGTGCGTTCAGCTCGCGCGTCGCCAGCTCCGCCGCCTTGATGTTCTCGATCGTCTCGACGGCCGGCAGCGCCGTGGCGATGTTTTCGGCGGGGCCCACCTTCGTGCCGAGGCAGCCGCTGGCGCGCACCGCCTGCACGGCCAGCCCATGCGCCAGCACCGCGTGGTGACGGACCTGGTTCAATCGTCCGCGCGGCAGCTTGAGGCCCGGGGCGAAGTTCCCGGTCTCGTGGCCCTGCTCGATGAAGGTCTGCATCTCGTTGATCGTGAACACGTGGCGGACGCGATCGGTGAGGCGGCCCGCGACGTGGGCCGCGTAGTCCCCGAAGGCCTGGGCGGTGTCGCGTGCTTCCCAGCCGCCGCGATCCTGCAGAGCCTGCGGCAGGTCCCAGTGATAGAGCGTCGCGTAGGGTTCGATGCCGGCGGCGAGAAGTTCATCGACCAGCCGGTCGTAGAAATCGAGGCCCTTGGGGTTGGCGGCGCCTCGTCCCTCGGGGAAGACGCGCGGCCAGGCGATCGAGAAGCGATAGGTGCGGGTCCCCATCGCCTTCATCAATGCCACGTCTTCCTTGTAGCGATGATAGTGGTCGACGCTGACATCGCCGGTCGAGCCGTCGCGAATCCGTCCCGGCTCCCGGGTGAAGGTGTCCCAGATCGACGGGCCGCGGCCGTCCGCGTAGGCGGCGCCCTCGACCTGATAGGCCGAGGTCGCCGTGCCCCAGCTAAAGCCATCGGGAAAGCCCGCTGCCAACCGGCGCGGGCTCGGGGTGGTTCTGGAAGCCGTATGGGCCGATCCGTAGGTCGCTGCCGCCAGGGCGGAAGCGCCCGCCGCGGCGAGAAGAGTGCGGCGGCGGGTCAGTTTGATGGGCATCGGCAGGTGCGGCTCCGGTCGGTCTGAAACCGCACGAAGCATCCGCCATGCCAGTCCACCGCGAAGCGCCTGCGGTGGGGCGGCCTGTCACGGTTCTAGGCGCCTTCGTTGCTCAGCACGTCGCCGAACAGCTTCCACGTCTCGCCGTCGAAGGCGGAGAGGCGAACCGACTGGATGGGATAGAAGTCCGTCGGACTGGTGTTGATCGTGATGCCGGGCAGCAGCATCGGCACGACCAGCTTCTTCATGCTGGCGGCCTGCTTCATCAGGTTCTCGCGTGTCAGGTTGTCGCCGCAGGCCTCGAGGCAGTGCCGCATCGTGGAGGAGACGGCATAGGCGTAGACGTTGCCCGAATCGGCGGGATTGGCATCGGGCAGGTACTTCTTCATCCACGCGTCCCATTCCTTGTAGTCCGCGTCGTTGACCCACTGCGTGTCGGTGGCGTCCTTGAGATAGGACGCGGTGATGATGCCCTTGCTGTTGTCGAAGCCAGCCGGCTTCAGCACCGCGGCCACGGAGGCCGAGACGTTGGCGAGATAATGGTCGGGCTTCCAGCCGAGGTCGGCCACCTTGCGGATGGCCTGCGCCGCGGCCTTGGGCGCGCAGTCGTTGAAGAAGACGTTGGCGCCGGAGCTCTTGATCTGGATGATCTGGCTGTCGACGGTGGGGTCGGTGACCTCGTAGCTCACCTTGGCGGTAACGTACTTTTCGTTCTCCTTGCCGAGGCCCGCCAGGAACCCGCCGCTGTAATCCTTACCGGAATCGTCATTCTGGTAGATTATGCCGATGCGCAGGTCCTTGAGATTGTCCTTGTGCTTGGCCAGGACGTGCTTGGCGTAGATCGCCGCCTCGGTGTGATAGTCGGGCTGCCACCCCATGGTCCACGGGAACTCCTTGGGCATGCCCCACTTCGAGGCGCCGGTTGCCACGAAGAGCTGCGGCACCTTCTTCTGGTTCAGATACTTCTGTACGACCGTGTTGGTCGGCGTGCCGAGCAGCTGGAAGATCGCGAAGACCTTGTCGTCCTCGACCAGCTTGCGGACCATCTCGACGGTCTTGGGCGGCACGAAGCCGTCGTCGTAGGTGATGAAGTTGATCTTGCGGCCGTTGATGCCGCCCTTGTCGTTCACCATCTTCCAGTAGGCTTCGATCGCCTTGCCGATGGTGCCGTAGGCCGAGAGCGGTCCGCTGTATGGATTGGTGTGCCCGAGCTTGATCTCCTTGTCGGTGGCGCCGGTGTCGTACTTCTTCTGGGCAGACACGATATACGGCGAGAACGCGAACGCAGCACTACCGGCCGCGAAAACGCGGCGACGCATCTTGGTCATGTTTCCTCTCCAGTCGTCGTTATTAGAGCAGGTGGCCTGCTCGCTCCGCCTTGGTGCGAAGATAGTTCTCGTTGTGCCCGTTGGACGGGAAGGAATGCGGGACCCTCGCCGTGACCTCGATGCCGTAGCGCTCGAGCTGGGCGATCTTCTCCGGATTGTTGGTCATGAGCCGCACGCGCTGGATGCCCATGCGCGACAGCATGGTGGCGGCCGGCGCATAGATGCGTTCGTCGGCGTCGAAGCCGAGCTGCTCGTTGGCGTCGATCGTGTCGAACCCGTCGTCCTGCAGCTCATAGGCGCGCAGCTTGTTGACGAGGCCGATGCCGCGGCCTTCCTGCGCGAGATAGAGCAGCACCCCCGATCCCTGCCTCGCGATCTCCGCAATGGCGCTGCGCAGCTGCACGCCGCAATCGCAGCGCAGCGAGCCCAGCAGGTCGCCGGTGAAGCATTCCGAATGGAGGCGGATCAGGACGGGCTCGGTCGGATCGATCTCGCCGACGACGATGGCGAGATGCTCCTTGCCGCCGTCGCTGGGGCGCCAGGCCAGGATGCGGGCGTTCTCGGCGCCCTCGAGCGGCACATGCGCCTGCGCGACCTGTTGCAGCGTCCGCGAAGCTGTCTCCTCGTAGGCCGACACGTCGGCCGCGTCGACATAGACGAGATCCTGTTCGCGGGCCCAGTCGCGCCGCTTGTTGCCCGGATCGCGGGTCAGCGGTCCCAGGACGACCGCCGGCAGGAGGCGCGAGAGCTTGGCGAGTTCGATCGACGCCTGCGCGATGCCAGGGGCATGGCTGGCCACCGGCCGGGACAGATGGCGAAGGGCCACGTGACGGCCGGTCTTGTCGCTCTCGTGTGGCCGCAGGATGACGTCGACCGGGACGCCCTCCGGCAGGTCGATGGTGATCGGCATGTTGGTCTCGCCCATGCCGCCCGCGATGTGCGGGGGGATGTCCATGCCGATCGCCTCGGCGCGGCGCCGCGTGGTGACCAGCACCGGGGCGCTCTGGGCGAGGCCCTGCAAACGCTGCAGCGCACGCGGACCGCAGGATTCGGCGGCGATGACGAGGCCGCCGGCGCCCTCCGCGTCGCGCAGCACGACGATGCCTCCACGACGGAGCTCCGCCATGGCGCGTTCGACGGCGGCAACTGCAGACGCGCTGCGGGAGTGGGCTGGATTGGAATTCATGACTCTTAAGGTATCACGCCACGGGATTTCGCCGAAGTGAACCACTTTTGTGCCCAGATCGTACCGGATAGAATAGATTTTGAGATGGCTGACAGGTAGCGAACGCATGTCCGTGAACAATCGTGGCAAGAAAATCCTGTTGGTCGATGACGACCAGGCGTTGCGCACGGTGCTCGCAGAGCAGCTCGATCTCTACGATGGTTTTACCACCATCCAGGTCGGCACCGCGGCCGAAGGGCTGGAGAAGGCCAAGCTCGCCCATTACGACGCCATCCTGCTCGACATCGGCCTGCCCGACATGGACGGGCGCGAGCTGTGCAAGCTGATGCGCCGCGAGGGGGTGCGCGCCCCGATCATCATGCTGACCGCCGCCGACAGCGACGCCGACACGATCCTTGGCCTGGAATCCGGCGCCAACGACTATGTGACCAAGCCGTTTCGCATCAACGTCCTGCTCGCGCGCCTGCGCGCCCATCTGCGCCAGCACGAGCGCAGCGAGGATGCCGTCATGTCGATCGGCCCCTACGAATTCCATCCCGCGGGCAAGCTGCTGATGGAGAAGGGCGGAAAGAAGAAAGTCCGCCTGACCGACAAGGAAGCCTCGATCCTGAAGTACCTGTTTCGCGCCGGCGACCGGCCGGTGGGCCGGGACGTCCTGCTGAACGAGGTATGGGGCTACAACGCGGGTGTCACGACCCACACCCTGGAGACCCATATCTACCGGCTGCGCCAGAAGATCGAGAAGGACCCGGCCAGCGCCTCGATCCTGGTGACCGACCGGGGGGGCTACCGCCTTCAGCCATAGGTCGTGTGGGGACTTGCCAATAGATGAACGGGGCGTCATCTTTCACGCAAGCAAAAGCCAGAACCACCCTGGGAGGGTGATGCCATGACCACGCAACGGATCTACGCCCTGCCCGTCGACGTGACGCAATGGACGTTCGATGGCGCGACCGACCTCCTGTTCAACTGGGAATACGACGACGGCTCGGCGCCGTTGCTCGAGCTCTACGAGAAGGGCAAGCAGCAGCAGTGGGATGCCAGCACGCGGCTGGACTGGTCGCTGGAGCTCAATCCCGACAATCCGATGGAGCTGAAGGACGAGGCGATCTCGATCTACGGCACCGATCACTGGAACAAGATGACGGAGAAGGAGCGGAGCTGGCTCAGGCTCCATCTCCAGGCCAACTCGATCTCGCAGTTCATGCATGGCGAGCAGGGCGCCCTGATCGCCAGCGCCAAGATCGTCGGCACCGTTCCCGACATGAACGCCAAGTTCTACGGCGCCACGCAGGTGATGGACGAGGCGCGTCACGTCGAGGCCTACAAGCGGCTGCTGCACGACAAGTTCAAGGTCGCCTATCCGATCAACAAGGCGCTGCAGACGCTGCTCGAGCAGACGCTGACCGACCGCCGCTGGGACATGACCTATCTCGGCATGCAGGTGCTGATCGAGGGTCTGGCGCTCGCCGCCTTCCAGTCGATCCGCGACAAGGCCGGCAATACGCTGGCTGGCGCCGTGAATGCCTATGTGATGCAGGACGAGGCGCGCCACGTCTCCTTCGGCCGGCTGGCGCTGCGTGAACACTATCCGCATCTGTCGGATGCGGAGCGCGACGAGCGCGAGGAGTTCGTGGTCGACGCGCTCTATTTCATGCGCGACCGCTTCAACCAGTCCGAGGTCTGGGAACGGCTCGGCCTGCCGGCCAAGGTGCTCGACGACATCCACTACAATTCCAAGCAGATGCAGTCCTTCCGCGGCCGCCTGTTCAGCCGCATCGTGCCGACGGTGAAGGACATCGGCCTGTGGGGCCCCAGGGTGCAGAAGGCCTTCGCCGATATGGGTGTGATGGACTACGCCAAGATCGATGTCGCCGAGGTTCTCGCCAACGACGGCAAGGTGGCCGAGGAGTTCGACAGGAAGATGTTCGTCGAGAAGGCGATCGCGACGGCTTAGACGCGCTCAGAGCAGCGGCAGCATCAGGACCAGCAGCGCAGCGGGCACGAGCAGCGGCCAGGCGAGAGCGGGCAGCAGCAGCCCGCCGATCACCGCGCCCACCAGATAGCCCGTCCAGGTCAGGGCCAGAAGACCGGTATTGAGGGCCGAGGGCGGGGATATCGCCGCACCGCGCCATAGCCGGTCGACGGCGGCGTCGGCGGTCCGGGCCAGGGTGCTCGTCACGACGACGGTGCTGACCGAATGGCCGGCGAAGCTGGTGATCGTCGAGGCCTGCAGTCCCATCGCGAAGGCGACGATCATCACCGCATTTTCTTTGCCGACGGGAAGGAAGCCGACGGCCGCGAGCAGCGCCGCTTCGAGCAGGATGCCGGCCACGGGTCCCTTGAACAGGCGCACCATCGCGCGGGCCAGCATGGCGCCGGGGAAGAAGGCGACCAGCGGCGTGAGATGGTTCCACGCGCCGAGATGATTGCCCTTGGCGATGTCGATGCCGGCCAGCACCGTGTTGCCGGTCATGTTGGCGGCGAACACGCCGCCCATGGTGACGTAGCCCACCGCGTCGGCGATGCCGGCGACCAGGGTCAGGATGGTCGCCTGGGCGAGGGGCCGGGCGCTGATCGCTACACCACGTCGTAGGTGATCTCGACCTCGGCCCCGAAACAGTGGCCCTGGCAGGTCAGGATCCAGTCGTTGGCGAGATCCTCGGTCGTATAGATGTCGTTCTTGGCCAGGATGACCTTGCCCTTGATGCGCTTGGCCGCGCAGGAGGCACAGAATCCTTCTTCGCAGGAAGAGAGCGGGTTGAGGCCGCCGGCGCGCGCCGCCTCCAGGATCGTCTGGCCCTTCGCGTAGGGCACCTTGTGCACCTTGCCCTCGAAATGGATCGTGATCTCGCTCGGGATCACGTCGCCTTCCTCGCTGGGCTCGACCGGCACCGCGTCGTTGCCCGAGGCCTCGAACCGCTCGATGCGCACCTTGTCGTGCGGCATGCCGTGCTCGAACAGCGTCTCCTCGACCAGCTTCATGAACGGGCCGGGGCCGCAGAGATAGACGTCGCCTGCCTCGAAGCCCTTCATCGCCGCCACGATCTCCTCGGGCTTGATGATGCCCTGCGTCGCATCGAGGTGATGGATCACCTCCAGCCGGCCGGGATGGGCCGCGAGCAGCGCCGCGAACTCGGCGTCGAAGATCACGGATTGCCTGTCTCGGTTGGCATAGAACAGCCTGATCTGCCGCTTGCCCTTCTTCAGGGCGCTCTTGATCAGCGACATCATGGGCGTGATGCCGCTGCCGCCGCCGAACAGCAGGAGCGGGGCATCGCCCTCGCCCAGCACGAAGCGGCCGGCCGGCGGCAGGACGTCCAGCGTGCCGCCTTCCGTCACCCCGTCGTGGAACCAGTTGGAGCCCTTGCCGCCGGCGACCCGCTTGATCGTCACCTTCGGCAACGCATCGGTCTCGGGGGCGCTGGACAGGGAGTAGCAGCGGTTGAAGGCGCCGTCGGCGTGGGGGACGCGGAAGGTCAGGAACTGGCCGGCGCGGTAGCGGTACTTTTCGGCCAGTTGGGGCGGGATATCGAGGACGAAGGAGCGCGCGTCCGGCGTCTCCTGGATGATCTTGGCGATGCGCAGTTGATTGTAGGACATCAAAAAAACTCGTCTTCAGATACCCGATTTCCGGGCGGACTCTCCTAGCAGACTGTGCTAGCGTCCGCCGAGAAAAATGAGCGGAGCGTCATTGTTCAGGCGCTCCATAGGGATGGGACAAGGTTCAGCGCCAGGAGGCAAGAGCCGATGACGACGCAAAAAATTTATCAGCTGCCGGTCGAGATCACGAACTGGAAGTTCGATGGCGCGACCGAGATCGCCTTCAACTGGGAATACGAGGATGGGTCCGCCGACCTGCTGAACCTTTACGAGAAGGGCAAGCAGCAGCAGTGGGACACCAGCACCCGTATCGACTGGTCCCAGGAGCTGTTCGAAGGCAACCCGATGGGCATGGCCGACGAGACGATCCCGATCTACGGCTCGCCCTTCTGGGACAAGATGACCGACAAGGAGAAGGACTGGCTGCGTTTCAACCTGCAGTGCCATTCCATCTGCCAGTTCATGCACGGTGAGCAGGGCGCCCTGATCGCCACCGCCAAGATCGTCAACACCGTGCCGGACATGAACGCGAAGTTCTATGCTGCGACGCAGGTGATGGACGAGGCCCGTCACGTCGAGAGCTACAAGCGTCTGATCCACGAGAAGTTCAAGGCAGCCTATCCGATCACGGATTCGCTCAAGAACCTGCTCGAGCAGACGCTGACCGACCGCCGCTGGGACATGACCT
>NZ_CAMFKM010000013.1 GCF_945957355.1 uncultured Reyranella sp. | reverse complement strand
CATAGAGCCAGGCCTGTGCATCGACGTCGGGAAACTCCGAACGCACCATGAACGGAATCTCGGTCCGATAGAGGCCGATACCGTCGGCGCCCGTGTCGTCGAGATGCTGCATGTCGATCAGCAGGCCGGCATTCATGTTGAGCGAGATGCGCGCCTGGTCGCGCGTTGCCGACGGCAGGTCGCGCAGCGCCGCATACTTGCGTCGGCGCTCAGCCCGCGCATCGAGCGCGAGATGGACCGTCTGGAGGATATCCTCGGCCGGCCGCACCAGGACCTGCGCATTGTCGCCGTCGACCACGATGGGATCGCCGGCCTCGACACGAGCCAGCACGTTGGGCGCTCGCCCGACCACCGGAATGTCGAGTGCGCGGGCCACGATCGCCACGTGGCTGAGCGCCGAGCCTTCTTCCAGCACCAGACCGCGCAGGCGGTTGCGGTCGTAGTCGAGCAGTTCGGCCGGCCCCATGTCGCGGGCGACCACGATCATGTCGTCGGGCAAGGTGCTGGGATCGGTCGCGACCCGGCCGGTGAGCCGCAGCAGCAGCCGGTTGCTGAGATCCTGCAGGTCGCTCAACCGCTCGCGGATATAGGGATCGGTCGACTGGCCGAGGCGGTTGCGGACATCGTCGAAGGCACGCTGGACACCGGCCTCGGCGGTGAGACCGGAACCGATCGCCTCGCGCACCCGTTCGGCCCAGCCGCGATCATCGACGAACATGCGGAAGGTCTCGAGGATCTCGCGCTGCTCGCCCGACTGCATGTCGTGCGCCTCGAGCATGCGGTCGACATCCTCGCGGACGCCACGCAGCGCCTCGAGGAAGCGGACCTGTTCCTGCTCGACATCCTCCGCGACGACGCGCTGGATGACGATGCGGGGCTCGTGCAGCACGGCGCGGCCGATCGCGACGCCGGGCGTGAGCTGCACGCCGTCGACGCGCAGCGGCAGCAGCCCGATGCCATCGACCTGCTGGACCTCGTTGGGACTGACGACGTGACTGGCCGAGACCAGTTCCGCCAGCACCATGGCGATGGTCTGCAGCGTCTCGACCTCTTCCTCGTCGTACTGGCGGCGGGTGCGATTCTGCACGACCAGCACGCCCAGCACCCGGCCGGCGCGCACGATCGGCACGCCCGCCAGCGAGTGG
Source organism: uncultured Reyranella sp. (assembly GCF_945957355.1). GTDB lineage: Bacteria > Pseudomonadota > Alphaproteobacteria > Reyranellales > Reyranellaceae > Reyranella. The sequence continues at coordinate 184,551 of NZ_CAMFKM010000013.1, read as the reverse complement.
TAGATTTCCTCACCGGTCTCGGGGCGGTAGGCGAACTGCGGATGATGCTGGGCATCGTCGAGCGCCAGCGGCCGTCCGTGGGCCGCGATGTCGCCCACCAGGCCCTCGCCGACCCGCAGTCGCGTGCTGTGGACGGCCGAGGGATTGAGACCCTGGGTTGCGAACAGTTCCAGAACTTCTCCGGCCCGCAGCAGGTAGATCGAGCAGACCTCGGCCACCATCTCGTTGGCGACGAGACGCACGACCTCGCCCAGCGTCACTTCGACGGACTCGGCACGCGCCATCGTGTCCCGGAGCCGCTTGAGGAGCATTCGCGGTCCGGCCAGAGGAGTTGATCTCTCCATGGTCAGACCGCGAGATGCTTGAGTCGGATGACGACGAAGCTGCGGTCGATGATACAGGCGCAAACTCGCCATGCCGCGGCCGCCGACCGGGCCGGTCGGGCGTTCAGGCAGGGCATATGGGCGAGTGCGGCGTCCATGGCCCGCTTATAGCAAGACCCGCGCCGGACTGCCTACCGGCTAATTTGCAGAGCCAGACTGGACTTCAGGGCTGTTTTTCCGGGCCGATCAGGCGGCATCCAGTTCATAGGCAGTGTGAAGTGCCCGCACGGCGAGCTCGGTGTATTCGGCCGCCACCAGCACGCTGATCTTGATCTCCGACGTCGAGATGACCTGGATGTTGATCCCCTTGGCGGCGAGCGTCTCGAACATCTTGAGCGCCACGCCGGCATGGGAGCGCATGCCGACACCGATCACCGAGACCTTGGACACGTTGAGGTCCGACTTCACCTCGGCGAACTTGAGTTCGGCCTTGGCGCGCTCGAGTTGCTGCACCGCACGGGCGAGGTCGGGCTTGGGGACCGTGAACGTCATGTCGGTCGAACTGCCGTCGACCGAGACGTTCTGGACGATCATGTCGACGTTGATGTTTGCCGCCGCGAGCGGGCCGAAGATCGCCGCTGCGACGCCGGGCCGGTCGGGCACCTGGGTCACGGTGATCTTCGCCTCGTCCTTGGCGAAGGCGATGCCACTCACGACGGACTTCTCGAGGCCCTGGGCCATGATCTCTTCCTCGTCCACAACCAGAGTTCCGGGCAGATCGCTGCCGAGTGCCTCGTCGAACGACGACAGCACCTGCACGCGCACATGATGGTTCATCGCCAGCTCGACGGAGCGCGTCTGCAGCACCTTCGAGCCGAGCGAGGCCATTTCGAGCATTTCCTCGTAGGTTACGCGATCGATCTTCTGCGCTTTCTCGACGATGCGCGGATCGGTCGTGTAGACGCCGTCGACGTCGGTGTAGATGTCGCAGCGATCGGCCTTGAGCGCCGCCGCCAGGGCCACCGCCGAGGTGTCGGAGCCGCCGCGGCCCAGGGTCGTGATGCGGCCTTCCGGCGAAACGCCCTGGAAGCCCGGCACCACGGGAACCTCGCCCGCCGCCATCGTCCTCGCCATCTCGACCGTGTCGATCTCGACAATGCGCGCCTTGGCGTAGGCGTCGTCGGTCTTGATCGGCAGCTGCCAACCGACCCAGGAACGCGACTTCACGCCTTCCTGCTGCAGCGCCATCGCCAGCAGGCCGATTGTGACCTGCTCGCCCGTCGCCACGACGACATCATATTCGCGCGGATCGTGCAGAGGTGAGATTTCGTTCACCCACTTCACGAGCTGGTTGGTCGTGCCCGACATGGCCGAAACCACGACCGCGACCTCGTTGCCGCGCAGGACCTCGGCTTTCACCTTGCGCGCGACGTTCTTGATTCGATCCGTGTCGCCGACCGAGGTACCACCAAATTTCAGAACGATGCGCGCCATGAGCTCACTCGAAGGGCAAGCCTCTGCCCGGAAAGCGGGCTATAGACACCGGCGGCGCCATATGGGTCAAGGGTAGCCATGGTCGAAACCGCGCATATCCCCACTGACGGAACGGTCGATCCCGTCGAGGTCGAACGCTTCTCCCGCATCGCTGACGAATGGTGGGATCCCACCGGCAAGTTCGCGCCCCTGCACCGGCTGAACCCGGTGCGGATCGGCTATATCCGCGACCGGGTCGCCGCCCACTGGCACCGGGACGCCCTGAATGGCGAGCCACTGAAGGGCCTGTCGCTGCTCGATATAGGCTGCGGCGGCGGGCTGCTCAGCGAGCCGATGTCCCGGCTCGGCGCGTCGGTCACCGGCGTCGACGCCTCGGCCCGCAACATCGCCACGGCTTCGGTCCACGCGGCGCGCCAGGACCTCGCCATCGATTATCGCGAGGGCACGGCCGAGGCGCTGGCCGAGAGCGGCGCGCAGTTCGACGTCGTGCTGGCGCTCGAGATCGTGGAACACGTGGCCGACGTCGATCTGTTCCTGCGATCCTGCGGCCGAATGGTGAAGCCCGGCGGCCTGCTCTTCCTGTCGACCCTCAACCGCACGGCAAAAGCCTGGGCTCTGGCCATCGCCGGCGCCGAATATGTGCTGGGCTGGCTGCCGCGCGGCACCCACGACTGGAAGAAATTCCTCAAACCCTCCGAGGTCGTGCGCGGCCTGCGCGCCGGCGGCATCGAGCCGCAGGAAATCGTGGGCGTCGTCTACGCTCCGCTCAGCCGCAAATGGTCGCTGAACAGGAGCGACCTCGACGTGAACTACATGTTGTACGGGGTCGCCGGGCCGAAATAGCGGCCCGACGGCGGATCAGTTGCCGCGCGGGATCCAGGGAAGGCGGCCGAACTCGATGCCTTCCTCGGCCAGGGCCTCGGCTTCCTCGTCGCTCGTCTCGCCGTAGATTCCGCGCTTGTCGCTCTCGCCGTAGTGAATCTTGCGGGCCTCCTCGGCGAACTTGTCGCCGACATGCTCGCAGTTCTTCTCGACCTCGGCGCGGACCTTGAGCAGGGCCTCGCGTAGTTCCTTGGGCATCTGCCTGGCGAGTGCCGCCATCTGCTGCTGCTCGGCCGACGGCGTGGCCGTCGCCTCGGCCGGCGCCTCGACGGCGGCCGGCAGCGCGGCGTCCTTGCCCTTCTTGCCGATGCGGGGCGCCATCAGGGCGCGCTCGACCTTCGCCGTGCCGCACACCGCACAGCCGATCAGCGACTTCTTCTCCTGGCGCTCATAGGTCTTGCTGTCCTTGAACCAGCTGTCGAACTCGTGGCCTTTGGCGCAGCGCAAGCGATACAAAATCATGACAGCCGGAAAAATGGTGGCTTGCCGGGCCGGACGCAAGAGCCGATTGTCGCGCCCCGTCACCCGAAAGCCGCCCGCAGAAGCAGCCGATGACCCACCAGCCCTCCCTCGTGAAAGCCGCCTTCTGGATGGCCGGCTGGCTGACGGCGATGCTCGTCATGGCAATTGCCGGCCGCGAGACGACGCGCGAACTCGACGTCTTCCAGATCATGGAAATGCGGTCGGTCATCGGCCTGCTCATGCTCTATCCGCTGATCCACCTCGCCGGCGGCTTCGGCACGCTGAAGACCGCGCGCCCGTGGCAGCAAGTCGGCCGCAACATCGCCCATTACGGCGCGCAGTTCGCCTGGTTCAAGGCGCTGACCCTGATCCCGCTCGCCCAGGTCATCTCGATCGAGTTCACCATGCCGATCTGGACCGCGATCCTGGCCGTGGCCTTCCTTGGCGAGCGCATGGGACTGTGGAAGAACCTCGCCGTGGCGCTGGGGGTGGTCGGCGTCGTCATCATCGTGCGGCCAGGGACCAGCGAGATCGTGCCAGGGCAGATCATCGCGCTGGCCGCCGCCGTCGGCTTCGCCATCTCCGTGACCATGGTGAAGTCGCTCACCCGAACCGACAGCGTCGTCACCATCCTGTTCTGGATGCTGTTCATCCAGTCGGTCATCGGCCTGGTGCCGGCACTCGAGGTGTGGCGCTGGCCCTCGGCCTATGTCTGGGGATGGATCCTCATCATCGCCTTCTGCGGCACCTTCTCCCACTACTGCCTGACGCGCGCGATGTTGCACGCCGACGCCACCATCGTTGTGCCGATGGATTTCCTGCGCGTGCCGCTGGCGGCCCTGGCCGGCTGGCTGCTCTACAATGAGCGCCTCGACATGATGACCATCCTGGGCGCCGCGCTGATCCTGTCGGGCAACCTCCTGAACCTCAAGGGCGCCGGAGCGCGGAAGACATGACACCCTCGTCCTGGGTCACTGCCTGGGCGGGCCTCGTCCCGCCCGGCGCCACCGTCCTCGACCTCGCGGCGGGCAACGGCCGCCACACCGCCTTCTTCGCTGGCCGCGGCCACCGCGTGACCGCGGTCGATCGCGACGTAAGCGGCCTGTCTCCATCGGACGCGGTAGAAGTCATCCAGGCCGATCTCGAGGACGGCTCGCCCTGGCCGCTGGCCGGCCGCCGCTTCGGCGCGATCGTGGTCACCAACTACCTGCACCGGCCGCTCTTCCCGGTGCTGTTCGACACGCTGCTGCCAGGCGGCATCCTGCTCTACGAGACCTTCATGGAAGGCAACGAGCGCTTCGGCAAACCCAGCCGGCCGGACTTCCTGCTGAAGGACGGCGAGCTGCTGGAACGGGTGCGCGGGCTCTTCTCGGTGACGGCCTACGAAGCGCGGATGATCAGCCAACCGAAGATGGCGATGGTGCAGAGGATCGCGGCCCGCCTCCTCTAGCGCGCGGGATCTCGCGTCCGCGACGGAGTCGTTGGATCGCCAGATCAGGTCCTTCGCTTCGCCGAGGGCGACAGAGCGTTACTCCGCCGCCTTCGCGATCGCCGCCTTGTGAAGCACCGGCGCCGCATACTTTCGGTCGTGGGTCAGCGACGGGACCATCTTCCGCGCCTCCTCGATCTTGCCCATGTCGATGTCGGCGATCACGACGCCCGCCTTCTCCCCGCCGGCATCGGCCAGCACCTCGCCCCACGGGGCGACGGCGATCGAGTGGCCGTAGGTCTTGCGGTTGGAGCCCTTGTGCGTGCCGACCTGGGCCGGCGCGAAGACGAAGCAGCCGGTCTCGATGGCGCGGGCGCGCATCAGCGTGTGCCAGTGCGCCTGGCCGGTCGGCACGGTGAACGAGGACGGGATCGACAGCATCGTGGCGCCGGCATGCGCCAGCTCGCGATAGAGATAGGGGAAACGCAGGTCGTAGCAGATCGTCATGCCGAGGATGCCCCACGGCGTCTCGGCCAGCACCGCCTTCTCGCCCGGCCTGAAGGTCGAGGACTCGCGATAGCTTTCGCCGCCGGCGAGCTGGACGTCGAACATGTGGATCTTGTCGTAGCTCGCCACGATGCCGCCCGACGAATCGATCAGGTAGGAGCGGTTGCGGATCTGCTCCTCACCCGGCACGCGCACATGGATCGAGCCCAGCAGGAACCACGCACCGGTGTCACGCGCCGCGGCGCGGCAGGCCGCGAGCATCGCGTGCTCTTCCTCGGTCTGCGCCTTGGCCAGCGTCTCGGTGCGGTTGGCGCCGATCAGGCCGGTATTCTCCGGCGTCATGATGAAGTCGGCGCCGGCGTCGCGCGCGAGCTTCGCCTGCTCGCGCAGGGAGGCCACGTTCTCGGCCATCTCATTGCTGACGTTGGTCTGGATCAGGCCGGCCTTGAACGCGGTCATGATGGAGGTCCTTCAGCCCGGCTGCGCGAGCAGCGCGTCGAGCTTGCCCGCCCGTTCGAGGGCGGCGAGATCGTCGGAGCCGCCGACATGCTGCCCGTTGATGAAGATCTGCGGCACCGTCGTGCGATTGGCGCGCGCGCGCATCTCGGTGCGCTTCTTGTCGTCCATCATCACGTCGGTCTCTTCGTACTCGGCGCCCTTGCTGTCGAGCAGGCTCTTGGCCCGCGCGCAGTAGCCGCAGAACGGCGTGGTGTAGATTTCGATCTTGGCCATGGGTGAACCTCTTCGTCGAAACTATAACGCTGGCCGGACGACCCGCGCCAGTGTCAGGACATCAACCCGCCGAGCCCCGGCGCGTTGCAGAATCCGGGCGCAGGCCTCGACCGTCGCCCCGGTCGTGAGCACGTCGTCGACCAGCAGGACAGCCTTGCCGGCCACCTGCGGCCGCCACTTCGGATGGATGTCGAAGGCCTCGCGCACATTGCGCCGCCGCTCCTTCGCCTTCAGCCCGGCCTGCGACCCCGTCCAACGGGGTCGCCGCAGCAGATCGGGCGCCAGGCGCACGTCACGGCGCGCCGTCGTCCGCACGACGATGCGCGCCAGAAGCTGCGCCTGGTTATAGCGGCGCATCAACAGCCGCCGCCAATGAAGCGGCACCGGTGCCACGAGGTCGGTCGATGCGAGGAGATCGGCACCCGCCCGCGCCATCCAGCCGCCGCAGGCCCGGGCGATGTCGGTGCGGTCACCGTGCTTGAATGGCAGGACGAGCCGGCGGCTCTGATCGTCGTAAACCAGGGCGGCGCGAGCGCGATGGTAGCGCGGGCGACGGATCAGGCAGCCGGCGCAGAGCGCCTCGGGCCCCAGATCCTCCGCGAAAGGCGTACCGCAGCAGGCGCAGTGCGGGGCAGAGATGAAGGAGAAGCCCTGCCAGCAGCTCGCGCACAGCGCGCCCGGCGCGCTCACGATCTCGTTGCAGCCGAGACAGAGCGGCGGCAACACGGCGTCCAGCACTGCCCGACCGAGCCCCGCGACGGCTCCGCTCACGCTCTCCGGCAACATGCGTCGGATTGGGGCGGGCAAATGCGCCCACAGGATGGCGTTCCCCTACCCGCCGCCGCCCTTTTTCCCTACATACCCACTGTGACGAGCCTCGATCCCCTGCTGGTGTTCGACCGCACCACCCTGCGCCGGCGCCGCGAGCGCGCCGCGCGCAAGTGGGATCATCATGATTTCCTGAAGCGCGAGATCGCCGAGCGCCTGGTCGACCGCCTGACCGATGTGCGCCGGACCTTTCCCCTGGCGCTCGATCTCGGCAGCCACGGCGACGAGGTCGCGACGGCCCTGGGCGAACGTCCGATCGTCGGCAATCTGGTGCGCGCCGATCTCGGAAACGGCTTCGCGGCGCGGGCGCGCGGCCCGGCCATCGTCGCCGACGAGGAGTTCCTGCCCTTCGCGACCGGATGCTTCGACCTGGTGCTGAGTGCCATGGATCTCCATTGGGTGAACGACCTGCCCGGCGCCCTGATCCAGATCGCGCGCATCCTGAAGCCCGATGGCCTGTTCCTCGGCGCCCTGCTGGGCGGCGCCACCCTGTGGCAGCTTCGCCAGGCGCTGGCGGCCGCCGAGAGCGAGGTCGACGGGGGCTTGAGCCCGCGCGTTTCGCCCTTCGCCGACCTGCGCGATGCGGCGGGCCTGTTGCAGCGGGCGGGCTTCGCCCTGCCGGTGGCCGACAGCGAGACGATCGAGGTCGAATATGAAAGCGCGCTCGCGCTGATGCGCGACCTGAGCGCCATGGGCGAGAGCAATCTCGTGGTCGGCCGGCGCCGCGGCATGACCGGGCGCGCCATGCTGCTGCGCGCCGCCGAACTCTACGGCGAACGGTTCGCGCAGCCGGGCGGCAGGGTCACCGCAAGCTTCGAGGTCCTGTTCCTGCACGGCTGGGCGCCGCATGCGTCGCAGCCCAAGGCGCTCAAGCCCGGCAGCGCTGCGCAGCGGCTGGCCGACGCGCTGGGAACCCTCGAAATCAGTGCCGGCGAAAAAGTGGAGCGGAGCTAGATCGTGCCTGCGGTGAAACTCTCGTTCGGCGGCCTGGTGGCGCAAAGCTTCGCCTTTGTCTTCGCCAATCTCCGCCTGTTCTTCCATCTCGTCACCATTCCGTGGATCGCCTCGCTCGTGATCCGGCTGGTCGGATCGACGATGAACCGCGACTCGCTGATGCCCATGCTGATCGAGAAGGCCGTCGACATGATCCCGACGGTGATGTTCATGGTGGCGTGGCAGCGCGTCGTGCTGCTCGGACCCAATCGCGTCGACCGATTGCCCGGCCTCGGCTGGTCGCCGCGCGAGATGGCCTTCCTCGGTCACCTGATCAAGATCGGCGGCTTCACCTTCGTGCTGCTCGCCGGTTTCGTGCTGACCCTGGGCTCGATCGATCCGGAGACGCTGGCGGCCGGCGCCGCCGTCGATCCCGAAGTCGCGCGCCGGCAGGCACTTGCCGCACCGATCGGCGCCGGCTTCACCGTGTCGGTCATCCTGGCGTTGCGCGTCAGCTACGGCCTCGCCGCGACGTCGGTCGACGTGCCCTTCTCGCCGCGCCTGTCGTGGGCGCACAGCCGCGGCAATGCCTGGACGATCATCGGCGTGATGTTCCTGGTGTTCTTCTCGAGCGCACTCGCCACCACCATGGCGACCCTGGTCGTGCTCGGCCTGGCGCGGGGCGTGCTGGGGGCCGGCGAATCGGCGGCCGTCATCACCTGGACGGCGGCGATCCTCGTCTCCTATGCCGGCACCGCGGTCGCCGCGACCGCGCAGGCGCTGATCTTCCGCGACCTGCTCGGCTGGCGCGACGGCACGGCGCTGCGGGCGGTGTCGAGCTAAAGCAGGTCCCGCAGCAGGCCGACCAGCGGCAGGTCGGCCGGCGGCATCGGATATTTCGTGAGTTCCATCGGCGCCACCCATTTAAGGGTCTGGCCCTCGCGCGCCTGCGGCGTGCCGTTCCATTTGCGGCAGGCGAAGACCGGCATCAGCAGGTGGAACTTCTCGTAGCCGTGGCTGGCAAAGGCGATCGGGGCCAGGCAACTCGTCGCCGTCTCGATCCCCAGCTCTTCATGCAGTTCGCGGACCAGCGCCTGCTCCGGGGTTTCGCCGGGCTCGACCTTGCCGCCGGGAAACTCCCAGAGACCGGCCATCGACTTGCCGGCCGGACGCTGGGCGATCAGGACGCGGCTGTCGACATCGACCAGTGCCACGGCCGCCACCAGCACGAGTGGACGCTCGCCGAGCGGCGGCGGGCCGCCCGGACACTCGTCGTCGAAGCCGCCCATCAGGAACGGTAGCTGCCGTTGATGTCGATGTAGCCGTGCGTGAGATCGCAGGTCCAGACGGTGGCGCGGCCGCGGCCGATGCCGAGATCGATGTCGATCACCACGTCGGAGCCCTTGATGTGCTGGGCGACCGGCGCCTCGTCGTAATTCGGCACGACCTGGCCCTGGTCGGTGATGCGCACGCCGCCGATCGAGATGCGCAGCTTGTCACGGTCCGCGCGCTCGCCCGACTTGCCGACCGCCATGACGATGCGGCCCCAGTTGGCGTCTTCACCAGCGATCGCCGTCTTGACCAGCGGCGAGTTGGCGACCGCCAGGCCGATCTTGCGCGCGGCGCCGTTCGACGAAGCGCCGCCGACGTTGATGGTCACGAACTTGGTGGCGCCCTCGCCGTCACGCGCCAGCAGCTGCGCCAGCTCGACCATCACCTCGTCGAGGGCGCGCTTGAAGTCGACCAGAACCGGATCGTCGGCCTCCTCGATCGGCGCATGGCGTGCCGCCCCGGTGGCGACCAGCAGGAACGTATCGCTGGTCGAGGTGTCGCCATCGACGGTGACGCAGTTCAGCGACTTGTCGGCAGCGTCGGACAACAGCTTCTGCAGCACCGGGCCGGGAATCTTGGCGTCGGTGAAGGCGAAGCCCAGCATCGTCGCCATGTCCGGCGCGATCATGCCCGAGCCCTTCAGGAAGGCGTTCACCGTCACCGTGCGCTCGCCGATCTTGGCCTGGCGCGTGGCCAGCTTGGGAAAGGTATCGGTGGTCATGATGGCGGCCGCGGCGGCCGGCCAGGCATCTTCCTTGCCCGACTTGATGAGGGTCGGCACGACGGCGGCGATCTTCTCCCACTCGAGCGGCTGGCCGATCACGCCGGTCGAGGCCATGAAGACCTCGTTGCGCGGGCAGCCGAGCGCCTGGGCGATGGCCCGGGTCGATTCCTCGACCGCCTTGTCCCCCAGCTTGCCCGTGAAGGCGTTGGCGTTGCCGGCATTCACCACGATGGCGCGGACCTTGCCGCGGGCCAGGTTCTTGCGGCACCAGTCGACGGGCGCCGAGCAGGTCTTGGATTTGGTCAGGACGCCCGCGATGGTTGCCCCGGCCGGCACGACCGCCAGAAGGACGTCATCGCGGTCCATGTATCGCACGCCGGAACGCGCGACACCGAGCTTCACGCCCGCAATGCGGGGCAGCGTCGGAATCGACTTGGGTGCGAGCGGCGATACGGCGTGCTTGGCGGACATGGTTCTCCCCTCAGGCACGGCCGCAGATACGCGGCCGGCCAGCGGCGGAGACTACACCAGAAACGCCCCAAAAGGTGAGTTCTACTTGAAGCGCGACCGTTACTTCGGCGGCTGCGCCGGGGCAGCGGGCTTGGCCGGGGTCGCGGCGGGTGCCGCAGGGGTTGCCGGCGCCGCCGGGGCGGCCTCGACCTTGGTCCCGTCCATGTTGAACTTTTCGATCTTCGAGCCGGCGCGGATCTTGTCGAGCTGGGCCGTCACCGCCTCGCGCGCCAGTTCCTCGCGGATCTGGTCGGAAAGCTCCTCGAGCGCCGGCGGCGGCGCGGTGCGGCGATCGTCGATCTTGATGATGTGATAGCCGAACTGCGTCTTGGTCGGCGTCTCCGAGGTCTCGCCCTTCTTGAGGTTGAAGGCGGCGTCGGCGAATTCCTTCACCATGTCGGACTTCTTGAACCAGCCGAGATCGCCGCCCTCGGCGCCGGACGCCTTGTCGGTCGACTTCTCCTTGGCGATCTTGTCGAAGGGCGTGCCCTTCTTCAGCTCGGCAATGATGGCCTTCGCCTCGTCCTCGGTGGCGACCAGGATGTGGCGTGCATGCACCTCGTCTTCCGGCGGCATCGACTTCAGGCGTTCCTGATACTTCGCCTGGATCTTCTCCAGGGTGACGAGGCGGGAGATCTCGCGCTGGATCCAGAAATCCTGCAGCACCTGTTCCTCGACGAAGGCCATGCGCTTCTTGAAGGCCGGGTCCTCGTTGGTCTTGCTCTTCTTGCCTTCCTGGACGACCAGCTTGCTGTCGATGATGCGCTCGAGCAGCGCCGGGAACACCGCCTGCAGCGGCATGGAGCGGTACTGCTGCGGCAGCGACTGCTGGGCGATCTCGAGCTCGGACAGGCGGATCTGCTGGCCGTTCACGATGGCGACGACCGGATCCTTGATCGGGGCCGGGGCGGCGGCGGCCGGCGGCTTGGCGGCCGGAGCCGCCGGTGGCTTGGCCGGGGGCGTCTGGGCCAGGACCGGACCCGCGATGAGCGCGACCGCGCCACTCAGGAGGGCTAGGCGCAGGGAACGCAGGTCATGACTCATGGCGGACTCCAGCAGATTCATTCGTTTCGAAAGGCGCAAACCGTTTACACAGGGCCGATTGGACCAAGCAAGCGCCGCCTCCCCGATGGGAGGCGTGATGACGTTCAATTGCGGCACTTTTTCGTGAGTCTCGCGTCCATGACGGGGCGATGACGCTTTTGACTCGCGCTCGGGCGCGGCTGCGCTGGTGCGCTGCGTTGACACTCCTCGGGCCGCTCTCTATCTCTCACAGGGAGGGCGGGCCGCTGTGCCCGCCTAAGTCATTAGAATATCGAGGTTTTCCATGCTTGGCGCGCTTGCCCGGACGCTCTTCGGGACGGCCAACGACCGGATCGTCAAAGGCTTCGACAAGCCCGTGGCGAAGATCAACGCGCTTGAGCCGGAGATGGTCAAGCTTTCCGACGAGCAGCTGAAAGGCAAGACCGTCGAGTTCCGCGAACGCCTGGCCAAGGGCGAAACGCTCGACGATCTGCTGCCGGAGGCCTTTGCCACGGTGCGCGAGGCGGCCAAGCGGACCCTGGGCCAGCGCCACTTCGACGTCCAGCTCAAGGGCGGCATGGTCCTGCACCAGGGCAAGATCGCCGAAATGAAGACCGGCGAAGGCAAGACGCTGGTCGCCACGCTCGCCGTCTACCTCAATGCCCTGCCGGGCAAGGGCGTGCACGTCGTCACCGTGAACGACTATCTCGCCCGCCGCGACGCCGAATGGATGGGCCGGGTCTACAAGTTCCTCGGCCTCACCGTCGGCATCATCGTGCACGAGCTCGACGACGAGCAGCGCAAGGCGGCCTACGCCTGCGACATCACCTACGGCACGAACAACGAGATCGGCTTCGACTACCTGCGCGACAACATGAAGTACCGCCAGGACGCGATGGTCCAGCGGCCCTTCAACCATGCCATCGTCGACGAGGTCGACTCGATCCTGATCGACGAGGCGCGCACGCCGCTCATCATCTCCGGCCCGGCCGAGGATTCCTCCGAGCTCTACCGCCGCGCCGACACGGTGATCCCCCAGCTGAAGCCCGAGCATTACGAGAAGGACGAGAAGAACCGCACGGTCGTCCTGACCGACGCCGGCATCGAGGCGATCGAGGACATCCTGCGCGCCGACGGGCTGCTGGCCGAGGGCATCAGCCTCTATGCGCCGACCATGGTGTCGGTGCTGCACCACATCACCCAGGCGCTGCGCGCCCACAAGCTGTTCTCGCGCGACGTCGACTACATCGTGAAGGACGGCCAGGTCGTCATCATCGACGAATTCACCGGCCGCATGATGCAGGGCCGCCGCTATTCCGAGGGCCTGCACCAGGCGCTCGAAGCCAAGGAGCATGTCGAGATCCAGCGCGAGAACCAAACGCTGGCCTCGATCACCTTCCAGAACCTTTTCCGCATGTACCCGAAGCTCTCGGGCATGACCGGCACGGCGCTGACCGAGGCCGCCGAGTTCTCCGAGATCTACAAGCTCGAGGTGGTCGAGATCCCGACCAACGTGCCGGTCGCCCGCAAGGATGCCGACGACGAGATCTACCGGACCCTGGGCGACAAGACGCGTGCCATCGTCAAGCTGATCGGCGAATGCCGCGCGCGCCAGCAGCCGATGCTGGTCGGCACAGTGTCGATCGAGAAATCCGAGGAGCTGTCGGAAGCGCTGAAGAAGGCGGGTATCCCGCACAACGTGCTGAATGCCCGCTTCCACGACCAGGAAGCCCAGATCGTGGCGCAGGCGGGCCGGCCGGGCGCCGTCACCATCGCCACCAACATGGCCGGTCGCGGCACCGACATCCAGCTCGGCGGCAATGTCGAGATGCTGGTGCAGCAGAGCATCCCGGAAATCGTCGCGAAGTTCCCGGACGAGGCGGCGCGAAATGCAGAGATCGCGCGGGTCGAGGCAGAGATCCGCGCCGGCGTCGAGCGCGACCGCGCGATCGTGCGCGAAGCGGGTGGCCTGTTCGTCGTCGGCACCGAGCGCCATGAGTCTCGCCGCATCGACAACCAGCTGCGTGGCCGTTCGGGCCGCCAGGGCGATCCCGGCGCGTCGAAGTTCTTCCTGTCGCTGGAAGACGACCTGATGCGCATCTTCGGCAACAACAAGGTGCTCGACTGGGTCCAGAAGAAGGGCATGGCCGACGACGAGGCGCTGACCCATCGCTGGCTCAACAAGGCGCTGGAGACGGCGCAGGGCAAGGTCGAGGCGCGCAACTTCGAGATCCGCAAGAACCTGCTGCGCTTCGACGACGTGATGAACGCCCAGCGCCAGGAGATCTACAAGGAACGCATCGAGCTGATGGGTACCGACGACGTGTCCGACACGGTCGCCGGGATGCGCCGCGACGTGGTCGACGCACTCATCAAGCGGACCATTCCCGAGGGCGTCTACGCCGAGCAGTGGAAGGTCGGGGAACTCAAGGACGAAGTGCAGCGCATCTTCGGCCTCGACCTGCCGGTCGACGAGTGGGCCAAGGAAGAAGGCATCGCCGACGAGGAGATCAAGGTCCGCCTGAACGACGCGGTCGAGCAGGTATTCGCGCAGAAGGCCGCGCAATACGGGGCCGACGTCTGGCGCCAGGTCGAGAAGAGCGTGCTGATGCAGCTCTTCGACCAGAGCTGGAAGGACCATCTGCTGCATCTCGACCATCTGCGCCAGGGCATCGGCCTGCGCGCCTATGGCCAGAAGGATCCGCTGAACGAATACAAGCGCGAGGCCTTCAACCTGTTCAGCGACCTGCTGACCAACCTGCGCGAGCAGGTCGTGACCTTGCTGGCGACGCTGCAGATCCGCATGGAGCCGCCGCCGATGCCCGAGATGCCGTCCAGCATGCACGAGGTGCATGAGGACCCGGCCCTCGCCGCCTCGATGAGCGACGACCCGGCCTACGATCCGGCCGACCCGGACGGCGGCGGCGTCGCGACGCTGCACCGCCCGCGCCCGGTCGCCAGGGGCGCGGTCGACCCCAACGATCCCTCGACCTGGGGCAAGGTCTCACGCAACGCCCTCTGCCCCTGCGGCTCGGGCAAGAAGTTCAAGCACTGCCACGGGCGGGTCTGACGCCTTACAGCGTCTCGTTCCCGCAGCGCCTCGACGGAACCTCCCCCCCACCGTCAAATGCCCCCACACGATCCGGTGGGGGCGCTCGGCCCCTCGGAATGCCAGGGCCTGAACGCCATCCTGTCGAGACCTGCCGCAATCTCGTCGCGATCCAGCAGCGGCGGCATGAGAAGCGACGGCTTCCGCAGGTCCTTGACGTCGCCGGCAACGATCAACGCATTGCGCCCGACGACCCCCTGGGTATCGAGCAAGCGGACGTCGTTCCAGGCAGAGCTTGCGGCGGCCGCATAACGATCGGGAGACCGGTCGAGATCATGCAGGGCATGGACGTTCGCGAATAGGCACCCACGGAGCCGATCCAGTCGAGATCGGACGAGCCGAAAGAACTCCCGGGTCCGCAGATGCGGTGGGATGCTGTCGCCATCGTACGCGTCCAGTACGATTGCATCGTACGAGCGTGTCGTGCCGAGCAGGAATTCCTCGCCGTCCGCGACCTGGCAGTCGACGGACTCGGGAAGTCGGAAGTAGCTGTGGGCGACCTCAAATGAAGCCGGGTTCTTGTCGACGATCGTGACCTTCACGGCGGCCCTGGCGAGCATCGTGCCGAGACTGCCTCCGCCGCATCCAATCATCAGCACATCCCGCGCGCCCGCTTGCATGAGCAGGCCATAGATTGCGTGGATGTAGGGAGCCAGGCTTATGCCATCGCGATCCGTCTCGGTCTGGAAGCAGCCTCCCTGGACATAGAAGAACAGTTCCCTGGCACGGTATTCCAGAACTTCGATGTCGCCGAATTCACTTTCGAGTTTTGCGATTGGAATCATGCGAGTCTCTTTGACGGCTTTGCGGCCTTGACCGCTACGTCGGAGAAGTTGCCGCGGTACCGGTCTCATTCCTGCCGGCAGCGCCGTCTCGCGCAGCAACGGCGCACGACCGGAAGCGGCGGGTGGTCCTGCCCCGACCGCAAGGCGACGCGCGCCCCGTCTTCGTCGATATCGCATCAACCGCAATTCATGCACACACCGTTCATCATGAAAGAATATCACACAATATCAATGTCAAAAATATGTTCACTTGTATTTTATATATGACTATTAGCATTCCGAGATGAGCGTTGGATTTCGAATGGAATTGGAGCTGCCATGATCTCTGCGGGCCAGTTGCGCGCCGCCCGGGCGCTGATCGGCATGGACCAGAAGACGCTGGCCGAAGCGGCGGGGGTTTCGGTCCAGACCATCCAGCGCATGGAAGCGAGCGAGAACCTCGTTCGCGGCGTGGTTGAAAGCCTGGTCAAGGTCATCGATGCGCTCGAACGTCTCGGAATCGAACTGATCAACGACGCTGCCACGAGTGCGATCGGCGGACGGGGTGTCCGGTTGAAGGTCTCCGAGGCAAAACTCCATAAGGCGCGAGACGCTGCCACGAAGGGACTTCCCAAGAAGACGTCCGTCGACGCACGGGGAAGCGGGAGGGCCCGCAATGTCTGAGAACGCCCAGCCCGCACGGGCCCGCGCGCCGCAATGGCATCTGTTCGTTCCAAAGCTCATCACGGTATTGCGCGAAGGCTACGGGATCTCCGATCTGCGCAACGATGCGATCGCGGGCCTTACCGTCGCCATCGTGGCGTTGCCGCTCGCCATGGCACTTGCCATTGCATCCGGGACGACTCCGGACAAGGGACTCCTGACGGCCGTGGTCGCGGGTTTTCTGATCTCGGCACTGGGCGGCAGCCGCTTCCAGATCGGAGGGCCGACCGGAGCCTTCGTCGTGGTCGTCTTCAATGTCATCCAGCAGCACGGCTACGACGGGCTCATTCTGGCAACACTGATGGCCGGGGTGATTCTGATCATCGGCGGCTTCGCCCGGCTGGGAACCTGGATCAAGTACATCCCCGAACCGGTGGTGACGGGTTTCACCGCCGGTATCGCGGTGATCATCTTCTCCAGTCAGGTGAAAGACCTGCTGGGCCTTTCCATCGACAAGGTTCCCGCGGAATTCATCGAGAAGTGGGAGGCCTTCTGGTCTGCCCGCGATACGCTGAACCTCTCGGCCGTCGCCGTGGCCGGCGCCGCCCTGGCGGTCATCATCGCGCTGAGGCGCTTCGCTCCCAAGCTCCCCGGGTTCCTGATCGCCGTCGTCGGTGCGTCGATCGCCGTTTACCTGCTCAATCTGCCGATCGAAACCATCGGATCGAAATTCGGCGGCATTCCCGACACGCTGCCATCCCCGGTCATGCCGTCGGTTACGCTTGCAAGGCTGGCCGAACTGGCACCCTCGGCCTTCACGATTGCCTTCCTTGCCGGTGTCGAAAGCCTGCTCTCCGCGGTCGTCGCCGACGGCATGACAGGCCGGCGGCATCGGTCGAACTGCGAGCTGGTCGCGCAGGGGATCGCAAACGTCGCTTCGGCGATGTTCGGGGGAATGCCGGCGACCGGCGCGATTGCGCGGACGGCAACCAATATCAGGTCGGGTGCGCGGTCGCCGGTCGCTGGCATGTTGCACGCCGTCTTCGTGCTGTTGTTCATGCTCGTGCTCGCCCCGCTCGCCGTGTTCGTGCCGCTGGCCAGTCTCGGCGCGGTGCTGGTGATCGTGGCCTGGAACATGAGCGAGGTGCACAAGTTCCGCCACCTGATGCGCGCCCCGCTGGGCGACCGCGCGGTCCTGATCCTCACCTTCGGCCTGACCGTGATGGTTGACCTCACGGTTGCCATCGAGGTCGGTGTCGTCCTCGCCGCGATCCTGTTCATGCATCGAATGGCCGAAGTCGTTTCGGTTCAGCAGGGTATCCAGATCATCGAACAGGACGTCGACGACTTTGCCCGCCCTCGCACGAGCTACACGCAACGGGCCGCTCTTCCGAAGGGCGTGGAGGTGTTTCAGCTCCGCGGACCGCTGTTCTTCGGTTCTGCCGGACGGCTGGCCGATGTGCTCGACAGCATCGGAACGCCGCCGCGGGTGTTCATCCTTCGCATGCGCGAGGTTCCAATGATCGATGCGACCGGCGTGGCCGCGCTGAGCGATTTCGTCAAACGATGCAAAGCGCACGGCACCGAGGTCATCGCCGCGGGTGTCCAACCGTCGTTGCGCGCCGTGCTGACGTCCATGGGTTTCGACGGCAGTGAGCCTTCCTTGCGATTTGCCGAAAGCTTCGAAGCGGCCCTCGCCTCAGTGCAACAGGCACCCTGACAGGGCCTTTGCGGAGGGAGGCGGCAATGACCAACGCGCCGAGGTTCACGCGCGAGTCTCTCGTCGAGACCCTGACCGAATTGGCCGGGTTGGTGGGCATGCACCAGACGACGGTGGATCTGGCGCTCTATGGTCCGGCCTGCCTGCTGTTGGCGACGGATCTCTACACCACGGTGGCGACGATCGATGCCGTGGCGGTGGAGGGACAACTGCAAGTCGATCACGCGGTCGCGCAGCTGGCCGGCAAGCGTGGCTGGCCGTCGAGCTGGATGACGGATCGCGTACGAAAGCATCTCAACCGCCGGGTGGAGCCACCTTCACACCACCTTCTGATGCTGCGGCTGCCGGCCGCGTCACGGCAAGGGCTGCGCGTGTTCGTGCCGGAATGGGACTACCTCCTGACGCTCAAGGTATCGGCGCTCAACTTGAAGGACCCGTTGAACAGTCAAAAGCGGCGGGAGCTCCGGTACCTGATGAACGTTTCGGGGATTCGTGCGGCAGAGGATCTCGACGACCTTCTCACACGTTACAATTCTGGTCCGTGCGAGAAGCGGCGGATGACTGCCCTCGCCCATGCCGTCTGGTCGCAATGCGCTGAAGTTTCCTAGATGGTGCCACTCGAAGTGCACGGCCTAGTTCAGTGAGGGCAGCGCCCTGACCAATGGGCGATCCGACAGTCGCACCAGTCCACTGAACGGTTCGGACAGCTCCAGGATCAGGAACAGCGCGGCGGCGATCGAGAATGCGACCAGCACGAGAGCCACGATCGAGGTGTGCTTGAGTGGCGAGAACAGGCAGAAGCTGATGAACAGGCACACCATCCAGGCCGACAGCACGAAGATCAGGGAGGCCGGCAGATCGGGCTGCGAGCGCTCGTAGAGGCGTAGCCGCGATTGCGACAGATGCGCCGCCAGCTGCAGCGCCTGTGCCTTCAGTGCCACCTGTGTCTCGTTCGCCGGCGTCAGCCCGAGGACGGCCAGATACGCCGCTTCTCCCGCCGAAGCGGGCTGGACGAAGAAGTTCTCGGTCGGCCGCGACCACAGGTGGTCGATCATCTCGGCGAGCGCGGGGCGGAGCAGCGCGCGCGTCGGCCGGGCCGGCTCCCCGTACAGGCGCAGGATGCCGTCCAGGTTGATCACGTCGGCAGCGAGCGTGCGCAGGTCGTTGCGCTGCCCCTCGTACACCGCGTACGACGAGCTGATCAAAAGGCTGAGCACCAGGGCGGCGATGCTGGCCAGCAAGGCCATTCCGAGCCGAACGACCTCTTTGGCCTCTCCGTCGAGCATGTGGCCCGGCACGCGCCGGCGCAGCAGCGAGCCGATCCAGGCACCGGCGAGCAGCGACAGGAACACCGCGATGCCGATCATCAGGTGGACAAAGGGGCCGGTCATGAGCGTCTTACCGAGCCCACTACGCCTCTCCCCCTTCAGAGGTGGGAAGGCCGGGGGCGGTCGGGCAGACGCCTGTCACGATCACCCGGCGCGTTCGTCGATCGGCACGCCCCTATCCCCTACTTCAGAAGCTTGAGACACTCCCCGGCCGCTTCGGCGGCCGCGCGCGCGGCATCGCGGGACAGCGTGCCGTTCATGACCAGGGGACGGGCCTGCGCGGTGAGGGCATCCTTGATGTCGCTCTTCGGCGTGATCGTCGGAGCGGTCTTGTTGTAGAGCATCTGACCATTCGGCGACAGGTTGGCCGCGCAGGCGTTCCCCGCAGCCTGGTCCGCATGAGCCGTGACGGGAAGGACGGCGAACAGCGACAACGCAAAGACCCAGTGCTTCATGGCAAGAACTCTCTCCGAAACGATCCTTAAAGATAACGGCGTGGGAAGCGACGCTGCAACAGGTCAGTACGGCCGCGGCCGCCTGTAACGTTTCTGACGCATTTACGCGCTCGCTTGCGTCGCGAGCCAGGCGCGCGCCTTCTTCTCGGTCTTGAAGATGGCCGCCGGTCGCTTCGACGGCGAAATATTGACGAAGCGCTTGAAGGCCGTGACGACCGCCTCGTCACGGCCGACGACCGCCAACGGACCGCTCGGGAAGTGCGACGTGTAGGCGCTCAGCCGTGCGCCCATCGCCATCACGTCGGCATCGTCGTAGACCGGCTTGAGGCGGGTCGCGTCGAACAGTTTCGAATAGGCGAGCGCGTTGGCCAAGACGAGGGCGTCGAAATGTTCTTCCATCTCCTTCAGCGTGACCTCGCCTTCGGCGACGACATGGATGAGCTTCTCCGAATGAAAAATCTCCCAGCTCAGCGGCATCGTTTGCCTCCAGTAGACTTCATCCCCGTGCATCGACCCTATCACGCGCCTCATGGACCAGGCCAAAGCCTGTTCGCAGGCCTGCTCTGCGCAGCTATCATCGCATCGAAACAGAAGAGAATGGACGGATGAAGCCGGCTCGTCTCATGACTGTCGCACTCACTGTTGTCCTTGCCGCTCCCTTGACCTCTCCGGGGATCAGGGCGCAGCAGGACACGAACTCGGCCAACTACATCATGTTGGGCTGCGAGGCATTCCTCCTCGACCCCATCCCGACCTCGAAGCTGCTGGTCGCCGGAGTCTGCGCCGGGATCATCGACACGCTGCAGGCGGTCAAGCCGAACATCTGCCTGCCCGCCATGTCGACCCGGCGGCTGCTGGTGCGCGGGGTCGTCACCTACATCAACAACAATCCCGCACGACTTCACGAGAACTTCATCGACCTGGCGGGCGAGGCCCTGGAACAGACCTGGCCGTGCACCAAGCAATAGCTGGACACGCGCCTGCGTCAGTCGACGACGTAGAAGCAGACGAAGTCGCCGAGCGGCATCTCCTTCCATTCCGACGGCTTGTAGTCGACGAACTGCTCCACCATGGCCTTCGCCTTGCCCTCGCGGACCAGCCTCTTCTGGACGATGACGTAGAGGCGTGGCACCCGGCCGCGGAACTTGAGGTTGCGCATGTCCTCGATCGCCCAGAAATCGGCATGGTTGGCCATGACGCGGACATTGCGGACCTCGAGGCCGATCTCCGGGGATGGTACGAAGACCAGGGTCGAGGCGCGGTCGGGTGACGGAACGTCGATCGTGCGGATGAAATTCACCACGGCCTCGTCAGCCGTCGAGTGCCGGAAATCGCGCACGCCCAGCGGATGGCCGAGATTCACGACGACGTGCCGGGCCTGGCCCGCGAGCCCGTAAAGCGCCCCGACCAGCGCCATCAGGGCTCCGGCCAGGCGCAAGAGCCGGCTCGGCACCGTCAGGAAGGCCTGGACCGCGCCGGGCAGCAACAGCAGCGACAGGGGCCGGAAGTAGCGTTCTTCCTGGCCGATCGTGGCGCCGTGAACCCACAGCAGGAGAAAGACGGCGCCGTAGGCCAGCATCGTCAAGCCGGCGAAGACGAGATAGTCGCGATGCGTGCGGCGCAGTTGCCGCCACACCAGATACAGCGTGCCCGCGGCAGGCAGCGCCAGCAGATAGCCCACCTCCAGCTGCGATCCCAGGATCGGACGGCCGGGATGGAGCAGGATGAAGTTCGCCAGTTCTCCGAACGAGAGGGCCGCGCCCCACACGCAGCTCAGGATGAAGATGGCGTGCGGGACCAGGGAAGACCATTTGATCGCCGCCACGGTCGACGCGGCCGTCCAGCCACGCGAATACCAGGCGTAGTAGAGGACGACGCCGACGATCGCGATGGCGATGCCGGCGATCAGTCCCCGCCGTATCGTGTCGGCCTTGTCGCGCCATGGATGCGGACCCGACAGCACCGCCGCCGAGATCGCCGCACAGGCCAGGATGACGGCCGAGATCTTGGCGAAGAACATCACCGCCACGCCGGTCACGAGCGCCGGCACGGCGAACCAGCGCAGCTCCCGCAGCTTCCACACGAGCAGGAGGAACCACGGTGCCACGCCGAAGAGCAGAATCTCGCCGCCGATGAAGATCACGAAGGGGAAGGCGAAGCCGCGGCTGCAGGCGATCACCGCGAGCGCAATGGCGGCGACCTGCGGCGGGAAACCGAAGGCGCGATAGAGCAGGAACCAGCCCGCGAGGCCGATCAGCGAGAAGAGGGCGTCGGTGGCGATCACCGCGTGCCCAAGGCTCAGGCCCATCTCCTCCAGGACGCCCGGAACCACATGCTGGCCCGGGGACCAGATCGACATGAAGGTGGAGATGTCCCGGGCGATGTCCTGCGGATCGGGCGACGCCCAGTGGTTCCACGGCAGGCCATGGCGCAGGTCCCATCCGAGGAGGCCCCAGCCGCTGTCGGACCAGATGACCGGGCGGACCACGGCGTTGATGACCGTGTAGGCCAGCACGATCGCAACGACCAGCGCGCCACAAAGGACGAGCACGGATTGAGTGGACAGACCTCGCCGGCCGCTGCCCATGTCGGGACTCATGCAGCCTGAATACACCGCCTGCCCAGGGAAGCATATCGATTGACGCTTATTGATGTTATATTATAACAAGAAACAGTATAACATTTTCAGCGTAATCGAAGGAGTTCCGGATGCAGCGGATCGGCGTATCGGCATTGGCCCTCGCGGCAGGTCTTTCCGCGGCCCACCCGGTACTGGCGCAGACTCCGCCCGAGGCCCAGCCCTCGCAGGCACCCTCCGACGGGCTGGCGATCGAGGTGGTCGGCAAGCGTCTCGACCGCGAGCGCAGCGAGATCCAGCCGAGCCTGGGTGCCACGCGCTACGATTTCAGCAAGACGGCGATCAGCAACACGCCGCTGGGCGAGAACGCCACGCTCAACCAGGTCCTGCTGCGCGCCCCCGGCGTCGTGCAGGACGGTTTCGGCCAGATCCATGTGCGCGGCGACCATGGCAGTCTCCAGTATCGCCTGGACGGCGTGCAGTTGCCCGAAGGCCTGGCGCTGTTCAGCAGCATCCTTTCGCCGCGCTTCGCCGACCAGCTCTCGCTGATCACCGGCGCCCTGCCCGCCCAGTACGGGCTGCGCACCGCCGGCGTGGTCGACATCACGGTGAAGTCCGGCACGACCAATCCCGGCGGCGAGGCCTCGGCGATGGTGGGCTCCAACAACTGGGTCCAGCCGGCGCTGGAATATGGCGGGCGGTCCGGCAACTTCGACTATTTCGCGGTGGGCCAGTATATCAGCAACAATATCGGCATCGAGAATCCGACGGCCAGCACCGCCCCGCTGCACGACGCCACCGCGCAATGGTACGCGCTGACGAAGCTCAGCGCGGTGACCGACGAGAACACCCGCCTGAGCTTCATCGCGGGCGGCGCCAGTGCGCGCTACCAGATCCCCAACGTGCCGGGAGAGGTTCCGGGTTTCACGGTCAACGGGATCTCCAGCTGGAACAGCGCGGTGCTCGACCAGCGCCAGTGGGAGGACACATACTTCGGCATCGCCTCGGTGCAGAAGAGCTACCAGAACTTCAACATGCAGCTCTCGGGCTTCGGACGCTACTCGAAGCTCTCCTATCAGCCGGATGCGCTGGGCGACCTGCTCTACAACGGCATCGCCCCCTGGTCGCAGCGGTCGAGCGTGGCGTTCGGCGTGCAGGGCGATGCTAGCTGGAAGATCGCGTCCACCCACACGTTGCGCGGCGGCTTCCTCGTCCAGCGCGAACAGGTCTCGAGCTACAGCCAGAACAATGCGCTGGGCCTCGTCCCCGATCCGGCCGATCCGACGGCTCTCATTCCCGGCGACAGTCCGGTTGGATTCAGCGACGGCTCCACGCTCGTCGGCTGGACCTACAGCGTCTACCTGCAGGACGAATGGAAGGTCACTCCGACCGTCACGGTGAACTTCGGCGCCCGCTTCGACGCCATCTCAGGCCAGCTTGCGGAGAACCAGGTCAGCCCGCGCATCAACGTGGTCTGGGAACCGACGCCGGAGATCAGCCTACGGGCCGGCTACTCGCGCTATTTCGTACCGGCGCCGCTCAACCAGGTCGGCTTCGGCTCGCTCGCCGCCCGGATGGGCACGACGGCCGTGCCCGACAATTTCACCAACGATCCGGTGCGGGCGGAGCGGTCCGACTATTTCGACGTCGGCCTCACCGTGAAGCCGGTCGACGGCCTGACCATCGGCTTCGCCGGCTACTACAAGTTCGCGGAGAACTATCTCGACAAGGGCCAGTTCGGCGCCCCGATCCAGCTGGCGTCCTTCAACTATGCCAATGCCCAGGTGAAGGGCTTCGAACTCTACGCCAACTACGACCAGGGCCCGTGGTCGGTGTACGGCAACCTCGCCTGGTCCAAGGTCAGCGCCACGCGGATCAACTCGGCCCAGTACAATTTCTCGCCCGAGGACCTCGCCTATATCGGCAGCTACTGGATCGCCGCCGACCACGACCAGGGTTGGACCGGTTCGGCGGGCGCCGCCTATGTCTTCAACCAGGGCAGCGACCACGCGACCCGCGTGTCGGCGGACATGCTGTTCGGCAGCGGCCTGCGCACCAGCATCATCACGCCCAACGACACCTCGCTGCCGGCCTATGCCACGCTGAACCTCTCGGTGACGCAGAAGGTGCCGATCAATGGCAGCAAGGGAACGCAGATCCGCCTCGACGCGATCAACGTCACGGACGGTGTCTACCAACTGCGCACCGGCGAGGGCGTCGGTGTCGGCGCCCCGCAGTACGGAATGCGCCGGGCCTTCTTCGTGACGCTCGCGCAAAAATTCTGACGCGCAAACGACATGATGCGGGAAGGCCGGGCGTGGTAGAAAACATCATGCCCGACACCAGCCTCCCCTTCGTCCTGACCCTTCAGGGCGGCTCCAACTTCCGCGACCTCGGCGGCTACACGACCGAGGACGGCCGCACCGTGCGACGCAACGCGGTATTCCGTTCCGCCCATCTCGGCGGCCTGACCGACGAGGACCGCGGCGCCCTCGGGCGTCTCGGCGTCCGTACCATCGTCGACCTGCGCGGCGTGAGCGAAGCGGCCGAGACGCCGCACCTGATCGACGGCCTCGCCTGCCGCATCGTCGGCGCCCACATCGAACCCGGCGTCGGCGACAAGATCCGCGGCGCGGTGGCCGACGGCACGGCCAACCCGCACATCATGATGGGGTTCCTCACCGACCATTATCGCGACTATCCGCGCCGCTGCGCGCCGGGCTTCCGGACCTTGTTCTCTACCCTGAGCGACGGCGAACATCGCCCGCTGGTGTTCCACTGCACCGCCGGCAAGGACCGCACCGGCTTCGCCTCCGCCCTGTTGCTCACCCTGCTGGGCGTGCCGTGGGAGACGGTGCTGGAGGACTATCTCCGAACCAACGAACTCTGGACCGGCCATATCGGCCGCTATCCCGAGCTCGACATCGACACCCGTGCCGCCATCATCGAGGCCCGCACGCCCTATCTCGAAGCCGCCTTCGACGTCGTCCGCGGCGACTTCGGCTCGCCGGAAGACTTCGCCGAGAAGGCGCTCGGGATCGATGCCGCGGCACGCGAACGGCTGAAGGCGGATTTGCTGGAGGGGTGAGTTCCGCGCTACGCCTGTCGGCATGGCCGACGCGCGCTACGAAACTCCCGAGCCCTTCAAGGTCGACATTCCCGAGCGGGCGCTGATCGATCTCGACGAACGCCTGCGCCGCTGGCGGCCGCCGACCGCCATCGCCGACAACGGCTCCTGGGCCTCGGGCACCGATCCCGTTTTCCTGGCCGAGCTGGTCGACTACTGGCGCCACGGCTACGACTGGCAGCGCTGCCAGGAGGCCATCAACCAGTGGCCCAACTATCTCGTCGATATCGGCCCGCAGCGGATCCACTTCATCCGCGAACCCGGCACCGAGGTCGAGGACGCGCCGCGGCCATTGCCGCTCGTGCTGACGCATGGTTGGCCGGGATCGATCGTCGAGTTCCTGCACATCATCGACGTCCTCGCCCATCCCGAGGAGCATGGCGGCGATCCGCTCGACGCCTTCGACGTGATCGTGCCGTCACTGCCGGGCTATGGCTTCTCCGGCCCGCCGATCCGCGCGGACGGCACGCCCGGGCCGATCGGTCCGCGCGCCATTGCGGGCCTGTGGCACGAGCTCGTCACCGGGAAGCTCAACTATGGCCGCCCCTACGGCGTGCAGGGTGGCGACTGGGGCGCCGTCGTCTCGTCCTGGCTCGCCTTCGACCACCCGATGAAGGACGAGGCCGGCGTCCTCGGCGTCCATCTCAATATGATGGGGCTGCGGCCAGGCCTCGATCTCGCGACGGCCACCCTGAGCGCCGACGAACAGGCCTGGCTTGCGAAGATGGGCGGCGCGCTCGACGACAAGACCGCCTACCAGCGCATCCAGGCGACGCGGCCGCAGACGTTGGGCGTGGCGCTTGCCGATTCGCCGGTCGGGCTGGCCGCCTGGATCGTCGAGAAGTTCCAGGCGTGGAGCGATTGCGGCGGCGATCCGCTCAAGCGCTTCTCGATGGACACGCTGCTCGACAACGTCATGGTCTACTGGCTGACGGGCACGGCTGGCACCTCGACCTGGCTCTATCGCGGTGTCACCGAGCAGAAGCCGCGCGCGCTGCCCAAGGGAGCGAAGGTGGAGACGCCGACCGGCTTCGCCGCCTTCCCCGCCGACATCGCGCCTGCGCCGCCAAAGGAATGGATCGAGCGTGCGTTCAATCTCCGCCGCCACACGATCATGCCGAGCGGCGGCCACTTCGCGGCGCTCGAGGAGCCGGACCTGCTGGTCGAGGATATCAGGGACTTCTTCCGCCCTCTGCGCTACGGCGCCGCGAACGACTGAGGGAAGCCTCAGCGCTCCCGCAGCTTCGGATCGATGGCGTCGCGCAGCGCGTCGCCGAACAGGCTGAAGCCGAACACGGTGAGCGCGATCGCGAGCCCGGGAAAGATCGCGATCCAGGGCGCCGTGGAGGCATACTCCTCCGCTCCACCCTGCAGCATCAGCCCCCAGGCCGGCGTCGGTTCCTGCACGCCCAGGCCGAGATAGGACAGCGACGCCTCGGCCAGGATCGCCTGGCCCACGAAGGCCGTCAGCATGATCAGGAACGGCGCCACCACGTTCGGCATCATGTGACGCAGGATGATGCGGCTGTGACTGAATCCGCAGGTTCGTGCGGCATCGATGTACGGCACTTCACGGATCGAGAGCGCACTTGACCTGACCACGCGGGCGCAACGCGGTATCAGGGGCACGGTGATGGCGGCGATGACGTTCTGCACGCCGGTGCCGAAGATCGCGACCACGGCGAGCGCCATGATGATCAGCGGGAACGCCATCAGGATGTCCATCACGCGTTGCAGGATCAGGTCGATCTTGCCGCCGAAATAGGCGCTGCCGACGCCCAGCACCAGGCCCGCGAAGCCGCCGACGAAAGCCGAGATGAAGCCGATGATGAGCGCCGTGCGCGCCCCGTAGATGATTCGCGACAGCAAGTCCCGGCCGAACTGGTCGGTGCCCAGCCAGTGCGCCCAGCTCGGCGCCTCGGTCATGGCCTCGAAATCGTTGGCGGTCGGGTTGTAGGGCGCGATCCACTCCGCCGACAGGCCTGCGAAGGCGGTGACGATCACGATCGTCAGGCCGAAGGTGCCGAGCGGCTGGCGCCGGCAGAAGCCCAGCGCAGCCGTGCGCCACGAACGGTGGATCTCGTCAGGAGCCTCGGTGGTTATGACTGCCACAGATCTCTCCTCACGCGAAGCGGATGCGAGGGTCGAGCCACGCATAAAGAACATCGACGACAAGATTCGTGACCACGAAGATGGCGACCGTCAGCATCACCAGTGCCTGGGTGAGGGTATAGTCCTGGTTCTGGACGGCGAGCACGAACAGCCGGCCAATGCCGTTCAGGTTGAAGACCTGCTCCGTCACGACGAGGCCGCCGATCAGGAAGGCGAACTCGATGCCGACCAGGGTCACCACCGGCAGCATCGCGTTCTTGAGCGCATGGCGATTGACGATGAGCTGCTCCAGAAGACCCTTGGCGCGGGCGGTGCGTATATAGTCCTCACGCAGCACCTCGAGCATGGCCGAACGGGTCATGCGCATGGTTACCGCCGAATAGCGGTATCCGATGGTCAGCGCCGGCAGGATCACGATCGACAGGTTGTGCAGTGGATCCTCCCAGAACGGCACGAAGTTGATCGGCGGCATCCAGGGCGCACCGAACAGCAGGTGCGAAACGTCGAGCACGATCAGGATCGACATGATGCCGAGCCAGAACGACGGCGTGGCGATGCCGGCAATCGCCACGGTGCGCACGACATGGTCGAGCCAGCTGTTCTGATGAAGCGCTGAGATGGTGCCCAGCGGGATGGC
Organism: uncultured Reyranella sp.; assembly: GCF_945957355.1. GTDB lineage: Bacteria > Pseudomonadota > Alphaproteobacteria > Reyranellales > Reyranellaceae > Reyranella. The sequence goes on along the minus strand of NZ_CAMFKM010000013.1, from coordinate 156,879 downwards.
GATCAGCACCGCCACCACGGTGGCCAGGATCGCGATCTCCAGCGACACGGGGATGCGTGTGGCGATCTCCTGCGAAACCGGCTTGCCAGACCACATCGACGTTCCGAAATCGCCGCTTGCGAATCCGACGATGAAGTCGACGAACTGCAGCAACAGCGAACGGTCGAGACCGAGCTGGGCATGGCAGTTGGCGACGGCGGCCGGGTTGATCGAACTGCCGGAGCCCAGGCGAACCACACAGATGTCGCCCGGGATCAGGCGCATCAGGATGAAGACCAGCGCGGCCGCCCCGATCAGCGTCGGGACGGCCAGCAACAGACGGTTCAGGATGTAGCGATACATCGGCGCGCCCGATTCCCCGATCCAGACCGTTCTACTTGTCGAGCCAGATGTTCGCGAGGTTAAGGTTCAGATAGTGGCTCGGGCTGATCTTCCAGCCCTTCATGTACGAACGATGCGCGATGATGCGATTCCACCACGGGGTCATGATGGTGACGACCTTGGTATCGAGCGCATAGGTCTCGAAATCGCGCATCTTGGCGCGCTGCTTCGCCGGATCCGTTTCCTTGAGCATCGAGTTATACAGCTCGACCAGCTTCGGATCCTCATAGCCGCCATAGTTCTCGGGATAGACCGAGCGCGGCAGGACCTTGGCGACATCGAGCAGCGGATTGACCATGTTCTGGCAGTTGAACTCGACGGTGACCTCGAAATTGCCGCTGCGCAGCGCTTCGTAGAACGGCCCGGTAGGCAGCACGCGCTGCGTCACCTTGAGGCCGATCTTGCTCCATTCGTCGATCGCCCAGGTGGCGACGAACTTGTACGGCTGGTCGACGTTGCGGTTCATGAGCTCGAACTTGAGCCCTTCGGCGCCGGCTTCCTTCAGGAGCTTCCGGGCCTCGGCGCGCGCCTTCTCGATGTCGGGGCCGAAGCCCGCGATCTTCTGCAGCTCCTCCTTGTTCGCCGCCAGCGGCGAGCCGGGGAAGACCAGCCCGCCCACGGTATGGACGGTGGCGATCCTGGACAGCGCCGGAGCGCCCTTCCACGGATCGATTGCCAGTGCCAGCGCGCGGCGCACCCGCACGTCGTCGAACGGCTTCTTCTTCTGGTTGGGTGTCAGCAGGTTGACGCAGTTCCAGTCGCTGGTCTGGACGGTGATCTTGTCGCCGAGCTCCTTCACCAGCTCGTCACGCGCCGACGGCGGCATGCCCCGGAACTCCGTCGCGGCGCGGTCGGCCCGGATGGCGTCGACTCGAACCGACTGCTTGGCGGCGAAGATGGCCGTGAAGCCGTCGAGATAGGGCTTGCCCTCGTGGTAATAGTCCGGGTTGCGCGCGCCCTTCATCGACTGGCCGGTCTCGTATCCGGCGAACTTGAAGGGTCCCGATCCCAGGACATTCTTCTCGTACCAGTGGGGCTCCTTCTCCAGGACGTCCTTCTTGTAGATGTAGGCGAAAGGATCGGCGAGCGCGGGCAGGAACGCCGAAGTGGCGAACTTCAACCTGAAGACCACGGTCTCGGGATCGGGGTTCTCGATCTTGTCGACCATCGACATATAGGCTTCCCGCGCGCTCGAAACGCCCTTGGGCGGGAACGCGATGTACTGCCAGCTCTTCGCAACGTCAGCGGCCGTGAGCGGCGTGCCGTCGTGGAACTTGACGCCCTTGCGGATCTTGAACGTGTAGGTCTTGCCGTCGTCGATCGCCTTCGGCATCTCCGTGCAGAGATCGCACACGAAATCCGTCGTCGACGAGGGATTGTCGGGATTGATCGCGATCAGGGTGCTGTAGAAGGGCGCCGTGGCGTGCAACGTCGCGAAGGTGTTTTCCTTGTGTCCATCGAGGCTCGGCGGCGCATCGGCCGGAATCATGTAGGTGAGCGTGCCGCCTTTCTTGATCGCCTGCGCCGCCACCGGAGTGGCAGCAAGTGCCGCCGTAACAGCAATTGAGAAGCTTACGCCAATCCACCCGGTCCGATTCATCATCGTCGCCTCCCTTGACTTTCTTCAGGTCGTTCTGGTTTTCCCCGATTGGTTAACGCTTCAACTCACTTCACTGCAGGCCACCCAGTGGCCGGGCCGCAACTCGCGCAGCTCGGGCCGCAATTGCTTGCAACTCCCCACGGCCTTCGGGCAACGCGGATGGAAGACACAGCCTCCAGGTGGATTGATCGGGCTCGGCACCTCGCCGCGCACCGGCTGGAAGCTCCGGCCGGCCTCGATGACCGGATCCGGCACCGGCACCGCCGCCAGCAGGGCGCGGGTGTAAGGATGGAGCGGGTTGTCGAACAGTTCGTCGCAATCGGCCAGCTCGACGATGCGGCCGAGATACATCACCGCCACGCGCTGGCAAAGATGGCGCACCACCGACAGGTCATGAGCGATGAATAGATAGGTGAGGCCGAAACGCTCGCGCAGGTCCTCGAGCAGGTTGATCACCTGGGCCTGGATGGACACGTCGAGCGCCGAGACCGCCTCGTCGCAGACGATGAACTCCGGTTCGAGTGCCAGCGCGCGGGCGATGCCGACACGCTGACGCTGACCACCCGACATTTCGTGCGGATAGCGATCGGCGAAGCTGGGGTTGAGGCCACAGACCTGCAGCAGTTCACGCACGCGCGCCCGGCGCCGCGCCGCATCCGGCGCAAGACCATGGACCTGAATCGGTTCGCCGACGATGTCGCCCACCTTCATCCGCGGATTGAGCGAGCTGTAGGGATCCTGGAAAATCACCTGGATGCGCCGGCGCAGCGCCAGCCTCTCGTTGCGCGACAGGGTGTTGATGTCGACGCCGTCGTACAGGATGGCACCCGAGGTCGGGCGCTCGAGCTGCAGGATACAGCGGCCCGTCGTCGTCTTGCCGCAGCCACTCTCGCCCACCAGGCCGAGCGTCTCGCCGCGACGCAGGCTGAAATCGATCCCGTCGACGGCCTTCACGTCGCCGACATGGCGCCGCATCAGGATTCCCTCGGAAATCGGGAAATGCATGTGCAATCCCCTGATCTCGAGCAGTGGCCTGTCGGCACCGACGTCCGTCATGGCCATGTCCGTCATGCGGCGACCTGTGCCGCGGGAAGTTCGTCCCGGCGGAAGCAGGCCGACAGATGGTCCACCGCCCCGCTCGGCTCCAGGGAGGGTCGCGACGCGCCGCACGCCGGGAGGGCGAACCGGCAGCGCGGACGGAAGGCACATCCACCGTCGAGGCGCGTCAGGTCGGGCGGCTGGCCGTCGACCGGATCGAGCCGTGCCTGGCGGGGCCGGTCGAGCCGCGGCACCGAGCGCAGAAGCGCCATCGTGTAGGGGTGACGCGGATCGTGATAGACCTCGGTCGCCGGGCCACTTTCGACCAGGCGGCCGGCGTACATGACGTTGACCCGCCTGGCGTAGCGCGCGACGACGCCGAGATTGTGCGTGATGATGATCAGCGCAACGTTCAGCCGGCGGGTCAACTCGGCCATGAGTTCGAGAATCTGCGCCTGGATCGTGACGTCGAGCGCCGTCGTCGGCTCGTCCGCGATGATCAGCCGGGGCTCGCAGGTGAGCGCAATGGCAATCATGATGCGCTGGCGCATGCCGCCCGAAAGCTGATGCGGATACTGACGCAGCCGGCGCTCGGGATCGGCGATGCCGACCAGCGTCAGCAGTTCGACGGCACGCCGGTCCGCCGTCGCCCGGTCGGCGCCGCGATGGTGCTGCAGCGTCTCGGTAATCTGGCGGCCGATCGTCAGTACCGGGTTGAGCGACGTCATCGGTTCCTGGAAAATCATGCCGATCTCGCTGCCGCGCACCTCCCGCATCTCCTCGACGGACAGGCTGAGCAGGTCGCGACCGGCAAACAGGATCTGACCCTGGGTAATTCGTCCCGGCGGATCGGGAATGAGGCGCAGGATCGACATCGCACCAACCGACTTGCCCGACCCGCTCTCGCCGACGATGGCCACGGTCTCCCCGGAGTCGACCGTGTACGAGACACCGTCGACGGCTCGCACCAATCCTGCACCGGTACGGAATTCGGTATGGAGCCCTCTGACCTCCAGCAATGGCGGCATGTGGCCTCGTTCGGTGAGTCCTGTTTCAACGACCACGCACGGCAATTCATCCGTGGTGGCGCGGCACTACAGGTCCCCCCAAGGGCCTGTGCATCTACATCGACGCTCGGTCTCTACGCGAAGTCTGTTTCGTCCCTGTCCGCTGCCGTCGATTCAACTCCGACGCGCGCAGCCTCTTACGGGCTTGCGCGAAGCGTACGGGAGTGAGCCGCATATCGCAAGCCGCTTAAGCCGGGTCGTGCGGACGTTGCGCCATCAGCGCGGCGAACACCGCGAGCGTCGCCAGCGTGCCGAACAGCAGCAGCGAGTCAGTGTAATTGCCGCTCCCGTCGCGCAGCATGCCAGAGGCCAGCGGCCCGGCGGCCTGCGCCGTCACCTGCAGCGACAGCGCCACGCCGCGGATCGCGCCATAGCTCTCGCGTCCGAAATAGTCGGCCCAGGCCACGGGCAGCAGCAGCATGATGCCGCCGATGCCGATGCCGAACAGGCCGGCCGCCACCATCGCAGTCTCCACCCCGGAGACGAAGATCAGCCCGTAGCTGCCGAGCGCCATGCAGGCCGCGCACAGGGCCATCTGATAGCGCACCGGCCAGCGGCGCGGCAGGAAGCCGATGCCGAAGCTCGACGCGCCGGAGAGCATGGCGACGAAGGCGATCACCGAGGCCGCCGCCACGGGCGACAGGCCGCGTTCGATCAGGTGCGGCGCATTGTGGAGACTCACGCCGGCCTGCACGGGAAACAGCAGGACGGTGTAGAGCGAGAGCAGCCAGAAGGCCGGCGTGCGCATCGCCTGGGCCCGGCTCCAGCGCGGCTCGACCAGCGGCGCGGCCTTGCCGTCGGCCAGCCGGTCGGGCTGCAGGCCGACATCCTCCGGCCGCCGCACCAGCAGCAGCCAGCACGGCACGAAGCCGACCAGCAGCACCGTGGCGCCGACCGCGATCCAGCCGGCGCGCCAGTCGGCACCGCTTATGGCGAACTGCGCGATCAGCGGCAGCCCGACCAACCCCGACATCTGTGCGAGCGTCGCAAACGAGGCGGCGATGCCGCGGCGTGCCACGAACCAGTTGTTGAGCGCGCCGTAGAGGCCGAGGTCGAACGGCCCCGCCCAGATCATGCGGGCGAAACAGAACAGCAGATAGAAGAGCAGCAGCGACTGGACGAGTGACAGCGCCATGCAGGCGACGCCCGTGCCCGCCACCGCGAGGCAGAGCACGAGCCGCGCGCCGCGGCGGTCGACGAACGGCCCGATCAACGGCGAGAGGATCGCCGCCAGCACGCCGCCCAGCGACACCGCGCCCGACATCTCCGTGCGCGACCAGCCGAACGCCTCGGTCATCGGCACGACGAAGATCGAGAGTACGGCAACGGCCGGCCCTTGCCGCGCGAAGCCCGCGAGGCAGATGCAGCCCAGCACCACCCATCCGTAGAAGAACGGCAGCCGCGGGATCAGGAACCGCGGCAGGGGCGGTGCTTGCATGCCCGCTTAGGCGAAGGTCGCCGTGGCCTGCGCCGCGATCGTGCCCTGGGGCGTCACCGTCCAGAGTTCCGCGCCTTTGCCGTCGGCGGTGGGGCGACCGATCGCATCGAACGGCGCGGTGTCGAACAGCGGCGCCCGGGCGCGGATGGCGAAGGTCTTGATCGACCGCCCGGGATTGGAATCGCGCAGCAGGTCGAACAGGCACTGCTGGGCGAAGGGCCCGTGCACGACGAGCCCGGGATAGCCCTCGGTCTCGATGCAGTAGGTGCGGTCGTAATGGATGCGGTGCGGGTTGAAGGTGATGGCGGAATAGCGGAACAGCATCACCGGATCGACTTTGATCGTCCGCCGCCACGGCACGTCGGTGGGGGCCGCCTCGCGCACCGGCACGCCGCTCTTCTCGCCCGCCTTGACCTCCTCGCGGAAGACCGTGTTCGCCACTTCGGTGACGGCGAGCCCGCGCGGCGTATAGATACGACGCGTCTGGCTGGTGACGATCAGGCTGCCGGTGCCGCCACCCCTGAGAGCCACGTCGGAGAACTCGGTCTCGCGGCGCAGCCTGTCGCCGACCCGGATGTCGCCGTCGAAGGTGAAGGTCGAGCCGGCATACATGCGGCGCGGCAGCGGGATCTTGGGCAGCACGCCGCCCTCGGTCGGCAGCCCGTCCTCGGCCAGCACGTTGCGGCGCGCGTAGGAATGCAGGAAGCAGAGATGCCAGCCCGGCGCGATCGCCTCGCCCTCTGCCGGTACCTTGTCGTCACGATCGAAGGTCGCGATCATCGCCTTCAGCGGCGCCTGCGTGACGACGTCCTCGTCCTCGATCCTGCGGCCGAGTTCCTTCTTGAGCGGTTCGATATCGATGGTCATGGGTGCTCCCTCCGGGCTTTCAACCAGCCTAACCAATCCCCTGCCATGATTCGCCGCCCACACCCGCACGAAATCAAGCTGCTGCCGCAGATCGAAAACGAGGCCGACCTGCGTTATCGCCGCGCGGGCCTCGGCCGCGTCGTCGACATGCCGCCCGCCAGTCTCGCCTCGCTCGAAGCAGGACGGCGCGAACATCGGCTATGGATTGCAGTCTCGCCCGTCAACCAACCGGTCGGCTTCGCCCTGATGAAGTTCCCGGGCGGCACGGCCTGGCTCGACCAGCTCTCGGTGCTGCAGCGGTGCCAGGGTCAGGGATACGGCGGCGCACTGATTGAGCGCGTCGCAGCGGCCGCCCGCGACCTCGGCCATCGCGCGCTCCATCTGTCGACCTATCGCAACGTCCCGTGGAACGCGCCCTACTACGCGCGCCGCGGCTTCGAGGAATTGCCGCGCGGAGACTGGCCGCATGTCTTCCGCATGCAGGCGATGGCAGAGAACCGCCACGGCCATCCGCCCTGGCGGCGGACGATCATGAGGCGATCACTCGATTGATGCGGCCTGCGCGGCCCCCTCACCCAGCCTCTGGGTGAGGGGGGTGACGCACTATTCTGCGGTCGCTGGTTGAGAATTACTCAGGGCTGGCGGACCGGTGCTTGAGAGTGGCATTCGCCGCGGCTACCCGGTCGAGCATGTTCGGCAGGTCCTTCATACCCCACAGAATCAGAGCCAGGTACGCGACGAAGACGATCCAGAACCCTTTGGGGTCAGTTCGTCGATCGAGGAGCGTCCGCGACCCGATCGAGATGCGACCCGTCCACGCCAAGACCCCGAAGAAGATCGTAAAGAGCACCAGAGCCAGGCCGATAAAAAGTGAATGCGAGGGCATGGCGTTCTGCCTATTTGCTCGCAAGAGGGAGTGGCGCGCTGATCGTCGCCGCCCCCAGGTTGATGGATTCAACCAGATACCCAGCCCGGATCGACTGCCATCCGGATACCTCGAAGGTGTATCCACCAACTCTCGTCCCGTCGGGCCTGAGTCCCACCGCCGGCACCGCTGATGCGTAATAGGTGTAAGAGCGACGATCCTTGTTGATCACCGCCACATACCCCTTGTTGGGCCCGGCGACGGCAGTGACGTCTGCCTCCGGGGCCGTCGAACGCAGAGCGCGGTAGAGAACGGCGTCAGCCTCCTCGGCGGTGATCGGGTACATGATCCGTCCAGCAGGACTTTTTGCGTCAAGGTTGGAGGCAGGCTTTTCGCAACCCGGTAGTACGAGTGCGATCAGCGTCGCCAGCGCTGCAATCGTCTTCATGTCGATCCTCAACTCCCGCGCACTGATTCCTGACGTTTCCTATAGGAGGAGGCGTGCGAACGAATGCAATCGCTTTCGCGAAAAGGTAGTGTTTCAGAAGACGCGCTCTTGTGGAGAGCATATGGCGGCTGAAGACCAAGGCAAATTCGTCCGACGCGTGGCACCTGGTACGGGCGCTCTGATGGCACTATCGAGTATCTGCCTCACCGTGACAGCTCTCGTCACGCCCTGGACAACCGTTTGCCTAGCCGTCGCCCTTCTGTTGGCAGCGTGGTCGTTTATTCGGGCAGCCTTCGCTTTGAGCTATGTCGGTATCGCGGCATCGATCCTTGCTGCCGCCGTCTACTGGACGGGAGCCGCGCTCTCGCCGCTCTTCCATTCGTAAGGGGTCGGCGGCCGAATTCTGGCCGCGGCCCCCCTTTACCCGGTCTACTCAGCCGCGACGGCGAGCCCCATCTGCTCGCAGGTCGGGGCGACGTCGGAGACGGTGGCGCGGCGCATGTCGCGCTTGTAGCGCTGGTCGTCGAACGCCATGCCGCGATGCATGGTGCAGCGATTGTCCCACATCACCAGGTCCTTCTCGCGCCAGCGATGGGCGTGGACGAACTGGCGCTGCGTCGCATGCGCGGTGAGCTCGTCGATCAGCTGGCGCGCCTCGTCGTCGGCCATGCCGCGGATCGCGCCGGCGTGGCTGGCGATATAGAGGCTCATGCGGCCGGAATCCTGCAGCCGGCGCACCAGCACCTGCGGCACCGGCGCGAAGGCCTGGCGCTCGTTCTCGTCGAAGTCCTTGAAGCCGAGCTTCGCGCGCGAGGTCATGATCGAGTGCTCGGCAACCAGCCCGGCGATACGCTGCTTCGTCGCCTCGGGCAGCGCGTCGTAGGCGGCGCGCATGTCGGCGAACTCCGTATGGCCGCCGATCGGTGGGATCGAGCGCGCATGCAGCATCGAGCAGTAGGCCGGCAGGCGCTTGAACGAGGAGTCGGTGTGCCACAGCCGGTTGCCGAGATTGTAGAGCCGCTGGCGGTTGTTGGTTTCCAGGATGCGGTTCTCGGCGTCGAGATTGCCGACATCGGCCATGTTCTGGTGCAGGCGCAGGTTATGGCCCTTGCGCGCCATGAAGACGGTCGTCTCGAGCGGGCCGAAATGACGCGCGAAGGCGAGCTGGCTCTCGTCGTCGAATTCCTGGTCGGGGAAGACCAGGACCGCATACTTGGTGAAAGCCTCGCGGATCGCGGCGAGGTCCTCGGGCGAGACGCTGTTCAGGGCGACATCGCCGACTTCGGCCACGAAATCGGGCGTCACGGCATGGATCGACACAGCCACCGGGCTTCCTCCTCGCTTTGCTTATGCGGCGGATTGGACCACCTAACGGACAATCGGGCAATCGCGGGATATACTTTCAGCCATGATCGAGAAGCAGGAAGTGCAGGAGATTTTCCCGACCCCGTTGTGGATCGTGGACCTCCAGCCAGCCGCGGCGGCGAGCCTCAATGCGAAACTCAAGGCCGAGATCGAACGGTTGATCTCGCCGCGTCCCAAGGTGCCCGCCGGCAGCAACTGGCAGACGCCGCAGGATCTGCACACGCGACCGGCCTTCGCCGAGTTCGTGAAACTGGTCGAGACGGCAGGCCGCGGCGTGGCCCGCTTCCTTCAGGTCGATCAGTATCCGATGGCGATCACCGGTTGCTGGGCGAACATCAATCCGCCTGGCGCCTACCATCCGATGCACCATCATCCGAACAACTACCTGAGCGGCGTCTACTATGTCTCGATCCCGGCCGGCGGTTCGCAGATTCTGTTCCAGGATCCGCGCGGCCAGGCCTCGATGATCATGCCCAGGCCGCGCCAGTACACGCGCCTCACCGCCAACGGCGCCAACGCACCGAGCAAGGAAGGCCGCATGGTGATCTTCCCCTCCTGGCTGAAGCATACGGTGCCGGCCAATGACGGCGAGAGCGAGCGCATCAGCATCTCGTTCAACATGATGTTCAAGAATTTCACCGAGACCATGGCCTCGCCGATGTGGGATCCCACGGCGGGCAAGGAGAAGTCATGAGCAGCCTGCAGGATCGCTACGGCAACCCGCTCGGCACCCAATCGGTCGCGGCGCGCGATGCCTACCTCGCAGGCGTCGACAGCCTGATGGCCGCGACGCCCGGCATGGACACGGCCTTCCAGAAGTCCGTCGAGGCCGACGAGGATTTTGCCCTCGGGCATATATCGCTCGCCCGCGCCAAGCAGCTGCTGGGCCGCGGCCACGAAGCCAAGGCGCCGCTCGTGCGCGCAAAGGAGCTGGCCGCCAGCGCATCTCCGCGCGAACAGAGCCAGATCGCGATCTTCGAGAAGATCCTGACCGGCCAGGGCGCTGCCGCCCTCGAGGCGATTCGCGAACACATGAAGGAATGGCCGCGCGACGCCATGGCGCTCGCGCCGGCGACCAGCGTGTTCGGCCTGATCGGTTTCTCCGGCAGGAGCGGCCGCGAGGTCGACCAGCTGGCGCTGCTCGAACCCTTCGAGACGCACTATGGCGACGACTGGTGGTACCGCACGCAGCTCGCCTTCGCGCAGATCGAGCTGCACAAGCTCGACGAGGGCCAGCGCAACATCGATGCCGCGCTCGAAGCCTTTCCGAGGAGCGCCCACGCCGCCCATATCCGCGGCCATCTCTGCTACGAGCTGGGCGAGCGCGAGACCGGCCTCGCCTTCCTGAAGGAATGGATGAAGGACTATTCGCGCGACGGCCTCATGCACGTCCACAACAGCTGGCATCTCGCGCTGTGGTCGATGGAGACCGGCCGCATGGAAGAGGCCTGGCGCATCTATGACGAGGCGCTGAGCCCCGCCGTCGCCTGGGGACCGCAGATCAACGTCGCGACCGACTGCGTGGCGTTCCTGGCGCGCGCCGAGATGGCGGGCGAACCGCGCCAGGCGCAGCGCTGGCGCGAGATTGCCGACTACAACACCAAGTGGTTCGGACGTCCGGGCCTCGGCTTCGTCGACATGCACACGGTGCTGGCCTACGCCATGGCCGGCGACGATGCGTCGCGCGCGAAGTTCGCGGAGAATCCGGCCGGCGCCACGGCCGACATGCTGCCGCCGCTGGCGCGCGGCTTCGCGGCCTATGCAGAGGGCGACTGGACGCGCGCCATCGGCGAGATCGAGCCCCTGCTCGCCACGCACGAACGCCTGGGCGGCAGCCGCGCCCAGCGCGACCTGCTCGAATACATCGTGACGTCCGCGATGGTGAAAGCCGGCCGCGCCAGCGAGGCTCGCGCCATGATCGAGAAGCGCCGGCCGCAGAACGGCAAAGGCAAGGGATTCCCGCTGGCGGGGCTTTGATCTTTGGAGCGCGCCACTCCAGTGGCGCAATCATGATCATGAGCGCCACTGGAGTGGCGCGCTCCGTTGAGGCCTACGCGCTCAGCCCGAACTCTTCCGCCAGCAACTCGTACGAGCGCTTCCGCTTCTCGAAGTCGTAGCAGATCGTCACCGCCATGATCTCGTCGACCTCGTAGGCCGCGGCATGGCGTTCGAGGCCGGCCCTCACCGTCTTGGGCGAGCCGACCACCGAGCGGCGGCGGAGCGCCGGCAGCCAGCGCTCGGCGCCGGGTTGCTTCGCCGCTTCCAGCGCTTCCTCGACCGACGGGACGGGGCCGGGGTTACCCAGCGTCCGCAGGCGCATCGCCCAGACTTCGCGGCTGCGCGAAAGAAGATCGGCCTCCTCGTCGGTCTCCGCGCACAGGACCGAGATCGCCATCATCGGCATCGGCTTGGGATGCAGCGACGATGGCTTGAAGTGGGCGCGATAGGCGCGCGTCACGCCATCGCCGCCGTCGGGATTGATGAAGTGGGCAAAGCAGAACGGCAGGCCGAAATGGGCGGCCAGCGCCGCGCTGTCGTCGCTCGATCCGAGCAGCCAGACGTCGGGCGCCGTCTCGCCGGTCGGCTGGGCCACGACGCCGGTGCCTTCGTGGTTCAGCGGCAGTGCGTCGTGCAGCCAGGCGACGAGGTCACGCACCTGGTAGGGATACTTCTCGGCGTTGCTCCAGTTGGGCTTGCCGTCGGCCAGGATGCGCATCGTATGCTGATCGCTACCGGGGGCACGACCGATTCCGACGTCGATACGGCCGGGGAACAGCGTCTCCAGCATGCGGAAGTTCTCCGCCACCTTATAGGCGCTGTAGTGCGGCAGCATCACGCCGCCCGAGCCGACACGAATGCGTTCGGTGAGACCGGCGACGCGCGTGATCAGCACCTCGGGCGTCGAGCCGGCCAGCGCCTCGCTGCTATGGTGCTCGGCCAGCCAGTAGCGCGTGTAGCCCAGCCGGTCGCAGAGCTGGGCCAGTTCCAGCGTGTCGCGCACGGCTTCGGCCGGCGTGCCACCCTTGCGGATCGGCGACTGGTCGAGAACGCTGAGGCGCAGCGACAAGGAAGTCAGAGGCCCTTCTTGCCCATCGCCAGGAACTTGTCCTGGCGGCGCTCGCGCAGCGTGTCGGCGTCGAGCTTCGAGAGGTCGGCGATCGCCTCGGCGACGACCTTGCCCACCACGTCGATTGTCTCCTCGCGCGCGCGATGGGCGCCGCCCATCGGCTCGGGGATCACGTCGTCGATCACTTCGAGCTTCTTGAGATCGGCGGCCGTGACCTTCATCGCCTCGGCGGCGTCCTGGGCATTGGCGTTGTTGCGCCACAGGATCGAGGCGCAGCCTTCCGGGGTGATCACCGAGTAGACCGAATTTTCCAGCATGTAGACGCGGTCCGACGAGGCGATGGCGAGCGCGCCGCCCGAGCCGCCCTCGCCGATCACCACGCTGACCAGCGGCACGCCGAGCCCGAGACAGGTCTCGATCGAGCTGGCGATCGCTTCCGCCTGGCCGCGCGCCTCGGCCTCGATGCCGGGATAGGCGCCGGGCGTGTCGACCAGGGTCAGCACCGGCAGCTTGAACCGGTCGGCGAGCCGCATCAGGCGCTGCGCCTTGCGATAGCCCTCGGGCCGCGCCATGCCAAAATTGTGCTTGATGCGCGAATCGGTGTCGTCGCCCTTCTGCTGGCCCAGCACGACGATGCTGCGGCCCTGCAGCCGGCCCATGCCGCCGACGATGGCGGCGTCCTCGCCGAACGCGCGGTCGCCGGCCAGCGGTGTATAGTCGGTGATCAGCCGGTCGATATAGGCCTGGGCGTGCGGCCGCTCGGCATGGCGGGCGACCTGCACCCGCTGCCACGGCGTCAGCTTGGCGTAGGTCGCGCGAATCTGCTTATGCGCCTTTTCCTGCAGGCGCATGACTTCCTCGGCGATGTCCACGTCGCCGGAATTGGGCAGATGCCGAAGCTCGGCGATCTTGCCTTCCAGGTCCGCGATCGGCTTCTCGAAGTCGAGGTAAATCGTCATTGCGGGCAGGTGTCGCCCGGTCGCGGAATCCTGTCAACCGGCCGGCCGGCGCTTTCGCCTTGCCAGCGGGTGATGCTCCTGCACCAGCGAGCGCAGCTTTTCGTCGAGCACGTGCGTGTAGATCTGGGTGGTGGCGATATCCGCATGCCCCAGCATCAATTGAACGGAGCGCAGATCGGCCCCGCCCGCGAGCAGATGGCTGGCGAAAGCGTGCCGCAGCACGTGCGGCGACACCCGCGCCGGATCGATGCCGGCGCCCAGGGCCGCTTCCTTCAGGAGCTGTGCAAAACGCTGCCGCGTCAGGTGGCCGGTCCGGCCGCGCGAGGGAAACAGGAACCGCGAGGTCTCGCCCTCGGCGAGCTGGCCGGCGCGCATGTGCAGCCACGCCAAGATCGCCGTTCGCGCCGGATCGGACAGCGGCACCAGCCGCTCCTTGTCGCCCTTGCCCCGCACCAGCAGCATCGAGGGATCGCGTTCGACGGCGGACAGGGGAAGGCTCACCAGCTCCGAGACGCGCAGGCCCGCAGCGTAGAGGATTTCGAGCAGGGTCGCCATGCGGCCGCCATCGACCGCATCCTTGGTCCGCGCCGCCTCGATCAGGCGGTCGACCTCCTCGCGCGACAGGACCTTGGGGAGGGGCCGGCCGAGCCGGGGCGAGTCGAGCGTACTCGCCGGATCGTCGTCGCGGCGCTGCTCGGCCAGCAGGAAGCGGAAGAACTGGCGCATGACCGACAGACGCCGCGCCACCGTGCGCGGCGTCATGCCGACATAGTCGAGCGACTTCAGATAGGCGCGCAATGCCGTCGCGTCGGCCGTCACCGGGCTCTGCTTGCGCCGTGCCAGGAAACCCTGGAGGTCGGCCAGGTCCGCGGCATAGGCGAGCAGCGTGTTCTTCGAGGCGCCGCGCTCCGCCTGCAGCATCTCGAGGAAGACCTCGGCCTCCCGCACGTGCCTGAAGGCAGGCTTGCGCTTCACGGGCCCCGAGCTGCCGCCAGAAGTCCGCCGCTAGCGAGCAAGACGCTCATTGGGGACGGGAATCTCGAAGTGCTTGAGTGGCGGGCGCGGTTCCACGACGGCAAGAGCCACCAGCCCGGCAATCACCAGGGCCAGGACGGCGACGATGATCACAGGCCCGAGACGCAGGGTGGGCATACTGAATCGGTTTCGGGAGCGGAACAGGGCCACGACCGCAGCAACCTACCTGCCCGCCGTCCGGGCGGCAATTGCCGAGAGCGCGTGCGGCCATGTTCGGGGCCGGTCGCTTGAAACCCGGGTCATTATGGGCGACATCCATGGCTGCAGCTCGACATGGACGCCTCTCCCCCCCTGTCCTTGCCGCGCACCGTGGCCCTGGTGGGGCTGATGGGCGCGGGCAAGAGCGCCATCGGCAAGCGACTGGCGGTAAGACTCGGCCTCCCGTTCGTCGATGCAGACGACGAGATCGAGCGCGCGGCCGGCTGCACGATCGCTGAATTCTTCGAGAGGTATGGCGAGCAGGAATTCCGCGCTGGCGAGCGCCGCGTGATCGGCCGCCTGCTGGAGGAGACACCTCACGTCCTGTCGACCGGGGGCGGCGCCTACATGGATCCCGAGACGCGGGCGCTGATGAAGAGCCGGGCGATCACGGTCTGGCTGCGTGCCGAACTCGACGTGCTGTTCGACCGGGTGAAGAAGCGGACGCACCGTCCCCTGCTCCGCCAGGGCGATCCCAAGGAAATTCTCGCGCGCCTCATGCAGCAGCGCTACCCGATCTACGCCGAAGCCGACATCGTGGTCGAGTCGACCGCCCAACCGGCCGAACGCACCACGGAGCAGGTACTCGACGCGATCCGCGCCTATCTGCAGGCCACGACACCAGGACAATCGACATGAGTTCGCCCCGCACCATCCGCGTCGACCTGGCCGGCCGCGCCTACGACATCGCCATCGGCCCCGGCCTGATCGATCGCGCCGGCGAACTTTCGCGCCCGCTGCTGGCCGCGCCCAGGGTCACGATCGTTAGCGACGACACCGTGGCGCCGCTCTACGGCGCACGCCTCGCCGCCTCGTTCGAGAAGGCCGGCGTCAGGGCGCAGACGGTGACGGTGCCTGCCGGCGAAAGCAGCAAGGACTTCGCGAGCTTCGGCCGGCTGATGAACGAGCTGCTCGACCTGCGCCCCGACCGCAAGACCACGCTGGTGGCGCTGGGTGGCGGCGTCGTGGGCGACCTCACTGGTTTCGCCGCCGCCGTGCTGTTGCGCGGCGTCGATTTCATCCAGGTGCCGACGACGCTCCTGGCCCAGGTCGATTCCTCGGTCGGCGGGAAGACGGGCATCAACACCCGCCACGGCAAGAACCTGGTCGGCGCCTTCTACCAGCCGCGCCTCGTGCTGGCCGACACCACGGTGCTCGACACGCTGCCGCGCCGCGAACTGCTCGCGGGTTACGCCGAGGTCGCGAAATACGGGCTGATCGACGATCCCGACTTCTTCGCCTGGTGCGAGAAGAACGGTGAGGCCGTGCTGGCGGGCGACGCCGCGGCGCGCACCTATGCGATCGAGCAGAGCTGCCTTTCCAAGGCCCGCATCGTGGCGGCCGACGAGCGCGAGACGACGGACCTGCGCGCCCTCCTCAATCTCGGCCACACATTCGGCCATGCGCTCGAGGCCGAGACCGGCTTTGGCGGGTCGCTGCTGCACGGCGAGGCCGTCGGCGCAGGCATGGCGATGGCGTTCGACCTGTCGGCGCGTCTCGGTCTCTGCCCCGCCGCCGATGCCGAGCGCGTGCGGCGCCATCTCGGTGCGGTCGGCCTGCCCGTCCGGCTGCGCACGATCGGCGGCGACAACAGCCGCACCTGGAATGCGGCCAGGCTGATCGAGCACATGCGCGGCGACAAGAAGGCCGAGGGCGGCAAGCTCACCTTCGTATTGGCGCGCGGCATCGGGAAATCCTTCGTCACCCGCGACGTCGACGAGGCGGGCCTGCGAGGCCTGCTCGACGACGCCATCGCGGCCTGAGCAACGGCATGGACGCCGAGCTGCATTTCGACATACCGCTTTCCTTCGCGGTGCCGCTCGTCGTGCTCTGCCTGTTCCTGGCGGCGTACCTGTCGGCCGCAGAGACGGCGATCACCGGCGCCTCGCGGCCGCGCATGCATCGCCTGGCCCTGCAGGGCAATACCAAGGCGGTCATCGTGAACGCGCTGCTCGACCGCAAGGACGAGACGGTGAGCGCCGTCCTGCTGGGCAACAACGTGGTCAACATCTTCTCGGCCTCGCTCTCGACGGCGGTGCTGACGGCCCTGTTCGGCGCAGCCGGCGTCGTCTACGCGACGGTGGTCATCGGCATCCTGATCGTGATCTTCGCCGAGGTCATGCCCAAGACCTGGGCGCTTCTGCGCGCCGACCGGGTGGCGCTGGCCCTGGCGCCGTCGATCATGGTCACGCTGACCATCCTCGGCCCGATGGCGCGCGGCGTCGCGGCGATCTCGCGCTTCTTCCTCAGGCTCCTGAACGTGCGTACCGACCGCACGCCCGACGCCGAGGAGCAGAGCGACACGCTGCGCGGCGCCATCGAACTGCATGGCGAGGGCCAGACCGGCGACAGCGCCCCCGCCGAAAAGGCGATGCTGCGCTCGGTGCTCGATCTGGGCGACCACACGGTCGGCGACGTCATGACCCATCGCGGCAACGTCGTGCTGATCGACGCCGACCAGCCGACCGAGGCCATCGTCACGCAAATGCTGGCGGCGCCCTATACGCGCATTCCCCTCTATCGCGGCGAGGCGGACAATGTGGTGGGCATCATGCACGCCAAGGACCTGTTCCGGGCGGTCGAGGCCGCGGGCGGTCCGAAGTCGGTGCAGATCGATCCGATCCTGACCCCTCCGTGGTTCATCCCGGAATCCACGATCCTGTTCGACCAACTCGAGGCCTTCCGCGCCCGGCACGAGCATTTCGCCCTCGTGGTCGACGAATACGGTGCGTTGCGCGGCATCGTGACGCTCGAGGACATCCTCGAGGAGATCGTCGGCGACATCGAGGACGAGCATGACGCGATCCGCCGCGGCGTGGTCCGGCGCGACGACGGCAGCGTGGTCTGCCGGGGCGACGTCCCGGTCCGCGACCTCAACCGCGAGTTCGGCTGGGGCCTGCCCGAAAGCGTCGCCACGACCATCGCGGGGCTGGTGCTGCACGAAGCGCGGCGCATCCCCGAAGTCGGCCAGGTCTATGCATTCTACGGATTCCGCTTCGAGATTCTGAAGCGCGAGGGCACGCGCGTCGCCGAGTTGCGGATCGTGCCGCCCGCCGCCATACAGGCGGGCAACTGACTTCCACCTGACACCACGAGGAACGACCATGCCGCTTTCGCCGCCGGTCGGGCGACAGCACCTTCATACGCGCCGCGTCGTCTGCCAGGGCTTCTTCCGCGACGACGGGCTGTGGGACATCGAGGGCCGCATCACCGACGAGAAGACCTACGAACACGCCAACGAATGGCGCGGGCCCTTGCAGCCGGGCGACTTCGTGCACGACATGTCGATCCGGCTGACGATCGACCACAAGTTCACGATCGTCGATGCCGAGGCCGTGACCGACAAGTCGCCCTACCGCATGTGCGGCGACATCGCGCCGGCCTTCAGGAAGCTGATCGGCCTGCGCATCGGCGGCGGCTTCCATCGCGCGGTGCGCGAGCGGCTGGGCGGCGTGCATGGCTGCACGCACATCGTCGAGCTGCTGGGACCAGTGGCCACGACCGCCTTCCAGACCGTGTCCTCGAAGAAGGCGCGCGATCTCAACAACGCGCATCGGGAGAAGACCGGCACGCTGCCGCCCAAGGATCCCAACGCCCCGCCCAGGCCGCGGCGCAAGCCCTACATGCTCGACACCTGCCACACCTGGGCGTCGGACAGCGAGGTCACGAAACGCTGGGTGCCGCACTTCTATACCGGCCCCGATGCCGAAGCCGTGCGCGCCGCCGTCGAAGGCAAGGACGTGGAGATGGAGGGCTAGCGCCTTCCGTCTTCCGCCGGCGTCAGGGTCTCCATCGCCAGCGCGTGCAGGCCGGCGTCGAGCTCCTCCTTGAGGGCTGCGTAGACGAGCCGCTGGCGGGCGACGCGGGTCTTGCCTTCGAAGGCCTGGGACACGATCTCCACCCGGAAATGCGTCTCGCCCCCCTCGCGCCAGCCGGCGTGCCCGTGATGCTTCGACGATTCGTCCTCGATGGCCAGGCGGACCGGCGCGAAGGCCGCCCGAAGCTTGCTGTCAATCGCCGTCGCCACCTTGCCCATGACCATCTTGCCTCATCTTGCCGGTTCAATTGGTTGAACACATATTAGCCCGATGGCCCGACGACGCGTGAATCCCCTGGCGGCAATGGATGCTCCGAAGCTGAACCAGCGCGTCTGCGAGGCGCCGGGCTGCCGGCTGCAGGGTGAATTCCGTGCGCCGCGCGCCCGCGACAAGCTCGACGAATATCGCTGGTTCTGCCTCGACCACGTCCGCGACTACAACAAGAAGTGGGACTATTTCGCCGGCCTGGATTCCGACCAGATCGAGGCCCATATCCGCGCCGATACGACCTGGCGCCGGCCGGTCTGGCCGCTGGGCGCCCGCCGCAACGGCAATCCCTACGCCCATATCAAGGATCCGCTGGGCCTGGCCGACGATGCCGGGCTCGGGGAAAAGCCGCCGCCCAAGTACGATGGCAGCGAACAATTGACCCCGGCGGAGCGCAACGCCCTCGATGTCCTCGAACTTTCATGGCCCCTTACCCGGAAAGTCGTGAAATCCCGGTACAAGGAGTTGGTGAAGCTGCACCACCCCGACGCCAACGGCGGGGCGCGCGAGGCCGAGGAGAAGCTGAAGGAAATCAACGCCGCGTATTCCACTCTGCGGGCTTCGGAGCACCTTCCGGCCGACTGATTAGCCCTGCTTGGGGCTGTCCGTGCATTTGGCCGCTTGCAGTGCACAATCCTGCCTGCGACTATCAATTGGCCCGCAATTGGCGGGCATTGTTTTGTAGGAATTCGTGTGATGGCCTCTACGACGACCGCGGCGCGTCAGAATGTTTCGGGCATGCCGGATATCAAGGTTTCTGCGCGTCAGGTTTTCGGCATCGACACCGACATGGAGGTGCCGGCTTTCAGCACGCCGACCGAGCACGTCCCCCAGGTCGACGATGCCTACCTGTTCGATCACGACACGACGATGGCGATTCTCGCCGGCTTCGCCCACAACCGCCGTGTGATGGTCCAGGGCTATCACGGCACCGGCAAGTCGACCCACATCGAGCAGGTCGCGTCGCGCCTCAACTGGCCCTGCCTGCGCGTCAACCTCGATAGCCACATCTCGCGTATCGACCTGATCGGCAAGGATGCGATCGTCCTGCGCGACGGCAAGCAGGTGACCGAGTTCCGTGAAGGCATCCTGCCCTGGGCGCTGCAGAACCCGACCGCCCTGGTGTTCGACGAATACGATGCCGGCCGCGCCGACGTGATGTTCGTGATCCAGCGCGTGCTCGAGGTCGACGGCAAGCTCACCCTGCTCGACCAGAACAAGGTGATCCATCCGCACCCGGCGTTCCGCCTGTTCGCGACCGCCAACACGGTCGGTCTCGGCGACACGACGGGCCTCTATCACGGCACGCAGCAGATCAATCAGGGTCAGATGGACCGCTGGTCGATCGTGACGACCCTGAACTACCTGCCGCACGAGCAGGAAGTGAACATCGTCGCCGCCAAGACGCCGTTCTACAACAGCGACGAAGGCCGCAAGACCATCGCCGCCATGGTGGCGCTGGCCGAGCTGACCCGTGCGGGCTTCATCGCCGGCGACATCTCGACCGTCATGTCGCCGCGTACGGTCATCACCTGGGCCGAGAACGCGCGCATCTTCGGAGGCGACGTGGGCTTTGCCTTCCGTCTCACCTTCCTGAACAAGTGCGACGAGGTCGAGCGCAGCACGCTCGCCGAGTACTATCAGCGCTGCTTCGGCAAGGAACTGCCGTCGTCGAGCGCCAAGGGCGGCAAGCTGCACTAACGGAGAGGGCCGCATGGCCAAGGACTCCACTCCCCTCGAGGAGTTTCGTCGCGTCACCGCCACCACAATGCGGGCGGTGTCGCGCAAGGAAGTGAACGTAGCCTTCGTCCCCGATGGCGGTTCGCTGCTGGGCCAGGAAGCCCGCATCACCGTGCCGGCGCGCGATCTGCCGGCCGAGGATGTGAGCCGCGTCCGCGGCGAGGCCGATTCGATGGCGCTGAAGCTGCGCCATCACGACCGCAAGACCCATCTGCGCCGCGTGCCCCGCGGCGAGGCGGCGCGCGCGATCTTCGAGGCGGTCGAGCAGGTCCGCGTCGAGGCGCTGGGGGCCCGCAAGATGGTCGGCGTCGCCGACAATCTCTCCGCCCTGTGGCGCCAGCGCTCCGACCAGCGCGGCCATGCCCGCATCAAGAACAAGGAAGACGCCCCGATCGCCGACGTGATCGGCCTGATCGCCCGCGAGCAGCTGCTCGGCGCCGAGCCGCCGGAGTCGGCCAAGGCGATGGTCGACATGTGGCGCGCCGACGTGGAAAGCGCGGCCGGCCGCGACTTCCAGAAGCTGCGCGATTCGCTCACCAACCAGGAAGCCTTCGCCCGCGCCGCCCGCCAGCTGATCCGCGACCTCAAGCTCGGCGACGAGACCGCCGAACTGCAGGACGACGACAACGAGGACTCGCAGGACCAGGAGAACGCCGACGGTCAGTCGAACGAGACCGGCGACGACCAGAGCGATTCGAGCGAGACCCAGGGCTACGGCGCCCAGGGCGAGGAGACCGAGGACGCCTCCGAGCAGGACGACGCCTCCGAGACCGTCGCCGACCAGGCCCAGACCGAGATGCAGATGGGCTCGGGCGACGAGGAGGAGCCGGGCCGCGCCGAGCGTCCGTGGCTGCCGCCGGGCGCGCTCAGCAACGAGCCTGCGGGCCAGCAGTATCACGCCTATTCCAACAAGTTCGACGAGATCGTCGAAGCGGATGCGCTGTGCGACGCCGAGGAGCTCGGCCGCCTGCGCAACCATCTCGACCAGCAGCTGGCGCACCTGCAGGGCGTGATCGGCAAGCTCGCCAACCGCCTGCAGCGCCGCCTGATGGCGCAGCAGAACCGCGCCTGGGAGTTCGACCTCGACGAGGGCATCCTCGACGCGGCGCGTCTTACCCGGGTCGTCACCAACCCGATGCACGCCCTGTCGTTCAAGACCGAGCGCGACACCAACTTCCGCGACACCGTCGTGTCGCTGCTGATCGACAATTCGGGCTCGATGCGCGGCCGTCCGATCACGGTGGCGGCGATGAGCGCCGACATCCTCGCCCGCACGCTGGAGCGCTGCGGCGTGAAGGTCGAGATCCTGGGCTTCACGACGCGCGCCTGGAAGGGCGGCCAGAGCCGCGAACAGTGGCTCGCCGCCGGCAAGCCGGCCAACCCGGGTCGCCTCAACGACCTGCGCCACATCATCTACAAGCCGGCCGATGCGCCGTGGCGTCGTGCCCGCAAGAACCTGGGCCTGATGCTGCGCGAGGGTATCCTCAAGGAGAACATCGACGGCGAGGCGCTCCTGTGGGCGCACAACCGCCTGCTGCCGCGGCCCGAGGAGCGCAAGATCCTCATGGTCATCTCCGACGGCGCGCCGGTCGACGACTCCACCCTGTCGGTCAATCCGGGCAACTATCTCGAGCGGCACCTGCGCGACGTCATCGACTGGATCGAGACGCGCTCGCCGGTCGAACTGGTCGCCATCGGCATCGGCCACGACGTCACGCGCTACTATCGCCGCGCCGTCACCATCGTCGACGCCGACCAGCTGGGCGGCACGATGATGGAGCAGCTCGCCTCGCTGTTCGACGACGACGAGAAGAAGGACACCCGCGCCGCCCGCGGCTCGGGCAAGGGCGGCGGCAAGGTCGGAACCAAGTCCGGCAAGCGCGCGGCCTAGTCCGGCGCTTGTCTCAGGTGGCTAACCGCTTCCTTCTCACGCTCTGCCTGCTCGTCGCGGCCTGCGCCGGCGTCTCGCCGCCGCCGGCCGTGGCGCAGGAACAGCCCGTCACGATCGAAAGTTCGGCGCTCACGCTCAAGATCGACGAGCCGAAGGCGACGAGGGTCGGCCGCCTGGTCTGGCGAGGCGGCCTCGAGATGCGCGGCAGCCTGCGCATTTTCGGCGGCCTGTCGGACCTCCACGTCACGCCGGACAACCGCACCCTCACCTCGATCTCGGACGAAGGCTCGTGGCTGGTCGCCACGCCCCGCTTCGACGCCAACGGCACTCTGGTGGGCCTGGGCGATGCGCGGATGGGCCAGCTGCGCGGCCTCGACGGCAAGCCGATCGAGAGCAAGGCGGAAGCCGATGCCGAGGCGTTCGCGCGCCTGCCCGACGGATCGTGGCTGGTGGCCTTCGAGCGCCGGCACCGACTGTGGCGCTACCCGTCGCTCACCGCGACGCCGCTTCCCATCGAAGGGCCGGCCGACATCGGCCGCCAGCCCGGCAATGGTGGGATCGAGTCGCTGACCGCACTCGCCGACGGCACGGTGATCGCGATCAGCGAGGAATACAGCCGCCAGCCGGAGACGGTGGTGGGCTGGATCGGCAAGCCCGAGGCGGGCGGACGCTATGCCTGGAGTTCGTTCAGCTACGCCACGATCCCCGACTACAAGCCGACCGCGCTGGCAGTGCTGCCCGACGGCTCCTTCGCCACCCTGGAGCGGGCCTTCGACATGGTGCGCGGGGTGCGGATCCGGGTGATGCGGTTCGACGCGGCCCAGCTCAAACCCGATGCGACCGTGAAGCCCGAGGAACTGGCGCGCCTCGCCTCACCCTATGCGGTCGACAATCTCGAAGGCCTGGCGGCAACGCGCGGCGCCAAGGGCGAGACGCTGCTCTGGCTGATCTCGGACGACAACTTCAATCCGCTTCAGCGCAATATTCTGATGCTGTTCGAATTGGCGCGTTAGCGTCTTTCTGACTTCACTCGAATCAGAACAGACTTTCCAACAACGGCCTCACCCTGAGGAGCGAACGCAGTGAGCGTCTCGAAGGGTGGGCACGAGCACCACGTCCTTTGCCCATCCTTAGAGACGCACGCCTGCGGCGTGCTCCTCAGGATGAGGTACGTGGGTGAACTGGAAACACTCTATGGCGTCGACCAGATGATCGTCATGCCTCTTCCCCAATTCAAATGGGGAAGTGCCCCGTCATACGGGGTGATCGGGTCATGAGACGGTCGTTCGTTCTTCGGCGCTCTCGGACATTGCAAAGCAATGTCCTGTCGCTCATGGGGCTGAGCTTCGCTCAGCCCTAGGCCGCCTTCTTCGCGTCCTTCTTGCCCTTGGCCGAGACGACGCGGCGCTTCAGCACCTTCATCTCGGGCGAGAGCTTGCTGTCGTTCGTGTCGAGCAGGTAGGCGTCGATGCCGCCATTGTGCTCGATCGTCTTGATGCCGCGGGGAGTCAGGCGCAGGCGCACCGCATGTCCCAGCGCATCCGACAGAACCGAGGCGACCTGGAGGTTCGACATGAACCGGCGCTTCGACTTGTTGTTGGCGTGGCTCACATTGTTGCCGTACTGGACGGCCTTGCCCGAGAGGGCGCAACGACGAGGCATGGCGATATCCGCTAAAAAAACGATCCCGCCGGAGGGCGGGAAGGCCGGCTTTTTACGGGCCCAGACGGTGCCCGTCAAGCGAACCAGTCCACCACTCTTTCGCTGATGTCCTCGACCTGGTCCTCCGGGATCACCCGCCCCCTGGCCGAGATTCCCGCCTCGTGCACGGTGTTTGGATCCCCCGAGATCAGGGGATGCCACCAATAGAGGTCCTGCTTGAAATGGACCAGCCGGTAGCCACAAGTTCTGGGGAGCCAATCCATCTTGGCCACCACCTTTGGCGTGAGCTGGATGCAGTCCGGCACGATTTTCTTGCGGTTCTTGTAGTCCTTGCAGAGCGCGGTCCTGGGGTCGAGCAGCCGGCAGCAGGTGTCGGTCTGGACCAGTTCCCCCGTGCCCTCGTATTCAAGCTTGTTGACGCAGCACATGCCGCAGCCGTCGCAGAGGGATTCCCACTCCTGCTTGTTCATCTCGGCCAGGGTCTTGCGCTTCCAGAAGGGCTCCTTCTGGGCTTCGGCGGCGCGGCGCGCCCGCTTCAGGAACGATTTAGCGGCCATGGAAGGCTTGTAGCATGGACCGGGCCGCCGCGGCGGGGGTCAGCCGGCCGGCCTCGACCTCTCGCTCCAGGCCGCCGACCAGCCGGCGCACCTCGGGGTGCATTTTCAGCTCCGCCAGCAGCGTCTCGCCGACCTCGTTCCACATCCAGGCGCGGGCCTGCTCGCCGCGGCGCCTCTGGATACCCTTTTCGCCCACCGCCTTGTTGAAGCGTTCGACGACACCCCAGATCTCGGCGACGCCTTCGCCCGCCTGCGCCGAGGCGGTCATGACCTCGGGCGTCCAGCCGGCGGTCGGCGAGCGCAGCATGCGCAGCGCATGCTGGTAATCGGCAGCGGAGCGCCGTGCGGTCGCCTTGAGGTCGCCGTCGGCCTTGTTGACCACGATCAGGTCGGCAAGCTCGATCACGCCGCGCTTGATGCCCTGCAGGTCGTCACCACCGGCCGGCAGCAGCAGCACGATGAACATGTCGACCATGTCGGAGACGGCCGTCTCTGACTGGCCGACGCCGACCGTCTCGACGATCACCGTGTCGAAGCCGGCGGCTTCCACCAGCAGCATCGTCTCGCGCGTGCGCCGGGCGACGCCGCCCAGGGTGATCCCGGCCGGCGAGGGCCGGATGAAGGCGGCGGGACGGCGCGACAGTTCTTCCATGCGCGTCTTGTCGCCCAGGATCGAGCCGCCGCCGCGCTTGGACGAAGGGTCGATCGCCAGCACGGCGAGCGACCGGCCGCGCTCCAGCAGGGACAGGCCGAAACGTTCGATCAGGGTGGACTTGCCGACGCCGGGCACGCCGGTGATGCCGAGCCGCACCGACTTGCCGGTATGCGGGAGAACTTTGGCGAGCAGCGCATCGGCGCGCGCGCGATGGTCGCTGCGCGTCGATTCGATCAGGGTGATGGCCTGCGCGAGCGCTCGCCGGTCTCCCTTCAGCAGGGGCTCGAGAAGCGGATCGGCCGGCACGCCGGAAATCGCAGCGGACGCACTCATGGGCGGCCAGACTTATCAGCCGCTGCGGCGCATTGCCAGCAACGCACCGACCGTCGCGACCGCGTAGAAGAAGCCCAGCGTCCAGCCGAGCCCGGGTTCCCCGACCGCATCCATCGCCGCCCCCGTGAGCGGCCGGCCGACCAGCCCGCCCACGACGTAGACCAGGCTGAAGGCGGTATTGGCGCGGGCAATGTCGCCGCCGTTGAAGCGCTGGCCGAGCAGCGCCAGGCCCACTGGATAGATCGCGAACGAAATGCCGCCCCACAGCATGATGACGCCCACGATCGAGAGCGACTGCGCCGGCACGAAGGTGAGGCCGACCACCAGCGCCGCACTGACGATGGCGAGGCCCGCCAGCACGCCCCGCCGGTCGAAATGGTCGGCCAGCCAGCCGATCGGCCATTGCAGGGCCACGTTGCCGACCACGAAGGCCGACAGCCACAGCGCGCCGGTCTCCGGCACCACCCCGGCGCTCACCGCATAGACCGGCAGGAAGCTGAACGCGACCTGCTCGCCCAGGCCGCCGGCAAAGGCCGCGAGCATGGCGAGCGGTGCCGCGAGGAAGACCGCGCCGTAACCGCCGTCGGCATGATGCCGGATCGCCGGCGCCCGGTAGCGGTAGGGCAGCAGCGGCAAGGCGACCAGCAGCGCGAGCCCGGCGCAGGTCAGGAACGGCCGCGGCCCGTAGACGCCGACGACCTGCAGCACGAAGGGGCCCAGCGCCATGCCGCCCGCGAACATCGCGGCATAGATCGCCATGGCCCGCCCGCGCCGCTTCTCCTCGACGACGAGGTTCATCCAGATCTCGCTCACCACCCAGGGCACGCCGCCGACCGCGCCGTGCACGAAGGTGAGCGCAAACCACGCCGCCGGATTCGTGACGAGGGTGTAGCCGACCGTGCACAGGGAGCCCGCCACGAGGGCGGCCAGGATGAGCGGCACGGCGCCGAAGCGGGCGGCCAGCCGCGGTATGTACGGCCCGGTCGTGAGCATGCCGATCGCCCAGGCCGCCGCGATGATCCCGATGGTGAGCTTGTCCGCGCCCTGTCGCTCCAGGGCGAGCGGCACGAGCGGCATCGCCGCGCCCGACTGCAGGCCGATGGCGGCGCAGGCGATGAAGACCGGTACGAGCGGACGCCAGGAGCCGGTGGCCCCCATGGCGACCTTCGCCCTAGTCGGCGACACGCAGATGCCCCTCTCCCCGCAAGGACGCCGGCTCGCCGATGCGGCGCTCGGCCTCCGCGGCGGCCTCCTGCTGGCGGCGCCACATATCGGCGTAGAGGCCGTTGCGGGCCAGCAGCTCGCCGTGGCGACCGCGCTCGGCGACGCGGCCGCGGTCGAGGACCACGATCTCGTCGGCGTTGACGATGGTCGACAGGCGATGGGCGATCATCACCGTGGTGCGGCCGCGGCTCACCTCTTCCAGCGAGCGCTGGATCTCCTGCTCGGTGCGCGTGTCGAGGGCGCTGGTCGCCTCGTCGAACAACAGGATGCGCGGGTTCTTCAGGATGGTGCGGGCGATCGCCACGCGCTGCTTCTCGCCACCCGAGAGCTTCAAGCCGCGCTCACCCACCGTGGTGTCGTAGCCCAGCGGCAAGGCCATGATGAAATCGTGGATGCGGGCCAGGCGGGCCGCCTCCTCGACCTGCTCGCGCGTGCAGTCCGGCCGGCCGTAGCAGATGTTGTAGTAGATCGTGTCGTTGAACAGCACCGTATCCTGCGGCACGACGCCGATGGCGGCCCGCAGGCTCGCCTGCCGGACGTCGCGGATATCCTGCCCGTCGATGCGCACATGGCCCGCCGACACGTCGTAGAAGCGGAACAGGATGCGCGAGATCGTCGACTTGCCGGCGCCGCTGGAGCCGACGATGGCCACCGTATGACCGGGCGCCACGCGGAAGCTGACATCGTGCAGGATCGGACGGGACGGCTCGTAGCAGAAGTCGACATGGTCGAAGGCGATCTCGCCGCCGCCGACGGCGAGCGGCGGGGCGCCCGGCTTGTCGGCGATCTCGGCCGGCACGTCGAGCAGGCCGAACATCTTCTCCATGTTGACCAGCGCGTTGCGGATTTCGCGATAGGCGAAGCCCAGCATGTTGAGCGGCATGTAGAGCTGGATCAGGAAGGCGTTCACCGCGACGAAGTCGCCGATCGTCATCGTGCCGGCGATCACGCCCTGGCCCGCCATGGCCATGACCGCGACGAGGCCGACCGAGATGATGGTGCCCTGTCCGATATTCAGAAGCGAGAGCGTGCGGCTCGAGCGGATGGCCGCGTCCTCGTAGCGCCGGCGGCCGACATCGTAGCGCCGCGCCTCGTGCGCCTCGTTGCCGAAATATTTCACCGTCTCGAAGTTCAGCAGGCTGTCGATCGCCTTGGCATTCGCCTCGGTGTCGGCCTCGTTCATCGAGCGCACGAACTTGATGCGCCATTCCGAGAAGACGATCGAGAAGACGATGTAGACGCCGACCACGACCAGCGTCACGACGGAGAAGCGCCAGTCGTAGAGGCTCCACAGGATGGCCCCGACCAGGACGATCTCGAACAGCGTCGGCAGGATGTTGAAGGTCGTGAAGCGGATCAGGAAGTCCATGCCCTGCGTGCCGCGCTCGATGACGCGGCTGATGCCGCCCGTCTGCCGCTCCAGATGGAATCGCAGAGACAGTGCATGGAGATGCCCGAACACTTCGAGCGCCAGGTTGCGGATCGCGCGCTGGGCCACCGGGGCGAAGATGGCGTCCCGGATCTCGCCGAAGGCCTGCGCCGCGACGCGGGCGACGCCGTAGGCGACGATCAGGGCGATCGGCACGGCAACCGCCTGGGCAGCGGGCGTTCCCAGCGCATCCACCGCGCCCTTGTAGAGGATCGGGACGTAGACGTTCGTGACCTTGGCGACCACCAGCAGCACCATGGCAATCGCCACCCGCGTGCGCAGCGCCATTTCATTCTTCGGCCACAAATGGCGTCCGAGAATCTTGATGACACCCCAGGCGCGGGGGCCATCGACCTTGGGGATACCGTCGGGGCCGGGTTTCGACATGAACGAAAAATGCCTTATTGGGCCACCATGTTGGGTGGCGAAGGGAGCGTCCGGCTTCTATCGTGCCCGGGGAGCCGAGGTAAGCCCTTCCGGGAAAGGGAGTCTCATGAGATTTCGTAGGGCGTTGGTCGCGATAGCCTTGATCGTGGGGGCCCCCGTCGCCGCGTCCGCCCAGGACGCGCGGCAGGTCGATATCGCCTATGAGATCACCTTCGCGGGCCTGTCGGGCT
The DNA here is from genome assembly GCF_945957355.1 of uncultured Reyranella sp. Classification (GTDB taxonomy): domain Bacteria; phylum Pseudomonadota; class Alphaproteobacteria; order Reyranellales; family Reyranellaceae; genus Reyranella. The sequence goes on along the minus strand of NZ_CAMFKM010000013.1, from coordinate 128,358 downwards.
TCCGCATCGACGTCACCGCCAAGTTCAACGGCGCAAACTACGATGTCGAGAGCCGGACCTTCAAGGAGGGCCTCCTGCGCGCGGTCACCATGCATTATGACGGCCGCAATCGCGCCTGGGGCGGTTTCTCGACGCAGGGCGCACGCCCGGCCGCCGGTTCGCTATCGATCGTCGTCGGCGACAAGCCGCGCACCTGGATCGCGCAATATGGCGGCGGCACGATGCAGGAGCAGCACAATCCGGCCTACAAGCCGTCGCCGCAGAACACCATCTCCGACGAGCAGCGTCGCGGTTCGCTGGACCCGCTCTCGGCCGCCCTCAGCGTCGGCATGGCCGGCGACGCGGCCTGCGACCGCACGGTGCAGACCAACGACGGCAAGCGCCGCATCGACGTCATCATCAGGAAGGTCGGCACAGAGCCTGCCGCGAAAGCGGGCGTTCCCGGCGCGCAGGGCGACCTGCTGATCTGCGAGATCTCCACCAAACGTATCGCCGGCGAGTTCGACGAGGCGCCCAAGGAAGCCGAGGCCGAGCGCGACCGCCCGATGCGCGTCTGGTTCGCCCGGCTGGACCAGACCCAGATGCGCTATCCCGCCAAACTGGAAGCCCATACCGGCTTCGGCACGATCCGCGGCCGCATCCTCTCCTTCCGCGAACGCCCGCTGACGCCGGACGAAAGCCAGGCGATGCGGAAGTAGCCCTCATGTTCCTCTCCCCCTATCGGGGGAGAGGAGTTTGAATGAGAAGGCTCAGGCCGCGCGCTTCTGGTCGCGCTGGCGCAGGATCGACAGGATTTCCGCGGCGGCGGCCGGGATGTTGGTGCCCGGGCCGTAGATCGCCGCGACCCCCGCCTTCCGCAGGAAGTCGTAGTCCTGGGCGGGAATGACGCCGCCGACCACGACCATGATCTCCGACGCATTCTGCTTGGCCAGCTCCTCGATGAGCTGCGGCACCAGCGTCTTGTGGCCGGCCGCCTGGCTCGAGATGCCGATCACGTGCACGTCGTTCTCGATGGCGGCGCGCGCGGCTTCCTCCGGCGTCTGGAACAGCGGGCCGATGTCGACGTCGAAGCCGAGATCGGCGAAGGCCGTGGCGATCACCTTGGCGCCGCGATCGTGCCCGTCCTGGCCCATCTTCACGACCATGAGACGCGGCCGGCGGCCCTCCTCCTCGGCGAAGGCGGCGATGTCGGTGCGGATGCGCTCGAGGCCGGCATCACCCTCCCATTCGCCGGCATAGACGCCGGAGATCGAGCGGATGGTCGCCTGGTAGCGGCCATAGACGCCCTCCAGCGCCGACGAGATCTCGCCCACCGTGGCGCGGGCGCGCGTGGCCTCGATCGAGAGGCCGAGAAGATTGCCGGAGCCGTTGCGCGCGGCCTCGCCCAGCGCCTTCAGCGCGGCGACGCACTTCGCCTCGTCGCGGGTCGCGCGGATCTTGTTGAGGCGGTTCACCTGGGCCTCGCGCACGACCACGTTGTCGACGTCGAGAATGTCGATCGGCGGCTCTTCCTTGAGCTGGAACTTGTTCACGCCGACCACGATCTCCTCGCCGCGGTCGATGCGGGCCTGGCGGCGGGCCGAGGCCTCCTCGATGCGCATCTTGGGCATGCCGGCCTCGACGGCCTTGGTCATGCCGCCCAGCGCCTCGACCTCCTGGATGAGCTTGCGCGCCTCGGCTACGAGGCTCGCGGTCAGCGATTCGACGTAGTAGCTGCCGGCCAGCGGATCGACGACCTTGGTGACGCCGGTCTCGTGCTGGAGGATCAGCTGGGTGTTGCGCGCGATGCGGGCCGAGGTCGGCGTGGGCAGGGCGATCGCCTCGTCGAACGAATTGGTGTGCAGCGACTGCGTGCCGCCCAGCACCGCCGCCATCGCCTCGTAGGCGGTGCGGATCACGTTGTTGTACGGGTCCTTCTCGGTCAGCGACACGCCCGAGGTCTGGCAGTGGGTGCGCAGCGACAGCGAATCGGCCTTCTTGGGCTCGAACGGCTTGATCAGCTCGGCCCACAGGAAGCGCGCGGCGCGCAGCTTGGCCGCTTCCATGAAGAAGTTCATGCCGATGCAGAAGAAGAACGACAGGCGCGGCGCGAAGGCGTCGATGTCGAGGCCCTTGGCCTTGGCGGCCCGCACATATTCGAGGCCGTCGGCCAGCGTGAACGCCAGCTCCTGGACCAGCGTCGAGCCCGCCTCCTGCATGTGATAGCCGGAGATCGAGATCGAGTTGAACTTGGGCATGTAGAGCGCCGTGTGCTCGATGATGTCGGCCACGATGCGCATGGAGGGTCCGGGCGGATAGATATAGGTGTTCCGGACCATGAACTCCTTGAGGATGTCGTTCTGGATCGTGCCCGACAGCTTGTCCTGCGGCACGCCCTGCTCCTCGGCGGCAACGATGTAGCCCGCGAGCACCGGCAGCACGGCGCCGTTCATGGTCATCGACACGCTCATCTTGTCGAGCGGGATGCCGTCGAACAGGATCTTCATGTCCTCGACGGAATCGATCGCGACACCGGCCTTGCCGACGTCGCCGACCACGCGCGGATGATCGGAATCGTAGCCGCGATGGGTGGCGAGGTCGAACGCCACCGACAGGCCCATCTGGCCGGCCGCGAGATTGGCGCGATAGAACTTGTTGCTCTCTTCCGCGGTCGAGAAGCCGGCATACTGGCGGACCGTCCAGGGACGCCCGGCGTACATCGTGGCCTTGGGCCCGCGCGTGAAGGGCGGGAAGCCCGGCAGCGAGCCCACCGTCTCGATCTGCTCGAGGTCGGCGGCCGTGTAGAGCGGCTTCACCGGAATCCCCTCGGGGGTCATCCAGGTGAGGTCATCCAGCGGGCGGTCGCGCAGCTCCTTCGCTGCGAGTTTTTCCCAGTCGGCGAGGGTCTTTTTCGGAAAATCGGCCATGCCCGCAATGTACTGCGGATTCCCGGCCCCCAAAAGACCCGCTTATTCGTTGGCCAAAATCGTGTTTCGCACCAGGGGGTAGATCTGGCCGGCCCAGCGGCGGCCGCTGAACACGCCGTAATGGCCGACGCCGGCCTGCATATAGTGCTTCTTGCGGTAGGGCCGCAGGCTGGAACAGAGGTCGTGCGCGGCCACGGTCTGGCCCAGCGCGCAGATATCGTCGCGCTCGCCCTCGATGGTGAACAAAGCGGTGCGGCGGATCGCCTTGGGGTTCACCCGCCGGCCCTTGTAGTCGAGCTCGCCCTTGGCCAGGCGGTGCTCCTGGAACACCCACTGGACGGTTTCGAGATAGAACTCGGCGGCCATGTCGAGCACCGCGAAATACTCGTCGTAGAAGGCCTTGATCGTGTCGGCCTGCTCGGTCTCGCCCTTGGACAGGTGCCTGTACAGGTCGACCTGCGCCTTGATGTGACGCTCGGCATTCATGCTCATGAAGGCGGTGAGCTGGATGAAGCCGGGATAGACGCGCCGCGTGGCGCCGGCATAGCGCATCGGCACGCGATGGATCAGGTTCTGCTCGAACCAGCCGATCGGCTTGCCCATCGCCAGCTCGTTGACCTTGGTCGGGCTGATCCGCGTGTCGATCGGGCCGGCCATCAGGGTCATGCTGAGCGGCTGCGCCGGATGGTCATCCTCGGCCATGATCGCCACCGCCGCCAGCGCCTGGACGCAGGGCTGGCAGACGGCAATGACATGGGCGCCGGGGCCCATCACCTCGAGGAACTTGATCAGGTGCTCGACATATTCGTCGAAGCCGAAACGGCCGTTCCAGATGCCGACGTCGCGGGCATTGGCCCAGTCGGTGATGTGGACGTCGTGGTCCGGCAGCAGAACGCGCACGGTATCGCGCAGAAGTGTCGCGAAATGCCCTGAAAGAGGCGCGACCAGCAGCACCTTGGGCTGCGGCGGGACACCCACCTTGGCGAAGCGCAGCAGGGTGCCGAACGGCGTGGAGAAGACCTCCTCCTCGCGCACCGCCACGGTCTGGCTGCCGTAGGGCACCTCGGAAATGCCGAAGGCGGGACGGCGGTGGCTGAGCGTCGCCCGCGTCGTCATCTCGCACAGCGCGCTGGCCGCCCGCCAGCTGTCGGGGGCCGGAGCCGGTCCGGCGGAAAGCGTCTGCCCCGCCGCCGTGGCCCAGAGACGGACCGGGAGCATCATGTCGGCGGCGGTCTGATACATCGCATAAAGCATGGGGGGCGACCGGCTCGGAATTTGCATCTGCGAGGTCACCTAAGATACAGACAACCACCAACCGGGAGGGGTGGAGTCCATGGCCGAGGCCTCGCTCACCATCAGTAGCAAGAACTATTCCTCTTGGTCACTGAGAGGTTTCCTCCTGTGCCGAATGGCCGGGCTGGATTTCGACGAGCGGGTCGCGCCGTGGGACGATCCCTCCACCCGCGCCGAGCTGCTGCTGCTCTCGCCCTCCTTCCTCGTGCCCTCGCTGGAGCACGGCAAGGTCAAGGTCTGGGACACGCTGGCCATCGCCGAGTATCTGCACGAGATCAAGCCGGATGCCGGCCTGCTGCCCAAGGATCCGGTGGCGCGCGCCCATTGCCGCGCGGTCTGCGGCGAAATGCATTCGGGCTTCGCCAACCTGCGCTCGGCCCTGCCGATGAACCTCAAGGTCCGTCACGAAAGTTTCAAGGTCTGGGGCGGCGCCCAGGCCGACATCGAGCGGGTGACCACGATCTGGCGCGACTGCCTGCAGAAATACGGCGGTCCCTACCTGTTCGGAAAGACGCCGACCATGGCCGACGCCATGTACGCCCCGGTCTGCACGCGCTTCGCGACCTACAACGTGAAGCTCGACCCGGCCTCGGCCGCCTATCGCGACCTCATGCTTGCCTTCCCGGCGATGAAGGAATGGACCGCGGCCGCCAAGGCCGAGCCCGAGGAAGTCGAGGAACTGGACGTCGAGTTTTAGACTTCTACCGCATAACTGCCACTACACCCACAACCTCATCCTGAGGAGGCCCGAAGGGCCGTCTCGAAGGATGGGCCACACACACCCCGCCCGTTGCCCATCCTTCGAGACGGTCGCTGCGCGACCTCCTCAGGATGAGGTTGGGAGTGCATTCAAAGCTGGCTCTAACTCCCCGGCGCCCGGCGCAGTTCCAGTTCGACCCGGCCGACGCGGATGCCCCATTTGCCGACGGTGGCCTTGTTGATCAGGGAGCCGTCGGGGTTCAGCGCCAGCACGTCGGAGAAGTCGACGGTCCAGCCGCCCAGGCTCACCGCATATTCCAGCCGCACCACCTTGCCCTCGGTCCAGGCCCGCGCCTGGCCCACGACGTCCTCGCGCGCGCCGGTGTAGGTGCCGGGCGCGGTGCGCTCCAGGCGCCAGGTCTTGCGGTCCTTCTCGCCGTCGGCATAGGCGAAATCCTCGACCAGGGTCAGCGTCTTGCCGTCCCAGGTGCCGTCGATCACCACGTCGAAGCGGCGCTGCGAGCCGGTCCAGCTGTTGGTGAACACGCCCTGCCCGACCGTGCGGCCGGGGAAGAACTGTTCCAGCACCAGCGGCGGCGCCGAGGCGGCGACGGTCGCGTCCGGCGGCGAGGCACAGGCGCCCAGCAGCGCGAGCAGGCCGAGCAGGGAGAAACGGGACGGCGGGATGGTCGAGGACATGCCGGTTGTACGCCGGGGAGACACGAGCCGGATCACCTCTTGTCGCACCCCGCCCGGCCGCGCACTCTCCGCCCCGACAAACCGGAGGAAACCGATGCTCGACGCCGAAGCCCGTATCCTGCTCGACCTGATGGACGAGGCCACCAAGGCCGGCCGGCCGAAGCTCGAGACCCTGCCGCATGCGGTCGGCCGCGCGGCGGTCGATAAGATGTCGGAGGACAGCGAGGCCGATCCGCCCTCGGTCGGCGACACGGTCGACGGCGTCTTCGCCGGACCGGGCGGCCCGATCAAATACCGGCGCTACCTGCCGCTCGGCGTCACCCTGGCGCTGACGCAGGGCAGCCTGCCGACGCTGATCTACTATCACGGCGGCGGCTTCGTGATCGGCACCATAGAGACGCACGATTCGACCTGCCGGCGGCTGGCCAACAAGAGCCGCTGCCAGGTGATCTCGATCGACTACCGCCTGTCGCCCGAGCATCCCTTCCCCGCCCCGATCGACGACGGCATCGCCGCCTTCCGTCACATCCGCGACCATGCCGACACGTTCCGCGCCGACGCCGCACGCCTCGCGGTCGGCGGCGATTCGGCGGGCGGCGCGGTGGCCGCCGTCGTCTGCCAGGCGCTGCGCGACGCGAAGGAACCGGGCCCCGCCTTCCAGATGCTGATCTATCCCGCGACCGACTCCAGCAAGGAGAGCGCCTCGCGCCAGCAGTTCGCCGAGGGATACTTTTTGACGAAGGGCCTGATGGACTGGTTCTGGAAGGCCTATGTGCCGGCCGGCACCGACCTTTCCGACCTGCGCCTGTCGCCGCTGCTCGCGAAGGACTTCGCCGGACTGCCGCCGGCCTTCGTGCTGACCGCCGGCCACGACCCGCTGCGCGACGAGGGCCGCGCCTACGCCAACCGGCTGATCGACGCCGGCGTGAAGACGACCTACGTCAACTATCCCGGCACCATCCACGGCTTCTTCTCCCTCACGCGCTTCCTGAAGCAGGGCCTGAAGGCGAACGACGAGGCGGCGGCAGTGATGGGGGCGTTCTTCGGGACGTGAGGCCTCAAACCACCACCACCCTCATCCTGAGGAGCGGCCCCAGGCCGCGTCTCGAAGGATGGGCAACGGACGGGGTGCGCGTGCCCACCCTTCGAGACGGCGCTTCGCGCCTCCTCAGGGTGAGGTGGTTGTCTGTAGGGGCCCGGAGTTGGAAGGGCCGAGACGCACGAACCCCACGGGCTTGTCGAAGCCCTTGAGCGCCACCTCTTCCTCGCGCTTCGGGACGTCGGCGATGACGGTCTGGACGGCGGGATCGTCGGCCACCGCACGACTCAAGACGATGTCGCCCCCCGCACTCTGCCCCTGCAGCCGCGCGGCCATGTTCACGGTCGAGCCGAAATAGTCGAGCCGGTCGTTCAGGGTCACCACCACGCTGGGGCCCATGTGCACGCCGAGCTTCAACGTCAGATCCTGGTCGGCGATGCGGGCCTGCATGGCGAGCGCCGCGCGCACCGCCTGGGCGGGATCGCCGAAGGAGGCCATGACCGCGTCGCCGATGGTCTTCACCACCGCGCCGTCATGGTCGCGCACGATGGCGGCCAGCAGCGCGAAATGCTCGCGCACCACGTTGTAGGCGGCGCCGTCGCCCAGCCGTTCGTAGAGCGCGGTCGAGCCGCGCAGGTCGGAGAAGAGCAGCGCCACCTGGCTCACCCCCGCCTCGTCGCCCGGCCGCAGGGTGGCGGCGGCGAAGAGATCGCGGAAGGCCTGCAGCGAGATCACCTCCGGCACGGTCAGCGCGTCGAGGGTCCAGGTCCGGTCCTCGATCAGCGCCGCCAGCTCGAAGCCCGCCTCGTTCACGAACGCGATGGTTCCCGCCTCGCCCGAGCCCGGCGGCAAAGCCTCGACGCCCGACGTCGTGATGCGCAGACCGGGGAACGGCCCGCCTTCGTAATCGACGTCCACCACCGCGCCGGGATGCAGGGTGCGCAGCCGGTAGCGGCCCGGCGGCAGATCGACCGTCACCGTCCGCCGCTCGCCCGGCGCCAAAAGCTGCTGCACCAACACATGCGGCGTCGCCATCGGGCCGCTCAAACAGAACCCGCCTTCCATCAGCGGCCGCACCGAGGGCGCGGGCGCGAAGGTGAGCTCGACGTTCTTCTCGAAGTCGCGGTCGTAATCGATGTTGCAGGAGGGACAGTGCGCGCCGCGCGGCAGTTCCGACAAAGCCGAGGCCGAGAGCTTGGGCCCGCGGCAGTTGGTGCAGAGCAGGTCCCAACTCATGGTCAGCAGCCCCGCCCGCACCGCGGCAAGACAGCCCTCGATGGCGGCGCGCGGCGCCACGCCGATCTGGCGCGCCAGCCGCTTGGGCTTGAGATGCGCGAGGTCGCCCGCCATGCCGCCCAGCACCGTACCCGTCAGCACCCGGCCGAGCCCGTTGCCGTAGGGGCTGCGGTCGATCTCCACCGCCATCGCCGCCGCGCGCTCGAACGCGCCGTCGGGCAGCGCCGGTTTCGGCAGCTCGAACGGCGTCTCGCGCTCACCCTTGAGGAAGGACACGGCCTCCAGGATGCGCGCAGCAACGGCGGCGCCCGCCTGCCCGGCCAGCCGCGCACCGAACAGGCGGCCTATCAGGGTGAGCGGCTCCCATTCGAGCGCGTAGCGCACCACCGAGCCGCCCTTGCCGTCGGGCTCGAGATCGAACACCGGCCCGAAGCGGCGGAACGGCCCCCTGGAGAAGACCCGCGAGACGTTGAAATGCCGGCCCAGCACCCACTCGTAGGGCTTCTCCTCCCATTCGAGCGTGAACCCCGCCGCCTTGCCCCGGCCGCGGCGCAGCACCGTGCCGTTGGGCTGCGGCGTCTCCTCCAGCACATAGGGCGGCAGGCCCATCGCCTCGTTGAAGCGGTTGGTGTCGGCCAGCACCGGCCACAGCACGGACGGCGGCAGATCGAAGGTCCAGCTCCAGGTGCGGCGCGAGAGAGGCGGCATGGGGCTGGTACTGTAGCACGCGGGCGGATGGATCAGGGGGTGGGGGATCACGGGTGGGTGAACCGCAAGAAGCGCCAGCTGTAACTGCCTCCTTGGGATCATCACAAGTACGACTGAAGCTCACTTCGCGACGTTGGGACTCCGTTGCTTCCGACGTCGCAGCTCTACCTGAACATGCCCCCCGGCATCCTCCGGATACGTCTTCGCGACATTCACGCGTTCAGCAAAGGCACAAACCAGACTCGTAGTCTGGAGTACATAACCAATCGTATGGTGAAATGATCGCACCTTTCCCCGATTACTAAGGAACGGCCGATTGCAGATCACTGCGAATTGGTCATCACAAACCAAGTGATGGAATTGACGTTTTCGCCCAACCGTCAATTCCAGACGCGGATAAAGGACTCTGCGCGCTTCCGGACGACCTCAGACCAGGCAATCGCCTTACGATCCAAGATAAATGCTCGGCAAGCAGAACTAATCTTCGGATCGTCCAACCGACCAATACGCACAATTACGAGCCGATCCTTCTGAAGGGACAGAGATACTTCAAAGACCCACTCTACGGCCCAAAGCCGCAGCCGACTATTTACACCTTCTGCTGCCAAAAGACGAATACCAACGTCAATCTCATTGAGCTCAGTCATCCCCGCGAACTCATTGCGGCAAATGCGATCGACGGCAATTTGGGGGCCCCATTCTCAAGGCAACGTCACCTTCACCAGGCGCCCGCCCCGCACGTCCACCCGCTTCATCATCGAGCCGCCCTCGGCGCGGTCGCCGGGGCCGTCCCACTTCACGGCGGTCGTGACGTACCAGACGCCGTCGGGGACGCGCGGGAAGGAGAAGCTGCCGGAGGCGTCGCAGGTGGTGCGGCGCAGGGTCGAGACGTAGAGCGGGTCGTCGCGGTCGAACTTCACCGGGCCGAGGCTCGAGGCGCGGGTGCCGCGCGTGTCGTTGCCGAAGATCGCCCGCATGCGGGCGCGGGCATAGGCGCTGTCGGGCACGAGGTTGGCGCCCTGGCCGGCGCAGGAGTGGGTCGTGTCGCCCGCCTTCATGGTCGCGATGCCGCTCACCGTGTTGGCGCCGCTCCTGCGCGACCACTCGACCTCCGAGGCCGCGATCGGCTGCGACAGCGCGCTGGGCGGCGGCGGGGCCATCGCCTGCTCGAACTGGGTGCAGCCGGCGAGCGCCAGGGCAAGACCGAGGATGGGGGCGAGAGGCTTCATGGGAGGGGCTGACTCCGGGCTCTTGGGGACGGATCGAGGGGCAGAAAGGCTAGTCGACAACGCGGGTTGCGGGCCTGTGTTCCTTTGGTGGTTTCGCGGGCGGGTCGGGGTTCGACGCGGTCGCGTCGCTGGCGTATGATGCGGTGGTGCAGGCTTGCGGCTGCCCTGGCGGGCGCGTAAACGAAATAATCGCAATAAACGAAACATTCGAAGGCAGAGTCGCACCCTTCGCGCCGGATGGGACACCACATGTTGTGTGGGGTATCGGTTGCCGACTACCTGTTGTGCCGACGCCCTGGGTCGAACCGCGAATCACGCGGCTTACCCGACCGATAACCTCACCCTGAGGAGCGGTCCGCAGGACCGCGTCTCGAAGGGTGGGAACGCGCACCTTGCCTGTGGCCCATCCTTCGAGACGCGCCGCTTCGCGGCGCTCCTCAGGATGAGGTGGGAAGCTTGAATTGATTCAGTGCATATCGGGTCGGGTGCTCAGGTAAGTGCTCGATTCGATTCAGTTCATTTCCGGCCCGCCTCGCAGGGTGAGGTCGGATTGGCGGGACCGCTTGATTAATTCCTGTCCGGAAAGACAGAGTGGTCCGCATGACCCAGGAACGTTTCCCCCTCCCCGCCGGCAGTGCCGACTGCCACGTCCATGTCTACGGTCCCTACGACCGCTTCCCCGCCGTCTCCGGCGGCAAGTTCTCGCCGCTGCAGGCGACGCCGGTCGAGGCGCTGCTGGCGCTGTGGGACGGGATGGGCATCGCGCGCGGGGTGATCGTCCATGCGCTGGCGGCCGGCGGCGACAACGAGGTGACGCTCGACGCGCTCAGGCGGCATCGCGACCGGCTGCGCGGCGTGGCGATCCTGAAGCCCGAGGTGAGCGAGCGCCGGCTCGACGAGCTGAGCGAGGCGGGCTTCAAGGGCGTGCGCATCAACCTGCTGCGCCAGGACGGCAAGCCGGTCTCCTCCGGCGGCATGAGCCTCGACGACCTGATGGCGCTGGCGCCGCGCCTCGGTTCGCGCGGCTGGCACGTGCAGCTCTGGGTCGAGACCGGCGACCTGATGGAGCTGGCGCCGACGCTGGAGAAGATGCCGTTCGATTTCGTGATCGACCATATGGGCCGCACCATGGCCGACAAGGGCGTCGACTATGCGGGCTTCCGCTGGTTCTGCGAGCGGCTGAAGACCGGCCGCTACTGGTGCAAGCTCTCGGGCGCCGACCGCAACACCCGCCAGGGCGCCGGGCCGGGCGCCGCCTATGACGACACCGCGCCGTTCCTGCAGGCGCTGGTCGCCGCCAATCCCGACCGGCTGGTCTGGGGCAGCGACTGGCCGCATGTCGGCCACGCGGCCGGCGCGATCCCGCAGGAGGCGGACCTGCTGCGGCACTTCTTCCGCTGCGTGCCCGACGCGGCGGTGCGCCAGAAGATCCTCGTCGACAATCCGAAGGTTCTTTACGGGTTTTGAAGCTCACCGCCTGCGAGGACGACGATCTCGCCCTCGGCCAACGGGCGCCAATGGCCGGCGGTGACGGGGACGCTGGCGAGCAGCGACAGGTCCTGCGCGCCGTCGGCGGGATGCAGCGCCACACCGGCTTCCGGTTGGGACGTGCCGTGCTCCGCACGATGGCGATGGCGGAACCACAGGCCCGGCCCCGTCGTGCCATCGGCCTGGCGGCGGCGATGGGCGTGGCCGAACACGAATTCGCCGTCGCTGTAGAGGAAGTTGAAGGTGCCGAGCGGGCGCATCGCGGCGGCGAAGGCGGCGATCGTTTCGAGCCGCGGGCCGAGTGGCGGGACGCCGCCCCGCCAGAGGGGCGCCAGGCGCTCCAGCAACAGGCAGAAGGCGCTTTCCGAATCGGTCTGGCCGACGGGATGGAAGCGGTGCGCCGGATCGGCGGCGCGGGCCGTGACCTCCTTCAGGTCGCCATTGTGGGCGAAGAGATGCGTGCGCCCGCCCAGCTCGCGCACGAAGGGCTGGGTGTTGGACAGGCTGTTGGCGCCCTGCGTCGCGTGGCGGATGTGCGAGACCAGCTGCCGCGTCGGCAGCGTGTGGCGCTCGATGAAGTCGAGCCACTGGCTGTTGCCGGCCGGCTCGGGCTCCTTGTAGAGCCGGACCTCGTGGCCTTCATGGAACGCGACGCCCCAGCCGTCGACGTTGCCGGTGGCCGGCGCGCCATGGCCCGCGAACTTGCGCAACGAGAAGCTGGCGCGCATCGGCTTGCGGGCGGACAGGCAGAAGAGTTCGCACATGAGGCGGACGGTAGCACAGCGGGGAATGGTTGCAGGTCTCCATCGCGCCCGGCACTCTCGCCGCCGTTGATCATGAAAGGCGTCACGTGACTCACCACGACAATTGGGGCTGGCGGGCCCGCATCGGGCTGTTCATCGTCGGCAGCGAGGCGGTGCCGGAGGCCGAATGGTGGGCGATGGCGCCGCCCGGCGTGTCGGTGCATGCGGCGCGGGTGACGGCGCCGACGCCCTGGGCGAAGTGGCGCGCCGACCGGAGCGGCGTCGATCTCGCCGACGATCTGGCGCGCGGGGCGAAGCAGTTCTCGGCGATGAAGCTGCAGGCCGTCGTGTTCGCCCATACGTCGAGCAGCGTCGTGGGCGGCAAGGGCTGGGACGAGGCGACCGTCGAGGCGCTGTCGAAGGTCGTGTCGAGCGGCATCGCGGGCACGGAGGCGAAGGTCACGACCAACGGGCTCGATACACTGGCGGCGCTTCGTCATTCGGGCGTGAAGCGGCCGTTCCTGGTCGTGCCGCCGTGGTTTCCCGACGACACGGTGGGCGCGGCGCTGCGTTACTACGGCGATCACGGGCTGGCGCCGGTCGGTCACCTGCGGCTCGATCCCGGCCGCAAGTGGCGGGACGTGCCGCCGCAGGATCTCTATCCGCAGGGCATGGGCTTCGAGCAGGAGATCGAGCCGCTCTACGCGCAGATCCGCAAGGCCTGCCCGCCCGAGGCCGACGGCGTGCTGATCGGCGGCACGGGCTTCCGCTGCGTCGGCCTAATCGAAACACTCGAAACGGATATCGGACGTCCCGTGATCACCGCCAACCAGGCGAGCCTGTGGCACTGCCTGCGGATGACGGGCATCCGGACGCCGGTCGCAGGGTACGGGGCGTTGTTGCGGTCCTGACGCCGGGGCAAACGAAAACGGCCGGCATGAGGCCGGCCGTTCCGTAATTCCCGATGGAGACGAATCAGGTCTGCTGGATGGCCGAGAGGATCCAGTTGCCGCCGCGGCCGCGCAGGAAGGTCCAGACTTCCGTGGCCTCGGTGCGGACGTTGGCATTGCCCTCGACGATGCGGCCGTCGGCGACGTTGCGCATCACGTCGATCATGCTGAAGCGCATGGCGACGGTGGCATAGTCGACCGCGCCCTCGCTCCAGGCCTCGGACAGGTCGCCCTGCTCGAGCTTCACGGCATCGATCTTGTTCTCGACGCCGCGGCTCGCATTGGCCGACAGCTCCTGCGTGAAGTAGCCCAGCATCTCGGGCGTCACGAGGCTGCGCAGCTTGGCGAGGTCGCCGGCGCTGTAGGCCGCCTGCACGTTGGTCAGCAGCGCCTCGAAGGCGTTGTAGTCGTCCTCGAGGATGGCCAGCGAGGGGGCCGCGCTGGCGCCGCCTCCCAGCATCGGCGCGGCGCTGGAGCGCGCCATGGGCGTGGCCTCCGGCAGCGCCTGGCGCGGCGACAGCGGATTGCCGCCGCCGGCACCGGCGCCGGCAAAGGCCGCCTGCGGGGCGCCGTTGCGCGACTTCCACCAGCGCACCGCGAGATAGGCGATGCCGCCGACCAGCGCGAGCTGCAGGAGCAGGCCCAGCATCCCGGCCATGCTGCCGAGGCCGGCACCGAAGCCGCCGCCGAACAACATGCCGAACAGGCCGGCGCCCAGCATGCCGCCCATCAGGCCCGTCAGGAACGGATTGCGCTGCATGAAGCCGGGCTTGGCGCCGGCGGCGGCCGTGGCCGGATTGGCCGACGGGCTCTGCTGCTGCGGCGTGGTGCTGCGCTCGACCGGCTTGGAGGTCGGCGCGGTCTGGGTCGGGGCCGGCGCCTGGCCGGACTTGCTGCCGCGGCTGCCCGCGCCGCTGCCCCCGCCCGCCCGCGCATCGGCCGGCGACGGGGCCAGCGACGGCACCGCGATGATCAGAGCCGCGAGGATCGCGAGCCAACGAAACTTCGTCATGTGAACATCCCTGTGGGACCGGGTTCATCCCGGCCTGTTTTGCAGCTTGTATGTTAGGGGTCTTCGGCTGCAGTTCAAGGGCAACCCGGCCGCCGAAAGCGCCGTTCCACAGGGTATGAACATCCGTCTCATCGCCGCCGCCCTCGCCCTTTGGCCGGGCGTTGCCACCGCCGAGGGCTGCCTCGACCAGGTGCAGGCGCTGGCCAAGGCCCAGAACATCTCGACCGACCCGCCGACCGCCTCGCCCGACAAGGCGCCCGGCGTCACCTCGCGCGAGCTTGGGCGTTCGGGCGGCGTCATCGAGCCGCCGGCGACGTCGGACCGCTCGGTCGTCACCCCGCCCCCGTCCGCGGACAGCCGCATGCCGACCCTGCCCGATGTCACGGAAAAACCGGGGGCGGCGCCGCCGCAAGGAGCGGCGCTACAGGCGCTGCTGGTCGCGGCGCGCGCCGAAGCCGAGCGTGGCCAAGAGGCCAATTGCGTCGACACGCTGAAAAAGGCCCGGGAACTCCTCGAGCGCGCGAAATAGCGAGGCGATCCAGCTCACATCCTCGAGGTCGAGCGGTCCCAGCAGGAAGAACAGGCTGATGGAGGCAATGACGACGGTCGCCGCGGCGACGGCACGCCTGGCGACCGGCGGGCGCCGCACGGGCTGCACGCGATAGAGCGTGCGTCCCCCGCGCAGCTCGACCCGCTGCGCGATCCTCGGGCGGCGCCGCAGCCCGGGTTCGCGCGGCAGGGCGATCTGCCGGACGGAGAGCGCATCGGGCGAAACCTTCCGCAGCCTCTCATCCACGTCTGTCTTCGGCGCCGCCGCCAGCGCCGTCAGCGGATCGCGGGCCTGTTCTTCACCGCGCCACGCCTCGGGCAACACGCGCACCAGCCGAACGAGCGTGAAGGCGAGCCAGGCGGTCGCGAGCGGCAGGCCCAGGCGGAAGGCGACGTGCGTCTCCGCCGTGTTCCACGCCCACACGCTCATCGAGGCGCCGGCCACGGCCATGATGAAACCCGCGCCGAGGACGGCGACGGCGGTCAGGCGGAACAGCAGACGCGATGACATGAGGTCACGTAAACCGGTGTCGGTTCACGGCGTCAACAGCGACAGGATCGCCGCATAGTGGATAGAAGCCGCCACCAGCACCGAGGCGTGCCACAGCGCCTGCTGGTACGGCAGCCGGCTCGACAGATGGAAGATCGTGCCGAGCGAATAGACCACGCCGCCTGCGAGAAGCAGGATCAGGGTCTCGCGCTGCACCGAAGCCAGCAGCTCGTCGATCGCGAACAGGCCGATCCAGCCCATCAGCAGATAGAGCACCACCGAAATCTGTTCGATGCGTCGCGGCTGCAGGAACTTCGCGGCGATGCCGAGCGCCGCCGCCGCCCACATCACCGCCGTGAGGCCGCTCGACCACGGCTCGCGCAACTTCAGCAGGGTGAGCGGCGTGTAGGTCCCGGCGATCATGACGAAGATCGCCGCATGGTCGAGCCGTCGCAGCCAGTCGCGCCGCGGACTGGCCAGGCGCAGGTTGTAGGCCGCCGAGCAGGAGAGCATCGCCAGCAGCCCCGCGACATAGACGAGGATGGGCACGACCTGGCCCGGCTGCGACGAGCCCGCAGCGACGATCAGGATCGCGGCCGCGCCGACGCCGCCGAGCACAAGGCCGAGCACATGAATCGCCGCATCGGCGCGCAGGTAACGGTCGAATGTGGGATGTGCCATGCGGTCACGATGAGGTCACCCGCCGCCTGTCGCAACCCGTTCCATGATTGCCTCGTTGTCCCCGGCCCGGAGAAGGAGAGCCCCATGAAGCCTGTATTCGCCGCCCTCGCCATGGGCCTCGGACTTGCCGCCGGCTCGATCGCGCACGCGGCCCAACCCTGGGACGGCACCTATGTCTACGAGCAGGCGCTGGGGCCCGGGGCCGGCGGTACACAGAACTTCGTGACCCACACGCTCACCGTCAGCGGCCCGGAAGGCTGCCGCGTGGTCGCACAGGGCTTCCAGACCGACGAGACCATCCGGTGCAAGGCGATGCCCGATGGCAATCGGCTGCTCGTCACCTTCGTGAGCTTCGACAATGGCAAGGTCGAGAACAAGTACGGCGTGAAGCTCTACAGTCCCGGCCAGCCGCTGTTCGTGATCTCCCAGGCGCCCAACGGTCTCGTCACCACGTGGCAGGGCTATTCCAAGGCCGCAGGCGACGGCGCATCGAGCGCCGCCTTCAAGAAGGTGGGACGCTAGAAACTCAACGGATAGAGTGACTCCAACCGAACCCGGAGGAGACACGACATGTCCGACATCGCCTATACGCCGATCCTGCCCGAAGGCTGGCCGCGCCCGCGCGGCTTCTCCCATGCCGTGGTCGCCACCGGCACGAGAAGCGTGCGCATCGCCGGCCAGATCGGGCGCGAGCCCGCGCAGGCGCACATTCCCGCCGAGGCCGATGCCGGCACGCAATGGCGCATCGCGCTGTCGAACCTGGTGACCGTGCTGAAGGCCGCCGGCGGCCAGCCGCAGCACCTCGTCGCCCTGCGCGCCTACGTCACCGATATCGCCGAGTTCAACGCCGCGGGCGCGGCGGTCGGCGCCGCGTGGGGCGCCACGCTCGGCCGCCACTTCCCGGCGATGACCCTCGTGCAGGTGTCGGCCCTGATCGATCCGAATGCCAAGGTCGAGATCGAGGGCGAGGCGATCCTTCCCTGAGGCCCGCCTACCGGATCGATCAGAAGCCGAAAGCGCTCAGTCCGGGATGGTCGTCGGGCCGGCGGCCCAGCGGCCAATGGAACTTGCGATCGGCTTCGGCGATGGGATGCTCATTGATGCTGGCGAGGCGTCGCTTCATCAGCCCATCGGTGTCGAATTCCCAGTTTTCGTTGCCATAGGCACGGAACCACGTGCCGCTGTCGTCGTGGAATTCATAGGCGAAGCGTACGGCGATGCGATTGCCCGCGAAGGTCCATAGTTCCTTGATCAGGCGATAGTCGAGTTCGCGCGCCCATTTGCGCTTCAGGAAAGCTTCGATGGCCTCGCGGCCATTGATGAACTCCGTACGGTTGCGCCATTCGCTATCCTGCGTATAGGCGAGCGCGACCCTGGCGGGATCGCGGCTGTTCCAGCCATCCTCTGCGAGGCGGGCCTTCTGCGTCGCGGTTTGCTCGGTGAATGGCGGCAAGGGTGGGCGGGACATCGTCGTTCTCCTCGCTGTCAGATGATCTTGCGGGCGCGCAGGTCGGCCAGCTCCGCCGCCCCGTAGCCCAGTTCCCCCAGCACCGCGTCGTTATGCTCGCCCAGTTCCGGCGCAATGCCGGGCTTGGCCGGCGTCTTCGAGAACTTCCACGGTGTGCCATGTACCTTCAACTTCTTGCCGAGCTTCGGGTACTCGACCTCCGTGACGTATCCGTTGGCCACGACGTCGGGATCGTTCGAGGCTTCGAGCAGCGTGTTGATGGGTGCCGAGACGATGTCGGCGGCCCGCAGCCTGGCAACCCAGTCCTCACGCGTCCCGGTCGCGAACAGGGAGTCGAGAGTGGCGAGAAGCTCGATGCGCTTGGGGTCGTTGTCGATGATTACGCCGAGATCGGCGAAGCCCGCTTTCACCAGATGTTCGTAGAAGCCGAGCGACGTCATGGCATCCTTCCAGTCCTCCGGGCCGGTGATCTGGAAGACCAGCGGCTTGCCGTCGCGATCGTCGAAGCTGGCGCTGATACCCGGCCGCTCGCGCGTGCCAGTGACGCGCGCCTGCCCGGTGACCGGATTGCGGTCGCGCCACATCGCCGTCTGAAGGGTCCAGCCCATCAGCCGTATCTGGCCGCCGAGCAGCGAGAGATCGATCTTCTGACCGACACCCGTCGTGCGCGCGTGCGTGAGCGCTGCCAGGGCGCCGCCGAAGGCCAGGATCGCGCAGGTTTCGTCCGCCACCGAAACGACGCCGGTCTTCATCTTCTGGCCTGCCGTGGAATAGGCCTCGGCAATGCCGCCCAGCGCCTGCGCCATCGAATCGGTGCCCGGGAGGTGGGCGTGCGGACCGTCGGGTCCGTAGCCCGAGATCGAGACATAGACGAGCTTTGGATTGATCTTGCGCAGCTCCTCCCAGCCAAAGCCATTCTTTTCGGCCGCACCCGGGCGGAAGTTCTGGCCGAAGATGTCAGCTCTCGCGACCAGTTTGCGCAGGATCTCGCGCCCCTCCTCGCTCTTGAGGTTCAGGGTGACGCTCTTAACGCCGCGATTGTTGGCCTCGAAGAAGGTGCTCCCCATACCCGGCAGGACAGTCATGCGCCGCGACGGGTCGCCGCCCTGAGGCGATTCGATCTTGATCACGGCGGCGCCGAGATCGGCCATCAGCATCCAGGGCACGGTGCCCGCCTGCGCAGTGGAGCAGGAGACGACCTTGACACCCTGAAGCGGGCCGTGGGGAACGGACATTTGACCGGGGCTCCTTTTTGAAGAGCCCCAAGCTAGAGGAAGATCAGCCGGGCGTCTGCACCCGCGCCACGTCGCAGAAGCGAATGAGGCGGTTCGACGTTTCGTCCCACAATGTGAGCCGCGGCGCGGCGAGCCCGGCGCGCAATCCCAGCGGCAGAACGGCGCGCACGCTCTGGGCCGCCTCGTGCGCTGCCGGGAGCCGGTAGTTTGGAATGCGCTGGTTGAGATGGTGGACGTGATGGAAGCCGATATTGCCGGTGAGCCAGCGCAGGACGATCGGCAGATCGAACCAGGACGATCCATCCATCGCCGCATCGACATAGCGCCATGCGCCGCGACCGCTCCACTGCGCGCCCGAGAAGCGATGCTGCAAGGTGAACAGCCACACGCCGAGGATCGACGCCACGACCATGATCGACAAATGCACCAGCAGCACGTCGCGCCAGCCCAGCAGCAGAACGAGGGTCGCGAACAAGGCCACGAGGCTCACATTGCTGAGCAGGACCGAGCGGCGTTCACGCACCCATGCGCGCGGCGTGTCGAATGGCAAGCGGTAGAGCAGCACGAACACCAGAGGCGGCAGCAGGAAGTTGGCGATCAACGGATGACGGACGAGGCGGTGAATGAACCTCCGCCAAGGCGACAAAGCGAGATAGGCGCGCACGGTGAGGCACGATGAATAGATATCGCTGCCGCGATCGGTGCGATCGAGATTGTTCCATTCGGCATGATGCTGCGCATGCTGGCGGCGCCAGCTCGCGAAGGGAGTGAAGGTGCACAGGCTGCACAGCCGGCCGACGATCGTGTTGGCAAGGTGCGAGGCGAAGAACGAACCATGCCCGCAATCGTGCTGGACGATGAACACGCGCACCATGAACGCGCCAGTCGGTATGGCGAGGGCAAGGACGAGCCACGGGGAGATGCCGCAGGCGACGTACATGGCTGCGCAGCCCGCAAGGAAGGGACCGAATGACGTGGCGAGCTGCAGGACGCTCTGCCGTGCGGACGGGCGCGCAAAGGACGCCGCGGCCGCGCGCAATTCGGCATCGACGGTATGAGGGGTAGGATGAGGCTCCATGAGCACCTCCGCCCGTCGCCACAAAGCGACGAGCAACGACATTTGGACCTTGATAGTGTCCGAACAAGGGACCATATGGAGCTGGTCGATACACGGACATCTGATTTGGTCCGCGCCCGCCGGCATTGCTCAGCGGCCCCGCTCCACGACACTTGATCCTGAAAGCCAGTGCAAATTCGACGGGTTCCAGCGCTCTTCCGCTCGTTCAAATGCGGAGAGGGCACGGACTCGCATATCCAAAGTCAAAAAGGGGTCTCCCATGACGACGACGACGGGAACCGTTAAGTGGTTCAATATCCAAAAGGGCTTCGGCTTCATTCAGCCGGACAATGGCGGCGCCGACGCTTTCGTGCACATCAGCGCGGTTGAGCGCGCTGGCATGAGCATGCTGAGCGAGGGCCAGAAGCTCGAATTCGAGCTGGTCGCCGACCGCCGGAGCGGCAAGATGGCGGCGGAAAACCTCAAGGCCGCAGCCTGATCACGGGTCGCCGGTAAGGCGATCGCCCTCCTTCCTGCACGCCACCACGGATGTACTGGGGCGAGCGGCGGGAGCGGCAACTCGATAGGGCCCCGTTCCTGGAAAGGTGCGGGGCCTTTCGCGTTCTATGTCGACGTCAGCTCGTCTTGAAGACCTTGGTCGTCGCAGAGATCAGGTCCCTGGGCCCCCTGTCCATCAGCATTGCCTTGGGAAGCTCGTCGAAGCGTTGGCGGCCACTGACCGTGAGGCACGGGCCGTCCTTGCCGTCCTGGATCAGCCGCAGGTTGCGCAAGCGGGTCAGGTCCTGGGCACGCATGGCCCGCACGTCCGACTGGCCGAAGGCAACCCGTCGCAAGGTGACCTCCTCCTCGGGCGTTAGCACGGCCGCTGGCTTGGCGGAAATTCCGGCTTTTCGTTCAAGGGCCATGTAACACCTCGTCTTGCGCATCGATGCATCGTCGGATGCTTCGGAATCAGGCGCCGACGCAGACGTCGCCGAACACCCTCCCTAGATGGGCGCTCGGCGCGGCCGCGGCAAGCGCTCATTCCCGCGCGGCCGGACGACATTGCCGCCAGAGGCAGATATCGAGATCGACCTGGTCGACCTTGAGCATGTCGGGCGCCTGCCCCACTTGGCGCTGGCGACCTCGATCGCCTTGGCCGAGTCAATCGCCAGCCGCAATGTTCCTTTCTTTCGCGATGCCCGCGAACGTGTCGACCGTGCGGTCGAACAGCTGACCGTAACCCTTGCCGTCCAGCCCGACGGGATCGAAGCCGAGATCGGCGAGCCGCGCGATCATGGCCTTGTCCTGAAGCACGGCCAGCACGGCAGCGTGGAAACGCTCGGTTACGGCAGCAGGCGTACCTTTGGGCACCAGCAGACCCTGCCATGTCGCCTGCACGAAACCCGGTGCGATCGTCTCGGCGGCCGTGGGCACGTCGACGAACGCCTTGGACCTGTGTTCACTGGTAATCGCCAGCGCCAGGAGTTGGCCGCCGCGCGCCTGCTGAGCGCCGGCCGCGAAGGTGACGACGCCGGCATCGATGTTGCCCGCGATCAGGTCCTGCAGCAGCGGCCCGCCGCCGCGATAGGGAACGTGCGTGACACGAAGGTCGCCGGACGCCCGCAGCAGCAGTTCGCTCGTCAGATGCTGGCTGCTGCCGAGTCCCGGCACACCGACGTTCAGCTTGCCCGGGTTGGCCTTCGCCGCCGCGGCGAAGGCCTCGGCGGTCACGAAGCCCGAACGCGGATGCGTGAACAGCCCCTGCGGACCGGAGATGGCGAGTGTCACCGGCTGGAAGGCCGGATAGAGCGCCGGCGTGCCCGCGACGGGCAGCGCCTCAGTGGCCGCGAACGTGTCATTGACGAGGAGGATCGTGTAGCCGTCGGGCTGGGCGCGCGAGGCGCTGAGCGTTCCCACCCGGCCGGCACTGCCACCGATATTCTCCACGATCACAGTCTGTCCGAGCCGGGCGCTGAGCGGCGCCTGGATGACGCGCGCGAAGGCATCCACGCCGCCACCCGGCGGCCACGGCACGACGATCTTCACGGAGCGGCTCGGGTAGGCAGCCTGGGCGCGCACGACGAGAGGCGCAGCCAGGGTCGCGCCGGCAAGGCCGGCCATCAGGTGACGTCGCTTGAGCATGACTTCTCCGTTCGCTGCCGCGGATGCGGAGCGTTGTGTTCGATGAGGGGTGTTTCAATCAGACGGTGTCGCGCGTCAGCGTCGACACGAAGGGCTGAATGAGCGGGAGAGCATGCGACGAAACTGGCCGCCGCCCCGCTTCGGGTCAATGAAACGGGTTCGTCGATCTGCGGCCTGATGGCGAACGAAACTTCTGCGCGCACTGTCGCGCACGGGAAGCATTGCGCGATGACCGCAATGCCTCATGGAAACGCGGCGCGGAGCGCGCTGTCGCGTCAGTCGGCGAGCTGGGTGCGGCCCAGGACCACGTCCTCGTAGACGTGCAGCGACGGCAGGCCGCCGGTGTGGATGAACAGCACCTTGGCGCCGGGCTTGAAGTGACCCTGGCGCGCGAGGCCGATCAGGCCGGCCATGATCTTTCCGGTATAGACCGGATCGAGCAGGATGCCTTCGGTGCGGGCCAGCATCTGGACGGCTTCGACCATCTTCTTGTTCGGCACCGAGTACTTGGGCTGCCAGAAGCCACCGAAGCTCTTCACCGCCGACGCCGGCACCTTGATATCCACGCCCAGCAGGTCAAGCACTGCCTGCGCTTCCTTGAGGACCAGCGGCTCCTGGTCTGCGGGGTCACGGCTGACGCCGACACCAATCAGCGGGACCTTTATGTTGTTGCCGAGGAAGCCGGCAACCATGCCGCCATGCGTGCCCGAGCTGCCCGAGCCCACCACCACGGCATCGGGAGAAAAGCCCATGTCCAGCCATTGGACCTGCATCTCCTGCACGCAGGCGACATAGCCCAGGCCGCCAATGGCGTTGGAGCCGCCGCCGGGAATCACATAGGCCTTGCGCCCGAGAGAGGCGACTTCCTGCGCCACCTTCGACATCGCCTCACCCATGTTGGTGCCACCGGGAACGACCGTGATCGCCTCGACGCCCATCAGTTCGAACATGAAGTTGTTGCCGCCCGCTTCCTTCTTGTAGGAGCCCGGCACGCGTTCCTCGATCACGAAGCGGCACTTCAGCCCTTCCTTCACTGCCGCCGAAAGCGTGATGCGGCAATGGTTCGATTGCGGAGCCCCGCACGTGACGAGCGTGTCGCAGCCCTGGGCGATCGCATCGCCCGCCAGGAACTCCAGCTTCCGGGTCTTGTTGCCGCCGGGGAACAGGCCCAGCATGTCGTCGCGCTTGATCCAGATCTCGGGACCGACGCCGCCCGGGCAGCTGGCGGCGAGGGCCTTGGTGAAGTGCGGCAAGTGTTCGATGGGCGTGGGCGCGTTGGTGTAGATGCGACGCGGAAAACGGGACAGGTCCATTCAATCAGCTCCAGGTAAGTAAACGCGCCGTCGCCCGCCGTCGCGGACGAAGCCTTCAGGTCACTCCGTGATGACGCCGCAGACGATGCGGTCGCCGGCATTGCCGGTGGGGTCCGTCTTGTAGTCGTCCGGCCCGGCATGAATGATGATCGCCGAGCCGTCGGTATCGAACACCGAATTGGGCTGTCCCTTGACCAGCGAGATCATGGAATTGGCGACGTCGATCTTCAGTTCGCCGTTGGCCGGGATGAACAGGTTGGGCATGTCGCCGGCATGCGCACCTTCGGTGGCTTCCATGCCGTGCTTCTTGGAGGCAGGATTGAAATGCCCGCCGGCGCTGGTGAAGGGCGGCTCGCACTTGCCCACCGCGTGGACATGGAAGGCATGCTCGCCCGGCGCCACGCCCTTCAGCGACATCCTGAGCAGCACGCCGTGCGGCGTCTGAACGAGCTGGACGGCGCCGACGTCCTTGCCGGTCGCGTCCTTCAGCGACGCCTTTGCGGTCGGGCTCTGGGCCTGGACGGAAAGAGAAAAGGCGGCGACTCCGGCTGTGGCGACGAGACCGCACATCACTCGGGCGAAACGCATCGTTCTCTCCTCCATGGTTAATCTGGCGGCCTACCCTACTCCAGGACCTTCGGCGGCCGGTAGAGCGGAAAGCCATTGAAGGGCTTCGATTTGTCGTGATCCGGCACCTGGTAGAAGGTCGACTTACCGTAGTTGTGCAATCCGCCGTCGACCCTCAGCGTCGCGCCGGTGACGTAGGCCGCCGCATCGCTCAGCAGGTAGACGATAGCCGCCGCGATCTCGGATTCGGTACCATGTCGTTTGGCGGGAATGCGGTCCTTGACCGACCGCAGCGCCTCGTGGGCGCGCTCGGGATAGCGGTCGAGGCCCGATGAGGCGATGAAGCCCGGGATCACGGAATTCACGCGGACGCCCGAGTGCGCCCATTCGATCGACGCACTGTAGGTGAAGTTGGTCTGGCCGGCGCGGGCCGCACCATTGTGGGCCATGCCGGGGTTGCCCAGCTCGAAGTCGGCGCCGACATTCACGATGACGCCGCCATGGGCCTCCATCGAGGCCAGATAGACCGCCTTGGAAACGAGAAAGGTCGCGGTCATGTTGTTCGCGACCACGGCGTTCCAGCCGTTCAGCGAGATGTCCTTGAGCTGCGCGGGAAACTGGCCGCCGGCATTGTTCACCAGCCCGTCGATGCGGCCGCTCCACGACATCACGCCGGCAATCGCCGCCTTGACCTCGTCCTCCCGGCGCAGGTCGGCAGAGTGGATGTAGGTATCGGGATCCCCGAGTTCCTCCCTCACCCGCTCGAGCTTCTCAATCGTCCGGCCGATGAGGGCAACGCGTGCTCCGAGCGATTTCAGCTCGTGAGCCGTGCAGCGGCCGAGGCCGGAACCGCCGCCGGTGACGATGATGGTCCGGCCCGCGAAGAGATCTGCCCGGAACACGGAGTCGTAGTGCACGCTGCCTGTCATCTTCCTCCCCACGTTTTGACGTGGAGACTATCCTTCGCGGGTGCGCAGGGCGAGGCGGCCGAGATGGCGTTGCAGGAGGCGCATCAGCGCGAACCCAGCCTGCAGCGTAATGCCGAAGCAGAGGATCCCGATGGCGAACAGCACCATCTTGTCTCCGAGGGTCGGCATCAGCTCGGCTTCGCGCAGGATGACCGCGATTCCTTCGGGCACGCCGATGGCGGCGCCGGCGCTGGACGACATGACCAGCACGAAGAAGGCACGGGTCACGTTGGGCAGGAACAGCAGTGCACCCAGCGGCGAGCCGTCGCGCAGCTGCCGCAAGGCCTCGCCGCCATTGTCGGCGACATAGGCTGCGGCATAGGGCACCAGCGACAGGGCGACCGTCATGATGCCAGACGGCGCAACGTGGACACCGAGCAGCGTTGCGTCCGACGGAATGATATTCAGCAGGAAGAACATGACAACGAAGGTCGGCGCCGCGCGCATCAGGCCGATCAGCGTCGTGGCGACCGCGCCGCGCACGCCGCCGGCCAGCTTCGCCAAGGTGAGCAGGCCACCGACGGCGAGGCCGATCAGCAGCGCGATGGCGGCGATCTCGAAATTGACCACCATGCCGGCCAGCAGCTGCGGCACGAAGTCGGGCGATATCCTGCTCATGCCGTCACCATCTGCCGGCGTTCGAGCCAGATCCTCAGTTTGTCGCACAGCCAGACTACGACCATCACTACGCAGACATAGAAGACGAGCAGCAATGAATAAGTGCTGGCCCGTCCGCTGGCGAACGAGGTGATGTCGGTCAGGGCGCTCAGGAGTTCTGGCGCGCCGATGAAGCTGGCTATCGGCGTTCCTTTCGCGGCGTTGACGAGAAATGACACGATCTGGGTCGCCGAGCGGCTGACCGCGCGCCCGAACAATTCGATGGGAGGCGCCGGCGACCCTCCCCGCTCCGCCTGCAAGGTGTGCATCGCCTCGCCGATGGCCTGTCCCGCATTGGCACCGTTCATCAGGCCGAGCGCCACGATTGCCGCACCGATCGCCACCGTCGAAGAATAGGGAAAGAGTGCCAGCGCCACCGCCGCGGAGATGACCAGCGTCAGCACGACCGGCGAGGATTGCAGGACGATGGTGAGCACACGCGCGGTCCAGCGCAGCAGCAGGAAATGCGAGCTCTGCAGCGCGCCCAGCACCAGAGCGAACAGCAGGGTCGCCCCGAGCGCGCCCACAACCAGAACCAGAGAATTCGCGATACCCGCCTTGAACAGCTGCCAGGCTGGCATCGTCTTGAACATCGGGAACTGCACGCTGATGCCCGTGTGCGTTTCCAGCCAGGTCTCGAAGGTAGTCACCTCGCCGGCAAAGGGCGTGGGCTGCAGAACCGCGCTCAACGCCGGAAGGATGCAGGCCGGATTGCTGCTTCCGGCATCGGTGTTGCACTCGGGCCGGTTCCACACCGCGCGCTGGGCCTCGAGAAAGCCGAGGCCGATGCGGTTGTGCTTCGCCACCTCGAGGAAGATGCCGTCGCGATGGAAGATCTGGCTCATCAGATCCAGGGCGCGCGCGAGGCGATCGCTCCCGGAGAGCGCCACCGCCATACCCCAGGGAAGCTGGGCGAAGCCGAATTTTCTGTCGTATGCCTTCGCGAACGCCGGATCGGTGAAATAGTAGTCGAAGAAGCTGTCGTCCTGCGCCGCCAGCACGCAGGTCTCGTCGCGCAACCTGTCGGGCAGCACGCCCGCCTCGTCGAACAGCATGAGGCGGGCATTGTGCGAGACGATCTGGGCGTTGGAGCCGTTGCCGATCGTCACGCAGATCGTGCGGCTGGCGATGTCGGGCCATTCCCTGATCGTCAGTCCCTTTGGTCCAACGATGATCGTCTCCGACCGGTAGTAATGCGGACGAATGAACCGCACCTGGCCGTCGCGCTGGGTGTTGTGGCCCATGGTCGCGATGGTGAGATCGATCTTGTCGTCGGCCAGCAGGGGAATGCGGCTCGCGGCGTTCACGCGCGTGAAGGCTGGTTCGACGCCGAGATGTTTGGCGATCTCGCGCGCCACATCGACGTCGTAGCCCGACCGGACTTGGCCCTCGCGGGTTCCGAACAGCGGATAGTATTCGCGCACGCCGACACGAATCCTGCCGTCACAGAAGATGCGGACCAGCCGGTCGAGGCCGGCCTGCTCGCACGCACCTGGCACGGCGGCAGCGGCGCGTGCCTCGTCGACCAGCTTGGCCAGAGCGGCATCGGGAGTCTCGGCGCGCACCGGCAGGCCGGCCAGCGCCACGAGCCACGCGAACACAACGAACAGAACGCGACGCAGCGCCATGTCAGCTCCGCGTCCCGGCGGCGGCGATTTCGACGATGTGCATATCGGCGAAGACGTGGGGCCCATAGCGATGGATGGAACAACCCTCCTCCGCCCGCAGAATCGAAGGTGTCATCAGGTTGATCTTTTCGTTGGCAATGTGGACCAGCAGCGTCTTCGCGATGTGCAGCGAGAGACCGTAGCGATGGAGGATCTGACGCGAGCGCCCGACGTCCACGAACGCATTGTGGGTGATGAGGGCACGGCCGTTGATCGCCAGATGATCCGACAAGCCCTCGAGGAACGGATCGAGCAGTTCGCGGCCGTCGATGCCCCCCGAGCTCCAGGTCGACAGACGGCCAGCCACTTCGAAATGATCCATCGGGAAGTGTGGCAGGTTGGCAACGACGAGGTCGAAGCGCCGTCCCGCCACCGGCTGCCACATGTCGCCCTGATGGATTTCCGCCTTGTGGCCAAGATCCTGCAGAAGCGCCTGCCCCGTGACGATGGCTTCGTCCTCGATGTCGATGCCGCAGAGGGAAGCGGCGCCGAGGGCCCCCAGCACGGCAAGGACCACGCCGCTGCCGCATCCGATCTCGAGCGCCCGGACGCCGGACACGCGGCTGGGTTCCGCGCGAAGCGCCTGGATCAGTGCAGCCGTGTATTCACTCGGCCGCAGCGCCGCGACCGCAGGAGAGGACTTGCGGACATCGAACATCGGTCAGCGCGACATCTGCAGCGGAACGAGACGCGAAGGATCGATGGTGCCCAACCGCTTCGCCATGGCCCGCGCCACCGGATCGTCGGGGTATTCCGCCATGATCTCCTGGTAGCGCGACAGCGCCGCCGCATAGTCCTCGGCGACCAACGCGTTGTAGGCGGTACGCGTGAGCTGGCAGAGACGGACCATCGCCTCGTCCGGCTCGAACTCCGGGCCGATTCCATGGGCCCCGACCAGTTCGTAGATCGGAACCTTCGAGCGGCGCCCCTTCACGGTCACGTCGTCGATCGGCCGCACGCAAAGCCGTTCCCCGGCCTCCTTGAAGACGGCGTGGCTGATGCAGATGCCCGTGCCGTACTCCTTGTTGATGCCCTCCAGCCGCGCTGCGATGTTCACACCGTCGCCCATGACGGTGTAGCTCATCCGCTCCTTGGAGCCGATGTTGCCGACCAGCACGGCGTCGCTATGGATGCCGATGCGGACCTTCAACGGCTTGGCACCGGTTACCTCCCAACCCGCGTTCAGTTCCTTCATGCCTTCTCGGATGCGCAGGGCCGCGAAGCAGGATCTCTGCGCATGGTCCTCGAGCAGCGCCGGCGCGCCCCAGAAGGCCATGACGCCGTCGCCGATGAACTTGTCGATGGTGCCGTGCTCTGTGTTGACGGCATGGGTCACGACACCGAGATAGGCCGACACGTGCTCCAGCAACTTCTGTGAGGGCACTTCCTCCGACATGGAGGAGAAGGCCTCGAGATCCGAGAAGAAAATCGTGAGGAAACGGCTGTGGCCGCCCAGCACCAGCTTTTGATCCGAGTCGAGGAGTTGGCGGACGAGGCCCACGGGCACAAAGGCGGCGAAGGACTTCACGGCCGCATCGAGGGTATCGATGGCGCGGGCGAGCACCGCAACCTCGCGGATAGGCGACTGCAGCGGCGGCAGGTTGTCCCCCTCGAGGTCCTGGATTTTCGCCACCTTGAGGGCGAGTCGCTCCAGCGGCGAGGAGATGACACTGGAGAGGAAGTAGATGATGCAGATCTGCAGGACGATCGCGATCACACCGAACAGGGCCAGTCGCTTGTTCTGCTCGTCGAAAGCGCTGGTAAAGTCGGCCAGCGGCGTAATGACGAAGAGTTGCCACTTCTTGCCGAACGCCGGCGGCAGGGTCGTGAGGCTCGCGACGTAGTGCTTTCCGCCATGCTCGAACGAGAACGTCCTCTCGCTGTCGCGTGGCCGGAAGCTGAAGGCGATCGCCGGCAGGTCGTTTCCGAGTGACGTGATGTGTTGGAGCTCGACCCTGCCGTTATGGCTCGTATAGGTCTTGGTGCGCTCCGAATTGGCGATGACCCGCCCCTGATGGTCGAGGATATAGGAGAGCGTGCCCGCACTGATCTTGCGCTCGGCGAGATAGTTGGACATTCCGTCGAGCGTGATGTCAGCGGCGGCCACGCCGCGCAGCACTCCGTCAGCATAGAAGGGAGCGCCGACGGTGAAGCCGACGAGCCCCAGTGTCGCGAAGACATCGACATCGCTGACCGAAAGGTCGTGCGTCTGCTGTGCGGTCACATACCACAGGCGCGCCCGCGGATCGTAGGACGTGGTCTGCTCGGAAAGGCCCAGTTCCTTGCGGTCCTTGTCGAGGAACAGATAGTGATCGATGGGCGACGACCCGCGCTGCGGCGTGATCCATCGGTCCGCCCAGCGCGTTCCGGGCGGTGGGAGCTTGCCCTGGATCTCGACGGCTGGGTCGATCTGTCGGGCCTGACGGAACGATCCGTCGTTCAGGCCGACATACATGCTGATGATACGATCGCTGTGTTGCAGGATGCTGAAGAGATACTTCAGCGAGCGGTTGTCATCGAAGAAATCGGGCTGCTCGGAGCCCAGGGCGGCGGCGCTCCGCACGAGCGACTTTATGGGATCGAAAAGGTGCTGGATGTTCTCGATGGCCTCGACGCTGAACCGCCCGACCAGTTCGTCGGCATTGTCGCGCGCGATCTTCTCGTTCGACACATAATTGACCGCCACGATCGCGAAGAAGACCGGTACCGTCAGCAGAACGAACAACGTCAGGATGCTCGGACGCAGCCGCAGGTTTTTCGCGAAGATGCTTGTCATTGCGCGGCGATGGGCGTCCCGGAAGTGATTGAAGCACTATAAATGAAAGGAAAATCAGCGTCCACGCGCCCTCCCGCCATGCATTTACAGCGGCGGTCGCCTCGAATGCCAGTCGGTCCGCTGCTGATAGGCATGGCCGGCCGCCAGGATCAGCCCTTCATCGAAGGCCTTTCCGACGATCTGGAAGCCCACCGGCACACCGTCCTCTGACATGCCACCCGGCAACGTGAGCGTCGGGTGGCCGCTGAGATCGAACGGCGCGGTATAGCGCAGTCGCGCTGCGACGGTCTCGGGATCGCGTCCGGCCGCCTGCAGCGCCTCGGTCGACCACACGGCCCGGGCCATCACGGGCATCAGCAGAAGGTCGACCGACGCCAGCAGGCGATTGAGTTCGCCGGTGAGAGCGGCCCGGCGGAGCTGCATCTTCGCAACCTCCGTCGCGGAGAGGCGACGGCCGTGATCGAGCAGACCGGAGAGCACTGGACCGTACTCGGCTGCGCGCGACGGATAAGTGGCTTCGTGCGCCACCGCCGCTTCGACACCACATAGAGGCACCCAGTCGCGTGCGCCCTGGTCGAATCCGTCAGGCAGCTTCACGTCGACGATCTTCGCACCCGCGTTCTTCAGAGCCTCGACTGCACCGTCGAGCGCGCGCGACGCGTCCTCATCGAGACCATGCATGTCTCTGGCGAGCCCGATCCGCCTGCCGCGTACACCCTGGTCGATCGAGGCGGCATAGTCCGGGACCGGCAGGCCGACGGAAGTCGGGTCCTCCGGGTCGGGGCCGGCGATCACGCCGAGCATGATCGCGGCGTCCAGCGCGCTGCGGGTCATCGGGCCGATATGATCGAGCGACTCGGCCAGCGCAAAGACGCCGGCGCGACTCACGCGCCCCCAGGTCGGCTTCAGTCCCGACAGCCCGTTCATCGTCGAGGGAAAGCGGATCGAGCCCCCGGTGTCGGAACCCAGCGAGGCGTAGCAGAGGCCCGCAGCCGTGGCAGCCCCCGAACCCGACGAGGAAGAGCCCGTCCAGTAGGCCGCGTTCCAAGGATTGAGCGGCGCGGGAATATTCGGATGGTGAGCGCCATAGGCCCCCTCCGTCATCTGCAGCTTGCCGAGCAGCACCGCTCCCGCTTGTTTGAGCCGGCCCACGACGGTCGCGTCCTGCGACGGCACGTTGCCGCGATGGATCTCCATACCGGCCGCGGTCGCGATGCCCTCCGTATTGCAGAGATCCTTGACCGCGATCGGCACGCCATGCAGCGGTCCCCGCGAGATACCGGACTCGGTCTCGGCGTCGAGGCGCACCGCATCGGCTAGGGCGCGATCGGCCGTGACGGTCGCATAGCTTTTCAGCCCGGGATCGACCTTGCCGATGCGGTCGAGCATCGATTCCGTCACCTCGACGGACGACAGTTTGCGCGCCTTCAGGCGCCGCGCGACCTCGTCGAGCGACAGATAGTGCAGGTCGGATGGCATGCGGGCTCCCTCACAGCGACTTCTCCATGACCTGGATATGTTCGCCGCGATAGTCGCGCTGCTCAAGCGCCGTCCAGCCCAAACCTGCATAAAGCGAGGCGGCCGAGTGTGTGAAAAGATAGAGGCGATCGTAGCCGATGCGCCGGGCCGCATCCTCGACGGCGCGAACGAGCGCCGAGGCGATGCCCTTCCCGCGGTGTTCGGCGGGAACGAACACGCTCGCGAGCCAGGGATTGCGCGGATCGCCTTCGAGATCGTCGAAGATCAGGGACGCGGTACCGACGATACCTTCATCCTCACCCAGGGCAACGAAGGCGATCGGCACACGATCGACGTTCATCTTGACCTGAATCAGAGCCCTGCGTTGCTCGAGCGTCTGGCCGGGATTGAGATGTCCCCACTCGTCGAAGCCCCAGATCGAGACCTGTTCAACCAGATCCGGACGTTCGACGAGGGGAACGATTCTCATAACCTCAGTCGGCCGCCTTGAGATTGACGGCAGCCGAACGGCCGCGCTCGGTGGCGATCTCGTAGCCGATCTTCTGGCCCTCGTTGAGGCCGTTCAGGCCCGAGCGCTCGACTGCGCTGATATGGACGAACACGTCCTTTCCGCCGTCGCTCGGCTGGATAAATCCAAATCCCTTCGTGGCGTTGAACCACTTGACGGTGCCTGTAGCCATGTCTCTCTCCTGGGCAGTTTAACGAGCAAGCAAATGCGCGCTGGCGGAGCGCTCGATGCTACCGCCTTCGACAACCGGGAATTTGGGTAAAAGCTCGGGGAAATGGCCGTGGCCGCTGTGGGCTGGGCTACCAAAGCATGGCCAAGTTCGTGAGTCGTAGGATCGCATATGAGGAACGTAACGCCGCCAGGTTAAATTGGCTGCGTCCCATCCTTCACATTGTTGCGCCTATCTTCCACGGCTCGAACTCGTCGTCCCCGATTCCCAAAAGCTCCGATTTGGTTTTCTGACCCGACGCCGTGGCAAGAATAAGGTCGAAGATCCGCCGGCCGTTCTCCTGAATGGTTTCCTCGCCATCGACGATCGTTCCGCAGTTGATATCCATGTCATCGGTCATGCGTCGATAGAGGGAGGTATTCGTGGCAAGCTTGAGTGATGGGGTCGGCTTGCAGCCAAAGACGCTGCCGCGGCCCGTCGTGAAGCACAGGACATTGGCGCCACCAGCGACCTGCCCCGTGGCCGACACCGGATCGTAGCCCGGCGAGTCCATATAGACGAACCCTTTCGCGGTGATCGGCTCGGCATATTTGTAGACGTCGACGAGATTCGTCGTGCCCCCCTTCGCCACCGCACCCAGCGATTTCTCCAGAATGGTCGTGAGGCCACCCGCCTTGTTGCCGGGAGACGGATTGTTGTTCATTTCACCGCCGGTGCGGGCACAGTAATCCTCCCACCAGCGGATGCGTTCGACGATCTTTTCGCCGACGTCCTTGCTGATGGCGCGCCGCGTCAGAAGATGTTCCGCACCATAGATCTCGGGTGTTTCCGATAGAACCGCCGTGCCGCCATTGCGCACCAGCAGGTCGACCGCCGCGCCCAGCGCCGGGTTGGCCGAGATGCCGGAATAGCCATCCGAGCCACCGCACTGAAGGGCGAGGATGAGTTCGCTCGCCGGAATGGCCTCACGCTTCACGTCATTCGCCTCGGGCAGTATCTCCTTCAGGAAATCGACGGCGCGCAGCACGGTCCTGGAGACACCGCCTTCGTCCTGGATCGCCATCGGAATGAGCTTCGGCCCTTCCTTGAGCCCCTCCGCAGTCATCAGTCCGGAGATCTGATTGGTCTCGCAGCCAAGACCGAGCACCACGACCGCGGCCATGTTGGGATGCTTCGCATAGCCCGCGAGCGTGCGGCGCAGCACGTCCATTTCGAGTCCCGACGCCGCCATGCCGCAGCCGCCGCCATGCGTCAGCGGCACGACGCCGTCGATGTTGGGGAACTGCGCCAACAGCGGTTCGAGCCGCGACGCGATCATTCGGCTGGTCGCGGCGGAGCAGTTCACGGTCGTGACGATGCCGAGATAGTTGCGTGTCGCGGCGCGGCCGTCGGCGCGCCGATAGCCCTGAAAAGTGGCCGCCGGCACGATGAAATCTGTCGGATGGGCATCGGCGCAGAAGGCATAGTCGCGCTCAAAGTCGCCCATGACGCAGTTGTGCGTATGGATGTGCGTGCCGGGACCGAGATCTTCGGTCGCGAAGCCGATGATCTGGTTGTATTTGCGCAGAGGCTCGCCCTTTTTCACCGCCCTCGTGAGAATCTTGTGACCCGGCGGTACGCGCGTCGCTGCCGCGACCTCACCCTCGACCCTGGTGCCGGACAGGATGTCCATGCGGGCGACGACGACGTTGTCGGCAGGATGCAGGCGAATGGTAAGCGGGGTCGTCATTGTTGTTTCCTCCGAAGTCGGCAGACCTTAGTACACCCCCAGCCCGCAGCAACTGCTTCCGGACCAACGATCATTGCGGGCCAATCGCATCGATCTGCCCGGCCCTGCCTTCAGGTTCCACCCAGAAGCAAGAGAATGACGCCGGCCACGCTGACGACGATGCCGAGCAACCCGATCGCATGAAGCTGCTCGCCGCGCAGGAATATCCAGCTCATTACCACGCCCATCAGCGGGAAGAGCGCGACCAGTGGTGCGACGACGGTGATGGAGCCGAGGCCCAGCGCCGCATAGAGAAGGAAGGTGGCGCTGCCGTTGGCGAAGCCGACGGCCAGGAACCACAGCACCCCACTGCGGATCGCCGGCCCTTCCCTCAAGGCGCGGCGGCCGACAAGAGACACGATCACGACGGAGGAGAGCGCATAGCCGATCGCGGCGGCGGCCAGCGGTTCGTGCCACAAGCCAAGGCCCGTCTTGATCGCGGGCTGGATCGCGCCGCGCACCAGCGCTGCAGCGAGTGGAAGTCCAAGCACCCAGACCGACCAGTGCCGGCCACCGGTGCCGCCGCGCAGCGCCAGCAAGGCCACGCCGCCGACCACCATCGCGAGGCCGGCCAACTGCACGAACCCGAGATGCTCGCCGAGGAACAGCACCGCGCCCAGCACGGCGAAGATCGGCGTCACGTTGCCGACGGCGCCGGCCACCGCCGGCCCCAGCCGCTCGTTCGAGCGCACCGCGAGAATGGAGACGACGACGGGGAAGATACAGCCGACCCCAGCGAAGATCAGCGCCGCATCGAGATTGAAGGTGCTCCAGTCGACGAACAGAATCGCCGCAAGCCACGCCACGACCAGCGCACCGCCGATCGAATAAAGCGGGGAACGCCAGGACGGCATCGTCCGCAGGCCAAACTGCGTCAGAATCAGTGCCAGTGCGAAGCAGAAGGCCGCGCCCAATGCGAGGATGGCCGCACCGCTCATCGTCTGCTATGTCCGCGCGCTTCGAGGGACGACGAGGATAGAATGGACACGCTCACCTACTGGAACGGCACCTGGCACGAAGGCAACCCGGCGATCCTGGGCCCGCGCGACCACGCCTTCTGGCTGGGCTCCATGGTATTCGACGGCGGGCGGGCGTTCGAGGGCTGCGGCCCCGACCTCGACCTCCATGCGGAACGCGTGGTGCGTTCGGCCCGCGCCATCGGCCTGAACCCGACCCAGACGCCGGAAGAGATCCTGAAGCTGATGCACGAGAGCGTGCGGCGCTTTGGGCCCAAGGCCGAGCTCTATGTCCGGCCGATGTTCTGGGCCGGCAAAGGCGGCGCCGGTCCCATCTCGGTCGATCCGGACTCCGCGCAGTTCCTGCTCTGCACCTATGTCGCGCCGATGCGCGCCGGCACGCCGCTGACCCTCGGCCTCTGCCGGTCGATCCGCCGGCCGGCGCCCGAGACCGCGCCGACCGACGCCAAGGCGAGCTGCCTCTACCCCAATTCCTCGCGCGGTGTCGCAGAGATGCTGAAGCGCGGCTTCAACAACGGCGTCGTGCTCGACCCGCTGGGCAACGTGGCGGAGACCTGCAGCTCCAACCTCTTCATTGCCCGTAACGGCGTGGTCGCGACACCCGTGCCGAACGGCAGCTTCCTGGCCGGCATCACGCGCCATCGGACGATCAGGCTCCTGCGCTCGGCCGGCATCACGGTCGAGGAGCGCACGATCCGTCCGGCGGAGCTGGAGGAAGCCGACGAGATGTTCACCACCGGCAATGCCGGCAAGGTGCAGCCGGTCAGCCGCTACGAAGGCCGCGACATGCAGCCCGGTCCGATCGCCGCCCGCGCGCACGACCTCTACATGGCCTTCGCGCGGACGCAGCGGGTGATCTGAGGCCCGCTCGCCTCCCTCCTGTCCATCGACTGAAGAATACTCCTGCCATAAAGTCCCGAGGGGCGGCGAAGCCTCGCAAGACCTGACATCTCAGCCCCACGTGCCGCAAATGGACCAGAATCGAGTTTCCACCACCGAACTCCCCCTGGCGCGATTCCTGGCGCACTGCCATGCGGACTTCTCCAAGGACGATAGCGGAGAGGTCGCCTCGTACATTCCTGAGCTGGCACTTGCCGATCCCAACCATTTCGGAATTGCCGCGACGACGGTCGACGGATTCGTCTACGAAGTCGGCGACAGCACGGTCGAATTCACCATCCAGTCGATTTCGAAAGCATTTGTCTTCGCTCTCGCCCTCGAAGCGGTCGGCGCCGACAGGGTCGAGGCGATCGTGGGAGTCGAACCCAGTGGCGACGCCTTCAACTCGATCCGGCTGAGGGCGGACAATCGCCCTTTCAACCCGATGGTCAACGCGGGCGCAATCGCCTGCGTCGGGCTGATCTGCGAAAGCGACGCCGACGGCGCATTTGAGCGCGTACGAAGCACCCTGGGGCGCTTTGCCGGACGCCGGCTCGAGGTGGACGAGCCCACCTTCCGGTCGGAGCGGGAAAGCGGTGACCGCAACCGGGCGATCGCCTATCTCCTGCGCAACCACGGCGTCCTGCAGGGCGACGTGGACAAGGTGCTGGACGTCTATTTCCGCCAATGCTCGCTCCGCGTCTCGGCGCGGGATCTGTCCGTCATGGCAGCGACCCTGGCAAACAAGGGGCGCAATCCACTGACCGGCGAGCAGGTCACGTCGTCCTATGCCGTGGCCCGCACGCTCTCCGTCATGACCAGTTCGGGCATGTACGATTCGGCCGGGGGCTGGGTCTATCGCGTCGGCATTCCCGCCAAGAGCGGCGTCGGCGGCGGCATCGTCGCGGCCCTTCCCTCGCAGCTCGGCCTGGGCACCTATTCGCCGCGCATCGACGACCAGGGAAACAGCGTCCGTGGCCTACGCACCTGCGAGGCGCTGTCGACGCATTTCGGCCTGCATATGCTTAACCGGGTCGGCGACGCGCAGACCTGCATCGCTGCCGGCTACGACGTCGGCAGCGTCTCGTCGCGCCGCAGCCGGCCGGCGCACGAGCAGGCCATCCTCGAAGCGCATCACGCAGAGTGTGCGATCCTCGAGCTTACCGGCGCATTGAGCTTCGCCAACGTCGAGTACGTGTCGCGGCGCATCAGCAGTCTCCGCCGGGGCCTGAACTACCTGATACTCGACTTCCGGCGCGTGCCCTCCGTCAGCGATGCGGCGCTGCGGTTACTTGCTGACATCTTCGACGACCTCGCGTCTGGAAGGGTCGAGATGGTGTTCAGCGGAATCCCCAAGGGAACTCCGGCCGAACAAGCCCTTCGCGGCTGGCTGGCCGACCGGCCGAGCGTGCACGTCATCGGGCTGCTGGACGAAGCGATCGAGTGGGCCGAGGACTGCATCATCCAGAGCCAGGATGGGGATCTCTATCGCGGCCACTCGGTCGACATTGCCGAGCAGGAGTTGCTGGCTGGACTGGACGCCGATGAACTGGCTGTCCTCACCAGCTCGATAGTCCGGCGCGAGTATCGAATTGGCGATCGGCTGATTTCCGCCGGAGATCCGGCATCGTCCGTGATGTTCGTATCGAGCGGGGTCGTCAGCGTCCGCCTGCACAGCGGCGTCCGGCTCGCCACTCTCTCCGCCGGCATGGCCGTGGGCGAGATGGCACTGTTGGAGAGGAGCCGGTCGGCCGACGTCTGGGCCGACACGCACGTCACCTGCCTCGAATTGTCCCTGGATGCCTTCAATGGCTTCCGCGACCGGTACCCGCACGCCGGCGAGAAGATCATGGCCAACCTTGCCCGCCTGCTTGCAAAGCGCCTGATCGTCGCCAACAACAAGATCGAGGTGCTGGCATCCTATTGAGATCCCAGCGCCGCCGATTCGGCCCGAATCCGAATCCACATCACCACAGCATTGAGCAGCGAGAAGACAAGGCCGTACCATGCCAGCCCGAACACGAGCGGCAGGACGAGGAACTCGCCCGCCACCACCCAGTAGTTCGGATGGGACAGGAAACGGTAGGGGCCGCGCTGCACCAGCGGCGCACCCGGCAGAACGATGATGCGGGTCGTCCAACGTCCGCCCAGTGAGGCGATTACCCAGAGCCGCGCGACCTGCAGGGCGGCAAAGAGGACGAGCCAGAGCAGGTTGATGTCCTGTCCCGCAGGTGCGCGATACACCGCCAGATACCAGAGACCAAGCAGCCAGGCGGCGTGCAGCACCACGATTAGAGGGTAGTGCGCCGCGCCGACCTCGTGCGCGCCCTGCGCCAGCAGGCGACGGGTGTTGCGTCGAGCCAGCACGAGTTCACCCAGCCGCTGCATCGTGACAAAGGCGAGGATGAGCGCCGCCCAGTTCATTTCCGGGTCTCAGGCGGCGAGCGTCAGCGACAGGCAGCTGCAGGTGAAGCCCGGCCCCAGCGCCGTCAGCACCGTGCGCTGCGGCAGGCCGGCTTCCATCAGTCGCTCCAGCACGAACAGCACCGTCGGCGCCGACATGTTGCCGTACCGGCGCAGCACCTCGCGTTCGTGATCGAGCGCGCCCTGGTCGAGACGCAGGGTCGTTTCCAGTGCGGTGATCACCTTGGCGCCACCGGGATGACAGGCGAAGCGATCGACCGAGCCGCGCGCTACACCGATGCGCGACAGGATGCCCTCGACCGCCGGCCCGACCTTCTGCTCGGCGAAGGGCGGGATCGAGCGATCGAAGATGACGCCAAGGCCCGTCGGGTCGACCTTCCAGCCCATGATGTCGAGCGTGTCGGGCCAAAGATGCTCACCGGCCCCTTCGATCCGGGCGAGTCCTTCCCCGCCCGAGCCGGCGCGCACGACGCAGGCTGCCGCGCCGTCGCCGAACAGGGCGGTCGCCACCATGTTGGCGGGCGTGAGCTGGTCCATGCGGAAGGCCGAAGTGCAGATCTCGATGGCGACCATCAGCACGGTCGAGCCTGGCCGCGCCGCTGCCAGACGGCTCGCAATCGCCAGGCCCGAGACACCGCCCGCGCAACCGAGACCGAACACCGGCACGCGTTCGACATCGGCGCGAAAGCCTACACGCCCGGCAACGCGTGCCTCGAGGCTCGGCGTCGCAACGCCGGTCGAGGAGATGGTGACGATCGTGTCGACCTCGGAGGCTGGGACCCCCGCGGCCGCGAGCGCCCGCATCGCGGCCTCGACGAACAGTTCCTGCGCGCCTTCGAGATAGGCCGCGTTGCGCTCGGGCCAGCCCAGCGAGGAGAGGTACCAGTCCAAGGGCATCACCGTGTGGCGCGCTTCGATTCCGGAGGTCGTGAAGACCGGCACCATTCGCTCGAAGGCGGCATAGCGATGGGCGAAGATTCCCCGCGCCGCTTCGGCCGCTTCAGTCTGCAGGAGCCGATGCGGCGGCAAGGCGCGGGCGACGGACAGCAGGGCACTCTGATGAGGCATGGTGTGTTCCTTCCGCCAACATAACCATCCCCCCACCCTCCGAGGTTCAAGTCACGTTTTCCTGACGATGTTCTCGCATCGCCAGGGAAAGATCATTGATCTTCCCAGATACGCGCAGAAGTGCTGCAAATGAAGTTGCCGGGAAAAACTTTCGTCGGCATAACCCCGCAGTCTGTTCGGAGGCGTACCAGGACCCGTGCGTGCCGGAGCCGAACATCCCGCGCGATGTGAAGGGGGAGAGACTTATGCAAGCAGACCGTCGTTCGACATTGAAGCTGCTCGGTGGCGTCGCTGTCGCGACCGCCGTCCTGCCCGTCCTGCCGTTCTCCGCGACGGCCCAGGAAGACCTCTACATTTCGTCGGCCTACCAGAACTTCAAGCGTGGCACGATCCACAGCCTCGACGAGAAGACGCGCGGCTTCGTCATCGTCTGGCAGGATCTCGGCCGAGTTAAGATGAAGGCGGCCGACCTGGTCACCAACTACGGAGCACTCCGCGTCGGCCAGATCGTTGACGTCCAGTGGTACGACTATGTCGATTTCCTGATCGCCCCCACCACGCCCGCCGTGACGGCGCGTGCCAAGGCGATGATGGCCCAGGGCGCCCGCATCGAGGGTATCCCCGGCGCGCGGGAGCGCATCCGCCTCTGGTCGATGGCCGGCATGTGCACCAAGGTCGATCTCGCGACCAATACGGTGTTCCTGATCAACGCCTCCGGTGGCGAGCCCGACAAGCCCTCACCTGACAGCGGCGAGGTCATCCAGATGCCGCAGATCGTGAGCGAGGCCGGCAAGGCCGCGCTGAAGACGATCAAGCCGGGCACGCAGATCACCACGGTGTACAGCGTGCAGACGGCGCTCCAGGTCACGATCATCCGCTAAGCATTTCTGCATATCTTGGCGATGACGCCGGGACCGCAAGGTCCCGGCGTTTTCGTGCTGGTGTTTCACTTCCCGCTACCGGAGTGCTAGGCAATCCGGAGCAACTCTTGCGAGAGGACGCCATGGCCGCCTCATACGATCTGATCGTGCGCAACGGCACCGTGATCGACGGGATCGGAACAGAGCCGCGCGAAGCCGACATCGCCATCCAGGACGGCAGGATCGCCGCCATCGGCCGTATCGACAGCACGGGCCGCCAGGAGATCAACGCCAAAGGGCTCGCCGTGACGCCGGGTTTCGTCGACATCCACACCCACTATGACGGCCAGGTTACCTGGGACGACCGCTTCTCGCCCTCCTCCGGTCATGGCGTGACGACGGTGCTGATGGGCAATTGCGGTGTGGGCTTCGCACCCTGTCGCCCGCAGGACCGCGACACGCTGATGAACCTGATGGAAGGCGTCGAGGATATCCCTGAGTTGGTGATGCGTGAGGGCGTGCCGTGGAATTGGCAGAGCTTTCCCGACTACCTCGACACGCTGTCGAAGCGGCAATGCGACATCGACTTCGCCACACAGGTGCCGCACGCGCCGTTGCGCGTCTTCGTAATGGGGAAGCGCGGCGTCGACCGCGAGCCGGCCAATGCGTCGGACTTGGCGGAGATGGCGACGCTCGTCCAGGAAGGCCTCGATGCGGGCGCACTCGGCTTCTCGACCTCGCGCTCGCTGTTCCATCGCACGCCAGACGGCGCGCTGACGCCTACCATCACCGCAGGCGAGGAAGAGCTCGCTGCGATCGCGCGCGGCATGCGCCGCGCCGGCAAGGGCGTGATCCAGCTCCTCGACGATTTCGCGGACACCACAGCCGAAGGCGCCACCGAGTTCGCCATGCTGCGCCGGCTCGTCGAGCTTTCGGGGCGGCCGCTCTCCTTCACGCTGCTCGACCTCTCGCTCTACCCTGGACGCTGGCAGACCCTGCTGCGCGAGATCGAACGGGCTCATCGCGACGGGCTGCCGATCCGCGGTCAGGTTGCGGCGCGCCCCGTCGCCGTGCTCTACGGGCTGGAACTCTCGTTCCATCCCTTCTCGACCTGCCCGAGCTATCGCGAGATCGAGGGCCTTACTCTCGAGGCCAAGCTCGCCAGGCTGCGCGATCCGGCGATGAAAGCGCAGCTCCTCGCCGAGCAACCGACCTATCGCAACCCGCAGATGCTGGCCTTCATGCGCAGCGTCGCCAACATGTTCGTGCTGGGCGATCCGCCTGACTATACGCCGCCGGCCGACCAGCGACTCGACGCGCGCGCCGCCCGGCTCGGCATCACGCCGCTCGAACTCGCCTACGATCTTCTGGCCGGTGGCGACGGCCGCACGATCCTGTTTCATCCCGGCGCCAATTACACCGACTGCTCCGACGCCAACATGGCCAGCATGCTGCGCCACGAACACACGGTGATGGCGCTGGGCGACGGCGGCGCGCATTATGGTCTGATCTGCGACGCGAGCTACACGACACATGCGCTCACCTATTGGACACGTGACCGCAAGGGCGAGCGCTGGCCTCTGCCCTGGGCGATTCAGCAACTCACCGACGTGCCCGCGCGCACGGTCGGCCTGGGCGATCGCGGGCGGCTGCAGGCGGGCTACAAGGCCGACGTCAACGTGATCGACCTCGACCGCCTCAAGGTCTCGGCGCCACGGCCGGTGAACAACCTGCCGGGCGGCGGCCGCCGACTGGAACAGAAGGCCGAAGGCTACGTCGCCACCATCGTCGGCGGCGAGGTGACCTACCGCGACGGCGCCTTCACCGGCGCCCGCCCCGGCCGGCTCGTGCGCGGCGCGCGCTGAGGCGTCAGCGCAGCGCGAACCCCTCATAGCCGTTGGCAGCGATCTCCTCGCACTTCTGGCGATACTTGGGGGCACCACCGGCATAGGCCATGAAGGTGCGCTTGAGGCGGCCGGGTACGTTCTTGTTCACGCCCGTCATCCAGGAATCGACCTTGGTGAGCAGCAGACGGGAGCCCGTCTCATAGACGTGTGCCGTCCACGTCGCCTCGGCCTCCGGGGTCGCCTCGATACGCGTGAAGCCCTTCTCGCGCATGTATCCCAGAAGGTCGGATACGAACTCGACATTCTGCTCGATACAGCGCGGCAGGTTGCAGAAGGTGGCCGCATTGTGGGGGCCGACCAGCGTCAGCATGTTGGGGAAACCCGCGATGTTCAGGCCGAGATAGGTGTGCGGCCCGTCGGCCCATTTGTCGCGCAGCTTCTCGCCATTGCGCCCCTG
This sequence comes from uncultured Reyranella sp., assembly GCF_945957355.1. GTDB lineage: Bacteria > Pseudomonadota > Alphaproteobacteria > Reyranellales > Reyranellaceae > Reyranella. The sequence continues at coordinate 86,347 of NZ_CAMFKM010000013.1, read as the reverse complement.
GAAGTCGATGCGATCGAAGGCGCCGGTGATGGCGTCGAACCCGGTCGCGTAGATGATCATATCGAAGACGTAGTCGACGCCACCGACCCTCAGACCGGTCTCGGTGATGCGCTCGATCGGCGTCTCGCGGATGTCGACCAGCTTCACATTGGGCTGGTTGTAGACCTCGAAGTAGCCGCTCTCGAGCGGAACCCGCCGCGTGCCGTAGCCGTGGTTGGTCGGGATCAGCTTGTCGGCGATCTTCGGGTCCTTCACGCGGGCGCGGATCTTCTTGACCACGAATTCCGTCAGAGCGTCGTTGGCCGCCTGGTCCATGAGCACGTCGCGGAAATTGCCCTGCCAGAAGGCGAAGCCCGGCGTGTTGTAGAGCTTCTCGAAGAAGGCCTCGCGCTCCTCCGGGGTCACGTCGGTCGAATGGCGCGGATCGGCGGTGTGGACGAAGCAGCCCCAGTTCTCGCGGCACTGGGCGAAGATCTGGTCGTAGCGCGAGCGAATGTCGGCCATTGTCTCCGGCTCGATCCGGCTGTTGCGCAGCGGCGTGCACCAGTTGGGGGTGCGCTGGAACACGGTGAGCTCGCCCACGGTCTTGGCGATCTCGGTGATCGCCTGCACGCCCGACGCGCCGGTGCCGATCACGGCGACCTTCTTGCCCGTGAAGCTGACGGGATGATGCGGCCACAGGCCGGTGTGCCAGGACTCGCCCTTGAAATCCTCGATGCCGGGAATGGTCGGCATGGTGGGCGACGACAGCGGCCCGATGGCCGTGACAAGGAAGCGGGCGCGGGCGCGGCCGCCCGTTTCGAAGGTCACCTCCCACTCATTGGCCGCCTCGTCCCAGTGCGCGGCCTTAACGCGGGCGTTGAAAGTGATGTCGCGGCGCAGGTCGAACTTGTCGGCGATGAACTCGCAGTAGCGCAGGTTTTCGGGCTGGCCGGAGAAGTGCTCCTTCCAGTCCCATTCCGCGAGCACCTCGGGAGAGAAGGAGAAGCCGTAGGTCCAGCTCTCGGAATCGAAGCGCGCGCCGGGGTAGCGGTTCCAGTACCAGGTGCCGCCGACGCCGCCGCCTGCCTCGTAGACGCGGGCCTTGAAACCCATCTGGCGCAGCTTCAGGAGCTGGTACATGCCCGAGAGACCGGCGCCTATGACGATGACGTCCCAGTGTTCGACGGTGTCGGCCGTCTCGCTCGCCCGTGTTGCTCCAGCCGCGATAACCATGGCGTTCCTCATCTGGTTTTGCCGAAGAGTATAGCGTGGCCAGCAGATTTTGGACGATGCGCAGAGCGAGATTGTCTGCCGCTAGTTCAGGGGCTTCGGCGACCCGTACAGGTTGGCCAGACGCGCGATCAGGAAGGCGACGTACATGACGCCCAGCACCTGCTCGATCACGATCAGGGACCGTGCCATCGGCGTCGCGGGCGTGATCTCGCCGAATCCTGTGGAGGTCAGCACCGTAAAGGAGAAGTACATCAGGTCCGGCCAGTTGAGCTTGCCGTCCGGACCGTGGGCTATGGCGGCCGTGAAGGCGTTGGCCTGGAAGACCTGGAGGAAGCCGAACAGGCTGGCGAAGGACATGGCGATCAGGATGTAGGCGGCCACCGCACCGAACACCTTGTCCGTCGTGATCGGCCGGCGATCAAGCACGTAGTGCAGGAGCGCGATGGTGATTGCCCCCACGAACAGCGCCGTGGCGCCGAGTGCGATGGGTCGCAGCCCGCTGTAGCCCATGCGATCGGCGATCAGCGCGTCAATGGTGATGAACCCAAACAGGCCCAGCCCCCAGAGTACAGGCCGCTCGAGTCGCAGCGCCCACACCGCCAGCACGAGCACGACGAACAACGCCACGCCCAGCATCGAGCCGCCGATCGCCGAGACGGCCAGCAAGGGGTTGAGGAGGATGAACAAGGTGAGCGCAACCACGAGGGCGCTGCAGCGGTTGCGCCGCACGTACGCGATGCGGCGCAGCATTCGATGTCGGGTCATGATTCAGGCTCGGGCCCCCGCCCCGTTATCATCAGTCTCGGGCACGCAGACTGCGAAACCTGGCAACCAAAGGCAAACGGCCGGCGTTCCTCGGGCAGATGGAGAATTTCGTCATGTTCCGCAGGATCTTTGCTTCCCTCGGTTTGCTCGTCCTAGTCCTGACCGCCTGCGATCAGCAGGTCTTGATTGCTGGACCGTCGCCGGATCCGGGCCGCTACGAGATCGTGGGGCTGGTGGCCGAATGACGGTGGGGAGCTAGCCCCGCCACAACGTCCACAGGACGCCGGCCACCAGTCCCAGTGCGATGAATCCGACGAACAGCAGCACGGCGGTTCGCGCCCGTGTCAGATGATGGTGCCCCTGTGTAGTGGTTTCATGCGGCTGTAGGCGCGTGCCGAATTCGTATTTCTTCGAGACCTGCCCGGCCGCATGGGCCTTGCCGTGCACGCTCAGGAATTGCACGAAGTGCCAGAGCGCGCCCAGCGCCGCGAACATGCCCAGCAGCCAGAACGGCGCGAAGAGCATCCAGATTTCTACGTCAGTACCCAAGAGATCCCCCTGATATGGGTTCTCTCTTAGGCCGGATCCGCTAGCGGGCAAACCACGGATTGAAGGGGAAACGCTGCCACCGCCGGTCGTCGAACAGGACCATGAACAGTTGGGCAAACATCTGGCCGAGCCGCGGGTCGTCGGGTCCGTTCGCTTGCGTCCACGCCGTGGTCTGCGAAAGCGCGAGGTCGTTGCGGCAATAGACGCCGAACACGTAGACGCGGCCGGGTGTGGGCGGCTTCAGGAAGTACAGCCCCGCACAGACTCGCGCCGCAGTGAGGTCGTTTGCCGGCGAAAAGACGAGCACCAGGCGGTAGCTGGGCCGCAGTTCCTCGGGTGGCAACTGGTAGGTGAAGGTGAGAGCCGGCCTAGGCTTGTTCGCTTGCATCACCGGCAGCAGCCGTTCCTTGACCTGTTCCAGCGGCCATTGGGGAAAGGGATTGCCCGCGACGATCACCTGGAACAGGCGGCCGTCGGTCGCGGCCCAGAACTCGGAGAAGTCGTATTCGGGGGCGTAGTCGAAACCTCCGACCGTCTGCGCTCGGAGCGGCGCCGCGAGGGTGAGGCAGCCCAAGGTCACCAGGAGGACACACCGCAGACGGGCCATTTGTGGAAACCTTGCCAGGCTGAAAGGCGTTTTTTCGGGTACGCAACGGAGTTGAGCACATGATGAAGGTCGTCGGCATTTCCCTTCTGGCTCTCACCCTCGCCGCCTGTGGCGACACGTGGGGCCAACGGGCTGTGACGGGCGGCGGCATCGGTGCGGGCACCGGTGCCCTGATCGGCGCTCTCACCCCGATCGGCCTGCTGCCCGGCGCGCTGGTGGGCGGAGCCGTGGGTGCCGGCGTGGGTGCAGCGACGACGCCGCGCCGCTGAGGCAACCGCACCGCCGCGTCAGCGCACGCGGACGCGGCGGCGCTCGGCCAGGTTGGTCGGCTGATCGCCGATCAACGCAGCCTTGGCGAGCTTCAGTATCTGAACGCCTCTGTTGGCCTTCACATCCCAGTATTCCGCCTCGGCGACCAGGACTGCGACCAGGGCAAGGTCCGGATCGTCGACACCGCCCGGGAACCAGGTCTTGGCCACCGTGCTCCACAGTTCCTGCTTCTTGACCGGGTCCTCGACGAGGCGGGCGGTGCCAGTCACCGAGACATACATATCGGCGCCCGGATCGGCGTAGACCACATTTACGTCCGGTGACGCGCTGAGATCGGCCAACGGCTGACCAGATCGCGACATGAAGAACCAGATAACTCCGCCGCGATCAGCCTCGCCGTTCTGGGTCGTCATTGGCCGCGAATAGAGCTGGCCCTCGGTGCCCTGGATGGTCAGCATGCCGAACCGGATATTCTTGATCATGTCCCAGAGCTTGCTGGTATCGACGGTCTGCGCGGTCATCGCATGCCCCTCCTCGTCCTTGGGATTCGCGACACAACGACCGCGCGGAACGCCGGTTCCGCATCGACCGTGAAGCATCTAGGCTGGCAGCCATGAAGATCTGCCTCTACGGCGCCGGCTCAATCGGCGGGATCATCGGCGCCCATCTCGCGCGCGTGAAAGGCGTCGAAGTGAGCCTGGTCGCACGCGGCGCCCATCTCGATGCCATCCGACGGAACGGCCTTCGGCTGATTTCCTCGCACGGGGATTTCACCGTGAAGGTGAATGCGACGGACGATGCCGCCGAACTGGGCCCGCAGGACGTCGTCTTCATCACCCTGAAGACGCACCAGTATCTCGCCGTGCTCGACAAGGTGATGCCGTTGCTCGGGCCGCAGACGGCGCTGGTTCCGCCGACCACCGGCGCGCCCTACTGGTTCTTCCATAAGCTGACCGGCCCGTTCGAGGGCAGCCGGCTGAAGCGCATGGATCCCGATGGCCGGCAATGGTCGATGTTCGGCCCGGAGCGGGCGCTGGGTTGCGCCTATTGGGCCGGCGGCGTCGTCCCTGCGCCCGGCGTGGCGCATCTCGAGAACGAGGTCTGCTACCTGCCGCTGGGCGAGCCCGACGGCTCGAGCTCGGCGCGCGTCACCGCGCTCAGCGCCGCCATGATTGAAGCCGGACTCGACGCGCCGGTGAAGGCCGACATCCGCGCCGAGATCTGGAGCAAGATGATCAACAGCCTGACCTGGAACCCGATCGCGGTGCTCACGCTCGCCGACAATGGCGGGATCGGCCGCAGCGCCGGGGCCCTCGCCATCGCGCGCCGCATGATGACCGAGGCCGAGGCCGTCGCGGCCAGATTCGGAGCGACCATGGCGACGCCGATGGAGAAGCGCATCGCGTTCACGATCGGGCTGGGCGACCACAAGATGTCGATGCTGACCGACCTCCAGGCCGGCAAGCCCCTCGAAATCGATGCGCTCGCCGATTCGATCGCCGACCTCAGCGAACTGGCGGGGGTCCAGACACCGACCATCGACATGATGCTCGCGCTGCTCAAGCTGCGGGCGGCGGCGGCCTAGTCACCAGGTCTCCTTCCACGGCCTCAGATCCATCTCGAAGGTCCAGGCGCTGCGCTTCTGGCGGTGGAGCTGCCAATAGGTCTCGGCGATGTCGTCGGGATCGAGGATGGCGTCGGGGCCGGCATTGTAGCGATCCGGGAAGTTGGCTTTGATCCATTCTGTGTCGATGGCGCCGTCGACGATGACATGCGCGACATGGATGTTCTGGGGGCCCAATTCACGCGCCATCGATTGAGCCAGTGCCCGCACCGCATGCTTGCCGCCCGCGAAGGCCGAGAATCCGCGACCGCCGCGGATCGAGGCGGTGGCACCGGTGAAGAGCATGGTGCCCCGGCCGCGCGGGACCATGACCTTGGCCGCTTCGCGCGCCGTCAGGAAGCCGGCGTAGGCCGTCATCTCCCAGACCTTGCGATAGACCCTCGGGGTGGTGTCGCGAATGTCGAAGCGCACGTTGCCGCCGATGTTGAAGACGAAGACCTCGATCTCACCGATCTCGGTCTCGATCTCGCGGAACAGCGCCTCGACCTGCATCTCGTCGCGGGCATCGGAGCCGAACGGGTGGACCCTGCCACCCTCTTCGACGATGCGCGCCACCAGCGACTGCAGCTTGTCGGCGCTGCGGCGCGTCACGACGGCGGTGTAGCCCTCGCGCGCGAAACGGCGGGCGATCGCGCCGCCCGTCGCATCGCCCGCACCGATCACGACGCAAACCTTGTCCCTGGCCATGGCGTTTCTCCTTCGCCGTCCAATCTGTCGACCGGGGTTGGACGGCTCAAGGGAGATTAAGTCATGGCTTCCTGAGTTTGCAGCAGATGGGCCTTGCGCAGCTCGGCCGAGGTGAGGCCCTTTCCCGTGGCGCGCCAGCCAGGAGGACCGAACAGGTACATCCAGACCTCCCGTGCCGAGCGCGCCGAGGCGAGGTCCTTCGCGAGGCCCACCCACGGACCGAAGTTCAGCACGATCGGATTGCGCGACGAGACCTTGGGCGACACCAGGCCGAAGTCGCACGGCAGGTCCTCGCGCTCCGGAACATAGGTGCCGAACAACCTGTCGAAGACGATCAGGACGCCGCCGAAATTGGCATCGAGATACTCCGGATTGCGGGCGTGGTGAACGCGATGCGCGGACGGCGTATTGAAAACATGTTCCAGCCAACCGAGCTTCGGGATCCAGTCGGCATGGATCCAGAACTGGTAGAGCAGGTTCAGGAACAGCGCCGTCAGCACAGTCTCAGGCGTGAAGCCCAGCAGCACCAGCGGCGCGAAGAAGAGCGAAGTGCCGGTGAAGCGGCCGATCCATCCCAGCCGATACGCCATCGCGAAGTTGAACTGGTTCGGCGAGTGATGGACCGAATGCGACGACCAGAACCAGCGCACCGTGTGGCTGGCGCGATGGAACCAGTAGTAGAAGAACTCGAGACCGACGAAGAGCAGCAGCACGGACCAGACGTTGTCGAGCGACTGGGTGAAGAGCCGATGCTCGTACACCCAGACCAGCCACGGCGCGGCGAGCGTGTAGGGAATGAATGCCAACAGACGGCGGCCGGCGAGATCGGCCAGCGAACAGGCCCAGGACTTCCAGTCGTAGGCCTCGGCACGCGTGCGCGACTGCCAGATGCCTTCGCCCAGGGCTGCCAGGAGCACCAGAGGCAGGATGACGAGATAGAGAATGGCGAGGGACTGCACGAAAGCCTCCATGTGACTTGCCGCCGTTGAATATATGAGTGATGCTCATATTCCGTTACTCGCCTTCCCGCCTCCGGTGCCGCCATGGCCGCACGCCGCCAAGTCGCTGAAAAGAAACGGAGATCGCCGCGACAGGCGCGCGCGGCACAGACCGTCGCGTCGATCGTCGAAGCCGCGGCTCAGATTCTCGAAAAAGGCGGACTGGCCGCCTTTACCACCAACGCCGTCGCGGAACGGGCCGGCGTCAGCATCGGCACGCTCTATCAGTACTTTTCCGACAAGAACGCGCTGCTGGTAGCACTGGCCCGCGGCGAGATGGAGACTGCACTGCGCGAGGTCGCACGGGCGTTGCAGGGCGAGGGCGATCCCTCGCTCGAGGGCCGCGTGCGGGCGATGGTGCGGGCGATCGTCCATGCCTTCCGCGGCCGGCAGCGCGCGCGCAAGGCGGTGGTCCAGGCGCTGCTGGCGCAGGGAAGCGGAATCGAGCTGATGGCGCCCGTCGCCGCCTTCGTCGCCCGGGCGGGCGAGACCGTCGGGCGCGGCCCGAACCCGCTGGTCGGTCCCCTTACCCGCGAACAGGCATTCGTCGTGTCGCGGGCTCTCATGGGTGTCGTCCGTGCCGCGGTGCTGGAGGAGCAACCCTTTCTCGCCAGCCGCGCCTTCGAAGACGAGATCGTGCGGATGATCGTCGCCTATCTCGAAGCCATCTCCGCGACGGCCGGACGCCAAGCCTGAGAGATCGCGCCTGCGAAGGCCGCGACCTCGTCCTGCCAGTCCCGGCGCTTCGAATCGGCCGAGCTTTCCGTCCTCAGTCCGGAGAAGTCGAGATGCACACCGGTCTCCTGCGGGAACAGGCGGCCGGTGAGCAACCGAGCATAGGTCGCGGCCGACCGGCGCGGCGTGCTCGCGCCTGGAATCGCCCGCGCCACCACCGGCAGGATCGTCGACCAAGCCCAGCGCTCCATCGCAGAGCGGTCGCGCGCCAACCCCGTACCCGGCATCAGGCCGGGATCGTAGGCGAACCAGCGCGGACCGCCTTCCGGCATGCTGCGGGCGCGGGCATAGACGTGCAGGATCGCGACGAGCTTGGACGTGGCGTACCGATCCAGACCCAGCTGCTTCTCGGACGCGCGGGCGTCGAGGTCGCCCCGCGCCACCCGGTCGATCCCCGGATAGACGCCGCCCCTGAATCCGAACAGGCGCGCGGCCCCGTTGGCCGGATCGTGCGTGCCGCTCGCGGTGAAGACGACCGGCGCACCGGCCGCGAGGACCGGCAGCAGGCGTTCGATCAGGAGCGCATGCGCGAGCCAGTTCGCCTGCAGGGTCTCCTCGTACCCGTCGACCGTCATGCGCTTGCCCCCCACGCTCTGGATCCCGGCATTCGCGGCCAACGAGGCGAGACGTTTGCCGGCAAGACGGGCCACGACTTCATCGGCGAAGGCGATCGTCGAGGCAAGCGAGGCGAGGTCGAGCGGCAGGATGTCGAGACGCTCGCCATCGGCGACGGCGCGCAGCGCGCCCGCCGCGGCGGGCCGGCGCGCACCGACGATGACCCGGGTCGCAGGGTCGGCGAGAAGCAGACGCACCAGTTCGAGGCCGATCCCCGAGGTGCCGCCCGTGACAAGATGGAGGACGGTCATTCTTTGACTCCGGCTGAGGTCCATTGAAAATGGAAACCAGGTTGCTGACCGTCCATTCGCATCGGAGGCACGCCATGCCGATCGCCCTGAAACCCCGCAAGAAGCCCCTGCAGGCCCGCTCTGCCGTGACGGTGGATGCCATCGTCGAGGCGACCATTCGCATTCTGAGGCGCGACGGATGGGCGGCCTGCACCACGACTCGTGTCGCGACGCTGGCCGGCGTCTCGGTCGGCTCCCTCTACCAGTACTTCCCGAACCGCAACGCGATCGCCGTCGAGATCGTGCGCCAACGCACCCGTACCTACCTGGAAGCCGTCATCGCCGCCGATCTGTCGCACGCGACAACGCCGGAGGAGGCCATCGAAGGAGCCATCTCAGCCTTCGTGATCGAGAAGCGCAGGGGACTCGACGTCTCCTTGGCGCTGCGCGATGCCCTGCCCGAGGTGCAGGGGCGCCAGGCCATCATCGAGGAGGCGCGACGGTTTGTGCCTGCCCTTCAGGCCAAACTCGCGGCGGCCGGTGCAGGAACGGCCGACGCGGCGCAACTCGCCGTGGCACTCGCCGCCGTCGAAGGAGCCGTCTGGGAGATCATGGCCCAGGACGAGACCGCGATCGGGCGGCCCGAAGCCATCGCCGCCCTGTCGCGGGTCTTCCGGGCGGCCGCAGGCTTCAGCCCGGCGGCAGGGGCACGTTGAGCAGAACGCCGAACTCGCGCGCGAGGTCGCAGCTCACGCGCGCATGCACCTTGCCCTGCTTGTCGAAGAAGCGGCCGGTCTCGTTCACCGGGAACACGCCCTCGTGCCAGATGCCGGGATGGATGTAGATGCCGACGCTGCCGTCCGACCAAAAGGCCTTGAAGGACTCGGGCTGGAGATCGTCGCCCGGCAGGGCGGCCGGCACGACGAAGGGCTTGCCGTCGAGCGGCCAGAACAGCTGCCCGCCGTCGGGGTGATAGTTGCAGTGCCACAGGAGCACGCGCCCCTTGCTCAGCTTCACGCCGGGCCGCACCGTCTCCGGCAGGTCGCGAAAGCCGATGACATAGTGGCCACCGACCGCCTCGTTGCGACCGATCAGCTCGTTGCCGCGCCATTCGCAGGTGAAGATGCCTTCAGTCGTGCCGCCCTCGATGCCGGTGCCGGCATCGAGCTTGCGCGAACCGCTGAGCGGCCAGGGCACGATCTCGATCTTCTGCTTCTTCGGATCGCGCACGATCTCGCCGTAGCCCTTGATCGTGTCGCGGTTGGCGCGGATCAGGGGAACGTCGAGCAGGCGGAGGCCCGCCGGCACGTCAGGATTGAGATAATCGAAGACGACCCCGTCATGCATGTCGCTGGTCCCTACGCTGCCTTGCCCAGATCCTCGCCGGCCAGCGCGCGTTCGATCAGCTTCACGACATTGTCGCGGCCATAGAGCTTGATGAAGGCGCCCATGCGCGGCCCCTGCTCGCTGCCGAGCAGCACCTCGTAGAGCGTCTTGAACCACTGCCGCAGCTCTTCCTTGGCGAAGTGGCGCTTGCCCGCCTCGTACACCTCGTCCTGGATTACCTCGGCCGTCGCATCCTCGGGACACTTGCGCAGCGTCTCCAGCAGGTCCTGCAGCGCCGGCCGTTCGCGGTCGGTTGGCAGGCGAAACTTCTTCGAGGACTTCACGAAGTCCTGGTAGTAGGCGACGGCTCCTGCGAGCAGCCGGTCGAGATAGGGCGCATTCTCCGGCGTGGCACCCGGCACGTAGCGGCGCAGATACTGCCAGAGAACTTCCTTGTCCTCGGTGTTGGCGACACCGGCGAGGTTCAGCAGCATGCCGAAAGTGACCCCGGCTGCGGAGTTGGCAGGCGCCGTGCCGTCGTGGATGTGCCAGGCCGGATTCTCCAGCGCCCGCGCCGGCTCTTCCTTCGGCAGCTTCTCAACCAGCGAGAGATAGTCGTCGATGGCGCGCGGGATCACGTCGAAGTGCAGCCGCTTCGCGCGTCGCGGCTGCTGGTGCATGTAGAGCGCCAGCGATTCGGGCGAGGCGTAACGCAGCCACTCCTCGACCGACAAGCCGTTGCCCTTGGACTTTGAGATTTTCTTGCCTTCCTCGTCGAGGAAGAGTTCGTAGTTGAAGCCCTCAGGCGGCTTGCCGCCCAGGATACGCACGATCTTGGCAGACAGTTCGGCCGAAGGGATCAGGTCCTTGCCGTACATCTCGTAGTCGACGTCGAGCGCGAACCAGCGGCCGGCCCAGTCGGCCTTCCACTGCAGCTTGACGTTGCCGCCGGTGACCGGCGTCTCGACCAACGAACCGTCCTCGTCGCGATAGACGATGGTGCCCGCATCGGCGTCGGTCTTGACCACCGGCACCTGCAGCACGCGGCCCGTCTTGGGCGAGATCGGCAGGAAGATCGAATAGGTCGCGCGCCGCTCCTCGCCCAGGGTCGGCAGCATGACCGCCTGGACCTCGTCGTAATGGCGCAGCATGGCGAGCAGCATCGCGTCGAAGCGGCCGGACTTGTACCAGTCGGTCGCCGACTGGAACTCGTACTCGAAGCCGAACGAATCGAGAAAGGCGCGCAGCCGTGCGTTGTTTGCCGCGCCAAAACTCGGATGCTCGTTGCTGAAGGGATCGGGCACCGATGTCAGCGGCTTGCCGAGATGGGCCGCCAGCATCTCCTTGTTGGGCACGTTGTCCGGCACCTTGCGCAGGCCGTCCAAGTCGTCGGAGAAGCAGAACAGGCGCGCCGGCACGTCGGACAGGCGGCGGAAGGCCTGGCGCACCATCGTCGTACGCACGACCTCGCCGAAGGTGCCGATATGCGGCAGGCCCGACGGGCCATAGCCGGTCTCGAACAGCACATAGCCTTTCGCCGGCGCTTTGCCGCCGATGCGGGCGACGAGCTTGCGGGCTTCTTCAAACGGCCACGCGCGCGCGGCCTCGGCAATAGTACGATCGATCTGGGACATGGACCGGGGAAACTAGGTGCGGGGGCCATTTGCGTCAATTGCGGCAGCGGCCCAAAGTGCCGCGCCTGCAATGAATAAACGCGCCCTCTCACTCTCGATCGGCGGCCTCCTGGCGATGGCCGCGGCCATGGGGGTCGGACGGTTCGTCTATACGCCCATCCTGCCGCCGAAGGTCGAGGCCCTGTCCCTCAGCAAGTCGCAGGCGGGGCTGATCGCCTCGGCGAATTTCCTCGGCTACCTCGCGGGCGCGATCCTGGCGACGGTACGGCTTCCCGGAACGCGGCGCTCGTGGCTTCTGGGTTCGCTCGCGATTACGGCAATTTGCCTTTTTGGCATGGGCCTCGCCACGGCGATGCCCGCCTTTCTCGGCCTGCGGTTCGCGGCGGGCGTGGCAAGTGCCTTCGCCCTGGTCTTCAGTTCGGCGCTGGTGATCGACCGGCTGGCCTCGACAGGGAACAGCGGGCTTTCCGCCGTTCATTTCGCAGGCGTAGGCACCGGCATCGCCGTGTCCGCCTCGATCGTGGCGCTGCTGCTCCAGGCCGGTGCCGCCTGGACCACGCTCTGGTTCGCAAGCGGTGCCGTCGCCGCGGCGGCCAGCCTCGCCGTCGTGTGGCTAGTGACGCCTGACGACAGGACCTTACAGGCCATGCGCACTCGTGCCGACCTGCAGCTATCGGCGGACTTCGTGGCCCTTCTCCTCGCCTACGGCCTGTTCGGCTTCGGCTACGTGATCACCGCTACCTTCATCGTCGACATGGTGCGAGGGACTTCGTCAATCGCGCCTCTCGAACCCTACGTATGGCTGCTGTTCGGTCTCTGCGCCGTCCCCTCGGTGGCACTGTGGACCGCCCTTGGCCGGCGCTGGGGCGTTCTTCGCATCTACGCCGTCGCCTGTATCGTCGAGGCGACGGGCGTCGCGGCCAGTGCGCTATGGCTGCATCCAGCCAGCATCGTCATCTCGGCGACCTTCGTGGGCGGCACCTTCGTAAGCCTGACGGCACTCGGCCTTGTCGCCACGCGTTCGAGCGGCAGCGATCCACGCGGACGGATCGCACTGATGACGGTCTCGTTTAGCATCGGCCAAATCCTGGGGCCGGCCTTCGCCGGCTACGTCTACGACGCCACCGGGAGCCTCGCGATGCCGCTGCTGACCGCCGTCGCCGCGCTGGCATTGGCCGCCGTCCTGTCGCTGGCGGCCGACGCAAGGCGTCGCGCGCTCAGCCCTTCCAGGTGAAGGGGAAGAGTTGCTGACGCACGAAGCCGTCCGGCATGTAGTCGCCCAGCACGCCGTATTTGCCGGGGAAACGGCGATCGGATTTCACTGCGGTGCCGAAGATATAGTCGATAAAGGCGAAGTGGGCGGCGTAGTTGCGATCGATCGCCTCGCGCTCGGAACTGTGATGCCAGTGATGGAAGTCCGGCGTCACGATCAGCCACTTGAGCGGCGCCCTGCCGAAGATCGCCGGCAGCCGGACGTTGGCGTGGTTGAACACCGCCTGGAAGCCCACGATCACGATATAGACATCGGTGACGGCCTGGCTGAAGCCCAGCACGTAGAGCACGCCGAGGATCGACACGCGCGTCATCAGCAGCTCGAAGAGATGGAGGCGTGAACCCGCCATCCAGTCCATGTACTCGGCACTGTGATGCACGGCGTGGAATCGCCAAAGGAACGGAATCTCGTGATAGGCGCGGTGCGTCCAGTACTGCACCAGGTCGGCGACGAGCAGCACGAGGAAGAGCGCGGCGAAGAACGGCAGGCCGCCGACCCATTTCTGCAGCGGGTCCCAGACCAGCCAGCCGAACAGGCGATGAATGGCGAAGTTCACGATCAACAGCGCCAGTCCGACCAGAAGGTGATTCACGATGAAATGTGTGAAATCGGTCTGCCACCCTGGCCGGAACACCGGCTGGTCGCGATGCAGCGGCACCAGCTTCTCGATCAGGATGAAGATCATGCTCGAACCCAGCAGGTCGAGGATGAACCAGTCGAGGCCGATATAGGGCGTGTTGTCGGGGAAGTCGGCGACCGGAACACGATGCCCGCCCATCGCGGCGGCCAGCGCGATCAGGGCCAGCGCCGTACCGTTCAGCCAGCGATTGCGACGCTGGACCAGGTTGGCGATCGCCATGCCGCCCGCGATCACCATGCCGACCAGCAGCACCTGCCGCAGCAGGCCGACATCGTACTTCTTGCGCAGGTCCGGCGTGGTCAAATATTCCGGAAAATGGAAGGCGAGCACCGCCAGCACGGCAAGACCGCCGAGGGTGAGCGCGATGATGCCGGTGATCTTGCCCTTGCCCACGGGGAGGGCGCCGGACTGGTGGAAGACGGCGGTGGTCTTCCTGACGACGGGCGGTGCTTTCATGGCGCGTGACTTTAGGCGCAACCGACAGTCGCTGCATCGGCCATTTGGCCTGTGCTATTCACCCGCCGGTGACTATTCCAGCGACTTCCTCCTGGCCAGCCTTGGTCGCGACCGCCCGCGGCGCGCTCTGGCGGGCGCCCGACGGAACGCTGGAGCGTCTCTCGGGCGCCAACGCGAACCTTCGCGCTGCCGGCAGCCTGCCGCTGGTCTGCCACGCGCCTGCGGTCGCGGCGCGGCTCGGCCTCGAGGATATCCCGGCACACGACCTGCTCGAACTCTTCGCATTCGTGCGGCCGGCGCGTTTCTGCCTGCCGACGGTGCGCGGCCTGTGTGAGGCGCTCGACCTTCCACTGCCAGCGACACCGGAGGAGGAAGTTGCCGCCTTGCCCGAGGTCGCGCGCGTGCTGATCGACGAGCTCGACGACATGGCGGCGCTCGCCTCGTCCGAGATGAAGGAAACGGCGCTCGCCATGGCGCGCGGGCAATGGGCCTGGGGCGACGCCGTGCTGGCCGCCCTCGGCATCGACCAGGGGGGCAAGAAAGCACGTCCGGGCGCTGGCCTCGACATCTGGAAGAGCCTGCCCGTCTGGGAGGAGCCACCGCCCGCGCCGCCTCCGGGCAGCCAGCCGGTCGAACCGCGCGAAGCGCGATTGCGGCTCGCCCATCTCGTTTCCGCCGGCGCCAACCTGGCCGAGGCGCGGCCGACCCAGAGCGACTATGCCTCGGCCGCCAGCGAGGCCTTCGCGCCCCGCGAGGAGGAAGGCAAACCCCATGTCGTTCTCGTCGAGGCCGGCACCGGCGTCGGCAAGACCCTGGGGTATGTCGCGCCCGCCAGCCTGTGGGCCGAGAAGAACGGCGCGCCGGTATGGATTTCGACCTACACGCGCAACCTGCAGCGCCAGATCGACACCGAGCTCGACAGGCTGCACCGCGACCCGTCGGAAAAGCGGCGACGCGTCGTCATTCGCAAGGGCCGCGAAAACTACCTCTGCCTGCTGAACTTCCAGGAAGCGGTTATGCGCACCGGACTGGTGCCGGAGAACGGGGTCGGCCTCGGCCTGCTGGCGCGCTGGGCGCTGGCCAGCCGCGACGGCGACATGATCGGCGGCGACCTGCCGGCCTGGCTGCTCGACCTGGTGGGACGCAGCCGCATCCAGCGACTCGCCGACCGGCGCGGCGAGTGCATCTACTCGGCGTGCGAGCACTACCGGAAGTGCTTCGTTGAACGCACGATCCGCCGCGCACGGCAGGCCGACATCGTCATCGCCAACCATGCGCTGGTGATGATCCAGGCGGCGATGGGCGGGCTCGACGACGGCACGCGGCCGCTTCGCTACGTGTTCGACGAGGGCCATCACCTGTTCGATGCCGCCGACGGCGCGTTCGGCGCGCATCTGAGCGGCGTCGAGGCCTCGGATCTCCGCCGCTGGCTGCTCGGAGCAGAGGGACGCCGCGGCAGCCGCGCCCGCGGACTGGAGCGCCGGTTGAGCGATCTCCTCGGCGAAGACGTCGAGGCGCAGAACGCCCTGCGCCGCCTGCTCGACCTCGCGCAACAGCTCCCCTCGCCCAACTGGCAGACACGCCTGGCCGACGGGACGGTTCTCGGCCCTACCGAGGAGTTCCTGGCACTTGTCCGCCAGCAGGTGCGCGCGCGCTCGGCCGGGGACGACCAGGGCTTCGGCCAGGAATGTGAGGTGCGGCCGCTCAATCCAGGCCTGATCGAGGCGGCCGACCAGCTCGCCGAGGCGCTGGAGAAGATGCTCCAGCCAGTACGGCGTCTGCGCCAGGCGCTGCGTGCCAAGCTGGAGGGCGAGGCCGACAAACTCGATTCCAGCCAGCGTGCGCGTCTCGAAGGCGTGGCTCGGTCGCTCACCAATCGCTGCGAGCTGACGCTGGAGTCCTGGCGCGCCATGCTGCGCGGCCTCCACAACAACGCCGACCCCGCCTTCGTCGACTGGTTCGGCGTCGAGCGCGTTCAGCAGCGCGAGTACGACGTCGGCATGTACCGCCACTATCTCGATCCGGCCGAGCCGTTCGTGAATGCGGTGATCCGGCCGGCACACGGCGCAGTCATTACATCTGCCACCTTGCGCGATTCGCTCGGCGTCCCGCAGGCAGCCAATGACGAGGACGTCGCCGCCCAGGCCGACTGGATGGTCGCCGAGGCACGCACCGGCACCCGGCACCTCGCCGCGCCAGCCATGCGCGCCGCCATGGCATCGCCGTTCAACTACGCGAACGCGACGAGGGTGCTGATCGTCAAGGACGTGAAGCGCGACGATCCCGATCAGGTTGCGGCGGCCTATCGCGAGCTGTTCCTCGCGGCGGGCGGCGGCGCGCTCGGCCTCTTCACCGCGATCGGCCGGCTGCGCGCCGTGCACCAGCGCATCGCGCCGACGCTGGAGGAAGCGGGCCTGCCGCTCTACGCCCAGCATGTCGGCGGCATGGACGCCGCGACCCTGGTCGACATCTTCCGCGCCGAAGAGCATTCCTGCCTGCTCGGCACCGACGCCGTGCGCGACGGCGTCGATGTGCCGGGCCGCTCGCTGCGGCTGATCGTCTTCGACCGCGTACCCTGGCCGCGCCCCGACATTCTCCACCGCGCGCGCAAGGCGCACTGGAAGGCGGCCGGTGCGGGGGCCAACGGCTACGACGACATGCTGGCGCGGCTGCGACTGAAGCAGGCCTATGGACGATTGATCCGTCAGGCCGACGATCGCGGTGTCTTCGTGATGCTCGACTCGCGTTTGCCGACACGCCTCCTCAGCGCCTTCCCGCAAGGGGTGACCGTCGAACGCATCGGGCTGGCCGATGCAGTGACCGAAACGAGACGGTTTCTGGATAGTTGAGATCGCCGCACCGATCGCTTCGACAGGCTGCTCTGCGATGGCCCAGAGCGGTGGAAGCGCAGGCGGCAGCGCCGGCGGCGGCGCCTCGGCCATGGGCCCGGGGGGCACCACCGGTACGACACGCTGGTCTTCGAGTTCAGGATGACACGGGGTCCGCTCGGCAGGAGCAGGCCTTTCGCTGTCTTACGTACGACAGAGCTGCAACCTTCTGGTACAAGGTGCCCGACTTGAGACGTTCTCAGATCGAGCCCTTTCGCCTATGCGCCTTTCGACCAAACTCCTGATTACCGCCGCGGCGTTCATGGCCGGTGGAGCCGGCATCTACGGCTTCGCCTACTACCTCTTTCCGCCGCCCACTGCGCGCGACCGGCAGGTGGCCGCACCGGTGCCGCCCGGCCCGTCGGTGGACGAGCTCTACGACGAGTGCGTGCGCGGCGCCTGGCCCACGGTCAAGGACGCGGACAGGCGAGCGGCCGCCTGCTCGAAGGCCTTGCAGACCCGCCAGCTCAAACCCGACCAGATCGCGCTCGCCCGGCTGACGCGTGGCATTGCACGAACTGCGCTGGGCGACAGGGTGCTGGCGGCAGAGGATTACTCGGAGGCACTGAAGCACTATGACGGCGCCATCGACCCTCGGAATCCCGATTCACTGAACCTCTACCGGCGCGCCACGTCGCTGCATGCAATGGGTGAGACCGACCGGGCCCTCTCCGACTATAGTGACGCGATCCGCGTCGACCCGGGAAACTCGCTCGCGTTTCTGGGCCGTGGCGTGCTGCTGGCGACCCGCAAGCGCTCCTACAATCGCGCCGTCGAGGATTTCGACAAGGTACTGGCGTTGCAGCCGGAAAATGTCGACGCCCTGATCGCCCGCGGCAATGCCTACAGCCAGCTGGGCGACAATGGCCGAGCGCTCGCCGACCTCGACCGCGCCGTTCAGCTCGCCCCCGACAATGCCCAGGCCTATGTGATACGCGGGCTCGCCAACAACCGGCGCGGCCAGAAGCAGCTCGCCATGCAGGACTATCAGACGGCGCTGAAATACGCCCCGCGCTATCCGCAGGCACTGGCCAATCGCGCCGCCCTGCTTTCGCAGGAAGGCAAGTACGATCAGGCGATCGCCGATCTCGACGAGTCGATCAAGGCGGATGCCGACAATCCGGTCGCCTACTACAATCGGGGTTACGCGTACTTCGCCAAGCACCAGTACGACAAGGCGCTGGCCGACTACGACGCCGCCATCAAGCTCGAGCCCGGCATGGGGCTCGCGTACAACAACCGTTGCCTCATCCGCGCCATCACCGGCAAGGATCTGGCTGCCGGCGTGCGGGACTGCGACACCGCGCAGAAGCTGATGCCACTCAATATCGACGTGCGCATAACGCGCGGCTTCATCTACCTGAAGCTGGACGATCCCCGCCTCGCGATGAAGGAATACAACGACGCGCTCGACGTCGATCCCAACCGCCCGCTGGCACTCTACGGACGCGGAATCGCGCGCATCATGGTCGGCGAGACACGCGAGGGCGAGGGCGACAAAGCCGCCGCACTGACGCTCGATCCCGAGGTCGCCGACCAGTTCGAGATCTACGGCCTGAAGTAACCCCAGGTCGATCAGTAACCTGCAGCGCGGTCGACCACTTCCTTGAGCGGCTCTTCGTCGAGGAAACGCTTCAGGTTCTCGACGAACAGGCGGGACACGAAGCGGTCACGCTGCGGGTGCGGTCCGCCGATATGCGGCAGCACGACGATGCCCGGGGCCGTCCAGAACGGATTGTCGGCCGGCAGCGGCTCCTGCCGGAAGACGTCGAGCAGGGCGCCGGCGATCTTCTTTTCCCGCGTGGCGGCCATGAGATCGGCATCGTGGACGATCTGGCCGCGGCCGAAGTTCAGCAGCCACGCGGAAGGCTTCATTTTCGCCAGCCGCCTTGCGTCGATGAAGTTCTCGGTCTCCGGCGTTGCCGGCAGCAGCAGCAGGACAAAGTCCGACTGCGCCAACACCTCGTCGGTCTGCTCCGGCGCCAGCACCTCGGCCACGTTCGGGATGCGTGTCGGACGCCGCTTGGTACCGATCACGTGCATGCCCAGCGCCACGGCTATGCGCGCCACCTCCTGGCCGATGGCGCCCAGGCCCAGGATACCGAGCGTCTTGCCCGTCAGGGGCTGGGCCACCGTGTGGACCCACTTGCTCTGCTTCTGGTGCTCGGCAACCTGCGCGTAGGGCTTCGCGACATGGAACAGCGCGCCGATGATGTTCTCCGGCATCGACTCGGTGTGCGTGCCGCGCGCGCAGGTCAGCGTGAGGCCCTCTGGCAGGTCGGGCAGCGCCAGCCAGTTGTCGACGCCGGCGCTCATCGCCTGCACCCAGCGCAGCTTCGGCATGGCGGGCAGCAGGCCTGCCGGCACCGCCCCCGCCATCATCGCTTCGGTCCGGGCGAGCTGCTCGACCGAGGGCTTCTCCTTGCGTGGTAGCGTGTCGACGGCGACGCGCTCGGCAAGGCCCGCCGCCTGGATCGCGTCGAGATAGGCCGTCGGGGAGTCGGTCCAAAGCAGGACATGGGCGCGGTTGGTCCTGGACATGGGCTCTAGAGCCCCTGCCCGCCGGCAACGGCGATTGTCTGGCCGGTCACCCAGGAGGCGAACGGCGAGGCGAGGAACAGCGCGACGTTCGCGACTTCCTCGGCATGGCCCATGCGGCCGAACGGGATCGAGGCCAGCGTACCGTTGTACAGGGCGGGATTGTCGGTCTTGCGCTTGTCCCAGACGCCGCCGGGAAACTCGATGGAACCAGGCGCGATGCAGTTCACGCGGATGCGATCCTTGGCGTACATCGCCGCCTGGGTGACCGTGTAGTGGATCACCGCCGCCTTGATGGCGCCGTACGGGGGCTGGCGGGCCGCCGGATGGAGTGCGGAGATCGAGGAGATGTTGACCACGTTGCCCTGCGACTTCTTCAGTTCCGGCAGGGCCTCCTGCGTCGCATGCACGATCGAGAGCATGTCGACCGCGAGGTTGCTGGTCCAGCCCTTGTCGTCGTCCGAGGACCCAAAGGCCGAGGCGTTGTTGATCAGGAGGTCGACACCCCCCAGCGCCCCGATCGCCTCGCGGACATAGCCGCGCACTGCATCGCCCTGGGCAAGGTCGGCGCTGGCAGCATGGGTCTTGTGGCCGTGCTTCGCGAGTTCCGCGCGGGTCTCCTCGAGAGTCGTGGCGTCACGCGCGCAGATCGAAACATCTCCGCCGCAGGCCGCGAAACCCATCGCGATGGCCTTGCCGATGCCGCGGCTGCCGCCGCAAACGATCGCCTTCTTGCCCGTGAAATCCAGCTTCATCTGATGAACTCCTGTTGCGGCCGTCACCGTGGCGGCCACCGCCCTGCAAATCAATCGAGAATGAAATGCACGTGGAGAATGATTGCACTAGCGTTCATCATGCGAGCGGGCGCCGGCACCGGCGCGGTGCAGGGAGAACGAACAGGGTGCGGATGATTTGGACGCTTCTGGCGTCGATGGTGCTCCCCTTTCTGCCCATTGGCGGCGCAAGTGCGGCCAACGAGCCGGTCACCGGCGTCGACGTCCTCATCCGAAGCAAGACTGACGGCCGCGTCATCGTCGAGACCATCACCGACAGACGGGGCGCCTTCGTTGTGCGGGAGATGCGGCCGGGTCTCTACAGCATCGAGGCCGGAGCGAAGCTGCCGCTGGCGCTGTTGAAGCGCAGCGAAGGATGGGGCATTGCACTGGTCCCCGTTTCCGCCAAGCTCGCCAATCCGCAACGGCATCGCGCCAGGCCGACGTCCAGGGGTATGCAGGTCGACATCGTCGTGCCCGAAGGCGAGACGACTTCCTACACGGTCATCGTCACGGACTGACTGCCGCAGCAGAGATGTTGAACAGCGGAACAACTCCGCTAGACTGCCTCCTAATCAAAGAAAGCACAGGAGGCTACGTTCAAGATGACCAAAGTCATGCTTCCGCGCCGGCGCGCGCTCATTCTCTCCGGCGGCGCACTCGCCGCACCGATGATTGCCTCCGGCGTCGCCCGCGCCGAGAGTGACTGGCCCAACCGGCCGGTAAAGTACGTCGTGGTGTTTCCCGCCGGTGGCCCGACCGACACGCTGTCGCGAATCGTCTGCCAGGAACTCTCCGAGCTGACAGGCCAGCAGTTCATCATCGAGAACCGCGCCGGCTCCGGCGGCAATATCGGCGCAGACTTCATCGCCAAGTCGGCCCCGGACGGCTACACGATCGGCCTATACACGATCGCCGCGCACGCGATCGCGCCCACGCTATACGCCAAGCTGCCGTTCGACGCGGGCAAGGACTTCACCGGCATTGCGATGCTGTGGTCGGTGCCCAACATGCTGATGACGCGGCTCGACTTCCCGGCCAACACGATCCCCGAGCTGATCGCACTTGCGAAAGCCAATCCGGGCAAGTTCTCTTTCGCTTCGTCGGGCGCCGGCACCAGCCCGCATCTCACCGGCGAGATGTTCAAGCAGATGGCCGGAGTGAATCTTCTGCATGTGCCCTACAAGGGCAGCGCCCCCGCCCACCAGGACATCCTGGCGGGCCAGGTCGACATGATGTTCGACAACATTCCCGGCCCTCTCGGCCTGATGAAGGGCGGCAAGGTGAAAGGTTTCGCGGTGACCTCGAAGGAGCGCCACCCGGCGGTGCCCGACAAGCCGACCTTCGCGGAATTCCTGCCCGGCTTCGAGATCACCTCGTGGGGCGGTGTCTGCGCACCGGCCGGCGTGCCACCGGCAATGGTCGAGAAGCTCTCCGCCCTGACCAAGCAGGCGCTGCAGAAGCCCAGCGTGAAAGCCGCCTTCGACAAGCAGGGCGCCACCCAGATCTGGATGACGCCGACCGAGACCGCCGCCTATCGCGCCGCCGAGGAGAAGAAGCTCGCGCCGGTGATCAAGGCATCGGGCGCAAAGGTGGAGTAGCTTCGTCACCCTGCACCCGGGAGTGACGATGCCTTCGAAGAAGATCCTGGTCGCCGGGGCCACCGGCCTGGTCGGCCATGCCGCCATGAAGCACTTCGCTGCCGTCGAGGGCCGCGAGGTGCTCGCCGTCTCGCGCCGCCGGCCGGAGGAGACCCACGGAGCGCGCTGGTTGCCGCTCGATCTCACCGACGCAGCGGCCTGCGAGGCAGTGGCGCCGGAATTCGCCGGCGTCACCCACCTCGTCTATGCCGCCCTGTACGAACGCCCGGGCCTCGTCGCGGGGTGGCAGGAAGAGGAGCAGATCCGCACAAACGACCGGATGCTGCGCAACCTGATGGCGCCGCTCGAACGCGCAGCGCCGGGCTTGCAGCACGTCGCATTGCTGCAGGGCACCAAGGCCTATGGCGTGCATGTCCGACCGCTCGTCGTGCCGGCGCGCGAGAACCGTTCGGAGATGCACGAGCAGCCGAACTTCTACTGGAACCAGGAGCGCTTCCTGCGCGAGCGCCAGCAGGGCAAGGGCTGGAGCTGGTCGATCCTGCGGCCCGTCCTGATCGTGGGCGATTCGGTCGGCAGCGCCATGAACGTCATTCCAGCGCTGGGTGTCTATGCCGCCTTCATGCGGCAGGCCGGCAAGACCCGGCTCGACTATCCGGGCGGCGTCGGCCGCGTGGCGCAGGCGGTCGACGCCGACCTCCTGGCGCGCGCCATCGCCTGGTCAGGCGAAGCGGAGGCGGCGCGCAACGAGATCTTCAACGTCACCAACGGCGACGTCTTCGTGTGGCCCAATGTCTGGCCCGCCATCGCCGATGCGTTGGGCTTCGAGCCGGGCGACCACGTGCCGCTGGCGCTCGACCGCGAGATCCGGCCGCACGAGGACGAATGGGCGGAGATCCGCGCCGCACATGGGCTGAAATCCGGCACGCTCCGGGATTTCGTCGGCCTGTCGTTCGAATATGCCGACTACACGATGGGCTACGGCCGTACCGAGCCCGGACCGGCGGCGATCGTCTCGACCATCAAGCTGATGCAGGCCGGCTTCACCGAGGTGATGGACACCGAGGCGATGTTCCGGAAATGCTTCGCCGAGATGCAGGAAAAAAGCCTGCTGCCGCGGCCCTGACAGTGCTCTTCGCGACGTAGCCAGGCTGTCGTCAAATTGTCATATGCGCCCCTCACTTTCCCGGCCATTCTGGCCGGTGAGGAGGGCGTGGGCATGCAGAGCGAAGGGGACCGAAAGGCGCTGGAGGACCGCGTCCGCCGGGAGCTGGCCGACAGTATCGACGAGGATCTCGAACTCGAACTGGGCGACGAAATGCTGGCCCGCCTGCCCGAGCATGGCGACGGCGACCTGCCGCAGAGCGAAGGGATCGACCGCAAGTTCTACTTCACGGAGCTCCTGCGGCTGCAGCGCGAGCTGATCAAGCTCCAGGACTGGGTAGTCGCCCGCAAGCTCAAGGTCGTGGTCCTGTTCGAGGGGCGCGACGCCGCCGGCAAGGGAGGCGTGATCAAGCGCGTCACCCAGCGGCTGAACCCGCGCGTCTGCCGCACCGTCGCCCTGTCGGCACCGTCCGAGCGCGAGCGCACCCAGTGGTATTTCCAGCGTTACATCTCCCATCTGCCGGCGGGCGGCGAGATCGTGCTTTTCGACCGCAGCTGGTACAATCGTGCCGGCGTCGAGCGGGTCATGGGCTTCTGCACCGAAAGCGACGTCCGGGACTTCTTCGAGACCGTCCCCGAGTTCGAGCGCATGCTCGTGCGGTCCGGCATCATTCTGCTCAAATACTGGTTCTCGATCACTGACGAGGAGCAGAACATGCGCTTCCTGATGCGCATCCACGACCCGATGAAGCAGTGGAAGCTCTCCCCCATGGACCTCGAATCCCGGCGGCGCTGGGAGGAGTACACCAAGGCCAAGGAGGAGATGCTGGCCCGGACGCATATTCCCGAGGCACGCTGGTGGGTGGTCGAAGGCAACAACAAGCGCCGCGCGCGCCTCAACTGCATCCACCACCTGCTCCAGCAAGTGCCCTATAAGGATGTCGAACACCAACCGATCGTCCTGCCCAAGCGCGAACACAAGCCCGACTACGCGCGCATGCCGGTCGCTCCCGAACTCTATGTCCCGGCGGTCTACTGATGGATTTCTTCAGGCGTTTCACGTTCCTCGTCTGCGCTCCGGCCTTCGACGCCGACGATCTCGAAGGCCACCGGCTCGGCGAGATCACGGTCTCCATCGAGAAGATGGGCTTCCAGGTCGTGCGGGCCCGCCGCATCGAAGATGCCGAGATGGTCGTACAAACCGATGCCGCCATCGGCTGCATGGTGGTGGACTGGGGCAAGAAGGGCCTCGACGGCAAGGCCGCCGCGATGATCAACATGATGCGGCGGCGTGGCCTCGAAATGCCGATCGTGATCCTGGTGCGCCGCAAGCGCCTGCAGGACATCCCCGTCGAGGTGATGGACTATATCGACGGCTACATCTTCCTCTCCGAGGAGACGCCGGAGTTCATCGCCAAGAACCTGGTGAGCCGGCTGAAGCAGTATGCCGAGACGCTGAAGACGCCGTTCTTCGGCGAACTGGTCGACTACGCCGAGGAAGGCAACCAGCTCTGGACCTGCCCCGGGCACAACGGCGGCATCTTCTACAACAGGAGCCCGATCGGCCGGATCTTCGTCGAGCATCTCGGCGAGGCGGTGTTCCGAGACGACCTCGACAATTCAGTGCTCGACCTCGGCGACCTGCTGGTCCACGAAGGCCCGGCGCTGAAGGCGCAGAAGGAAGCCGCTGCCATCTTCGGCGCGGAGAAGACCTATTTCGTGCTGAACGGCACCTCGTCGTCCAACAAGATCGTGCTGCAGGCGCTGGTCGCGGAAGGCGACCTGGTGCTGTTCGACCGCAACAACCACAAGGCAGCGCATCATGGCGCGCTCTTCCTCGGCAACGGCATCCCGATCTATCTCGAGACCGACCGCAACGCGCACGGGCTGATCGGGCCGATCTTCCACGAGGCGCTCGACGAGAAAGCCATCCGCGAAAAGATCCGCACCAATCCGCTGGTCCAGGACAAGGAAGCCTGGAAGCGCGAACGGCCGTTCCGTGTGGCGGTCATCGAGCAGTGCACCTATGACGGCACGATCAACGACGCGCGCCTGATCGTCGAGAAGATCGGCCATCTCTGCGACTACATCCTGTTCGACGAGGCTTGGGCGGGCTTCATGAAGTTCCACCCGCTCTATGCCGGCCGCTTCGCCATGGGACTGACCAATCTCGGCCCCGACAGTCCCGGCATCATCGCCACGCAGTCCGCGCACAAGCAGCTGGCGAGCTTCAGCCAGGCCTCGCAGATCCATATCCGCGATCGCCACATCAAGGGGCAGCGCCGGCGCATCGAGCATCGCCGCTTCAATGAATTTTTCATGCTGCACGCCTCGACCTCGCCCTTCTATCCGATCTTCGCGTCGCTCGACGTCGGCGCGCAGATGATGAAGGGGCGTTCGGGTGAGGTGCTGTGGGACGACACGATCCGGCTCGGCATCGAGATCCGCAAGAAGATGCGCGCCATTCGCCGCGAGTTCGAGGACAAGGAGCGCGACCCTGCGCGACGCTGGTTCTTCGAGCCTTTCATCCCCAACCGCGTCATGGTGGGCGGCCGCGAGCAGCTCTGGGAGGAAGTTCCAACCGACGATCTGGCGACCCATGCGCGCTACTGGGAGCTGGCGCCGGAGCGGCGCTGGCACGGCTTCAAGCACGTGGCGCCGGGCTACGCGATCACCGATCCCAACAAACTGATCGTGCTGACGCCTGGCTTCGACCGCGAGACCGGCGGCTATGCCGGCCATGGCATCCCCGCCCCCGTGGTGGCGCAGTATCTGCGCGAGAACCAGATTGTCCCGGAGAAGAACGACCTCAACTCGCTGCTCTTCCTGATGACGCCCGGCGTCGAATCGAGCAAAGCGGGCACGCTGCTCAGCGCGCTCGTGATCTTCAAGCGGCTGCACGACGACAATGCGCGGCTGGAAGACGTGATCGGCGAATTCGTCCGCCGCCGGCCGGCCCGCTATGCCGGCCTGCGCCTGCGCGATCTCTGTGCCGAGATGCATGCCTTCTTCCGCGAAAGCAATGTCAGCCTGATGCAGCGCGCGCAATTCATGCCCGAGCACCTGCCCGAGCCCGCGATGCCGCCGCACGAGGCGGTCCGTCAGCTGGTTCGCAACAATGTCGACTACGTGCCGATCGAAGAAGCGGCCGGCCGGATCGCCACCACCATGTTCGTGGTCTATCCGCCTGGCATCGCCAGCATCGTCCCCGGTGAGCGACTCGACGAGCGGGCCAGGCCGATGCTGGACTACCTGCTCATGTTCCAGAAGAGCGCCAATCTGTTTCCCGGCTTCGACGTCGAGATCCAGGGCATCTATCGCGAGATCGACAAAGACGGCCGCGTCCGCTTCTACACCTACGTGGTGCGCGAGTAGGCGATCTCGACCGGCGGCGTGCTGGCGCCCGGGCCGATGGCGCGCTGCATCAGCACGCTATCGGCCCATTTGCCGTACTTGAAGCCGACGCCCTCCAGCAGGCCGACGCGGCGAAAGCCGTGGGCTTCGTGCAGGCTGAGCGACGCGACATTGTCGGCGTCGACATAGGCGAACATCTGTCGATAGCCCGCGCTGGCGCAGGCTTCGATCAGTGCGGGCAGGAGCAGGCGGCCGATCCCGGTGGAGACATGGTCGGGGTGGACGTAGATCGAGTGCTTCACCGCATAGCGGTAGGCCGGACGCTTGCGGAACGGCACCGCATAGGCGTAGCCCACGATCACGCCGTCGCGCTCCGCGGCAAGATGCGGCAGCCGGCGCCGCAGCATGTTCTTGCGCCGCCGCTTGATGTCGTCAGCCTGGGTCGGCTCGATATCGACCTCGCCCACGCCGCGCGTGATGTGGTGCGTGTAGATCGCGATCATGGCCGGCACGTCGCTCTCGGTCGACGGCCGCACCACCACCGCGCCGCGCGGCTTGTCGAGCACGGACTCGCTCGTCGCTGACATCACCCGATCCTCCTCTGAGACGCCCGGATCAAACACGCCTCCATGACCGTTTCATGTCAGCAAAAAAGAGGGCCCGGAGAGTTGTTCACTCTCCAGGCCCCCAGACGCCCCCTCTAAACTCGCTGGCCGGTGCGGCGATGTCTCGAACCGCGTCCGTCCATGCACGCGAAGATACGGGCCGGCGCGGCATCGGCACAGGGGGTGCTTGGTATCAATTGTTATGGTTTCGTAACCGTCCGGAAAAACTTGCCCGCACGTGATCGGCGAGGTCGCGCGCGGCGGGACCGAGACCCGGTGGGGCATAGAGGTTGATGCGGAACTCCGGCAGCGCCGGCAGCTTCGCCTCTCGCCCCAGGATCACGAAGCGCTCGGGGACCGACGAGCGCAGCAGTGGTGCCACCGCCAGGCCCGCCTCCAGCACGGCATAGACCGGCTCCAGCCGACTGACCTCGCAGACCGCGCGCCAGTCGCGCCGCGCCTTGCCGAGCGCCTCGACTGCGACGGGACGGAAGACGCAGGTCGGCGCGCCGAGCGACACCGGCAGCGGATCCTTGAGGTGGGCATCGCCATCGGCCGCCCCAACCCAGACCAGCCGGTCGGTGCGTAGGGTCTCGCCGTGGCGGCCGCACTCGGTCTCTGTCGTCATGGCAAGGTCGACGCCGCCCGACTTCAGTTCCTCGCGGATCACGCGCGAGTCCTCGCAGACGAGGCTGACCCGGACCCTCGGCTGCGCCTTGGCGAAGCGCCGCAGGATCGCCGGCACGAAGCTGCCGATGATGTCGTAGGGCACGCCGAAGCGGACCTCGCCCTCGAACTGCGGGGCGCGCATCGACGACCAGACCTCGTCGTTCATCGTGACCAGCCGCCGCGCCTGCTCGAGCAGGCGCTCGCCCGCCGGCGCCAGTGCGAGCCCGCGTCCCTGGCGCGTGAACAGGCGGCAGTCGAGCGCCTCCTCCAGCCGCTTGATCTGCTGGCTGGCCGCCGCCTGGCTTATGCCGAGTGCCGCCGCCGCCCGCGTGACGCCACCCGCTTCGACGACGGTGAGGAAGGCCCGCACCAGCGCCATGTCGAGATCCCTGCGCATGGGAATACATAATCACTTGTGAATACTCTTATCAAAAACATTCGTTTTTGTTATTCATTGGCGGGCCCTACCGTGGGGCCATGACCACGAAGATTTCAGGCCTCTGGCTGCCACTCGTCACGCCGTTCAAGGACGGCGCCATCGATTTCGCTAGCTTCGACCGGCTGGTGAACCACTACATCGCCAAGGGTGTGGATGGGCTGCTGCCGCTCGGCACCACGGGCGAATCGCCTGCACTCGACGAGGACGAGATCGCTGCCGTGATCGAGCGCACGCTGGCGGTCGCCGACGGAAGGGTGCCGGTCTTCGCCGGTGTCGGCGGCAACGCGACCGCCAAGGTCGAGAAGGAACTGAAGCGGCTACGCCACCTGCCGATCGCCGGCATCCTGTCGGTCTGCCCCTACTACAACCGGCCGAGCCAGGACGGGCTGATCGCGCACTTCCGGCGCATCGCCGCCGCAACCGACCGCGACGTGGTGATCTACAACATCCCGTACCGCACGGCGGTGAACCTCGCCAACGACTCGCTGCTGGAGCTGGCCCAGGTGCCGAACATCGTGGCGGTGAAGGACAGTTCCGGCAGTGTCGAGCAGTCACTCGAACTGCTGCGCCGCAAGCCGGCCGACTTCGCCGTGCTGACCGGCGAGGATGCACTGTTCTTCACCATGCGCGCCAACGGCGCCGAGGGCGGCATCCTGGCGGCCAGCCATCTGATGACCGAGGGCTTCGTCGAGGTCGAGCGCTGCTTCAGGGGCGACGATCTGGCCGGCGCCCGCAAGGCGTGGGGCCCACTTGCCGGCTTCGTGCCGATGCTGTTCGCCGAAGCCAATCCGATGCCGATCAAGTACCTGCTGTGGCGGCAAGGGTTGATCGCCTCGCCGGAATGCCGCTTGCCGCTCACCAAGATCTCCGATGGGCTGGCCCGCCGGCTCGACTCTATGTTCGCCGAGAAGAAGGCGGCCTAGCCGCGCGCCTTCAGGAGGTCGCGGATCTCCGTCAGCAGCTCCTGCTCCTTGGTCGGTGGCGCGGGCGGCGGCGGGGCGGCCTCTTCCTGCTTGATCACGCGGTTCATGCCCTTGATCACCAGGAACAGAACCCAGGCGATGATCAGGAAGTTCACCGTCACGGTGAGGAACGTGCCGTAGCCCAGGGTCGCGCCGGCCTTCTTGGCCGCATCGTAGGTCGTGGCCTGGCTGGCCGCCGGGGTGAGGCCGATGAAGTAGTTGGTGAAATCGAGTCCGCCCGCGATGCGGCCGATGATCGGCATGATGATGTCCCCGACCAGCGAGTCGATGATCTTGCTGAAGGCGGCGCCGATGATCACACCGATGGCGAGATCCACGACGTTGCCGCGCATCGCGAACTTCTTGAATTCCTGAAGCATGGGTGTTCTCCCGTTTCGTCGTCAGGTTACGCGCAGCCACACCAGCAAAGCAGAAACCGTCACCACCGAGAAGGCCGTCGACAGCAGAACCGATGCGGTGTTCTGCTCGACCGAGACGTCGAACTGCTTGGCCAGCACGAAGGCATTGGCGGCTGTCGGCAGCGAGGCCATGAGCAGCGCCACCTTGCCCGCAATCGAATCAATCGGCACGAAGAAAGGCAGGATCACCAGCGCCGCCAGCGGCTGCAGCAGGAGCTTGATCAGGGTCGCCAGGCCGGCCTCGGCGAGGCCGCTCTTGATCGACTTGTCAGACAGGAAGAGGCCGATGGCGAACAGCGCACAGGGCGCGGCCGCGGCGCCCATGAGGTCGAGCCACTTCTCGACCGGCACGGGGATCGGCAGAGCGACCCAGGAAGCCACGATGCCAAGGGCAATCGAGACCGGCAGGGGATTGCGCGCCACGTTGAAGGCGGCTCGCACGAAGGTTCGTACCGGACCGTGCCCCGCCGCCACCTCCAGTTCGATCAGCATGACGCCAAATACCATCGAGACGACCGCCGTCACGATCACCGTCAGCATGGCCGGCGGCAGGCCCTGCTCGCCGAAGGCCGCCAGGCAGAGCGGCACGCCCATGTAGCCGACATTGCCCCAGGAGGCCGCGATGCCCTGCAGACTCATGGCGGCAAGGCCGCCCCGCGAAACGAGCCGCGTGGTGGCCATGCCGACCACGAAGGTCGCGACCACGGCGATTCCGAACCCCGCCATCAGACTGGGGTCGAGAACGGCGGCGACCGGCGTACGCGCCAGGGTGCCAAAGAACAGGACCGGCAGCGCGAAGTAGCTCACGAAGGCATTGAGCGCCGTCGTCGCCTCGGGTCCCAGGATACGCCAGCGACCCGCCAGAAAGCCCGCAAGGATGACGCCGAAGATCGGGAAGGCGACGTTCAGAATGGCCTGCACGGGCGCGTCCGATTGCAGTTGCTCTAACTCATTAAGAATTTGACATAAATGGCTTAAATAACATAGCATTTTAAGGATATAGCGAGGCCGCGCCCGTCCCCCTCATCGCAAGCGGCCCGGGAGATAATCATGCGTCTTTTGATCGCCAGCATGGCCGCCCTGGCTGCGGTCGCCTTCGCCGCCCCGTCCTTCGCGCAGGACGAGACGATGCCGACCCCCACCGCCAAGCCGAAGGCGCCGACCACCGCCTCCTGCAACAAGATCAAGAGCAGCTCGCAGCGCAGCGCCTGTCTGAAGAAGGTCCAGGTTGCGAAGGCTCCGTCCAAGAAGACGAAGAAGACCACCACCCCGCCGGCCGCCCCGAAGTCGCCCGAGATGGGCCAGCTCCCGCCGGCGTCCGCACCGGCGCCGACCGCCGCCGCACCGTCCTCCGGCCCGGTCAGCGTTCCGCCGCTGCCGTCCAAGACCATTTAACTTGAGGCACGGTTCGTCAGAACCGCGCTAGTCTCCGCTCTCCCCAACCTCGGGAGAGCGACATGGCCCATTCGGCCAGCCTGATCACGACAGACGACCTTGCGCGCCAGCTCGGTGCACCGGCGCTTCGCGTATTCGACTGCACCACCTATTTGAAACCTGGACCCGACGGCCGCTATGTGGCCGAAAGCGGGCGCGCCAACTACGACAAGGGTCACATCCCGGGCGCGGCCTATCTCGATCTCCAGGCCGACCTCTCCGACAAGACCTCGCCGCTTCGCTTCACCTTGCCGTCGCTGGAGGATCTCACCCGAGCCTTCGCGGCCAAGGGCGTCGGCCACGGCACCTTCGTGGTCCTCTACAGCCATGCCTCGCCCGTGTGGGCGAGCCGCATCTGGTGGATGCTGCGGGCCGTCGGCTTCGACGAGGTGGCCATCCTCGACGGCGGGCTCGACAAGTGGAAGGCCGAAGGCCGCCCGCTGTCGACCGAGCCGGCCACCCATCCGCCGGCCACGCTGTCGCTGCGCGGCCGGCCGGAGATCTTCGTCGGCAAGGACACGATCAAGGGGGCGATCGGCGATGCCTCGACCTTGACCCTGAATGCGCTGAGCCACGACCAGCACACCGGTGCCGGCGGCGTGGTCTATGGCCGCGCGGGCCGCATCGCGGGCTCGTCCTGCGTGCCGGCCGCAAGCCTGTTCGGCCCGGACAAGGCGCTGAAGCCGATCGCCGACCTGCGGGCCGCCTTCGAGGGCGTCGGCGCCGCGCCGGACAAGCGGGTGCTGGTCTATTGCGGCGGCGGCATAGCGGCGACGCTCGACGCTTTCGTGCTCACCGCTCTCTTGGGTCACAGGAACGTCTCGGTGTACGACAATTCCATGCAGGAATGGGCCAACGATCCCGCCCTGCCCATGGAAACCGGCTGACTAAGGAGGAACGGATGCCAGCCTATATCATCGTCGAGATCGACACCCGGGACGAAGAATTGATGGCGGAGTACCGCAAGCACACGCCAGGACTCGTCTCCAAGTTCGGCGGCAAGTTCATCGTGCGCGGCGGCCACTGCACCAGCCTGGAAGGCGGCTGGACGCCGGCACGCGTTGTCGTGCTGGAATTCCCCGACCGCCCCAAGGCCGAGCGCTTCTACCATTCCGAAGAGTACAAGCCCGTCCTCGCGATGCGGCTGAAGGCCGGCCATTCCAAGGCGATTCTGATCGACGGCCATGACGGCTAACGAAGCCGCCTGCAGGGCGGTCGGCACGCTCTACAACGCACTGATGACCGGCCTGGTCATCAGTCTCGTGTCGCGACGCGGCAGCGATACGGCGCGCGAATACATCTTCCGCCACTTCCGCCGGCAGCATCTTGAGAAGTTCCTCCCCGGCCTGCAAAAGCTCGGCATCGCAGGCGAGAAGGACGCGCCGGCCTGTGCCCTCTATCACTACCATTCCAATGCGCTGGGCGGCGTGAAGACCGGGTACCTGCGCGAGAGCGACACCAAGGCCTGGGTGCGCTATCCGCCGCCGCGCTGGATGTGGAAGGGCACGGCGATCGCCGCCGTCCCGCACGAAGTGTCGGCGGCCTTCCTGCACGGCTGGCACGGCCACAACGGCGTGTCCCTGAAGAACCCCGGCCTCGGCTTCGTCTGTACCGGCATGACGGTTGACGGCAAGCCCGGCCTCGAAGGCTACTACTGCGACTATGGCCGCCCCCTGAAGGAGGAGGAGCGCGTGCGCTTCGCCTACAACGAGGAGATGCCACGCATCGGCTGGAAGACGCAGCCGAAGCTCGAGACGGCGAACTGGCCCGAGGAACGCCGCCTGCGCACCTACCGCTCCTATGCGATGGGCTATGTGCAGACCATGCTGCCGGTGCTGCAGGACCTGCTTGGCCCGAAGGACGCGCAGGTCGAGATGGGCCGCGTGGCGCGACTGGTCGGCTTGCAGTTCCATGAGGAGACGGCACGCGACCTCGACCTGCCGACGGATGTCGAAACCGGTGATCTGGAGAGCGCCCGCCTGTTCGCCCGCTGGCTGGCCGCGATCCTCGCCGCCGAGGGCGAGGCGGTTTCCTCCGAAGAAAAGGACAGCGCCGTCGTCATTCGCATGGACGGCTGGAAGCTCGCCCGCGAGCTCCAACTCGCCGACCCGCTGGCAGGCTTCGACGCCTGGAACGAGCTGTGGCTCGGCGCCGCGGGCGCGCACGATCGTTTCCTTAAGGTCGAGACGAGTCGCAGCTACGGCGACAAAGGCTGGCGGGCAGCCTGGCGGATCGCGCCGAGATAGCCCGTCGGGAGCAGGTAGCCCGCGACACGCTCATCGAGATCGGCAAGCGCTATCCAGCGCGCTTGCCGATGTTCATGGCTCGGGGCGATCTCCGTATCGCCCAGCGGCTTGCAGATGTAAGCAACGATCCGCACGAAGCGCTGCGGCAGCACTTCGAACAGGTGCTCGCCGATAAACGCGCCCGCCTCCACCGCAAGCCCGGCCTCCTCGCACACCTCGCGCACTAGCGCCGTCCGGTGATCCTCACCGGCATCGGGCCGCCCGCCGGGCAGATCCCACTCGTCACGTTCGTTCAGCAGCAGAAGCACACGGCCCTGATGCAGGACGACGCCCTTGATCGATATCGGATAATTCAAGCTCATGGGAGCGCGCCACTCCAGTGGCGCTCATGATGCGTCACTTCGGGCGGAGTAGTCTCCGCCCGAAGTGACGCGCTCCAATGAGAAAGGCCGGGGATCGCTCCCCGGCCTTTCCGCATTCTTTGAGAAGAATGGACTTAGAAGTCCATGCCGCCCATGCCGCCGTCGCCACCCGGCGGCATCATCGGGGCCTTCTTCTCCGGCTTCTCGGCGATCATGGCTTCCGTCGTGACCAGCAGGCCGGCCACCGAGGCGGCGTCCTGCAGGGCCGTACGAACGACCTTCACCGGGTCGATGATGCCGGACTTGATCATGTCGACATAGTCGCCCTTCTGGGCGTCGAAGCCGAAGTTCGTGTCCTTCTGCTCGAGCATCTTGCCCGCGACGACGGCGCCGTCGTAACCGGCGTTCTCGGCGATCTGGCGGACGGGCGCCTGCAGCGCACGACGCACGATCTCGATGCCGACCTTCTGGTCGTCGTTGGAGGTGCGGACCTTGTCGAGCGCGCGCAGCGCGTAGAGCAGGGCCGAACCGCCGCCGGCAACGACACCCTCTTCCACCGCCGCCTTGGTGGCGTGCATGGCGTCGTCAACGCGGTCCTTCTTCTCCTTCACTTCGACTTCCGTGGCGCCGCCGACCTTGATGATCGCGACACCGCCGGCGAGCTTGGCCAGGCGCTCCTGGAGCTTCTCGCGATCGTAGTCCGAGGTGGTCTCCTCGATCTGGGCGCGGATCTGGCTGATGCGGGCCTGGAGGTCCGCCTTCTTGCCCGAGCCGTCGACGATCGTGGTGTTTTCCTTCTCGACGATGACCTTCTTGGCCTTGCCGAGCATGTCGAGCGTGACGTTCTCGAGCTTGATGCCGAGGTCCTCGGAGATCAGCTGACCGCCGGTCAGGATCGCCATGTCCTCGAGCATCGCCTTGCGACGGTCACCGAAGCCCGGCGCCTTGACGGCGGCGATCTTCAGGCCACCACGCAGCTTGTTCACGACCAGGGTCGCCAGGGCCTCGCCCTCGACGTCCTCGGCGATGATCAGCAGCGGCTTGCCCGACTGCACGACCGCCTCGAGCACCGGCAGCATCGCCTGCAGGCCCGACAGCTTCTTTTCGAACAGCAGGATGTACGGCGAGTCGAGCTCGGCGATCATCTTGTCGGCGTTGGTGATGAAGTACGGCGAGAGATAGCCGCGGTCGAACTGCATGCCCTCGACGACGTCCAGCTCGGTGTCCAGGCTCTTGGCCTCTTCCACCGTGATGACGCCCTCGTTGCCGACCTTCTTCATGGCTTCGGCGATCATCTTGCCGATCGACTTGTCGCCGTTGGCCGAGATCGTGCCGACCTGGGCGACTTCGTCCGTGCCCGTGATCTTCTTGGCGCGCGCCTTGATGTCCTCGACGGCCGCCTCGACCGCGAGGTCGATGCCGCGCTTGAGGTCCATCGGGTTCATGCCGGCCGCGACCGACTTCACGCCTTCGCGCACGATCGCCTGGGCGAGAACGGTCGCCGTCGTCGTGCCGTCGCCGGCGATGTCGTTGGTCTTCGAGGCCACTTCGCGCACCATCTGGGCGCCCATGTTCTCGAACTTGTCGCCGAGCTCGATCTCCTTGGCGACGGTGACGCCGTCCTTGGTGATGCGCGGCGCGCCGAACGACTTGTCGATGACGACGTTACGGCCCTTCGGGCCCAGCGTCACCTTGACGGCGTTGGCGAGAATGTCGACGCCGCGCAGCATGCGCTCGCGGGCGTCGGCGCTAAAGCGGACTTCCTTGGCTGCCATTTTCTATTCCTCTTGAATGTTGGTTTCGGTGAAGCCGAGCGAAGCTCAGGCGGCCTTCTTCATCGAGGCGGAGCCGTCGATGATGCCCATGATGTCGGATTCCTTCATGATCAGAAGATCCTGGCCATCGATCTTGATCTCGGTGCCCGACCACTTGCCGAACAGGACGCGGTCGCCCTTCTTGACGTCGAGCGCAACCAGGTTGCCCTTCTCGTCGCGGGCGCCCGGACCGACGGCCACGATCTCGCCTTCCATCGGCTTTTCCTTGGCGGTGTCGGGAATGATGATCCCGCCCTTGGTCTTGCCTTCTTCCTCGACGCGCTTGACCACGACTCGGTCGTGAAGCGGACGGAACTTCATGGTTCTTCCTCCAGTGATCGATTTACCCTGCGCGACCGGACGGCCGCGGCGAATTAAGGTGCTGTCAGCACTCTCAGGGAGTGAGTGCCAATGGCGCACGGGATTTAGGGTTGCAGGCAGCCCGAGTCAAGGCAGCCCCGCAAAAGGTTCCCAAAGTAGGTTCGCACCAGCAGCAATCCCACGAGATTGCTGCTAACTCATTGATGTGGAACGATTTTTGCTGATTTCCGGGTGAGGGTGCGTGACTATTCCTTCAAGCGCACCGCGTCAAGGAGTGCCGAAATGGATCGCAGTTTTGTTGCCCAACTCAACGATTACCGCATCACGACCGCCGAAATCCTCTACTGGATGCCCGATCACAAGCACGTCCTGCAAAGTTTCGTCTGGCAGGACCTGGATCTTGCCCCCCGTTTCCCCGCTCTCACCAAGTTCCTCGATTTCTGGGACCGCAATCTCGACGGCAGGCTCCACAAGGTGACCGTCGCCAATGCCCAACTCATCAAGCCGGCCGAATTCCGTCTCGCCAGCGGCCTATACGCGCTGCATTGAGCGACACGCCGCGTCGTATTCGGCGGCGGTGCGTTCGACCAGCACCGCCACCAATGGCACGTCGGCGACACCGGATACCGAGTGCCCGGCGCTCCAGATGTCCTTCCAGCGCTTGGCGTTGGGCCGATCGCGTTCGGCGGCGTTGATGTCCTTCGAAATATCGATGCTGCCGCGCACCGGCAGGTCGTCGGGATCGAGGCCGGCGGCGGCGATCGACGGCCGCAGCATGTTGGTCTCGAGCCCGGTGAAG
This sequence comes from uncultured Reyranella sp., assembly GCF_945957355.1. Classification (GTDB taxonomy): domain Bacteria; phylum Pseudomonadota; class Alphaproteobacteria; order Reyranellales; family Reyranellaceae; genus Reyranella. The sequence goes on along the minus strand of NZ_CAMFKM010000013.1, from coordinate 50,398 downwards.
GCGCGCGTCAGCAGCACGTCGTCGAGGCGGCTCGACACCAGCATCTGCTTGTAGGCGTCCTTGGCCAGGCTCTCGCGCGTGGCGATGAACTTGGTGCCCATGTAAGCGAGGTCGCAGCCCAGGACCTGGGCCGCCGCAACCGCATGCCCGTCCGCCATGCCCCCCGCCATCACGACGATCCCGTCCCAGAACGCCCGCACGGCCCGCACGAAGGCGAAGGGATTGGCCCAGCCGGTCTGGCCGCCCGCGCCGGCGGTCAGCAGCACCAGCCCATCGACACCCGCCGCCACCGCCTTCTCGGCGTGCCGCACCGACGCCACATCGGCCAGCACGAGGCAGCCCGCATCCTTGAGCGGCTTCATCACCGGCTCAGGTGAGCCGACGGAGGTGATGACGATCTCGGCCTTGTGCCGCAGCACGGCCGCCAGGTCCTCGGGCACGCGCGGATTGGAGCGGTGCACGATCAGGTTTGGACACCAGGGCGCGGGCGCACGGCCCTCGGCATCGGCGGTACGCTTTGCATCGTCTTCCATTCCCGCCAGCCAGACATCCAGTTCCTCGACCGTGCGGCAGTTGGCCGTCGGGAACGAGCCGATGACGCCTGCACGGCACGCGGCCGCCACGAGGGCAGGACCGGAGACCAGGAACATCGGCGCCGCGATCAGCGGCAGGCGAAGACGATCGCGAAGGGAGGCTGGTAAGGACATCGCGCGAGCTTAGCGCAGCGCGGGACGCAGGGAAGCGCCCTCGAAACACCGCGATCGGACCGCCCCGCTCCGGCGGGGCGGTCCGGATGTCGCGGAGATCAGGCCGCGGCCGAGAGGCCTTCCTGCTCCAGCACGCGCTTCACGGCCGGGCGGGCCTTCATGCGCTCGTAGTGGGCGGCGACATTCTTGGGCAGCGGCATCTTCATGCGGCCGGCTGCCCAGAAGGAGACGTAGAAGAGCGCGGCATCGGCCACCGAAAACTTGCCGGCGATGTATTCCTTGCCCTCGAGCGCCTTGTCCATGACGGCGAGGCCCTTCTCCATGATTTCCTTGCCGCGCGCCTTGACCTTGTCGTGATCGGCTTCGGCGTAGGCGAAGTTGCCGGGGCGGAACATGCGGCTGAAACCCTGCATGTGCATGGTCGAAACCGCATAGTCCATCGCTTCGAGCGCGCGCGCCTCGCCGTCGGCATCAGACGGCAGCAGGCCCGCCTCGGGATTCTTGCGGGCGAGCCACACGGCGATCGCCGGGAACTCGGTCAGCACATCGCCGCCGTCGCGCACCAGGGTCGGCACCTTCGACTTCGGGTTGAGCGCCACGAATTCCGGACCGTACTGCTCCTGCTTGGCGCCATCGACCTTGTGCAGATCGTAGGGCTTGCCGATCTCTTCCAGCAGCACATGGATGCCGATCGAGCAGGCGCCGGGCATGTAGTAGAGCTTCATCATTCTCTCCCTAAAGAGGTGTGTCGTGGGGACGGTCCACGCTAGCATCGCGACTCCATGGGGGGGAAATGACAATGACAGGTAACGGACTTCGCGCGCTCGTCGGCACCACGCCCACGAAGATCGGCACCTTCCTGTTCGAATTCGCCACGCCGGGTATCGGCCAGATCCTGAAGGCGGCGGGCGCCGAATTCGCTGTGCTCGACATGGAGCATACCGGATTCGGTTTCGATACCGTTCGCCAGGTCGTGCGTTACATGCAGGCTGCAAACCTGCCCCTGGTCGTGCGCGTGCCCTCGCAATCGCGTCATCACATCTCGCGCGCGCTCGATACCGGTGCGGACGGCGTAATGGTGCCGATCGTCTCCTCGGTCGAGCAGGCCAGGGCGGTGCTCGACGCCGCCAAGTATTGGCCCGACGGCACGCGCGGCGTGGCCCTGGGCCTCGCCCACGAGCGCTTTGCCATGCGCACCGAGCCGCTGCTGCCGCGCTTCGCCGAACAGAATGCGCGTACCGCCATCATCCTGCAGGTCGAGGATCCGCGGGGCGCCGCCGCGGCCGACGAGATCGCGTCCATGCCCGGCGTCGACATGCTGTGGCTCGGCCACAACGACCTCACCGTCGCCATGGGTGAGCCCGGCGCCTTCGACCATCCCGACTTCCTCACCGCCGAACAGGCGACGATCGCGGCGGCGAAGAAGCACGGCAAGTCTGCCGGCCGCCTCGCCGTCGGCGCCAGGCAGGCCGCGCACTTCGTGAAGCTCGGCTACGATTTCGTCTCGATCGCGGGTGACGTATGGCTGCTGCAGCAGGCCTTCGCCGCGGGCGTCGAGACGATCAGGCGCGGATCCTGACGGGCAGCGAGCGGATGCCGCGGATGAAGTTGGAGTAGAGGCGCACCGGCGGCGCGACGACCTCGATCTCGAGGTCGCGCTTCAGCAGTTCCTCCCACAGGACCCGGATCTGCATCTCGGCCAGCCGGTCGCCGACGCAGCGATGGATGCCGGCGCCGAAGGAAAGATGATGACGCGCCTTCGGACGGCCGACGCGGAAATGCTCGGGCTCGTCGATCGCCGTCTCGTCGCGGTTGCCCGAGACGTACCACATCACCACCTTGTCGCCGGCGCGGATCAGCTTGCCGCCAAGCTCGCAATCCCTGCGCGCGGTGCGCCGCATGTGGATCACCGGCGTCGCCCACCGGATCGTTTCCGACACCAGACTCGGCATCAGCGCGGGATCGGCCTTCACCTTGAGGACCTCTTCCGGGTTGTCGAGCATCGCCATCAGGCCGGCGCTCATCGAATTGCGGGTCGTATCGTTGCCGCCGACGATCAGCAGCGCAAAGTTCCCGATGAACTCGCGCGTCGGCATGTTCTTCGTGGCCTCGCTGTGAGCCATCATCGAGATCAGGTCGAAGGTCGGCGGCCGCGCCGCGCGCTCCTGCCAGAGCGCCGCCATGGTCTCGGCCATCTGCCGCAGCTCCGCCATCCGCTCCTCGTTGGTCTTCACGACCGCGTCCTCGGCCTCGATGTTGCAGATCGCCACGTCGGACCAGTGCGTGAGCTTGCGCCGCGCCTCCTGCGGGAAGTCGAACAGCGTCGCCAGCATCATGGCGGTGAGCTCGGTCGAGACCCGGTCCGCCCAGTCGAAGGTCTCGCCACGGGGCAGGCCATCGAGCACCTGGGCGGTCCGCTGCCGGATCAGTCCCTCCATGTTGGCGAGGTTGGACGGCGCCACGATCGGCGCCACCGTCCTGCGCTGGGCGGTGTGGCGGGGCGGGTCCATGCGGATGAAGTTGGGCAGCTCCTCGCCCTGGGGCTGATCGGTGATCTGGATTCCGCCCAGTTCGGAGGCCGAGGAGAAGGTCGCCGGGTCGAGTTCGACCCTGGTGATGTCGGCATAGCGCGTGACCGACCAATAGGGCCCGAACGGGCTGTCGGGATGATAGTGAACCGGATCCTCGCGCCTCAGCCGGGCAAAATGCGGCCCCCAGCTGTCCTCGCGGTAGAGAAGCGGCTGGCTGACATCGACATGTTCTTCGACATGTATTTGCATGGGGACCCTCCTTATCCCCAAGGCCGCCCGGAGGGTCCGCCCAAGTCAAGCGCTTTCGTCGCAACGGTGCCATATTTGGCTCGTTGACAGCGCGGGACGCTAAGCGCAAACCCTCGCCGCGCCGCCGCAAGAGGCGGCGTTTGTGATCATGGCACCAGCCGAAACAAGCCAATCCTCGTTTTCCGAAGCCGCCCCGAGCAGCCCGCACGCGCCCCATCCGGCCGGTGCCGCGCTCGTGGTCGGGGCGCTGGGCGTCGTATTCGGCGACATCGGCACCAGCCCGCTCTACGCCCTGCGGGAGACCTTCCTGCATGGCAGCGGCATGGCGCCGACACCCGAACATGTGTTCGGCGTCCTCTCCATGCTGTTCTGGGCCGTCACGCTCACCGTCACGATCAAGTATGTCGCGCTCATCATGCGCGCCGACAACAAGGGCGAGGGTGGCGTGCTGGCGCTTGCCACCCTGGCGTCCCGAGGGCTGAACGGGAGAGCACCGAAGGTCCGGATCGGCATCATCATCCTCGCCGTGATCGGCCTCGCCCTCTTCTATGGCGACGCGATGATCACGCCGGCGATTTCCGTGATGAGCGCCGTCGAGGGTCTCTCGGCGGTGACCCCGGCCTTCACGCCGTTCGTCATTCCCCTCTCCCTAGTCATCCTCGTCGGCCTGTTCCTGCTGCAAGCCCGTGGCACCGCCGACGTCGGCCGACTGTTCGGGCCTGTCATGTTCGTCTGGTTCCTGGTGCTGGGCGTGCTCGGCGCGTGGCAGATCGCGAAGAACCCGGTGGTGCTGGAAGCGATCAACCCGATCCATGCCTACTACCTGATCACGGACCAGGGATTCGGCATCTTCTGGGCCTTCGGTTCGATCGTGCTGGCCGTCACCGGCGCAGAGGCGCTCTATGCCGATATGGGCCATTTCGGCCGCGGGCCGATCCGCATCGGCTGGTTCGGCATCGTCATGCCGGGTCTGCTGCTCAACTATTTCGGCCAGGGCGCGCTGATCATCGAGAACCCGGCCATTATCCATCAGGTCTTCTTCGAGCTGGTGCCGGCCGACTACATCATCTTCCTGGTGATCCTCTCCGCATTCGCCACCGTGATCGCCTCGCAGGCGGTGATCACGGGCGTCTTTTCGCTGACCCGGCAGGCCATCCAGCTCGGCTACCTGCCGCGCATGGAGATCCTCCACACGTCCGAAACGGCGATTGGGCAGATCTATATTCCGAGGGTGAACTGGCTGTTGATGTCCTGCATCATCGCCCTCGTGGTGGGCTTCGGATCGTCCGGAGCGCTGGCCGGCGCCTATGGCCTTGCGGTGACCGGCGCGATGCTGGTCGATGCGGCGCTCGCCATGGCGGTCGCCATCCTGGTCTGGCGTTGGGCCTGGCCGCTGGCGGCGGCGGTGTTCGGGTTCCTTGCCATTCCCGACCTCGCCTTCTTCATCGCCAATGCGCTCAAGATTCCCGACGGCGGCTGGCTGCCGCTGATCGTGGCGTTCCTGATCTATTTCACGATCACCACCTGGCGGCGCGGCCGGAAGATCGTGGCAACCGAGCTGAGCGAGGGCTCGCTGCCGCTCAAGCAGTTCCTGGAGCGCATGGAGCGCGCTCCGGACCGCGTTGCGGGCACCGCCGTCTTCCTGACCGCCGATGCCAGCCGTACGCCCGCCGCGTTCCTGCACAATCTCAAGCACAACAAGGTCCTGCACGAGCGCATCATCATCCTGCAGGTCGACACAATGGACGTGCCGGTCGTTTCCGACGCCAACAGGGTCGAGGTCGAGCGGCTGGGCAAGGGCTTCCACACGGTGATTGCCCATTACGGCTTCACCGAGCAGCCCGACATTCCCGAGGCACTGCGGGCCTGCCGTCCGCACGGCATCGCCTACGACGAGATGGAGACCTCGTTCTTCCTCGGCCGCGAGACCCTTGTGCCGTCGCAGCACTCCAGGCTCGGCCGCTGGCGCCGCGACTGGTTCATCTCGCTCTCGCATTCCGCCTCGGCCACCAAGACCTTCTTCCGTATCCCGCCCAACCGCGCTATCGAACTCGGCAACCAGATCCAGATCTGAGGCCATCGCCATGCCGCGTTCTCCGCTCGTGCTGCTGCCGGGCCTGCTCAACACGCGCCGCGTCTACGCCCCTCAGGTCGAGGCGCTGGCCGACATCGCCGACTTCACGATTCCCGAGCTCTGGCATCACGACACGATGGCCGCCATGGCCGAGGCCGTTCTCGCCTCGGCGCCGCCGACCTTCGCCCTGTGCGGCTTCTCGATGGGCGGCTACGTCGCCTTCGAGATCTTCCGCCGTGCGCCGGAGCGGGTCGAGCGCATCGCCCTGATGGACACACAGGCCGGGCCCGATTCGCCGGAGACGGCGGCGCGCCGGCGCGGCTTCATCGAGCAGACGCAGATCGGGCGGTTCCACGGCATTCATCCGACCCTGTTGCCGCAACTCGTCCATCCGTCGCGCGTCGCAGACGAGAGCATCAGCCAGCCGCTCCTCGACATGGCGAGCGAGGTCGGCGGCGACGGGTTCGTGCGCCAGCAGCAGGCGATCCTGGGCCGCGCCGACAGCCGCCCCCTGCTGGTCGAAATCGACAGGCCGGCGGTGGTGATCGTCGGACGCCAGGATCTCGTCACGCCCCTGCCACGCGCGCAGCAGATGGCCGCCGACATCGCCAATGCCCGCCTCGTGGTGATCGAGGACAGTGGACACATGACACCGCTGGAGAAACCGGCCGAGGTCTCGGCCGCGCTGAGGAGATGGCTGACGCAATGAACACGATCTACGCCCGCGAGGACGATCTCGGCGCCGATGAATATATCGACGTCGTGGCCAAGTCGGGCCTGAACCGTCCCATCGCCGACCGCCCCCGCATCGAGCAGATGCTGAGGCACGCCAACCTGATCCTGACGGCGCGCCAGGACGGCAGGCTGGTCGGTTTCGCACGCTCCCTCACCGATTTCTGCTTCTGCTGCTATCTCTCCGACCTCGCGGTCGACAAGGCCTGCCAGGGCCAGGGAATCGGCCGCCGACTGATCGAAGAGACGCGCGCCGCCGCCGGCGGACCGAAGACCACCACCCTGCTGCTCTCGGCACCGACGGCGATGTCCTTCTACGAAGGCATCGAGATGCCCAAGGCCGACAACTGCTTCCTGTATCGTCGGCAGGCTTGACCGATATCAAGGGGCGAAACGCCAAATGGTTCTAGTTCTCCACGCAGCAACAGATGCGTGGAGTACGGAATGCCCCAATCGCGGCGCCGCTGGCCAATCCTGATCGCGCTGCTCGCCGTGGCGCTGGCCGCCGCCGGCGGCGCGTACCGTTACTGGCCGCGGGCCGCACCGACGTTCCTCACCCTGTACGGCAATGTCGATGTCCGGCAGGTCGATCTCGCCTTCAACGCCAGCGGCCGCCTGCAGGAGCTGCGCAAGGAGGAAGGCGATGCCGTGAAGACCGGCGAGACGGTCGCGGTGATGGAGTCCGACACCTATCGTGACGCCGTGGCCCTGGCCCGCGCCCGGCTTGCGGCGCAGCGCGCAGTGGTGGACCGTCTCGAGACCGGCAGCCGTCCCGAAGAGATCGCCCGCGACCGTGCCCAGGTCGAGGCCAACAAGGCAGCCGTGGTCGACGCCGAACTCCTGCTCAAGCGACGCACGGAGCTGCTGGCCGGCGGCAACGTCTCGCGCCAGCTCTATGACGAAGCCAAGAACGGCTACGATTCTGCGCGCGCCCGTCTCGACATTTCGCAACAGGTTTCGCGGCTGACCGAGATCGGCCCGCGCCGGGAGGACATCGAGCAGGCCAAGGCCCTGCTGCGGTCCGAGGAGTCGGTCGTCTCGCTGGCGGAGCGGCGGCTGGCCGATACCGTGCTGAAGGCGCCGGCCGACGGAATCGTGCTCAGCCGCATCGTCGAGCCGGGCGCGATGGTCAGCCCCGCCAATCCGATCTTCACCGTGTCGCTCACCGACAAGATCTGGGTCCGGACCTACGTTTCCGAACCCGACCTCGGCCGCATCCGGCCCGGGATGGCCGTGACGGTGTTCACCGATACCGACCCGAACCATCCCTACGAAGGCTGGATCGGCTTCATCTCGCCCACGGCCGAATTCACGCCGAAAACAGTGGAGACCACCGAGCTGCGCACCCAGCTCGTGTATCGCCTGCGTGTGTTCATCAAGAATCCCGACGATCGCCTGCGTCAGGGCATGCCGGTCACGGTCCGCGTGCCGCTCGGTGCCGGCTAGGCCGGCGCCATGCCTGCAACAGTCACCCTCGCCGGGCTCAGCAAGAATTTCGGGACGACGGCCGCCCTGACGGACGTGACGGCCACGGTCGGCGCCGGCCAAATCACCGGTCTCGTCGGCCCGGATGGCGCCGGCAAGACGACGCTGCTTCGTCTCATCGCCGGCCTCCTCATGCCGGATGCTGGAACGCTGCAGGTCCTCGGCCATGAGGCCACGGACCGTGACGCGGTGCGGGGCGACATCGGCTACATGCCGCAGCGCTTCGGTCTCTATGAGGACCTGACTGTCCAGGAAAACCTCGAGTTGCAGGCGGACCTGCACGATCTGGACACCGCAGCCCGCAGCGAGCGCTTCGCGACGCTGCTGCAGTTCACCGGCCTTGCTCCCTTCACTGGCCGGCTGGCGGGACAGCTCTCTGGCGGCATGAAGCAGAAGCTCGGGCTCGCCTGTGCCCTGCTGCCGCGGCCGAAACTGCTGCTGCTCGACGAACCGAGCGCCGGCGTCGATCCTGCCTCCCGGCGCGAATTGTGGCGCATCGTGCGAACAATGGCGGGGACCGGCGTCGCCATCGTCTGGAGCACCGCCTATCTCGACGAAGCCGAACGATGCGACAGCTTTCTCCTGCTCGATGGAGGGCGACTCCTCGCCTCCGGTAGTCCTGCCGACTTCACTCGGCGGCTGGAGGGACGCACCTTTCTGGTCGAACTGCCCGAGCGACAGCGCCATCGCATCCAGCGTGCTGCGGCCGCGCTTCCCTCCGTCGCCGATGCCACCATCCAGGGCCGCAGCCTGCGGCTCGTGCTTAAAGAGGGAGGCGTCCTCCCCGACCTTACCGCTCTGGTGGGAAGCGATGCGACCGCCCGTCCGACGCGGCCACGTTTTGAGGATGCATTCGTCAGTCTGCTCCAGGCCGACCGACCGCCAGTCGCAGCGCCACCGCCTCAGGAGGCCATCACCCCCTCAACCGACGGCATCGCGATCGAGGCTCGCGACCTCACACGCGACTTCGGAAAATTCCGGGCGGTCGACCGGGTGAGCTTCACCGTGAGGCCCGGCGAGATCTTCGGGTTGCTCGGTCCCAACGGCGCGGGCAAATCCACGACCTTCCGCATGCTCTGTGGCCTGCTGGTGCCCAGCGCCGGTTCGGCGCATGTGGCCGGCGTCGATCTCGGTCGGGCCCGCGCGACGGCGCGCGAACACATCGGCTACATGTCCCAGAAATTCTCGCTCTACGGCAACCTGTCGGTCCGCGACAATCTCGACTTCTTCAGCGGCGTCTACGGCCTTGCTGGCCGTCGCCGATCCGACCGCATCGCCTGGACGATCGAGAGCTTCGACCTCGGGGCCGTCGCCGACCTGGAAGCGGGGACCCTGCCGCTCGGCTTCAAGCAGCGCCTGGCGCTGGGATGCGCCCTGCTGCACGAACCGCAGGTCCTGTTCCTCGACGAACCCACCTCGGGTGTGGATCCGCTGATGCGGCGGGAATTCTGGTCGCGCATCGGCGGGCTGGCTGAGGGTGGCGTCACGGTGCTGGTGACGTCGCACTTCATGGAGGAGGCCGAGTATTGCGACCGGCTGGGCATCGTCTATGCCGGACGGATGATCGCCTCCGGCAGCCCGGATGCGATGAAGCAGCGCTTCGTGACGGCGGACCTGCCCGAGCCGACACTCGAAGACGCGTTCGTGGGCCTGATCCGCGAGCATGACACCGAACGCCAGGGCGCGGCGGCCGCATGACGTCGGCCCGCACCTTCTTCCGTCGTTTCGGCGGGCTGCTGCACAAGGAGTTCGTCCAGATCGTGCGCGACCCCTCGTCGATCGCGATTGCCCTCGTGATGCCGGTGGTCCTGCTCCTGCTGATCGGCTTCGGCATCTCGCTCGACGCCCGCAACGTGCGCTTCGGCATCGTCGACGAGAACCGCAGCGTCGAGTCGGCGGGCCTGTTCCAGGCCTTTGCCAATACGCCCTACTTCCAGCCCTTCTCCTTCCTCACATCAAAGGCTGCCGAGGCCGCCCTGATGCGCGGCGACATCGAAGGCTTCGTCGTGCTGCGCAGCGATTTCTCGCGGCGCGTCGCCGACCCGGTCCGCGCGGCCGACATCGCCATCGTGGTCAACGGTGTCGACGCCAACAATGCCCGGATCGTCACCGGCTACGCCCAGGGTGTCGTGGCAACGTGGCTGCTGGGTCACCGGCGGGACCGCGCCCAGCCGGCCCTGTCTCCCGTCACGGTCGAGAACCGCTACTGGTTCAATCCCGAAATCCGCAGCACCAACTTCATCGTGCCCGGCCTCATCGCGATGGTCATGACCATGATCGGCGCCCTGCTGACCGCCCTGGTGGTGGCGCGCGAATGGGAGCGCGGCACGATGGAGGCGATGCTCGCCTCGCCGGCCAGCATGACCGAGATCCTGCTCGGCAAGCTGGTCGCGTATTTCGTGCTGGGACTGGGCGGTCTCGCTGTCTCGGTCTTCATCGGGCTGGTCGTGTTCGAGGTGCCCTTCCGCGGCTCCCCCGAGGTGCTGATCGCCATCTCCTCGGTGTTCCTCATCGTCTCCCTGGCGATGGGCCTGCTGATATCGACGGTCGCCCGCAGCCAGTTCGTCGCGGCGCAGCTCGCCTTCCTCGTCACCTTCATGCCGGCGCTGATCCTGTCGGGACTCATGTTCGACATCGAGAGCATGCCGCGCTGGGTACAGGCCGTGACGACGGTCTTTCCGGCCCGCTACTTCGTATCGAGCCTGCAGACCCTGTTCCTCGCGGGCACGGTCTGGCCCGTACTGCTGCCCAACCTCGCGATGCTGATGGGCTTCGCCATCGTGTTCCTCGCGCTGGCCATCGCCCGCACCCGCCGCAGCCTGGAGTAACCCCATGTGGCGACGCATCGCGGCGCTGATCCTCAAGGAATTCAAGATGCTGTGGAAGGATCGCAAGAGCCGCATGGTTCTGGTGGTCCCGCCGCTGGTGCAGCTCGTCCTGTTCGGAAGCGCCGCAACCTTCGAAGTGTCCGATGCCGCCCTCGGCCTCTGGATCGAGGACCGCGCACGACCGGCGCAGGAACTCGTCAGCCGCTTCGAGGCCTCACCGGCCTTCCACGTCGTCGCGCGCTTCGACAATCCACGGGCCGTCCAGAACGCGCTCGACTCGCAGAAAGTAAAGGCGGTGCTGCATGTCGGCCAGACCTTCTCCGCCGATGTCGCGGCCGGCCGGCCGGCCCGCGTCCAGCTGCTGCTCGACGGCCGCAAGTCCAACGCCGCCCTCATCCTGCAGAGCTACGCGCTGGGCATCGTCGAAAGCTTCAACCTGGCGCGGGCCGGCCAGGCCACCGCCGAGTTGAACATTCACTCACGCGCCTGGTTCAATCCCAACTTCGACAGCCGCTGGTTCATCCTGCCCGGCCTGACGGTGCTGCTCACCATCGTGGCGACCCTGCTGATCACGGCGCTCTCGGTCGCCCGCGAGCGCGAACTCGGCACGTTCGAGCAGCTGCTCGTCACGCCGTTGCGCCCCATGGAAATCCTCGTGGGCAAGACCGTCCCGGCGCTCTGCATCGGCTTCGTCGAGGCCAACCTGATCGCCCTGCTCACCTGGTTCGCCTATGGCGTGCCCTTCGTCGGCAGCGTCGTGTTGTTCAACGTGGCAATCGCGATCTTCGTCCTGTCCGCGGTCGGGATCGGGCTGGTCATCTCATCGGTGGCCAAGACCCAGCAGCAGGCGATCCTCGGCGTGTTCCTGTTCCTGTCGCCCGCGATGGTGCTGTCCGGCTTCACGACTCCCATTGCCAACATGCCCGACTGGGCCCAGGCGCTCACCCATCTCAACCCGATCCGCTACATGGTGACCCTGAGCCGAGGGATCTTCCTGCAGGACCTCACCTGGGAACTCGCCTGGCCCCACCTCTGGCCGATGGCGCTGATCGGCTGCGTCACGCTGGGCTACGCGACCTGGCTGTTCTCCCGCCGGCTCGAATAGCGGGGCGGCTAGCGAATGAGCACGCCCGCTTCCGTGACGATGGCGTCCATCGGCACGTCATACGTCTGGGGGTAGATGGTACGCAGGGCGAGCCGTTCGTAGCCCACGCCCAGGATACGAGGGCGGCCCGGCAATGCGGCCAGCGTGCGGTCGTAGAAGCCGCCGCCATGGCCCAGCCGGTAGCAGGCCTGGTCGTAACCGACGACGGGCGCGATCACGATGTCGGGCGTCACGACCGTTCCTCCGGCCGGCACCGGGATATTCCAGACACCGGGCTGAAGCGGCTCCCCGCGAGCCCACGTGCGGAACACCAGCGGCGAGCACGGAGCGACGACGACCGGCAACGCCGCGGTCGCCCCGCACATCGACAGCCCCTCGATCCAGGGACGCAGGTCGGGTTCGCCGCGAAACGGCAGATAGACGCTGACGGTCTTCCCTGAGAGATCGCCCAGGAGCCGGTCGAGTTCGCGCGCCACGCGCTCGGAGAAGCGACGTCTCTCCTCGGCAGGGATCGCCAGACGCAGCGCGATCAACCGCTCGCGCTCCACCGTGCGCCAGCGCTTGAGATCCTGTTGCTGGCGGGGATCCTGGTCGGACACCATGCCCGAGATCGGATCGACGAGATGCATCATGCAGGGAGGAGAGCTGTAGTCCTCTGCCAGTTCGTCGCGGTTGGCTGCGTTGTCGTTGGCCTTCATGCGATCGTCGAATTGGCCAGGGTGATGTTCGCCACATGCGAAGAAAGCATGTGCGCCAGATCGGCATGCAGGGCCTCGTCACGCACCAGTGGAGTCACCTCGCGCAGCTTGCGCACCACCCAACCCTGGCCGCGATTGAGGAAGACGATGCGCTCCTTCAGGTCCCGGATCGCCATCGCCTTGCCGTGGAAGGCGCCGATACGCGGCGACACCTCGCCGCCCAGCTGCTTGATCTGGCGAAGCAGCATCGCGCACCAATGCGCTTCATCCCGCTGGATGTTCTTCAGCAGGGCAACGACTGCAGGCTCGGTTGCCTCGGCAGCACTTTCCAGCGCCACCTTGGCGCCGGCGCGTTCCGCCTCGAGAAGTTCGTTCAGAAAGGCGATCAGGCCGGCCTTGTCGATCGCATGACCGCCATCGAAGCCAGTGTTCGCCATTGCCATGTCGGTCATGTCTGCTCCTGTTCAATGCTAGGACGAAGCAAACTATTTGGGAAACGATGATAATCGGCCGATAATATCGACTAAGTCGATACTAGAGCGCCGTGGACACCGAACAGGCCCGCACCTTCCTGGCAGTCGTCGCCGCCGGCAACTTCGTGATGGCGGCCGAACGGCTGCACGTTACGCAGTCGACCGTGAGCACGCGCATCCGGACGCTGGAGACGCAGTTGGGCTGCCGCCTCTTCGTCCGCAACAAGGGCGGCGCCACGCTGACCTCGGCCGGTCGGCGTTTCCAGAAGCATGCTTCCACCCTCGTGCGTACGGTCGAACAGGCACGCCACGATGTCGGCATCGCCGAAGGCTTTCGCGCCACGCTCACCATCGGCGCGCGCATCGGCCTGTGGGATCAGTTTCTCTTGCGGCAGCTGCCGGCGCTTCTTGCGACGGCCACCGACTTGTCCGTCCGTGCCGAGATCGGCGTAGAGCGTGACCTCATGGAAGGGCTGGTCGAAGGACGCATCGACGTCGCCGTCATGTACACGCCGCAGAGCCGGCCGGGTTTGCGGGTCGAACCCCTGTTCGACGACAGGCTCGTTCTCGCATCGACGAAGCCCTTGCGCCGTTCGGCGCTGGGACCGCATTACGTCTGTATCGACTGGGGGCCGGAATACATTGCGCGCCACGGTGCGAGCTTCCCGGAATTCTTCGGTGCTGCCCTCAGCGTCAATATCGGCTGGCTGGGCCTGCAACATGTGCTCGACAATGGTGGCTCGGGCTACTTTCCGGTCCGCCTCGTGCGCCCTTACCTGAAGAGCGGCAGACTCACGATCGATTCCGGCCGGCCGGAATTCACAATAACGGCCTATGCCGTGTATCCAGCTGACGCCGACGACAGCGTAATCGGACCGGCGCTCGCCCTCATTCGGCAGGCCGCCGGACGGGAGCGGGAGCCCGACGACGGGGATCATTCCCGGCGTTGAACGCGGCAGCCGCGGGTTCGCGGGCCGTCGCGATGCCAAGCAATGTTAATGTTAGCGAGCGCGTTGGGCCGCCAACGCCCTCTGTAGCTCGCGATCGAAGCCCTTGAGCGACTGCACGAAGGGCCCCGCCATCGTACCCTGCAACTCGAGCTGGATCTGGATCTGCGAGCCCGTGCGCAGTTGCTGCAGCAGCTCGGCCGACTTGCCTTCGTCGTACTGGCAGATGCCCTGGCCGCAGATGCTGGTCGAGATGAAGGGGTTGGAATCGACCTGGATGCTGGCGCGCACGCCCTGGCCGTCCCCGACCACGGAGATCTTCTTGTAGGCCGCCGAGTAGCGCATCACGAGGAACTGGCCGAGGAGGCTGTTGCCATCGATTGTCGCCTGGGCGCCGCAATCCCGGCCGCCATCGGAGGAGCAGTACATGACCCACTTGTCGGGCGGCTGGTCCTGAGCGGCGGCCGGTTGCGAAAGGGTCAATGCGGCGGCCGCGACGCCGGCGGCCACGAATACGGATCGCATCATCTTTCGCCCTGCTCCCGGGTTTGCCAACTTTCCAAGGGCCTCCTATGTAGCCCTCCATGCCCACGCTGACAAAGGAACCCTTCGCATGTCCGAGAGCCTGAAACTCGTCGCCTTCTGCGGCAGCCTGCGCAAGGCGTCCTTCAACCGCCTGTCGCTGCAGGCCTTCGTCGAGCGGCTCCCGACCGGCGCCGCGTGCGACACGATCGAAATCGGCGACTGGCCGCTCTACGACGCCGACCTGCAGGCCAAGGGTTTTCCCGACAAGGTGCAGGCCGCACAGAAGGCCATGCTCGAGGCCGACGGCATCGTCCTCGTCAGCCCGGAATACAATTACGGCATCTCCGGCGTGCTGAAGAACGCCATCGACTGGCTCTCGCGCATGAGCCCGCAGCCCTTCGCCGCCAAGCCGGTCGCCCTGTTCGGCGCCTCGATGGGCGTCCTCGGCACGGCGCGCGCCCAGTACCAGCTTCGCCAGACCCTGGTGTTCCTCGATGGCCGTCCGGTCAACAAGCCCGAGGTCATGATCGCCCAGGCGCAGAACAAGTTCGCCGACGGCAAGCTCATCGACGAGATGACCGGCAAGCTGCTCGGCGACCTCGGCGCCGCGCTGGCACTCGCCTGCCGCCAGGCCAGGGCGGCCGCTGCCGTCAAATAGGACGATGACGCAGAACATCTACGACACCCCCGAGTTCTTTGCGGGCTACAGCCGCCTTCCGCGGTCCGTGGAAGGGCTGCCGGCGGCACCTGAATGGCCGACCCTGCAGTCGATGCTTCCCGACCTCCAGGGCCGGCGGGTCGCGGATCTGGGCTGCGGCTTCGGCTGGTTCTGCCGCTGGGCGCGCGATGCCGGCGCGGCCGCCGTTCTAGGCCTAGACGTGTCGGAGAACATGCTGGCGCGGGCGCGCGAGACCACGGGCGACCCCGCGATCCGCTACGAGCGCGCCGACCTCGAGGCACTCGCGCTGGCCGAAGGCGCGTTCGATCTCGTCTACAGCTCGCTGGCGCTGCACTATATCGAAAATCTGCGCGGCCTGTTCCAACAGGTCCGCTGCGGCCTTGTGCCGGGCGGCCGCTTCGTCTTCTCGGTCGAGCATCCGATGTACACTGCGCCTGGCCGTCCCGCCTGGACACGCGATCCCGACGGCCGTCTCGCCTGGCCGGTGAACAGTTACGCTGAGGAAGGCACCCGCTCGACCGACTGGCTGGCCAAAGGCGTCATCAAGCAGCACCGCACCGTCGCCACCTACGCCAACCTGCTGATCGCGACGGGCTTCACGATAGCGCGGCTGGAAGAATGGTCCGCGAGCGCGGACGACGTTGCCGCGCATCCCGACTGGGCGGGTGCCGACGAGCGTCCTTCTTTCCTTCTGATGTCGGCACAGCGATGATGTCCCGCGACCAAGCCCGCGACCTGATCGAGCGACTGCACGAGATCTGGGGCACCGGCGAACTCGACGCGATCCCGGAAATCTATGCCGCCGACTTCGTGGCGCACATGCCCAAGGGCTGGGGCAAAGGCGAGAGTCGCGACGGGCACGACGGCATCCGCCGCGCCATCGAACGCATCCGCGCCGGTTTTCCAGACTGGCGCGAACATATCGACGACATGATCATCGACGGCGATCGGGTCGCGGTGCGCTATCACTCGACGGGAACCCATCTCGGCCCCTTCGGCAAACGCCCGCCGACCGGCCATGCGATCAATGTCGACGAACTCTCGATCTTCCGCATCGAGAACGGCCTTGTCGCCGAGCAATGGTGCCTCAATGACGACCTCGCCTTCGACAAGCAAATCGACGGCAAGAGCCTCGACTAGGACGAGATCGGCCAAGGGTCGGCCCGAAATGGCGATCCGCTTGAGACGACGGAATTGCCGGATGATCCTTCGGTCCAAACCGAAGGAATGTTCGTCGCATCCGTGGTAGCAAGCCGGGCCATGGCGTCGAGACTGCCCCTGCTCATCCTGCTGATCGCCGTCACCTGCCTCAGCCAGTTCTATCGCGTGTCGAACAGCGTGATCGCGCCCGAGCTCGTGCGCGACCTCGACCTCAGCGCGCGCCAGCTCGGCTGGGCGGGCAGCGCCTTCTTCTTCGCCCTGTTCGCGGTCCAGATTCCCGTCGGCCTGTGGTTCGACCGGTTCGGCGCAAGGCGGACGGTGGCGGCCCTGTCGCTGCTCGCAATGCTGGGATCGCTTTGGATCGCCCATGCGTCCGATGCCACCGACCTGATCGCCGGGCGCACCATCGTCGGCATCGGCTGCGCTGCCTCCTTCATGTCGGTGGTGTTCCTGTGCTCGCGCTGGTTCGAGCCGGCCAGGCTCGCGACTCGCCTCTCCTGGGTGTTCGCGGCCTCCAACATCGGCACCCTCGCGGCCGCCACACCACTCGCCTGGATCGCGGCAACCGTCGGCTGGCGCACAGGCTTCGTTGGTCTCGCCATCGTCACGCTGCTGGTCGCGGTGGGCTTCCTGATCTTCGTGCGCGACCGGCCGCCGGAACATCGCGGACCCGAGCCCGCGCGGGAGTCGCCCGGGCAGATTGTGCGCGGCCTGTGGGAAGTGTGGCGCACCCCCGGCCTCGGCCCCGTCCTCTCCATGCACTTCTTCGCATACGCAACGATGCTGACGGTGCTCGGTGTATGGGGCGGCCCCTATCTCTACGACGTGCACAAGCTCGACGGCGTGGCCCGCGGCAACGTGCTGCTGGCCATGGGCGTGGCCCAGATCCTGGGCATCCTGGCCTACGGGCCGATGGATCGCGTACTGCGCTCGCGCAAGAGAGTAGTGTTCGGCGGTGCCGCGATCTCGACGGGGCTGCTGGCGGTCCTCGCGGTACTGCCCCATCCGCCGCTCTGGCTCGCCGCCTCGCTGCTGATCGCCTTCTGCTTCTTCTGCGCCTACGGCACGGTGATCGTGGCGCAGGGCCGCGCGCTGTTTCCCGACCGGCTGGCCGGCCGCGGCGTCACAACCGTGAACATGGCGCAATGCCTGGGCCTCACCGTGCTACCGGCCATCGCCGGCTATATCGTTGAAGCCTTCGGCGCCGGCGACACGGCCTATCGCTGGGTCTTCGGCACCTTGGCCGCCGGTCTCGTGCTGGGCTCGTTCGCCTATGTACGGGCGCGCGACAGCTTCACGGCGTAAGCGCTACTTCGTCGCTTCCTTGAGATAGGCGACGAGGTCGGCGAGCTGGCCGGCATTCTTCACGCCATTGTAGAGCATCTTGGTGCCGGGTACCTTGCCCTTGGGATCGCGGGTGTATTCGGCGAGCGTCGCATCGTCCCAGACGATGCCGGAATTCTTCATGGCGTCGGAATAGGCATAGCCCGCATTCGTGCCGGCCTTGCGACCGAACAGACCGTGCAGGTTGGGACCCGTCGCCTGCGCGCCGTCCTTCTCCACCGTATGGCAGGACTTGCACTGAGTGTTGAAGACGCGCTGCCCCTTCGCGGCTTCTCCGGATTGCGCGGCTGCAGGGCCGGCCGCGGTCGCCAGGCCGGCGACGATCACAGCGGCGGCAATGATCCAGTTCTTCATCACGCTACTCCAGATGCTTCCGGCGGAAGATGCCCTATATCGGAACGATGCAGCAAAGCCTGTTCGACGCAGATGGCAGGAAGGAGGCGCTGGCGCCCGGCGCCACGGCGTTGCGCGGATTCGCACGAAAGCGTGATGTCGCGCTCCTGGCGGCGATCGAAGCGATCGCGGCCAAGGCGCCGTTCCGACATATGATGACGCCCGGCGGTTTCGAGATGTCGGTGGCGATGACCAATTGCGGCACGGCCGGCTGGGTCACCGACCGCTCGGGCTACCGTTACCAGGCGCACGACCCGCAAAGCGGCGCGCCGTGGCCAGCCATGCCTGTGGAGTTCCTCGTTCTCGCCGACGAAGCGGCGACCGCGGCCGGGTTCGCGACCTTCGCTCCCGACGCCTGCCTGATCAACCGCTACGAGCCTGGCACGAAGCTATCGCTGCACCAGGACCGGGACGAGGCCGACTATGCGCATCCCATCGTCTCGGTGTCGCTCGGCCTCCCCGCCACCTTCCAGTTCGGCGGACCCAAGCGCGCCGATCCCGTCCGGAAGGTCGTGCTGGAGCACGGCGACGTCGTCGTGTGGGGCGGCCCGTCACGCCTGTTCCATCACGGCGTACTGACATTGAAAAGCGGCGAGCACCCATTGACCGGAACCCGCCGCTTCAATCTCACACTTCGGAAAGCACTCTAACGAGAGTGCCTACTCCGGCTTGATGTTCTGTTCCTTGATAAGCTTCGTCCAGCGCTTCTCCTCTTTGTCGAGGAACGTCTTGAACTCGGCCGGTGTCGAGGCGCGAATCTCGACGCCCTGGGGCTTGAAGCGCTCGATCATCTCGGGCTCGGCCGCGATCTTGGCGATCGCCTTCTGCAGCTTGTCGACGATCGCCTTGGGTGTGCCGGCCGGTACCACCATGCCCTGCCAGAACACCGCCTCGAAGTCGGGTAGTCCCGCCGCCTCGACCACGGTCGGGATGTCGGGGAAGGCCGGCGAGCGCTTCAGGCTCGAGATGGCGATGGCCCGAGTGCGGCCTGTCGCGAGGATCGGCTTGGCCTCGAGGGCAGCCGAGAACATCATCTGGGCTTGGCCCGACGCCACGTCCTGCCCCGCTTGGGCGCCGCCCTTGTAGGGCACGTGCGTGATGTTGAGGCCGGCCTGGGCCTTGAGCAGTTCGGCGGCGAGATGATTGGTGGCGCCGATACCGGAGCTCGCGATGTTGAACTTGCCCGGGTTGGCTTTCACGTAAGCGATCAGCTCGGCCATGTTCTTGGCGGGGAAGTCGGCGTTCACGTGCAGGATGAAGGGTGTGAACGACATCAGCGACACGAGCTCGAAGCTCTTGTTGGGATCGTACTGGACCTGGCCGGTGAGCGTCGGGTTGATGATCAGCGACGTGCCGGCGGCATAGATCGTGTAGCCGTCGGGTGCGGCCTTGGCGACGAAGTTGGACGCCACGGTGGTGGCCGCGCCGGCGCGGTTGTCGACGATGAACGGCTTGCCCAGTTCCGCCGAGAGCTTTTCGGCATAGACGCGGGCCACCGCGTCGTTCACGCCGCCCGGCGGGTAGGGCACGACCATCGAAACCGGCTTGGTCGGCCAGTCGGTCTGCGCCGAGGCGGCAAGCGGCAACAGCAGCGCGGCCAGGGCCGACGCCACGAAAACGGAACGCTTCATGATTTTCCTCCCAGGATTTCTCTATTCGGCGACGAAGACGGGCAGCGTCACCTCTTTGTTGACCGGCTCGAAGCCCAGCTTCACGCGCCGGCCGATCTTCAGCTCGCCTTCGGGAATACCGTGCAGCTGCGCATTGACCCTCACGCCGGCATCCATGTCGACCAGTGCAACGATGTAGGGCGCCGATGCCTTGAAGAAGAAGTTGAACGGGTGGTGACACACCGTCCAGGCATGGAGACTGCCGCCGAGCGGCGCTTCCCTGAACTCGCTCTCCATCGAGAAGCAGTGAGGGCACACGGGCCGCGGATAGTGCCGGACCTTACCGCAGGACAAACAGTACTGCAGCAGGAAGCGGCCCTCGCGCATGCCATCCCAATAGGGCTGGCTCTCGCGCGTCGGCGTCGGCAGCGGGCGTTCGGGAGCCGGCGCGGCAGCCGGTATCGGAGCCATGCTCATGCCGCCCTCCTCAGGATGGCGATCGACCCGTCGCCCATGTCGCCGTAGCCGGTGACGAGACCCACTTCGGCATCCTTCACCTGTGCCTTGCCGGCCTCGCGGCGCAGCTGGCGCGTCAGTTCTATCACATGGTTGAGGCCGACCACGTGACCCTGGCTCAGCAGCCCGCCATGGGTGTTGATCGGCAGCTCACCGCCCAGCGCGATGCGGCCGTCCATTACGAACGGTCCGCCCTCGCCGGTCTTGCAGAAGCCCAGGATCTCGAGCTGGCGGATCACCGTGAAGGTGAAGCAGTCGTAGATCTCCGCCACGTCGATGTCCTTCGGCCCCAGCCCCGCCATCGCGTAGGCGCGCGGCGCGGACTTCACCAGGCCGAATTCCAATATGTCCGGGCGCTGCGCGATCGAGGCTGGCGACTCAGGGTGCCCTTCGGCGACGCCGGCGATCGTGACCAGCGGCTTCCTGAGGTCCTTCGCGCGATCGGTGGCGCTCACCACCACGGCGGCACCGCCGTCGCTCTCCAGGCTGCAGTCGAACAGGCGGAACGGGTCGGAGATCATGCGCGAGGCGTGATGATCCTCGACCGTGAGCGGCTTGTTCATGACGACATTGCCGTTGAGGATCGCATGCTGGCGCGTGACGACCGCCACTTCGGCGAACTGCCTCGCCGTCGTGCCGTAGAGTTCCATGTGGCGGCGCGCGCCCTGGGCGTAGAGCTGCGCTGGCGCGAACATGCCGATCGGCGCCTCGAACTCGGCAGCTTGTGCGAACACCGGGAACTGCTGCAGGCGGGTCGAGACGCGCGATCCGGAATAGCCCGTGCGGCCGACCGAGATCAGCACGTGCTTGCAGACGCCGGTCGTCACCGCCATCGCCGCCATCTGGATCGCCGCCGTGCAGGTCGCGCCGCCCATCGGGATGAAGGCCGAGAGCGTGAGATCCTTCAGGCCGAGATTGGCGATGAAGTCCTCGGCGATCGCACCGCCGGGAAAATACGGAATGACGCCGTCGACGTCGCGCGGGTCGATCCCGGCATCGTCGAGCGCCCTGAGACTGGCCTCGAGCTGCAGCGCGAGGCCGCTCTTGGTCGTGCCGCGCGTATATGCGGTCTCGCCAATGCCGCTGACGGCCGCCTTGTCGCGAAGCGGATGCACCATCTTGATTTCCTCCGGCGCGCATTGTGCCGGAAGCGGCGCATCAGGCAATCAGTCTGCGCGGATATTTCCTTCCTTGATCACCTCGCGCCAGCGCGGCAGCTCCTTGGCGATGAGCGCCGTGTAGCCCTGCGCGCCCAGAGTCCCAGGCCGGATGCCGAGCTTGTCGAACCGCTCCTTGATCTCGGCACTTTGCAGGGCGGCGGCGATTTCCACCTCCCATCGCTTGGCGATCTCGGGAGGGAGTCCGGCCGGGGCGGAGAAGCCGAACCAGTTGGTCGCCACGACCTCGGGGAATCCCGCCTCGCGGAAGGTCGGCACGTCCGGCAGGGTCGGTGCACGCTGGTCCTCGCTCACCGCCAGCGGCTTCATGCGCTTGGAGGTGAAGTACCCGGTCGCCGTCGGCAGGCTCTCCATCAGCGCCGCGATCTGGCCGCCCATCAGGTCGTTCATCGCCGGCGCCGAGCCGCGATAGGGAATGTGCGTGAGCTGTACCTTGGTCGAGAGCGCCAGCAGCTGGCCGACCAGATGATTCATCGTGCCGTTGCCACCGGAACCATAAGTGACCTCGCCCGGTTTCGCGCGCGCCCTGTCGATCAGCTCCTTCACCGAGCCGATTGGCGACGTGCCGTTCACCGCCAGGACGCTCGGGAAGGTGCCCACCAGATGGATATGGGTGAAGTCGGCCAGTGGATCGTAGGGCACGTCCTTGTAAAGGACGGGTCCGATGCCGTGCGAGGCGGCGCTGGAGATCATGACGATGTAGGCGTCGCCACGGGCCTTGGCCACGATATCCGCCCCTAGCATGCCGCCGGCGCCGGGTTTGTTCTCGACGATGATGGGCTGACCGAGCTTCGTGCCGAAATACTCCGCCAGTGCCCGGGACATGATGTCGGCCGCACCTGCGGGTGGAAAGTTGACGATCCAGCGGATCGGCTTGGTCGGCCACGGCGCCGGGGTTGCGGTCTGCCCCGCGGCGATGCTCGGGGAAGCGGCCGCGGCCGTTGCTGCAAGCAGGAGGTGACGTCGAGAGAGCATGGTTCTTGCTGAGCCTCCGGGGCCGTCGGGCTGTTATTGGACGACGGCATGGTGCAACATGCGTGCCGGCCGCCGCCGGCGACTGGAGTGATGATGGATTTCGACCTTGTCCTGCGCGATGTGCGGCTCGCCGACAGTACGCCCGATCAACCGACCACCGACATCGGCGTCGTCCAGGGCCGCATCGCCGCCATCGCCCCGAAGCTGGGCGGCAGCGCCCGGGAGGAATACAAGGGCCACGGCCGCCTCGTCTGCTCCGGCTTCGTCGACACCCACATCCACCTCGACAAGGCCTGCATCCTCGGCCGCTGCGAGCACAACACCAGGCGCATGCCGCACCTCGCCATGGAGCGCGTGTCGGCAGTCAAACACACGATGACGGTCGAGGACGTGATCGAGCGTGCGTCGGCGACGATCGAGAAATGCATCGGCCACGGCGCCACCCGCATGCGCCCCCATTGCGAGGTCGACCCCAAGATCGGGATGCGCGGCTTCGAAGGCGTCAAGGCGCTGGTCGACAAGTACAGGTGGGCGATCGACATCGAGATCTGCGTCATGCCGCAGGAAGGCCTGACCAATAATCCCGGCACCGACGAGCTGATGGTCGAGGCGCTGAAGAACGGCGCGAGGGTCGTCGGCGCGGCGCCCAGCTACGACAGCGACAGCGCTGCCCAGATCCATCGCGTCTTCGAAATGGCGCGCGAGTTCGATGCCGATATCGACATGCACGTCGACAGCGGCCCCACCGCCGACCATCTCGACACGCTGCTGGTCTGCGATCTCGCCGAGAAGTACAAATGGGGCGGCCGGGTCGCCGTCGGCCACGTGGGCAAGCTTTCGACCATGCCCTTCAAGGACCTCGACACGGTCGCCCGGCGCATGGCCGACACCGGCGTCGCCGCGACGGTGCTGACGGCGACCGACCTCTATCTCGGAGGTCGGCACACCGACCATAACGTGCCGCGCAACGTCCTCGACCTGAACTTCCTGACCGAGCGCGGCGTCACCTGCTCCGTCGGCTCCAACAACATTCTCAATCCGTTCACGCCGTTCGGCGATGGCCAGCTGCTGCGCCAGGTCAACATGCATGCCATCGTCACCCAGCGCGCCAACGACGATGAAGTGAAGGCGCTGTGGGACATGACGACCAAGACGGCCGCCAAATTGATGCGCAAGGACGACTATGGCATTGCCGTCGGCGGTCCGGCCGACCTCGTGGTCCTCGATGCTCCCGATGCGGTCATGGCGCTCAGGACCATTGCGCCGGTCCTGGCCGCCTACAAGAACGGCCGCCGCACCGTCACTCGCGAACCGGTCCAGCTGCACCGGCCGTAATCGATTTCAAGAAGAGGAAGCTATGTCGAAAGAAGAACTCGTCACCCTGTCGTCGGTCGAGCTGCGCCGCCGCATCGGCACCAAGGAAATCTCACCGGTCGAGCTGCTCGACGCCTGTCTCGAGCGCATCGAGGAGGTGAACCCGGCGGTGAACGCCGTGACTGCGATGTGCGTCGACCGCGCCCGCAAGGAAGCCAAGGCCGCCGAGGCCGCGGTGCGCCGTGGCGAGGACCTGCCGCTGCTGCACGGTCTGCCGACCGGCATCAAGGACCTCGAGGAGACCAAGGACCTCCTCACCACCTACGGCTCGCCGCTCTATCGCGACTACGTGCCGGGCTACGACAACGTCATGGTGAGCCGCGTGCGCGCCGCGGGCGCCATCGTCGTCGGCAAGACCAACGTGCCGGAATTCGGCGCCGGCTCGAACAGCCGCAACCCGGTCTGGGGCGCCACCGGCAATCCCTTCAACCCGATGCTCAATGCCGGCGGCTCGTCGGGCGGCTCGGCGGCAGCGCTCGCCACCGACATGCTGCCGGTCTGCACCGGCTCGGATACCGGCGGGAGCCTGCGCAACCCCGCCGCCTTCTGCGGCGTGGTGGGTTTCCGCCCCTCGCCGGGCATGGTCGCGGTCGAGCGCCGCGCCATGGGCTGGACGCCGATCTCGGTGCTGGGCCCGATGGGCCGCAGCGTCGCCGATGTCTGCCTGCTCTTCGCCACGCAGGTCGGCCAGCATGACAGCGATCCGCTCAGCTTCCCGCTCGAGCCGGAAGCCTATGCCGAACCGTGGCCGGTCGATCTCGGCAGCCTCAGGGTCGCCTACACCGAGGATTTCGGCGGCGCGCCGGTCGACAAGTCGATCCGCCGGACCTTCCGCGAGAAGATCAAGGCGATGAAGCCGTTCTTCCGCAGCCTCGACAAGGTGGACGTCGACTATGGCGACGCCGACCGCTGCTTCGACGTGATCCGCGCGGTCAGCTTCCTGTCGCGCTACCACGACTCCTACAACAACAATCGCGAGATGCTGGGGCCGAACATCATCGCCAACTACGAACTCGGCGCGAAGCTCAGCCTGGCTGACTTCGCCTGGGCGCATGGCGAGCAGACGCGGATCTTCCGCGCCTTCCAACAGATCTACAAGGAGTACGATCTGGTGATCGGCCCGACCGTCGGCTTCTCGCCCTTCCCGTGGAAGCAGCTCTACATCGAGGAGATGGACGGCAAGAAGCTCGGCACCTACTACCACTGGATGGCGACCAAGTACTTCGTCACCCTGACGTCGAACCCGGCCGTCTCACTGCCCTGCGGCGTCGACGACAAGAAGATGCCGTTCGGCCTGCAGGTGGTCGGCCGCTTCCGCGGCGACGGCGAGGTCCTGGGCGCCGCCCACGCGATGGAGCAGGCATTCAAGACCAACCCGGTACTGGCCCGGCCGCTGCCCAACATCGCCAAGCTGCGCAAGCCCGTGCCGGCGCTGAAGTCGATCGTGACGCATCCGCCGAAGCTCAACGCCAAGGTCGCGCGCGGCCCGGCACCCGGCGCCCTCTAGCCGGAGGTCCGAAACGCCCGGCATCCGTCTCGGTTGCCGGGCGAAGGGCTTTACATAACTTCAACTTTTCGCCCGCCCGATGCCACTTCGGGCGGCGTACCTCGTTCTAGGGACAAGTGCCTGTCGCGAGACACGGTTCGACCCGAAACGGAGGTAGCGATGAACAAGCTGAAGTTCGTGATGGCGGCGGGCCTGCTGGCCGCGACCGCCGCGTGTACCCAGACCGGCTACGACAATACGTACGCCTACAACAACGGCTACAATACCCGCCCGGCCTACAACAACGGCAATTACAACAGCCGTCCGGCGTACGGCAGCAACTACGCCTACAACAACAGCGGGTACTACAACAACGCCCCGCGCTACGGCTATCAGAGCCGCCGTGGTCCCAATGGCGACTATGATCGCGACGGCGTGCCCAACAGCCGCGACATCGACGCCAACGGCGACCATATCCCGGACGCTTTCCAGCGCTAACGATCCACTCGGTCGGCACGACGGCTCCCGGAGCGATCCGGGAGCCGTTTCTACGTCCGGTCACCACTCGATCACGGCCGGCCTCCAATAAGACGTCTTTGCGTCCACGAGCCGCCGCCGTCGATCGCGAATCTCCACTCATGGGAACGCCGTATGCGACATCGGACGTTCCCGGTGGAGGGAAAGAATGCGCTGCGTCAGTTGGCTCGCCGCCGCGGGCCTTGTGGTGGTGACGGCGGGGTGCGTCGAACAGTCGGGCTATCCGACGACCTACGGCTACAGTCCGGGCTACGGTTCGAACTACGGCTACACCGGGTATTCCAACAACTATGTCAGCCAGCCGGGCTACTACCGGTCGGCCCCGACCTACTACGCCCCGCCGCCGCCCCGGCCGCAGGTGATCACCCAGACGCGCTACGTGCCGGTGCCGGTGGCCCCGTCGAGGCCATCTTACCATCGTGCGCGTGACAGCGATCGGGACGGCATCCCCGATCGGTACGACCGCGACAAGAACGGCGACGGTGTCCCCGACAAGTATCAGCGCTCGCGCTGGTGACTTTGCCTAACGGCCCTTGCCGCGGATTTCCGCATCGTGCTGGCCGAGCGTCGGCGCCGGGCGGCTAACGCCGCCCGGCGTCGCCGAGAGCTTGAGCGGCACGCCCAGCGTCTTCTGCCGGCCCGCCTTGGCGTGTTCGACCTCGGCCACCATGCCCCGCGCCAGGATCTGCGGATCGGCGAAGACCTCGTCGTGATGCAGCACCGGCCCGGCCGGGATGCCTTCCTTCTCCAGGATCGCCATCCAGTCGTCGGTCGTGCGCTTGGCGATCTCGGCCTGCAGGATGGCGACGATCGCCTCGTTGTTCCTCACCCGGTCGGCATTGGCCTTGAAGCGCGGATCCTCGGGCAGGTCGGGCTTGCCGATCAGGGCGCAGAGCCTGCGGAAGAAGTTCTGCTGCGCCCCGCCGATGGTCAGCCAGCCGTCGGCCGTCTGGAAAACCTGGTAGGGCGAGGAGCCGCGATGCGCCTGGCCGAGTTTCTCCGGCCGGAGCCCGTTGGCGAAGTAGTTGGCGGCCTCGTAGACGCCCAGCGACACCGTGGCCTCGAGCAGCGACGTCTCGACCCACTGGCCCTCGCCGGTCTTGTGCCGCGCCTGCAGCGCGCTCAGCACGCCGATGGTGAGGTAGAGGCCGGCGCCCACGTCGGAGATGGCGAGCGGAATCCGGTACGGCGGGCCGTCCTTCGGCCCGGTGACCGACATCAGGCCCGACATGGCCTGGATCATCAGGTCGAAGCCGCCGCGGCCGGCATAGGGACCGGTCTGGCCGAAGCCCGAGATCGAGCCCAGCACGAGGCGCTTGTTGCGCGCGTGCAGCTCTTCCCAGCCGAGGCCCAGCCGCTTCATCACGCCGGGACGGAAATTCTCCAGCACCACGTCGGCGCCGTCGACCAGTTCCCAGAACACGGCAAGATCGTCTTCGTTCTTGAGGTCGAGCTTCAGACCGCGCTTGTTCCTGTTCCACAGCATGAACGGCGCCGACTCACCCTCGACGAACGGCGGTGCGCCGCGCATCGAATCGCCCTGCGGGCTTTCGATCTTGATGACGTCGGCCCCCATGTCGGCGAGCTGCATGCCGCAGAAGGGACCGGAAAGATGGGTCGTGAGGTCGAGAACGACCAGACCGTCGAGTGCGCCTGCCATGTTGCCTATCCGAGGAGTTTGCGAAGGTCTTCGAGCGTGCTGGCCCATTTGCTGACGCCGAGATGGTTCGACACGATCCGCCCCGACTGCACGATCAGGAACCGCGGCGCCCCGCTCTTGCGCGGGATCTGGGCGAGGATGGGGGCCAGGTCGCCCGGCCAGTACCGTTCCTGGTAGGCCTCGCGGAACTGTGCCGCCTCGACCTCTTCCCAGGCGACCTGGCGGAACTCGGGCGACGCGATCCAGGCGGCGCGATACTCGCGCTTCCACCGCACGCAGGGCGGACAGTCCGGACCGCCGATCAGGATCACCCTGATCTCCGCCGGGACGGCGCGTGCCGGAGCAACGGCGGTCGCCGCGACAGCGAGTCCGGCGAAAAGAAGCGCGCGGCGATTCATATCCGCTAATGTAGGCCCGCATGGCACGCGCAACCAAACCCTCTCTCGTCACCCTGGGTGATTTCTTCCACTTCGCCGTCGCACGTTTCCGCAGCGCGCGGCTGGCCTATGGGCACGGCACGACCAACGCCGTCGACGAGGCAGCCTTCATGGTGCTCGAGGCCCTGCGCCTGCCGATCCACCGGATCGATCCGTGGCTCGACCTCGTGCCGACGGAGCCCGAGAAGGCACGCCTCATGACCCTGATCGAGGCGCGGATCGCGCTGCGCATGCCGGCGCCCTACCTGTTGGAAGCGGCCTACATGCAGGGCGTGCGCTTCCACATCGACCGCCGGGCGCTGATCCCGCGCTCCTTCATCGGCGACCTGCTGGCCGGCGGCGCGCTGCCGACGGCGAAGCCGCGCCGCATCCTCGATCTCTGCTGCGGCTCGGGCTGCCTTGCCATCCTGGCGGCGCTGGCCTTTCCCCGCGCGAAGATCGACGCCGTCGACCTCTCGGCCGGCGCGTTGGCGCTCGCCCGGCGCAACGTGGCGACGCATCGCTTCGGCGACCGGATCACCCTTCATCGCGGCGATCTGTTCAAGCCGCTGCAGGACCAGCGCTACGACCTGATCATCAGCAACCCGCCCTACGTCGATACCGGCGGCATGGCCAAACTGCCGCCCGAGTTCCGGCATGAGCCGCGGATGGCGCTGGCCGCAGGCGATGACGGGCTGGATCTCGTCCATCGCATCCTGGCCGAGGCGCCGAGACATCTGACGAAGAGCGGTGGCCTGGTGTGCGAGATCGGCCGGGGCCGCCCGCCGCTCGAAGCCGCCTATCCGCGCCTGCCCTTCATCTGGCTCGACACCGAGCTCAGCGAGGGCGAGGTCTTCTGGCTCTCGCGCAACGATCTCGCCTAACGGATTGCTTTAAAAGGCTTTTTCTGAATTTGCGCGGTTTCTGCGGAGCCGGAGGCACGGAGGGGTGCGACTCTCGCTTCGATTGTTTCGTTTATTTCGTTTGTTTCGTTTATTTGCCCCAACTCCGGCCGTTTTACCGGCCTGCTAGACGGCGTCCCCCAGGCAAATCCCCAGCGCGCGGGCGGTACGGATGAGCGTGCCCTGGGGATCCACGGTCCGCGACCTGCCGACCACCGTCGACAGCGGCACGTCGATCACCTGCCGGTTCCACCAGGCCACCATGTGGTCGCCCTTGCCTTCGGCCAGCAGGTCGACCGCGCGCACGCCCAGCGCCGAGGCGAGCAGACGATCCTCCGCCGTCGGCATGGCGCCGCGCTGCACGTGCCCCAGCACGGTGGCCCGCGCTTCCGCGCCGGTGGCCTTGGCGAGGCGCTTGGCCAGCCATTCGCCGACGCCGTGATCGGGCGCATCCGCCGAGGGATCGGCCGCCTCGTCCGACTGGCCGGCGGCCTCCGCCACCACGACCAGGGCGGACGTCCGTCCTACCGTCCGCAGTGCCGCAATGTGTGCGACCACGTTCTCCAGCCGCCAGCGGACTTCCGGGATCAGCACGACGTCGGCACCGCCGGCAATGCCCGCCGCGATGGCGATGTGGCCGGCATCGCGGCCCATCACCTCCAGCACCATCGTACGATCGTGGCTGGCGCCGGTCGGCTGCAGGCGGTCGAGCGCCTCGGTGGCAATTGCGACCGCGGTCGAGTAGCCGATCGCCCGTTCGGTCTGGTCGACGTCGTTGTCGATGGTCTTGGGAATGCCGACGAAAGGGATACCCGAGGGATCCAGCAGCCTGCGGAGGATGGCGAGACTGCCGTCGCCGCCGACGCCGATCAGCCCATCGAGGCCGAGCTGCTTCAGCCCCTCGAGCATCTCGGCCGACCGGTCCTTGCGGCTGCCGTCGGGCATCGGAAAGGCGAAAGGGTTGCCGCGATTGGTGCTGCCGAGGAAGGTGCCGCCCTGGCGCGCCAGGGCGGCGCTGAGCCGGTCGGGATCGAGTGTCACCGCCTGCAGGGGGCGTTCCAGCAGACCCAGGGTGCCATTGCGCAGCCCGACGGTCGTCCAGCCGTGGCCATGGTGCGCGCGCAGCGCGACGGCGCGAATCGTGGCGTTGAGGCCGGCGCAGTCGCCGCCGCTGGTGAGAATGCCGATGCGTTTCGTCATCTGGATACTCCTCGCTGCCGCGAGCACGACAGGTTGAATGTGCCGATCAATCTTGAAGGCGGACGAGACCGGTGCAGGATGCCGACATGAGGAAGCACTACCACACCTTCGCGGGCTACAATGCCTGGGCCAACCGCCGGCTCTACGAAGCCGCGGCCGCACTCAGCGACACCGAGTATCGCGCCGATTGTGGCGCCTTCTTCAAGTCGATGCACGGCACGCTCAATCATCTGCTGGCAACCGATCGAATCTGGATGAAACGATTCACCGGCGAGGGTGATGCGCCGGACCGGCTCGACGCAATCCTGCACGAAGGCTTTGCCGAGTTGCAGGCGGCCCGCGAAGCGGAAGACCGGCGCATCATTGCCTGGATCGACGGTCTCGACGAGGCGCGACTTGCCGGCGTCATCCGCTATCGCCGAGTCTCGACCCCCGACGAGTTCGTGCAGGAGCTGATGCCAGCCCTGGACCACTGGTTCAACCACCAGACCCATCATCGCGGGCACGCGCACATGATTCTGACGAGCCTCGGCAAGCCCGCGCCGGAACTCGACCTGCTCTTCTACCAGCGCGTAGTCGCCGCCGGCGTCGGCGGATCGTGACCCGCTACTGGAGTTCGCAAACCGAGCGCTGACGGCCGGGACCGGGCCAGCGCGAATCGCAGGTCGCAAGGGGCTCGCCCCCGGTGCCGTAGAGCACGCTGGTCCAGGTCCCGTCTTCCACGGGACGCACGATCATCGCCGCGAAGTCGCGCAGGCCGACGACCCAGGCCGGCCCCCTGTCGAGCCCTTCGATGCGGATCGGGGCTTTTGGATTCTCCGGCGACGGCGGCGGCTGCACATGCGACAGCTCCATGCCGCCGGTGCCGACCGCCAGATGGGGCGGGTGCGCCCCTTCGAAGCCGATCGCCTGGAAACGGTGCATGTGCCCCGCGATGACGGCGGTGACGTGAGGCGGCAAGCCGCGGCCGAAGACGCGGTGGATGGCTTCGCGCTGGGTCTCGTTGATGAAGCCGTAGGGCGTGAGGCCGATCGGCCCGCCCTTGTCGCGCTTCACCACCGCCCAGACCGGCCGGTGCGTCACCAGCCAGGTCGGTGTCGGATCCTCGGCGAGCATCCGCGCCACCTCGCGATACTGCGTGAGGTAGGTCTCGAGATTGTAGAGCACGGCATCGGCGGCGTTCGCCGAATCGACGGCAATGATGTTCAGTCTCCCGAGCTTCAGCCGGAACGGCGCCGAGGTATGTGTCGGGAAGGGCAGGCCGGCAAAGGGCTGCGCCGGAGGCTTGGGCCAGGCGCCGGGCCGCCAGTCCGCCGGCAGCTGCGGTAGGCATTCAGCCTGCTTGCGGCCCGGACCCAGCAGGGTCGAGCCGGCATCCAGCAGGTAGAACCAGCCGGGCCCACCGCGGCTGCAGAGCTCATGATTGCCGCGACTGAACAGCCACGGCGCGGCGACCAGGAGCCTGGCGGCCGGCCGGAAGAAATCGTCGCGCCAGTTCGTCCATTTGTCCGGGTTGGGACTTCCCTCGATGTTCTGACTCCAGTAGGCCGCACCGATCGGCAGGCTGGCGATGTCCTCGTCGTCCAGGTCACCCGTATCGTAGACATTGACGCTGAGCGGTGCCGCATAGCCGGTGAGGTGCGGCGGCAGGACGA
Source organism: uncultured Reyranella sp. (assembly GCF_945957355.1). Lineage (GTDB taxonomy): Bacteria > Pseudomonadota > Alphaproteobacteria > Reyranellales > Reyranellaceae > Reyranella. Next base: position 18,958 of record NZ_CAMFKM010000013.1, on the reverse strand, counting down.
GGCCGCGCTCGGTGCCACGATAATTGTAGTCACCGACATGGACGATCAGGTCGGGCCGCTTGTCGGCCTCCTCGTCGGACAGGATGCCGAACGGCCAGACCTTGGCGAACCCGTCGCCGCCGCAATACTGCGGCTTGTCGAGCGCCTCGCCACGGCAGCCGCTGTCGCCGATCAGCGCCACCCGGCGCGGCGTGCCGAGCGACACGGTCGGCAGGTCGATGCGACGATCGCCCAGGAAGACGCTGGCCGCCTCGCCCACCGGGTAAAGCGCCTCGCAGACCGTCACACCGTCGAACTGGCCGCCCGGCGGCCGGCGGCGCGGCGTCATCGCCGTGGAGACGCCGCCCGCCGAGGAGCGCAGCACCGGACAGGCCGGTGCACGCTCGGCCACACTGCGCACCATCGGCACGGGGTGGCCGTCGCTCCCCTCCGCCAGCATCACGAAGGCGAAGAAGTCCCGCGACGCGGTCTGCGCGTGTGCGCCAAGGCTGGCAAACACGAAGGCAAGAACGATGCAGACGATGCGCATGGACGGCGAACTCCGGAGGAGTCCGTTGTATCCGGGGGATCGACTTCCTCAACTGAAATCGCGGTCGTCGTCAGGTCTGCCCAATGGACTTGGCCAACCTCAGGAAAGCCTTGAGAAGGACATTCGGATCGTCCTTGCGATAGATCGCATAGAGTTTCGAGAGCACTCTCCTGCTCCGGACGGTCAAGGGGCGATAGACGACGCGCGGCAGCTGGAGACTCCGGATGCAATCGGCGACCACGGCGACACCGAGCCCCGCCGCGACCAGACTGACGGCCGTCTGCATTTCGCCCGTATCCTGATCGATATGCGGATAGTAGCCCGCGGCACGGCACAGATCGACGATTTCGTCCGCCACACTCGGCGAGGCGTTGCCGCGATAGAGCACGAACTTGTCGTTCACGAGCTTCTCCAGCGGAACCACCTTGAGCGCCGCCAGGGGATGACGCTCATGCAGCGCCACGATGAAGGGTTCGCGGTAGATCGCCTCCGAGGTCATGTCCCGCTCCCGGACCGGCGAGCGGGTCAGGGCCAGGGTGATCTTTCCTCCGGCGAGGGCCGCGATCTGCTCCGCCTTGATCAGATGCCGCATCTCCAGGCGCACCTGCGGGAACTCGCGATGAAACTGCTCGAGGATGCGCGGAAAGACTCCCAGCGAAGCCGAGCCGGTCATTCCCAGCACGATCCGCCCGACCTCTCCCTGGGCGACACCCTTGGCATGCGCGGTCGCGCGATCGAGCGCTGCGAACATTTCCCGGACGTCATGATGGAAGGCGGTGCCCGCCTCGGTCAGCTGGACGCGCTGATTGGCGCGGACGAACAACTCGATGCCCAGCTCCTGTTCAAGCGCTCGGATCTGACGGCTGAGCGGCGGCTGGGACAGGTTCAGCCGCGCCGCCGCCTTGACGAAATGCAGCTCCTCGGCAAGCACCAGGAAGTACTTGAGCTGACTGATCTTCATGGTGGCAGCGTGGCCGGCGGCATGGCGCAACGCTGGCACAGGACGCGACGACGAGCCAGTTCGCGATACCATCCCGGGCCGTCGCTCCGCCCGGGCCGACTAGATGTGCCGGTCGGCTTGCTGCCAGTAGGGCGCGCGCAACAGGCGTTTCTGGATCTTGCCGGAGTCGTGGCGCGGCAGCTCCGTCCGGATTTCCACGCGCCGGGGCAACTTGAAGCCGCTGAGCCGGCCTTTCAGGAACGCCTTGACCGTCTCGGGCTGGAGCGGCGCTCCTGGATGCGGCTCGACGAGGGCCATCAGAGCTTCGCCATACTCGGCGTCGGGAATGCCGAAGACGGCACAGTCCTTCACACCCGGCATGCCGCTCAGCACCGCTTCGACCTCGGCCGGATAGACGTTCGCACCGCCGATGATCACCATGTCGCGCTTGCGATCGCAGAGGAACAGGAAGCCGGCCTCGTCCCGGTAGCCGATGTCGCCCAAGGTGACGAGCCCATCGCGCTCGATCTCCCGGCGCCTGTCCTCCTGACCGTAATAGGTGAAGTCGGGATAGTGGCCGAGCCGCGCGAATATTTCGCCGGGCACGCCGGCCGGACAATCGTTGCCGCTGTCGTCGAGGATGCGCACGACCGCATGATCGGTCGCCTTGCCGACACAGCCGGGCCGCTCGAGCCAATCGGCCGACGTGCTGAAGGCAATCGGCCCCGTCTCGGTTCCGCCGTAGAACTCGTTGATCACCGGCCCCCACCACTCGATCATCTGGCGCTTGATATCTACCGGACACGGTGCGGCGGCATGCAGGACGAAGCGCAACGAGGATAGGTCGTAGCGCCGGCGGACTTCGTCCGGCAGGCCGAGCAGCCGGACGAACATGGTCGGCACCATGAACAGGCTGGTGATGCGATGCTCCTCGATCAGCGCCAGCAGCCCTTCGGGCTCGAAGCGCGGCATGAGGACCAGGAGTTCGGCCGCGGCAGCAGCACTGAGCGCAATGCCGTTCGGAGCGCCATGATAGAGCGGCCCCGGCAGCAGGATGCGCGCCTCCGGCGTCACGCCGTACACGGTGCGCCGGGTTTCCGCCATGAGCCGCTGTTGCTCCGGCGTCGGTGCGAACCGGCGAACGCCTTTCGGCTTCCCGGTGGTGCCCGAGGTGTAGAGCATGCTTTGGGACATCGCCTTCGATGGGCCGGTATGAGCAGCCTGGGCGTGCAACCAGTCGCTCCAGCTATCCGCCGAAACCCGCGGAACGGCGGCACGGGCATCGATTCGATAGGCTTCGACGACGTCGGAGGGGGTCTCGACCGCAAAGACGGTGAGGCCCCCCAGGACATCGTCGCCGAGAGGCACGAGCAGATCGGCATGCGCAACGAGTATCTTCGCGCCGCTGTCCTCGAGGATGTACGCGACCTCGGAAGGCGTCGAATGCCAGCTGATGGGCACGGTATAAGCCCCGACATGCGTCGCCGCGAGGCTCGCCTCGAGGAAAGCGATATCGTTGCGCATCAACAGCGCGACCGTGTCGCCGCTTCCCATTCCCATCGCGGCAAAACCGCCGGCCGCCTTCCGGACGCGAGCCTGCAGCTCACGGCGCGACATCGACCGATCCGCCTGCCTGAACTCGGCCACCGACGTCAGACCCAGCCGCGCTTCAGCCACCGCCCGCCATCGACCATGAAATCGCAGCCGGTGACGAAGTCCCCGCCCGGCGATGCGAGGAACGCGCAGGCGTTGGCGATGTCGTCGACCAGGCCGAAGGTGCCCATCGCCATGCGCTCGTATTCGTGGTCGGCGATGCCGCGGTCCTCGTAAAGCCGCTTCAGGCCCTCGGTTCCGGCGATCGGGCCCGGCAGGACGTTGTTGACCCGGATGCCGTAGCCACCCCACTCGACGGCAAGAGTGCGGGTCAGGGAGAGCACGCCCGCCTTGGCCGATGCGGCATGCGCACTGCCGGGCCAACCGGATAGGGCCTGCGGAACGGTGATGTTGATGATGCGGCCGCCATGGGACGAGGCCTTGAGGCCGGCCAGAGCGGCCTGGCAACCGTTGAACGTTCCGTTCAGGTCGATGTCGATGACGGCCCGCCATCCGTTCTCCGACAGTTGCTCGGTCGGACAATGAAAGTTGCCGGCGGCATTGTTGACCAGGATGTCCAGGCACCCGAACCGGCTGACGATCCCGTCGACCGCTTCCCGCATCGCCGCGTGGTTGCGCACGTCGACCGCGATCGTGACCAGCTCCGCGGACGGCAGATCGCGAAGCAGGTACTCCCGGGCCTCCGCAAGCCTGTCTTCGCGTCGCCCGATGAAGGCGACCGTGGCGCCGAGTTCCGCAAAGCCCCGGACGATACCGAGACCGATGCCCGAACTGCCGCCGGTGACGAGGCTTATGCGCCCCTGGAGAAGATCGTCACGAAAGATCCGCGGCCGTCTTTCCGTACCGGTGTAAGGCTCGGGCCGGGCTGTCACCTGGGGGATATTCATGGGGCTTCCTCACCGTCTGTCTCGTGCTTCTTGTCGAGCGGCGAAACCTAGGCAACCGGCCCCCTCCCTCCCAATATTTTCCCGGTATCGATCCATGCCCTTTCGATATTGGCGATGCCGGAGCCTCCCATAACAAACTGATGTCCACGGTCCGGCGCACAAGACCAGGCCATAGGGAGGCAACAATGAAGAGATTGATCACATTGGCCATTGCCATTGCCATGGCCATGGCGGCCGCGGCGCCGGCACAGGCCCAGGACTATCCCAACCGGCCGATCCGGCTGGTCACCCTGGGAACGCCGGGCACGGCGAGCGACGTGCTCGTCCGCACGGTCGGCAAGCGTCTTTCGGAAAAACTGGGCCAGCCGGTCGTCGTCGACAACAAGCCCGGCGCCGACGGCGTGATCGCGGCGGCCGATGTCGCGAAGGCGGCGCCCGATGGCTACACGCTGCTGTTCGCCTCCAACAGCCCGATCGCGGCGGCCCCGGCCCTGCGCAAGTCGCTGCCCTACGATCCGATAGTGGATCTCACGCCGATCACGATGGTCGGCTACTTCACCTTCTTCCTGTACCTGAACGCGGACGTGCCGGCCAAAACGCTGCAGGAGCTGGTCGCCTACGCCAAGGCCAACCCGGGAAAGCTCTCCTACGGCAGCGGCAACACCACCGGCAGCGTCGGCGTGGCCCAGATCGCGGCGCTGACCGACACCCAGATGGTCCACGTCCCCTACAAGGGCGAGCCGCAGGCGATCGTCGATCTCCTGGCCGGCCGCATCGACATGATGATCGGCACGCCGACGACCGGCCTCAGCCACGTCAGGAGCGGCAAGCTACGGGCCCTGGTGACGACCCTGAAGCAGCGCTCGACGATCCTGCCCGACGTTCCGACGATCTACGAGGCAGGCCTACCGCAATTCACGATCACCTCGTGGGGCGGCATGTTCGGCCCGGCGAAGATGCCCAAGGAGATCGTGGCGCGCCTCAACAAGGTGCTGATCGAAGTCATCCAGGAACCCGAAGTGGTCAAGACCCTGGAAGCGCAAGGCTTCGCGCTCGCGACCTCGACCCCCGAGGAGCTTGGGTCCTATCTCAAGGGTCAGATCGAGGCCTGGAAGGTATCCGCCCGGGCCGCCGGCATCGAACCGGAGTGAGGCAAGGGTGCTGGCAAAAGCATCCGGGGAATGGTGGGCGCACCAGGGCTCGAACCTGGGACAAGCTGATTAAGAGTCAGCTGCTCTACCAACTGAGCTATGCGCCCCCATTTCTGGGGTCATTGCCCGGAAGGCGGCGGCTATACCAAGGCACGTTCGGCTTGTCGATAGTCTCTTTTGAAGGAAATTTTGCAGGCCTGCTTACCGTGTCCGGGGGAGCTGGGCGTCGCGGTAGACGTTGACCCCGATCAACAGGCCGCAGGCGAACATCACCGACAGCAACGCGGTGCCGCCGTTGCTGACCAGGGGCAGCGGCACGCCGACGACGGGCAGCATGCCCATCACCATGGCGGTGTTGATGAACACGTAGAGGAACATCATCGCCGTGACGCCGAGCGCCAGCAGGCGGCCGAAATGGTGCTGGCTGCGGAAGGCGATGGAGAAGCCCCAGACCAGCACCAGCGCGAACAGGGCCAGCAGCACGCAGGCGCCAGCCATGCCCCATTCCTCGACGAAGGTCGTGAAGATGAAGTCGGTCTGCTTCTCGGGCAGGAAGTTCAGCGACGACTGCGTGCCCTTCAGGAAGCCCTTGCCGAACAGGCCGCCCGAGCCGATGGCGATCTTCGACTGGGTGATGTGATAGCCAGCCCCCAGCGGGTCGCGGTCGGGATCCAGGAACGTGAGCACGCGCTTCTTCTGGTAGTCGTGCATCAGCGACCAGGCGATCGGCAGGCAGGCGACGGCGCTGATGCCGGCCGCCAGGAACATCCAGATCCGCACGCCGGCCACGAACAGGAGGGCTCCGCCGCCCATCAGCACCATCATCGCGGTGCCGAGGTCGGGCTGGACCATGACCAGTCCGACCACGGCCAGGATCATGGCGAGCGGCGGCAGGGTGTAGAGGAACTGCCCGGCCTGCTCGCGCCGCAGCCCGTGATAGTAGCGGGCGATCACGAGGATCACCGCGACCTTGGCGATCTCCGACGGCTGGATCTGCATCGGGCCGATGACCAGCCAGCGCTGGGCGCCCATGCCGATCTTGCCGATCACGTCGACCGCGACCAGCATCAGCACGGACACGATGTAGATCGGCCAGGCGAGCGTCAGCCAGACCTTGGGATGGACCAGCGCCACCACCAGCATCAGGATCAGGGCAGAGCCATAGCGCACCGCGTGGCGGGCCGCCCACGGCTCGAACCGTCCGCCGGCCGCGGAATAGAGCGCAAGCACGCCCACGCCGGCGATCGCCGTCAGCACCAGCACGAGCCCCCAGTTGATGCGCCAGATCTTCTCGGCGAAGCCGACCGGGGCCGGCGCGTCGAGCGCCGTACTGCTACCCATCGCGGCAAGGCTCATCGCGACGCCATCTTCTTGAAGCGGTCGGTGCGGCGCGACGGGTCGCGCTTCATCGTCTCGACCAGCACGTCGCGGCCAATCGGCCCCGCGGTGGCCCCGCCCGCCTGGCCATGCTCGACGATCACGGCGCAGGCATAGCGCGGATTGTCGACCGGGCCATAGCACACGAAGAGCGCATGGTGGCGCAGGTGCCAGGGCAGCGAAGCCTGGGTGATGCCCATTTCGCGCTCGCGCTCGGTGATGCGCTTGACCTGCGCCGTGCCGGTCTTGCCGGCGAAGGTGAATTCGGCCTGCTTGACGCGCAGGGTGTTGGCCGTGCCATGGCCGGAATTGACCACATCCGACATGCCTTGGCGGACGACCGCCAGATGCTGCGGGTTCAGGCGCAGCGATGGCGCGGTCGGCTTGGTGCGTGGCGCCGGCGGCACCAGTTCCTCGCGCGGCGTGGCCTTGGCCAGCAGCAGGTTGGGCTGGACCTCGTATCCCCCGTTGGCGATGCGCGCTGTCATGATGGCGAGCTGCAGCGGCGTCGCGGTCATGTAGCCCTGGCCGATGCCGAGGTTGAATGTATCGCCGTGCTGCCAGGCCTTGCCGATCTTCTCCTGCTTCCAGGCGCGGGTCGGCTGGTTGGCCGCCGATTCGCCGGGCAGGCCGAGTTCGCTCACCTTGCCGAAGCCCAGCCGCTGGGCCATGTCGCTCACGCGGTCGATGCCCGCCCGCCGTGCCGCCTCGTAGAAGAAGCAGTCGCACGACATGGCGATCGCCTCGGAGACGTTGGTCGAGCCGTGACCGCCCTTCAGCCAGCAATGGAACTTGATCTTGCCCAGCTCGAGGTAGCCGGGGCACGGCAGCCGGGTCCACGGATCGATCGCCTTCGACTCGAGCGCCGCCAGCGCCGTCACCATCTTGTAGGTCGAACCCGGCGGATAGACGCCGGCGATCGCCTTGTTGTGCAGCGGCCTCTGGGGATCGTCGAGCAGGTCGCGCCATTCGCCCTGCGTAATGCCGCGCGCGAAGGTCGAGGGATCGAAACCCGGCGTCGAGACCATGGCGATCACGTCGCCGGTGACGACGTCCAGCACCACCACGGAGCCGCTCTGGTGCTCCTTCATCTTCTCGGCGGCAAAGCGCTGGATGTCGAGATCGATGGTGAGCAGCGCATTGGCGCCGGGCTGTCCCTCGGTGCGGTCGAGCTCGCGCACGACGCGGCCCACGGCGTTGACCTCGACCTGGACGGCGCCGGCGCGGCCGCGCAGATCGTCCTCGAACGAGCGCTCGACGCCCTTCTTGCCAAACCGCATGGTCGCAAGCTGCAGCACCGGATCGTCGCGGCCGGCGAGATCCTCGTCGGCGACGCGGCCGGTGTAGCCCACGATGTGGCTCATCAGCTCGCCTTCGGGATAGTCGCGCGACTGGCCGAGATCGATGAACACACCGGGCAGGTCGGGAGCGTTGAACTCGATCCGCGCCACCTCCTCCCAGCCGAGATTCTCGCGCACGACGACGGGCTGCGCGTTGCGGCTGCGGCGCAGCTCGCGCAGCAGGCGGGCCTTGTCGGCGTCGCCCAGGGCCAGGATCTGATCGAGGCGCTCGACCAGCACGTCGACGCCGCGGCCGCGGTCGGAGGCCGCCATGACGCGGAAATTGTTGCGGTTGACCGCGAGCGGAGCGCCGCCGCGATCGAAGATCAGCCCGCGCGACGGCGGCAGGAGCCGCATGCTGATGCGGTTCTCGTCCGCCAGGTTGGCGAAACGGTCGGTTTCCACGACCTGAAGCTGGTAGAGGCGGCCGGCCAGGGCGGTCAGCAGCACGGCCTGCGCCCCGCCCAGCACGAGAGCGCGGCGCGTGAACAGCCCGCTGCGCTCGCCGTCACCTTTCCTGAAGTGTTTCATGGGCGGAAATGCTTCATGACGTCGTCTCGCCAGGCCGCGCCGACCCGCGCGACAGTTCGGGCACGTTCAGCGGATCGCGGGCGCGCACGCGGGCGAGCAACGGGGCAATGAGCGGATAGATCACGACCACCACGACATACTGCAATATCGCCGGCACCGGATCGATGGGTGCCCACGTCCATAATGTGGTGAACGCCCAGACCAGCGCCACGAACCCCCAGCACAGGATGCAGAAGCCCGCCCACTGGAACAGAAAGGGCACGCCCACCAGATAGCGGCGATTGGACATGACCGCAGCGCGAACCAGCACGAAGCCCAAGGCGCTGACGCCCACGGGCGCGCCCGGCCCACCCAGCAGCAGGTCGAGCAGGATGCCCATGGCCAGCAGCAGCGGCCCCGGCAGCCGTTCGGGCGTTGCCAGGCTGAACTGGAAGACCACCAGCACCGGTAGGAGCGGCAGCGTGTCCGACAGGTAAGGGGCGCGCAGCGGCGCCAGGGTCAGCAGCACGAAGAACAGCAGCACCGTGCCGGGAAGGGCTGCCCTGCCCCAGCGATCGAGAATCGCGAGCGTTCCATCGACGCGCATGTCAACGGGACCGCACGGCGGTGCCGCCCGGCGGCGTGGCGGGTGCCGGTGTGGCCGCGCCCGTTCCGACCAGGCCTGTCACGCCGTAGTCGACGACCCTCACGAACTCGAGGCGCGAGAAATCGGTGAAGGGCCGGACGCGGACGCTGCCGTCGCTGGTCTCGACGACCTCGCCCACGGGGATACCGACCGGGAAGCTGCCGCCATGGCCCGAGGTGATGATGCGGTCGCCGGTCTGCACACCGGCAATGCTCGGCAACAGGGTGAGGCGCAGCCGGGGTGAATTGTCGCCGGCCAGGATGGCCCGCTCGCGGGTGCGCTCGACCAGCACCGGCAGGCGCGAATTGACGTCGGTCACGAACAGGACGCGCGAGCTGTTCTCGCCGACCTCGGCGATGCGGCCTGCCAGTCCCTCGCCGGTGACGACGGCCTGGCCCGGCGCGACGCCGACCCGGCGGCCGACATTCAGCAGCGCGCCGCGCATGTAGGCGCTGACGCTGTCGCCCACGAGGCGGGCGGTGATGAAGGAGGCTTCGGGCCCTTCGCGGAACCTGGCGAGGCCGCGCAGCCCTTCGTTCTCGTTCTCGAGGCGGCGGGCGGCGGTCTGCCAGGCCAGCAGACGGGCATTCTCCTCGCGCAGGCGGGCGTTCTCTTCGCGCAGGGAGGCGAATTCACGGAGATCGGCGATGGCGCGGTTGGCGTAGGCGACCGGCCGCGCGATGGCTTCCAGCACGGGGCTCACCATGTCGAGCGCCAGCACGCGGGCATGCTCCACGAGCACCGTGTCGGCCTTGCCGACCAGCATGGCGCCGAAGGCGGCGATCACGAGCAGGCCGAGGGCAAAGCGCTGCACCACCGTGCGCACCGTGCCAGCGACTACCTCGAAGTCGTCCCGAATCGCCATGTCCTGCCCATTCTAACCCAAGCGGGCGGCGGCGCGGCCTGTTAGTACATCGACGAAAGGACGCCGCGCAGTCGTACGATGTTCTCGACAGCATGGCCCGTGCCAAGGGCCACGCAGAGCAGCGGATCCTCGGCCACCGAGACCGGCAGGCCGGTCGCCTGGCGCAGCACGGTGTCCATGTTGGCCAGCAATGCACCGCCGCCGGTGAGCACGATGCCCTTGTCGACGATGTCGGCCGCCAGTTCGGGCGCGGTGTTCTCCAGCGCGACCTTCACCGCCTCGACGATGGCGCTGACCGGCTCCTGCAGGCTCTCGGCGATCTGCCGTTCGGTGATCACCAGTTCCTTCGGGACGCCGTTCATCAGGTCGCGGCCCTTGATCTCCATCGTGCGGCCCTCGCCGTCGTCGGGCGGGCAGGCGGAGGCGATGGTCTTCTTGATGCGCTCGGCCGAGCTTTCGCCGACCAGCAGGTTATGGTTGCGGCGGATGTAGGCGATGATCGCCTCGTCCATCTTGTCGCCGCCGACGCGCACCGAGCGCGGATAGACGATGCCGCCCAGCGACAGCACGGCCACCTCGGTGGTGCCGCCGCCGATATCGACGACCATCGAGCCGGTGGGCTCGGTCACCGGCAGGCCGGCGCCGATCGCGGCCGCCATCGGCTCCTCGATCAGCCAGACCTTGCGCGCGCCGGCGCTCTCGGCCGATTCCTGGATGGCGCGGCGCTCGACGGCGGTGGAGCCGGAGGGCACGCAGACCACGATCTGCGGATGGGCGAAGCTGCGCCGATTGTGCACCTTCGAGATGAAGTGCTTGATCATCGCCTCGGCGACCTCGAAGTCGGCGATGACGCCGTCGCGCAGCGGCCGGATCGCCTGGATGTTGCCGGGCGTGCGGCCCAGCATCATCTTGGCTTCCTCGCCAACGGCAAGGACCTGACGCTTGCCGGTCTGCGTGGTGAGCGCCACGACCGACGGCTCGTTGAGAACGATGCCCCGACCCTTCACGTAGACCAGCGTGTTCGCCGTACCGAGGTCGATGCCCATGTCCGCCGAAAATAGCCCGATGACGCGCGACAGCATTGAGTTAAGTCTCTGTAATTACGGCGAAATCTTGAAATATTGGCGCCATTCCGAGGTCCGGCACCGGGGGTGCGACCGGGTTTAGACCGGCAAGGCAAGGCTCGCAAGGCGATTCAAGGCGGCGGCGGTGATGGTCACTGTTTGTGCTCCTTCGCGATTCGTCGCTGCTGAAAATGCGCGCCGCAAGCGCCTTACGCCCCCTCGAGACGACGCTCCTGTCGCTCGAGCCAGGCCACGACATCGGCGCGGCGGCCGGCCTCGATATGCGCCCATTGATGCGACTTCAGCTCCTCGCCGCGGCCCGAGCGCCAGTATTCCTTCACGACGATCATCGTCCAGGGCGCGGCCCCCGTCTTGCGCCCCGTGGTGACCTCGACCGTGAAGCCGTGGCCGGCGCCGGCATAGGAGTGCCGCTCGCGCTGCCAGTCGACGCCGTCGATGCTCCAGACCGTCCTCGGCACGCGCGTCGTGCCGGGCTCCAGCAGGCGATCGACGATGCGGAAGAACGACGCGTCGCCGATCTTGCGCACTAAACGCTCACCCGCAAACGACCGGCCTCACCCTGAGGAGCGCTCCGCGGGAGCGCGTCTCGAAGGGTGCGCAACACGCACATCGTTCTTGAAGTCACCCTTCGAGACGGCGCTGCGCGCCTCCTCGGGGTGAGGCCTGTACCGATCTTGCGCACCTCAGAGGCCCATCATCTTGGCGATGGTGTTGCGCTGGATGTCGTTGGTGCCACCACCGATCGAACCCACGCGGACGTCGCGGAACAGGCGCTGGATGTCGTGCGCCATCGTGTAGCCGGCGCCGCCCATGATCTCCATCGCGAGATGGGCGCATTTGAACTCGCCGTCGGTGCCCTGGATCTTGGCGATCGCCGTCTCCTCGACGGGATCGAGCCCGGCATCGAGCATGTCGGCCAGGCGATAGGTCAGGGCCTGGGTCGTGCGCAGCAGGATGCGCATGTCGGCGAACTTGTGCTGGATCGCCTGGAACTTCGAGATCGGCTGGCCGAACTGGATGCGCTCCTGCGCGAATCGCTTCGCGTATTCGATGGCGAAATGCATGTTGCCGCAGGCCTGCGCGGCCAGGCAAAGGCGCTCGAGGTTCAGCCCCTTCATCAGGCCCGACCAGCCGCGATTCTCCTCGCCGATCACATGATCGGCCGGCACGAACACGCCGTCGAAGAAGATCTCGTTGGCGTGCGTGGTGCGGCGGCCGAGCGTCGGCAGCGGCTTCATGGTGAGACCGGCGGCGCGCGCATCGACCCAGAACAGGGTCACGCCCTTGTGCCGCGCCTCGCTGTCGGTCTTGGCCACCACCATCAGATAGTCGGCGACGTGGGCCGCGCTGATGTAGAGCTTCTGGCCGGTGATCCGATAGCCGTTGCCGTCGCGTACTGCGCGCGTCTTGATGCCCGACGCATCGGATCCCGTGTCAGGCTCGGACAGCGCGAAGGCCGACTTCAGTTTGCCGGCGCAGATCTCCGGCAGATAGCGCCGCCGCAGATGCTCGCCCGCCGTGAGCTGCAGGTGCATGCCGCCATAGACGACGGTCGGCAGGTAGAGCGAGGACGCGCCGCTGTAGTGACGCGCCAGCGCCTCGACCAGCACGACGAGGTCCTTGCGGCTGCCGCCCATGCCGCCATAGGCGGGATCGTAGGGCAGCGCCATGTAGCCCGCTTCGGCTAGTGCCGCGAACGCCGCGTGCGGGAACGCCGACTCCTCGTCGAGCCGTCGGATTTCCTCCGGCGGCAGCACGCGGGCCAGCAACTCGGCGACGTTGCGCCGGATCAGGACCTGCTCGTCGGTCAGGCCGAATTCGTCGAGGGTGCTCATGTCCTTGCAGCCAGGGGCTAGTCGAACACCACGACGCCGCGCGCGACCTCGCCCGCCATCATCCGCTTGAAGCCCTCGTTGATCTCCTCGAGCCGGTAGGTGCGGCTGATCAGGCCGTCGATGTTCAGGCGCTTGTTCATGTAGTGGTCGACCAGCACCGGGAAATCGAGGTCGGGACGCACCGAGCCGTAGAAGGTGCCGCTCATCGTCTTCTCGGCGAACACCATCATCATCGGCGAATACTGCGCCTTCACCGTGGCCGCCGAGATGCCGACCGCGACGGCGTGGCCACCCGGCGCCAGCGCGTCGAAGGCCAGCGCCTGGGTCCGGTCGATCGACACCGCGTCGAAGGAATAGTCGACGCCCAGCCCGCCGGTGATCTCCTTCACCTTCTTCACCGGATCGTTGTCGGTCGCGGTGTTGACGGTGTGCGTCGCGCCGAAGGTCCTGGCCATCTCGAGCTTGTTGTCGAGGATGTCGGCCGCGATGATCTTGGAAGCGCCCGAGAGCATGGCGCCCTGCACGGCATTGAGGCCGACGCCGCCGCAGCCGATCACCAGCACGGTCGATCCGGCCTCGATCTTGGCATGACGCGTCACCGCACCGACGCCGGTCGCCACGCAGCAGCCGACGAGCGCCGCCTGCGGCCACGGCATGTCCTTGCGGATCGGGATCACCATCTCTTCCGGGACCACCACCTCCTCGGCGAAGGTGCCGATGCGGGCCATCTGGTTGATCCCCGCGCCCTTGTGCTTCAGCCGCAGCGTGCCGTCATACAGCGAGCCCGGCGGCACGGAAGCGCGGCCGATGCAGAGCACGGTACGGCCCTGGGTGCAGTAGCGGCAGCGGCCGCAATGGGGGCGGAACGAGAAGATCACATGGTCGCCCGGCTTCACCGTGGTGACGCCCGGCCCGCATTCGAGGATCTCGCCCGCGGCTTCGTGGCCCGGCACGATCGGCATCGGCGAGGGCCAGTCGCCGTTCATGACGTGCCAGTCGCTCTGACAGACGCCCGACGCCTTCATCTTGACGCGCACTTCCATCGCCTTGGGCGGGTCGAGTTCGCACTCGACGACCTGCAACGGCTCGTTGGGCTTGAACAGAACGGCGGCCTTCATGAATTTCCTCCCGAAACGTTGCCGGCACTATATCATCGCGCCATGAGCAAAACCCTCCTGATCACCGGCGGCGCCTCGGGCATCGGCGCCGAGACCGCCCGGCGCGCCGGCGCGCGCGGCTATCGGGTCGCGATCAACTATCGCAGCCGTGACGCCCAGGCCAAGGCCGTGGTCGCAGACATCGAGGCCAAGGGTGGCAAGGCGGTCGCCCTGACCGGCGACATGGCGCGCGAGGCTGATATCGTCCGCCTGTTCGAGGAAACCGAGAAGGCCCTGGGGCCGATCACCCATCTGGTGAACAGCGCCGGTATCGACCCCAGCCGCGGCCGGATCGACGAGTACGAGCGCGAGGTGATCGCCAACCTTTTCACGGTGAACGTCATCGGCCTGATGCTGTGCTGCCGCGAGGCAACCCGACGCATGTCGAGCCGGCATGGTGGCAAGGGCGGCGCCATCGTGAACGTCTCGTCGATGGCGGCGACCCTGGGCGGGCGCCGCGGCGCGTCGGCCTATGCCGCCACCAAGGGCGCGGTCGATGCCTTCACCAAGGGATTTGCGCGGGAAGTCGCCGCCGAGGGGATACGGGTCAACGCGATCCGCCCCGGTCCGGTGATGACCGAGATGACGGAGGGGCGGCTCAGTGAGCCGGGCGTCCTCGCCGCCGTCGCAGCATCGCTTCCCATCCAGCGCATCGGCGAGGCGCATGAGATTGCGGAAGCGATCCTGTGGCTGCTGTCGGACGAGGCCTCGTTCATCACCGGCGCGATGCTCGATGCGTCGGGCGGAGGGTACATCATCTAGGGCGGGCTTCCGGCCCCACGACACGATACCATCGGCCCATGAGCAAAATCCTCCTGATCACCGGCGGCGCCTCGGGCATCGGCGCCGAGACCGCCCGGCAGGCCGCGACTCGCGGCTACAGCATCGCCCTCAACTACCGGACCCGCGACACGCAGGCGAAGAAGGTCGTGGCCGACATCGAGGCCAGGGGCGGCAAGGCCATCGCCCTGCCCGGCGACATGGCACGCGAGGCCGACATCGTGCGGGTGTTCGAGGAGACCGAGAAGGCGCTGGGGCCGATCACCCATCTGGTCAACAGCGCCGGCACCAACGGCAAGCGCGGCCGGGTCGACGAATACGATGCCGAGGTGCTGGCCAACCTATTCGCCACCAACGTCACCGGCCTGATGCTGTGCTGCCGGGAGGCGGCCCGGCGCATGTCGACGAAGCATGGCGGCAAGGGCGGCTCGATCGTCAACGTCTCGTCGATGGCGGCGACGCTCGGCGGACGGCTGGGCTCCTCGGCCTATGCCGCCAGCAAGGGCGCGGTCGACGCCTTCACCAAGGGCTTTGCCCGCGAGGTCGCAGCGGAGGGCATCCGCGTGAACTCGCTGCGGCCGGGGATGGTGCTGACGGAGATGACCGAGGGACGGCTGAAGGACCCGACGTTCCGCGCCGGCATCGAAGCCTCGATCCCGATGGGCCGGGTGGGCACCTCTGCCGAGATCGCCCGGGCGGTGCTGTGGCTCCTGTCGGACGAATCGTCCTTCATCACCGGCGCGATGCTCGATGCGTCGGGTGGTGGGTATATTATTTAGGGCGCGTTCACACGCGCCGGGTGCAGAACAGACAAGAAAAAGGCGCCGGGTTTCGGCGCCTTCATCTTTTCTGGACCGCGCAGGCTCTCGCGCTTGATTACAAGCGCTGCCGCCCGCCGGCGTCCAAGGCGCGCTAGTTGCGCGCCTTGTCCACCAAAGCTTTTTCCTTGATCCACGGCATCATGCCGCGGAGCTTCTCGCCGATCTCCTCGATCGGGTGCTCCGACATGCGCTTGCGCATCGCCTTGAACGAGGCCTGGTTGACCTTGTTCTCCAGCATCCAGTCGCGCGCGAAGCGGCCCGACTGGATGTCTTCCAGAACGCGCTTCATCTCGGCCTTGGTCTCGGCAGTCACGATGCGCGGGCCCGACCGGTACTCGCCGTACTCGGCGGTGTTGGAGATCGAGTAGTTCATGTTGGCGATGCCGCCCTCGAAGATGAGGTCGACGATCAGCTTCACTTCGTGCAGGCACTCGAAGTACGCCATCTCCGGCGCGTAGCCCGCCTCGACCAGCGTCTCGTAGCCGGCCTTGATCAGCTCGACGAGGCCGCCGCACAGGACGACCTGCTCGCCGAACAGGTCGGTCTCGCACTCTTCCTTGAACGAGGTCTCGATGGTGCCGGCGCGACCGCCGCCCACCGCCGAGGAGTAGCTCAGCGCGATCTCGAGCGCGTTGCCCGAGGAGTTCTGCGCCACCGCCACGAGGCAGGGCACGCCGCCGCCGCGCACATACTCGGAGCGCACGGTGTGGCCGGGGCCCTTCGGCGCGATCATGAACACGTCGAGGTCGGCGCGGGGCGTCAGCAGGTTGAAGTGGACGTTGAGGCCGTGCGCGAACGCCAGCGCGGCGCCCTGCTTCATGTTGCCGGCGAGGTCGGCATTGTAGATGTCCGACTGCAGTTCGTCCGGGGTCAGCATCATGACGATGTCGGCCCACTTGGCGCCTTCGGCCGGCGTCATCACGGTGAAACCCGCGCCCTCGGCCTTCTTGATCGTGGCGGAACCGGCTTTGAGCGCGATGCGCACGTCCTTCACGCCCGAATCACGGAGGTTCATGGCGTGGGCATGACCCTGGCTGCCGTAGCCGACGATCAGGACCTTCTTGCCCTTGATCAGGTTAACGTCGGCGTCACGATCGTAGTAGACACGCATAGGGGCCAATCCTCCTGGCAGCTGCTTCTTGCAAAGAACGGGGGTTAGTAGACAACCCGGCTCGCAAAAACCAGCCTCGAATCCCGCCTTATCGCATGTCCCCCTTGCGCTTCTACATATGGTATGCCTGCCGGAGGGCAACCCAAGCCCAGTCGATCCCCGAGGAAAGCCCGCAATGTCCCTTCGCTCCGCCTTCGTCCCCGCGTCCCTGGCTCTCGTGCTGGTCGCCT
This sequence comes from uncultured Reyranella sp., assembly GCF_945957355.1. Lineage (GTDB taxonomy): Bacteria > Pseudomonadota > Alphaproteobacteria > Reyranellales > Reyranellaceae > Reyranella. The sequence goes on along the minus strand of NZ_CAMFKM010000013.1, from coordinate 2,080 downwards.
GCTCCCAGCCCTCCGACGCTCCGACGAACCCGGCCACCCCGATGCCGGGCATCGACTATGCCGCGGAGAATTCGACGGTTCATGGCGCCGCGCGGGCGATGCGCAATCACACCTGGCTGTGGACCCGCGGCCCCGGCCCGGTCCAGATCCATTACTCGACGGCGGACGGCCGCGATCTCGTCTGGATGGTCGGCCAGCGGCGGATCTTCCAGGGCGAATGGATGGTCCAGAACACCAGCGATTCGAGCGGCCAGCAGATCACCCAGATCTGCCTGCGCTACCCGGGCGTGAATTACGGCGGGCTGAGCGCCACGCTGACCTGCCGCCCGGCCGGCACCTTCCTGGGCGAGATGCAGCAGCGCGAGGGCGGCGATCCCCTGCGGATGAACGGCCGCACGCAGGCGCTGTTCGTGATCGACAAGCCGCCGGCCAACCTGGCCGAGATCGAGGGCCGCGTCGCCTCGATCAAGGGCCTGTCGAACTACTAGCGGTCGAGCGCCAGCTTCAGGCCCAGCAGCGCCAGCGCGCCGCCCATGAACCGGTCGAGCCACAGCTTGGTTCGCTGGTAGAAGGCGCGCGCGGTCTGGCCCGAGAAGAGCAGCGCCAGCAGCGCGAACCAGCAGAACTCGTTGATCGCCACGATGGCCAGCACCGTGGCGTCCATCCAGGCCGGCGGCTGGGCGGGCAGCAGCGAGACGAAAATGCTGCCCATGAACACCATGACCTTGGGGTTGCTGAGCTGCAGCAGCAGCGCCTTCACGAAACCCTGCCCGGCGCCCGCGCGCCCCACCGACGGATCGGCCTCCGGCAGCGGCGCGCCGGCGTGACACAGCAGCATGAAGGCGAGATAGAACAGGTAGATCGCGCCGCCGATCCGGAAGGCAACGTACAGCCACTCGAAGCGGGCAAACAGGATCTGAAGTCCGTAGAGCGCGGCCGCCGCCCAGGCGAGCGCACCCAGCATCATGGCGAACGCCGCCAGCAGGCCGGCGCGGCGGCCCGAGACCGCCGCCGTCTGGATGACGAGGACCGTCGACGGGCCGGGGCTCGCCACCGCCAGCAGATGGACGACCGCAAGCCCCGCGAGGGCCGCGACGTATTCCATGCCTAGAGCGACTCGCCGCCGCGCGACATGGCGACGATGCCGGTGCGGACGACATCGACCAGTCCGAGCGATTCCATCAGGCCGACGAAGGTCTGGACCTTGTCGGTGTTGCCGGTGACCTCGAAGACGAAGGAATCGGACTTGGCGTCGATCACCTTGGCGCGGAACACGTCGGCCAGGCGGAGCGCCTCGACGCGCTTCTCGCCGACACTCTTCACCTTCACCAGCGCCAGTTCGCGCTCGATGTGCGGACCCTCGACCGTGAGGTCGCGGACACGATAGACCGGCACGAGACGATCGAGCTGTGCCTTGATCTGCTCGATGATCATCGGCGTGCCCTTGGTCACGATGGTGATGCGCGACTGGTTTTCCTTCGCGTTGGTCTCCGCGACGGTCAGGCTCTCGATGTTGTAGCCGCGGCCCGAGAACAGGCCGACCACGCGCGCGAGGATGCCCGGCTCGTTGGCCACCAGCACGGAGATGGTATGGGCGACGATAGACGTATCCTTGCTCACACCAGCACCATGCCTTCTTCCGACACCTTCGCGGACTGCTTGTCGTCCGGACCCAGCAGCATTTCGTTGTGCGCCGCCCCCGACGGGATCATCGGGAAGCAGTTTTCCTTCTCGTCCACGATGACGTCGACGATGACCGGATGCTTCAGCTCGATCATCTCCTTGATCGTATCGTCGAGCTTGTCCGGATCCTCGCAGCGCAGGCCCTTCGCGCCGAACGCATCGGCGACCTTCACGAAGTCGGGCAGCGATTCCGAATAGCTCTCAGAATAGCGGCCGCCATGCAGCAGCTCCTGCCACTGGCGGACCATGCCCATGTAGTGGTTGTTCAGCACGAAGATCTTAACCGGCAGGCGGTACTGCGCCGCCGTCGAGAGTTCCTGGATGTTCATCAGGATCGAGGCCTCGCCCGCCACGTCGATGACCAGCGCCTCGGGATGGGCGATCTGCACGCCCAGCG
>NZ_CAMFKM010000012.1 GCF_945957355.1 uncultured Reyranella sp. | reverse complement strand
TCCCGAGCTACGACTACGAGCCCAACCGCCTGACTCTGGTCCTCTCCGAGGCCGGGCAGATCGTCGACGCCGCCTGGGACTGAGGCGTCATCACGAGGCCGGACGCCCGGCCCCCCGGGCGTCCCGTCAAACCTTGATCCCGGACGCTCGCAACTCGTCCATGAAATCGAAAACGAGTTGAACGACCGTGCCGGCTTCCAGTGTCATTTTGCGATAAGCGGCCGCCGGGACGACCAGGCCATCGCGGCCGACACGCACGCATTTGCCCTGCTTCATCAATTTTGCAGTGTGCCGACGGACCGTCTCGTAAGGGAGCATCATCGAGTTCGAGATCGCCATCATGCTGACCGGCCGCCGATCCGAGTCGGGCAGTATGTCCCGGTTGGCGCCGGGCGCGGTGTTGGTGATGTGCTTGACGTTGGCGGCCCGAATTGCGGTGAACACCAACCCGGTCATGAGGTCGCCATCGAAGAAGCCCCGCAAGACCTTCATGGCGGCCAGCAGAACCCGGATCGATGCCACGATGATGATAACCTGCTCCTTGCTGAGGTTGCGCGGCGCATTGGAGGATCTCGGCGGCTTGAAATGCCCGATCTTGATCCGCCTCAGCACGTCGAGCATGCGGGCCGTTTCCAGATAGATCTTGTGCAACATCGCGTTCGTACGCGAGCTGCGACGCATCGCGGAGGCAAGACATACTCCGCCATCCGCCACATGGCAGATTCCCCTCCGAACGAGCTTGTGAACCTGACGACGTACGGTCTCAAACGGCGTATCCAGCCGGCGCGCCAGATCGCGAATTCCCAGTGGCTTGTTCCCTCCATGGTCGGCAAGCGCATCGCCCAGCATTGTCATGATGATCATGCCGCCCAGGACGTCATCGTGGGCCCGGCCAAACACCTCGAAGCCGCGCAGGAAGAACTCGGTCGATATCCGGCCGATCGTATAAACCTCGGGATGCATCGCCAGGTCCATCGCGCGGCCGGACCGATTCATTGCTGGCCTCCTTCGAACCTCAAGCCGGCCTCCGTTCGACATCTTGCCGAATCGAGAAGATGAGCTGCGCAGTGACCCATTTTGGTGAGTAACCATCTTGTCGTGCTTCAGCTTCTTCCCATAGCGTTTCAGCGTTGGGGAGACGGAATCTCATGCTAAAAGCCATCTATCGTGGCCTGATCGGCCTCGCTCTGGCGTTGTGCGCAAATGGCCCGGCCTTCGGCCAGTACATGCCGACCCAATCGCTGAACATTCCCCTTTCGTACACCTCTCTCGGCGACAATGCGTACCGGCTTGCCATCCAGGTCGGCATCAACGGCGGTCCATTGCAGCCTTACCTTTTCGATACGGGGTCGCCCGGATTTAATGCCGCGTTCAACCCGACCACTTGGGGGGGATATTCGAGCTACACCACCTCCGCTCCGGCCTCGTCGTACGCCAACGGCAACAACGTCCAGTTCTGCTACGGCTCCACCAGCGCTCCCGGCAGCTGCCGCGGCTATCTGGGCAACATTCTCCAGATCCCCTCCCTCAGCTTCCAGAACCCCGCTGGCGGGACGACGACCCTCGAGACCCCGGCAGGCGGCGGCTTCGTGATGACCGCAGTGACCTCCGACAACAGCAATGGAGGCCCGGTTCAGAACTATCCCAGCTATTTCTGCGGCACTCTGAGTTATTCGTGTCCGGACAATCCCAATCCGGTGGCCCCTGAAGCCCCTGGCTTCTACGGGATCTTCGGCGCCGGCAATTTCACCTACTCCGTCGGTGGCTGCGCAACCGCCGTCACGCTTCCAACGGCCTGTACCTCTTACCTCGGCCCTCCGATCCCGGTCGGCTCCGTGCTGGGACAGATCACTGTCAACAATCCCAATGTCGTCGCCCAAGGCTACGTGGTGGCCGCGAACGGCCAGTCGAACCCGGGCAATACGGGCAATGGGAATCCGCCCACTGGCAATGCACTGGTGACGATCCGAGGCAACGCAGGCGTCGAGGTCACGAACTGCAATCCGTGCGTGACAGTGGGCCTCACGCCTCAGATGCTTGGTCAGTTCGTGCCGGTTGGCCTGCCGAGCGACAAGAAGAACAATCCGGGGCTGATTTCCTGGACCAAAGAGAGCGCGCCCTTTCCAAATCCCTACGGCACGACGCGGGGAAACAACGCTTCCATAGAAACCGGCGTCAATCTCCAGGTTTCGGTGACGGGACCCGGCGGAACGCAGTCGCAGGTCGCCCCCGGTCTGTTCGACACAGGTACTACGAATGTCTCATTGAACCACAGCCTGAGCGGCGCCGGCGCGCCGCCGACAGGCGTCACGATCTCGGCCCAGCAGCCGGACGGCAGCAGCATTCCGGGTCTGCAGCCGGTGGTGATGGACATGAATCCACCAAATGGTTCGTATTCCGCCGACTATATCGAGACGACGCACAATACGATCGGTCTGCCGTTCTTCATGCAGAACTCGGTATTGTTCGACCTTTCAGGCAAGGCGATCGGATATACGCCATTCTTCGTGACCGACGCGCCTCTGGCGACGACGGCCAACGGTCCGCTGATCGTCTCCGGTGCAAACGTCCCGCTGGGCCTCGCAGGCGTCATTTCAGGTCCCGGCGGAATGGTCATCCAGAATGGAGGACAAGTCCAAACGAGCGCCACGAACACCTACACCGGCTCGACGACGATCAATGCGGGCGGATCCCTGCTGGTCTCGGGACCGGGCAGCATCCAGACCTCGAGCGGCGTGACCAACGACGGCGTCTTCGACATCTCCCGCGCCTGGGCGCCTGTCACCATCTCGTCCCTGACGGGCGCCAGCACGGGCCACGTGAAGCTCGGCGGTAACGCCTTGACGATCGCCAGTGCCAGCGGCACCTACTCGGGCAAGCTGAGTGACGGCGGCTCCTATCCCGGCTCTGGCGGCAGCCTGACCATCGCCAGCGGGAACCAGACTCTTGCCGGAGCCGCTACCTACACCGGCGGGACGTTCGTGAACGGCGGCGTCCTGAATCTCACCGGCACGATGATCGGCAGCCTAGGCATCCGGTCGGGTGCCGCCTTCACCACGACGGGCGGCTACTCGGTCGCGGCCAATGCCATGCTGGCCAATGCCGGCACGTTCACATCACTGCCGGGCGCCGGACCGCTTCTCAACCAGGGGCTCTTCCTCAACAGCGGGGCCTTCCTGAGTGGACTCACCAACACCGGCACTACAGTCAACAACGGTACGATCACCGGCAATGTAACCAATGGCGGCGCCCTGTCCGGCAGCGGCATCATCAACGGCAATCTCACCAGTGCAGGCCTCGTATCACCCGGCAACTCAATCGGAACGCTGAATGTCGTCGGAGCCTTCACCCAGGCCGCCGGCAGCAGCTACATGGTCGAGACCAATGCTCAAGGGCAGGCCGACCAGATCGACGTGAGCGGCGCACCCGGCAAAGCCACCATCGCGGCCGGCAGCAGTGTCTTCGTGGCGCCGTCCTCCGGGGGCCCCTACGCGCCGCGCACTACCTATACGATCCTCAGCACCACCGGCGGCGTCACGGGGACCTATTCGTCGGTGACGTCACTCGCCGCCGCCAGCCTGCCGTTCCTGCTGCCGAGCCTCAGCTACGACGCCAACAACGTCTATCTGACCCTGCAGGTTGGCGGCTTCGCCCGCCAGGCCCAGACGTCCAACCAAGCCGCCGTCGGCGCGGTGCTCGACGCCGGCGCCATCGGCGCCACCGGCGACTTCGCGACCGTGCTCGGCGCCTTCTCGACGATGAATGCCCAGCAGGGCGTCGCGGCCATGAACGCGATCAGCGGCCAGAACTATTCGGCCTTCTCATCAGCCGGCATCGCGACCACGCAGATATTCATGACCAACTTCGCCAACACGGTGGGCGGCACCTCGGGCGGCAGCAAGCGCGTCGCCCTGGCCGAGGCCTGCGATGTCGCCTGCGACACGTCGAACCCGGCGCCGTGGGGTGCCTGGGGCGGCGCGCTCGGCGGTTTCGGTGTCGTCGGCGGGACCGCCAATGCCGGCACGCTCACCTACAATCTTGGGGGCTTCGCGGCCGGCATCGACCGGCGCGTGACGCCAGACCTGCTCGTCGGTGTCACCGCCGGCTTCACCAGTGGCAGCCAGTGGGTCGGCGGCTTCTCCGGAGTCGGCATCTCGGACACGTTCCAGGCTGGCCTCTACGCCAGCTATGCCAGGGACGCCGTCTATGTCGACGGGCTGGCGGCCTATGCCTATTCCGACAACCGCATGACGCGCCAGATCACCATCCCCGGCCTGTCGCGCACCGCCAACGGCCGCACCGGCGCCAACCTGTTCTTCGGCCAGGTCGAGACGGGTTACCGCTTCGAGATCGGCGGCCTCGCGGAAGCCTACGTCACGCCCTTCGCACGCTTGCAGGCTGCCACCGCAACCCAGGCCGCCTTCACCGAATCCGGCGCGGGCTCGCTCGACCTGTCCGTCGCCTCCCAAACCACCAACTCGCTGCGCAGCGTGCTGGGCGCCCAGCTCGGCGGCGCGATGGACCTCGGCTGGCGCGAGAAGCTGGCGATGCAGTTCAAGCTGGGCTGGGGCCACGAATATGCCGATACCGGCCGGCCCGTCACCGCCTCGTTCGTCGGCGCACCGGCCCTGCCCTTCACCACCTACGGCGCCGCGCCCCAGCGCGACAGCGTCGTCCTGGGCCTCTCCGCCAACACAGCCATCGCCGACGCCACCTCCGTCTACTTCCGCTACGAGGGCGATATCTCCAGCCAGGATTCCAACCACGCCCTCACCGCCGGATTCCGCATGACCTGGTAGCGGCGGTGCCGTCGGCCCGCCTTACCACGCTACAGCGGCGCCAGCGCATGCCGCAGCGGCCCGCTCGGCACCTGCATCAGCCCGTCGAACGGCTGGCCCAGTTCGAGGATGAGATAGATCGCGCTGGCCGCCGATAGGGCACAGAAGAACAGCACGCTCAGCATTGTGCCATTGGCATCCGCCGACATGGCGAAGCTGCCGAAAATGAAGCAGAGCCACAGGACCAGCACGGTAATGAACGGCTTGGCGAGCGAGTCGGACGGGTGGGCGTAGAGCGTCAGCTGGATCTGGGCCAGCGAATTGCTCACCACCGATGCCCGCGCCTGCAGCGAGGTCTGAACCGGATCGTGCGGCGCAAGCAAGCGCAGCCTGGTGATGACCTGGGCTTCCGACGCCGAAGCCTGTGCCGGGCTCAGGGCGACGGCATCGTCATCGCGCCAGATCGTATTCACGATCGCGGCAACGTCCTGGCGCAGGGCTTGCCGCAGCGCCACGCCTTCGGCGCCGTAGTCCTTGAGAAGACGGTCGAGCTCGATGACATTGGCCGTGAGCTGGCCGACCTGGCTGTGAGTGGCCTCGTAGGAGGCGCGGGTCGAGGCGAAGAGAAGCGCCGTCACCAGTGCCGCCATGGTGGCGACCAGGGCCGTCGCCAGCTTGATGACGTCCTTCGAGTCGCCGCTCAGGTGCTTCTCGGGTAGCTTGCGGCGGAGAAGGACGCCAGCGGCGGTGCTGATCAGGATCACGCCCAGGACAAGCAGCGCGGTTTCGACGGCACTCAACTCTTTCACCTCGTCCAGAACCGGCCTGCACCGGTAACATATGTGCAATGAACCTACCGCTGCCCCCTTACCAGACCGTTACAGAAGACTACTTCGCCCGCCGCGGTCTGCGCCGTTACGCCGGGATCTTCTCTTTGTGGGCGCTCGGCGTCGGCGCTGTCATCTCGGGCCATTATTCGGGCTGGAACCTCGGTCTTCTGGCCGGCGGGTGGGGCGGCTATGCGTTGGCCGCCTGCATCATCGCCGTCATGTATCTCGGGCTGGTATTCTGCATCGCCGAAATGGCAGCCGCTCTTCCCCACACGGGCGGGGCCTACTCCTTCGCACGCGCCTCGATGGGGCCGTGGGGCGGCTTCGTCACCGGTCTCTGCGAGAACGTCGAATACGTGCTGACGCCGGCCGTCATCGTGTCCTTCCTGGCGACCTATCTCGCCGGAGTGTTTGAGACACCTCCCGCCTGGCTGCCGGCCTACTGGGTGGCCGGCTACGCGGTGTTCGTGGCGCTGAACGTCCGCGGCGTCGAGCTTTCCTTCAAGGTCACCGTCATCGTTACGCTGGCCTCGCTCGCCTGCCTCGCGGTGTTCTGGATTTCGGCCCTGCCCATTACCGACTTCAACCGCCATGCGCTCAACATCGGCGCGGGGCCCGACGGCAAGCCCGTGGAGCTTGCCCAGGGCGGCGGCTCGCTGTTGCCCTTCGGGTTGCACGGCGCGCTGGCCGCGCTTCCCTTCGCTGTCTGGCTGTTCCTCGCCATCGAGCAGCTACCGCTCGCGGCCGAGGAATCGATGGAGCCGTCGCGCGACATTCCGCGCGGCATCGTGGCAGGCTTACTGACACTTCTCGTGTCCGCCGGTCTCACCGTCTGGCTCAACTCGTCGGTTTCGCCGGGCAGCTTCCAGCTCGCGGGCTCGGGCGAGCCGCTGCTCGACGGCTTCCGCGCCACGTTCGGCGGCGGGTTGGCAAAGCTGCTGGCCCTGGTTGCCTGCATCGGCCTGGTCGCCAGCTTCCACACCATCCTCTTCGCCAAGGGGCGGCAGATCTATTCCCTGTCACGCGCCGGCTATTTCCCACGCTTCCTGTCGATCACCCATCCGCGCCACAAGACGCCCCATGTCGCGCTGCTGGCCGGCTCGGCCGTGGCCCTCGCCATCATGTTCGTGCTGTGGTTCGGCATGGGCGCCGAGCGCGGCGCTGCCGTGATCCAGGGCATGCTGCTCAACATGGCGGTGGCCGGCGCAATGCTTTCCTATCTGCTGCAGGCCGTGAGCTTCCTGGTGCTGCGCGCGCGATTGCCGGGCCTCGCCCGCCCCTATCGCTCGCCCATGGGAGTGACTGGGGCCGCGGTCACTATCGTCATCGCCAGCGTGACGCTGGTCTATCAGCTGCTCGATCCGGTGTTCGTGTCAGGCGTTCTCGGCGTCGGTGGATGGTTCGCGCTGGGAATTGCGTGGTTCGCGCTCGTCGGCCGGCGCAGGCTGGTCCTGTCGCCGGAGGAGGCCTTCGCGATCAAGGCTCGCGAGACGACCGGGTCAGTCGCCGACTGAAACGGCAGCCGGTCTGGCTTCGCGGTCGCGTTCGGCAAGACTTGCCGCCACCTGCCTGCGGAAGCGCTCGAAATCCGGACCGCGCAGCTGGGCGCGCTTCAGCTCGGGATGGGTGATCGGGTTCACGGGCTTGCCGTCGACCTGAAGCTCGAAATGAAGATGCGCGCCGGTCGAGCGGCCGGTGCTGCCGACATAGCCGATCACGTCGCCGCGCGAGACGATCTGGCCGGGCTTCAGGCCGGCCGCGAAGGCCGAGAGATGGCCGTAGACCGAAGCCAGCTTGCCGCCATGCTCGATGCGGATCCAGTTGCCGTAGCGCCCGTTCGGCGCCGCCCCGACGACGAGGCCGTCGGCGGCCGCAACGACCGGTGTGCCGGCCGGCGCAACCAGGTCGACGCCTTCATGCATGAACAGCGACCGCGACGACGAGGGTCGCGCCGAGAGCGCATAAGCCGGCGGCGCCCGGAAGCTGCCATAGGACGAGCTGCCGTAGGCGGAGGCGCCCGGCGATGCGGCAAATCCTGCGCCGACGCCCGCACGTGGCATGTCGGTGGCGCCCCCCGTCGGCAGGCCGGGTGGCAGGCCGGGCGGACGCTGCGGGCCGCCGGCACCTTGCGGCTTGCCGCCATAGGGCGGCGGCGGCTGGTCGAAAGGATCGGCGCGCAGGCCGAAGCCCGACGAGATCGAAACGGTATCGAGCGGCAGCCTGAACGAGGGCGGCATCGCGGCCTGTCCGCTCGCCATCCAGAATCGCTCATTGTTGTCGCGCGCACGGAAGCGATGGATCGCCATCACGCCCTTGGGCGTGCGCAGTTCCATCCAGAGCACACGGCCGACATCGAGCGGGGCGCCCGCCTGGGTGAAGGTCTGCTCGTAGCGGACATAGAACCTGTCGCCGTCGCGCATCTCCTTCTCGAGGTCGACCGAGAGGGCCATGGCCTGCATCGCTTCGAGCATGGCAGGCGCGGGAACGCCCGCCGCCACGGCCGAGGCTTCGAAGGAGCGACCGGAGATCACCCCGGAGACGCCCAGCCGGCGCTCGAACGGGAGATAGGCCTGCAGCCGCTCGTCATCCCGGCCGTCGCCCAGCATCCTGTCTGCGGCAGTGACGCCCTGCGCCAGCACGGCTTCGGGGACCGGGCCGCTCGCTACCGGCGGTGCAGCGTTTTCGGCGATCGCAATGAGCGGCTGTGGGGGCGTGAACTCGATGGCCACGCTCCGCTCGAGAAGCCCATCCACCGACGCCAATTCCATGAAATGGAGGTGGTCACGAAGACCGGCTACGGCCGAGGGCTGATCGTAGAGGGGCGCCAATTCCGCCCCCAGCACCCGAAGCTCCGCCATTCGACCGGGATCCGTCGTATGCGCCTCGTCGACCCACGGCAGGTCGCGCGCGATGCCTTGCGACATCCCGCCGACAAGCAATGAGGCGGCAAAAGCCGCAGCGACCGAGGGTCGGTTCATTCAGTCCTTCTTATAGGGCCGACGCCGGGGCATCGCTCGTGACCGCCGCGTGGTCGCAGACCTTACCGCACCTTTGGCACGGGTTTCCATGCCCGAACGCGCCTTTCCGCCTCGGCGATTTGCGCAGGATTCATGCGGGAAGACAGGGTCGCCAGGTCCTTTCGGGCCTGGTCCAGCCGGTCCTGATTCTTCGCCGTGTATCCGTCGATGGCCAGCTTGATCCACTTGTAGGCCTCGATGTCGTCACGCGGCGGGACGCCCTCGCCGAAGCCCAGCATGAAGCCGATATTGTTCTGCGCACGCGCATAGCCCTGCTTGGCAGCAGCAAGATAGAGTCTTGCCGCTTCGTTCAGGTTGCGCGGCACGCCCTCGCCGCTCCAGTACATGGCGCCGAGCAGGGTCTGCGCCTCGGCCTCTCCCTTGGCGGCCCACGCCTTCCAGATGCGCACGGCGGTCGCCATGTCCTTGCGCTCGTAGGCGCCCGCCGCCTGACGCATCTGGTCTTCGTAGGATTGGGCCGTCGCGGGTGAGGCCGTGGCCGCGACGAGGAGCACGAGCAGTGCCGACAGAACCGATTTCATGTCCCCATGATATGGCGTCTCGTCAGGCACGCTGCAAGCAACGCAGCGATCGGGGCCCGCGTTGCCCGCGCAGGATCAACCAACACGCAGGTTCGCCATGGCCACGCCCCTCGGTTCGCCCGATATTCCCGCGCAGGAATTGCGCGAGCATCAGGAAACCTTCCACAGCTTCAGCAAGCTGGTCCTGTTTGCCGTCCTTCACGTCACCCTGGTGCTCGCATGCCTGGCGCTGGCCTTCCTCGGCCATATCCCGGTCCTGGCCGTTCTACTGGGGCTTGGCGGAACGCTCGCACTGCTGGTCGCCTTCGCCGTTACGAGCTAGCGACGCTTCTTCCTCTCTCGCCGGGCGCTCGCGGCGACCATTTCCGACGTCGTGGTTGGGCGTCCGTGTTTTTTGAGGAGATCCGCGATCGCCTCGTCGAACAGGTCCTGCAGGCGCTTTCCGGTGTCGCTCGCCAACAGCTCGAGAGCCGTCCGCCGGGCCGACTCGATATCGACCATCTTGCGCATTGAGTCTCCGGTCTAAGAGGCCCGCAGCGGAACAGCTGCGGGATCGTCGCAGCGCGATCCATAGACATGGGTCCACGCCCGGGTGAATTCGGCCCCCAGCAGAAAGATCAGGGTCGAATAGAAGATCCAGAGCAACAGCACGATCAGCGCGCCGGCCGCGCCGAAACTCGAGGCCACGTCGGTCTGGCCGATGTAGAGCGCGATCAGGTATTTGCCCCCCTCGAACAGGCCTGTGGCCATCAGTGCCCCGACCGCGACGTCGCGCCAGCGGATCGGCGTGTCGGGAAGCACCTTGTACATGATGGCGAACATGCCGGAGATCAGGCCGACCGAGGTCACGAAATCGGTCGCTTGCACGGCGAATTCGGCGACCGGAAACCTGTACTTCAAGAACTTTCCAAGCGCCGTCAGGGCCGCGCTGAGAGCCAGCGAAACCATCAGTACGAAGCCCAGTGTAATCACCAGACCGAAGCTGGCGAGACGCGCTCGCAGCAGGCGCGACATGGTCGAGGTCCGCGACTGCGTCTTCCAGATCGCGTTCAGGGCGGATTGCACTTCGCCGAATACACCGCTGGCGGCGATCAGGACGGTCGCCACGCCAATCAGCGTGGCCAGAAGGCCCGACGTGCGGTCGCCGGCACTGCGGATCATGGCCTGGGTAGCCTCCGCGGTGTCCCGGCCCATCAAGCCGCTCAGCTGGTCGACAATTGCGCCTTCGGCAGCGTCCCGCCCGAAAGCGAGGCCGGCGACGGCAATGACGAGAAGCAAGACCGGGGCGAGCGAGAAAAGCGTGAAATAGGCAATAGATGCGCCGCGGCTAAGAGCACCGTCGTCGATGAAGCCTTCGACCGTCTCGGTCACAAGCCGCCGGACACGGCCGTAGGAAGACAGGCTGTTCACCGGCGGTGAACGCGCCCCGGCGGAAAGCGCTCCCACCTCCGGACGTGTTTATGACATGTTCCGCCCCTATCTTACGGACCAAGGCTGATCCAGGAACCTTCATGATCTCTTCCCGCCGCATAGTTCTCGCCGGTGCTCTCGCTTCGCTACTTCCGGCGCCGACAATCGCGCAGACCGTTCCTGATGTTGCCCAGAAAGTCGATATCCTGCTCGACTGGAAGGCGCTCCCGACCTTCGCGGGCTTCTATCTCGCCCGCGAGATGGGAGCCTTCGAGCGCCGCGGGCTCGAGGTCACCTTCTCGGAGACCCAGGGAGCGATCTCGTCGGCGGAGATGATTGGGTCGGGAAAGCCATACTGGATCGGCTCGTCGAGTGGCATTGCCACCGCTATCGGCCGCTCGCGGGGACAGCCGATCAAGAGCCTCGCCGTCTATTATGCCAAGACGCCGACCGTCATCTACACGCGAGGCGAGGACCGCATCGCCCATCCGCGCGATCTCTATGGCAAGACATTGGGACTCGTACCGGGCAGCATCACCAACGAGGAATTCCGCGCCCTGATTGCCGCCAACAGGCTCGACCGCAGCAAGATCAGGGAAACGACGGTCAGCTGGAATGCCTATGACCTGGTCGAGAAGAAGGTCGATGCGCTTATCGACTATGACGAGATGTCGCCGTCCGAGCTGATCGCCGAGGGCCGCCGCATCACCATGATCCGCCTGAGCGACTTCGGCGTGAAGGCCTACAGCCTCAACCTCATCGTCAACGACGACGCCTGGGCCGATCCGGTCAGGCGCGAGATCGCGAGAAAGGTCGAGGAGGCCGTGCAGGAAGGCTACAACATGGTGCGGGAGCGGCCGGCCGACGCCGCGTCGCATTTCTCCCGCATCTTCCCACGACTGGCGCCGCGCTACGTCGACCGCAGCATGGCAACCGTTTCCCAGCAGCTCTCGGGTCCGCCCACCGGCCAGCAGACCCGCGCCGGCTGGGAAGCGACGATCAGCACGCTCGATTCGCTCGGCCTGCTCGCCAAGCCGGTCACGGTCGAGGATGTCGCGATTCTGGACTGAGGATCGGAAGGCCGTGCCTACCAGCCCCAGAGCAGTTTCCGTGAGATCCAGCCTCGCAGCCCTCCGTCACGCTGGACCTTGACCCAGCCACTCTTGCGCTCGAGCGTCTTCACCGGGTCGCCGTAAAGGACCTTGCCGACGATCCGGCTGCTCGTGTTCGGCTGGCTGCGCATGTTGGCAATCTTCACCTTCACGATGTGATAGGGCGTGCTGCCGGTCAGGTGTCGCTGGATCCAGCCGTTGTCGTTCTCGAAGTCCCGTACCTGCAGCCAGTCGCCGCGTCGTCCGACGACTTTCAGGGGGAAGCCCCTGCCCAGCACCCATTCCGCCGAATAGGTCGTGCCCGGACCAGAGCGCAGGTTGACCTCCTCGCGCGACACACTGACCATTTGCTGGGCGGAAGCCCGCGGCAAATCCAGCGCCAGCGTTCCCGCAAGAAGGAAGATCAGGAAATAGCGCGCAAAGAACATTCGTGGGATTTCCTTTCTGGCTGGAGGGAATGGGAGGGGCGCATTGTCCCTCGACGACGGCACGAGCGTGCCGTTCCGGCCGATTACGCCCGCTCGTCACCGGATTGGCAACCCGCGATCAGGCTGGCCGCATCTGCGGCCGCGCATGCAGGCGATTGGCCGCAGCGATGACGACGGTGGTGATCGCGACCATCGTCAGGCTGAGCACGGCGATGGCGCCGACGTCGCCGCTTTCCTTCAGGTCGAAGATCAGCACCGAGAGGACCTTGGTCTCCGAGGTGAACAGGATCACGGCGGCGGAGAGCTCGCGGATGGTGGCGACGAAGATGAAGCACCAGGTGGCGATCACCGCGGAGCGCAGCAACGGCGCGGTGATGTCGGCCAGCGTCCTGAGACGCGTGGCGCCCAGCATGCGCCCCGCCTCCTCCAGCTCGGGATGCACGGCATGGAAAGCCGAACCGAGCTGCTGGTAGGCAGCCGGCAGCTCGATCGTGACGAAGGCGATCAGCAGGATCCACAAGGTGCCGTAGAGCGCGAGCGGCGGGCGCGTATAGGCGAGGAACAGGCCGACGCCCAGCACGATGCCCGGGATGGCCAGCGGCGCGGTGGCGAGGAAGCCCAGCACGCGATAGCCGCGCACCGCCTTGCGGGCCACGATGTAGGCGATCATCAGCGCCAGCAGTGCGCCCAGGGTTGCCGACGCGGTGGCCAGCAGGAAGGTGTTCTTCAGCGCCGGCATCGTCGAGCTGAGCTCGAGGAAGGTGAACTTCACGTTGTGCAGCGTGATCGTCTCCGGTCCGACGATGCGCGAGGCGACCCTCGAGAAGGCCGAGTTGAACAGCGCCGCGTAAGGCAGGAACAGCGGCATGGCCAGCACGAACAGCGCCAGCGCGACAGCCGGCCCGCGCAGCCAGCCCAGGCGGATGGGCCGCGGCGCACCGTACTTGCCACCCAGCACCGCATAGCCGCGCCGGCCGAGCGCCATCGCCTGGGCGCGCAAGAGCAGCACCGTCAGCACCAGCAGCGGCACCGAGGCCGCGGCTGCCAGCTCGGGCTTGGGCGGAAACTGGAACAGGCTCCAGATGCGCGTGGTGAGCGTGTGGAAGCCGGCCGGAATGGCCAGGATGGCGGGCGAGCCGAACAGGTTCAGCGCCTGCAGGAAGGCGACCAGCGCCCCCGCGAGCAGCACCGGCAGCGCGAGCGGCACGGTGATCAGCCGCGCGGTCTGCCAGGTTTTCGCGCCCAGCATGGACGACGCGTCCTCCAGTTCGCCCGGCATGCGGTCGAGCGCGTTCGCGACGAGGATGAAGACGTAGGGGAACGTGTAGCAGGAGATCACGAAGATCAGGCCGCCGAGACTGTAGATGTCGAACAGCGCTTCGTCGGACGGCATGTCGGTCAGCAGCCGCCAGAGCTGGTTCAGCAGGCCCGAATTGGGCGCCGCCAGCATCTCCCACGCGATCGCGCCGACGAAAGGCGGCGTCACCAGCGAGGCCATGACCAGCGTACGGATAGTACGCGCCAGCGGCATGTCCGTGCGCGCCACCAGCCAGCCGAGCGGCGCCGCGACGAAGCAGCATATGGCGCTGACAGAGCAGGAAATGATCAGTGTCGTGATCAGCGGATCGAGGAAGGTGGGATCGGTGAACAGGGTCCCGAAGTTGGCGAACGTGATCCCGCCATCCTTCGCCGTCAGGCTGACGACCAGCAGCCAGCCGACCGGCAGCACGATCATCACCGCCAGCAGGGCGGCGACGGCGATGAGGACCGGTCGCGAAAGATCGATGCCGCGCGTCATACCTTGAAATAACGCTGGTAGCGCGACTTGATCTCGTCTGCCTGCTTCTCGACCGCGACCGGATCCTCGGGCAGCGTCTTGATCGACGCCAGCGCCGGCCGGCCGGCCTTGGCTTTCACCAGCTTGTTCGCCGGATACTGGCCGCTCACGTTGACGATGAATTCCTGTCCCTCGGGCGACATGATCCAGCCGACCAGCAGCCGTGCTGCGTTGGGATTGGGCGAGGCCTTGAAGATCGCCATCGGGTTGGAGATCTGCGGCGTGCCCTCGACAGCATGAACGACCTCGATCGGCGAGCCGCGCTCCCTGGCCATCCAGAAGAGGTAGTCGCTGCCGTCGACGGCGATAGCGCGCTCGCCGGCCTCGATGCGCTTGGGAGGCTCGGTGGCAGACTGGACCTGCAACACCTTCTGTTTCGAGAGCTTCTCGAAATACTCCCAGCCCAACGCCTTCGCGAGCTGCTGGGTCGCGGTCATGATCGTACCGGAATAGCCGGGATGGCCCTTCACCAGCTTGCCCGTGTATCTCGGGTCGAGCAGGTCGACGAAGCCCTTGGGCACATCCTCGGGCTTCACCAGCTTCGTGTTGTAGGCGATGGCCGACAGATGCGTGCGCTGGTTGACGAAGGCGCCGTCGGCGTCGCGCTGGTCCGCCGGCAGGTTTTCGGCCATGTCGGGCGTCAGGAACGGTTCCAGCCACCCCTGCCGCTTCCAGACGATGAAGTGTGCGGCGTCGGAGCTGTTGGCCACGTCGACCCGGCGAATGTTGCTGCCGACCTCCTGGCCGATGCGGTTGAACAGCCGCTCCGCGCCGGTGCGCTCGACGGCGACCTTGATGCCGGGATATTTGGCTTCGAAGGCCTTGGCCATCGGCTCCGCGACGGAAAGGTCCATCGCGGTGTAATAGGTGACCTTGCCCTCCTTCTTCGCCGCCTCGATCAGCTCGGGCGTGATGGCGGTCGCCGGCGGTGCGGCGGACAGGACCCGTGCGCCCAGCGGCGCAAGGATGGTGGAGGCCGCGGCGGCGGCGACGAATTGACGACGGCGCATGGCTACACCTTGAAGTATTTGACGTATTGGGCCTTGATCGCGTCGGCCTTGTCGGCGACGACGTTCGCCTCTTCCTTCAATGTCTTGATGTCTGAGAACTTCTTCATGTCGGCGCGGTCCACGGCCTGTGGATGCGCCGAGCGCAGCGCGCCGACGTCGATGTTGAGCTGCTGCGCCTCCCGCGTCATCGACCAGGCCTGGAACAGGCGGGCGGCGTTGGGATTGGGCGCATTGGCCATGACCGCGGAGGGCCCGGTGATCAGCGGCGTGCCTTCGCTCGCATAGACGATCTCGACCGGTTCGCCGCGCGATTTCAGTTCCTCGACGACGTATTCACCGCCATCGGCCATAACCGCGCGTTCCCCCTGCGCCAGTTTCTTGGGCGGCTCGGTCGCCGACTGGACCTGCATCACCTTCTGCTTCGCCAGCTTCTCGAACCACGGCCAGCCGAGGTCACGGCTGAGCTGCTGCGTCGCCGTCATGATGGTGCCGCTGTAGCCCGGATGGGCCTTGACGATCTTGCCCAACCATTTCGGGTCGAGCAGGTCGGCATAGGACTTTGGCGCGTCCTCGGCCTTCACAAGCTTCGTATTGTAGGCGATCGGGCAGAGCGTGATGCGCCACGAGGCGAACATGCCATCGGGGTCCTTGTGCGCCGCCGGGAAATACTGCGCCACCTCCTCCGGCACGAACGGCGCGAGCATTCCGGCGCGCTTCCACACGATCAGGTGCGCGGCGTCGGAGCTGTTCACCACATCGCAATTATAGATCTTATTCTGGAACTCCTGGCCGATCCGCTGGAAGTTGCGCTCCGCGCCCGAGCGCTCGACCTTCATGGTGATGCCGGGATACTTGGCCTCGAACGCCTTGGCGACCTTCTCGGCGAGCGCCAGGTCGACCGACGTGTACCAGGAGAACTTGCCCTCCTTCTTCGCCGCGTCGATGAGCACTGGAGAGATCTTGGTCGGTTCCGGTGGTGCCGCGCGCACCGAGGTGATGAACGAACTCGAGGCCATCGCCGTCGAGGCGGCAAGCACATGGCGTCGCGTCAGTTTTTTCGTCATGGGTTATTCCTCCGCCAATGCCCGGCATTGTTCCGCCGGCAAATGCAGCCAGACCGATCGACCCGGCGCAATGTTCTGGCCGGGCGGCGCCGTCACACGCAGTTCGGTCCCGTCGTCGAGCGCGACGGTATAGTCACGCGTCGAGCCCAGGAAGACCTGCCGCGTGACCTTGCCGTGAAGGTGATTCTCCGCGCCCGACGGCGGCGATTCGAGAGCGATGCCGATCTCGTGCTGGCGCACCGAGACGGCGACCGGCCGATTGGCGACGAGTGGGCGCCCTATCGTGCGCAGGACGCCGCCGGCCACGGAGATACGGCTGTCGTCGATTGCCCGGGCTGCGAGCACGTTCGAGCCACCGATGAAGCGGGCGACAAACTCCGAGCGCGGCCTTGCGTAGATCTCCTCCGGCGGACCAAGTTGTTCCACCTTGCCCTTGTTCATCACCGCGATCAGATCGGCCGTGGTCATGGCCTCGGCCTGGTCGTGGGTCACATAGACGGTCGTGTAGCGATACTGGTCGTGTAATCGGCGGATCTCGAAGCGCATCTCCTCGCGCAGGTTGGCGTCGAGGTTGGACAGCGGCTCGTCGAGCAGCAAGGTCTCGGGCTCCACCACCAGCGCGCGCGCCAGCGACACCCTCTGCTGCTGGCCGCCCGACAGTTCGCCGGGATAGCGGTCGGCCAACGCCTCCAGGCGCGCGGTCGAGAGGATGGCCTTCAGCTTCGCGTCGATCGTGGCGCGGTCGAGCTTCCGGATCCTGAGCCCGTAGGCCACGTTCTCCGCCACCGTCATGTGCGGCCACAGCGCGTAGCTCTGGAAGATCATCGACATCCTGCGGCCCTCGGGCGGCACCGTCCGCACAGGCGAGGACAGGACCTTGCCGCCCACCTCGATTTCGCCTGCCGAAGGCTCGATGAAACCGGCGATCAGGCGCAAGGTGGTGGTCTTTCCGCACCCCGACGGGCCGAGCAGGCAGACGAGCTGGCCATGCTCCACGCGCAGCGACACGTCGTCGACAGCGACGGCGGCGCCGTAGTGCTTGGAAAGGCCCTTCAGTTCGACTGAGGCCACGATTCCTCCCTGTTGGCTGGCAGCTTATTCAAATCGGCCGGCGCAGGCTATATTCGCCACCTCATTGGAAGGATTGACGGTATGCAGGAACAGAAAATCATCGGCCGCCGCGAAGGCGCCGTGGGCCATGTCGTCTTCAACAATCCGGCGAAGCTCAATGCGGTTTCGCTCGACATGTGGGACGGCTTCGTCAGCATCCTGAAGGACTTCGCCCAGGATCCCGAGATCCGCTGCCTCGTCGTCAGCGGCAGCGGCGGCAAGGCCTTCGTGTCCGGCGCCGACATCTCGAAGTTCGAAAGCGAACGCGCCAACGCCGAAGCGCAGGTGCGCTACGACGCCATCTCCAAGGAAGGCTACGAGGCGCTCTACGACTTCCCCAAGCCGACCATTGCCAAGATCACCGGCTACTGCATCGGCGGCGGCATGAACCTCGCGGCCTGCTGCGACCTGCGTTACTGCAACGAGGGAGCGCGCTTTGGCGTACCGGCCGCCAAGCTCGGCCTCGGATACGGCTTCCTGCGCATCGAGCGCTTCTCGCGCATCGTCGGCCTGCCGCGCGCCATGGAATTCCTGTTCACCGCCAAGCAGTACTCTTCGAAGGAAGCCTACGACATGGGCCTGGTGCACGGCGTCGCCGCCGATGCCGAACTGGACGCGATGGTCGACGGCATCACCGGCGCCATCGCGCAGAACGCGCCGCTCACCATCGCGCTCGCCAAGGCCGCCGCCCGCGAGATCGCCAAGCCCGAATCGAAGCAGGACCACGCGAAGCTCGACAGGATGGCCGAGGCCTGTTTCGACAGCGAGGACTTCAAGGAAGGCCGCCGCGCCTTCATGGAGAAGCGCAAGCCGGTCTTCAAAGGCCGCTAAGGAACAGGAGGAAACGCCATGACCGCGCTGCCCCTCTCCCATCTCACCGTCCTCGACCTGACGGCACATCGTGCCGGCCCGACCGCCGTACGCCAGCTCGCCGACTGGGGTGCGCATGTCATTAAGATCGAACCGCCGCCGCCCCCGTCCGAGGGTGGCAAGAACAACGATTCGATGGGGGGCGCGCGCCACGGGTTCGATTTCCAGAACCTGCACCGCAACAAGAAGTCGATGACGCTCAACCTCAAGAGCCCCGTGGGGCACGCGATCTTCATGAAGCTCGCGGAAAAGGCCGACGTCATCGTCGAGAACTACCGCTCCGACGTGAAGCATCGCCTCAAGGTCGACTACGACACCGTGGCGAAGATCAACCCGCGCATCATCTACGGCTCGATCGCGGGCTTCGGCCAGAGCGGCCCCGACGCGGCACGCCCCGGCGTCGACCAGATCGCGCAAGGCATGGGCGGCCTCATGTCGATCACCGGCGAACCCGGCCGGGGCCCCATGCGGGTCGGCATTCCCATCGCCGACCTCACCTCGGGTCTCCTGCTCGCCCAGGCGATCATGCTGGCGCTCTACACGCGCGAGCGCACCGGCAAGGGCCAGTGGGTCCACACCTCGCTGATCGAGGCGCAGATCTTCATGCTCGACTTCCAGGCCTCGCGCTGGCTGATGAAGGGCGAGGTGCCGAAGCAGGCCGGCAACGACCATCCGACCAGCATCCCGACCGGCGTCTTCCCCACCAGCGACGGCTACATCAACATCGCCGCCGCCGGCGACAAGATGTGGAAGCGCGCCGCGCTGGCGCTGGGCGCCCAGGCGCTGATCGACCATCCCGAGCATGCGACCCCGGCGCTCCGCTCGCAGAACCGCAAGGCCCTGAACGAGCGCCTGGCCGAGGTCACCAAGACCAACACCAGCGCGCACTGGATCGACTCGCTGAACAAGGCGGGCGTCCCCTGCGGCCCGATCAACACGATCGACAAGACCTTCGCCGAACCGCAGGTCCAGCACCTCGGCATCGCCCGCCCGGTCAACCATCCGGCGCTGGGCGAGATCAAGGTGGTCGGCCAGCCGATCAACCTCTCCGACTACCCGCAGCCGAAGACTCTGAACCCGACACCGGACCTCGGCCAGCATACCGACGAGGTGCTGGCCGGCCTCGGATACGATGAAAAGGCGATCGCGGATCTCAAGGCCGGCGGCGCGGTCTAGAGTCTTTCCGATCCAGGAAGATCAAACACCCACCTCATCCTGAGGAGCCGCGCCTGCACGGCGTCTCGAAGGATGGGCAGCAAACGCGGTGCTCGTGCCCATGCTTCGAGACGGCTGCTCCGCAGCCTCCTCAGCATGAGGTTGGTGGTGTGATCCCAGCTTGTTCGGAAAGACACTAATGCTTCAGGTACCCACGCAGCGCCCGGAGGAATTCGGCAGGGCGCTCGACCTGCGGCAGGTGGCCGGCATCCGGAATCGTCACCAGCTTCGACTGTTCGAGCGACAACCGCATCTTCCGCGCCCCGTTCTTGTCGAGGACGGGCGAGCGGTCGGCTTCACCGAAGATCAGCAGCACCGATCCCTTGGGCGGCGGGACGGCTTCCTCGCCTGACAGAAGGAAGTCGAGGACACGGTCGGCGTCGGCGGCGGTGAAATTCTCCAGCGTCCGGGCGACCTCGGCCGGGATCTTCGCGCGGTCGTGGAAGGCGAGCGGCAGGACTTCGGGACCGTAATGCAGGCGCTGCAGGTTGCCGCGCGCGAGGGCGCGGATCGGCGTCCTGCCCGCAAGCCAGCGCAGCATCTTCGAGTAAACCGGCGGCCGGTAGCCGTTCACCAGCACGAGACCCGCGGAACGTTCGGGATACTGGCCGGCAAAGCACCAGGCGACGGTCGCGCCCAGCGAGTTGCCGACCAAGGTTGCCCGTTCGATACCCAGTGCGGTGAGCAGCTCGGCCAGCCAGGCGGCACAGGCACCGAAGCTCGGCAGGCCCTCGCGCGAGTGCACAAGCGGCAGTTCTGGCGCCACGACGAAATGCGTGCGTTCGAGATCGTCGGTTACGGTCGACCAGTAGGCTTCCGCCCCCGCCCAGCCGCCATGCAGCAGCACGATTGCCTCGCCCGTGCCGCCGGTCCAGACTCGCGCCGGGCGCTGTCCGAGCAGGATTGTCTTCAGCTCCATTCACGCCCTCTGAACAAATGAAGTGGGAGATATAGAAGATGGCCACGACGCGGAGAACAGCTTTGGTGACCGGCGCAGGCCGAAACATCGGCCGGGCCTGTGTGCTGGAGCTCGCCCGCATGGGCTACGATGTCGTGATCAACGGCTCCTCCGACCGGAAAGCCTGTGAGTCGGTGGCGAAGGAAGCGGCAGCGCTCGGTGTCGAAGCGCTGGTCGTCATGGCCGATGTCGGCAGCTCCGAGGAATGCCGCCGCATGGCCCGGGAGGCGATCGCCAGGTTCGGCTCGGTCGACGTGCTGGTGAACAATGCGGCCCTGCGACCGGCCAAGCCCTTCCTCGATATGAGCGAGGCCGACTGGCGCCGCGTCATCTCGGTCGACCTCGATGCCGCGGTATGGCTGTCGCAGGCCTGCCTGCCCGGCATGGTGAAGAAGGGCTGGGGCCGCATCGTCAACTTCACCGGCATGAATGCGATGCACGGCTATGCCGGCCGCGCGCCGGTATCCGTCGCCAAGCACGGCGTCTGGGGTCTCACGAAGGCGCTGGGCAAGGAGTTCGGACCGAAGGGCATCACCGTGAACGCCATCTCGCCCGGCCCGATCTCGGCCGATGTCGAGGACGACGCCGAGTCCAACCACCATCGTCTCGAGACGATGGCCAAGGTTCCGCTCGGCCGCATGGGCACGCCCGCCGAGATCGGCTCGGTGCTCGGCCTGCTGGTCTCCGACGGCGGCGCCTATGTCAACTGCCAGATGATCCAGGTGAATGGCGGCGGCCAGACCTGACGCCTACTCCATCGGCAGGCCGGTGGTTCGGGCGATGGCGCTCCAGCGCTCGACCTCGGCCTTCACGAAGTCGCCGAAAGCCTGACGGCTTTCGAGGTCGATGCTGGCGCCCTGCTCCTGCCAGACGAGCTTGATGTCCGGCTCGGCCAGCGCCGCCTGGACGGCGGCGTGCAACGCGTCAAGCGCAACAGCGGGCGTCTTCATGGGCGCAAACAGGCCGTACCAGGTGCTGACCTCGAAATCCTTCACGCCCGCCTCGGCGAAGGTCGGCACGTCGGGCAGCACGCTCTCGCGCTTCGCGGTCGCGACGGCGAGCGCGCGCAGTTTGCCGGACTGGACGTAGGAAGCCACGGTGCTGAGCGGCTGGAAGGTGGCGTCGAGCTGGCCGGCCAGCAAATCCTGCAGCGCAGGACCGCCGCCACGATAGGGCACGTGCATCAACCTGATGCCGGTGCGCCGCTGCAGCAGTTCGATCGCGAGATGCGGCATCGTGCCGAGGCCGGAGGAGCCGATGTTTATCGTGTCCGGCGCCTGGCGTGCCGCGGCGAGGAAGGCCGCGAGATCCTTGACGTCGAGCTTGGCCGGATTGACCACCAGTCCGACGGGAACCTTGGCGATGTTGCTGACGGGAGCGAAGTCGCGCAGCAGGTCGAAGCCCGAGTCAGGATAGACGACGGTCGCGAAGGACTGGGCGCTGTTGGCAACAAGCAAGGTGCAGCCATCGGGCCGCGCCCGCGCCACGACCATACCGCCCAGGGTGCCGCCGGCTCCGCTGCGGTTCTCGACCACCACGGGTTGGCCCAGACTCTTGCTGACAGGGGCCGCGACGGGCCGGGCGAACGTGTCGTTCGAGCCGCCGGGCGGGAACGGCACGATCCAGTTCATGGGCCGCGGCGGACGCCATTGCTGTGCCGTAGCGGATCCCGCCGCGCCCGCGGCCAGCAAGCCGCCCAAGGCGGCCCGGCGAGAAAGGGACCGCAAGATCGTCATGGGCTCACTCCATCTGGACGTTGGCGGCCTTGGCGATGCGGCTCCACCGCTCGACCTCGCGGCCGATGAAGTCTGCGAAGTCGGCCCGGCTTTCGAGCTCGACCTTCGCCCCGTGCTCGGCCCAGAGCCGCTTCACCTCATCCGAACCCAGCGCCCGCTGCACGGCGGCGTGCGTGCGGTCGAGCACGGCGTCGGGTGTGCGGATCGGCGCGAACAAGCCGAACCAGGTGGTCATCCGGAAGTCGGGCAGCCCTGCCTCGTGCGCCGTCGGAACGTCGGGCAGCTGCGCATCACGGCGCCGGTTGATCACGGCCAGCGCCTTCAGCTTGCCCGATCGGACATAGCCCGCCACGGCCGTCACCAGCACGAAGGCGGCGCCGATCTGGCCGGCCAGCAGGTCCTGCAGCATCGGGGCGCCGCCCCGATAAGGAACATGGGTCAACTTGATCCCCGCACGTCCTTCGAAGAGGCCGATGGCGAGATGCGTCACGGTGCCAAGGCCCGCCGAACCGATGTCGATGCTGCCCGGTGCCTTCCTGGCCATCTCGATGAAGGCTTCGAGGTTCGCGGCGCCGATCTTTGCCGGATTGATCACCAGCGCGTAAGGCACGCGACCAAAGGCGGCGATGGGCGCGAAGTCGCGCAGGAAGTCGAAGCCGGCGCGCGGATAGATGGTCGGCGCATAGACGAGGCCGGTGTCGCCCACCAGCATCGTGTAGCCGTCCGGTACGGCCCGGGCGGCGACGGCGGTGCCGACGGTGCCGCCGGCGCCGCTGCGATTGTCGATGACCACCGATTCGCCAATCGCCTCGGCGACCCGCGCCGCGACCGGGCGGGCAAACATGTCGGAGCCGCCGCCGGCCGGGAACGGCACGATCCAGGAGACCGTGCGCGTCGGCCAGTCACTGGCAAGCACCGGAGCAACCGCTCCGGCACCCGTCGCCATCAATCCCCCCAGCAGGGTTCGCCGTGCAATTCCGCTCATTCGGGCGGGAGCTTAGCCGCCATCCGCGGCGGCGCAATACCGCGCGCTATTGCGCCTCGATCTTCGCGAGCTTGATGTACTTCGTCCAATCCTCGCGCTCCTTGGCCACGAAGGCGTCGCACTGCTCGATCGTCCAGTCCTTCGGCGGCGGCAGGAAGCCGAGCTGCTTCACCCTCTCCAGCACCGCCGGCTCATAGATCGCGTCCATGATCAGGCGGTTCAGTTTCTTCTTGATGTCATTCGGGGTCTCCCGGCGCACCGAGAAGCACGAATAGGAGATGATCACATACTCCGGATAGGTCTCGGCGACGGCCGGGACATCCGGGAAGAGCGCAGAACGCTCCTTCGAGGTCACGGCCAGCGCGCGGACGTAACCCGAGCGAACGTAGCTCTCGCCCACCACCTGGTCGGGGAACACGCAGTCGACGCGGCCGGCGTTGAGATCCTGGATCGAGGCGACGGCGTCGCGATAGGCGACCTCCTCGAACTTCACGCCGGTCGTCACCTCGAACAGGGCGGCCGGAACGCGCGAGGAGGCGTTGCCGTAGCCCGAGAAGAGCGGCTTCGGCTGCTTCTTGGCGTATTCGACGAATTCCTTCACGGTCTTGTACGGTGCGTCCTGCTTCACCAGCATGAAGTTGCCGATCGTGCCGTTCACGGCGACCGTTGTGAAATCGGACGGCTCGTAAGTCATCGTCTTGTAGAGGCTAAAGTTGGCGGCCAGCGTGCTGGTCGAGCCCAGCAGGATCGTATAGCCGTCGGCCGGCGCATTCTTGACCTGCGTCGTGCCGATCATGCCGGTGGCACCGGGCTTGTTCTCGATGACGAACGGCTTGCCCGTCACCGTCTCGAGCTGCTTGCCGATCAGGCGCGAAATGATGTCGGTGGAACCGCCCGGACCGAACGGCACGAGGATCTTCACGAGGCGGGCGGGATAGGCTTCCTGCGCCCGCGCACCGCTACCCAGCGCGGCGGCGGCCGGAAGGCCACCCAGGGCAGCCAGGACATTTCTACGCTTCATTCTAACGCTCCTCGATCGATACGCGACCCGTATAGATCGGCGCGTTCAAAAGGCGAGCCCGTGTTGGCCCGCCGTTTCGGAGAGCGGCCGCATCCACGAAAAAGCCCTCCTCCGACGAAACGGAGGAGGGCCAATTGCCGCGCGGTGCGGTGATTTTACATGCCGAGCTGGCTGATGAACTTGGTGTTCAGGTAGGCCTCGAGCGCCTCGACGCCGCCCTCCGAGCCATAGCCCGAGTCCTTCATGCCGCCGAACGGAACTTCGGGCAGCGCCAGGCCATGGTGGTTGATCGACACCATGCCGCTTTCGAAGGCGGCGCCGACCTTGGTCATGGTCTTGCTGTTCGTGGTGTAGGCGTAGGCCGCCAATCCCCACGGCAGGCGGTTGGCTTCCTTCATCACGCCGTCGAAATCCTTGAACGACGAGATCGGCGCCAGCGGTCCGAACGGCTCCTCGTTCATGATGCGGGCATCGAGGGGCACGTCGGTGAGAACGGTCGGCTCGTAGAAGTAGCCCTTGTTGCCCTTGCGCTGGCCGCCGGTCTGCACCTTGGCGCCCTTGCCGATGGCATCGCTCACGAAGCCGTCGATTGCGTGCAGGCGGCGCTCGGCGACGAGCGGGCCCATGCGGGTGTCCTTGTCGAGGCCGTTGCCGACCTTCAGGTTCCTGGCGTAGGCCGTGAACTTCTCGACGAACTCCGGATAGACCTTCTCGTGCACCAGGAAGCGGGTCGGCGCGACGCAGACCTGTCCGGCATTGCGGAACTTGTTGGCGCCCAGGATGTTCACCGCCTGGTCGACGTCGGCATCCTCGAACACGATGGCCGGCGAATGGCCGCCCAGTTCCATGGTGACACGCTTCATGTGCGCGCCGGCCAGGGCCGCGAGCTGCTTGCCGACCGGGGTCGAGCCGGTGAACGTGATCTTCTTGATGATCGGATGCGGGATCAGATACTCGCTGATCTCCGACGGCACGCCATAGACGAGCTGGATGACGCCCGCCGGCACGCCGGCATCGACGAAGGCCTTGATGAGCTGGGCGCAGGAGCCGGGCGTGTCTTCCGGTCCCTTGATGATGATCGAGCAGCCCGTGGCCAGCGCCGCCGAGGCCTTGCGCACCACCTGGTTGATCGGGAAGTTCCACGGCGTGAAGGCAGCGACCGGACCCACCGGCTCCTTGGTCACGAGCTGATAGACGTTCTCGAAGCGTGCCGGGACGATGCGGCCGTAGGTGCGGCGGCCTTCCTCGGCCATCCAGTCGATGATGTCGCCGGCCAGCAGGGTCTCGCCCTTGGCCTCGATCACCGGCTTGCCCTGCTCCATCGTCATGATCGTCGCGATCTCGTCGGCGCGCTGGCGCATCAGCTCGGCGGCCTTGCGCATGATCTTGTAGCGGTCGAACGGCGAGACCTTGCGCCACTGCTGGAAGCCCTTCTCGGCGGCCTCGAGTGCGCGGTCGAGGTCGGCCTTCTCGGCATGGGCCACCTGGCCGATGACTTCTTCCGTCGCCGGATTGATCACCGGGATCGTCCGGCCGTTGGCGCCCTTGGTCCAGGCGCCGTCGATCATCAGGGATACGTCGCTGTAGCTCGTCATTGGTTCTCCTCCGTTGTCTCTAACTTCCGCGATAGGTCGAATAGCTCCACGGCGTGCAGAGCAGCGGGACGTGATAATGCCCCTCCGGCTCGGCAATGGAAAACCGTAAAGGCACGATGTCGAGAAAAGGCGGATCGCCCTGCTCGATGCCCCTGCTGCGGAAATGGTCACCCACGGCAAAGCGCAGTTCATAGCGGCCGATCGGCAGCGGCTTGCCGCCGATCAGCGGCGCGTCGGTGCGACCATCGGCATTGGTCGTGGCGGTTGCGATGCGATGCGCGCGATCACCGGCGAACTCGTAGAGCTCGACGGCGATCCCGACCGCCGGCCGCCCCGCATGGGTGTCGAGGACATGGGTGCTCAGGCGCCCGTTGACCCGCGGCATCCCCTCCCCCGTCACCTTGGCCGCCAACCGCAGTCGCGTGATGAAGGAGATTTCCTGCAGGGCGGTCGCGAATTCCGTGGCGGCGTCATGGCGCAGCCGGCGCTCGAACTGGGCCAGGACCGAATCGCGCGTGTGCCGGCGCACGCAGACGATGAAGGGAAAGCCGAACTTCGCCTTGTAGGCGTCGTTGAGGCGATGGAAGCGGGCGAACTCCTCCTCGGACAGCGTGTCGAGACCGACGCTCGCCTGTTCGTGCCGGGAGTCTTCGGTTACCGCCCCCGCCCGCGCCGCCTTGCCCGCGAGGTCGGGATGGCCGCAGACGAAGGCGAGCTGACGTTCGCGCGGCGCCGCGCGCACCACGCCCATCATCGCGTCGTGCAGCGCGGTGACCGTCGCGAAGGGCCTTTTGGAACACGCGGCTTCGGCGACCCACGGCGCCAGTTCGAACGTGTCGCCGACGGCGGCCACGAAATCGCCTGCGGTCGCGCTGTTGAGGTCGTCGAGGCTATGGATCATGCCGGCCGACCTAGCATGCGCAGAAGTCCGCCTCTATAGTCCCGGCCAGCAAAAACCCATGGGAGGAGCCGCAATGACCGGCCGCAAGACCTTCACCCGTCGACGCCTCGGGCAGTCCGCACTCGCCGGCGCCGCCCTCCTGGGCGCGCCGCTGCCGCTGCGTGACGCGTTTGCGCAGGGTGCGCCGGCCAACCTCAAGGTCGGCCTGCTACTGCCGACGTCCGGGCTGCAGGCGCAGATCGGCCAAGCCTGCAAGCGCGGCGCCGACGTGGCCAACGACGTGTTCGCCGACCTGAAGATGCCGGTGAAGCTCGAGATCGTGAACTACGACACGGAAACCAAGCCGGACGTCGCCCGCACCCAGGCCGAGAAGGCGATCGACGCGGGCTGCCACATCCTGGTCGGCGCCTTCGATTCCGGCCAGACCATCGCCATCGCCCAGGTCTGCGAGCAGCGCGGCGTGCCGCTGGTCGTGAACATCGCGGCGGCGCCGCAGATCACCGAGCAGGGCTACAAGTTCGTCGTGCGCAACTTCCCGACGGCGCCGATGCTGATCACCGGCGCGCTGGCCCTGCACAAGGAGATCTTCAAGGTCTCGGGCAAGACGCCGAAGACCGCCGTGCTGATGAGCGTGAACGACACGTTCGGCACCTCGATGATCAACGGCATCAAGGCGCTGTTCCCCAAGCTCGACATGCCCTACGAGCTGGTCGACACGATCAGCTACGACGCTGCCGCCAAGGACCTCTCGGTCGAGGTCGCCAAGGCCAAGGCCACCAAGGCCGAGCTGCTGCTTCCGGTCAGCCGCCTGAACGACGCTAAGCTGCTGGTGCAGGAGATGGTGAAGCAGCGCTGGGAACCGATGGGGGTCCTGAACCCGGGCGCGCCCGGCCTCTATGAACAGGACTTCCTCAAGACCATGGGCAAGTACGGCGAGTACATGATCTCGAACGTACCGTGGCTCGACCCGAAGTCGGCGATGACCCAGGCGCTCGAGAAGCGCCATGCCGCGAAGTTCCCGAACGACCAGCTCGACCTCAACGGCGGCTTCACCTTCGAGGGCATCCTGATCGCGGCCCAGGCCTGGCTCGCCGCCAAGTCGACCAAGCCCGGCGACCTCATGGAGGCGCTGCGCAAGATCAAGATCGACCAGCATGTGATGGTCGGCGGCCCGATCCAGTTCGACTCCAAGGGCCAGAACGTCAACATCAAGGCCACCGCGGTCGAGAACCTCAAGCGCAAGCCCACCGTCGTGCTGCCGCTCGAATCGGCCGCCGCGCCGCTCGTCTTCCCGATGCCGCCGTGGAACGACAAGCGCCGCACCTGATGGCCGACTAGCGCGTTGACAGCCGACTTCCTCCTTTCGCTGGCCCAGGCGATCACCAAGGGCCTGTTGACCGGCATGGTCTACGGGCTGATGGCGCTCGGCCTGTCGGTGATCTTCGGCGTGATGCGCGTGGTCAACTTCGCGCACGGCGAGATCATGGTCGTCGGCATGTATCTCGCCTGGATGGGCTTCGAATACCTGCAGGTCTCGCCGATGCTGAGCCTGCCGGTGATCGCGCTGATCTTCTTCGGCGCGGGCTACGCGCTTCAGCGCGCGGTAATCTCGCCGTTCATCGGCCGGCCCGAGCATCAGCAATTCCTGCTGCTGCTGGCCATCGCCATCCTGCTGGTCAATGTCTCGCTGGTCATCGCCGGTCCTGACGCGCGCGGCGTGCAGATGGACTCGCAGTTCGAATCCTATGAACTCGGCCCCTTCGTGTTCGATGCGGTGCGCGTTCACGCGGCAATGATGGCGGTGGTGATCGCGGGCCTGCTCTGGCTCTTCTTCACCCGCACCCGCACCGGCAAGTCGATCCGCGCCGCCGCCGACAACAATCTCGGCGCCCTCGTCGTCGGCCTCGACGTCCGCCGGCTCTACGCCTTCACCTTCGGCGTGGGCGCGGCCTGTGTCGGTGCCGCCGGCGCACTGATGATCACCATCATTCCGGTGACGCCCTTCCTCGCCGCCGAATACACGCTGCTCGCCTTCGTGATCGTGATCGTGGGCGGTCTCGGCAGCATGACCGGCGCGCTGGCCGGCGGCCTGCTGATCGGGGTCAGCGAGGCGGTGGCCGGGCTCCTGCTGCAGCCGTCGCTGAAGAGCATGGTGAGCTTCGGCATCCTCATCCTGGTGCTGCTGCTGCGGCCGCAGGGCCTGTTCGGCAAGAGCGGTCCATGAGCTTGCTCGCGCGACTGACCGGGGGCGTGCCCGCCCGCTCGCTGTGGGGCCTCGGCCTGCTGCTGGTGCTCCTGCTCGTGGCGCCGGCGCTGCTCGGGAAGTACGGCCTCTCCGTCCTGATCCTGGTCCTCTACTTCGCCTTCGTCGGCCAGGCCTGGAACATCATGATGGGCTTCGCCGGCCAGCTTTCGCTCGGCCACGCGCTCTATGCCGGCGTCGGCGGCTACATCGCCGCCGGTCTGTTCTTCCATTACGGGATCGGCCCCTGGGCCGGCGTCTTCGTCGCAGTCGCGGCGGCCGTCGCCGCCGGATCGATCGTCGGTTATCTCGGCTTCCGCTTCTCGCTGGCCGGCGTCTATTTTGCGCTGCTCACCATCGCCTTCAGCGAATTCACGCGCATCGCCTTCGATCACTGGGGCTGGGCCGGCGGTTCGGGCGGCCTCTTCCTCAAGGTCGACGCCACCTCCGACATCCTGAACCTGCGCGGCGGGCCGCTGCTCTTCTACTACGTGATCCTGGCGCTGGCGGCCGGCACCTTCGTGCTCTGCCGTCTCCTCCTGGAAAGCCGGCTCGGCCGTTATTGGCTGGCCATCCGCGAAGACCCGGAAGCCGCCCAGGCCGTGGGCGTGCCGGTCCTGCGTTGCAAGATGTTCGCGATCATGATCTCGGCCGCCCTGACGGCGCTGGCCGGCGTCTGGAACGCCTTTTACTACAACAACCTCTTCCCCGAGACGGCCTTCGCCATGGGCCGTTCCATCGAATTCACCCTGGCGCCGATCATCGGCGGGCTGGGGACGCTGTTCGGGCCGATCGTCGGCGCCGTGGTGCTGACCGGCCTCGGCGAGATCTTCACCGACCTCAGCGAGGTCTTCCACATCTCCGGCCTGAAGCAGATCTTCTACGGTCTCGCCCTGCTGGTGATCGTGATGTACCGCCCGGCCGGCGTCTGGCCGTGGATCGCCGACCGCCTGGGCTTCGGGGAGAAGCGGCGATGAGCGGCGCGCGGCTCGAACTCGATGCGATCGGCAAGAACTTCCGCGGCCTCCGCGCCGTCCACGACGTCTCCTTCGATGTCCCGGCCGGCGCCATCAACGCGCTCATCGGACCCAACGGCGCCGGCAAGACCACGATCTTCAACATGATCGCCGGCGTATACCGGCCCGACGGCGGTAGCGTGCGTCTCGACGGGCGGCAGATCTCCGGCCTGCGGCCCGACCTCGTCTGCGACGCAGGCGTTGGCCGCACCTTCCAGATCGTGAAGCCGTTCAAGGGACTGAGCGTGCTGGAGAACGTCACGGTGGGCGCCCTGCACCGCCGGCCGGCGCTTCCCGACGCCCGCGCCTATGCCGCCGACATCCTGATGCAGCTCGGCCTGCACGATCGCCGGCACCAGGCGGCCGAGAGCCTCACCTTGCCCGATCGCAAGCGCCTCGAGGTCGCGCGCGCGCTCGCCACCGAACCGAAGCTGCTGCTGCTCGACGAGGTGATGGCGGGGCTGAGGCCCACCGAGATCGACGTCATGGTGACGTTCCTGCAGGAGCTGAACCAGCGGAGCGGCCTCACCATCCTGCTGATCGAGCACGTGATGCGCGCGGTCATGGCGCTGGCCTCCAACATCGTCGTGGTGAGCTACGGCGAGAAGATCGCCGAGGGCACGCCGGCCGAGATCTCCCGCCACCAGGCCGTGCTCGACGTCTATCTCGGCGAGGCGGAGCCGGCATGAGCGCGCCCCTTCTGAAGGTCGAGAACCTCGACCTCTTCTATGGCGACGCCCAGGCGCTGGCCGGCGTGTCGCTCGAAATCGCCGAGGGCGAGATCGTGGCCATCGTCGGCGCCAACGGGGCGGGCAAGAGTTCGCTGATCCGCTCGATCCACGGCATCGAGAAGCCGGCCCGCGGCCATGTCCGCTTCGACGGCACCGACATAACGGGCTGGCCCACCTATCGCGTCTGCGAGACGGGCGTCGGCCATGTCGCGGAAGGCCGGCAGGTCTTCCCCAATCTCTCGGTACTGGAAAACCTCGAGATGGGCGCGACGCCCAAGCGCGCCCGGGCGCTCGAGAAGCAGACCCTCGAGCGCGTCTTCGCGATGTTCCCGCGCCTCGCCGAGCGGCGGCACCAGGCGGCCGGGACGCTATCCGGCGGCGAACAGCAGATGGTGGCGATCGGCCGCTGCCTGATGGGACAGCCGCGCCTCATCATGTTCGACGAGCCCTCGCTCGGTCTCGCGCCCACCATCGTGCAGGAAGTGTTCCGCATCGTGCGCCGGCTGAACGAGGAGGGCCTGACCATCCTCCTGGTCGAGCAGAACGTGATGGCGTCGTTGCGCATCGCCGATCGCGGCTACGTGCTGGAGAACGGCCGCATCGAACTCGAGGGCGCGGGCGCCGACCTGCTCACCAACGACCGGGTCCGGCAGGCCTATCTCGGTCTCTGAGGCGTTGACGCAAGCCACGGCCGGCTGCAATTCTCGGCCCTTCCGGAACTGACGCTGTCGCGTGCGACGCGGATCGGTCCGGGATGGCGCTGGCTCCTCCCGACGACGGGACGACCGCCCTTCCCCGGCAGACATTGCCCATGGGGAGAAACACCAAGTGAACCGTCGCGACATGCTCAAGGCCGGCCTCGCCGTCGGCGCAATCGGTCTCGTGCCGCGCCTCGCGTCTGCGCAGGCCGCCACCTACGCACCTGTGCCGAAGGGCTGGCGCACCTACGTTCTGACGACACGGGTGGAGCCGACGGCCGGCGCGACCAGGGCGTGGATCCCGCTGCCAACCTTCGAGGCTGCTGACTGGCAGCGTCCCGGCGCCATCACCTGGACGGGCAATGCGCGCCTCGTCGAACGTGTCCGGGATCCGAAGTACGGCGCGGAAATGCTCCGGGTCGAATGGTCGGCCGACCAGCAGTCGCCGGTGATCGAGGTCGTCGCCCAGGTCCAGGCTCAGAATCGCTCGGTCGTGCCCGGCCAGGGCAATGCCGCGCCCCTCAGCGACGCCGAGCGCAAGCTCAACCTGATGCCGACCACCTTCCTGCCGACCGACGGCATCGTGAAGGAGACGGCCGACGAGATCGTTCGCGGCAAGCAGGGCGATGTCGCCAAGGCGCGCGCGATCTACGACTGGGTGGTCGACAACACCTTCCGCAATCCCAAGACATTGGGCTGCGGCGTCGGCGACATCACCACGATGATCAGGACCGGCAACCTGAACGGCAAGTGCGCCGACCTGAACGCGCTCTATGTCGGCCTCGCCCGCTCGGCCGGGCTGCCGGCGCGCGATGTCTATGGCATCCGCGTGGTGCCGTCGGCGTTCGGCTTCAAGGCGCTGGGCGCCGGCTCGGAGGTCGTGTCGAAGGCACAGCATTGCCGCGCCGAGGTCTGGCTCACCGGTTCGGGCTGGACGCCGGTCGATCCCGCCGACGTGCGCAAGGTCGTGCTGGAAGAGCCGCCGGCCAACCTCGCGATGACCGATCCCAAGGTCGTCGCGGCCCGCCGGGCCCTGTTCGGCTCATGGGAGGGCAACTGGCTTGCCTACAATGTGGCGCACGATGTGAAGCTGCCGGGCTCGAAGGGGGATCCGATCGCCTTCCTGATGTATCCCCAGGCCGAGAATCGCGCCGGCTTCCTGGATTCGCTCGATCCCGACAAGTTCAAGTACCGCATCACGGCGCGCGAGCTTACGGTCTAGCCGCCCGGCCTGCGACGGGCGGGGCATTCCGCTCCGTCCCGATCCGCATTATATCCGGCGGATGAAAGCACCAACCGACGCGGCGGCGCATCTGTCGCCCGCCCGACTCGTGCATCGCTATTACCTCGCGATGTCGGTGCCGTTCCTGATCGACGCGGTCTCGGTGCTGGTCTATTCGGCGCTCAACAGCGCTCCGGAAGTCGTACTCCCGTCGCTGGCAATCACGACCCTGTTCCTCGCCCTGGGCGTCGGAGCCGGGGCCTGGCTCCTGATGCGGCCGATCCGGCATTTCATCGAGGGCCGTGCAACCTTCGGCGAAATCGAGCTCTCGCTGGCGCGCCTCCCGCGCCATTCCGCAACGATCGTCGGGGTGATGTATGCGCCGATGGTGGCGCTTCGCCTGCTTTCGCACCGCCTCGAGATCACCTTCGGCGCCACGCTGCAGCAGGTCGCCTGGCCCGACGTCATCGCCAACCTCACGGTCGGCACCGGCTTCAACGTCGTCCTCACCTTCTTCGTCGTCGCGGCCTATCTCGATCACCTGTGCGAGGAACTCTTTCGCACGAGAGGCGTGAACATCGGAACGTTCGGCGGCCGGTTCCGGCGCAAGGTGGCCCTCGCGATTCTCTTCGTGTCCTTCGCGACCATGGTACTGATCGCCGCCGACATGCTGAGCTACAGCGGCGATCGCCTGGTCCGCGAAGCCTCGTCCGACATCACGACCTCGGCGATCGGCACCGCCTTCATGTATTACTGGATATCGAACGCGCTGACCCGGCCGATCACGCGGCTGGACGGCGGCCTGCGCCGGGTCGCCGACAACGACTATACCGTCCGCCTGCCCGTCACCTCCGACGACGAACTCGGCCATGCCGCCAGCCGCTTCAACCAGATGGTCGAAGGCCTCGCCGAGAAGGCCTACCTGCGCGACACGTTCGGCAAGTATGTGAGCGAAACGGTCGCCGCCTCGATCCTGTCCAACCGCGGCAATACCGGGCGCAGCATCGATACCACGGCCGAAGCCACCCTTATGTTCACCGACATCGAAGGCTTCACAGGCCTTTCAGAGAGCACGACCCCAGGGGAGGTCGCAGCCCTCCTCAACGCCTATCTTCACACCGTCGTACCGGTCATCCAGCGCCATGGGGGCATCGTGAACAGCTTTATCGGCGACGGGCTCTTCGTGAGCTTCGGTTTGCCACGTCCGATGCCGGATCATGCCCGTGCCGCCATTGCGGCCGCGATCGAAATCCAGCAGGCCCTCTCCACGGCCCGGTTCGCACGCGACTTCACTCTCCCGACCCGCATCGGCCTGAACACCGGCCCAGTCATCGGCGTCACGATCGGGACCGACAACCGGCTCAGCTACACGTTGCTCGGCGATGCCGTGAACGTGGCTGCGCGAATCGAGCAGTTCAACAAGAAGTTCGGGACACGCATCCTGGCCGCCGAAAGCACGGTGG
Source organism: uncultured Reyranella sp. (assembly GCF_945957355.1). Taxonomy (GTDB): domain Bacteria; phylum Pseudomonadota; class Alphaproteobacteria; order Reyranellales; family Reyranellaceae; genus Reyranella. Next base: position 155,891 of record NZ_CAMFKM010000012.1, on the reverse strand, counting down.
CGGCGGCGGGCGCCGAGGCCTTCTGCCAGCGTCTGGGTACGACCGACGTTCGCGGTCATCACGACGGCGTGGTCATCTACAACGTGGGAGCCCCCCTGTGACCGCGGCAGATGAGGACAAGCCCGTCGCCACGGCGGAGGAGATCGCCGCCCTGCGTCGACGCTATCTGCTGCGAGCCGTCTCGGCGGCCGGGGTCGACGTCGCTTTCACCGGCATTTTCGTCGCTTTCGCGGATGCCTGGGCCTATGCGCCACGGTCGATCGCCGTTGGCCTGTTCCTGCTGCTGGGCGTCAACGCGCTGGTCTGTCGGCGGCTTTTCCTCCCCATCGAAGAGTATTTGGGGGGACGGCACCCATTCGAGGAGGTGGAGCGCCGGATCACGCAACTGCCAATCCTGACGGCCTCGCGCGTGGCGCTGCTTGCCCTGGCGATGGTCGGGTTCCGGGTGACGGCACCGTATCTCTGGCCGGACGAAACCATGCGTGCCCTGCCCAGCCAGACGCTGGCCGATACCGTGGCGCTCCTCCTCGTGTTGCCGCTCTTCTACTTCACCTACATCTACTTCGTCATAAGCGACTATCTGGGCGACCTCTGCGGCTTCATCTTCAGGCGCACGGGCCAGAACCTGTCGCTGTTTTTCGGCCGCTACCGCCTGAAGCTCGCCATCGCCCTGCTCGTCATCTCTCTTGCGCCGATGACGGCGATCGTGATCGACCTCCTGAGCTATGACGGCGTAAAGCTGCAGTTCGAGATAGCCACCGACGTCGCCATCGCGCTGATGGGGGTCGCCGTCTCGGTCTACTTCATCTGGCGATCCCTGCTCCGCCCCATCCGCATCCTGTCCGGCGCCATGTCGACCGTCGCCGGCGGAGACATGTCGGTAAGAGTTCCCGTGACCTCGAACGACGAAGTTGGCGAGTTGACCGGCCAGTTCAACACCATGGTCGAGGGCCTGCGCGAACGCGAGCAGATCCGCGAAACGTTCGGCCGCTATGTCGACGAGAGCGTGGCCTCGACCATCCTGCAGCGCGGCGGCAACGGCGTGCTGGCCGGCGAGACACGCGAGGCAACGATCCTGTTCACCGACGTATCGGGCTTCACGACGATCGCCGAGAAGCTGCCTCCGGACCAGCTTTTCGGGGCGCTGAACGAATATCTCGAGACCGTCCTCGCTCCCATCCGCGCGCATGGTGGCGTGGTGCACACGTTCATCGGCGACGGTCTCTTCGCCTCCTTCAACATGCCGCTGGCCTGCCCCCATCATGCTTCGGCCGCGATCCATGCCGCCATCGATATCCAGCGCGCCGTTGCGGGCCGCAAATTCGGCGAGGCCGGAATCCCCTTCGTCACTCGGATCGGCATCAGCACTGGCGCGGTCATTGGGGGATCGGTCGGCGCCGGCCAACGGCTCAGTTTCACATTGCTAGGCGACACGGTGAACCTCGCCGCGCGCCTGGAAAAGTTGAACAAGGATCACGGCACGAGCATTCTCGTTTCGGAGACGACGTGCGCCGGTTGCGGGACGGAGTTCGTGTTCAAGCCGCTCGGCAGCACGGCCGTCCGTGGCCGAAGCGGGTCGATCGCCATCTTCACCATCGATACCGTCTGAGGTCGTCTTCATGAACCCGTCCGCCCTGTCACCGGATCAGATCGAACTGCAGGGGCGCGCCCGCGAACTGGCGGCCGGGCCCGTCACCCGGCGCGCCGCCGAGGTCGACCGCACCGAGCAATATCCCTGGGACAACGTCGAATTGCTCAAGGACGCAAAGCTGATCGGCATGACGATCCCCACGCAGTATGGCGGCCAGGGCAAGGGCTGGCTCGACGCCGTGCTCGCCATCGAGGCGCTGTCGTCCGCCTGCGCCGTCACCGGCCGCATCGCCGTCGAGACCAACATGGGCGCGATCAGCGCGGTCATGGCCTACGGCTCGGAAGAGCAGAAGAAGATGGCGGCCGACATGGTGCTGGCCGGCGACAAGCCCGCCATCTGCATCACCGAGCCCGACGCCGGCTCGGACGCCAACGGCATGACCACGCGCGCCGACAAGAAGGGCAACCGCTACGTCCTGAACGGCCGCAAGCACTGGATCACCGGCGGCGGCGTCTCCCGCCTGCACCTGATCTTCGCCAAGGTCTATGACGAGAAGGGCAAGTTCGAGGGCATCGGCGGCTTCCTCGCCATCCGCGACGAGACCAAGGGGCTGAAGATCACCAAGCGTGAGCCGACCATGGGCCTGCGCGGCATCCCCGAGGCGGTGATCGACCTCGAGGACATGGACGTGCCCCCCTCCTCCCTGGTGATCCCACCGCGCGGCCTGAAGAAGGGTTTTGCCGACCTGATGACCGCCTACAACAGCCAGCGTGTCGGCGCGGCTACGGTGGCGCTCGGCATCGCCGACGGCGCCTACCGGCTGGCGCTCGACTGGTCGGAGAAACGGCACCAGTTCGGCCGTCCGATCAACGAGTTCCAGGGCCTGCAGTGGAAGCTCGCCGACATGTCGATCAGGCTCGCGGCATCGCGCGCCCTGGTCTACAACGCCGCGCGCTCGGGCGAAGGCGGCTTCCCCGACATGCTGATGGCCGCCCAGGCCAAGGTGTTCACCTCGGAGAGCGCCATCCAGATCGTGAACGAGGCCCTGCAGTTCTTCGGCGCCCGCGGCTACAGCCGCGAACTGCCGCTCGAACGCATGGCCCGCGACGTCCGCATGTTCACCATCGGCGGCGGCACGGCCGAGGTCCTGCGCAACGTCGTGGCCGGTGCGCTGCTCAAGAAGAAGTTGCCGCAAACGCGGGACGGGTGGGACAAGGCTTAGATCGACGCGACCTCATTGGAGCGCGCCACTGAAGTGGCGCGCTCCAATGACTACCGGCCGAACCTGTTCCACTTGCCGTCGTTGCCGCGCATCAGGACGAATTCCTTGCCCTTCTTCGCGGGATCGTCGCGCGGCGTGCAGGAGACCGAGATCCATGACTGGAAGTCCCAGCGCGCCGAGCAGCTCTCGGTCGCGCAGGGAAGCTCGAACGCCGCCTCGGTCGCGAGCCCGTCGCCCGACGGCACGAGGATCGAAAGCGTGCCACGGGCCGGCTGAAGAGAGCAGGCGACCGTCAGGAACCGCGTCTTGTCCGACGCCCAGACCGGCGCGCCATGGACCGTGAACAGTCGGCCCGTGCGCTTCATCACCAGCGTCCAGGTAAAATCGTCGATGCCCGGCGTTCGCACGACGTAGATGCGACCGGGATCGTCATAGCGCTCGTAGAGATACTGATAGCCGGCGTCGCCGTAGGGGCAGTCCTGCAGTTCGATCGCCGTGCCGCCATCGATCGCCAGCCGCAGCCGGTCGCCGTGACGCGAGACATTGGGCGCGTCGGCCCTCAGGCGCTGCGCTTCCTGCGGCCATTCCATCGTCCGGCTCCCGCTCTCGTAGTCGGAGTGGGGTTGGCCATTCGGCACACAGGATTCGGCCTCATGCCCGGCGTGCTGCGAGCCTGCTTGTTGCGCGCCGATCGGCAGGGTGATCGGGAGGCAGGCCAACAGCACGGCCAGTGCGAGCCGGCGCATGCCCGCTCACCTGTTCGAGCTGGTCGCCGTCCAGCTTGCGCCACGACGACTGAGCCGTGCGACCTTACGCTCGCCGTCCGACTCGCCCACCTTGGTACAGGTCGAGGCGACCGTGTCGGCGCTCTCCCAGGCGAGCTTGCATTCGCCCTCGGCACAGGGGAGCTCGACCTTGGCCTCCTCCTTCGGCTGACCGTCCGATATGCTGAGCACGGCCATTTCCTCCCTGCCGTTCAGCAGATCGCAGATCGCGTAGGCAAAGCGCGTCCGGCCGGGCGACCAGACCGGCTCGCCCGGGATCGTGTAGATCCTGCCGGTCTTGCGCATCACCAGCGCGTAGAGGTTGTCCTCGTAGAAGTGGGTTCGAACGACATGGAACTCGCCGGCCTCGTCGTAGCGCTCGTAAAGATAGAAGTGCATGTCGTCGCCGAACGCGCAGTCCGACAGGGTCAGCACCTTGCCGCCCGAGATCGCGATGTAGAGCCGGTCGAACACCCGCCAGACGTCGCGGTTGTTTACATAGCGCCGCTTCTCCTCGGCCCAGCCCCGCGCGTTGGCCGGTGGCGTGTGGCTGCTCCACTCCCGCCATTGCTCGACGTCGTTCCAGGTTTCGGCCTTGCACGCGCCGGGCGGGTTCCATGGATCGACCGCGAGGGCGAGACGGGGGAGCAGCAAGATGACGCCAAGGCAAAGCAAGCGCACGAGCATGGGAAAGCCCCTACGTTGGACGCCGCAGCATAGTCTCCAGGCTTACCGAACGCAGCGTCGCTTCGGCGATTTCGTCGATCTCCGTCAGCACCCGTTGCAAGGCCCCGCCGATCTCCGTGTCTTCTCCAGGTTCCGGGGTACGGCTTCCGGGTGCGGGTTCGAACAGGGAAACGATGTCCATCAGGGTGATGCGCCGGCGGTTGCCGGTGAAGCGATAGCCGCCCGTCGCGCCGCGCCCGCCCTGCACGAAGCCGGCAGCCGAGAGCGTGCGCAGGACCTTGGCCAGCGAATGCGTCGAGACGCCGAAGCGCTCGGCGAGGTCGGCCGAGGACAATGTCTGCGCAGGATCGCGTGCCAGCTCGAGGATGGCGTAGAGGCCGAGCCGTGTCGCCGTCTGGAGCTTCACGGCAACTCCTTGTCGAGTTGCAGCGACGGCCCGGCAACCATGCCCTGGGCGCGGAAGAAAGACAGGATCAGGTGGTCCTTGCGATCGACCAGCGTGCGCACATGGGTGACGCCCTGGGCCTTGAAGCGTGCGGCCAGCGCCTCGAACAACGCACTGCCCGCCCCCTTCAGCCGCAGCCTGGGATCGACCTGGATGGCGAACACCCAGCCGGCCGGCGGCTGTCCGAATTCCCAGGCGCGCACCTCGCCGGCGATGAACCCGGCCAGCGCCCCCCTGGACGTTTCGGCGACCAGGAAGTGCCGCTCCGGCGGGCCGCCTGCATAACGGGCCAGCATGTCCTGCCAGTAGACCGCCTTCGCCTGCCCGGTCAGGCGGGTATCGAGCGCGGATATCGCTGAAAGGTCGGCCGGCTCGGCGGGGCGGATTGCAATCATTCGGAGCGATAGAATGCGCTTGCACCGGGAAAAGTAAATAGGTAATTCAGTACCGAATTACAGAATTAGGGAATGCCAATGGACTCCGCCGCCGCGCCCATCGACTTCCGCACCGATCCCAGCCGTTACAAGCACTGGAAGCTCGCGTTCGAGAACGGCGTCGCCTACTTGACGATGGACGTGAACGAAGAGGGCGGGCTGAAGCCGGGCTACAAGCTCAAGCTCAATTCCTACGATCTCGGCGTCGACATCGAACTGGCCGACGCCGTGCAGCGGCTGCGTTTCGAGCATCCCGAGATCGGCGCGGTGGTGATCCGCAGCCAGCGCGACCGCATCTTCTGTTCCGGCGCCAACATCAACATGCTCGGCCTCTCGACCCACGATCACAAGGTGAACTTCTGCAAGTTCACCAACGAGACGCGACTGGCCATCGAAGACGCCAGTACGCAGTCCGGCCAGACCTACATCTGCTCGATCAACGGCATCGCCGCCGGCGGCGGCTACGAGCTGGCGCTGGCCTGCGAGCAGATCCTGCTGGCCGACGATGGATCGAGCGCGGTGTCGCTGCCGGAGTTGCCGCTGCTGGCGGTGCTGCCGGGCACCGGCGGGCTCACCCGTCTCGTCGACAAGCGCATGGTGCGCCGCGACCATGCCGACTTCTTCTGCACCACGGCCGAAGGCCTGCGCGGCAAGCGGGCGCGCGAGTGGCGACTGGTCGACCAGCTCATTCCGCCCTCGAAGCTGGTGGAGCAGACGCAGAAGATTGCCGAGGAGGTGGCGGCCAAGTCGTCGCGTCCGAAGGATGCCAAAGGCATCGCGCTGCCGACGGTGGAACGGCAGATCGACGGCGACACGCTGCGTTACGCCAACCTCACCGTCGAGATCGACCGTGAGGGCCGTTCGGCAAAGTTCCGGTTGAATGGCCCCTCCTCCGCGCCTCTGGCTGACGTCCATGCGGCTGGTGCCGCCTTCTGGCCGCTGGCGCTGGCCCGCGACTTCGACGACGCGATGATGCATCTGCGCCTCAACGAGACCGAGATCGGCACCTGGGTTTTGACCAGCCAGGGCGACGGGGCGCTGGTCGAGGCCTACGATGACGTACTCGCGAAGAATGCCGACGACTGGCTGGTGCGCGAGATCGTGCTGTACTGGAAGCGCACCCTGAAGCGGCTGGATGTGAGTTCGCGCAGCCTGATCGCGCTGATCGAGCCCGGCTCCTGCTTCACCGGAACGCTTCTCGAGGTCGCCCTGGCGGCCGACCGTTCCTACATGCTGGACGGCGTGTTCGAGGGCTCGAACCTGCCTGCCGCCACGGTGCGGCTCACCGGCATGAACTTCGGTCCCTATCCGATGGGCAACGGGCTGACGCGCCTTGCGACCCGCTTTCTTCACGATCCGTCGCAAGTCGACGAGTTGAAGGGCGAGATCGGCGAGGCGCTGGATGCCGCCGCCGCCGAGGAAGCCGGCCTCGTCACCTTCGCGCCCGACGACATCGACTGGGAAGACGAGGTGCGCCTGGCCGTCGAGGAACGCGCCGGCTTCTCGCCCGACGGGCTGATCGGCATGGAGGCCAACCTGCGCTTCCCCGGGCCCGAGACGATGGAGACCAAGATCTTCGCCCGCCTCTCGGCGTGGCAGAACTGGATCTTCCAGCGGCCCAACGCGACCGGTCCGGAAGGCGCCCTGAAACTCTACGGCACCGGCAAGCAGAGCAAGTACGACCGCAAGCGGGCGTGAAGCGATGCAACACCCCCCAACCTCACCCTGAGGAGCGCTTCGCGCCTCCTCAGGGTGAGGTGATCTCCGGCAAGCAGGACTCGAAGGAGGCAATCATGGCCATCGACTACAGCCAGCTCATTCCCAACAACGTCGATCTCTCCTCGGACCGCCGCCTGCAACGCGCGCTCGAGAACTGGCAGCCGCGCTTCCTCGACTGGTGGAAGGACATGGGCCCCGACGGCACCTCGGCCTTCGACGTCTATCTGCGCACCGCCGTCTCCACCGACGCGAACGGCTGGGCCAATTTCGGCTACGTGAAGATGCCGGAATACCGCTGGGGCATCTTCCTGGCCGACCGCGATCCCGAGCGCCAGATCGCCTTCGGCGACAACAAGGGTAAGCCCGCCTGGCAGGACGTGCCCGGTGAAATGCGCTCGACCCTTCGCCGCCTGATCGTCACCCAGGGGGATACCGAGCCGGCCTCCGTCGAGCAGCAGCGCCTGCTCGGCAAGACCGCGCCCTCGCTCTACGACCTGCGCAACCTCTTCCAGGTCAACGTCGAGGAAGGCCGCCATCTCTGGGCGATGGTCTACCTGCTGCACGCCTATTTCGGCCGCGACGGCCGCGAGGAGGCCGAGGCGATGCTGGAGCGCCATTCGGGCGACCCCGACAAGCCCCGCATCCTCGGTGCCTTCAACGAAGCGACGCCGGACTGGCTCTCCTTCTTCATGTTCACCTACTTCACCGACCGCGACGGCAAGTACCAGCTCGCGTCGCTGGCCGAGTCCGGCTTCGACCCGCTGGCCCGCTCCTGCCGCTTCATGCTCACCGAGGAGGCCCACCACATGTTCGTGGGCGAGACCGGCGTGGGCCGCATCCTCCAGCGCACCTGCGAGTTGATGAAGGAACACAAGACCGACGACGTGCGCGGCCTCGGCGCCATCGACCTGCCGACCATCCAGAAGTATCTCAACTTCCACTTCTCGGTGTCGCTCGACCTGTTCGGCCAGGAAGCCTCGACCAATGCCGCAAACTACTACACACAAGGTGTGAAGGGCCGCTTCCTCGAGACCCGCATCGACGACGACCACCTGCTCACCAACGCGACCTACGAGATCGATTCGGTCGAGAATGGGCGTATCGTGAAGAAGGCGGTTCCCGCCCTGCAGGCGCTGAACGAGCGTCTGCGCCAGGACTACATCGACGACTGCGCCAAGGGCGTGCTGCGCTGGAACAAGACGATCGAGCGCGCCGGCATCCCGTTCGAGATGACCTTGCCGCACCGCGCCTTCGACCGGCAGATCGGCGCCTTCGCGGGCCTGCGCGTCTCGCCCGAGGGCAAGGTCCTGAGCGAGGCCGAGTGGATTGCCAACAAGGACAAGTGGCTGCCGACCGACGAGGACCGCGCCTACGTCACGTCGCTGATGGGCGCCGCCGTCACCCAGCCCGGCAAGTACGCCCACTGGATCGCCCCGCCGGCTCGCGGCATCAACAACCAGCCGGCCGACTTCGAGTACGTCCGCTTCAACTGACGCTCCCCGCAAGAAAAGACCCGCCTGCGCTTGGGGTCGCAGGCGGGCCGGGGAGCCTCCGGGTGTGACGGAGGCTGGGTGGCCGCCTTGGGGTTGGCGGCACTCGTTCACTGTGCCTCACCGGAGCCCGGCGGGGTTGTGACCAGCTTGTGGCTTGCGTCCCGGACGTAGCCTGAGGCACCTTGCGCCGTCTGATCTCAGCGCCAGCGAGTCCGTCTTGAGTCCTATCCAGTTCGCCGCCGTCGCCTTCGTCTGCATCATCATCAGTGCAATCGGCGGCGCCTTGCTGCGGAGCCGTCTGCCCGAGCATCATGTGAGCGGCGATTCCAAGGACGTCATCAAACTCTCGATCGCGCTGGTCGCCACCATGTCGGCCCTGGTCCTGGCGCTGCTCTTCGCCTCGACCCGCACCTCGTTCGAGCGCACCAGCGGCCTTGTGAGCCGCCTGACCGCCGACATCGCCGAACTCGACCGCGTGCTGAAGCATTACGGCCCGGAAGCGGAACCGGTACGGGCGGCCCTGCGCGGCGAGATCCAGCCGATGATCGATGCGATCTGGCGCGAGGACGCCGCAACCCGCGGTGCAACGCGTGACGAAAGCAAGGCCCCCGAAGAGGAGGTTCTCTACATGCTGCAGGATCTGCAGCCGTCCAGTTCGAAGCAGCGTGCGCTCCAGGCACGCGCCCTCCAGATCAGCACCGACCTGCAGCAGACACAGCTCGCGCTCTTCGCCCAGCCGACCGATTCGATCTCCAATACGTTTCTCGTGGTGCTGATCGTCTGGCTGATGTTCATCTTCGGCATCTTCAGCATATCGTCGCCGCCCAATCCGACATTGTTCGTCGTGATCGCGATCTGCATCCTCTCCGCATCCGCGGCCTTCTACCTGATCCTGGAACTCGGCCTGCCTTTCGGCGGGTTGATGCAGCTCTCGAGCGAACCGCTCAGGAACGTTCTCAAGTAGCCGGGCCACCGCCTAGCGCGTCCCGCTGGCCTTGATGCGCTCGATCATCGACTTGAGTCGCGCGCCGGAAACGAGTGTGTCGTGCAACGGCGTCAGGACCGAGGCGAAGCCCGCATAGTCGATGTCGCTGATGACCTGGATGCCCGCCGCCTCGGCCACCCGCCGGGCCGCCGCCTCATGGTCGTCCCACAGGCGTCGGTGAAAGGCGACCGAATCGCGGGCAGCGTCCCGGATGATCGCCTTTTCGCTGGAGGAAAGCGTCTCCCACACGTGCCGGGAAAAGAGCAGCACGCCGGGCGATCGGACATGCTGGGTCAGGCTGAAGGCCGTTGCCGCCCGATGGTGCTGGGAAGCGACGAAGGATGACCAGTTGCCGTCGGCCAGGTCGACGACCCCCGCACGCATCGAGGCCTGGCCCCGGAACAATGGCATCACCACCGGCTGAGCGCCCATCGCCCTTACCATGGGCGCCCAGTTCGAGGATTGCTGGATGCGATACTTCAAGCCGCGCAAATCCGCCGGCTTGCGCACCGGCTTGGTTCCATAGGTCGATCTCGGACCGACGTCATAAAAGCAGAGGCCAATGAAACCGGCAGGCTCCAGCGAGGCCAGGATCTCCTGGCCGATCGGTCCGTCGAGCACCTGCCGCTCGTGCTCGGTCGAGCGAAAAAGATAGGGGAGCGTAAGCACGACCGTGGTGGGCGCCGCGCTGTTCAGCACGGCGAGGCTCACCCGGGCCATGTCGAGCGTGCCGTTGCGGAGCTGGCCCAGCGTGTAGCTCTCCGTCGTATGATCGTCGGCGCCGAGATTCGACAGGTTGAGGCGGCCGTCGCTTCGTTCGCGCATCAGGTCGGCCATGTAGGCTACGGCGCGAACGGTCGGATAGTCGGCAGGAAAGACATCCGACGACGTAAAATCCCGCGCCCCTGCCGGCAGTCCGAGCATGAGGCTCGCGAGTACGACTGCAAGCTTGAAGACGCGCATGGCCTAGTATCGCTTCCAAAATACACTGCGTTAGAAACCGTACGGAACAGAAAAAGGTTGCGTCTGTGCTGAATTAATCTGCCGCTTTGTGTTCGCATCTCCTCGCGAGGTCGGCGGGCCGGCCGATGGTGGCGCGACTCGCGGCGTCCAGTTGCCTACCGGCAAAGGTGGCGCGGCTCTGCTTGGCGGGGAGGGGGCCGGCAGCGACCACTCCAGACGCGCCGCTGCACGGCGCAAGGGCCAGAAGCAAGGTCGTATCACATGCCCAAGCTAGACGATCCCAATGCAGGGGAGATGACTATCTGCGCATATGAAGGATGTGCGATTGCTCGCGTATCGCCTCGCGAGGCAACTCCACGCGACTCCAACTGTTGTACCGCCGGATTCGAGGAAGGAGCTGGCGATGAAAACGGTGCACCGGTTCTATGACAGCTACGCCCAGGCGCGGGCCGCCGTGATCGCCATCGAGCGGGCCGGCATACCTTCGTCAGACGTGAGTCTGATCGCCAATAGGCATGTCAGCGCAGAACATGATGAGGGCCCGGCCATATCGGAAACGGCCGCAGGCTCCGGCATCGGCGGCGTCGTTGGAGGCGGCGCCGGCCTGCTGGCGGGCCTGGGACTGCTGGCCATTCCCGGCCTCGGCCCGGTCGTCGCAGCAGGCTGGTTGGCCGCCACCGCCGTCGGTGCCGCCGCGGGCCTTGCCACAGGCGGTCTCATGGGCGCCCTGATCGGCGCCGGCGTCGACGAGGAGCACGCCGCCATCCATTCCGAAGCGATCCGTCGCGGCGGCACGCTGGTCGCGGTGCGCGTCCCCGACGATCAGGTCGGCCGCATCGAGGGCCTGATGTCGATCCACCGACCGGTCGATCCGACCCAGCGCGTCGCGGCCTGGCGGGCGGAAGGCTGGACGAGGTTTGATCCCGATGCCCCGCCGTATCGACCCAACGAGACCGAAATCGAACGAATGCGCCGTGAATGGCGCGACGAGGGAATGGGCAAGCAGGTCTGACGCGGGGGTCAGGGCGCGTCGGTCCTGATACGCTCGATCAGCGACCTGAGCTGGGGGTCGGACACGGCGGCGGGATGGAAGGGCGCGAAGGCCCTGGCAAAGGCGTCATGGTCGATGTCGCTTACGATCAGGACACCGGCCGCTTCGGTCTCACGACGGGCTGCCGCCTCGTGTTCGTTCCACAGCTGCCGATAGAAGACGATCGAATCGCGTGCGGAGGTGCGGATGATCGACTTGTCTTCCGGCGAGAGCGTGTCCCACACCCGCCGCGAGAACAGCAGCACGCTCGGAGGCCTGGCATGCTCGGTCAGGCTGAAGCTCGTCGCCTCGCGATGATGCTTCAGGGTGACGAAGGTCGACCAGGTTCCATCGGCTGCGTCGATGGCACCCGCGCGCATCGCGGCCGGGACCCGCGACTGCGACATAGGCACTGGCGCCGCCCCGAGCGCTCGCAACATTGGAGCCCAGATCGAAGACGGCTGAACGCGGTACTTCACGCCCCGCAAGTCGGCCGGCGAGCGGATCGGCTTCGTGCCATAGGTCGATCTCGCCCCGCCATCGAAGAACCCGAGGCCGATGACGCCGGTACTCTCCAACGAGGCCAGGATCTCCTCCCCGACCGGCCCATCGAGGACCCGCCGCTCGTGCTCGCTCGACCGGATGAGATAAGGAAGGGTCAGCACGAGGGTGGCCGGCACCGCGCCGTTCAAGGTGTTGAGGTTGATCCGCGCCATGTCGAGATTGCCATTGCGGAGCTGGGCCAGAGTGTAGTTTTCAGACTGCTGGCTGTCCGCGCCGAGGTTCGACAAGACGAGGCGATTCCCACTGCGCTCGCGAATGAGATCGCCCATGTACGCCGTGGCGCGTACGGTCGGAAAACTCGACGGATAGATATCCGACGAGACGATATCTCGGGCCGTCGCCGACGGCCCGGGCATCAGGGCGGCCAGAACGGCGGCTAACCCAACGATGCGCATGGCCGGCTCGCTGCAATCAACTGCGTCCGAACCGTACAAAGCTTCGACAGGTTTCGCAATGCAGACCCGCTATGGGCTGCGCGCGAACGGGCTCGCCCGTGGAACCGATGGCGGGCCCGAGCTCCTCTCGCGCAAACTGGCTTCGCTAGAGCGTTCCGCCCGAGATCAGGTCGAAGCGGGAGCGAATTTCGGAGACGGTCGGCGCCTTGTCCGCCTCCATCTCGGGAAATTCCTTGGCGAGATCGGCCCGGTCGAACTCGTCGAGATGCAAGTCGGCGGCGGCATGATCGTCCGGCAAGGCGTTCAAGGCGTTGTGCAGGTGAAACAGGTGCCAATGCGCCGGCGCCGAAATCGCATCCGACTCCAGCTGTGCGAGCCGCTCCCGAAAGCGCTGCAGCACCTTCTTTCTTTCCTCCGACATCACCGCTCTCCCCTCATTTCCGATGGCTGTCCGTATGGTGCGCGTTCAAACGGTGGCCGACAAGCCGTTCGAGAGGGCATTGGGCGATAACGCATTTCCGGAGGAACTGTTCCTGGCATTTACCGGGAAACTTTCACAGTGGCTTTCGCGTTGATCGGACACAAACGAGGAGTTTGACCATGCAGAAGATCAGCACTGCTGTCGTCATCGGCAGTCTTGTTCTGGTGCCGCTGTCGGCCATGAGCCAGAATCTTGCGTCGGCGCCCCATGCGGCGCCGGTCGCGAAGTCCGACCATATGCTCTTCATGGAGAGGGGCACGTCGCGCGTCCCCCCGTCGGCCATGGAGACCATTCGCAGCGCCGCCGACGCGGCCAGGTCGTCGCCGGTTCGCATCGAGGGCCGCGCCGAATACGCCAATGCGGTCAAGCAGGAGCTTGTTCGCCACGGCGCTCCGGCGGGCGCGATCACCGTCGATCCGTCGCCCGTACCGCCATTGGTCAAGGCGGGCGACGGCGTAACCGACCCCACCGATCGGGGCGTGACGATACGATTCTAGGCCCTGGCGAAGTGAACGGGAGTCATACGAAGGCCCGCCCGGTCTTTCCGGGCGGGCGCTTTTGCATCCGCGATCGGGCGATCACGTAAAGGAAACCCGCCCTGGTGAACCAGGGCGGGCTCCTGCAGCCCCTCGGGGGAGAGGAACGGTTACGGGAACCGTCAAAGGCTACACTGGTCCAACGCCGGGCCACGCGGGAGGTTGCGTGCGATCACAAGAAGACCGCGCTCGACAAAAAGGACCTGACGTCGAACGGGCGGCCCATCCTCCGCACGCGCCTCAATCCGCCGATACACGACCGTCGCGATCCACCGTCAGGACGACTTCCGTCTTTCCCCGCAACGCGCGTGCGCGCCACGATCCATCCGGACCCGGCGTGATGTTCTTCACAGCCTTGTAACCGTCCGCCTCGATGGCACTCTTGGCAAAGCCCCCGCCCTCGACCTCGAAAGGTCCCGTCGATTGGCTGGGCTGCGTTGCGGACGCCGGTTCGACAACCGGCGCCAATTTGACCGGCGGGCGCTCGCGCATCTGCAGCGGCACCGGAGCCTGGCGAACCTCGACGGCCGACTTGGGCACGGTGGCGACCGAATCGGGGCTGACCGGGACCGTCGCGGCTCTGGCCGACGCCCCCAAAGGCGCGCCATTCGGCAAGGGCGCCAGCAGGTGGGCGCCGACGACACCGGCCAGCAGTACAGTGGAAGCGAGCACAAACGCGGGGCCTTGCTTCATCGAACTCCATCCCGAGGCTATCCGGCCACACAACGTCCAGGCGCCGGAGGCGTTGCGAGTTCATCCGCCGATCATTATCGAAGGAGCCGAAGAGTCCTTCCCGGGTCCCGACATGGCGCTTCCATCAGGCATTTCCTTCTCTCCCGCCCACGCGGTCGCCCTGCCGGCCCGTTTCAACGTCGCAGTGCCGTTCATCGACCGTCATCTGGCCGAAGGGCGCGGAGCGAAGCCGGCGATCCTCACCGCCCAGGAGACCGTGACCTACGCCGAGCTGGCGGATCGCGTGAACCGGACAGGCAATGCGCTGCTTGCGCTCGGGCTGAAGCCGGCCGACCGGCTGCTAATGGTAGTGAAGGACTGTCCGGCCTTCTTTTATCTTTTCTGGGGAGCCATCAAGGCCGGCATCGTGCCCGTGCCGCCCAACACACTGCTCCGCGCTCCCGACTATGCCTACATGATCGAAGACTCAGGCTGTGGCCTCGTCGTCTATTCCTCCGAGTTCTCGGGGGAAATCGAGCCGGCCCTCGTACAGCTCGGGGACAAGGCCCCGCGTGCGATGACGGTCGATGCCTTCCTGACCGCGATGGCGGAGGCATCACCCACCCTCGAGGCCCGGCTTGCCGCCCCTGACGACGACTGCTTCTGGCTCTATTCGTCCGGCTCGACCGGCAGGCCCAAGGGCGCCGTCCATGCCCAGCGCGACATGGTGGTAACCAGCGAGCTCTATGGTGTGCGGGTGCTCGGCGTCACCGAGGAGGACATCTGTTACTCCGCCGCCAAGCTCTTCTTCGCCTATGGCCTCGGCAACGGCATGACCTTCCCCCTGTGGGTCGGTGGCACGGCCGTTCTCGACGATCGCCGCCCCACGCCGGACACGACCTTCTCCAACATCGAGACCTTCAAGCCCACGATCTACTACGGGGTGCCGACGCTCTATGCCGCGCAGCTCGCCGTGCTGGAAACGACCCGGCGCGACCTCTCCAGCTTGCGCGCCTGCGTCTCGGCAGGCGAGGCCCTGCCGGGCGACATGTTCCGCCGCTGGAAGGAGCGGACCGGGACCGTCATCCTCGACGGCATCGGCTCGACCGAAGCGCTGCACATCTTCATCGGCAACCGGCTCGACGATTTCCGTGCCGGGACCAGCGGCAAGCCGGTGCCGGGCTATGAGGTCCGCATCCTCGACGAGAACGGAGATCCCGTCCCCAGGGGCGAAAGCGGCCGTCTGTGGATCAAGGCGGAATCGGCGGCAAAGTACTATTGGAACAAGCCCGACAAGACGGCCGAGACGATGGTGAACGGCTGGCTGAACACCGGCGACACCTACCGCGAGGACGAAGACGGCTACTTCATCTACGAGGGCCGCAGCGACGACATGCTCAAGGTCGGGGGCATCTGGTGCTCCCCGGTCGAGATCGAGAACTGCCTGGTCGGCCATCCAGCTATCCTCGAAGCCGCCGTGATCGGGCAGGCCGACGAACAGGGGCTGATCAAGCCCAGGGCGATCGTTGTCCTGAAGCAGCCCCGGGGAGGCCGGCGTCGCCCTCACCGACGCGCTGATGGCCCACTGCAAGAAGACGCTGGCGCCCTACAAGTATCCCCGATGGGTCGAATACGTCGACGAGCTGCCCAAGACCGCGACCGGCAAGATCCAGCGCTTCAAGCTGCGGGGCTGAGGCCCCCTGCGACCGGCCATTAAGCGATTGTTGGGCCGCGGGATTTCCGCTTTTATGGCGCAAAGGGAAAACAGGGAGCGACGGCTCATGAATAACAAATTGTTTGGGACCGCAACAATTGCGGCGGCGATGGCATTCGGCCTGCCGGCGATGGCCCAGAGCCCGGTCAAGATTGGCTTCGTCAGCACTTTCTCGGGCCCGCAGGCCGCGATCGGCGAGGACATGCGCCGCTCGGTCGAGCTCGCCAAGGAACATCTCGGCGGCAAGATGGGCGGCAAGCCCTTCGAAATCATCTACGAGGACGACCAGTTCAAGCCGGACGTCGGCAAGGCCCGCTCCGAGAAGCTCGTCCAGCAGGACAAGGTGAACTTCATCGCCGGCTACATCTGGTCGAACGTCCTGCTGGCCTCCTACAAGACCGTGGTCGACGAAGGCGATACGATCCTCGTCTCGGCCAATGCGGGCCCGTCGCAGATCGCCGGCGAGCTCTGCAACAAGAACTTCTTCTCGACCTCCTGGCAGAATGACCAGACGCCGATGGCGATGGGCGAGTATCTCAACACCAAGGGCGTGAAGAGCCTCTACCTGGTCGGCCCCAATTACGCCGCCGGCAAGGACATGCTCGCGGGCGTCAAGCGCACCTACAAGGGCAAGATCGTCAGCGAGGACTACACCAAGTGGCCCGACCAGCTGGACTTCTCGGCCGAGATGACCAAGATCGCCGCCGCCAAGCCGGACGGCATCTTCATCTTCTATCCCGGCGCGCACGGCGTTCAGTTCGTCAAGCAGTGGGCGCAGTCGGGCCTCAACAAGACCGTGCCGCTCTACCAAGTGTTCTCGATCGACGCGATCACCCTGCCGCAGCAGGGCGACCTCGCGCTGGGCACGCTGGGCGCCCAGGAATGGGTCAACGACCTGCCGAACGAGGCCAACAAGAAGTACGTCGCGGACTTCAAGAAGAAGCACGGCGTCTATCCGTCCTACTACGGTGCGCAGAGCTACGACGCGATCATGCTGATGGCCTCGGCCGCCGAGGCGCTGAAGGGCGACCTCTCCAACAAGGATAAGGTCCGCGCCGAGATGAAGAAGGCCAACTTCAAGTCGGTGCGCGGCGACTTCAAGTTCGGCAACAACAATTTCCCGATCGAGAATTTCTACATCCAGGAAACGGTCAAGGATCCGCAGGGCATGATGACGGTGAAGACCATCGCCACCGCCGTGAAGGACGCGGTCGATCCCTTCGCGGCCAAGTGCCCGATGAAGTAGAGATCATGTTCCTCCCCAGTCATCTGGGGAGGAAAGGATTCCGGGAGCGCGGCAACGCGCTCCCGTTTCGTTTTAGGGCGTGACGGAATAGATGGAATATCTGCTGCTCCAGGTGCTGAACGGCGTGCAGCTCGGCCTGCTGATGTTCCTGCTCGCCGCCGGCCTGACGCTGACGCTCGGCATCATGGACCTGGTCAACCTGGCGCACGGCTCGCTCTACATGATGGGCGCCTACATCGCCTGGACCCTGATCGGCATCACCGATTCGTTCGTCCTGGGTGCGCTGCTGGCGCTGCCCGCGACCTTCCTGCTGGGCGTCACCGTCGAGATCGTGGTGATCCGAAAGCTCTACGCCCGCGATCATCTCACCCAGGTGCTGGCGACCTTCGGCCTGATCCTGTTCTTCAACGAGCTGGTGCGCGCGCTCTGGGGCCCGGCGGGCAAGAGCATCGCGGTGCCGGGCTTTCTGAACCACACCATCGAGATCCTGCCCGGCGTGCCCTACCCCGCCTACCGCTTCGCCATCATCGTCGTCGGCGCCCTGGTGGCCATCCTGCTGGCCTGGCTGGTGGCGCGCACGCGGCTCGGCATGCTGATCCGCGCCGGCGCCTCCAACCGCCGCATGATCGGCGCGCTGGGGGTCAACATCGAACTGCTGTTCAGCCTGGTGTTCGGCCTCGGCGCGGTGTTCGCAGGACTGGCGGGACTGATGTCCGCTCCCATCGCCTCGGTCCGGATCGGCATGGGCGACGACATCCTGATCCTCGCCCTCGTCATCATCGTCATCGGCGGCATCGGCTCCATCAAGGGCGCCTTCATCGCCGCCATGGTGGTCGGCCAGATCGATATCGTGGGCCGCGCCTTTCTGCCCGACATCCTCAAGACCTTCATGAGCTCCAGCGCCGCCTCGAGCGCCGCGCCGGCGATCTCGCAGGTGATGGTCTATGTGCTGATGGCAGTGGTGCTGGTGTGGCGGCCGACCGGCCTGTTCGGCCAGCGCACATGATGGCGGCCCTCCGTACGCCGCGTGGGCTCGTAACCGCCCTGATCCTCGTGGTGCTGGCGGTCCTGCCGCTGCTCACCCAGGCGTTCGACCAGCGCTATCTCCTGTCGATCGGCACGCGCATCGTCATCTGGTCGATCGCCGCGGTCAGCCTCAACATGATCCTGGGCTATGGCGGGCTGGTGAGCTTCGGCCACGCGATGTTCTTCGGGATCGGCGGCTACGCGGTAGGCATCCTGTCGGCCGAAGGCATCTCCAGCGGCTGGATCCAGTGGCCGGTCGCGCTTCTGGCCGCGACGGCATGGGCTGCCCTGATCGGCGCGCTGTCGCTCCGCACGCGCGGCCTCTACTTCATCATGATCACGCTCGCCTTCGCGCAGCTCGTCTATTACGTGGGCAGCGGGCTCGAAGCCTATGGCGGCGACGACGGGCTCAACATCAGCCGCAGCCGCTTTCCCGGGCTGATCGACCTGCGCGACAAGGCGAGCTTCTACTGGCTGTGCTTCGCCCTGCTCTGCGCCAGCCTGTGGTTCTGTGGCCGCTACGCCAATTCCCGCTTCGGCCTGGTGATCCGCGGCGCGAAGTCGAACGAGCTGCGCATGACGGCGCTCGGCTTCCCGGTGTTCCGCTACCGACTGGCCGCCTTCACCATCGCCGGTGCGCTGGGCGGGCTGTCGGGCATCCTGCTCGCCAACGAAGGCGCCTA
The DNA here is from genome assembly GCF_945957355.1 of uncultured Reyranella sp. GTDB lineage: Bacteria > Pseudomonadota > Alphaproteobacteria > Reyranellales > Reyranellaceae > Reyranella. Next base: position 137,241 of record NZ_CAMFKM010000012.1, on the reverse strand, counting down.
CGTCTCGCCCGCCATGATGTCGTGGATGAAGTCGGGCGACCTCATCGTCATCGTCGTGCTGGGCGGCATGGGCACCCTGTTCGGCCCGCTCTACGGCACCATCGCCTTCTTCGTGCTGGAGGAGGCGCTGCCACCCATCCTCAACCTCGCGCACAAAGGCTGGGGCGAATACTGGATGATCGTGTTCGGCCCGCTGCTGGTGCTGATCGCGCTCTACGCGCGCGGCGGCATCGATTCGCTGCTGGGGCGCCGTCATGACTAAACAGCCCATGACTGAGCCCCTGCTGCGCACCGAGGGGCTGGTGAAGCGCTATGGCGGCCTGCTGGCCACCGACAACGTGTCGATCGAGGTCCGGCCGGGCGAGATCCATGCGCTGATCGGCCCAAATGGCGCCGGCAAGACAACGCTGGTCCACCAGCTCACCGGCGTGGTCGCTCCCGATTCCGGCGCCATCCACTTCGCCGGCCGCGACGTCACCCGCCTGCCGACCCATGCGCGCGTGCGGCTGGGCCTCGGCCGCTCCTTCCAGATCACGTCGGTGTTGCGCGAGTTCACGGCGCTCGAGAACGTGGCGCTGGCCGTGCAGGGCCATGCCGGCCATTCCTTCCGCTTCCTCGCCGACGCGCGCCGCGACGAGAGGCTGCGCGGCCCCGCCCGCCGCCTGCTCGCGGAAGTCGGACTGGGCGAGCGCGCCGGCACCCTGGCCTCGTCCCTGAGCCATGGCGAGCAGCGCCAGCTCGAGATCGCCATGGCCCTGGCCGGCGAGCCCACCCTGCTGCTGCTCGATGAGCCGATGGCCGGCATGGGCGTCGAGGAGAGCCAGCGGCTGATCGGCTTCCTGCGGGCGCTGAAGCAGAAGCACGCCATGCTGCTGATCGAGCACGACATGGATGCCGTGTTCCAGCTCGCCGATCGCATCACCGTGCTGGTCTACGGCCGTGCCATTGCCAGCGGCACGCCCAACGAGATCCGGGCGAACCCGGACGTGCGCCAGGCCTATCTCGGCGAGGAGATGGCCTGATGCTGAAGGTCCGCGAGCTCGACGCCTTCTACGGCCCCAGCCAGGCCCTGTTCGGCATGGAACTCGCCATCGATGCCGGCGAGGTCGTGACCCTGATGGGGCGCAACGGCATGGGCAAGACCACCACCGTGCACACAATCATGGGCCTGATGCCGGCGCGGCGGGGCGCGGTCGAGTTCGAAGGCAACAAGGTCAACGGACTTCCCGCCTTCCGGATCGCCCGGCTCGGGCTCGGACTGGTGCCGGAGGGACGCCAGATCTTCCCCAACCTCTCGGTGCGCGAGAACCTCGTGGCCGCCAGCGCCAACCGTACGGCGCGGCCGAACCCGTGGACCATCGCGCGCGTCTTCGAGTTCTTCCCGCGGCTGGCCGAGCGCCAGCGCAACATGGGCAACCAGCTCTCCGGCGGCGAGCAGCAGATGCTGGCGATCGGCCGCGCCCTGATGACCAACCCCAAGCTCCTCATCCTCGACGAGGCGACCGAGGGGCTGGCGCCGCTGATCCGCCAGGAAATCTGGTCCTGCCTCGGCCGGCTGAAGAGCGAGGGCCAGGCGATCCTGGTCATCGACAAGAACGTGTCGGCGCTGATCCCGCTCGCCGACCGCCACCACATCGTCGAGAAGGGCCGCGTCGTGTGGGTCGGCTCGTCCCAGGCCCTGGCCGGGGACAAGGACCTGCAGCACAGGTATCTTGGCGTCTGATCCTGCGGAGTTGCTGATGCGTCTGCTTGCCGTTGCCTCTTTGCTCCTCCTCGCCGCTGCCGGTCCCGTCGCCGCCCAGGGCTCGGTCAACGTCTACAACTGGTCTGACTACATCGCTGAGGACCAGGTGAAGGACTTCGCCAAGGATACCGGCATCAAGGTCAACTACACGACCTACGACAGCAACGAGATCCTCGACGCCAAGCTTCGGACCGGCCGGTCGGGCTACGACATCGTGGTGCCGACGGCCTCGCCGTTCTTCGTACGCCAGCTGCAGGCCAATATCTTCCTGCCCCTCGACAAGTCGAAGCTGAAGAACTGGAAGAACCTCGATCCCGAGATCATGGCGGCGCTGGCCAAGTACGATCCCGGCAACGCCCATGGCGTGCCGTGGATGTGGGGAACGACGGGCATCGGCTACAACGTCGCCGAGATCAGGAAGCGCATGGCCGACGCGCCGGTCGATTCGCTGCGCATGATCTTCGATCCGGCGGTCGTCTCGAAGTTCCAGGATTGCGGCGTCATGCTGCTCGACAGCGCCACCGACGTGCTGCCGGCCGCGCTGAAGTATCTCGGCCTCGATCCCGATTCCAAGAAGACGGAAGACCTCGCCAAGGCCGCCGACGTGGTGAAGGCGATCCGGCCCTACGTCCGCAAGTTCCATTCCTCGGAGTACATCAATGCCCTGGCCGGCGGGAACATCTGCCTCGCCTTCGGATTCTCCGGCGATATCTTCCAGGCGCGCGACCGCGGTGCCAAGGCCGCCAGCAAGGTCGAGATCGACTACACCATCCCCAAGGAAGGTTCGCTGCTCTGGATCGACGTCGTGGCGATCCCGAAGGATGCGCCCAACCAGGCCAACGCCTACCGCTTCCTCGACTTCATGCTGGAGCCCAAGGTCGCCGCGGCGTCGAGCGCGCTCACCGGCTACGCCAACGGCAACAAGGCCGCCTTCGCCCTGCTGCCCAAGGACATTTCGGAGAATCCGCTGATCTATCCGCCGGCCGACGTGCGCGCGAAGTTCTACACCATCACCGCCGGCACGGCCGAACAGGTACGCGACCGCACGCGGCTGTGGACCTCCGTGAAGACGGGTCGCTGAATTGAATTCAGGGCCGATCGTCCGCATCGAGGGACTGACCAGGCGCTTTGGGCCGATCGTCGCCGTCGACCGCGTCGACCTCGAGATCGCGCGCGGCGAGTTGTTCGCGCTGCTGGGCGGCTCGGGCTGCGGCAAGACCACACTTCTTCGCATGCTGGCCGGCTTCGAGACGCCCGACGAAGGACGGCTGTTCATCGACGGACAGGACATGACCGACGTGCCGCCTTACCGGCGGCCGGTGAACATGATGTTCCAGTCCTACGCCCTCTTCCCGCACATGGATGTGGCGGCGAACGTGGGTTACGGGCTGCGCCGCGACGGGGTGAAGGGCCCGGAGATCGCCGAGCGGGTCGCGGAAATCCTGAAGCTCGTGCATCTGCAGGATCATGCGAAGCGCAAGCCCTCACAGCTTTCCGGCGGCCAGCGCCAGAGGGTGGCGCTGGCCCGGGCGCTGGTGAAGCGGCCCAAGCTCCTGCTGCTCGACGAGCCGCTGGCCGCACTCGACCGCAAGCTGCGCGAGGGCACGCGCTTCGAGATGGTGCGCCTGCAGGAGCAACTCGGTCTCACCTTCGTCATGGTCACGCACGACCAGGAGGAGGCCATGTCGATGGCGACGCGCCTCGCCGTGATGAACGCCGGTCGCATCGCCCAGATCGGCACGCCGCACGAGGTCTACGAGCACCCGGCCTCGCGCTTCGTGGCCGATTTCATCGGCATCGCCAACATAATCGCCCTCGACGGCGGCGGCTGGATGGCGCTGCGCCCCGAGAAGATCACGCTGTCGGCCGACCGGCCTGCCCTGCCCCGGACCGTCGCCGCCCGAATCGTCGACGTCGCCTATGAGGGCGACCGCTCGCTCTATAATGTCGAGACCGACGCCCACGGCACGATGACCGTGTCGACGACGAACATCAGCCGCAGCGCGGGCGCCGCCTTCGCACGCGGACAATCGGTCTGGCTGGGCTGGTCGGACGAGGCCGGCCAGAGACTGGAGGCATAGAGCGCTCATGCGCGATTTTGAATCGAGCCGAGCACTCCAACACCGCCCTCACCCTGAGGAGCATCGCGCAGCGATGCGTCTCGAAGGGTCGGAACGAGCACCTTGCCTGTTGCCCATCCTTCGAGACGCGCCGCTTCGCGGCGCTCCTCAGGATGAGGTAAGTGGGTCACTGTAAAATGGAAGGTCTCTAGACAGTGCGCTTCGTCATCGGGCTTCCGTTCCTATGGCTCGGGATCTTCTTCCTGCTGCCCTGCCTGCTGGTGCTGGCCATCTCCGTCGGCACCTACGCGCCCGACTCGGTGCCGCCGGTCGAACTTGGGCTCAGCTTCAAGAGCTTCGCGCTGCTCTTCTCCGACGATCTCTATCTGGCGGCCTGGCTCTCCTCGCTGCGCATCGCCGCGACCTCGACCCTGGTGGCGCTGCTGCTTGGCTATCCCATGGCCTATGCCATCGCGCGCGCCGCCCCCAACCGGCGCCCGCTTCTGCTGATGCTGGTCGTGCTGCCCTTCTGGACCTCGTTCCTGATCCGCATCTATGCCTGGATGGGCCTGCTGGCCGACAACGGCCTGATCGAGCAGTTCCTGCGCTGGAGCGGCCTCGCGTCAAACCCCGGCACGATCCTCGGCACCGAGTGGGCCGTGCATCTCGGCATCGTTTACGCCTACCTGCCCTTCATGGTGCTGCCGCTCTACGCCACCCTGGAGAAGCTCGACCCCAGCCTGCTCGAAGCGGCGGCTGATCTGGGCGCGAAGCCGCTCGCCGCCTTCCTCACCGTCACCCTGCCTTTGTCGCTGCCCGGCATCGTCGCCGGTTGCCTGCTGGTGTTCATCCCGGCGGTCGGTGAATTCGTGATCCCGGACCTGCTGGGCGGGACCGAGACGCTGATGATCGGCAAGGTCCTGTGGGACGAGTTCTTCACCAATGGCGACTGGCCGCTGGCTTCGGCGGTCGCCGTCTGCCTGCTGGTGCTGCTGGTCGGACCGATCGCGCTCTTCCAGCGCAACCAGGCGCGAAGCCTGGAGCGGCGCACATGATCGCCCGAGCTCGCTTCGCCTTCGGCATGCTGGCCTTCGGCTATGCCTTCCTCTACCTGCCGATCGCGCTGGTGATCGTCTATTCGTTCAACGAATCGCGCCTCGTCACCGTGTGGTCGGGCTTCTCCCTGAAATGGTGGCATGCCCTGTTCGCCAACGAGGCGATGCTGGAGGCCGCCTGGCTGTCGCTGCGCATCGCCCTGGTGAGCGCGACCGGCGCGGCGCTGCTCGGTCTTGCCGCCGGCTACGCACTGGCGCGCGCACCGCGCTTTCCCGGGCGTACCCTGTTCGGCAGCCTCGTGGTCGCCCCCATGGTGATGCCGGAAGTCGTCATGGGCATCTCGATGCTGCTGCTGTTCGTCGGCTCGGAGCAACTCTTCGGCGGCCCCGACCGCGGCTTCCTCACCATCGCCATCGCCCACACGACCTTCTCCATCGCCTTCGTCGCCATCGTCGTGCAGGCCCGCCTCACCGACTTCGACCGTTCGCTGGAAGAAGCGGCGATGGACCTCGGCGCCACGCCCTGGGTCACCTTCCGCACCGTCACCCTGCCGCTAATCGCGCCTTCCGTCGGCTCGGGCTGGCTGCTCGCCTTCACATTATCGTTGGACGATCTGATCCTGACCCAGTTCGTCGCCGGCGCGCAGTCGCAAACGCTGCCGATGCGCGTCTATTCCAGCGTCCGGCTGGGCGTCGATCCGCAGATCAACGTTCTCGCGACCCTCGTCGTGACCATCGCGACCTGTGCACTGATCCTGTCCGGCTGGCTGACGCGGCGCAGAGTTTGAGCTAATAAATCCTCCTCAGGGAGGAAAAAATGCTTCGTTCCGGAACGTCCAAGCCGTCACGCCGTAATGTGCTGAAGGGGGTCGGAATGGCCACTGTCGGTGCATCGCTGGGTGCTTCCCTGCCGCCGGTCGGCGAGGCGCACGCGCAAGGTGCGCCGGCGGCCGCCAAGGGCCCGAAGCTGCTCGAGATGGACGGCAAGGCCAAGCTCGCGGTGCTGGGCGACAGGCCGCTCGTCGCCGAAACCCAGGCCGAGCTGCTCGACGACAATGTCACACCGACCAACAAGCTCTTCATCCGCAACAACGGACAGGTGCCCGACATCACGGGCGACCCCAAGGCGTGGAAGGTCAAGATCGACGGCGAGGTCAACACGCCGATGGAGATCACGGTCGGGGACCTGATGAGCAAGTTCCCTGCCGTCACCTATCAGCTGATGCTGGAATGCGGCGGCAACGGCCGCTCCTTCTTCACGCCGGAAGCCCGCGGCAACCAGTGGACCAACGGCGGCGCGGGCTGCCCGATGTGGACCGGCGTGCGCCTGGCCGACGTGCTGAAGGCCGCCGGCCTCAAGCCCTCCGCCGTCTATACCGGTGCCTATGGCGCCGATCCGACCCTGGCCGGCGAAACCAACAAGCCCTCGATCTCGCGCGGCGTGCCCATCGCCAAGGCGATGGAGGAACACTCGCTGATCGCCTTCAAGCTGAACGGCCAGGACCTGCCGCTGATCCACGGCGCACCGGTCCGGCTCGTCATCCCCGGCTGGCCCGCGTCAGCGTCGACCAAGTGGCTGAACCGCATCTGGATCCGCGACAAGGAGCATGACGGTCCCGGCATGGGCGGCTTCTCCTACCGCGTGCCAAAGACGCCGATCGTGCCCGGCAGCAAGGGCGACGCCAAGGACATGGCGATCCTGGAATCGATGCCCGTCCGCTCGATCATCACCTTCCCCGCCGACGGCTCGAAACTCACGTCGCGCAAGCTCGACCTGCGCGGCCATGCCTGGGCCGGCGACTTCGACATCAGGACCGTCGACATCTCGACGGACTATGGCGTGACCTGGAAGCCCGCCAAGGTCGATGCTCCGGCCAACAAGTATGCCTGGCAGAACTTCAGCGCCTCGATCGAACTGCCGACCGCGGGCTACTACGAAGTGTGGGCCAAGGCGACCGACAGCAAGGGCGTGACCCAGCCCTTCCAGGCCGCCAACTGGAACCCGCAAGGGTACGGCGCCAATCCGATCAACCGCATCCGGGTGCTCGTCGAATCTTGACCCGCCTCAACGTGATACACGCCGCCGTCATCGGCCTGACGGCGACGTTCCTGCTGCTCGCCTTCGATCGCGGCGGAGCGCTGCACAGGGACCAGCATGTCTACGTGCCGCCGGCGCCCAAGGTGGCGGCGGCACCGCCCGTCGTCGATCCCGACAAGGGCAAGCCGCCGCCGCACAACGACACGGTCGAGGACCTGCCCGAGGGCAAGAACCGCGATCTGACGTTCTATACCTGCACGGCCTGCCATGGCGTCGCGCTGATCAAGGCCCAGGGCCTGACGCGCGATCTCTGGGATTCGACCATCGACCTGATGCTGGAGAAGCATCGCATGCCACCGATCAAGGCCGAGGAGCGGACGGAGATCCTCGACTATCTCGCCGAGACCTTCCCACCCCGGCGCAAGGGCCGTGGCAGCGACAATCCGTTCCTGAAATGAGGCGGGCGGCGGTTATGCCGTCGCCTTCGCCCACTTCTCCGACCAGACATGCAGCGGCAGGAAGAGCCGCAGCAACTCGTTTCCCAGCGCCGTGAGCCGGTAACCCGCCGTCTCGTCGAGCTCGACCAGCTTCGCCGCGCGCAGCTCGGCCAGCCGCGTGTTCACGATGGTCGGGCTGGCGCCGATCAGATCCTGCAGCTCGCGGAAGCGCCTTGGCTCGTCGCGCAGTTCCCAGACGATGCGCAGGGTCCAGCGCCGCCCGAGCAGGTCGAGCAGCACCATGATCGGGCGGCCGGTCGTCGAGCCGCGCACCCTCCTCACCATCTATTACACTCCGTTACTACATTTTCTGTAGCGAATCGCATCGCTCGTTGCTACGGAATATGTAGCAAACCCACTGGAGACCCGCCATGCCCCGCATCGCACCCGCCGACGAGCCTTACCCGTCCGAGATCGCAACCGCCCTGGCGCGCACCATGCCTCCGGGCGTCGCGCCGCTGGTCCTGTTGCGGACCATGGCGCGCAACCCGCGTGTCTTCGGGAAGATGTTTGCCGGCGGACTTCTGGACAAAGGCGCCCTGTCGCTGCGCCATCGCGAGGTCGTGATCGACCGAACGACGGCGCGTCTGGGCGCGGAATACGAATGGGGCGTCCATATCGCCTTCTTCGCCGAGAAGGTCGGCTTCGATGCGGGGAAGATTGCCGCGACGGTCCACGGGCCGGCCGATGCGCCCTGCTGGTCGGCCGACGAGCAGGCACTGCTGGCAGCCGTTGATGACCTGGTCGACCACCGCACCATCGGCGACGCAACGTGGGTCGGGCTCGCCGCCCATTTCGACGAGGCGCAGATTCTGGAAGTGATCGCGCTCGCGGGTTATTATCACACGATCAGCTTCCTCTGCCGGGCTCTCGACCTGCCGCTCGAAGCCTACGCCGCGCGCTTCCCGGACGGGCATCGCCAGGGGCCACAAACGAAACGAACGAAACGAGAGTCGCACCCTGGATTTGCGGTATCCTGGTACCGCTGACGGGTCGATGTTACCCGCCGGCGCCTGCAAAAACCCGTTCCAACGGCCTGCTAGCGCTTCGCCTTGGTGAGGCGGTCGATCCCGAGGATCAGCAGCCCGAAGACGAGGCCCCAGAAGGCCGAACCGACACCCATCAGGGTAACGCCGGAGACGGTGACGGCCAGCGTGCCCGCCGCCGCAAGACGATCCTGGTCGCCGGCCAGGGCAATGCCCAGCGCGCCGGCCGTCGAGCCCAGCAGCGCCGTTCCGGCGACCGTGGCCAGCAGTGCCGGCGGCAGGGCGCCGAACAGTCCGACCAGCGAGGCGCCGAACAGCGCGATCAGGCCCCAGAACAGGGCGTAGAATGGCCCCGCCTTCCAGCGCTGCGCCGGATCGGGATGGGCATCCGGGCCGGTGCACAGCGCCGCCGAGATCGCGGCGAGGTTCGAGGTGTGGGCCCCCAGGAAGGCCGTGGCGAGTGACGCCGCGCCCGTCGCCGCGAGGATGGGCTGCGTCGGAGGCTCGTAGCCCGAGCCTCGCAGCACCGCGAAACCCGGCAGGTTCTGCGACGCCATGGTGACGAGATAGAGCGGCACGCCGAGGCCGATCAGGGTCGCGACGTCCCACACCGGGGCGGTCACGACCAGCGTGGAAAGGCCAATCGGCGGCAGCGGTTTCACGAGGCCGAGCGACCAGGCGAGCAGCGCACCAGCCACCAGGACGATCAACGACACGAGGGCCGGGTAGATGGCGCGCACTACCAGGAACAGGGCGATCAGCGGCAGGACCAGCAGCGGCGCGGACGGAACATGCTCGACCATCGCCATGACGAGCCGCAGCAGGATGCCGGCCAGCATGGCGGCAGCGATGCTGGGAGGGATCTGCCCGATCAAACGGCCGAGCGGCTTCACCGCGGCGGTCAGCAGGATCAGAAGCGCCGCCAGCACAAAGGCACCGACCGCTGCCGCGAAACTCGGCACGCCGGAGGTCGAGGCGATCAGCGCGGCACCCGGCGTCGACCAGGCGGTGATGATCGGCATGCGGTAGCGCACGCTGAGCAGCAGCGCGCTGGCCGCCGTGGCGAGGCCCAGCCCCGATACCCACGAGCTTGCCTGATCGGGTGTCGCCCCCACCGCCTGCGCCGCGGCCAGCACGACCGGCAACGTGCCGCCCACGCCGGCAATCGTCGCGACCAGTGCCGCGGCCGCGACTGAAACGAGTCCGCTGGATTTCACTTACGCGTTCGCCCGCTCGACCATTGCCTGCAGCAGGATCTGCGCGCCAGCGCCGACGTCGCTCTTGCTGGCATCCTCGATCTCGTTGTGGCTGACCCCGTCCTTGCAGGGTACGAACACCATCGCCGTCGGGGCGACGCGACTGACGTAGCAGGCGTCGTGGCCGGCGCCGCTCACGATGTCCATGTGCGGATAGCCCGCCTGTTCGGCGCCGCGACGCACCGCATCCACAAGTTCCTTCGCGAAGGGCGACGGCGGGAAGTACCAGATCTGCTCGATCTTGACCTCGAGCCGGTGACGCCTGGCGATGTCGGCCGCGGCGGCGCGCATCTCGGCGTCCATCTTCGTCAGTTCGGCATCGTCGGGATGGCGGAAGTCGACCGTCATGAAGACGCGGCCGGGGATCGTGTTGCGCGCCTGCGGCTGGCTCTCGATCACGCCGATGGTCGAACGGCCGTTGGGCCGGTTGCCGATGCGCCGGCACTCGACGATCAACTCGGCCGCCCCGACCAGCGCATCGCGCCGGCCCTCCATCGGCGTCGTGCCGGCATGGCTCTCCATGCCCGTCCAGCTGACTTCGTACCAACGCTGCCCCTGCGCCCCGGTGACCACGCCGATGGTCTTCTTCTCGCCCTCCAGGATCGGGCCCTGCTCGATATGCGCCTCGAAGAAGGCGCCGATCGGCCGGCCACCGACCGGCTCCTTGCCGTCGTAGCCGATCTGCTTCAGCGCCTCGCCAAAGGTCACGCCGTCGCGATCCTTGATCGACAAGGCCTGTTCGAGCGTGAAGGCGCCGCCGAACACGCCCGACGCGACCATCGCGGGCGCGAAACGACAGCCTTCCTCGTTGGTCCAGACCGCGACCTCGATCGGCGCCTCGGTGACGTAGTTGGAATCGTGCAGCACGCGCAGCACTTCGAGCCCGGCCATCACGCCATAGGCGCCGTCGAACTTGCCGCCGGTCGGCTGGGTGTCGAGGTGGGAGCCGGTCATGATCGGCGGCCGGGCCGGATCGCGGCCCTCGCGGCGGGCGAAGACGTTGCCCAACTGGTCGACTTTGATCGTGCAGCCCGCCTCCTTCGCCCAGCGCACGAACAGGTCGCGCCCCTGGCGGTCGAGATCGGTCAGCGCGATGCGGCAGACGCCGCCCTTTTCCGTGCCGCCGATCTGGCCCAGCTCCATCAGGCTCGACCAGAGCCGGTCATGGTCTACGCGGAGATTGGGGCGGTCGCTGGCGGTCATTGGCTACGGACTCCGGATCGGGACAAGCCGCGACCATAGCAAATGCCAGCCAGCGAAACGAAGCGCTTGAGCGTGCCTGCGTCGTCTTGCATGGGTGAGGCCCAGGAGGAATTTCATCGCATGCTTCCGCTGTCCGATACGCTCGTTCTCGACCTCACGCAGGTCATCGCCGGCCCGACTGCCGGCCAGATCCTGGGCGACATGGGCGCCGACGTGATCAAGGTCGAGCCGCTGAACGGCGAGCATTTCCGGCCGCATTTCGGCGGCGCCTGGGTGCCGTCGATGAACCGCAACAAGCGTGGCCTGGCGATCGACCTGCGCAGCGAGGGCGGCAAGGACGTGCTGATGCGTCTGGTGAAGAAGGCCGACGTGTTCATGGAGGCCTTCACGCCAGGCGTGATCGACAAATTGGGCTTCGGCTGGGAGACCGTGTCCAAGGTCAATCCGCAGACGATCTACGCCTCGATCTCCGGCTACGGCCAGACCGGTCCCTACTCGCCGCGGGCGGGCTACGATCCCTGCATCCAGGCCGAGATCGGGCTGATGGACGCGACCGGGCCATACCAGGGCGAGATGTGCCGCGTCGGCACGGCGCCCATCGATTATTCGACCGGCCTCGCCTGTGCCGGCGGCATCGCCTTCGCGCTGCTGCACCGGATCAAGACCGGCAGGGGCCAGCGCCTCGACCTGTCGCTGTTCGACGTCGGCATGCACATGATGAGCCACTGGATCACCAATCACGGCCTCACCGGCGAGAACCCGGAGCGCATGGGGACGTCGAACACGATCCTGTGCCCGCTGCGCGTCTTCCCGACCAGGACCCAGTCGGTGTTCGTGGCCGGCACCAACGACGCCTTCTGGCGCCTGCTCTGCACCGCCCTGGGCAAGAAGGACTGGCTGGACGACGAGCGCTTCCAGACCAATGCCGGCCGCGTCGCCCATCGCGGCATCCTCGAGCCGATGATCGAGGCCTATTTCATGGAGCACACGGCCGACGAGTTGCTCGACAAGCTGATCCCCGCCGGCATGCCCTGCTCCGCCGCCTACAAGGTGAGCGACGTGATGGCGAGCGAGCACGCCAGGGCGCGCGGCAGCGTGCTGGAGATCGACTATCCCGGAATCGGTCCGGTGAAGTCGGCCGCCAACCCGATCAAGCTCTCCGCCGCCCCCGTCGAGACGAGGCAGAAGTCGCCCGGCATCGGCGAGCACACGGTCGAGATCATGCGCGAGGTGGGCTATAGCGATGACGAGATCGCCGCGCTGAAGTCGGCGAAGGCCATCGCCACGCCCTGAGGTCCTCCGTGAAGATCGTCTATTCCGAGAAGCACGCCCAACACGATCCGCAGCACTTCGTGGTGCGGGGCACCAAGCAGCGCAGTGCCGAGCAGCCGGAACGCGCGACGCGCCTGCTGAGCGCCGCGACCGAAGCGGGCCATACGATCCTGCCACCCAGGTCATATGGCCCGGCACCGGCGGCCACCGTGCATACGCCGGAATATCTCGACTTCCTGCAGATCGCCGCGCGCGAATGGGCGAAGCTGCCGGGTGCGGGTCCGGAGGTCGTGCCGAACGTCCATCCGGCGCGCGCCCACGCTTCCTATCCGAAGGCTCTGGCCGGCCGTGCCGGCTGGCATCAGGTCGACACCGGCTGCCCGATCGGTCCGCACACCTGGGAAGCAGCCCTCGCCGCCACCGAGGTCGCCTCGACCGTGGCCGACATGGTGCTGGCGGGTGAGAGCCATGCCTACGCGCTCTGCCGGCCGCCCGGTCATCACGCCTATGCCGACATGGCGGGCGGCTTCTGCTTCCTGAACAACACCGCCGTCGCCGCGCAGCGCCTGCGCAGCAAGCACGAACGCGTGGCGATCCTCGACGTCGACGTGCATCACGGCAACGGCACACAGGGCATCTTCTACGAGCGCGACGATGTGCTCACCATCTCGATCCACGCCGATCCGGACCATTACTACCCCTTCTTCTGGGGCCACGCGCACGAGCACGGCGCGGGCAAAGGTGAAGGCTTCAACCTCAACCTGCCGCTGCCGCTCGGCTCGCCCGACGGGCCGTGGCTCGAAGCTGGCGACAGGGCCCTCGCGCGCATCCGCGAATTCCAGCCGACGGCGCTTGTGGTGGCGCTGGGCCTCGACGCCAGCGAGAGCGATCCGCTGCAGGGCCTCAAGGTCACCGGACCGGGCTTCCATGCCATGGCCGAGAAGATCGCCCGCATGGGCCTGCCGACCGTGCTGGTCCAGGAAGGCGGCTATCTCGGCGACGATCTTGGCCGCAACCTCGTCCAGTTCCTCGCCGGCTTCGAGAAGGGACGCGGCGCTTAGCTTTTCACGTCAGTCGCCGCCATTGCCGCCGACGACATAGACGGTGAGCTTCTCGGGCAGCGTGTCGTGGGCGACCTCGATGGTGCGGCGGTCGGGCCAGATGAAGACCGCGTCCTGGTCGGCCATCAGCTCCTCGAAGCGCGCGACCTGGCCGCGTCCCCAATAGTGCATCGGCAGCACGATACGCGGCTGGATCTGCCGGATGACCTCGACCATCACCGGCAGGCCGACCGTGTAGGCGCCGTCGATCGGCACCATCAGCACGTCGATGCGGCCGAGCTCGTCGAGATGGTCCTTGGTCAGCCGGTGATGCAGGTGGCCGAGATGGGCGATGCAGAGATCGCCGATGGTGAAGATGAAGATCGAGTTGCCGTTGATGCGCGCGGAGCCGCCGCCCCAGTCGCGCGCATTGGTCGGCAGGTTCACGACCTTGAGGTCCTTCAGTGAAACGTCGTGGCGCGCCTCGGTCTGGCCAGCCTCGCTCGGCCAGCCGCGCAGCACGTAGGCGATCCCCTCTTCGGGCTGGTCGGTGTAGTGCGTGGAATGCGCGTTGTTCATCGTCACGATGTCGGGCTTGCGGCCGAAGCCGTTCAGTCCGTTGTAGTCGGTGATGGCGCGCACGCCCTGCGGCGTGTCGATCTCGAAGCTGGCATGGCCGAGGAAGGTGATGATGGCGCGGCTCGCCGTGTCTGCCGCCATCTGCGCCCCGTCGAGCGAGGCCATCTGCACGCCGCGTCCCTGCAGGGTGGGACCGAGCTCGACCAGGTTTTTGGAACAGCGCGCCAGCGCCGGTCCTGACAGCAGGGCGAAAGCGGTGACACACAGGGCGGCGAGGGAAAATCGAAGAGTCATGGGACCTCCATGAGACGCGCGCCGCCGATCCCGCCGTCGGCCATCACCAATATCAGCGAGGGAAACGAGCATCTCAATCGATTTGTCTCACGGACCGGTCGACGACTTCCATGTCCAGGATGATCGTCTCGCGTGAACTGTCTTTCGCCAAACTCCATATGTGGAAAGCGGCGGTCGGGCGGATGGCGCTGATCAGGAGCTGATTGACGGCCGGCTTCGTCCGCAACTCGATGAGCCTGGTCCGCGGATTGTCGTTGAACAGCATGAGGTGCAGAGCCGAACCGGAGGTACCTGCGACATGGGTCGCGTTTGCAACGAGAGCGACCTGTTCCTCGAACGGCAGGGTCTCGGGCCGCAAGATCTCGTAGCCACGCTTGCGAAACAGGGCCTCCGCCTCTTCTTCGTTCGAGATTACGGCGCGTGATCTGCCGAATGTCCTCTCCGGCGAGAGGCCCTTCCGGCTGAAGTAGACCTTGGCCGGTGTCGGTTGCCGGCCCGGCCGACGCTTCAGTATCTTCTCCCTGACATGGTCGAAGGCAATGCCCATTCCGGGCGATGCCTTGATCCCCTGCCAGAACTGCGACGCCGGAAGGACGAGTCGCGAGACTCGCACGTCGTTCATGGCGATCCTGATTCGCGCAATGTCGACATCGAGGGCTGCGAAGATGGTGCGGGCGAAGGGAGGCAGGTTGGCCTGTTCGCTTCTCCGGTGAAACAGCAGAAGGGCCGAACGGTCGGCCTTCGTCAGATACCAGGCACGCTGCATGGACTCCAAGAGGAAGTGCCCGAAATGATCGGAGAGCGGCCCCATGTATATGCATGTCCCGTCAAGCCGAGGGGCTTGCCGGACGCGGGCCTCCTCAATCACTGGAGGATTGGTGCGTCTTGGCACTCGATGTCCGGTAAGCGAATCGTATTCGAGGAATTCGGGCACGATCTCGCGGTCGTCGCGATACACCGCACCGGCGTAGTGGGTGGCGGGCGGCAGTGTCGGATGGCAATGGCCGGACACGAAAGCCGACGAGATGGGCTCGGCGGTCATGGGGATGACCTCGACGGCCGGCGAGAGGATCGCGCGCCGCTTGTGAAAGGAGATCGGTCCACCGATGAGCCATTTCCCGGGTTTCGATGGCTCCTCTATCGGCGATTCAGGCCTTTGCCCCTGGGGCGCATGGAGGATGGAGGGCAGCTCCCGCCATTCGAGGGGATCCAGTGAATTGTCGGCGACGAGCCTCTGTCGTCGCAGGAGACGCCTCTGTCTGCGACGCCTCTGTCTGCGCTCATCGCGAGAGGCATTCGGCGGTGCGCCCTGATCTGACACTGTGCGTTCTCTGTACTTTCCCCAGCCAGATGAACTTCCCGCAGCGGCAGCAAGCCGCTGCGGAAGGACGGCAGCTTCTCCTCGGATGCACTCGATATGCCAGCCTTAAGTCCCGTTGACTCACGATTGTGAAGGAACTAGAACAAAACACGAACATTTAACCCACAGCCCATCCATCAGACCGACGAGGGGGCGATGCCGGTCATTTCCCCGAGTGCCTTTGCTTCCCCTGACCGAAGGGCTGCCAACGATCCGGCGGCTCTGGTCCCCGCTGCCCTGCGGGAAAAGGTCAGGCGTCTGGAGAGGGCAAACAGCGCCCGTCGAAGCGGCAAAGCGGCCGCGGTTCCCCTTGGCATCCCCGCCATCGATGCGCTGCTGCCCGACGGCGGGTTGCTGACGGGTGCCCTGCACGAGATCGAGGCCGGGCCTGGTCCTTCCGGTCGCGTGGCACCCCATGACGGCGCCGCGCTCGGCTTCGCCGCCCACCTGCTCGGTCGCTTCGGGCCGGGCACGATCCTGTGGTGCCGCCGCCCGACCGGCCGCTTCGATGCCGCCCCCTATGCATCCGCGCTGTCGGCCTGGTTCGATCCGGCGCGCCTGCTGATGGTCACGGCGCAGCGCGACGAGGATCTCTTCTGGGCCATGGAAGAAGGGCTGCGCTGTCCCGGCATCGCCGCCGTGCTGGGTGAAACGCGGGCCGCCGATCCCACGGCCGGCCGCCGCCTGTCGCTCGCCGCCGAGAAGAACGGCGTGCCCGCCCTGCTGCTGCGCGCCCAGCCCGCGCCGCCGCAAAGCGTATGCGCGACCCGGTGGCGGATCGCCTCCGCCGCCTCGGCCTCGACGCCGGGCCTCACCGATGTCGGCGCCGCGCGCTGGCGCCTCGAATTGCGGCGCAACCGCTTCGGCACGCCGTCCGCCGCCGAAACCCCGTCCTGGCTCCTGGAGTGGAACGATGAAACGCATTGTCTCGCTGTGGTTCCCCAAGCTCTCCACGGATCGTCTGGCGCGCGCTTCCAGGAAAGACTGGTCGTATAGGGCCGCCGCCACCGTCGTCTGGCATGATGGCTGCCCACGCCTCGCCGCCGTCAATCCGCATGCCCGGGCCGCCGGCCTGCGTCCGCGCATGCGGCTGGCCGATGCGCGTGCCCTGCTGCCCGACCTCGTCACCGAGGCGGGCGAACCCCAGGCCGACTGCCGCCTGATCGAGACGATCGCCGGCTGGTGCGATCGCTACACGCCCTGGGTCGCGATCGATCCACTGGGGAGTGCGCTGGCCGATGACTTCGAGACGGCGTGCAGCGCCGGAGGTTTCGGCGGCGATGCCGGCCTGCTGCTCGACGTGACCGGCTGCACGCATCTCTTCGGCGAGGGCGAGAACGGCGAGCGCGCATTGCTGGCCGATCTCGTCACGCGCCTGGCCCGCCGTGACCTTTCCTGTCGCGCCGCCATGGCCGACACGGCGGGCGCCGCCTGGGCGCTGGCGCGCTTCGCCGAGCGCCAGGCCGATCTCTTCTGCCCGTCGCGCGGCCAGCGCGATGCGCTCGCCTCGTTGCCGGTCGAGGGCCTGCGCCTCGATGCGCCGATCCTGGAAGCCTTCCTGAAGCTCGGCCTGCGCCGCATCGGCGATCTCTATCCCATGCCGCGGGCACCACTCGTCCGCCGCTTCGGCGACCAACCGCTCAATCGCCTGGACCAGGCGCTGGGTACGCTCGCCGAGCCGATCGAGCCGCGCCGCATCCCACCGGCCTTCCGTACGCGCCTCGCCTTCGCCGAACCGATCGGCCGGGCCGAGGACGTCGCCGCCGCGACCAGCCGCCTGCTGGCTGCCCTCTGTCACCAGTTCGAGCAGGCCGGCGTTGGCGCGCGCCGGCTCGAGATCGCGCTCTATCGCGTCGACGGGTCGGTGGACCGCACCTCGATCGGCACCAGCCGGCCCAACCGCGACAACCCGAAGCTGATGAAGCTGTTCGAGGAAAGGCTGGGTGAGCTCGATCCCGGATTCGGCGTCGAGCTGATGATCCTGTCGGCACCCGAGGTCGAAGCCTGGAGCGGCACGCAGGATGCGCTGCCCGACCAGGAGTCGCCCGGCGTCGCCTCGGGCGTCGACGGTACGATCGATCTCGCCGACCGGCTGGCGTTGCGGCTGGGTGCGGGAAATGTCGTGCGGCTTCTGACGCGCGACAGCCACCTGCCCGAGCGTGTGCAGGTCGCCGCGCCCGTTTCGTCGAAGCCAGCCGCGGCGGGCGCCTGGCGCCGCGTCGCGAGCCTCAAGGGGGCAAGGCCGACGCGCCTGCTGCAGCGGCCCGAGCCCGTCGAGGTCACCGCCTTCGTGCCTGACGATCCGCCCTCGGTCTTCCACTGGCGGCGGCATGCCCATCGCATCGTGCGCGCCGATGGGCCCGAGCGGATCGCCAACGAATGGTGGCGCCCGCGGTCCGACGGCACTCATCCGCCGGCCGGCACCCTGCCGCCGGTACGCGATTACTACCGCGTCGAGGACGACGATGGCGGCCGCTTCTGGCTGTTCCGCGACGGGCCTTACCAGCTCGCCGCCAATGGCCAACCGACCGCCCGCTGGTTCCTCCACGGATTCTGCGCCTGAAGGGGAGAGGAAAATGGAGACCGCAACAGCAACGACCAGACGGGGCACCACACTCACCATCCGCGGCCTCGATGTCGCGATCATCGAACGCCTGAAAATCCACGCGCGCGCCAAGGGCCGCTCGCTCGAAGCCGACCTGCGCGACCTGCTGACCTACGCGTCGGGCCAGCCGCTGGTGCTCGATCCACTGGAGGAGGCCGACCGCATCGCCGCCATGACACCATCCGCGACCGCCGCTCAAATGGGAGGCGGCAAGTGATCGTCGTCGTCGATCCCGGCGTCGCCATCAAATGGTTCGTCGAGGAACCGCTGCGGCCGCAGGCGCGCTCTTTGCTGGCCAACCGGCACGAGGTCATCGCCCCCGACATCCTGATCGCGGGAGTCGCCGAACTGGCCTGGCGGAAGACGACGCACGGCGAGATCACGGTCGAGCAGGCCGAACCCATCGTGCGCAACATCGCGCTGCCATCTTTCATCTCGGCGTTCGTCGAGTCGCCGCAGCTGCGCAACCGCGCCCTTGCCATCGCCCTGCAATGCGGCCGACCGGTGCATGAGTGCTTCTATGCCGCCTGCGCCGAGGCCGCCCAGGCGCCGCTGGTCAGCGCCGACGAGGAATTCCTCCATGCCTTGCGAAGCGAGGGCATTGCGGTGCGCGGCGTGCCCCTCGCCCGGGTGGACGAACTCGTCGATCCGTGATGCCATGGACTACGCCGAGCTCCAGGTCACGACCAACTACAGTTTCCTACGCGGTGGCTCGCACCCGCAGGAACTGGTCGAACGCGCGATCGAGCTTGGCCATACCGCCATCGGTATCACCGACCGCAACACGCTGGCCGGCGTCGTGCGCGCCTTCGCGGCCTCGCGCGACGAGAAGAAACCAAAGGATCCCAGGCACGACAGGATCAAGCTGCTGGTCGGCAGCCGTCTCGAAACGCGCGACGGCTGTTCGCTGCTCGCCTATCCGACCGATCTCGACGCCTACAAGCGCCTGTCCCGCCTGCTGACCCTGGGCAACCGGCGAACCGAAAAGGGCCAGTGCGATATCGGGCTCGACGACCTGGCCGAACATGCCGAAGGACTTCTGGCGATCGTGCTGCCGCCTCGCAATCCCGAGGATCCGGCCTTTCGCGATCGGCTGCGGAAGCTCGCAGAGCTGTTCGAAGGCCGCTGCTATCTCGCGGCGTCCATGCTCTATCGCGGCGATGACGCCCGTCGGCTTGCCTTGCTGGACGATCTTGCCGAAAGGCATTGCGTGAAGCTCGTTGCGACCAACGACGTGCATTATCACGTGCCCGAACGGCGGGCATTGCAGGATGTCGTGACGGCCATTCGCCTCGGCTGCACGGTCGAGGAATTGGGCTTCCGGAGCTTTGCCAGCGCCGAACGCCATCTCAAGGCCCCCGCAGAGATGGCGCGCCTGTTCCGCCGCCATCCGCACGCCATCGCGCATACGCAGGAGATCGTGAAGCGCTGCGGCTTCTCGCTTCGGCAGCTCACCTACCAGTATCCGGTCGTCTACGAAGGCGGCGAGACGCCCATAGACAAGCTCATGCGCCTGACCTGGGAGGGGGCGAAGTGGCGATATCCCGAAGGCGTTCCAAACAAGGTGGCCGGCACGATCCGCCGCGAGTTCGCGCTGATCGACCACAAGGGAATCGCACCTTACTTCCTGACGGTGCATGAGATCGTGAAGGAGGCGCGCAATCGCGGCATCCTTTGCCAGGGCCGCGGCTCTGCGGCCAATTCCGCCGTCTGCTATTGCCTGGGCATCACCTCGGTCAATCCCGCCGAGACGGAAGTGCTTTTCGAGCGCTTTCTGTCCAACTCGCGCAACGAGCCGCCCGACATCGACGTCGACTTCGAGCACGAGCGCCGGGAAGACATCATCCAGTGGATCTACGAGACGAAGAGCCGCGATCGCGCCGCCCTGGCGGCCACGGTGATCTCCTTCAGGAGCCGCAGCGCCATCCGCGAGGTCGGCAAGGTGCTCGGCCTCTCACCCGACACGGTGGGCGTGATGGCTGACACGGTGTGGGGTATGGGGTCGGGCGGCGTGAAGGCCGACCATGTGCGTGAAGCGGGTCTCGACCCGATGGACCCGCGCATCATGCTGGCGCTCGAACTGTCGTCGGCGCTGTGCGGCTTCCCGCGTCACCTCTCCCAGCATGTCGGCGGCTTCGTATTGACCGAGGGCCGCCTCGACGAGCTGATGCCCATCCAGAACGCGGCGATGGAGAAGCGCACCGTCGTCGAGTGGGACAAGGACGATCTCGACGTACTGGATATCTACAAGGTCGACGTGCTCGCGCTCGGCATGCTGACGGCGCTGAGCAAGAGCTTTGCCCTGATCGAGAGACATTTCGGAGAGAAACTGTCGCTCGCCATGCGCCCGACCGACGAGAACGTCTACGAGATGCTGTGCCGCGCCGACTCGGTCGGCGTCTTCCAGGTCGAGAGCCGGGCGCAGATGTCGATGCTGCCGCGGCTGAAACCCAGGGAGTATTACGATCTCGTCGTTCAGGTGGCGATCGTGCGGCCGGGGCCCATCCAGGGCGGGATGGTGCATCCTTACCTGAAGAACCGCGCCAATCCTGGCGCCGTGGTTTATCCGAAGGACGAACTCAGGGCAGTCCTCGAGAGAACGCTGGGCGTTCCCCTCTTCCAGGAACAGGCGATGCAGATCGCCATCGTCGGTGCGGGATTCTCGCCTGAAAAAGCCGACGAACTCCGCCGCGCCATGGCGACGTTCCGCCATAACGGCACCATCCACAAGTTCAAGACTCCCTTCATCGAGGGCATGGTGGAGAAGAAATACGATCGCGACTTCGCCGAGCGCTGCTTCAGGCAGATAGAAGGCTTCGGCGAGTATGGCTTTCCCGAGAGCCATGCCGCGAGCTTCGCGATCCTGGTCTATGCCTCGTCCTACGTGAAGCACTACTACCCTGAGGTCTTTAGCGCGGCCCTGCTCAACTCCCAGCCGATGGGATTCTACGCGCCGGCCCAGCTCGTGCGCGACGCGAAGGAGCATGGCGTCGAAGTACGGCCGCCCGACATCAATGCCAGCGACTGGGATTGCACCCTGGAGCCGGGACGGAACAACCGTTGCGCACTGCGTCTCGGCCTGCGTCAGGTCACGGGGCTTTCGAAAGAAGCGGCCATGCAGATGGTCGCGCGCCGGAACGACAGGCCCTATCGCGATCCCTCCGATCTGTGGCGGCGCAGCGGCCTCACCAGGAAGCAGATCGTGGCGCTGGCCCGTGCCGATGCCTTCGCGTCCCTCGGCCTCTCGCGGCGCGACGTGTTGTGGGCCGTGCGCGGCTTCTCCGATGGGCAACTGCCGTTGCTCGATACGGAGGCGGGAGCCTGCGACTTCGAGCCCGCCGTCGCCCTTCCCGCCCTGACGCTCGGCGAACAGGTAGTCGACGATTACAGCAGCTTCTCGATGTCGTTGCGTTCCCACCCGCTGGAGCTTCTGCGAGCAACTCTCGCGCGGCGCGGCATGTCCAGCACCGAAACGCTGAAGACGGCAAGGAATGGCCAGCTCCTGACCCTGGCGGGTCTCGTCCTGGTGCGCCAGCGGCCGGGCACGGCTTCAGGCGTGGTATTCGTCACCCTCGAGGACGAATTCGGCATCGCCAACCTCGTGGTCTGGCCCACGGTGTTCGACGCCCATCGCCGCATCGTGATGGGCGCGCGCCTGATGGGCGTGCGCGGTCGTATCCAGTGCCAGGGCGAAGATGAGTACAAGGTGATCCACCTGGTCGCGGATGAGGTTTGGGACCTCTCGGCCGAACTCGATTCGATTTCCGAGATCGACTTGTTCCATCTGGCCAACGGTCGCGGCGACGAAGCCCGCAGCGATCCCGGCGATCGTCGGGTGAAAGTCGCGGAGGCCAACGCCACGCGCCATCGTTCGAGCCGGAATGTTCCCGAAAAGCCAGCGAAACAATCAAAGTACGACCGCAGCCGCATCGTCCTCGACCGGCCCAAGATCCGAATCCAGAGCCGGGACTTCCACTGACGAGCCTTTCAGAGACGAGTCGCCTCGTCGATCAGTTCCTGCGCGGCGATGTCCAGAAGCTCGTCCTCGGCGGTGCCGTCGAGCACTCGTTCCCTGCCGATCTCGAGCAGCACCGGCACGGCCAGCGGCGATATGCGATCGAGACGGCGATAGACGATTCGCCCCTTGGCACGCTTCAGAAGGTCGCCCAGCCGCTTGAGATCGGCGAGCTGCCAGGCCGCGTCCTGGCGCGTGGCGCGCAGCAGGATATGGTTGGGCTCGTGCTGCCGCAGCGTGTCATAGATCAGGTCGGAGCTGAACGTGACCTGGCGGCGCGATTTCTCCTCGCCGGGAAAGCGGCGCTCGATCAGGCCGGCGATCACCGCGACGTTGCGGAAGGAGCGCCGCAGCATGCTCGATTCGTCCATCCAGGCTTCGAGATCGTCGCCCAGCATGTCCTCGTCGAACAGCTCCTCGAGCTGCTTCGGCGAGGCCGGCCGCAAGCCCCACAGGCCCAGCACATAGTCGGTGGCGACGAAGCCCAGCGGCCGCAGGCCCATGCGCTCCATGCGGCGCGTCAGCAGCATGCCCAGCGTCTGGTGCGCGTTGCGGCCCTCGAAGCAATAGGCGACCAGGAACTGCTTGCCGCCGCGCGGGAAACCCTCGACGAGCAATTTGTCGGCCGGCGGCAGCATGGACCGGAAGACCTGGATACGCAGCCACTCCTGCACCTCGGCCGGCAGCTTGGGATGCTTCAGCGGGTCCTGAAGGATGCCGCGCACCCTGTTGGCGAGAAAGGTCGAGAGCGGCAGCCGCCCGCCGCCATAGGCCGGCACCTTGGGATCGCCACCGGTCGCCGGCGAGCAGATCGCCGCCAGTTCCTTGACGCCCTCGAAGCGCAGCAGGCGGCCCGCAAACACGAACGTGTCGCCCGGCACCAACCCCTGCACGAAGCCCTCCTCGACCTCGCCCAGCACCGTGCCGCGCCGCAGCCGCACCTTCATCAGCGGCAGTTCGACGATGGTGCCGACGTTCATGCGGAACTGCTTGGCCACCAGCAGCGAGGCCAGCATCCAGCGACCGTCGGGCAGCTGCTTCAGCCGATGCCAGCGATCGTAGGCCGCGAGCGCATAGCCGCCGGTCGCCACGAAATCGAACGTGTCGTCGAAATCCTTGCGCGGCAGGTCGCGATAGGGCTGCGCCCGGCGGACCTCGGCGAAGAAGGCCTCGCGATCGATCGGCTGGGCGCAGGCGGAACCCACGATGTGCTGCGCCAGCACGTCGAGACAGGCCGGGCGCGGCGGATCGCCGTCCAGTTCACGCGCCTCGACCGCTTCCAGCGCGGCCAGTGATTCCAGCACCTCGAAGCGATTGGCCGGTGCGATCATGGCGCGGCTGGGCTCGTCGAGCCGGTGGTTGGCGCGGCCGATACGCTGCATCAGGCGACTGACGCCCTTCGGTGCGCCCATCTGGATGACGAGATCGACATCGCCCCAGTCGATGCCGAGGTCGAGCGACGAGGTCGCCACGACCGCACGCAGCTTGCCCGCCGCCATCGCCGCCTCGACCTTGCGCCGCTGCTCGACGGCCAGTGAGCCGTGATGCAGTCCGATCGACAGATTGTCGTCGTTGATGCGCCACAGCGCGTCGAAGGCCAGCTCCGCCTGGGCGCGCGTGTTGACGAAAATGATCGACGTCTTGTGCTGCCGGATGATGTTGTAGATCTCGGGCACCGCATGGCGTCCCATGTGGCCGCCCCATGGCAGCCGCTCGTGCGCATCGATGATCGACACGACAGGCGGCGCGCCCGGCTCGCCCATCACGATCTCGACCGGCTCGTCGCGAAGGTTCAGAAACTCCGCCAGTGCCGGTGGATCGGCGACGGTGGCCGACAGCCCGACGAAGCGCGCCTGCGGGGCGAGCGTCGCCAGCCGCGACAGGCAGAGCGCCAGGTGATGACCGCGCTTGCTGGTCGCGAAGGCGTGCAGCTCGTCGATGATCACGCATTTGAGGCAGGCGAAGAACTTCGCCGCATCGAGATAGGACAGCAGCAGCGCCAGCGACTCCGGGGTCGTCATCAGGAGATCGGGCGGTCGCTCGCGCTGGCGCAGCCGACGACTCTGCGGCGTGTCGCCGGTCCGGCTCTCCGCGCGCACCGGTAGCTGCATCTCCGCCAGCGGCTGTTCGAGGTTGCGGCGTATGTCGGTCGCCAGTGCCTTCAGCGGGGAGATGTAGAGCGTATGCAGCTCCCCCTGCCCCTTCTTGTAGGCCAGGTCCTCGCCGGCCTGCCGGCGCTCGGTGAGTTCGATCAGTGACGGAAGGAAGCCCGCCAGCGTCTTGCCGCCTCCGGTCGGCGCGATCAGCAGCGCGCTCCTGCCCCGCCGCGCCAGATCGACCAGCGCGAGCTGGTGCGGCCGCGGCGCCCAGCCACGACTCTCGAACCAGCGTGTAAACAGGTCGGGAATCCCCATATCTGTTGGGTAGGATGCAGCAAGGCTCATGGCAACCGAGACCCTAAATCCCCGTACGTGGCTCTATCCCACGCCGCGCGGCCTCTATTGCGAGCCCGGCGACTTCTATGTCGATCCGGCCTTCGCCGTGCCGCGCGCGGTGATCACGCACGGGCATGGCGATCATGCGCGACCGGGCCACCGCAGGGCGCTGGCCACCCCGGAGACGCTCGCGATCATGCGGACGCGTTTCCAGGACATGCCCGACACCGACCAGCAGGCGCTGAAGTACGGCGAGAGCGTGCGCATCGGCGAGGTCGAGGTCGGCTTCGCGCCGGCCGGTCATATTCTCGGCTCGGCGCAGGCAGTGCTGGCATACAGGGGCCAGCGCATCGTCGTGTCGGGCGACTACAAGCGCCGGCCGGACCCGACCTGCCCGCCGTTCGAGCCCGTACCGTGCGACGTGTTCATCACCGAGGCGACCTTCGCGCTGCCGGTCTTCCATCATCCCTCCGATGCCGGCGAGATCGGCAAGCTGCTGCGCTCCGTCGCCACCTTCCCCGAGCGCACTCATCTGGTGGGCGTCTATGCGCTCGGCAAGTGCCAGAGGGTCATCCGGCTGTTGCGCGAGGCGGGCTATGAAAAGCGCATCTGGCTGCACGGCGGGCTGATGTCCCTGTGCAGGCTCTACCAGGAGCACGGCGTCGATCTCGGCGACGTGGCCCCGGTCTCCGAGGCGATCCTCGAGACCTTCAAGGGCGCCATCGTCCTGTGTCCGCCGTCGGCGATCGCCGATCGCTGGTCGCGGCGTTTCGCCGATCCGATCGCCGCGGTGTGCTCGGGCTGGATGAATGTGCGGGCCCGCGCGCGGCAACGCGGCGCGGAACTGCCGCTGGTGATCTCCGACCATGCCGACTGGCCCGAACTCACGCAGACCCTGAAGGATGTCGGCGCGTCCCGGGTGTGGGTGACGCACGGCCGCGAGGAGGCCCTCGTCCACTACGCGCGCGGGATCGGCATCGATGCCGAGGCGTTGCACCTGGCGGGTCGCGACGAGGAGGATTCCTGATCGTGCAGGCCTTTGCCCGGCTTCTCGACTCCCTCTCTTTCCAGCCGGCCCGCAATGCCAAGCTGCGGCTGATCGAGACGTACCTGCGCGAGACGCCCGATCCCGATCGTGGCTGGGCGCTGGCGGCACTCACCGGTGGGCTCGACTTCCCGTCGGCCAAGCCCGCGCTGCTGCGCGGCTTCGGGCAGGAGAAGATCGGCGAGGAGTTGTTCGCCCTTTCCTACGACTATGTCGGCGACCTCGCCGAAACGCTGGCTCTGATCTGGGAGACCGATCCTGCTGCCGGGCCGCCGCCGTCGCTGGGTGAGGTCGTCGAAACGCTGCAGCGGGCCACGCGCACCCAGACGCCGGCGATCCTGAAGCGCTGGCTGGACGCCCTCGATTCGACCGGCCGGTGGGCGCTGCTGAAACTCCTGACCGGCGCGCTCCGGGTGGGCGTCTCCGCGCGCCTGGCCAAGCAAGCGGTCGCCAACATCGGAAACCAGCCGGTCGATGCGGTCGAGGAGGTCTGGCACGGGTTGAAGGCCCCCTACCGGCCGCTGTTCGACTGGCTGCTGCAGGGCGCCCCTCGGCCCAGCAGCAATGCGGGTGCCGCCTTCCTGCCCGCGATGCTGGCCAACCCGATCGACCGCACCGAACTCGACGCGCTCGATCCGGCGCATTTCCGCGCCGAATGGAAATGGGACGGCATCCGCGTGCAGGTCGCCGCATCCGGCGGGCTGAAGCGGCTGTACAGCCGCGCCGGCGAGGATGTGTCGGGTGCCTTTCCCGACATCATCGAGGCGATCGACTTCGAGGGCGTATTCGACGGCGAGCTGCTGGTGCGCCGCGAGACCGCAGTGGCGCCGTTCAACGACCTGCAGCAGCGGCTGAACCGCAAGACGGTGACGCCGAAGATGCTGAAGGAGCATCCGGCGCATGTCCGCCTCTACGACGTGTTGTGGCTGGAGGGCCGGGATTTGCGTGGCCTCCCGTTCGATGAGCGCCGCATCCGCCTCGAATCGTGGGTCGCCCTGAAGGAGCGGCCGCGCTTCGATCTTTCGCCACTGGTGACCTTCACCGACTGGGCGGAGCTTGCCGCCAAGCGCGACGAAATGCGGGCCGACGGGATCGAGGGTTTGATGCTGAAGCGCGGTGACAGCGCCTATCTTTCAGGCCGCCCCAAGGGCCCGTGGTTCAAGTGGAAGCGCGACCCCATGCTCGCAGACTGCGTGCTGATGTACGCCCAGCGCGGCCATGGCAAGCGCAGCTCCTTCTACTCCGACTTCACTTTCGGCTGCTGGCGCGACGGGGCGGCAGGTGGACGCGAGCTGGCGCCCGTCGGCAAGGCCTATTTCGGCTTCACCGACGAGGAACTGCGCTGGCTCGACAAGTGGGTGCGCGACCACACGACCAACCGCTACGGCCCCGTCCGCGAGGTCGAGCAGAAGCTGGTCCTGGAGATCGCCTTCGACGGCATCGCCCGCTCGACCCGCCACAAATCAGGAGTCGCCATGCGCTTTCCTCGCATCAGCCGCATCCGGACCGACAAGCCGGCCGCCGAGGCCGACACCGTAGACAATCTGCTTCGGCTGCTGACCAGTTCGGCACCGGAATCGCCCCTTGCAGGGGGTATGCCGCATGCCCATTATCCGGGCGTCACCGTAACCGAAGAGCCATGATCGACCCGTTCGGCCGCCACATCTCCTACCTCCGCGTCTCCGTGACGGATCGCTGCGATTTCCGCTGCGTCTACTGCATGGCCGAGGACATGACCTTCCTTCCCAAGGCGGAGGTGCTGTCGCTCGAGGAGCTGGAGCGGCTGTGCACGGCCTTCGTCCGCCGCGGTGTCAGGAAGCTGCGCCTGACCGGTGGCGAGCCGCTGGTGCGGAAGAATGTGATGTCGTTGTTCCGCGGCCTCGGAAAGCACCTTGAGACAGGCGCGCTCGAGGAACTCACCCTCACGACAAACGGCAGCCAGCTTGCCAAATACGCCCAGGAACTGGCCGATATCGGCGTGCGCCGGGTGAACGTGTCGATGGATACGCTCGATCCGGACAAGTTCCGTCAGCTCACGCGCTGGGGCGACCTCGACCAGGTGATGCGCGGCCTCGACGCCGCCCAGCGCGCCGGGCTTGCGATCAAGATCAACGCCGTGGCGCTGCGCGGCGTCAACGACGGCGAGTTTGACGAGATGATTCGCTGGAGCCACGGCCGCGGCATGGATCTGGTCCTGATCGAGGTCATGCCGATGGGCGAGATCGGCGACGCGGCGCGGCTCGACCAGTACCTTCCGCTGTCGCTGGCCCGCACCGAAATCGCCCGGCACTTCACCCTCACCGAGACGGACTACCGTACGGGCGGCCCCGCCCGCTACTTCACGGTCGAGGAGACCGGCGGAAGGCTGGGCTTCATCACGCCGCTCACCCACAATTTCTGCGAAAGCTGCAACCGCGTGCGCCTCACCTGCACCGGCACGCTCTATATGTGCCTGGGTCAGGAGGATGCCGCCGACCTGCGCGCGCCGCTGCGCGCATCCGAGAGCGACGAGGTTCTGGATCGCGCCATCACCGAGGCGATCGCGCGCAAGCCCAAGGGGCATGATTTCATCATCGACCGCCGCCACATCGGCCCCGCCGTCCCCCGCCACATGAGCGTGACCGGCGGCTGAATTCAGGCCTCGGGATCGGCCTTCGCGGCCGCTGTCCTGATCTGCGCCCGCCGCACCGCCTCGCGGTGGGAGATGTAGAGAGCGCTGGCGAAGATCACCGCCGCGCCGACGAAGGTCCAGACGTCGGGCTTCTGGAAGAACAGGAAATAGCCCAGCATCGTGTTCCAGATCAGCGACAGGAAGCCGATCGGCTGCAGCAACGTGATGTCGGCTAGCTGGTAGCCGCGTTGCTGACAGATATGGCCGAGCGTACCGGCCAGGCCCGCCAGCAGGAACCAGACGACGTCTCCCCATTGTGGCATCTGCCAGAACCACAGTGCGAACGGCAGGGCGCAGGCGACGATAACGATGTTCTGCCAGATCACGATCGTGGTCGCCGAATCGGTACGGGCCAGCGCCTTGGAGATCAGGTTCGAGGCCGAGAAGATCGGCGTTGAGATCAGGATGCAGATGACGCCGATATGGATGTCGCCGAAGCCCGGCCGGATGATGATCATGGCGCCGATGAAGCCGACCATGACGGCGATCCAGCGCCGCAGCCGCACCTTCTCGGAGAGGAACAGCGCGGCACCGATCGTAACGAAGATCGGCCCGGTGAAACCCAGCGCCGTGATCTCGGCCAGGGTCGTGAGCGGCAGCGCCACGAACCACAGCATCATGCCCGCCGTATGGATGGCGCCCCGCGAGATGTGCAGGGGCAGCCGCCTCGTGTGCAGCGAGCGGTAGAGGCCCAATCGCATCACGATCGGCACGAGGAACAGCGCGCCGAAGAAATAGCGCAGGAAGGCCATCACATAGGGATTGAGATGCTTCGCCGGGATCAGCGTGAAGACGTTGAGCAGCGCGAACAGGACGCCCGACAAAGCGACCCAGAGGATCCCACGCAAATTTGGCGGCAGCGCGAGCCAGCGGGCGACGAGAGCGGACACGCCGTGACTATGTCACAGGCCCTTCGGCCTCGCACCATCGACAGTACGACGGCTTCCGTGAGGCGAGTGCGTGGCCCGTTCAGGCCAAAGCGGCAGCCGGCACCTGATCCTCCCGCAAGCGGACGACACGGGCAACCAGCTCCTCGAGATAGGGGTCATTGATGCCCAGCGATCGCGCATGCTCGGCCGTGTTCAGGAGGTACTCGCGGCAGGCGCCGCGACGACCCTCGGCGAAGGCGATGTGATAGGCCGCCCTCTCGATCGGCAGGTCGCCGCAATACTGGCAATGCCCGGTCTCGACGACGAAGGTCACGGCGCTGACGGTGCGACCGTCCCGCAGCCTGGCCGGCACCCAGCGCGGCTTGTAGAGACCCGCCAGCATCTCGCGATTCCACAGGAGACCGAGTTCCTGGCGCACCAGTTCCGGCGACAGGCGATAGGCAATGCCCTCGCACTGTCCGCCGTCGGCCAGCGCCAGCATCAGGCCGGGCAGTTCCGGCGTGCCCCGGCCCATCGGCGTCCAAAAGCAGAAGGAGCGGCGCCAGCCCTCCACGCTGCAGGGCTGGACCTCGGCATACTCGAGGGCCGGGTTCCACATCAACGAGCCGTAGGCGAAGATCCAGGTCTCCTCACCCGGCGGACGGTCGCGCAGCGCCTCGTTGAGACTGGCCTCGCGTTCCGGCGTCGACAGGAAGAAGTCGTAGCCGGCGGCACGGGCGTCGGCGACGATCTGATCGATCCGTTCCGACTTCAGGTCCTCGCGTGTCAGCAAATGCGGTACCTCAGGTTCCGTAGACGATGGCCATGGTCTCGGCCACGCAGGCCGGACGCTCCTGGCCCTCGATCTCGATGGTGACCTGGTTGGTCAGGCGCACGCCGCCCTTGTCCATCGGATCGGCCGCGATCAGCTTGGCGCGCGCCCGCACCTTCGAGCCGGCCGGGACAGGGCTGGTGAAACGCACCTTGTTGCAGCCGTAGTTGATTCCGTTGCGCACGTTGTTGATGTGCGAGATCTGGCTATTGAGCATCGGGATCAGCGACAGGGTCAGGAACCCGTGGGCGATGGTCTTGCCGCCCGGCATGTCCTTCTTCGCACGCTCCACGTCGACGTGGATCCACTGATGGTCGCCGGTGGCATCGGCGAAGAGGTTGATCCTTTCCTGGGTGATCTCGACCCAGTCACTTACACCGATCTCCTGGCCCACGTATTTCTGCATCTCGTTCGGATGGGCGAACTCACGCTTTGCCATCTTGCCTCAGCTCCATTAATTGCACTTTCGCTGCAATCGACAACCGAAATGCCCGGCTGCCACGCTTGTGCTGCTCCCCAAGTTTGTATCGTCGCGAGGTTTTGCCCATCATGCCACTCTCAAGAATGCACAGGAGGAGACCCCCACATGGCGTACGAGACCGTCCTCTATGACGTCGCGGATCGCATCTGCACCATCACGCTCAACCGTCCCGAGAAGCTCAATGCCTGGACGCGGCAGATGCACTTCGACCTCAAGGACGCCATGCACAGGGCCGGCGCCGATGCCGAGGTTCGGGCGATCATCCTGACAGGCGCCGGGCGCGGTTTCTGCGCTGGCGCCGACATGGGCGGGCTCCAGGCGATCGGTTCGGGAGCCTCCGCCGACCGGACGAGCAAAGCCCAGGAAGGGCTTCCCGGTGGCAGCACCCTGCCCGAGTTCAAAATGAACTATTCCTATTTCCCGGCGATCCCGAAGTTCATCATCGCGGCGATCAATGGCCCGGCGGCCGGCCTCGGCATGGTGATCCCGCTCTACGCCGACCTGCGCTTCGCGGGTGAATCCGCCGTCTTCACCACCGCCTTCGCCCAGCGCGGCCTGATCGCCGAACACGGGATCAGCTGGCTGCTGCCGCGGCTGGTCGGCCTGCCGACGGCACTCGACCTGCTCTGCTCCGCCCGCAAGTTCCGCGCACCCGAGGCGCTGGCGATGGGCCTCGTGAACCGGGTCATCCCCGACGACAAGCTGCTGGCCGAGGCGCGCGCCTATGCCACCCTGCTCGCCAACACCGTTTCGCCGCGCTCGGTCGCCGTCATGAAGCGCCAGCTCTGGGAGGCAGAGTTCCAGACCCTGACCGAGGCCACGGTGCAGGCAAATCACGAGATGGAACTGTCCTTTCAGACCGCCGACTTCAAGGAAGGCGTCGCCCACTATCTCGAGAAGCGCGCCGCGCGATTCACCGGTAAGTAGGTCTAAACCTTCTCCGTCTGGCCCGCCTTTGGCTGCCACGTCATCAGCCGCCGCTCGACGGTGCCGACCAGACCGTCGAGCACGAGGGCGAAGGCGGTCAGGACCAGGATGCCGGCGAACACGGTGTTGATGTCGAACGTGCCCTCGGCCTGGAGGATCAGGTAGCCGACGCCCATCGACGAGCCGAGATACTCGCCGACCACGGCGCCCACGAAAGCGAGGCCCACGGCATTGTGCAGGCTGGCGAACACCCAGCTCATCGCGCTCGGCAGGTAGATCGAGCGCAGGAGCTGCCGCTGCGAGGCGCCCAGCATGCGTGCGTTGGCAATCAGGTTGGGACTGACCTCGCGCACGCCCTGGTAGACGTTGAAGAACACCACGAAGAAGACGAGCGTGACACCCAGCGCCACCTTCGACCAGATGCCGAGCCCGAACCACACGGCGAAGATCGGCGCCAGCACGACCCTCGGCATCGAATTGAAGCCCTTGATGTAGGGGTCCAGCACCGCCGACGCGGTAGGAGACAGCGCCAGCCACAGGCCGACACCGAGCCCGAAGGACGCACCGATGAAGAAGCCCAGCGCGGTCTCCAGCAGCGTGACACCGAGATGGGGGAAAATCTCGCCGGTCGCAAACCAGTCGACGACAACACCGAACACCTTCTGCGGCTCGCCGAAGAAGAAGGCGGCACGGTTGTCCTGCTCGAAATAGAAGGGCGGGATCAGGCCGGGTGCCGTCATCGCGTACCAGATGGCGATCAGGACCGCGAGCACGAGCAGTTGCAGGGCGCGCAGCTGCATCTCAGCCCACCTTCTGGCGTTGATAGGCCTTCAGGACTTCCTGCTTCATGGCGCCCCAGATCTCGCGATGGAGGGCGAGGAACGCCGGCGTCATGCGGATCTCCTGCACGTCGCGCGGACGCGGCAGATCGACCTTGAAGTCGCCGATCGGCCGTGTCGCCGGGCCGGCCGAGAGCACGACCACCCGATCGGACAACGCGATCGCCTCCTCGAGGTCGTGAGTGATAAACAGCACCGACTTCCGGTCCTGCGCCCAGAGATCGAGCAGTTCATTCTCCATGAGCTGGCGTGTCTGGACATCGAGCGCGGAGAACGGCTCGTCCATGAGCAGGATATCGGGACTGAGGATCAAGGTCTGGGCAAGGGCCAGCCGCTTGCGCATGCCGCCCGACATCTGGTGCGGATAGCGGTCGCCGAAGCCCGCAAGACCGACCCGGCGCAACCACTCCTCGCCCTGAGCCCTGGCCTCGGCGCGGGGCACCCCTCGGAACTCCAGACCCGCCACGACATTGTCGATCCCGGTCCGCCACGGCATCAGGGCGTCCGCCTGGAACATGTAACCGGCCCGGCGATTCACGCCGTCGGCCGCCCGCAGCGGCTGGCCGAAGACCTCGACCGAACCGGCTGAGGGATCGAGCAGTCCGGCCGCAACGTTCAGCAGGGTCGACTTACCGCAGCCGGTCGGGCCGACGACGGACACGAACTCCCCCACTTCGATCGTCAGCGTCGCGTCGGCGACCGCAGTATAGGCCTCGCCCTTTCGGTCACGGTCCGCGAAGCGACAAGTGACGTTTGCCAGCCGCAGCGCCGGCACACCGTTGGTATTCACGCCGGGTTAGCTGCGCTTGCCGGCCCGCTGGGCGAACTCGTTGGTCCACGTGTCGGCGAGCTTGATCTTGGCTGGCTCGATCTTGGGATCACCCTCGGCCAGGAACTTGAGGCAGTTGGCCGGGCCGTCCGAAGGCATGACGCCGTCCGGCGAGATGGTGTCGCGCACGTTGGCGAAGGCCTTCTCGTAGATCGCGCGGTCGCCCAGCAGGAAGGCTTCCGGCACCGCAGCCGCCACGTCGGCCGGGCTGGCCGTCTGCAGCCACTGATCCGCCCGGACGATACCCGTCGCCAGCGCCTGCGCCGTTCCCGGCGTCTTCTTCAGAAGGTCGGGCTGGGCATAGAGGCAGGCCGCCGGCATCGAGCCGCCGAACAGTTCCTGATTCCCCTTCATCGTGCGGGTGTCGACCATGATCTTGATCGCGCCCTTCTCCTGCAGGATCGTCAGCGCGGGATCCGCTTGGGACACGCCATCGACCTCGCCCTTCTCGATAGCCGCGACCACAGACGCGCCGGCGCCGACTCCGATTGCGACGATATCCGTCGGCTTCAGCCCACCCTTGGCGGCCCAGTTGTTGACGAGCATGTGCGTCTGGGAGCCAGGCGCCGTGACGCCGAACTTCATGCCCTTAATATCGGCGGGGCCCTTGACCTTGGCGGCGACATCGGTGCGCAGACCGATCGCGAGCTGCATGCCGCGACCAATCAGGGCGAAGCCGACGATGGGCTGGCCGCGCTGCTGCATGCGGATCGTATGCTCGTAGGCGCCGGCGACGACGTCGGCACTGCCGCCCATCAGGGCCTGTAGCGACTTGGCGCCGCCCTGGAAATCATTGATCTCGACGTCGAGGCCGGCTTCCTTGAAGAAGCCCTTGCGCTCGGCGATGGTAAG
This sequence comes from uncultured Reyranella sp., assembly GCF_945957355.1. GTDB lineage: Bacteria > Pseudomonadota > Alphaproteobacteria > Reyranellales > Reyranellaceae > Reyranella. The sequence continues at coordinate 103,457 of NZ_CAMFKM010000012.1, read as the reverse complement.
CGAAAGGTAATAGAGGGCGGACTTGCCGCCGACGGCCAGGACGACCTTGCTCTTCTCGGGCTTGGCCTGCGCCCGGGCGACATGGGGTGCAGCCAGTACGATCGGGGCGGCCGCCAGCAAGGTCCGGCGCCGCATCTGCAGCTTGGTCATCGTTTCCTCCACGACAGGTTTGTTTTGCTGCAGCTTGCCGCAAGCCAACCGTCGCGGCAACCGCCGCCAGTCGCGGAGAAAGCCCGACTACTTGAACGTCCGCTCCGTCCACCACGGGAAGTAGGACGGCATGCCGTCGCTCACCTTCATGGGGAAGCGCGCCGGGCGTTTTTCAAGGAAGGCGGTCACACCTTCCTTCACGTCGTCCGACTTGCCGCGCGAGTAGATGCCCTTGGAATCGACCTTGTGGGCTTCCATTGGATGGTCGGCGCCAAGCATCTTCCAGATCATCTGGCGGTTCAGCGCGACCGCAACCGGCGCAGTGTTGTCGGCGATCTCGCGGGCCAGCGCGTAGGCGGCCGGCAGGAGATCGTCGGGCTTGTGGATCGAGCGTACGAGGCGGCCGTTCAGCGCCTCCTCGGCGGAGAAGACGCGGCCGGTCATCACCCATTCCAGTGCCTGCTGCGGCCCGACGAGGCGGGGCAGGAACCAGCTCGAGCAGGCCTCCATCACGATGGCGCGGCGGGTGAAAACGAAACCGTAGCGCGCCGCTTCGGATGCGAGGCGAATGTCCATGGCGAGCTGCATGGTAATGCCGACGCCGACCGCCGGGCCGTTGCACGCGGCGATAGTGGGCTTCAGCGATTCGTAGAGACGCAGGGTAAAGAGGCCGCCGCCGTCGCGATGGCCGTCGAGGCCGGGATCGATCGGCCCGCGATTCTCGGCGTTGAAGGTATTGGCGCCTCCCGACAGGTCGGCCCCCGCGCAGAAGCCGCGGCCAGCCCCGGTGAACACTATGGCGCGCACATCGTCGTCGCGGTCGGCACGGTCCATCGCGTCGAGCAATTCCGACAGCATCTTGCCGGTAAAGGCGTTGAGTTTGTCGGGACGGTTGAGGGTGATGGTGAGGATGCCGTCCTTGGCTTCGTAGTTGATCTGCTCGTAATTCACGGGGACGTCCCTCTCAGGCCTGGTTGATGAGAACGACGCCGCCCACGATCAGCGCGATGCCGCCGATCTGCTTGATGCCGAACGGCTCGCCGAAAAGGAAGTGCCCGAGCACTGCAACGATCGCATAGGAGAGCGACACGCTGGGAAAGGCCACCGAGACCGGAATCTTCCGCAGTGCGACTATGTAGAGGAAGGCGGCCGACCCGTAGAGCGCCAGTCCGGCGATGGTCGAGGGTCGAAAGAGCTGGCTCACGAAGTCCGGGGCATCGGCCCCCGCCTTGAGCAACATCTGGCCGCCGATGCCGGTCAGGATCCCGATCCCCAGCGCCACGTAGTAGATCATCATCCTTCAGCTCTCCCTGCGATCCGGCTCGCGCGATGGTTCGCGATGCGGCTGGCCGGCCGCCCGCGTATCGACCTTCGGCCGCTCGATGTCGAGCCCCCCGGCTTCAGGATCGCGGCGGAACACTTCCCGCACGAGGTATTGCGGCTTGCGGTTCACGGCCAGGAACATGCTGCCGAGATACTCTCCGATCATGCCGATCACGAGCAGCTGCACGCCCGCCAGCACCAGCACCGCGACCATCAGCGAGGCCCAGCCCTGCGGCGCCCGGTCGGAGATGATCGCCTCGACGATCGTGATGCCCGCGGCCACCGCCCCCAGCGCACCGAAGACCAGGCCGAGGATCGTCGCAATACGGAGCGGCATCACCGAGAAGTTCAGGAACATCGCCAACCACAGTCGCAACAAGCGGCGCAACGTGTAATTCGATCGCCCTTCGGCGCGTGGCAGGTGATTGACCTGCAGGCGGCTCACGTTCTGGGTGATCTGGAAGATCAGGCCATCGACATAGGGCGCCGGCCCCTCGTAACTCGACACGACCCGCTCGCGCAGGAAGCGCGAAACGCAGCGAAAGCTCGAGAGGTAGAGGCCGGGCGGCTTGTCGATCAGCTTGTCGGCGCACCAGTTGGTGAAGCGGCTGCCGAGATTGCGCCAGGCGGCGTGCTTCTTCTCCTCGTAGTAGGTGTAGACCGCATCGTACATGCCGTCGCGCGCATGCTCGAACAGACGGCGGACTTCCTCCGGCGGGTTCTGCAGGTCGTCGTCCATGGTGATCGTGTAGGCGCCGCGCGCCCTTGCAAAGCCCGCCATGACCGCATTGTGCTCGCCGAAATTGCGGCTGAGGCTCAGAACGGTCACCGGCGCCCCAGGCTCGGCCGCGAGCTGCTTGCAGACGTCGAGACTGTTGTCGGGACTGCCATCGACCACCAGGACGATCTCCAGCCCCCCCTGGATATCCAGGGCGCGCAGGGCCTTCACCAGTTCGCCGACGGTGGCTGCGCCGTTATATACGGGCACGACGACGGAGAGGGCCGGCCCCTCGGCTGAATTCTCAAGCATCACGCACCGCCACGATCATGAGGGAACCGCCGAACGGGAGGCTGAGCCCGGCACCGATGGCGGCGCGCTCGATGGCGAGCGCAGTGGAGAAGATGGCATCGAGCCAGCGTGGATAATCGCGCACATCACTCTCGGCGTCCCCGCGCTCGACCAGCCGGTGGATGAGCATCAGGGGAAACAGGAGCGTGTTCCAATAGCTCGCCCTAAGGATACGGAAGCCGGGCGCGGCGATCAGTGCGCGGGCCTCGCCGCGGGTGAAGCGGCGGGCATTATGGACGCGCCTGTCGTGCGCCGACAGCATCCAGGAATAGGCCGGCAGATTGAAAATCGCGATCGCGCCTGGCCCAAGGCAACGATGCGCCTCTTCCAAGGCACGCACGGGCTCCACGCTGGCGTGGCAGAGAACGTCGAGCGAAACGTAGGCACCGAGGGTTCCATCGCCAAGCGGCAATTCATTGACCGACCCAGACAGGATCGGGCGGCCGGCCTTGGCTTTCGCCATGCCCGCAGCCTTGGGGTCGTATTCGAGGCCAATAGTCGGTCGGCCGGCGACGGCCGGGCCAAGAACCCGCAGCATGCCGCCGGTGCCGCATCCTGCATCGAGGACCGGTCCGCCGGCTCGCGATCGCGACAGCGCCCGGGCGAGCTGGTCGGCGACCAGCTTCCGCAGGCCGCGATACCACCACATGCGGTCTTCGACCGCATGCATATGTTCGTATTCGGCCCGTTCCACGAAGCGGCCTCTCTCCCGGGGAGTCTCCCCTTCCCGTCCGCTTATGATATCTTCGCCCCGCCTTGCCAACCGTTCAGACCAAACCTCCGACGATCCCGCCACGTGTCGAGCAGCTCCTGCTGGTCCCGCTGTTCGCGCTGCCCATTCTCTGGCTGGCCGGTTATTTCTTCCCACCCATCAACCACGATGTCGCGGCCATCCTCGACGTGTCGACGCGCTGGATCGGCGGCGAGAAGCTCTATGTCGAGGTGCTGGACGAGAACCTGCCGCTGACCTTCGTCGTACATGGGCTGCCAGTGCTGACGGCGAAGATCCTGCCCGGCACGGTGGCATTCTGGTTCACGGCCTGGGTCGTCGCGGGCATTTTCGCCTCGTTCTGGGCCTGTCGGCGGCTCATCCATCTCGTTCCATCGGCCGACCATGCGCTCACTGAAGCGCTGCTGCCGCCGGTTCTGCTCTTCCTGTTCTCCGTGCTGCCCAACGAGCATTTCGGCCAGCGCGAGCACATCATGTTCGTGGCCAGCGCGCCCTACCTAATCGCCTCGATGGCGCGCGCCGAGGGGGTGACCCCGTCGCGCTTCGCCTCCATCGCCGTGGGCCTGGTGGCGGGCATCGCTCTGGCGATGAAGCCGCACTATCTCGCCATCCCGGCCGCGGTCGAGCTCTACCTGCTGTTCCGGCGCGGCGTGCGACCGACCTTCACCGACCCGATCCCCTGGGCGATCGGCCTCATGGCGGTAGCCCACCTGGCGATCATGTACCTGGTGTTCCCCGAGTTCGGACACTTCGTCCTGCCGCTCGCGGTCGAGGCCTATGCGCCGATCGGCGAGTCGGGCTGGCGCGAGGTGCTGACCAGCAACGTGCTGGGGCCCACCCTGCTCGCGCTGGCGATCTTCGGCCTGCTGGCTATCGTATTTACCAAGACCATCGCGGCGCGCGTCCTCGTAGTATTCGGCGTAGGAGCGGCCCTCTCGGCCATCGGCCAGGCCAAGGGCTGGCCCTATCACGTGCTGCCCGCACTTTCCGCCGCAATCCTGCTCGCCGCCCTCACCGTCTCCCAGACCGTCGACCGCTACTTGCCGATCAGTCGCAGCGCCCACCGCCTTCCGGTGGCGGTGATCTGCGCCACCTTCATGGTGTTGCTCTACTTCCAGGCCGCGCTCTACACGCCGCCCTTCTACAAGCAGCGCCAGTTCGAGGCATCCATCGGCGGCCGGCTGCAGCACATCATCGAGCAGAACGCACCGCACCGGACCGTCCTCGTCCTGTCACCGGGCATCTACCCGTTCTGGCCGATGATCAACTACATCGGTGGCCGCATGACCACGCGGTTCCTCACCATGTGGGTGCTGCAGGGAGTTTATGCGACCTGCGATGACTTCCCGGCCCTCTACAATCCGCCCGACACGATGGGCGACTCCGAAAAGTTCGTGTTCGACACGGTGAGCGAGGACTTCGCCCGCGAACATCCCGACCTGTTGATCGTCGACCGGATCGCCGGCGTGCCGCGCTGCCAGGGCAGGGAGTTCGATTATCTCGAATACTTCATGCAGAATCGGATTTTCGCCGACGCCTTCGAGAACTACGAACACCTGATGGATTTCGACCGCTACCGGATCTACCGCCGGAAGAAGCTGAAGAAATAATGTCGTCCAGAGCGAAGCGAAGGATCTGACGGAACGACCGAAGTACACCCTGGCTGGCGCGATATCCTTCGCTTCAGTCAGGATGACAGGAGGCTCAGGCCTTCCATGGCGGCGACAGCGCAGCGGCGCGTGCGGCCTCCGGTATCTTCTCCGGATCGGGCACCTTGAAGACGCCCGAGGCGACCAGCACGATCTCCTCGCCGCAGACGAGGTCGCAGCTTGCGAAGCAGAAATTGAGGGTGCGCCGTGCGATGCGCGCCTTGCCTTCCAGCCACTGCCCCAACCTGGCACCGCGCACGAACTCACTGGTCAGCGAGATCGTCGGATGCGGCCAGAACAAGCCGGTCGAGAAACCCGAGCCCACGCCCATCACCATGTCGGCGACTGTGACGAGCAGGCCGCCGTGAGCCCAGCCCATCGGGTTGCCGTGCCGCTTCTCCAGCGGCAGGCCGATCCTGAGACCGTCCTCTTCCGCCTTGAACCAGAGAGGTCCCACGAGCCCGACGAAGTCGTCGGTGACATTGAGCTTGCGGAAACCTTCCGGAGTCGAAGCCGTCATGAATTGAGCCCATCCCGGGAGGCGACGAGCCGGTCGAGCATGGTGCGCACCACGGGATCGAACGGCGTGGCGCGGTGCGTCTTCTCGTTCAGCGAGACCATGATCACCTTCTGCACGGCGGTGCAGTTTCCCTCACCGTCGAACAGTCCCTGGCCGACGATGCACTTGCGCTCGTGCGCCTCGATCAGGCGGCAGCAGGCCACGGCTGTGCCGGGATAGAACATCTGTCGCTTGAAGTCGGCCTCGATGCGGCCGACGACCATCCGGAAGCGCGGTAGCCCCGTGCGAACGATCTGACGAAGGTACGCGACGCGCACATTCTCCAGCAGTTCGAGAAAGGCTCCGTTGTTGATGTGCCCGTTGGCGTCGACGTCCGCGAAGCGCAGGTTTTCGGTGGTCGAGAAGCCGTAGATGCCGCGGTCGGCGAGATCGAACGCCATGAAGACTAGAGCTCCGAAAATTCCAGGGTGAGATGCGCGGCTTCCGACGGCGGGACGACCAGCCGCCCGGAATCGGGCTTCGTGAACTTGACGCCGTTCTTCTTCAGCAGGGCCTCGCAGGCCGCGAGGTTCTCGACGCGAATCGTGAGCAGTGCGGGATGATCGTCCCTGCGCACCGGCGTGATGCCGGGATAGCGGACGGCATAATCCTTGGGCGTCATGTAGCGGATCGGCTGGGTACCGGTGTCGACCACGAGCCCTTCGCCCTCCCGCTTGACGGAGTCCGGGCCGAAATACTTCTCCAACTCGGGGATCCACTTGGCCGGCTGTTCGGCGATCACGGTTACACCCAGGATGCCGCGCGCACCGTTGGGATGAGCGGCCCATTCCGGCCGGTAGACGAATTCCGGCGTCTGGTGCTCGCAGACGAAGAAGCCGACCACCGGCATGTTGTCCTTCGGAATACGCACCGTGCGAAACCTGGCGAGTTCCGTCTTTCCCGCCACCTCGACCGCACGGTCGAAGAAGAGCGGGGCATCGGGATTGAGACCGGCCGCCTTGAAGGCTTCGTAGGCAACGTCGGCGCCGTCGGTCGCCAGCGCCACGTTGGCGAGCCCGCCACCAGCCTTCAACCACTCGCGCCGCGCGGCATTGAACTCGGTATCCTCGACGATGCCCAGGATCTCGAAGTAGTCGGTATCGAAGATCATCAGGTGGTTGGCCGTGCCGAGCTTCTTGTGAAACCCGCGCGGCTGGACCTGAAAGCCGAGCTTCCTGTAGGCCACCTCGGCCGCGTCGATGCCATCGACCATGACCACCACATGGTCGAGCCCCTTCACCGCACGCTTCATACCGGCCTCCTGCGCACCATGTTGACGCCCTTGGAGGTCATGACCAGCTCGCCGTTCTGATTGACCGCCGTCCAATGCTCGTGGATCACGCCCAGCGTCGGCCGGCTTTTGGACGGGACCTTGTCCGCGCACTCGACCCAGGCCGTGAGCGTGTCGCCCGGCCGCACCGGCTTCAGCCAGCGCAGCTCGTCGATACCAGGAGAGCCCAGCGCCGTGCGCTTGTCGACGTAATTGTCGACGAAGAGCCGCATCAGCTTGGCGGCGACGTGCCAACCGGACGCACAAAGCCCCCCGAAAAGAGAGGATTTTGCGGCTTCGGCATCGACGTGAAAGCTCTGCGGATCGAACTTCTCGGCGAACTCGACGATTTCCTCGGCCGTGAAGCTGGTCGAGCCGAGAGGGTATTTCCTGCCGACTTCGTAGTCTTCCCAGTAGCGGGGCTCTGCAGATTGCATATTTTGGTCTTCGCAGAGCATGGGCAATCACGCAAGCATGTCCTCCGGCGCGCGCTATGGTACCGTGCTGTCCGGAACGAACGCGCAATGACAGATTTGAATCTCGTCCGACGGCTCACCACGATCCTCGCCCTCGACGTGGTGGCATTCAGCGCCATGTCGGCTCGCGATGAGGAACGTGCCCTGGCCCTGCTGGCCACCCGCCTCGATTCGGCCGGCATGCTCGTGCGCCAGCATCGCGGGCGTGTCTTCAAGATGACCGGCGACGGGCTGCTGGCGGAGTTCGCGAGCCCGGTCGAGGCCGTCCGCGCCGCCCTCGAAATCCAGGAGGCCATGCGCTCGGCCAATGCCAGCGCGCAGGCCGACGACCAACTCATCCTGAGGATCGGCGTCAACCTGGGAGATGTCGTGGAGAGCGGCGACGATCTGATGGGAGACGCCGTCAACGTGGCAGTACGCCTGGAGTCGATCTCCGCACCCGGTGGCATCTGCATCTCATCGTCCGTCTACGACCAGATCCTCGGCAAGCTGATGCTGGGCGCCGAGGATATCGGCGAGCAGCACGTCAAGAACATCCCCCGTCCCATCCATGCCTATCGACTGACAGTCGACGGCCGGCGAGCGGGCACCACCGCCCACCCTGCGCAGGCCGTGGCTCGGTCGATGCCGCGCACGCGCCTGTTCCTGGTCGGCGGGGTTGTGGCGATTCTGATCCTGGGTGCGCTCGCCGGAACCTTCTATCTGCGCAATCCTTCGGCACCGCCGTCGCTGCAGACGGCTGAACCCACCTCTGCCCTGCCGGTTGCGACCCCGCCAGTACCGGAAACCGTCGCCACCCAGACCGTCCCCCGCGCGACGACGCCGGAAGCGCCTTCCACACCGGCTGTTCCTCCGGCTACCCCAAGCTCCTCTACCGAACTTCGTCGCTTCGTCCCCAAGGAGGTCCCCTTCGTTCCTGACTTCCACTGGCGCGCGCTGCAGAACTACGCCGATGCGCCTGGCGCCAAGGCCTTTGCGCTGAACGTACGCGGCATCTTCGCGATGGCGACCGACCGCATCGACGAGGCGGCCGCGCGCCGGGCCGCCCTGGAAGACTGCAACAGGAAGGTCGAGAGAGACGTGCCGATCGTGCGCGCCTACGACCGCTGCTCGCTCTACGCCGTCGAGAACGACGTGGTCTGGTCGTTCCGGTCCCCGCCCATGCCGCCTCCGCCCTATGTGCCCGCGACGAAGCCGTCGCCGCCGATCGCCCTTGATCCCGCGACGGCGCCGCTGCTCAGTGCCGCCGCCCGCGAGCGGTTGACCGCCCGCTACCTCACCAACAGGCACAGCCGTGCGCTGGTTCTGGGGCACAATCGGTTCGACTGGTGGACACCGAGCGAGAACGACGCCGATGCGATCCGCCGCAACCTGCAGATCTGCGGCCACCTGACGGGCCGGCCCTGCGTCGTCTATGCGGTCAACAACGAGGTCCTGGTACGCACGCCGCAGACGATGCGCGTCACCGACATCTTCACCCCACAGGAGATGAGCGGCCTGGATGACGCCCAGACCAAGGCCCTGGACCAATATCTGATCGCCGATGGCTGGCGTGCCGTCGCGCTGGCCGCCAATGGCCGCGTTGGCATTGCGACCAACCGATCGAGCGAGCAGGACGCCACCTCGACGGCGCTGCAGGCTTGCCGCGATGCCGGCGGCTCCGAATGCGCCATCACCGCCATTGGACCGTTCATGGTGGCGCCACAGTAGGTTACCTCGGTGAAGAGCACCTCATTGACGGCCATCCTGACCGCAGGTTCCAGAGCGTCGAGCGCATACGCAGATGGGCCGGCCGCCGGTCTCCAGCCTCATGACGCGCCATCGACATCACTCCTCTTCCCGAAGGTAAAGAAGCTGAGCGCGGCCAGCACCCAGACACCAATGGCGCCATAGAGCATCACGTCTCCGAAGCCGCCTGCGAGTGCGGTCGAACCGATCACCGACGACGCTCCCAACGCGGACCGATCGAGGGCGGAGACATTTCCGGCGGCAATTTGTTCAGCGGCATGCCGAAGCTGCACCGCGTCGAATGACCCCGATGCTGCACTCAGGCGATTCTGAACGCCATGGAGCAAGACGAAGCCCATCAGCGCGATGTTGATGGCGAGCGAGATCATCCGGGCACTCATATCGATGCCGGAGGCCATACCGGCCCTGTCGCTCGATACAGATCCGGTCGTGGTGTTTGTGACCGGCGTGTTGGTCGCCCCGAGGCCGACTCCGGCCAGCATTGCGCCGACCAACGTCGTCGCCAGGGCCAGCGAACCACCGCCAGCGCCAACTTTCATGATGAAGAAACCAAGACCGATCACGAACAGTCCCGCCGGGATGACGGTGCCAGCGCCAAGGCGCAGCGAAAGGCGCTCGGCGAAGGGCGGGACGACCAGCGTCGGCAGAGTATAGACGAGAAGTGCGAGGCCTGCGGTCAGTCCATCGAGCCCGAGCCCTGCCTGAAACCAGATCGGCAGATAGATCATGAACGGCCAGAAGCTGAAGTTCATGCCCATGGAGCCGAACAGTGCTCCGGAAAAAGGCCTGAGCCGGAACACTGAGAAATCGAACATCGGGTGTGGCGCAATCTGCTCGACGGCGATGAAGGCGATGAGGCTGAGGGCGGCGATGGCGACGATCACCAATGCGCTCGGGCTAGTGAAGCCGAGTTCGCTACCCTGGGTGATGACGTAGGCGACGCAAAAGACGGCCAGCGACAAGGTCACGATGCCGGCGAGATCGAGGCGCCGGGCCTCGGGGTCTTTCGATTCCCGAACACCAAGTAGAGCCAGAATGACAGTCAGAACCGCAACAAGGGCGTGGATCAGGAACACCCAAGCCCAACCCATGAGTGCTGCAATCCCACTGCCGATCACCGGACCGAAGCCGAGCCCTACGCCAAATACGATGCCCCACCATCCGAACGCCCGGGCTCGGTCCCTCGCTTCACCGAACTGGTTTGAAAGGACTGCGACTTGGCAGATCAGCATGGCGCCGCCACTCGCCCCCTGGAGCGCCCGACCGAAGATAAGGACCGACATGTCAGGCGCGAGGCCGCACAGTAGCGAGGTTGCCCCGAAGGCGATGATGGTCACGACGAACAAACGCTTGCGGCCGTATCGGTCGGCCAGAGTACCGGCCGCCATCAGGACCGTTGCAACGGCGATGGTGTAGGCGTTCATCGTCCATTGGAGCTTTTCGAAATCGGCGTGGAGAACGTTCTCCAGTGTCGGAAGGATCGCCGGTACGCTGGATATTTCCAGTCCGAACATCAGCGACGAGAGGCAGGCAGCGGCCAAGGCAACGTTGCCTTGACGTGACGAAGCAAGCGACATGATCAGGCCTTTCAGTGCCGAGATCACTCGGCGTCCCGCGCGAGGCCGTTTCCCCGCACGCTGAGGGGCTGGGGTTGGCACGGCAGTCTTGCGAGCGACTGTTGTTGATGGACCTGATCGTAGGCCGACCTTGACGATAAAGTAATGATGTGGCTGAGTATTACAGAGACAACAAATCTGGATGATCAAAGTGGCATCCCTCGATGTCGAATCGGTCCAGGCTTTCGTGACCATCGCCGACCTTCGGAGTTTCACGCGAGCGGCGGAGGCCCTCGGCACTACGCAAGGGGCGATCAGCGTCAAGCTGCGGCGACTGGAAGAACGGATCGGCCAACGGTTGATCGAGCGTACGCCGCGCCGCGTCCGCCTCTCCGCTCACGGCGCCGTTTTTCTCGACCGGGCACGCGATTTTCTGGCTGCGCACGAAGCCGCGCTGTTCGCGCTCGCTTCCGCCACCCCGCGCCGCTTCGGGCTTGGAATCGCAGCGCACGTGGCAGGTTCCGAACTACCGACCCTTCTGGCGCAACTCAACGCGCATGATCCAGGTCTGCGCATCGAGGTGCGCCTCGAAAACTCGCGCACGCTGCTCGACGCTTTCGATCGCGGAGAACTCGACGCCTGTATCATTCGTCGCGAAGACGACCGGCGCGATGGCGAGGTTCTTGGGCCAGAACATTTCGGATGGTTCGCCACGCCGAATTTCGAACATCGGCAGGGCGAGCCTCTGCGGCTGGCCGCACTGTCCCAATCCTGTGGCGTCCGCGATGTCGCGACTCGATCCCTCGACGAGGCGGGCATCGCCTGGACGGAGGTATTTCTCGGTGGCGGCTCCTCGGCGGTGGCTGCAGCGGTCTCCGCCGGGCTCGCCATGGCCATCTTTTCCTGTCGCCTTGCTCCGCCCGGCACCGTCGAAGTCGGCGAACGCTTCAGGTTGCCGCGCCTGCCGTCTTCAGAGATCGTGCTGCACTCCACACTCACCGATTTCAAGTCGCGGGCCGCGCTGCGCACGCTGGCTGCGGCCTTTCGGGAGCACCGCGCGATGGCCGGTTAGCGGGCGCTGGATAAACGCCCGAGGGAAGCGCACCGGGGGCTTGACCGGCGCGGGTTCCCGCCCCTATCTTGCGCGTGCGAGTAAGTCGCAACAGCGGGAAGAAGCGGCCGTCAGGGCATGTATATCTGCATCTGCAAAGCCATACGCGAGCGCGAAGTCGATGCCGCCGTCCGGGCGGGGGCCCGGCGTCCCGCCGACGTCTTCCGGGCCTGCGGCAAGAGCCCCCAATGTGGAACCTGCGCCTGCGACATGCGCGATCGCATTGCCCACGCGATCGCTCATGAGCGCTCGGTTCAACCGACGCTTCTCGCCGCCGACTGATCCGGGTCCCCGAGCCTTTAGCTCGGGCCCTTCCCTTCGCCCATCTGGCTCTGCAGGTAGTTCTGCACGCCCACCTTCTCGATCAGGCCGATCTCTGTTTCCAGGAAGTCGATATGCTCCTCGGCATCCTCGAGGATGCTGACGGCGATCTCACGGCTGACATAGTCCTTGGCCGCCTCGCAGGCCGTCACCGCCTCGACCAGCGCGGTGCGCGCGGCGTTCTCGAGCTTGAGGTCCGCGTCGAGCGCCTCCGGCACGTTCTCGCCGATCGCGAGCCGCCCCAGGTCCTGCAGGTTCGGCAGGCCGTCGAGCATGAGGATGCGCTCGATGAGCTTGTCAGCGTGTTTCATCTCGCCGATCGACTCCTCGTAGATCTTCTTGCCGAGACGATCGAAGCCCCAATGCTTCATCATGCGAGCGTGCAGGAAATACTGATTGATCGCCGTCAGCTCGTTCTTCAGGAGCTTGTTGAGTTCGGCGATGATCTGCGGGTTGCCCTTCATGACGAACCTCCTCTGTGAATGAGCCGGTTCTCACAAATACTCACCGATTCCAGGCACGCAACTCCTGAGTGGGCGACTGAGAAACGTTCGCTGAAAAAATCGTGGGCATCGCCCTCAAGGCGGGCGAGCGAGCCCCCTTTCCCGAGATCGCGCGCTCCGCACAAAGCGGTGGCTCGGCGTGATCCCACACGACGAATCGGGGCTTTGCCGTTTTACAGGAAAAAACGTAGCGCCATCGCGACGCGCAACGTCATAAGGTGAGGTGCGTTCATACCGGACGCCGCCCGCCCGGGACGATCCGGGCCAGCCAGCTTGAGGACTCGCGTTATGTCGAACTTCACCCTTCCGAAACTGCCCTATGCCGATGACGCGCTCGCGCCGGTCGTTTCGGCCAACACCATCTCCTTCCATTACGGCAAGCATCACAAAGCCTATGTCGACAAGCTGAACGAACTCGTTCCCGGCACGGCGTACGAGGGCCTGTCGCTCGAGGAGATCGTGAAGAAGTCCGCGAAGGACGAGAAGGGCAAGGCGATCTTCAACAACGCCGGCCAGATCTGGAATCACACCTTCTACTGGAACAGCATGGCGCCGAAGGGCGGCGAGCCGACCGGCAAGATCAAGTCGGCGCTGGATGACAGCTTTGGCGGTCTCGACGCCTTCAAGGCGGCCTTCAAGGCCGCGGCCGTCGGTCAGTTCGGCAGCGGCTGGGCGTGGCTCGTCAAGGGCGCCGACGGCAAGCTCAAGATCGAGACGACCGCCAACGCCGACACCCCGATCGCCCACGGCGGCACTCCCCTCCTCGTCGCCGACGTGTGGGAGCACGCCTACTACCTCGACTTCCAGAACCGCCGGCCGGATCACATCCAGGCCTGGCTCGACAAGCTCGCCAACTGGTCGTTCGCCGAGAAAAACCTGGGATAAGGAGAGCAATAGATGCTGGGCACCATTCTTCTGATCGTCCTGATCCTCATCCTGATCGGGGCGTTGCCGACTTGGCCGCACAGCAGCGGCTGGGGATACTACCCGAGCGGCGGTATCGGACTGGTGCTCATCATCGTCATCATCCTGCTGCTGATGGGACGAATTTAGCCGGCCCACGCCGCAGAAAAGGGGCGCCTTCGGGCGCCCCTTCTATGTCGTGCAGACGCTATCTGACATTCACCGGCGCCCGGCGGTCCCACAGGTCGGCCCGCCACCATAGGGCGATCACCAGTGTAAAGACGATGCCCAACAGACTGTAGAGAGATCCCGTCGTGGTGAAGCCGGTCCATTCCACCAGCGGTCCCGACATCAGCAGCCCGAGCGGCATCCCATACACCGCGAGCATGCGCACCCCCATGACGCAGCCACGCAACGCGGGATTGGTGACCCGGAGCAGGATCACCGACATCGGGATCATACAGAAGCTCTGGAAGAAGCCAGCGACGAACAGGACGATCTCGCCCATTAGAGGTGTCGTGAGCCAGGAGAAGACGAGATTGCAGGACAGCCAGAGGACCGCGCAGACGATCATGGTGCGCGCCGGCCGGATATGGGCACCGTACATCGACACCAGAATTGAACCCGCGAGTGCGCCGCCGGCGAAGCTGGCGATGAGCCAGCCAAGCCCCGTCTGCTCCATGCCGTAAACATCCTTGGCCACATAGGCGAGCAGCGAGCCGGTCAGCGGATAGGCCGCGAAGTTCACGAGGAAGGCCAGCATCATCACCGCGCGTACCACAGGCGTCGACCAGACATAGGCAAACCCCTGTCGCAGGGCGCCCAGTGCCGTCGGCCTGGCCTCGGCTTCGCCCAGGATGCGCAGGCGACGGATGCCGACGCCCAAGGTCAGCGCGAGGCACACCGCGTAGACGCCGCAGACCGCCACGTAGGCCAGCCCCGACCCTAGGGCCGCGACCAGGGTTGCCCCCGACAGCGCACCGACGATGCGGGCGGAATCAGCCGTCGTCCGCGACACGCCCATGGCGCGCATCAGGTAGTCGGCCGGCATGGTCTCACCGACCAGCAGGTTGCGAAGCGTGATATCCGAAGGGCGCACGAGCCCCATAATCGAAGCCAGGATGAACACCGGGACCGGTGTCGCGAGGCCGGTCAGGAACAGGCCCGTCAGGCAAGCCGCCAGGACGAGGTAGGCGGCCCGCATGAGAAGAAGGACGTTGCGATTGCCGATCCGGTCGCCCGCCATGCCGAACAGGGGCGAGATCAGCGTACCGAGGAACTGCAGCGAGCCGAACACCGCCAGCGCCAGAACCGAGCCGGTCGACACCAGCACGAACCAGCCGAGGATAACGCCTTCCATCTCGAACGCCCAGGAGGCGAGGAGATCGGCCGGCCACTGGAAGCGGAAGCTCCGAATCCTGAAGGGCGCCAGGGCGGGCGCACGCGCGATGAGGCTCAATTCTTGTTCGTTCCCTCCCCCCCTGCGCCTTTCATCGGAGTGCTTCAGGGCCACCTAAAACCTGCGCCTTCACGCCACGGACTGCAATAATCCCCTCGGAATGGCGCATACGCACTAATTGCTGGGCTTGGCCTTATAAATCCCTAATTCTAGTGGCTCTATTATGCATTCGACCTGTGAATTTGAGTCGCTTCGTATTGCGTTGGAGACCGGCTCAGAGCATTGTGACGATGGATGCCGTCAAGCGGTATAAGGCTGGAACCGCGTGCGGGTTATGTCTTGGAGAAGTCCGCAATGGGCGGTGCTGTGAAGCGTACGAAATTTCATCTGATTCTGATCAAGCCAACTCACTACGATGACGACGGCTACCCGATCACCTGGCTTCGGTCACACATTCCGTCTAACACCCTCGCCGCGCTGTATGGGCTGGGCGAGGATTGCCGCCGGCGCGAGGTGCTGGGTCCTGACGTCGATATCGTCATACACCCGATCGACGAGACCAATACCCGAGTCCGCCCCGACCGCCTCATGGCCCAGGTCGAACGCAGCGGCGGCAAGGGGCTGGTGTGCCTGGTGGGTGTCCAGACCAACCAGTATCCGCACGCGGTCGATCTTGCCCGCAAGTTTCTGAAGGGCCGTTTCCCTGTGGCCATCGGCGGCTTCCACGTGTCCGGCTGCCTTTCGATGCTGCCGGTGGTACCGCCCGAGATCCAGGAAGCCATGGACATGGGCGTGTCGATCTTCGCCGGCGAGGCCGAGGAAGGCCGCTTCGACCTCGTGCTGCGCGACGCGATGAACGGCACGATGAAGCCGCTCTACAACTACATGGACGATCTGCCGGGCCTCGAGGGTGCGCCGACCCCGCACCTGCCACCGTCGGCGCTGGCGCGCAATGAAGGCGGCATGTCGAGCTTCGACCTTGGCCGCGGCTGCCCATTCCAGTGCTCGTTCTGCACCATCATCAACGTGCAGGGCCGCAAGAGCCGCTTCCGCACCGCCGACGATCTCGAAGCCATCATCCGCGAGAACTACAAGCAGGGCATCACGTCGTTCTTCATCACCGACGACAACATGGCCCGCAACAAGCACTGGGAGGCTTTCTTCGACCGGCTCATCGAGCTCAAGGAGAACGAGGGAATCCAGCTGTCCCTGATCATCCAGGTCGACACGCAGTGCCATCGCATCCCGAACTTCATCAACAAGGCGCGCTGGGCCGGCGTCTATCGCGTCTTCATCGGCCTCGAGAACGTCAACCCGGACAATCTGCTGGCCGCCAAGAAGCGCCAGAACAAGATCACCGAGTACCGCAAGATGCTGCAGGCGTGGCACACCAGCGGCGCCTCGACCTGGGCCGGCTACATCCTGGGCTTCCCCGGGGACACGCGCGAATCGATCCTGCGCGACATGGAGATCATCAAGAAGGAACTGCCGCTCGACATCCTCGAGCTCTTCATGCTGACGCCGCTTCCCGGCTCCGAAGATCACCAGACTCTGTGGAAGCAGGGCGTCTGGATGGACCCCGACCTCAACAAGTACGACGTCCATCATCGCTGCGTGCATCATCCCAAGATGAGCGACGCGGAATTCGAGCAGGTCTATCGCGAGGCCTGGAAGTCGTACTACACGCCCGAGCATATCGAGACGGTGGCGCGCCGCCACGGAGCGATTCCCGGCCGCGATCCGGCCGAGCCCGCGCGCTTCATGACCATGTTCAAGATCATGTTCGAGGCCGAAGGCGTGCATCCGCTGGAAGGCGGCGCCGTGCGCATGAAATACCGCCTCGACCGCCGCTACGGCATGCCGATCGAGCCAATCGGCGTGTTCCACTACAAGGTGGCCAAGAACTTCTGGCACAAGCTCAAGATCTACACGCGCCTCACGCTGCAGGGCATCGCCATCGGCCGGAAGGTCAAGAACGATCCCCGGCGGCTGGAATACACCGACCTCGCGCTCCAGCCGGTGATGGACGACGACATGGACAAGCTGTCGCTGTTCGCTGACACGGCGGGCGGCGGTGCGGCCGTCAACAAGCGGCGCGGCGAGGACCTCGCCCGCGCCAAGGTCGCGGCGCAGCAGAACCAGCAGCGCCTCGCCGCCGCCGAGTAGCGACGTCCGGAGCCTGGCGGCGCGTCCCTCGGGCGGGCCGCCAGTCCCTTTCTATCCTAGTGAACGACCGGCGGGGTCACTTCGCCGAGCCCGTCGGCTTCCGTTGCCGAGATCGTGGTGCGCACCATCGAGCGTTCGCGCGTGTAGTCCCAGGGGCGACCGCGATGGAGCATGGCGCGGTTGTCCCACATCACCGCGTCACCCTGGCGCCATTTGTGGCTGTAGACGAATTCCGGCCGCGTCGCCTCGTCCAGGAGCTGTGACAGGAGCTGGCGCGCGTCGCGATCGTCCATGCCGTCGATCGCATAGGCGTGGCTGGCGACATAGAGAGCGCGGCGGTCGTTGGCCGGGTTGCGCCAGTTGAGCCGCCAGCGCACCGGCGGCAGCGCCTTTCGCTCCTCGGCATTGGCGAGGTCGGGATGGATCTGGTCTCGGCTGTTGGCATAGGAGTGGGTCGCCACGGCCGTCTTGAGCTTCTCCTGCAGGTCGGCCGGCAGCCGTTCCCAGGCGAGCCGCGTCGAGGTGTATTCGGTCTCGCCCCCGGCGTCCGGCAGCACGCGTGCCGTCAGCACCGAGGCGAGCGCCGGTGTCTTCTTGAAGGATGAATCCGTGTGCCAGAGCGCGTTGGCCTTGGCGACCAGCACCTGGCGGTGGTCGTGCGGCACGATCTCGCCCTGCTGGCCCACGTTGGTCAGACGCGAATAGAAGCTGTTGGCGCCGAGCGACGCGACCTTGGTGAGTTCCAGCGGCCCGAAGGCGCGGCTGTAGGCGACCTGGATGTCGTCGGCGATCTGCTGGTCGCGGAACACAAGGAGTGAATGGGTTTCGAAGGCGGCGCGAACTTCCTTGTAGGCCTGGGCGTCCGTCGCGACATCCAGCAGCGAGACGCCCTTCACCTCGACGCCGAAGCCATCGGCCAGCGGGACCAGTTCCATCGCGTTCCTCCTCGCGGTTTCTTTTGTGACCGGGATTTTATCGCACCGGCACGGCGGGCGGCTATAGTACGATTCCTGCACCCGAGGCATTGCTGTATCCCGTATGGCCGTCCAGTCCCCGCCCGCTCCCCGCCTCGCCTTCGTTTGTGCCAGCACGCCCGCGGCCCGCAAGGCCAAGGCCCGCCTCGAAGAGATCTATGGCGCGTCGACCTCCGCCGAGGCCGACATCATCGTCGCGCTGGGCGGCGACGGGCTGATGCTGCAGACGCTCCATCGCAACATGCGGCGGCTCAAGCCGATCTACGGCATGAACCTCGGCACGGTCGGCTTCCTGCTCAACACATACAGGGAAACCAACCTGTTGAAGCGCCTCAAGAAGGCCCGCCAGGTGACGCTGACACCGCTGCGCATGCTGGCCACCAATACGCGCGGCAAGGTCTCCGAAGTCCTCGCCATCAACGAGGTGTCGCTGCTGCGCTCGAGCCGTCAGACGGCGCGCATCGAGGTCGCGGTCGATGGCCAGAAGCGGCTGCCCGAGCTGCATTGCGACGGCGTCCTGGTGGCGACGCCCGCCGGTTCCACCGCCTACAATCTCTCGGCTCACGGTCCGATCTTGCCGCTGGGCGCCGGCCTGCTGGCGCTGACGCCGATCAACGCCTTCCGGCCCCGGCGCTGGCGCGGGGCACTGCTCTCGCGCACCTCCAAGGTAGAATTCACGATCCTCGATCCGAAGAAGCGGCCGGTCGCGGCGGCAGCCGACTCGGTGGAGATCGCAAACGTCGCCCATGTCGAGGTCACCGAGGCCAGCGACACGACGCTTACCCTGCTGTTCGACCCCGAGCACGATCTCGAGGAACGCATCCTCAAGGAGCAGTTCGCGCCTTGAGCGCCGAGGACATTCCCTTCAAGCCCGAGAAGAAGAGGATCATCGGCCACGAGGGCTGGCAGCCTCTCGCGCTGGCGCTCGTCATCGGCACGGTCGGCGGCTTCGTCTTCGACTGGCTGCGCATGCCGCTCGCATGGATGCTGGGCGCCTGCGTCTTCTCCACCGTCGCCGCCTTCCTCGGGCTGCGGGTCGGCATGCGGGTGCGGCTGCGGCAGGGCATGATCATCATCCTCGGCGTCCTGCTGGGCTCGGGCTTCACCCCCGAACTGTTGCAGCGGCTGGGCGAATGGGCGGTGAGCCTGTGCGTCCTCACCGGCATGACCATGACCGGCGCCACCCTCTGCTATGCCTGGCTGCGCCGCGTCACCGACTGGGACAAGGTCACCTGCTACTTCGCCGCCATGCCGGGCGGCCTGAACGACATGACCATCATGGGCGGCGCCATGGGCGGCGAGGAGCGCTCGATCGCCCTTGCCCATGCGCTGCGCATCCTGACGGTCGTGCTCACCATCCCGGTCTGGTACCGGCTGGTGAACGGCGCGCAGACCAGCGTGCTCACCATGGTTCACGGTCCCACGGGCAACGACTGGAAGGATTATGCCGTCCTCATCGCCTGCGGCGTGATCGGCGCGGTCGCGGGCCGCCTGCTCCGCCTGCCGGCGAGCTTCATGATGGGGCCGATGATCGTGAGCGCCCTCGCCCATCTCGGCGGCCTCACCAACTCCCAGCCGCCCGGATTCCTGGTCGCGGCCGCCCAGGTCGTGGTCGGCACCGGCATCGGCTGCCGCTTCGTCGGCGCCAACTTCGACAGGCTGCACAAGGAGATGGCGGCCTCGGTCGGCGCCGCCTTCATCCTGATCGCCTGCGCCGTCGGCTTCGCCGAGATCACCCACGCCCTGACCGGCCTCAACCTCGACGCCACGGTCCTGAGCTACGCTCCCGGCGGCTTCGCCGAAATGAGCCTGATCGGCCTCGCCCTCGGCATCGAGATCGCGATGGTGGCGACCCACCATCTGTTCCGGCTGTTCCTGATCATCATCACCGGACCGATCGTCTTCCGGACGATCCTGAGACGCGCGCGCCGCTGATTCTCGCGGCACTCAGGCACCACTTGGCCAAATATCCGAATTTTCAGTTCGTTTATTTCGTTTGTTTCGTTTACAGACCTCGATTCCCTTTGAAATCAAGGCGCTCTAGGCCCGTATCGTGATGCCGCCGTCGACCACCAGCAGGTGGCCGTTCACATAGGCCGACTGGTCCGACGCCAGGAACAGCGCCGCGTTCGCCGTGTCCCAGCCCGTGCCCATCTTGCCGGTCGGCGAGGCGTGGTCGCGGATGGCGATCATCTTCTCGTAGGCCTGGTTATGGTCCTTCTCGTTCCTGGCATACTGTTCGGCCAGGAAATCGATCATCGGCGTGTGCATCAGGCCGGGCAGGATCGCGTTGCAGCGGATGCCCTTCTCCGCATATTGCGAGGCGATCGCCATGGTGAGCGAGTTCACCGCGCCCTTGCTGGCATTGTAGGCAAGGTAGGAAATCCCCTTTGGGCTGCGGATCGAGGCGATCGAGCTCACGTTGACGATCGCGCCCTTGCCCTGCTTCTCCATGATCGGCAGCACGTGCTTGGCGGTGAGGAAGAAGCTCTTCACGTTGACGTCGAATACGCGATGCCACTCGTCCTCGCTGAGCTCGACCGGCCCGCCCTGCGAGCCGATGCCGACATTGTTGTCGAGGATGTCGACCCGGTCCCACTTCGCCATGCAGGCATCGACCATGGCCTTCACGTCGGCGTTGCTCGAAGCATTGGCCTCGTGGGCGACCGCAAAGCCCGGACCGACCTCCTTTTCGATCAGACCCACCGTCTCGTCGGCGGCGGCACGCTTCACGTCGACGCAGAACACCCTGGCGCCCTCGCGCGCGAAGGTGATCGCCGTGCACTTGCCGTTGCCCCAGCCCGGCCCGCTCGAGCCCGCCCCGACGACGATTGCCACTCTGTCCTTTAGCTTGCCCGACATGACGCTTCTCTCCCGTGCGTTACTTCCTTTTCTTCTTCCGCAAATGATGGGTGAGAGCCAGCGCAATGCAATGACGCAGTTCTCTGGCCGGAACGCGCGCCTTGGGTTCGAACAGAATGGCGCGCTCGCCCCCGTAGCTGAAGGTCTCGGGATAGAGGTCGCGGAACTGACCGACCAGCCCGCTCTGGCAGTGGAAGTAGATCGCGTAGCCGCCACTATCACCTTTCAGCTGGTCGATGTGCACGGTGGTACCGCTGCCGGTCTCCTCGGTGAGATAGCTGGGCTGGCCCCATTTCAGTGTCTCTGTCAGCACGCCGACGCCGTCGGTCGTGGCCGCCACGTCGAAGATGGTCTCGCGCAGCGCCAGCAATCGGTCGCGCACGTCGGGCGCATAAGCCTTGAAGGCCGCCGCCACCCTGGGATCGCAAAACCGTTTCATGGACCAAGCCTAACACGAAGCCAAAGGAGCAGGTCTGGCGGAACCGGCGCCCGCGTGGGAGGCTGCCTTCAAACAAGAATGAATTGGAGGAGCGTCCATGCGTCGTCGTGCGTTCACCGCCTCGGCCTTTGCCACCGCGCTCGCGTCGCCTGCGATCGCTCAGGCTTCCTGGCCAGCCAAGCCACTCCGCCTCGTTATCCCCTATCCGCCCGGCGGGCCGTCGGACGTTTCCAGCCGCATCGTCATGGAGCGCGCGGCCCAGCTCCTGGGCCAGAGCGTACTGTTCGACAACAAGGCCGGCGCCTCGGGCATGATCGGGGCGGAGTTCGTCAAGAACCAGCCGGTCGACCACCACACCTTCCTCACCACGACGACGGCGATGGTCTGCATCACGCGCCACCTGCAGCCGATCCCCTTCGACCCCGACCGCGACATCATCCCGGTCTCGCGCATGTCGACCTCGTGGGGCGCGTTCGCGGTCCATCCGTCGGTGCCGGCCAACACGGTCGCGGAGTTCGTGGCCTATGCGAAGGCCAATCCGGGCAAGCTGAACTACGGGTCGGCCGGCCTCGCCACGATCACCCACCTGTTCGGCGAGATGCTCTGCCTCGAAGCCGGAATTAAGATGACCCATGTCCCCTATCGCGGCAGCGCGCCCGCGACCAATGCCTTGCTGGCCGGCGAGATCCAGGCGCAGTTCGACCAGACCACCCTGCCGCACATCAAGACAGGCAAGCTGCGGGCGCTTGCGATGCTGGCAGAGGTGCGGCATCCGGATTTCCCGGACGTCCCGACCCTGCGGGAGACCGGTTACGGCAAGGAGGGCGGCGATTCCTGGTTCGGCATCCTCGCCCCGGCCGGCACCTCGCCCGAGGCGATCGCGCGCCTCGACAAGGCGATTGCCGAAGCCCTGCGCGCGCCCGACATCATGGCCAAGGTCCACAATGGCGGCATGCGCGTGACCTATCTCAACCCGGTCGACTTCAGGAAGCAGATCGGCGCCGAAAGCGCGATGTTCGGGACGATCATCAAGAAGGGCGATATCAAGCTGCCGTGAGGATGAAGGACTTCACGGTTTGCGGGGGGCGCGAGGCTGCGCGGACCAGACGCCCGGCCAGAGGAGCGACAGCAACAGGATCGCCAGCAGACCGCCTCCGGCCGCCACGAAGGCGAAGCGGTAGCCGGCGAGGAAGCCGGCTATATTCATGAAGCCCTGCGCGCCGTGTGCCTGCAGCGCCGTCAGCACCGAGGCGCCGGCCACGATGCCGATAGTCCGGGTGAGCAGCGACAGGCTGCCCGCGACGCCCCGGTCGCGCGCTGGCAGGGTCGCCGTGACGATGTCGGTGTAAGCGACCGTCAGCAGGCCCTGCCCCACGCCCTCGAGGACCAGCAGCGCCGCCACGACGAGAACCGGCGTATCGATGCCGGTGAAGCCCAGCGGCAGCAGGCCGAGGCCGACGCAGGCAATGCCAGCAAACACGGTCGGCCGCTGGCCGATGCGGTTCACCAGGACAGCCGAGAGCGGCGCTCCGGTCAGGCTGCCGCCATAGGCCATCGCCAGCACGATGCCGACGCCCAGCGGCGTCAGCTTCAGCACGTTTACGAGGTAATAGGGCGTCAGCAGCAGGATGGCGAAGCCCGCGAGGTTTGCGAGCGCATTCAGCACATTGGGGATCGCGAAGCGCGGATCGGCGAAGAGGGACGGCCGGATGATCGGCTCCGGAACCCGGCTGGCGCGACGGACATAGGCCAGGATCAGCACCAGCGCGACAATCGCCATCGCAAGCGCCCACAGGCCCGGGATCTCCTTGCGCTGGGAGAAGGTGAGCGCCAGCAGCAGCGTGCTCATGCAGGCCGCCAGCAGGACCGCGCCCGGCGCATCGAACGGCCGCGAATCCGGCTTCGGCGACGGCAGCAGGCCCGATAGAGCGAGCGTCGCGAGGGCGAGCGGCACGCGCACCCAATAGACCGCGGGCCAGCCCCACAGTTCGACCAGAACGCCGCCGAGGAACGGACCGACGGCGGCCGCAATGGCCATGGAACTGGCGAAGCCCGCCAGCGCCTTGGTGCGGTCGCTCTCGGGAAACAGAGAGGTGGCCAGTGCGGGCGTGCAGGAGAGCGCCAGCGCCGTGCCGACGCCCTGGACTCCGCGCGCCCACAGGAAGAGCGGCCAGTCCGGTGCAGCCGCGCAGGCCGCGCAGCCGATCGCCGAGATCGCGAGACCGATGCGGAAGATCAGCCGGTGCCCGAACAGGTCGCCCAGCTTGCCGCAGACCAGCATCAGCGAGCCGTAAACCAGGACGTAGCAGATCACGAGCCACTGCACGTCACCCAAGGCGACCTTGAAATGGCTCGTGATCGCCGGCAGCGCCACGTTGACGGCAATGTCGAGCGGCGCAAGCGACGCGCCCAGCCCGACGATCGCGAGGCCGAAGGCTGGCCTCATGCCCGCAGCCGGCTCAGAGGTGCTTCTTCAGGAATTCGAGCATCCTCTCCCATGCCGCGTTGGCCGACTTCACGTCGTAGGCCTCGCTGCGTTCGTTGGAGAAGGCATGCGCGGCGTCGTAGCGGAAGATTTCCGGGCTCTGGCCGGCGCCCTTCATCGTCTTCTCGAGCGCATCGACGGCGGCCGGTGTGCACCAGTCGTCCTTGTTGGCGAAGTGACCCTGCAGCGGCACCTTGATCTTGGCCGGGTCGGCGAGCTGTCCCGGTGGGATGCCGTAGAACGGCACGCCGCAGGAGATGCCGCCCACGCGAGCACACGCCGCGATGGTCAGCGCGCCGCCCATGCAGAAGCCCATCACGCCGACCTTGCCGCCGAGACCGGCCAGATGCCCCACCGCACCGGCGATGTCCTGGTCGGAGGCGCCGACAAAATCGAGGCCGCTCATCATGTGATTGGCTTCGTCCGGCTTCTGCGTCACGCGGCCCTTGTAGAGGTCGGGCGCCAGCGCGTTGTAGCCTTGGCGCGCAAACCGGTCGGCGACGCCGCAGATCTGGTCGTTGAGCCCCCACCATTCCTGGATCACGACGATCCCCGGCCTGCCCTTCCCCGCCTCGGCCAGATAGCCCTTGCAGGTCGATCCGTCGGGACGCTTGAAGTCGATCAGGTTGCCCATGTGTATGTTCTCCTTGGATCCTGTGTCGCCAAAAGATGCGTCGCTTCGCTCAGCATGACAACATTCCTCATTGCGTGATTATTTCATGTTCCTCTCCCCCTCGAGGGAGAGGCTAGGTGAAGGGGCGCTTGCCAAGAGAGCTTGCTCGATCTCCGCCCATTTACCTTCCCGATTCTCGACGACTTGTTTTGCCCAGAACCGCAATACACGCCATCCGTCCCGTTCCATCGCCAGCGTGCGTCGACTATCGGCGTCAATTTGGAAAGCATGATGATCGCCGTCAATTTCGATAACGATCTTGAGCGATATGCAGGCGAAGTCGGCAAAGTACGGACCGATGGGATGCTGCCGCCTGAACTTGAACCCATGCAGGCGACGCCCTCGAAGAAGCTCCCAGCAGATTCGCTCCGCGCGGCTGCCGTCGCGACGTAATTCTCGGGCCCGCACAGTCGCGTCGTCCTGCATTCGCCCTCACCTAACCTCTCCCCCAAGGGGGAGAGGAACATGATTCTGAAGAGTTAGAGCAGCTTGCGCAGCTCCGTCTTCAGGATCTTGCCGTAGTTGTTCTTCGGCAGCGCCTCGATGAACTTGTAGTCCTTGGGGCGCTTGAAGCGGGCGATGTTGTCGAGGCAGAGCCGGTCGAGCTCCGCGGGCGAGAGCGTCTCGCCCGCGCGCGCGACGACGAAGGCCACGACCTCCTCGCCCCATTCCGGGTGCGGGCGGCCGACCACCGAGCATTCGGCGACGCCGGCATGGAGGTTCAGCACGTCCTCGATCTCGCGTGGATAGATGTTGGAGCCGCCGGAGATGATCATGTCCTTGGACCGATCCTTGAGCGTCAGCAGCCCCTCCTCGTCGAAGGCGCCGACATCGCCGGTCCACAGCCAACCATCGCGCAGCGAGCGCGCCGTGGCCTCCGTATCGTTCCAGTAGCCCGCCATGACGGGATCGCCCTTGCAGATGATCTCGCCGACCTCGCCCACGGGCAGCGGGCGCCCCGCCTCGTCGACCACCCTCACCTCCATGCAGGTGTCGGCGCGGCCGGCCGAGGCCAGGCGCTGCTCCCAGCGCGGATGGGTGCGATCCCAATGATAGTCGCGGCCGAGATGGGTGATGGTCATGGGGCTCTCGCCCTGGCCGTAGAGCTGCGCCAGCTTGTTGCCGAGAATGTCCAGCGCGCGCTTGAGATCGGAGACATACATCGGCGCGCCGCCATAGGTGATGAGCCGCAGCGCATCGGGCTTCAGGTCCGACACGCTGCCATGCTCGATCAGCCGCTTCACCATGGTGGGCGCGAGGAAGATCGAGCATTCGGGCCAGCGGTTCATCAGCTCGACCGTCTCGGGCACCTCGTACTTGCCGCTCTCGGGGAAGACCTGCACCGAGCCGCGCGCCAGCATCGGGAAGTTCCACAGGCCCGAGCCGTGGCTGATCGGCGCGGCATGCACGATCGAGCCGCCGGGCGGCGGGCGGTCGACATCGGCATAGTAGTTGAGCGTCATCGCCAGCAGGTTGCGATGCGTGAGCATGGCGCCCTTGGGCCGGCCGGTCGTGCCGGACGTGTAGAACAGCCACGCCAGATCCGTGGGCTCGGCGTCGGCGATCGGGCTCGGATCGCCCACCGCCATGAAGCTGTAGGAGCGCGTCGTGACGTCGACGATCTCCTTGAGCTCAGGCGCCTCCTTCGCGGCCTCGGCGATGGTGTCGGCGAGGTCGGGCGTCACGAAGCAGAGCCTGGCGCCGGAATTCTCCAGGATGAACGCAAATTCCCTGGCATGCAGCTTGGCGTTCATCGGCACGGCGCAGAGGCCCGCATGCCAGATCGCGTACATGACTTCGATCGATTCGACACCGTTGGCCATGGCGAAAGCCACGCGGTCACCGCGCGCGAGCCCGAAGCGGCCGGTGAGATGCGTGCTCATTACCGAGACCTTGCGCCACAGCTCGCGATAGCTGAGGTGCGGCGATGTCCCACGGGCCAGCGCGGGCAGATCACGGAACTCCTGCGCGGAGCCCAGCAGCAGATGGGCGATGTTCATGCGTCGTTTCCTCGCGCGTCGACTATTGCAGGCGCGGCATCGACCTTGCAATGTGCCGCCCATGCAGGATTTCGATTTCGCCATTGTCGGCGCCGGCATTGCCGGCGTCTCCGTCGCCTATCACCTCGCGCCCCATGCGAAAGTGATCATCCTCGAGCGCGAAAACGTGCCCGCCTATCACACGACCGGCCGGTCGGCCGCGCTGCACTCGGAGACCTATGGCAGCGCCCAGATCCGCGCCATCACGGTCGCCTCGGGCCGCTTCTACCGCAATCCGCCGGCCGGCTTCTCCGACCATCCCCTGCTGACGCCGCGCGGCGCGCTGGTTGCGGGCCATGCCGGACAGGAAGCCGCCGTACGCGCCGCAGCCGCCGAGTATGCGAGCCTCGTGCCGTCGGTGCGCTGGCTGGAGCCCGCCGAGGTCCTGCGTCGCCTGCCCATCCTCAAGCCCGAGGCCGCGGGCGGGGGCGCCGTGTTCGAACCCGAGGCCGACGACATGGACGTGGCCTCGATCCATGGCGGCTTCCTGAAGGGCGCGCGCGCCGCGGGCGCGGTGCTGCGGCTCAATGCCGAAGTCCTGGGACTCGCCCGCCTCGACAGGCTGTGGAACGTGACCCTGCGCGACGGCGAAGTCATTCGCGCGGCCAACATCATCGACGCCGCCGGCGCCTGGGCCGACGTACTGGGCGGCCTTGCCGGCTGCGTGCCGATCGGGCTGGTGCCGAAGCGGCGCACCGCCTTCACCTTCGACGCGCCGCAGGGCCTCGATCTCGGCCCCTTGCCGATGCTGATCGACTTCGACGAGAGCTTCTATTTCAAGCCCGAGGTCGGGCAGTTCCTGGGCTCGCTCGCCGACGAGACGCCCTCGCCGCCCTGCGACGCCCAGCCCGAGGAGATCGACGTCGCCACCGCCGTCGACCGCATCGAGACCGCGAGCACGCTGCAGATCCGCCGCATCAAGAACAAGTGGGCAGGCCTGCGCTCCTTCGTACACGACAAGAACCTGGTCGCGGGCTACGACCCGAAGATCGAGGGCTTCTTCTGGCTGGCGGGCCAGGGCGGCTACGGCATCCAGACCGGCTACGCCGCCGGCCAGCTCGCCGCCGCCCTGGCGCTGGGCAAGCCCCTCCCCGCCGAAGTCGCCGACCTCGGTGTCACGGAGGACTCGCTTTCCCCTGCGCGCTTCGCGGTGGAGTGATTCATGTTCCTCTCCCCCACTCGGGGGGAGAGGTGAATGAGATGCTTCGTGGGATGACACGGGAATCGAGCCTGACTATGGTCGCCCGCGCGGGGCCCCCGTGGCGGAATTGGTAGACGCCAGCGACTTAAAATCGCTTGATCCGAAAGGATCGTGCCGGTTCGAGTCCGGCCGGGGGCACCAACGGTGCGTCCTACGAATTTGCCTTCGGACTTCCCCGCAAGCTTGCCAAGCGAGCGGCATCGCGGCTTGAGGCAAACGCCGCGATCCGGATCGATTCCGCCATGATCGCCGCCTTCTTCTTGCCGTTCGAGTAGAAGGCGTTCTTCAGATAGGTCAGTTGCTCGTCCAGCTGCTTGCCCTTGACCGGGTCGCCGGCGGCAACGGTCGCAATGACGATCTTCATGATCTGAAACAGCGCTTCCTCGTTCTCGGTGAGGATCGCGCTGGCCGCCTTCTTGCTGTCCTCAGACATGGGATCCTCGCCTGTTGGGGCCAGACTTCTAGCCGGCGTACCCCATCTGCGAAAGGGATCAGCACAGTTCACTGCTGGGGGCGCGCCACTGGAGTGGCAGGTCCCCAGCCTATTCCCTGTAGTGACAGGCCGCCCAATGGCCCGGGCGCTTCTCCTCGAGGACCGGAGAGCGCTGGCTGCAGTCGGGGCGCGCGATCGGGCAGCGGGTGTGGAAGTGGCAGCCGGACGGCGGGCGGATCGGGTTGGGGACGTCGCCTTCCAGCATGATGCGCTTGCGCTTGATCGTCGGGTCGGGAATCGGCACGGCCGACAGCAGCGCTTCCGAATAGGGATGGATCGGCGTGTCGTAGAGTTCCGCTGCCGGCGCGATCTCGACGACGCGGCCGAGATACATCACCGCGATACGCGTCGAGATGTGCTCCACGACGCTGAGGTCGTGGGCGATGAACAGGTAGGTGAGGCCGAACTGCTCCTGCAGGTCCTCCAGCAGGTTGATGACCTGGGCCTGGATGGAGACGTCGAGCGCCGAGACCGGCTCGTCGCAGATCAGCAGCTTGGGCTCGACGGCGAGCGCGCGGGCGATGCCGATGCGCTGGCGCTGGCCGCCCGAGAACTCGTGCGGGAAACGCCGCATGTGGTCGGGCCGCAGCCCCACCGTTTCGAGCAGCTGCACGACGCGATCCTCGAGCTCCTGCCGCGACTTCACGAGCTTATGGATGGTCAGCGCCTCGCCGATGATCGCGCCGATCGTGAGGCGCGGGTTCAGCGACGCATAGGGATCCTGGAAGATGATCTGCATGTCGCGCCGCATCGCCTGCAGCTGGGCATGGTTCATCTTCATGACGTCCGCGCCCTGGAACCAGACTTCGCCGGAGCTCGGCTCGATCAGGCGCAGGATGCAGCGGCCGGTCGTCGACTTGCCGCAACCGGATTCACCCACGACACCCAGGGTCTCGCCGGCCTTGATGTCGAAGCTGACGCCATCGACGGCATGCACCTTGTCGACGACGCGCGAGAGGATGCCGCCGCGGATCGCGAAGTGCTTGCGCAGGTCGCGCACGGACAGGAGCGGCTTGGCGGCATCCGCGGCCAGAGCGGCGGTCGAAGCACTCACGGGACCGATCACGGGTGCGCTCACAGCACGCACCTCACGTAGTGGCCGGGCCCGACCTCCTTGAGCGGCGGCACGGCCTGGGTGCAGAGATCCATGGCGAACTTGCAGCGCGAGGCGAAGCGGCAGCCCGGCGGCGGATCTAGCAGGTTGGGCACGGTGCCGGCGATCGCCTCCAGCCGCTGCTTCTTCTCGGCCGAGCGGTCGACGCGCGGGATCGAGCGGATCAGGCCCTGGGTGTAGGGATGCCGCGGATTGCCGAACAGCGCCTCGACCGGCGCCTCCTCGACGACCTTGCCGGCATACATGACGGTAACCCGCTGGCAGGTCTCGGCGACGACGCCCATCGCGTGGGTGATCAGCATGATGGCCATGCCGAACCGCTCCTTCATCTCCTGCATCAGTTCCAGGATCTGCGCCTGGATGGTGACGTCGAGGGCGGTGGTGGGCTCGTCGGCGATCAGCAGCTTGGGCTGGCAAGAGAGCGCCATGGCGATCATGACCCTCTGGCGCATACCGCCGGAGAACTGGTGCGGATAGTCGTGCACGCGGCGCTGCGGGTTGGGTATGTTGACCAGCCGCAGCATCTCCGCCGCCGCCGCCAGCGCCTGCTTGCGCGACAGCTTCTGATGCAGCTCGACCACCTCGGCGATCTGGTCGCCCACCGTATAGACCGGGTTGAGCGAGGTCATCGGCTCCTGGAAGATGATCGCGATCTCCTTGGCGCGGATTTTGTCCATCGCCTCGAGAGACAGCGGAATCAGGTCCCTTCCCTGCCACAGGATCTGCCCGTCCTCGAACCGGCCGGGCGGCATGTCGATCAGCTTCAGCACCGAGCGGGCCGTGACGGTCTTGCCGCAGCCCGACTCGCCCACGACGCCCAGCGTCTCGCCGCGGTCGATATGCAGGTCGACGCCATCGACGGCGCGTACCATGCCGTCGTCGGTCTTGAACCAGGTCTTGAGACCGCGAATGTCGAGCAGAGGTTCAGCCACGCTACACCCGTCCTAGAGAACACGCCGCGGATCTAGCGCGTCGCGCAGTCCGTCGCCGATGAAGTTGATCGCCAGCACGGTGATGAAGATCAGCGAGCCGGGAAACAGCGCCCAGTGCGGCGCGATGTCGAGATAATCCTTGGCGTCGCGCAGCACGCTGCCCCAGGTCGGTACGTCCGACGGAAAGCCGAGGCCGAGGAACGACAGCGTCGACTCGGCGATGATGGCGGCGGCGATGTCGATGGTCGCCACCACGATCACCGGCCCCAGCGCGTTGGGCAGGATGTGCTGGACCACCTGGCGCAGCTTCGAGGCGCCCAGCGCGCGGGCCGCCTCGACGAACTCCTTCTCGCGCAAGGAGAGGAACTGCGCGCGCACCAGGCGCGCCGCCGACATCCAGCGCGTGCCGCCGATGACGGCGACGATCAGCACGAAGGCACCGCCCTCGACTCCCAGCACGCCCTTCACCGGCTCGCGGAAGAGATAGATGACCAGCAGCAGCAGCGGCAGCTGCGGCAGCGACAGGAAGAGGTCGGTCACCCACATCAGCGCCGCATCGACCCGGCCGCTCGACATGCCGGCGATGGCGCCGACCAGGACACCGAAGAAGATGGCGACGACCATCGCCGCGACGCCGACCGCGATCGAGATGCGGCCGCCGTAGATCAGCCGCGCCAGCAGGTCCTGGCCGAGATCGTCGGTGCCCAGCGGATGGCTCCAGGACGGCCCCTGCAGCTTGGCAGCGAAGTCGATCTCGTTGATCGGCACGCGCCAGATGAACGGGCCGGCCAGCACGCCGAACACGATCAGGAACAGCGCAAAGGCCGAGAACAGGGCCATCTTGTGCCGCCGGAAGCGGCGCCAGGCCTCGTGCCAGGGCGAGAAGCGCTGCGCCTTGCGCCCGCCGGGCACAGCGGCCGGAGCGCTAGCGGAAAGCGATGCGGGGGTCGAGCCAGCCATAAAGGATATCTGCAATGAGGTTGAAGATGACGACCAGGCAGGCCGAGACGAAGGTAACGCCCATGACGACAGGTGTGTCGTTCGAAAGCATCGAGGTGATCAGCAGCGAACCGATGCCGGGCACGCGGAAGATCTGCTCCGTGACGACCGCGCCGCTGAAGACGATGGGCATCTGCAGCGCGACCAGGGTCACGACCGGTATCAACGCCGTGCGCACCACGTGCCGGGTGATGACCTTGCGCTCACCGATGCCCTTGGACCGCGCCGTGGTGACGTAGTCGAGGCGGATGACGTCGAGCACCGAGGAACGCACGAAGCGCACCAGCGCCGCTCCCTGGAACAGCCCCAGCACCGTCACCGGCATGATCGACTGCTTGATGTGCTCCCAGTAGAACGCCCAGCCGGTCGCGTTGATGTCCGCCCGGTAGACGAACGGCAGCCAGTCTAGCTGGATCGAGAAGACCAGGATCAGCACCAGGCCGGTGAAGAAGGTCGGCAGCGAGAAGCCAATGAAGGCGAAGGTGTTGGCGATCTGGTCGAACAGCGAGTAGGGCCGCGTCGCCGCCAGCACGCCGACCGGGATGGCGATGGCGATGGCCAGGATTTGCGACGCGCCGATGACGACAAGGGTCACGGGCAGGCGCTGCAGGATCAGCGTGCTCACGTCCATGCGGCTGACGAAGGAGAAGCCCCAGTCGCCCTGCAGCAGGGCGATCAGCCAGTGCCAGTAACGCATCCAGATCGGGTCATCGAGACCGAACTTGGCACGCAATGCGGCACGCACCTCGGGCGGAACCGCCGGGTTTGTCGCCAATTCGTCGAAAGGATCTCCGGGCGCCATGGCCAGGAGGGCGAAGAGCACGATGCTGATCCCGAGCAGACTCGGGATCATGATCAGGAGCTTCCGGATTACGTACTGCCTGCTCACGCGATGGACCTGCAAAAAGGAAAGCCCTCCCCGCGCGTGGCGGGGAGGGCGTTTTCGGACTTAGGCGTCCTTGAACCAGTCGCTGAGATCCGAGGTGTTATTGTCCCAGCCGCTGATCTGGCAATTGAGTTTCGAAGCCTGCGCCGAAACCGTCGGGCGCTGCACGATGCCCATCACGATCTGGTTCTGGACGGCGAGGTCGTTCAGCTTGATGAACGACGCGGCCCGCTTGACGGGATCGAGTTCCGCCTCGGTCTCGCGGTAGAGTTTGTCGGCCTCCGGGCTCTGCCAGCGGGTGATGTTGCGGCCCTGCCACTTGTTTTCCTTGGTGGCAGCTTCCCACGAGACGAACTGCAGCATGTGCGTGCCCGGATCGGGCTGGCCCATGGTCGTCGTGTACATCTCGAGGTCGGTGTAGAACTTCGTGTAGGTGTCGGGATTGGCCACGTCCGACGAGAAGAACACCGAGGCCGTCACCGACTTGAGCTCGATGTCGATGCCGGCTTTCTGGGCCGCCTGCTTGATGATGGCCTGCGTCTTCTGGCGCGGCTGGTTGATCGAGGTCTGGTAGACGAACTTGAGCTTCTTGCCGTCCTTGGCGCGGATGCCGTCGGCGCCCTTCTTCCAGCCCGCCTTCTCAAGGATATCGTTGGCCTTGTCGACGTTGAACTCGATGGGGTTGTTCTTCGAATCGAAGCGCGACGGACCGTAGAGAAAGTTGCGCGTCGCCGGACCGGTGCGGCCGTAGATGTGATCCTGGATCGACTTGTTGTCGACCAGCAGCGCCAGGGCCTTGCGGACTTCGGGGTCGCTCAGCGTCGGGTGCTTGGTCTTCAGGCTGGAGCGCTCGCCGTCGACTTCCGTCCACGGGTCGGTCGTGTTCATCAGGAAGAACTCGATGTTGCCGCCGGGCGTGATCGAGACCTTGCCCTTGCCACCCTTCTCCAGGCGCGTGAGGATCTCGTCCTCGACCTGCAGGTTCCAGGCGAAATCAAACTCGCCGGTCTGCAGCACCGCGCGCGCCGCCGAAACGGCATCGCCGCCGCCCTTCATTTCGACCGAGTCGAAATAAGGCTTGTTGGCCTGATGGTAGTTCGGGTTTGCGACACCCGTGACCAGGTCGCCCGGCTTGAAGTCCTTGAACATGTAGGGACCGGTGCCGACCGGCTTCAGGTTGGTGGGTGCGTCGCGCGACTTGGCGCCGATGAAGTCGGCGAACAGGTGCTTGGGGATCAGCATGCCGCGCGTGCCGACGAAGGCATCGGCCCAGAACGGAGTCGGCTTCTTGAACTTCACCCTGACGGTGTACTGGTCGACCTTCTCGACCATGACATCCTGGTAGGACGCGATCGTATAGGCGGCCGTCGCCGGGTCCTTGGCATATTCCCAGTTGAACACGACGTCGTCGGCCGTAAAGGGCTTGCCGTCGTGCCAGGTGACGCCCTGCTTCAGCTTCCAGGTCACCGACAGGCCGTCGGCGGAAAGGCCGCCATTCTCCTTGGTCGGGATCTCGGCCGCCAGCTTGGGCTTGAGGTTGCCGTCGCCATCCCACGCCGCCAGCGGTTCATAGAACAGGCGCGAACCGTCCTGATCCTTGGTGCCGACCGCGAAATGCGGGTTGAGGAGCGTCGGACCCTGCCACCAGAGCAGCTTGAGCGGGCCGCCGCCGCCGCGCTTGGTCGGCTTGTAGGTCGAGGGGCTCTGCGCCATCGCCACGCCGGAATGCATGAGGATCTGGCCCGCGGCCGGGGCGCCGATGCCCACCGCCATCATCGCCTGCACGAAACCACGTCGCGAAAGCTTGCCGGCCTTCACCTTGCCGATGAGGCCTCGCAGTTCACGTTCGTTCATTTCAAAACTCCCAAGATCGATGCCCTTCCCAATGCCGCCCTCGCTATGCTGCAAGATGCGTGCAATCCTTGATCGTTACAGGCTGTAACGCCGCAGTCAACGACAGCACTTGCTCCGGGGGAGGCATTGGATGGCTTGGATATCTCTTTTCCTGGCGGGACTTTGCGAAATCGGCTGGCCCGTGGGGTTGAAGCTCGGCTGGACGGATGAGGGAATCCGGCCCGGATGGCTTCTCTTTGCCGCGGTTGCCATCGTGGTGAGCGGCGCGCTGCTTATGTGGGCACAACGCACCATCCCGATGGGCACTGCCTACGCAATCTGGACTGGTATCGGTGCCGTGGGCGCCTTCACCGTGGGCATCCTGGCCTTCGGCGATACCGCCTCGACGATCCGCATCGTCTCGATCGCCCTCATCGTGGCCGGCATCGTCGGCCTCAAGCTCGCCTGAGGGGACACAGGATGAGGATGAAGGACAAGGTGGCGTTGGTGACCGGCGCCGCAAGCGGCATGGGCGCAGCCACCGCGCGCCTTTTCGCCCGCGAGGGTGCAAGGGCTGTCGTCGTGGCGGACGTACTCGACACGGACGGCGAGGCCGTCGTTAGGGAGATCCGCAGAGCTGGCGGCACGGCGACCTATATGCATCTCGACGTCACAAAGGAAGATGAATGGCAGGGCGCCGTCGACCAGACGGTCGCCGCCCATGGCGGTCTCAACGTGCTGGTGAACAACGCCGGAATCTCCGGCTCGGCGGCCGAGGACCTCTACGATACGGCGCTGTGGCACAGGTTGATGGACATCAACTCGACCGGCGTCTTCCTCGGCATGAAGTACGGCATCGCCGCCATCCGCAAGAGCGGCGGCCCGGGCTCGGTGATCAATCTGTCGTCGATCTCGGGGATCGTCGGCCAGTCCTACATCCATGTCGGCTACAACGCCTCAAAGGGCGCCGTCCGGCTGATGACCAAAGCTGCTGCAGCGCAGCATGGGAAGGAAGGCATCCGCGTGAACTCGGTACATCCGGGGCTGATGCCGCCGATGCGCACGTCCGGCCGCACCGCCGATCCGGTGGAGCGCGCCAAGACCTTGAAGGGCGTGCCGCTTGGCCGCGCCGGAGAGGTCGACGAAGTGGCCAATGCCATCCTGTTCCTGGCATCGGACGAGTCTTCCTACGTCACCGGCGCGGAGCTGGTGGTCGACGGCGGCTGGACGGCGGTCTGACGTGGCGGAAGACCGCAAGACCGTCGCGCCCTGGAAGGTGCTGGAGTCGAAATACAATTACCGCGACCGCTGGCTGGCGCTGCGCTCCGACACGGTCGAGCTGCCCAACGGCCGCGTCCTCACGCCCTTTCATGTCATCGAGCAGCCCGACTGGATCACTGCGATCGCGATCACCCGCGACGGCAACATCGTCCTGGTCGAGGAATATAGGCACGGCGCGACAGAGATCGTGATCGAGCTGCCGTGCGGCGTTCAGGAAGGGCCGGGCGAGCCGGTCGAACAGGCCAGGCGCGAGCTGCTGGAAGAGACCGGTTTCGCGAGCGAGGAGTGGCACCCGCTCGGCTCCTTCTTCGCCAATGCGCCGCGGCTCGACAACCGCGTGCACTGTTTCGTGGCCCTAGATGCGCGCAAGGTCTCCGAGCCCCGGCTCGACGACGGCGAAGTCATCGTCACACACGAAGTGCCCTTTCCCACCTTCCTCGAGGAACTGCGCGACGGGCGCCGCACCCTGCACGGTTTCCAGAGCGGCGCGATGTGGCTGCTGCACACCTTCGCGCGCAAGACGCGGGACAGGCGGCTGGCGGCGCTGTTGGACTAGCTACCGCCGCAAATCGCGCAGCCGACCCGCGATGGCGCAGACCATGAAGCCGCCGATCAGCGAGATGTGCTCCATGGCGACGCGGAAGTGCGGGGTGCGGGCAGGTTCCTGCATCGTCCAGAAGGGATGGGCGAGCACGATGGCGACCACGAGGAAGCCGCTCAGGATGCCGCAGCCCAGCCACAGCCAGCGATCGAGCAGGATCAGCAGCGAGCCGACCAGCAAGGTCACGATCAGCACGACGTTGAGGAAACCGGCCGGCTCGAGGCCCAGCGTCTTGAGTTCGGCGACGCTGTGCTCGAAGCCGATCAGGTGCGCGAGACCTGCACTCCAGAAGACGAAGGTCAGCACCAGCCGCGCCACGAACCAGCCGATGCCGCTGTCCAGGAAAGCCGCGATGACGCGCGGAATGTCATTACGTCCCATAGGTTTATTCCTCCCCCGAGATGATGCGGCTGGACCATAAAGCGACAAGCTGCCCCCTTCCACTCCGCCTCCTTTCATGCGTAATTCAGCCATGATTCGCAAAAGACCCGACCGGGGCTGGCGCGCGGCGGCTTTCGCCGTGGCGTTGTTTGCGATCACGCTCAACTTCTTCCAGCCGCTGGCCCATGCCGTCCTGATGCGCGACGGCGGGCCCGACGCCGCCGCACGGACCTGGGGTGTCTTCTGCCTGCCCTCCGCCGGCGAAGACGACGCGCAGGCGCCCGGACAGCCGGCCGGCAAGATCCACGAATGCTGCCTGGGCCTCGCGCACGCGCCGATGCTGGGCGAGCCTTCCGATACCGCCTTCCTGCTCGTCGAGCCTGTTGCCGGAACGATTGTCCTTGCAGCAGACGATGAAGCGCTCGCTCCCGTCGGCATCCGCGACGGGCCCAACCGACCACGCGGTCCACCCTCTCCCGTCTGACGCCTGAACCCGCGACGCACCATGCCGTGCGTCGCGTTCGTCTGTCATTCGTGGGGAAGTCTTCATGCTGTCCGTTCGCGTGGCCACGGCCACCGCCTTTGCAGCCCTCGGGCTGATTCCGTCGTTCGCCTGCGCGCAGGATGCGCCGCCAGCCGCAGCTCCGGCACCCGCCGCAAGCCAGCAACCCGTTTCGCTGCCGCCGATCACGGTCAGCGCGGGTCGCGGCTCCGACCTCCAGAAGCTCGACGTCAGCACGACCGTGATGAGCCGGGAGCAGATCCAGGCCACGCCCGAAACCGGCGTTGACCAGATCGTGAACCGCATCCCCGGCGTCTGGCTGCCCACCATCCCGACCGGCCAACTCCATCCGACCGCCCAGCCCGTCAACATCCGCGGTTTCGGCACCAGCACCACGATCAACACCCTGATCATGGTCGACGGCGTGCCGGTCAACGATCCCTACTTCCGGACCATGAACTGGAGCACCATCCCCAAGAATTCGGTCGAGCGCATCGAGGTCATCCGCGGCGGCGGCGCCACCAGCCTGTGGGGCAACATGGCGATGGGCGGCGTGATCAACATCATCACGCGCGAACCGACGAGCACCGCGGCCTCGGCCGATACGAGCTACGGCAGCTACAACAGCTCCACGGCGGAAGCGGCCGGCAGCTACGTCGTGAACGACAAGGTCAAGATCGGCGCGAGCTACAATCACGCCCAGAGCTCGGGCTACAACCTCACGCCCGCCCAGTACCGCAACGCCAATCTCGTCGCGACGGCGTCCAAGGCCGACAACATCGCGGGAAGCGTGTTCCTGACGCCCAACGAGAATCTCAAGCTCTTCGCGAAGGGCTACTGGAACCAGACCTTCGAGGACGGGCTGGTCTGGACCTACGCCCACAACAACTGGTCGACCTACCGACTGCTCGCGGGGGGCAGCTACAAGTTCGACGAGAACCAGTCGCTGAACTTCAGCGGCTGGCTGAGCGGCGGCTCCTTCGGCACCATCAACGTCGGCAGCGGCGCCTACACGCTGAACAACATCGGCGCCACCAACCAGTATGTCAGCCAGATCGAGGCCGCGCCCAATTCCGACATCGGCGGCTCGGTCTTCTACGAGGCCAATTTCGGCCCGCTGCGCGACGTCAAGGTCGGTGTCGACGCCCGCCGCACGATGGTGACGGACTACAACAACCTCTATGCCAACGTGTCCGCCAACCCGACGACATTCATCGTGAACGGCGAGCACCGCTTCCAGGGCATCTTCGGCCAGGGCACCTATCGCTTCACCGGCATTCCGATCGACATCACGGTGGGCGTTCGCGGCGATTTCTGGCAGGCGATGAATGCCAGTGTGCTGACGACGAACTCGAGCAACCTGAACGTCGTGCCGAACGCCAGCGCGGCGAGCTTCGACCCGCGCATCGGCATGAAGTTCTATGCCAGCGACGAGCTGACCCTGCGCGCCGCGATCTACCGCAATTTTTCGGCGCCCGGCATGAACCAGATGTACCGGGTGTTCGCCAGCGGCACGAGCTACTCGACGATCAATCCAAACCTCCAGCCGATGACGAACTTCGGCCAGGAGGTCGGCTTCGACTTCGAATGGAAGGGCTTTACCCTGTCGGGCACCTACTTCAACAACAACCTGAACAACTTCATCGACTACATCACGGTCTGCAACACCAGCCCGGCCTGCGCCGCGCCCTATGTCGGCGCGGCCGGCCTCGGCGCCAACTTCACGACGGTCCGCCAATACCAGAACGTGGGCAATGCCACCTTCCAGGGCATCGAGTTGATCGCCACCTGGCAGCCGTTCGAGCAGCTGCGGCTGACCGGCGGCTTCACCAGTACGAATGCCTATCTCACCAGCTCGGTGAATCCGACGCTGGTGCGCACCGGCGTCCAGCTCGGACAGGTGCCGGCCTACATGTTCACCGCCGGCGTCGAATGGCGGCCGATCGAGACCCTCGTGCTGACGGCCGCACTGAAGTCCTTCCCGCAATACTGGAACGACACCAACCATACGCAGCTGAACGATGGCGCGACCCTCATCGACCTCGGCCTGCGTTGGACCCCCGTGAAGGACGTCGATATCTATGGCAGCATCCAGAACCTGACGAACGTCCAGTACCTGGCGCAGGGCTACACGCGGACCTCGTTCGAGGGCTCGACGGTCGCCCCGTCCGCCATCCCGCAGCTTGGCATGCCGCTGACTGCCACCGCCGGCCTGAGGGTGAAATTCTGATGCGCGCTCTTCTCGCTCTGGCCATGCTGATGCTGGTCGCCGGCTCCGCCGCCGCCCAGCATCAGCACCAGCACGGCAAACCGGCGGCCTCGCCGGAGGCCTTCACCGCCACACCGGCCTTCGGCCCGGACGGTACCCTGTGGCTGGTCCGCGCCATGGCCGACAAGATCGTCGTCGTGCGCTCGACCGACCTCGGCAAGACCTTCTCCGAGCCGGTCGCCGTGACGCCCCAGCCGATGAACCTCGACTGGGGACCCGACGCACGGGCCCGCATCGTCGTCGATCCGAAGGGCGGGCTGGTCGTGACCTTCGCGATCTTCCAGGATCGCAACTTCAACGGTCGCGCTTTCTATTCGCGCTCACGCGACAACGGCGCGAGCTTCAGCAAGCCGCAGCCGATTACCGCCGATCCCACCAGCCAGCGCTTCGAGACCGCGGCAGTCGACCCGTCGACGGGCCGCGTCTTCGCTGCCTGGCTGGACAAGCGCAACGTCGCCAAGGCGCGCGCCGCCGGGAAGCCCTATCCCGGCGCCGCGCTCGCCTATGCCTGGGAGGACGGCGAAGCGGGCTTCGGCCCGACCTCCATCGCCCTCGACAATACCTGCGAATGCTGCCGCCTCGGCGTCGCCTTCGCCGGCCCCGGCAAGCCCGCCGTGGTGTTCCGCAACATCTTCCCCGGCTCGATCCGCGACCACGGCGTCGTCACTTTCAAGGACGAGAAGACTCCCGGCCCGGTGCGCCGCGTCAGCGCCGACGAATGGAAAATCGAGGCCTGCCCGCATCACGGGCCGACCATTGCGATCCTTCCGAACGGCTCCTATCACGTCGCCTGGTTCACCGACGGATCGGCGCGCAAGGGCTTGTTCTATGCCCGCGCCGACAACGGCGACACGCCGTTCGGCGCGCCGCGAGCACTGTCGGCACCCAGGCGCCAGCCGGCGCGTCCCTATCTGCTGGCCAACGGCACCGCCCTCCACCTGGTGTGGAAGGAGTTCGACGGCACCAAGTCGATGGTGCGCTGGCAGGTGAGCCGCGATAGCGGCCGCACCTGGAGCGATCCGCGCACCGTCGCCGATACCGCGGACGCCTCCGACCATCCCCTGCTCGTCGCCAACGCCGGCCGCGCCTATCTGTCGTGGCTCACCAAGGCTGACGGCTATCGCCTGATTCCGCTGGAGGACCAGCCATGATCCGCACGTTCCTCCTCGCCCTCGTGCTGAGCCTCGCCTCGGCCGCCGCACAGTCCGCCGACCTTCAATCGTTCGGCCGTGGAAGCTGGTCCAAGCTGCGCGCCGCCCATGACGGCCAGCCGACCGTCATCCACTTCTGGGGGCTGACCTGCGCCCCCTGCCTCGTCGAAATGCCGGAATGGGGCAGGCTGCGCAGCGAGCGGCCCGATATGCGCCTCGTCATGGTCGCCGCCGATCCGGTGCCGCAGGATCCGGCGCGAGTTGCCGACATGCTGGCGCGCGCCGATCTCGGAAAGGCCGAGAACTGGGCCTTCGCCGACCGTTTCAATGAGCGGCTGCGCTACGAGATCGATCCGGCCTGGGCGGGCGAGTTGCCACGCACGATGCTGATCGACCGCGACGGCAAGGAGACTGTCCTCACAGGAGTCGCTGACCTCGCAGAGGTCCGCGCTTGGCTCGACGCGCAGAAGACCCGCTGAACCAATTCCATCAACCAACCCACCAGGAGTGCCATCATGACAAGCCGCCGTCTCTTCCTCGCTGCCGCCTTATCCCTCATCGCGCTGCCGGCAACGGCCGAGGATTACAAGATCGGTTCGATCGAAATCACGACCCCCTGGACCCGCGCCACGCCGCCATCGGCACGCACCGGAGGTGGATTCATGATCATCACCAACAAGGGGACCGTCACGGACCGGCTGGTCGCCGCGCGCAGCAATACATCGGACAAGGTCGAGATCCACGAGATGCAGATGGACGGCAACGTGATGCGCATGCGCGAGTTGAAGAATGGGCTCGAGATTCCGCCGGGCGCCACCGTGGCGTTGAAGCCCGGCGGCTATCACATCATGTTCATGGAGCTGAAGGCGCCGCTCGCCAAAGACGCCAAGATGCCGCTGACGCTTGTCTTCGAGAAGGCCGGCAGCATCGACATCCAGCTCAACGTCGAAGCGATGGGCGCCATGCCGCACGGCCACGGGAAGAATTAGCTGAATTCGTCGTCCTGAGCGAAGGCGCCCAAAGGGCGGCGAAGTCGAAGGACCTCTTTTCCGACGCACGATGTGACGAAGCGAAAAGAGATCCTTCGGCTACGCTGCGCTCCGCTCAGGATGACGGAGCTGATTCTTTCTACATCGCCTTAAGCAGCTCGACGGCGATCAGCACCATGCCGATGACCGACACGAACCAGGCCAGCGTGCGCAGCCAGGCGATGCCCGCGACGTAGATCACGGCATAGGCGACCCGGCCCCAGAAGAAGATCGCCGCGCCCATCGCCGTCATGGCGTTGGCCTTGCCGGCCACGGCGGCGATCAGCACCAGCGCCGCGAACAGCACCATGTTCTCGACCATGTTGAGATGGGCTCGCTTGGCCCTTCCCGCCCAGCCCTTGATCTCGGGCAGGCCCTCGCGGTTGCCCGCGAGCGTGTTGAGACCAACCGCCTGGTTGGCGCCCATGGCCGCCACCAGCATCTGCACGAACGTCAGGATCACGGAAAAGAGGAGGTACTTCAGGTCCGGAGACATTGGCGTTTCTCCCATTATCGTTATTTGGTCCCGAAGAGACGGTCCCCCGCATCGCCGAGCCCGGGAACAATATACCCGTGGTCGTTGAGTTTTGCATCGATGGCTGCCGCGAAGACAGGCACGTCAGGATGGACCTCGGCGAAGGCCCGCGCGCCCTGCTCCGAGCCCAGCACGCAGATGAACTTGATCCGCTTGGCGCCCGACTCCTTCAGCCGGTCGACCGCCGCGATGGCCGAATGGGCGGTGGCCAGCATCGGGTCGCAGACGATGACGTCGCGATCGGAAATGTCCTGCGGGATCTTGAGGTAGTATTCGACCGCCTGCAAAGTGCGCGGGTCGCGATAAAGCCCGACATGGCCCACCCTCGCCAGTGGCACGAGGTCGGTGACGCCCTCGGCGAGGCCGAGACCGGCGCGCAGGATCGGCACAACGACCAGCTTCTTGCCGTCGAGCAGCGGTGCGTCCATCGCCTCGATCGGCGTCTCGATGCGCGCCTGCACCATCGGCAGGTCGCGCGTGGCGTCGTACCCCAGCAGCAGCCCGATCTCGCGCAGCAGGCGGCGGAAATTCGTGCTCGAAGTCGCCTTGTCGCGCAGCTTGGTGAGCTTGTGCTGAACCAGCGGGTGCGTCACGACATGGATCGAGTGCGGCAATGACATCGTCTTCTTCTCCCCAAAAACCCTAGAACACCGTGCCGTCGCTTTCGACGGTGATGGGCGGGCCGCCGCCCGGGCGGCGCTCCGCGGCCAGCCTGCGTCCCGCAAACCACGTGCCGGCTTCCAGCACCTTCACTAGCGGCAGATGCGCGGCATCCATCCCCAGATGCAGGCGGACATGCTCGGCGATCCGGTCGAGCAGCGCCACGGTGAGCGCACGCCATTCCACGATCGCCTCGTCGCCCGGCGCGAAGCTCTTCTCCAGCAGCACGCGCTGCTTGGGCTGGAGCGCGCCGGCATCGACCAGCAGACCGCCGTTGCGATACTCCGGCAGCCCCGTCAGCGCATCGAGCGCCACGACCTTGAGTCCCGTGCCCTCGATCGGCTCGACCAGCGAATAGCTCATCCATTGCGAGAGCTTGTGGAACGGCACCAGCCCGACCACCGGATGCTCCCACACGTCGCCGCGCGGCGAGGGCCAGATCGGCGACAGCTTGTCGAGTACGGCCGCCAGGATGGCTTCGGCCTTTACCTCGCCGCCCACTGCATTTGCCACGACGATGTCGAACAGCGCGCCCGGCCGCTCCAGTCCGACAGTGCCCAGCCTGCGCAGCAGTTCGGCCCTGCCTTCCAGGCCCAGCAGCGGATTGTGCGCCTTCACCTGGAAACCCATGGCGATGTCCATGGGCGTGAGCTGCGCCAGGCGCTCGGCATCGACCCTTAGCGGATCGCCCGTGGCGTCGCGGCTGAAGGCGCCGTTGGCGAACATGTGCAGGCTGGCGACGCCCAGCCCCTCGGAGCGCGCATAGGTCTCGCCGGTGCCGGGCTCGCGATAGCTCCAGGTCGCGCCGGCGCCGGCATCGAGCAGGACGGACACGACAGCAAGGTCCATGCGGCGCCGCGCGATCTCCTCGGCCGGCAGATGCTTCAGCCGCTCGGCCAGGGCCTTCCAGCGGTCACGCCCACCCGACTCGAAATGCCGCCAGCGCGAATGGAACGGGATCGCCGCCGGATCGGGAAAGCGCTCGCGCGTGACGGCAAGCGTTGCCTGCACAGCCGTTTCAAGCCCGTTCGGGTCGAGCTGGAACCACTGCGACTGCCCGTCCTCGACATACTTGAGGACCTTCGCCGCCCGTTCGCGGATCGCGGCGGGCGTGCGCAGATAAGCCAACGAATCACTCATCGAGGCCACGCCCCTTGGCCCGCGCCAGTTCGTTCGAACCGGGCTTGGTGGGGCTGAAATAGCCGGCCGCCTTCTTGGCATCCATCTCGACCAGCGCGTCGGCGGGGATCAGGTGCTCGGGGATCGGCACCTGCTCGACGATGTCGATGCCCTGCTCCCGCAGGGCGTCGGACTTCATGTTGCTCATCGAGGCAAAGCGGTCGATACGGCTGATGCCGAGCCAATGGAAGATGTCGGGCATCAGCTCCTGGAAACGCATGTCCTGAACGCCCGCCACGCATTCGGTGCGGTTGAAGTATTGCGCCGCCGAATCGCCGCCGGGCTGCCGCTTGCGCGCGTTGTAGACGAGGAACTTGGTCACCTCGCCCAGCGCGCGGCCTTCCTTGCGATTGTAGATGACGACACCGACGCCGCCTTTCTGCGCCATGTCGATGCAGATCTCGATGCCGTGCGCGAGATAGGGCCGGCAGGTGCAGATGTCGGAGCCGAACACGTCCGAACCGTTGCACTCGTCGTGGAGGCGGCAGGCGATCTTCGTTTCGGGCTTGCCTAGTTTCGACACGTCGCCGAAGAAGTAGATCGTGGCGCCGCCGATCGGCGGCAGGAACAATTCGAGGTCGGGCCGCGTCACCAGCTCGGTGTACATGCCGCCGGTCTGCTCGAAGAGCGTGCGGCGCAGGTCCGTCTCCTTGACGCCGAAGCGCTCGGCGATGCCCGGCAGCCACCAGACCGGCTCGATCGCGGCCTTCGTCACCTTCACGTCACCGGTGCCGCTCAGTATGTCGTTGTCGGGCTTCAGCCGGCCGGCCGCCAGGGCCTCCATGATCTCCGGCATGTTCACGTGCGCCTTGGTAATGGCGATGGTCGGTCTGATGTCCCAGCCCGCCGCCAGCTTGTCGGCGAAGACCTCAGAAACCAGGTGGCCCCACGGGTCGAGCGACACGATCTTCTTCGGATCGAACCAGCTCTCGAACGGCCCGATGCGCTCGGCCGGCGAGGTGTTGGTGAGGTCCGGCCGGTGGTCGGCCTTGAGCTCCTGCGCCGCGATGGCGAGCGCGCGATAGATGCCGTAGCTACCAGAATGGACGCCGATGACGTTCCGCCGGGAGGTAAGGCCAACCGTGCCGACGACGGGCCCGCGGACCGCAGGATCGCGCGCGCCCCAGACGACCGGCGGGGCCGGCTGGCCGCCCTGGCTGGGATGCGTGTTCAGTCTGATGTGCGCCATGTGCTTTCCGGTCCTCCGGGAGCGGGAAAGCGAGGAAGCTTACAGCGGGGAGATGACCAAAGGAAGACGCTGGTGGAACCGGTTAAAGGCGTATGGAACGAACTTTCACGCGCCGTGACGAAGGGCGATGTTGCCCAAGATTGCCGCTCTGGCGCTTAGTTTATTTCCCGCCACCACCGCCGCCATCGCCCCCACCGCCATCGCCGATACCGGCATCGCCACTACCCGCATCG
Source organism: uncultured Reyranella sp. (assembly GCF_945957355.1). Taxonomy (GTDB): domain Bacteria; phylum Pseudomonadota; class Alphaproteobacteria; order Reyranellales; family Reyranellaceae; genus Reyranella. The sequence goes on along the minus strand of NZ_CAMFKM010000012.1, from coordinate 58,584 downwards.
CCATAATCGTGCACCTCGCCTCCACCGCCACCGGAAAACTCGACCGAGAATCCGCCCCAGGAAATGCCTCGATTCAGGTTCGTGTCGTCCGTCTCCGGCCAAGCCCTGGCCATGAGCCCCGTCGCGATGGAACCAGCAAACGCGCCGGCAAGGAGGCAACCGACCCAGGCGTCGCCGTTCTCCGCCAAGGGGTTCACGACATAGACTATGGCCCGCGCCACGCTGGCGACTACTGCAACGAGCATCGGTTGAAGAAGCAAGGAGGGGATTACGATCTTGCGCTTCATTGCCTGCTATGGCCCTCGGAGATCGGTGGCTGCCAACGCCGACGCCATCGCAACCATTGCCCCCCGTCCTGCGCGATAGAAGTGCGAATCTCTTCCATCATGCTACCGGACATTGCCCGAAGATCCGGCCAAAAGCGAGGCCGCTCCCGGCCTATCCCTTTGCCGCCAGGTCTATGGCGCGTCGGTACATCGTCATCGCCGCCTCGGGCGTGTTGTAGCCGGCGTGCGCAGTCAACGTGGCGTTGTCGAGCTCGAGCAGCGGTTCGTCGGGAGGCGTCGGCTCCTTGCCGAAGACGTCGGTTGCGTAGTGACCGATGCGACCCAAACGCAGCAGGTCGACCAGCGTCGGCTCGTCGACGATGCCGGCCCGTGCGGTGTTGACGATCAGGACGCCCGGACGGGTCTTCTCTAGCTTCGCGCGGTCGAGGAAGCCACGCGTGGCATCGTTCAACGCGAGGTGCAGGCTCACGATGTCGGACTGCGCCAGGAGCTCGTCGATCGTCACCATGGGCACGCTGGCGCCCGGAACGGGCGAGCGGTTGTAGGCGATCACCTTGAGGCCGACGCCTTGGGCGATGCGCGCCATCTCCCGACCGATGCCGCCCAAGCCTACCACGCCCAAAGTCTTGCCCTTTAGTTCCATGCCCTGCATCGGCCGCCACCCGCCGCCGCGCACGATGACGTGCATGGTCGCGATGTGGCGGGCTGCGGCGAAGACCAGGCCCATCGCATGTTCGGCGACCGTGGTGTCGCCGTAGCCGCCGATAGTCGAGACCTTGATGCCAAGCCGTTCCGCCGCCGCGAGGTCGACGAAGCTCGCGGCCCCCGTGCCGAGGAAGACGATGTGCTTCAGCCCGGTACAGCGCCTGAGCGTGGACTCGCTGAAATAGGTCGCGTCATTGATGACCGTGTCATAGCCCTCGACCCGGCCCGGCACCTCCTCCTCAGGGACCGGCCCCATGCCGACCACGATCGGGATGTCCGTCGCGCCATGAACCTGCTTCCATACGCGATCGATGTCCGGCGTCGAATCGATGAACAGTGTCTTCGGCAGGATCGTCCTCCTCAGGCTATCCCGACGATAATCCGCAGACCGCAACCCGTCTGCCAAGGCACAAAGAGACGAACCGGCACCCCTCCTCGGTGGCCCGGCAATTTCCGTATCCGGACCGTAATTTTTCAAGGTTGCGCCGCTACTGCAATATATTTAGCTTCCGCCCCCGATGTGTGTGGGTGGGCCGGTGTGGGGATGCCGGACCCGTCAGTTCGAAGTCGGGGAATGACCGAGGAGCTGGACATGAAAATGCTCGTCGCGGGCACCGTCGCGCTTGCAGCGGTGGCCGCCGTCGCTGCCGGAACTATCGCCTATTCGCAGCAGTCGCCCGGCTCCAAGCCGGCCCCGGCGCAGACTGCGGGCCAGCTTCCGGCCCAGGCCCAGGCCCAGGCACCGGGTCAGGCGCCCTCGTGCCTGACGCAATACACACCGATGCCGGGCCAGTCCGCCATCACGATGATCAGGGTCGGGTACGAGATCAAGGCGGCGGTGCCCAACGGCCTCTGGCTGCAGAAGGACAAGGACGTCTACTACTGCAATTCCGGCCGCCCGATCGAAGGCGATGTGCAGTGCTGGCAGATGCGCGAGGTCACGCACTGCTGACCGGGTCCGCGTAAACGGGCATGCTGGCTTCCAACACAAGATGGAGGATGGCATGCCCGATCTCTTTCCGACGACTGGCGAGGCCGAGGAAGAAAAGCTCAAGGAAGCGACCGCGACCGGCGGCCCCGGCATCGTGAACCATCTAGGACCCGACTCCTTCCAGAGGGACGGGCTCCGGCCCTTCTTCGAATATCGGCCGCTTGGGCTCAAGGAACTGACGGGCGGCAAGGTCGGCGCGCACGTCATCCGCGCCGTGCCCGGACAGCATCCGGACGCGCCGCGCCACAGCCACGCGCTCGAGTTCCAGTTCGTCTACGTGCTGAAGGGCTGGGCGATCTTCGAATATGAAGGCTATGGCCAGCACAAGCTGGTCGCCGGCTCGACCGTCTATCAACCGCCTGGCGTGAAGCACAAGGAAATCGACCACAGCGACGACCTCGAGCTGATCGAGATCACGATGCCGGCCGACTTCGAAACAACGGTGGTGGAGTAGGTACCGCACAGGAGTGACGCCTACTCGCCTGCGTTGCATGAAATCCGTTATCAACCTAGAATTGCTGCATTCTGGCGTACGGAGTTCCAATGAAAACGCTTTTGCCGCTCGCGCTCGGTTGCCTGACAAGCGGCGCAGCGTGGGCACAGCCGCAGCAGCCGCCCCAGCAGAAGCCGCCGACCCGCGTGTCGCAATATTCCGAGGCGCCGGCGATGTCACCGGGCCTGCTGATCTCCACGGGCTTCGACATCAAGGCGGCGATCCCCGGCGGCCTGTGGATGCAGAAGGACAAGGACGTCTACTTCTGCAATTCCGGCCGCGCCGCCGACGGCGAGACTCTGTGCTGGAAACTGCGCGTGCCGGTAAAGGGCCAGAGCTGCCAGTAAGGCACTCAAGCCCCATGCCGCAGCAGGCGGCCTGAGTAGGTATTGGTCGGCCGGTCATCGCGCATCGTCACCTGGCCGTTGACCAGGATGTACTTGTAGCCCGAGGCGCGCTGCACGCGACGCCATTCGCCACCCGGCAGGTCGTGTGCGATCTCGTCGGGCAGGACCTTCAGCCCGTCATAGTCGTAGATCACGATGTCGGCCGGCGCGCCCTTCTTCAGCATGCCGCGGCCGCGGAAACCTGCGACCTCGGCCGGCAGCGCCGACAGCCGCCAGTGCACGTCCTCCAGGCTCAGCATGCCGTGCTGACGAACCACCTTGCAGATCGTCTCGGTCGGATAGCGGCCGGCCGTCAGGAACTTGGTGTGGGCGCCGCCGTCGGACACGCCGAACAGGATGTACGGATCGTCCACCAGTTCCTTGAGATACTCGATGCTGCCATTGGGCGGTGCGGCAAAGAACTCGGTTTCGAGATTCTCCTCGACCGCCATGTCGAGCATGACGTCGACCGGATGCTTGCCCATCTTCTCGCCGGCATGGGCCAGCGTATGGTCGAGCCACTTCCTGTTGCGCTCGGTCTTGGGCCCGACGATGGCGATCTGCGGCAGCGGACCGGTCGCGGTGATCGGCAGGTTTTCGCGCAGACGGGCACGGCGCGCCGGATCGGCGAGCTTGGCCAGCCGTTCCTCGCGCGTGCCGGTCGTGGCGTCGCACCAGTCCCGCGAATCGTCGAACAGGTTCCAATCCTCGAAGGTGAAGGTGAAGCCCGCGTCGGTCGTGAGGCCCTGCCCTACGACCCGGATGCCGCGCTCGCGGCAGCTCTTCAGCCAAGCGAGTCCGCGCCGGTGGATTTCGGGCCGGTGATCGAAGGCCTGGATCACGTTCATGATCATGGGCCGGCCACTCAGGATCGAGAGCTCCTCATAGAAGGCTCGGTCGGCCGCGTTGTCGCCCGAGATCAGCAGCATCTGCATGAAGCCCTCGTTGCGCTCGGCCAGCACGCGCGCGAGCTCGCGGCAGGTCTCGTCATGCATCACGTCGGTGGGCATCGGGGTTCCGTCATAGTCACGCTGCACCGCCGCCGGCCCGGTGGGCTTCATGCGTTGAGCCGACCAGCCGCAGGCGCCGGCGTCCATCGCCTCGTTGAGCAGGCGCCTGAGTTCGGCATGCTGCTCCGGCGTCGGCATCTTCCCAGCCTTCGCCGCCTCGAATCCCATCACCCAGATGAGCAGCGGCGACACCGGCACATAGGGCAGGACGTTCACGGCCTTGGGCGCGGCATCGACGCTGTCGAGGAACTCGGGGAACGTCACCCAGTTCCAAGGCATGCCCTCCTTCATCGAGGCCATGGGGATCGCCTCGACCCGGGTCATCGACATCATGGCGCGCTCGCGCTCGGCCGGCCGAACCGGCGCGAAACCGAAGCCGCAATTGCCGATCACCACCGAGGTGATGCCGTGCCACGAAGAGAGCGTGCAGTAGGGATCCCAGAAGAGCTGTGCGTCGTAATGGGTGTGCAGGTCGACGAAGCCCGGCGCCACGATCAGGCCGCCGGCGTCGATCACCTCGCCGGCGTCGTTCGGTGAGATCTGGCCGATCTCGGCGATGCGGCCATCCTTGATGCCGATGTCGCCGCGAAAGCGCGGCAGCCGGCTGCCGTCGACGATCATGCCGCCGCGGATCACTCGATCGTAGCGCGCCATTCGTTTCCTCCGGTGATTTGCCGGAAGCGTGCGAATGTCCTGTCGGCCTGTCAACGCGAGCGCGTCGCGCCGCAGAACTCAGTTGCGCTTCGTCACCTGGATGAATGAGTTGTTGGTGTTGGGCCGGTAGCTGACGTTGTAGTGGCCGCCCGCTCCCACCGCGTCACAGCTCGCGCCCACGGTCTGCACGCGCGCGATGGAGTAGGTCGTCCAGGCGCTGCCCTTGGACATGTCGACGTCGAGCTGGAAGAGCAGGTTCGGCGAGCTCTTTTGCCCGTTCTGGTACTGCCAGCAGATCCAATTGTTGTATCCAGGCTTTAGCTGCATCGTCTTCCACTCGCCCTCGCCCCACTTGTAGCGATAGCTGATCTGCGCTTGCGTCTGGTTGTGGAGACAGGCGCACCCGTGCGTGGTCTGCTGCGCTGCCGCGGAGCCTGCGCCCGCAGACGCCAAGGCGATCGACATGATCGCCAAAAATCCCAGTTTCATCTTCCTCCCCCCGAGTGACGGGAGAACCTAGGATTATCTCTTTGTGACTGCAAGGTGTTTGCCGAGGTGGATCACCGCGCCTTGCGTTCGCACTGGAAGGTGACCACGCGCGGCTTGTACGGCGCCGGCGGTGGTACGATCGGAAAGCTCTTTTTCGGCCAGGTGCCGTCGGCCAGGTGCCGGTCGATCACAGGCACGAGGAGCTGCAGCATGATCCACGCGCGCAACCGCACGCCTTCGGTCGTGCCGTGGATCGCATCGATGAAGAGGTCCGGATCGGACGGCATCAGGCGGGCGACATCGAGGAAGTCGATCCGGTGTTCCTTCGCGTACTTCTCCAGCACGCGGTTCTGGAACCGGGCCAGTCGCGCCAGGTCCCGGTAGCGGAATGGGGCATAGCCGAAATTGAGATACTCCAGGATGAAGCGATGCCGCACGGGATCGAGCACCATCCCGTCCTCGACCAGCCACTTGAAGGAGGCCAGCGCCAGTTCCCCGCCCACCGCTTCCGTCGTCGCCTCGATGCGACCGAGATCGGCCAGGATGGCCGACAGAGTGACCGGAAGGTCCTTGCGCGCGAGGTCGGGATCCTTCTCATCGACGCCTTTCGGCCAGACCAGCGTGTAGTCGGGCTTGGGCCATTCGCGACCGTCGGCACCCGGTGCGCTGCCGCCGGGCGCCGGCTTGGGGTCCCGTGGCGACGTGTGCTCGGCGACCAGGTTCTTCAGTCTCTTGGCGAGCGCGGAGCTGTAGCTCAGATCCTCGAGGATGCGTTCGAGAAGTCCGGGGGCCGGCGGCGGCGCGACCGGCAACCTCGCGGGACGGGGTGGAAGCTGGGGCACGAGCGGCTCCAGATAGAACTGGTTGGCGCCCTCGTAGTAGACGACGAGATCGGGCGCGAGCGGCGCCACCTCGTTGCGCATGATGGCCGCGATGTCGGGCGAGCCGATGCTCTCGCGCCCGGCATTCAGGACCTCGAAGCGAAGGTCGAGCTTCTTCGCGGCGGCCCACCGATTGAGCCAATAGCCGACATGCTCGGGATAGGAATAAGGGAAGTGGTGCGAAGCCACCGTCGTCGACGCGCCGATGAACGCAATGCGAATCGTCTTCGGCTGGCGCGCGAGAGGCACTGGACCGCCGCGAAACCCGTAGGCATTGGTCACCAGCCCGATCGGCGTCGTCGTGTCGGGCAGGAAGCGAAAGCGGGGCCATGGACTGCCGTCGGGCGGATCGTAGACGTAGATCTGGCCCGGCGCGTCCTTGAGATAAGGATGCGCGCAGGGATCGGGGCCGACGAAGGCGCTGTTCCACACCTTGAACATGTCGGACCGGCGCGTCCCCTCGGTCACGCCGCTCGCTTCGACCCGCCTGACCAGTTCGACGGCTTCGGAAGAGACAGCATGGCGATTCGGCAGCGGCGGCGGATCCTCGCCGAACCAGGCGCGCTGCACACCTTCTGCCAAAGGGAGACCATCGAGATACTTCAGCGCGGCGCTCGGCTCCTGCGCGTCCAGCCAACGGACCATGCCCTCGGCCGCCGCCGTGCAAAGCACGACGGAAACCAGGATCAAAAGAGCGTTCTTCAGCACAGCGACCACGACGGCAGTTGTTAGTACGTCCGACGAGGTGAAGCCAGACGGGCGGAAACGGCCCTGCATGCTATAGGACTGCAGGCGCCACGCGGAGAGTAGAATGCAGTTCGGATGGCTTACCCTGGCAATGTCGCCCTCACCCGACGAGGACGCTGCCCGCATCGACGACATCGTGGCGCAGGCCTGCGAGGCCGAACGGCTGGGCTTTTCGGACGTCTGGCTGACCGAGCACTATTTCACCGGCGAGAGCGTCTATTGCGACTCATTGATGTTCGCAGCAGCGCTGGCGATGAAGACCAGCAAGGTTCGACTGGGCTTCGCCGTGGTGCAGACGCCCTTCCATCATCCGGTTCGCCTCGCCGTCCAGCTCGCCCTGCTCGACAATCTCAGCAAGGGCCGCATCGACGTCGGCATCGGCAAGGGCACGGCCTACAATGAGTACGAGTTTGTCGGCCACGGAATGCGCAGCACCGACAGCCGCGAGCGCATGGAAGAGACGGTCGACATCCTGCAGCGTGCCTGGACCGAATCACCGCTCGACTACGAAGGCCGCTTCCACAAGTTGCACGTGCCGGCGATCCGGCCCAAGCCGGTGCAGCAGCCCGGCCCGCCGCTCTGGCGCAGCGTGATCTCGCCCGGCTCCTTCAGGGAATGCGGCAGGCTCGGCATGCCGATCCTGACCGCCCGCCTGCCGGTCGAGCGCATCAGGGAACGCTGGGCGACCTACGCTGCCGGCATCGACGAAGGCGGCCACGACGCTGCGACCAAGGCGCGGCTGCTCGCCCAGAGCGCACTATGGCGCAACGTCTATGTGGGAGAATCCGATGCCGAGGCCGAGGACGCGCTGGCCGCCCTGCTGGTCGAGACGCGCGAGCACATGATGCACGTGCGCGAAGCGCACAATCCGGCCGATTTCGCGCCCGAGCCCGCGACGCTCAATGCCTGGACCGATCCCAAGGTGCCGGATTCCGAAGCCGTGCCCTTCCTGCTGCGCACCGGCTGTCTGTATGGTTCGGCGAAGCGCGTCCGTGAGCAGGTGGCGGAGCTGCGCGACGTCGGCGTGCGGCACCTGCTCTGCCAGACCGGCTTTGGCGCCATGAGCCAGCCCCAGAATCTGGCGTCCATGCGCCGATTCGGCGAGCAGGTGATGCCCGCCTTCTCCTGATCCCGGGCCTACTTCGGACAGTCGCCCAGCCGCTTGCCGCTCAGTTCACTCTTGCCCTTGACCGTCGTGCCGGATTTGTCGGCTGCCTCGAGTTGCCCAACGCCCTGGTAGCTGGTCTGCGTGTAGCTGATCTCGGCCTTGGCGGTAACACCCGGCACCTGGTCGTTCGGCGGGCAAGTCAGGGTGGCCGCGAGCACGCCCGCCTTCTTCGCACCCGGCTCGTACTTGCAACCATGCCGCTTGATCTCGTCCGGCGTCGGGAACAGCAGGCGCTCGAGCTGGGCCTCGTCGGCCTTGAGGCAGACCTTCTTCGACGAGGGCGGCATCGGCTGCACACCTTCCATCGTGGTCTTCTCCGTCGTCTCCCATTCACCCGCCTGGATGGCCGTCTGTGCACTGGCGGTGGCGACGATCAGCGACGCGGCTGCGAAGGCCGACAGTCCGAAAAGATTCATGAAAACTCCTGCTTGCGCGGTGCGCCAGACCATAGCCGATAACGCCGGGCGCCGTCGCCTACTTCGGCAGGCTCTCGATCCAGCGCCGCGCCGGTTCGGCATCTGAAAAGATCCGCATGGGGCGGTCGGCCGTGGCGAGAATCCCCAGCACTCGCGAAACCAGCTCGGACTGCTCGGGCGGCACGACGATGGCCAGTGGTCCCAGCGTGCCGGCGGCGGCATGTCGCGTACGGATATTCACGCCGATCGCCAGCATGTCCTCCGCGGTCATCGCGGTATCGCCGCGACTGCAGTCGAACAGCTTGCGGTAAGACAGCGAGCCGGCTCCGGCCATCACCTCTAGGTAATTCTCGACCTCCGCACGGGTAACGACGCCTTCGGCGGTCGCGATCACGAGTCTTTCCTTGGAGTCGACGGTCCAGTGCAGCGGCATAAGTGGCACTTGTGCCAGTCCGCGGACCGAAGCGCCACAGCGTAAGGGACCGTACCGTTAAATAAGATCGGGCCACTTCGTAACGAGGGCCGTGGCGATGGCATCGACCTCACTCGACATGCGGCGTTCGCCGCTAAAAGCGTCGCTGTACGAGCCGGCCGGCAGGAGCGCCATGCGAACGCTACGCGGGTCGAGTGCCATCATGCAGGACGTGGCGAACTCGGCCGCATCGGATCGATCGCAGATGCGCAGCATCAGCACATCCCCGGCAACGTCGAGCGGCGCACCACCGGAAGGAGCCACGTCGAGAATCGCGAGGCGGCGCGCGCCGAGCGACCGCACCTCGTCCAGTCGTGCCCCCAGGATCTGGCCCAGCATGTCACGCTGCCGGATCGAACCGGCATCCACCACGGCCGCCATGACGACCGGCACCCGCTCCAGCAGTTTCTGGCCGAGCGCGCGGGCGACCAGCGTCGCCGTCTTGAGCGGTAGGTGAGGTTGGGCCACGCGCCCCGACGCGACGGGGACAACCGCGACAGCATCGCCGCCGAAACGCGAAAGGGCTTCCTGTCGGGTGAGATCGTCGAGCCAGACGCCGGGCAGAGTGTTCATCGGCCGCAGGCTAGCACGTGCTACGGTGGCTTCAATGAATCCGCTCGTATCGGTCCTGCAGCGCATGGGGCGCCGCGCCACGACGCTGCTGCCCTTCTCGCTGCTGCTGGGATTGCTGTTTCAGGACGTCGCCGCGGCGGCGCGGCCGCTGCTGCTCCCGCTCGTGGTGCTGCTGTTGATGCTGGCGCTGGCGCGCATGGACTGGGGCCGCCTCTCGGCACTCCTGCGCCGCCCGGGTCCGGCGCTGCTACTGGCGGTCCTCAACCTGGTCGCGGTGCCGCTCGTGGTCTGGCCGATCTGGCAGGGGCTGGGCCTGTGGCCGAGCCTCGTCACGGCGCTCTGCCTCAGTGCCATGGCGCCCGGCATCATCTCGGCCGCGACGACGGCCACCTTCCTGCGTCTCGATTCCTCGCTGGCCCTGCTGCTCTCGCTGTTCACGAACTTCCTGGTGCCCTTCACCCTGCCACCGCTCGCACTGTGGCTGCTGGGCTTCGACCTCAATATCGGCCTGTTCGACCTTAGTCTGAGGCTGGCGATGATCGTAGCCGTGGCGCTGGTCGGGGCGCTCCTGATCCGCCGCTCGCTGGGGCCTCGCCTCATCGCGGCCGGCCCGACCCTCGATGGGATCTCGGTGGTCGTGCTCATAGTATTCGCCATCCCGCTGATGGATGGCGTCGTCGCCCGCGCGCTGACCGAGCCTGTCAAGCTCGCGGGCTTCGTCGCCGGCTCCTTCGCCGGCATGCTCCTGTGCAATCTGGTGATGGCGGTCGCGACCCGGCCGTTCCTCGACCGTCGGAGCGCGCTAACGGTCGGCTACTGCTCGGGAGGCCGGCACAACGCGCTGCTCATGGCGGTCCTGCCGGCGACGGCCGATCCGGACATCTTCCTGTTCATCGCCGCGGTGCAATTCCCGATCTACATCATCCCCACCCTGCTGCAGCCGCTCTACCGCCGCTTGCTGCCCCGATGAGGCCGTTGTAACGATCAGCGTCTGGGGACCTTTTCGGGAGATTTCACCATGAAGCGCAGACTTCTACTCGCGACCGTCGCGACCCTGTTCGCCACGCCCGCGTTCGCCCAGACCAAGTGGGACCTGCCGGCCGCCTACCCCGCGACCAACTATCACACGGTCAACCTCCAGAAGTTCGCCGACTCCGTGAAGGCGAGCTCCGGCGGCAAGCTCGAGATCGTCGTCCACCCGGGCGCCTCGCTGTTCAAGGCCCCCGAGATCAAGCGCGCGGTGCAGACGGGCCAGGCACCGATCGGCGAGATCCTGGTCTCCAACTTCGAGAATGAAGACCCGGTCTATGGCGTCGACGTCGTGCCCTTCCTGGCGAGCTCGTTCCCCGAAGCGAAGAAGCTGTGGGCGGCGCAGAAGCCGGTGCTCGAGAAGAAGGCCGCCGCGCAGGGCATGATGGTCCTGTTCGCCGTTCCCTGGCCGCCCCAGGGCCTCTACGCCAAGAAGGAAGTGAACCAGCTCTCCGACATGAAGGGCATGAAGTTCCGTGCCTACAATCGCGGCACGTCGCGCATCGCCGAACTGACCGGCGCGCAGCCCATCACCATCCAGGCCGCCGAACTCAGCCAGGCGCTGGCCACCGGCAAGGTCGATTCGTTCATTTCGTCTGGTGCCACCGGCGTCGATTCGAAGGTATGGGAGCAGCTCACGCACTTCTACGACACCCAGGCCTGGCTCCCGAAGAACGCCGTGCTGATGAACAAGGCTGCCTTCGACAAGCTCGATCCCGCGACCCAGAAGGTCGTGCTGGCCGAGGCCGCCAAGGCCGAGGCTCTGGGTTGGGCCGAGGCCGAGAGGCTCTCCGCTGGTTTCCTCGAGACGCTCGCCAAGAACGGCATGAAGGTGCAGCCGCCCTCGCCCAAGCTCGCCGGCGAGTACAAGGAGCTGGGCAAGAAGCTGACGGCCGAATGGCTCGAGAAGGCCGGGCCCGACGGCAAGGCCGTGGTCGACGCCTACAACAAGAACTAGGCCGTCTGCTCCCGTGCGGTCCGCGCTGAAGACACTCTACGAGGTGACGGGGATCCTGGGCGGCATCTTCATGGTGCTGCTCCTGGTCTTCGTCCTTTATTCAGTCGGCCCGGGTGTGGGCCTCTGGATCGAGCAGACCTTCGGCCTGCCCAATCCGATTACCTACGTTGCGCGCTCGGCCGACGAATTCGCGGGCTACGCGATGCTGGCCTCGGCCTTTCTGGCACTCGCGTCGACCTTCGGCCGCGGCGAACACATCCGCGTCACCCTGTTCCTGCAGCGACTGCAGGGAACGCCGCGGCGCCTGGCCGAGATCTGGTGCCTGGCGCTCGGCAGCCTGCTGACCGGCTATCTTGCCTGGTTCTCGGTCAAGCTCTGCTGGCAATCCTACGAGATCAACGACCTCTCGACCGGGCTGATCGCCATTCCGCTGTGGATCCCGCAGGTCGGCATGGCGGTGGGTGCCGTGGTCCTGTGCATCGCCGTCATCGAACAGCTCGTCGTGGTCGCGACGGGCGGCCCCCTCATGGAAGATCCTTCGGGCGAGGAAGCCGCCCACCTGGAGCGCTGATGGGCAGTATCGACGCACAGATCGCGCTGCTCGCGATCTGCGCCCTCTTCTTCCTGTTCGGCACCGGCATCTGGATCGGCATGAGCATGATCGGCGTGTCGATCGCCGTCATGTGGATGTTCGCGCCGGCCAAACCGGCCGGCGATGCGATGGCGACCGTCGTCTTCTCCGACCTGTCGTCCTGGACGCTGACGGCGCTGCCGCTCTTCATCTGGATGGGCGAGGTGCTGTTCCGCACCGCCATTTCGGAGGAGATGTTCCGTGGCCTCGCGCCCTGGATGCGTCGCCTGCCCGGGCGGCTCGTCCACACCAACATCATCGGCTGCACCATCTTCGCCGCCGTCTCGGGTTCCTCGGCCGCGACCTGCGCCACGATCGGCAAGATGACCGTGCCGGAGCTGCGCCGCCGCGGCTATCCCGATGCCATCGCCATCGGCAGCCTCTCCGGCGCCGGCACGCTCGGCCTGCTGATCCCGCCGTCGCTGATCATGATCGTGTACGGCGTGCAGGCCGAAGTCTCGATCGCCAAGCTGTTCGCGGCCGGCATCATCCCGGGCGTCCTGCTGGCCGGCCTGATGATGGCCTATGTCGCCGGCTGGTCGCTGCTCAACCCGTCGAAGATCCCGCCGCCCGATCCGGCGATGCCGCTCAAGGAGAAGCTGCGCGAGTCGAGCTCGCTGATCCCCGTCGTGCTGCTGATCCTGCTCGTGCTGGGATCGATCTATTCCGGTGTCGCAACCGCCACCGAATCCGCCGCCTTCGGCGTGATCGGCTCCTTCGCCATCGCCTTCTGGCAGCGGCGCCTGACGCTCCGGAATTTCTGGGACAGCGTGATGGGCGCCACGCGCCTCACCTCGATGATCCTGCTGATCCTGGCGGGCGCCTCGTTCCTGAAGCTCGCCATGGGCTTCACCGGCCTGCCGCGCCACCTCGCCGAGACCATTGCGGCAATGGGCCTGACGCCCGGCATGCTGATCCTGGTGCTGGCCGTCCTCTACATCATCCTCGGCTGCTTCCTCGACGGCATCTCGATGATCGTGCTGACCGCCGCCATCGTGCTGCCGATGATCGAACAGGCCGGCATCGACAAGATCTGGTTCGGCATCTTCATCACCATCGTGGTCGAAATGGCGCAGATCACGCCGCCGGTCGGGTTCAACCTGTTCGTGCTGCAGGGGATGACCGGCAAGTCGATCTTCTGGATCGGCAAAGTGTCATTGCCGTTCTTCCTGACGATGGTGCTGTGCCTGGTGCTGCTCTACTTCTTCCCGGGCCTGGTGAACTTCCTGCCCGACATGATGGTCAACGCCGCGCGCTGACCTCGCGATAGAAATCGTTCAACAGGTCGAGCACATCGAGCACGGGAAGGCCCAGCGCCTTCTCGAGGGCCAGCTTATACGGCGGCAGGTTGGTGCATTCGAGCACGACCGTATCCACTTCGGGATGCCGCGCCACCAGGTCACGCCCCGCCACGACGACCTCGCGCTCGACCGTCTCGCGATCGAGCGTCAGCCCGTTGCGCAGGAAGGTGCCGGCAAAGGAACTGTCCTCGGGCAATCCGAGCATCGGCGTATCGACCGGCGCGCCGACCGCCGCGAGATGCGCCGGCGTCAGATTCTTCGCCGACGCCGTGATGATGCCGACCTTGCGACTCGCGAGCCTGCGAATGTGCAGCAACGCCGAGGTCGCCACCGGCACCGGTGACAGCGCCGCCAGCTCTTCCTGATAGAGCGCCAGGAACCCGCAGCTCGTCCCCAGCCCCACCGCGCCTTCGGCCGCCAGCGCCTCGGCATTCGCCTTCAGCGCCGCCAGCACACGCGGCCGGTCGGGATGCGCCGCCACCGCATCGGCCGAGCCGATGCCTTCCATGCGCCGGAAGATCACAGGGAAATCGTACGAGGCCGCATTGCCGACGTCCCCCACGATCCGCGGGAACCGCGTGTCGAGCATCAGGATGCCCAACGGACCAGGGAGCGAACGATCAGGCATTGCGCTTGGCGATAGCGCGGCCGGCGACGTAGCCAAAGGTGAGGCACGGGCCGATCGTCGTGCCGGCGCCGACTGACTTGGTACCGATCGGGCTCGCCATCGCGATGCCCGCGCAATAGAGCCCGCCGATCACGCTGCCGTCGGGTCGCAGCACGCGGCAGTACCGGTCCGTGCGCGGGCCGCCCTTGGTGCCGAGACTCACATAGAGGAAGGGCGCGGCATAGAATGGCGCCTGCTCGACCGTGCCGAGCGCGCGGTCCTTGGTATAGAAGCGCTCCCACACCGTCTCGCCGCGATGGAAATCGCGATCGACGCCTTCCTTCGACCAACCATTGAAGCGGTCGACCGTGGCGCGCAGCGCCGCCGGATCGAGCCCTATCTGGGCGGCCAGCGCCTCGATCGTGTCGGCCTTGCGAATGAACCCCTTCTCCTTCGAGCCGAAATGCATGGAGAGCGTCATCGCCCTGGCATACCGCGCGTCGAAGATCCGCCAGGCCGGCAGGTGCAGGTGACGTCCGTCGGGCCCGCGCTCGTCGATCGCCACACCAAGCGCCGGACTGCCTTCGCTGACGAAGCGCTGTGCGTCGCGGTTCACAAGGATCACGTGCGGCGCGTACGTCTCGAGCAGCGGCTGCGCGTGGCGTCGGCCTTCGTAGATCGTGAAGGTCGCGGGCGAGATCAGCGCCTGGTCCATGTGCGCGAGTTCGGCGCCGACCTCGGCCGCCATCACCTGGCCGTCGCCCGTGTTGGTGTCCGGCGCGCCGGTGAGGTCGATGCCGGGGAAGTACCTGGCCATGAGATCGCGGTTCCAGTCGAAGCCGCCGGTTGCCAGTACGACACCGCGCGCGGCCCGGATCGTGCGCCGTTCGCCGCCGACCGTGGCCTCGACACCTGCCACCGCATCGCCGTCCATCACCAGCCGGTGAACCGGTGCTTCGAGTTCGATGCGGCAACCCTTGTCGAGACAGCCCCGCACCAGTCCGATCACCAGCGCATTGCCCGCACCGACCCGCGCCGTCAGCAGCCGCCAGAGCAAGGTCGGCGCCATGCCGAGCGCGCCGCGCACCGGGTTCTTGAGGACTCCGTCGACCAGTTCGCGATAGGTAAAGAGCTGCGTTTTCACCGAAGCCCGCACCCGGTTCCACCAACGGCCCAGCAGGAACTTGCTGAGGGGCGTGGTCGAGACCATGCGGCCGAACGGCCTTCCTCCCGGCAAATCGGCATAGGGATCGGGATGGTTGACCAGCTCGAAGCGGAGTGGCGTTTCGTCCTCGAGGAAGCGCAGCATCGGCGCCGATTGCTCGGCCAGCACCTGCCACAACTCCTGCTCGCTCGCCTCCCAGCCAGGTGGCGCCGCGCCCTTGATGTAGCGCAGCGTCTCCCCGGGCGAGTCCTCGATGCCCGCCGCCTTCATGTGATGGTTGCCCGGCACCCAGGTGCCCGCGCCCGACATGGCCGTCGTGCCGCCGAGCCAGCAGGACTTTTCGAGCACGATCACGCTTGCGCCATCGTGCGCGGCCGCCAGCGCCGCCGACAGGCCGGCAGCGCCCGAGCCCACCACGATGACGTCGTACTCCATCGGTGCGAGCGCCCTATTTCGGCGGCTCCGGCCACTTCTTCTGCTCGCCGCGCGCCGTCTCGAACCAGCGGGACAGGCGCAGCACGCCGGAATCGTCGAAGCGGCGGCCCGAGATCTGGAGGCCGATCGGTTTGCCATCCCTGGTGTAGCCGCAGTTGATCGAGGAGGCCGGCTGTTCGCTCATGTTGTAGGGCATGGTGAAGCCGATGTGGTCCATCGCCCGGTTCACGTCGTTGGAGGGCATCTCCCATTCGGCCGGGAAGGTGGGCACCGGCGAGGTCGGCGACAGCACGTAGTCGAACGGCTGCGTCGCCTTCACGGTGGCGGCGCGGATCGCCATGTAGTTGTTCACGCCGCGGATCACCATGGGCCCCGAAACATCGGCGCCGGCGCGGCACCAGTCGGCAATGAAGGGCAGCACCTTCGCCTGGCGTGCATGGCTCAGCGCCGAGAAATCGACCCAGCTCCGCACCCGCCAGAAGATGTCCTGGAGGTCGAGCATGGCAGGGGTCATGAACGGCGCGACGGGTTCGACATGCGCACCGGCCGCCGCGAACAGCTTCGCCGCCGCCTCGACCGCCGCCCTGGTTTCTGGCTCGACCGGCATGCCGCAGCCCGCGTCCATGTGCAGGCCGATCCTGAGGCCCTTCGGTTCGAGCGACCCGGCGTTCCAGTCGATGCCGGCCGGCGGCAGGTTCATGTGGTCGCGCCAGTCGGGCTTGGAAAGTTCGGCCATCAGCAGGCACGAGTCCGCGACGCTGCGAGTCATCGGCCCGATGGCGCGGCCGAAGAACGGCGGATCGACCGGGACGCGGCCGAGGCTGGGCTTCAGGGTGAAGATGCCGTTCCAGCTCGCAGGCAGGCGGACCGAGCCGCCGATGTCGGTGCCGAGATGCAGCGGGCCATAGCCCGCCGCCGCACCAGCCCCCGCGCCGGCGCTGGAACCGCCGGGATTCCAGGCGAGATTCCACGGGTTTCGCGTCAGCGGATGGAAGGAGCTGCGGCCCGAGGAGAGCATGCCGTAATCGGGCATGGTGGTCTTGGAGAGGATGATCGCCCCCGCTTCGCGCACCCGCGCCGCGGCGGGCGCGTCTGCGGCGGCGGGTACCAGCTCGGTCGCAGCCGTGCCGAGCGGCACCGGGACGCCCTTGGTGGCGATGTTCTCCTTGATGGTGATGGGAACCCCGTCCAGCGCACCCGGCGGCGTGCCCTTCTGCCAGCGCGCCTCGGACGCCTTCGCGGCCTTGCGCGCACCCTCGAAGTCCGGCGCATACAGCGCCTTCAGCTTCGGCTCCCAGGCCTCGATGCGGGCGATCACGGCGTCGATAGCCTCGACGGGCGACAGCGACTTGGATTGGTAGGCGGCGAGCAGCTCGCCGGCGGTCATGTCATGCAAAGCGGTCATGGAATGAAGCTACACGATTTCGATTGAGGGGGTTTGGGACGATTTCCCGCACGCGCCCTTGCAAAACCCGCGCCCCGCCCGGCCTTCGTCCGGGCCAGAATCGCAGATAGACTGAAGCGATGGTCTATATCGAGCTGCTGATCGCGATCGTCCTCATCCTCATCAACGGTGTCCTCGCAATGTCGGAACTGGCGGTGGTCTCGGCGCGCCGGGGCCGGCTGAAGGCCATGGCCCAGGGCGGATCGCGCGGCGCCGGCGCCGCCTTGCGCCTTGCAGAGGATCCGGGCCGCTTCCTTTCGACGGTCCAGATCGGCATCACCCTGGTCGGCATCCTCGCCGGCGCCTTTTCCGGCGCGACCCTGGGCGCGCGCCTCACGACGGTGCTGGTCGACATCGGACTATCGCTTCGCTTCGCCGAACCGCTGGCCTATGGCGGCGTGGTCGCCCTCATCACCTATCTGTCGCTGATCGTGGGCGAGCTGGTGCCGAAGCAGATCGCGCTGCGCAACGCCGAGGCTGTCGCCGCGACCGTGGCGCCCGGCATGACGATGCTGGCCCGCATTTCCGCGCCGCTCGTCTGGCTGCTCGACGTCTCGGGCAAGGCGGTCCTCCGCCTGCTCGGCGGGCGGCAGGGCGGCGATTCCGCCGTGACGGCGGAAGAGATCAAGGCGCTGATCGCCGAAGGCGAATCCTCGGGGGTCATCGAGCCGCGCGAACGCGGCATGATCAGCGCGGTCATGCGGCTGGGAGACCGGCCCGCCCGCGCCATCATGACCCCGCGGCACGAGCTCGACATCGTCGACCTGTCGCTCGAGCCGCAGGCCCTGTTGCGGACCGTGCAATCGAGCGTCCATTCCCGCCTGGTCGCCTGGGATCCCGCCGCCAATCACGCCGCTGGGGTCGTGCGCAAGAACGACCTGCTGGACGCCTTCATCCGCGACGGCAGCGCCGATCCCCGCGCCTTGGTCAGGCCCGCCCCCATCGTGCCCGATACGATGGACGGATTCGACGTGCTCGACACGTTGAAGAATTCGCCCGCTCACATGGTCCTGGTGCAGGACGAGTACGGCGAGTTGCTGGGCATCGTCACGACTGCGGACATCCTCGAAGCCATCGTCGGCGCCTTCCAGACCGACGCGGGCCCGGCCGAACCCGCAGCCAAGGAGCGCGACGACGGGTCGTGGCTGGTGGCGGGCAGCATGCCGGCCGATGAGCTCATCGAACTGCTGGGCATCACCACCAAACGGACCGCCGATTTCCACACCGCGGCCGGCATGGTGCTGGCCGCCATGCGCCGCCTGCCCAAGGAAGGCGATGCCGTCGTCGTGGGCGGCTGGCGCTTCGAGGTCCTCGACATGGACGGCCGCCGCATCGACAAGCTTCTGGCGACCAGAGCCAAGACGGTGCACCGGGCGGCGAATACGTGATCGGACCGGGAAGCTTTCCATGACCGCTCTCCGGGTCTGGCGCTCGCTACGGCATTCGAACGCGAGTCATTGCTTCTTCTGAATCCAGAATTGATACATTCCGGCGAACGTGTCCGGATTCTCGGTTTCGAAGATTTGCCACCGCGCGAGATCGGTTGCGGCCCGGTCGTCCGGGAATCGTGATCGATAGGCGTGCACAACGTCAGATGCGATCTCGAATCCGATGAAGGTGAGATCGTTTTCGCGGAGAAACAGCTCGATTTCCGTGAGCGTGAAGCACCTCTCCTGGACGTGAAAGAGAAGGTCGCGGCAGGCGCTGATGCTGAACATGTCCGATGGCGCCGCTTGTGCCGAGCGATCGCCGCCATCCATCTCCATCAATTCCAGGCGACAGCGCCGTATCTCGTCCGGCGTCGAGCCGTAACCCCGACCGGCGACGAACTCTCGCAGCCGGACGACGTCCCGCCGCGCGATCTCGCTGTAGAAGCCAAGCAGCATGAACCCGCCCGGTTTCAGGAGAGACAGCAGCGTGCGCCATCCACACCGAGGATCACGGAGATGATGCAGCACGCCGCTCGCCTCGATGACATCAAAGCGGCGATCGAATGAGCCGAGCTTCAGCAAATCGGCCTGCGCATATTCGATCGAGGAAATGCCGAGTTCGCGTGTCTTACGCGCGGCATAAGCCAGGCTGTTCCGACTGAGATCGACGGCCAGCACGCGTGCTTCGGCGAACTGCTGTGCCGTCCTGATCGGATGCTGGCCGGTGCCGCAGCCTGCCACCAGGATCTCCATTCTGTCGGTAGCCGGAGCGGGAGCGAGGGCTGCCATCGGGAAGGTCTGGCGCAGGTAGGAGCCGATGCAATCGGCCTTCTTTGCGCGCGGAAGCTTGACCCAGCGTGGATAGGGATTCTCTTCGTACTGGCTCTGAACGGCCAGCGAGACGCTGTCGTCGATTTCGGTGAGTCGGCGAAGGTCGGCGGCGAGCCGACGTTCCTCTTCCGGTTCGTGAAGCTGCTGCGTAAGAAGTGAGGCGACAGGCTTGGGCCATGGCATCTCCAGCAACTTGGCCCATTGCGGGACGGTCTGGAGCGGAAAGTAGGTCGCGACCGCCAGCAGCAACGACACTGGAACCGGGGCACCCGTGTCCAAAGCCGCCGACAGCGACTCACGCAACGCTTCGGCGGCAAGGCGTTCATCCGCTGATACGGCGAACACGTACTCGTTGATGAAGCACTGCCGGGCAAGCGCACTATGGAAGCCGAGCCCTTCGGCTGTTGCCGCAGCATCGCCGGCGGCGTCGAGCAACGCCCGCCGCGCCATCGTCAGAAAACGCTCCATCTCGACGTCACCCACCGGAGCCGCATCGAGCAGGGCGATCAGCAGCTGGTCGGCCGTTGCGGCTGCAAGGCCGCGCTCTCCGAACAGGATCTTCGCCGGCAACGGCTGCGGCCATGTCTCCACCGCGCGGCGCACGCATCCGGCGATCTCGGGGTCGAGCCTGATAAGGCTTATGCAGACCCGCGCAAGCTGGTCCGGGCGGCCCCACGATTCCGACAAGGCCCGCGCCACGAGGGGCCGCAATCCGCTGTCGCTCCCGACGTCGCGCACACGGCTGAGGCAGGCGACCAGCAGCGCCTTGGCGTCGTCGGACTCCCCGGTCCGCAACGAGCGCCGTACGGCGTCCAGGGCCGCCGCTGGCTCGCCCCGGGCAAGCTGCGCCGCGGCAAGATTATTGAGGGCCATGACGAAGCCCGGGTTGATCTCGAGCGTGCGCTCGTAGCTCGCGATGGCTTCGTCGACGCGGCCCTGGCCATACAGGACGACACCGAGATTGTTGTGCGCCTCTGAAAGGCTGGGTTGCAGGGCGATCGTCCTGCGGTAGCAGTCGATTGCCTCGTCGGGTTTCCCAAGGCTCTCCAGAACGTTGCCGAGGTTGACCAGGGGCTCAAGATAGTTCGGCGCGAGGTCCAGCGCCTTTCGATAGCTCGCGGCGGCGTCGTTCAGTCGGGAGAGGTTGGTGAGCGCGTTGCCGAGATTGCACAGCGCCTCGGGGTAGTCAGGCTGGACGGCAAGAGCCTGCGCTATCAGCTCTATGGCAAGATCGGCCCGTCCCGCCTGAAAGGTAGCGACGCCAAGAAGATGCAGGCTGTCGGCGTGGTGGGGGACGACGGCAAGGACTTGGCGATAGTGCCGCTCGGCTTCAGCCAACCCTCCGGCCTGATGATGCCGGACCGCTTCGGCAAAAACCCTTGAGACGTTCGAAGCCGATATCCGGCCCGACATCAGGGCCGACACCGGTTGCGGCGATGAGCGCTTCCCATCACCTTTGCGTTGCCTGCGATTCATCGGGTCTCCCCAATTGGGCGGACCTTGACACTTTGACAACCTAAGACGGTAGAGTCGAGCAGACAACCGTCGGCGGCCCGACCAGGTCGCATGCGGTCATCGTCGGAGGTGGGCAAGGGCTGCACTTTGGCAGAGCCTTTCGACCGCACCTGCTTGAATGCGCCGTACGAGGCGAAGCGGCCCACGCTGCCGCTCGACTATGGCGCCGAGGTCGGACGCAACAGGCGGAACCGAAGCCTTCAGTCCTTGCCGACGGCGCCGATCCGATCCGCGATTATCCTGGTGAGGTAGGGCGCCCCGAACAGCACGACGAGCAGGCGTACGGTCTGCATGGCCATCACGAACGACACGTCGACGTCGGTCGAGGCCGCGATGATTGCGATGGAATCCGCACCGCCGGGGCTCGTGGCGAGATAGGCGGTGAGCGGATCGATGCCGGCGGCGAATACCATGAAGGCCGCCACGGCGCCGCACATCGCCAGCATGACGAAGATGCACAGCAGGATGCCGGGCAGTTGACGCAGCACGTAGCCCAGCAGCGCCCGCGTGAAGCGCAGACCAACGTTCCAGCCGACCAGCGCGTAACAGCCGGCGAGCAGCCAGGTCGGCAGTTCGATGCGAAGCCAGCCCATATGCGTGAGCACGATTCCGGCGACCAGCGGGACCAGGAAGGCGCCGGCCGGGATATTGAGCCGCCGCGCCATCCACGAGCCCACCGCCGCCAGCGCCAGCGTCTCGAGCAGTGGCAGCCAGGCCACTTCCGGGAACCACACGATCGCGTCCGGCGCGTGCTGGGAGGCACCGCCGAAGTATCGCGCCACCCCGGCCGCAACAGCGGCCACCATGACGACCCGGAGATACTGCATGAAGGCCACCATGCGCATGTCCGCGCCGTAGGCTTCGGCCATGTAGGTCATCACCGACGCGGCGCCCGGGCTCACGCCCCACAGCGCCGTGGTGCCGGGCAGCATCTGCCAGCGCGTCATCTGCCAGCCGACCCAGCTGCTGGCGGCGACGACCGAGACGACGCCGACGGTGAACAGCGCCCAGTGTCCCAGGATGTCACCCACGATCGTGAGCGGCACCATCCGGGCGATCATGCTGCCGACGATGCCCTGCGCCACCGCGAAGACCGGGACGGGATATGTCACCTTGCCGCCCCAGGAAGCGAAGGCGACACCGGCGAGCAGCGGCCCCAGCATCAGCGCGGCCGGCGCGTGCAACCACAGCATTAACGCCGTAACCGGCACGGTGAGCGCGATCAGCACCGACCACGAGGCGACGTGTCGGCCGGCGCCTTGAATCATAGAGGTCTCTTCAGGTCACGAACTCCTCGGCCTCGCCGTTCATACCGCGGATCGTCTCCATCAGCTCGGCCATCGCGGCAGCGAGCCTTGCATCATCCGTGCCGCGCAGGACAAGCGAGACGCTGGGCTTGCCGTTGCGGAAGGCCGGATAAGAGCCGATGTCGACGTCCTCGTAGCGCTTCTGCAGGGCGCCCAGCGGCTCGGCGATGATGCCTTCGGCGAGGTTGGTCCGCACGGTGCGCGAGAGGACGGGCGTGCCGCCCACCAGCCGGTGCTTCATCGACTGGAACATCGCCTCCGCGACCTTGGGAATGCCGGCGAAGGTGAAGACGTTCTCCATCTGGAAGCCGGGTGCGACCGAGACCGGATTGTCGACCAGCACGCCGCCGTGCGGCACCCGCGCCATGCGCCGGCGGGCCGGCGTGAACAGCGCCGGGTCGCCATAGTGCCGCGTCATGCGTGCCACCGCCTCGGGATGCTCCGAGATGCCGACGCCGAACGCCTTGGCGATGCAGTCCGCGGTGATGTCGTCGTGCGTCGGGCCGATCCCGCCGGTGGTGAAGACGTAGTCGAACTTGGCGCGCACTTCGTTCACGGTCGCGACCACGGTCGCCTCGATGTCGGGAACGACCCGAGCCTCCATGACCCGGACCCCGAGCTTGCCGAGCTCGGTGGCGAGGTACTGGATGTTGGAATCGCGGGTGCGGCCGCTCAGGATCTCGTTGCCGATCACGAGGATGCAGGCGGTTACGATTTTTGCCGGGTCTGACATGCAAGGCCTGCCTAATTATCGTTTGGTTTCAGGACCGTAGCGGAGGCAAAGCAGCCGGCCAAGCCATCGTCCCGGCCTTGTTACCGCCCGTATCGCATGCCAAATAGGACACATGACCAATTCACGCGAAATCGTCGACGACAGCGCCGACTATTGGCGCCGCGACGAGCGCACCATCAAACTGCACGGACCCGAAGGCTTCGCCGGTATGCGCAAGGCCGGCCGGCTGGCCGCCGAGACGCTGGATTTCATCACGCCGTACGTTCAGCCGGGCATCACGACGGATGAACTCGACCGGCTCTGCCACGAGTTCATCCTCGATAACAAGGCGATCCCCGCGCCGCTGAACTATCGCGGTTTCCCGAAGTCGATCTGCACCTCGATTAACCATGTCGTCTGTCATGGTATTCCGGGCGAGAAGCGGCTGCAGAGCGGCGACATCGTCAACATCGACGTCACCGTCATCCTCGACGGCTGGTACGGTGATACCAGCCGCATGTACTACGCGGGCGATGTCGGCGTGAAGGCCCGGAGGCTGTGCGACGTCACCTACGAGGCGATGATGCGCGGCATCGCCGCCGCCAGGCCCGGCGGCCATGTCGGCGACATCGGCCATGCGATCCAGACCTATGTCGAGGCGCAGCGCTTCTCGGTGGTGCGTGACTTCTCTGGCCACGGTCTCGGCCGCATCTTCCACGACGCGCCGAACATCCTGCACTACGGCAAGAAGGGCACCGGCCCGGTGCTGAAGCCCGGCATGTTCTTCACCGTCGAGCCGATGGTGAATGCCGGCACCTGGCAGGTGAAGGTCCTGAGCGACGGCTGGACCGCGGTGACCCGCGACAAGCAGCTCTCGGCCCAGTTCGAGCACTCGGTCGGCATCACCGAGACCGGCGTCGAGTTCTTCACGCTGTCACCGAAGGAACTTGCCAAGCCGCCTTACAACCTCGAGGCAAAGACACTTCAGGCAACGACGGCGTAAGGCCACGGTCCCTCCCCCGCCTGGCGCGGTGTGCTGCGCGCGTGCCAAGATCGGCATCCGCACGCAACGCCGATGGGAAGGAAAGCCGATGTCGTTCTATCGTGGCATGACCTGCTCGAACGTCACCCTCGAGGGCGACAAGGGTACACCGATCACCGCCTATGTGGCGAAGCCGGAGGGCAACGGCCCCTTCCCCGGCGTCGTGCTGATCCATCACCTGCCCGGCTGGAGCGAGCTCTACATCGAGACCACGCGGCGCTTCGCGCATCATGGCTATATGGCGATCTGCGCCAATCTCTATGAGCGCGAGGGCGGTGGCAGCGACAGCAATCCCGACGACGTCGCCGCCAAGGTGCGCGCCGATGGCGGCATCGCCGACGCCCAGATGGTGGGCGACACCGGGGCCGCGGTGAAATGGATGCGCGCGCAGCCCGAACACAACGGCAAGGTCGGCCTGTTCGGCTCCTGCTCGGGCGGCCGGCACGCCTTCATCTATGTCTGCCAGAAGAAGGACGTCGACGCCTGCGTCGAGCTGTGGGGCGGCCGCGTGGTGATGGGCAAGGAGGAGCTCAACGCCAGGACGCCGGTCGCGCCGATCGACATGACGAAAGACCTTTCCTGCCCCCTGCTCGGCCTGTTCGGCAACGACGACCGGGCGCCCAGCCCGGAGCAGGTGGACCAGCACGAAGCCGAGCTGAAGAAGCACGGCAAGGCGCACGAATTTCATCGCTATGACGGCGCCGGCCACGGTTTCTTTTACTGGCACCGGCCGCTCTACCGGCCGGAACAGGCGATGGACGGCTGGAGCAAGGTCTGGGCCTTCTTCGGCAAACATCTCGCCAAGTAGGAGTCTGCCCATGTGCACCTCGATCGTCGAGATCACCGAGGCCGAAGGCATGGCCAAGCGCGGCGACGAATGGTTCCCGCTGACCCAGGCCGTGGTCGCCTATGACCACGCCCGCCATGCGCCGTTGGGTGACGTCATCACCCTCGACTTCTTCAACCGGGACCTTGATGCCGGAGCCCGCGCCGGCGTCGAGATCACGCTCGAATCGGCCAAGGCCCTGCGGGCCGCGCTCGACCGGGCCATCGCAGCGGCCGAGTACGAGGAGGCCGAGGTGCGCGGCAAGCGCGCGCGCCCGTCAGGCCTCCGCAGCCGTCAGGACCAACTTCTGGATGCCTGAGTCGGCCTCGGGCGAGAGGGTGACGGAGCCGTTCAGCCGGCCCTTGGCGCAGGCCAGCACGAAACGGCCGGCGAGGGCATGGATCGGCTCGATGCGCTCGAGCCTCCCCTCGCCCAGCCGCCGCTTGAGCGCCGCGAGTTCGGCGTCCCGCAATGCTGCCGGCATATCGAGCAGGAAGTTCACCGCGAACGGCCGGTCGCCGCCCTCGATACGCCCGGAGGCATAGGCCGCGACGATCGCATCGACGGCTCGTGCGAGCGCCGGCGTCGGGCCCGCAACGGGAAGCGGCGGCGAGGCCGCATGCAGCCTCTCAGCGACGTCGAGCGTGAGGCGCGACATCGGGGCATAGGTGCGGTTGCCGAAGGCGAAGACGCCCCAGCCGCGCTCCGGCAGCATCAGCACGTGCGAGCCATAGCCGGGCAGGCCGCCCGCGTGATGGATCCGCATGCCCAGCAGCACGTCGGTCGAATGGTTGAGGCCGTAGCCATAGGCGCTGGGCTGTCCCGCGCGGGTACCGGATGGCGTCTCCGGCACGAAGGGCGGCGCGTGCCACAGCACCATCTCGCGCACGCTCGACCGGCGGACCGGACCGGACTCCGGCTCGTCGCGGGCCGGCCAGGCACTCAGCAGGAAGGACACATAGCGCGCATAGTCCGGCACGGTGGTGGCGAGGCCGCCCATGGCGCCGACCTCACCGTCCGGCTCGATGCGCTCGCGCGACCAGGTCTCGCCGTCCAGCCTGTAGCCGAAGGCATAGTCCCCGCGCGCCGCGGCGGCCGGCGCATCGAACGTCGTGTGCGCCATGCCGAGCGGCTCCAGAAAGGTGTGGCGCATATAGGCCTGATAGGGTTCGCCGCTCACGTTCGTCAGCACGCGGCCCAGCAGCGCGTAGCCCAGGTTGCTGTATTCGAAGGCGAGGCCCGGCGGGCGGGCGAACAGATGGCCGGTCGCGATCACCGTGTCGAGTTCCGCCGGCGACAGACCCAGCACGCGGTCGCCCCAGGGATCGTCGGTGACGAAGCCCGCGGTGTGCGTGAGCAGGTGGCGCACGGTGACCGGCGCGCTGTCACGGGTAGCGGGCTTCACCGCCCCGAACTGCGGCACGTAATGTGCCAGCGGCACGTCGAGTTGCAGCCATCCCCGGTCGCGCAGCGACAGGATCGCCAGCGCCGTCATGTTCTTGGTCATCGAGGCGATGCGGAAGGCAGTGCCCGCCTCCACCGGTCGACCGCCCTCGCGGTCGGCAAGGCCCACCGTCACGGCATGGACGAGGCGGCCCTCCTGCACGATGCCGAGGGCAAGGCCGGGGATTCGCTCCTGGTCAGCAAACGCGGCGCAGGCTGCATCGATCTCGGCGTATATGTTCGCCGGGTACGCTGGGTCAGGCATGAGAACATCGTATCACAAGGCCGAGCCGGCGCGATTTTGCCGTGCCTACGTCAGGGTTGCCGCCCCCTGGCAAACGGGAGCCGTCATCTCGCCGACGATGCGATCGTGCCCATCCGCTTCATTTCGCTCCCACCATCCACACGCCGTTCCGTTGCTGGTAGCGCGTCAGGCGATGCTCCTGGAGGTCTTCGACACGCAGGTCGCGTTCGGTGAAGCGGAACTGCATGGCCTGTTCCGTCACACAACGCGTGTCGTGGATATCACCCGGGAGATAGACCTGGACCTGACCGGCTCGAACGATGGCGCTGTCGCGCTGAACCAGCCGTACGCCCCTCTCCGGGTCGTCCACCCGGGCGTAAGTGCGCATTTCCATCTCCCCGCTCAAAACGGCGTAGATCACCCAGCTGCGCCCGTGATCGTGCGGCGGCCGATACAGACCGGCGTGTTCGGTGTGGGCGAGCAGGACGAAGCCATGATCGAGGTCCCGGTAAAGCTCCTGGTTCGCAGGACGGTCCTGGAGGAGTTCGGCCAACCAAGGCTCGGAAGGAGACGCCTGCAACAAACGCTCGGCCTGGGCACGACTCTCAGCCACCAGTTCACTGGTCAGAGGCCCCCAGGCAGCTCTCATGCCTTCGATGAAGTCTTTTCGTGAATTGACGCTCATGGCCGTTTCCCGTGGTTGATGCTGACCATAGGGTATGCGCGTGTCCGATAGGGCGGAACGCGCACGGTCTGCACACAATCATTGCGTTTGACGCTATATATCGATGGACGCGTCCAAGTCGGGAAATGCGGATCGTGGATTTCAATCTTCTTGTCGCACTCAACGTCCTCCTGTCCGAAGGGAGCGTCGCGGGCGCCGCCAGACGACTACGGCTCAGCCCGTCGGCAACCAGCCGAGCCCTGTCGCGCCTGCGGCAAGCCACCGGCGATCCGCTTCTGGTCCGAGCTGGCCGGGGGTTGGTGGCGACGCCCAAAGCCATTGCGCTCCAGGAGCGGGTCCGCCGCCTGGTCGAGGATGTCGAGTCCGTGCTGCGCCCGGACGAACTGATCGACCTGGCGGCAGTCGAACGAACCTTCACGCTCAGGACGAGCGATGGCTTCATCGAAAACCTCGGCGCCCGTCTCCTGGCGCGGATGGAATCCGAGGCGCCTGGCGTGCGACTGAACTTCATCCATAAGCCGAACAAGGACAGCACCCCCTTGCGAGAGGGACTGGTCGACCTGGAAACCGGCGTGGTGGAGGAAGCCCTTGGGCCGGAGGTGCGTGCCCAGGCGCTGTTCAGAGACCGGCTGGTCTGTGTCGTGCGGAAGGGTCATGCGTTCGACGCCGGCGGCCTGAGCCGCGCCGCCTATCGGAAAAGCCCCCATGTCGTGGTATCGAGAAGCGGCCTGGAAACCGGCGCCGTCGACCTGCCCTTCCTGCCTGCTGGCCTGAAGCGGCATGTCCGCACGATCGTCAGCGACTTCTCGGCGGCGCTCGCCTTGGCACGCGACACCGACTTGATAGCAACCGTGCCGGAGCGCCACACCGCCAATCTGCGCCACGGGATGACCAGCTTTTCACTCCCCATGCCGACCACGGAATTCACCGTTTCCATGTTGTGGCACCCACGGATGGACGCCGATCCCGCACACCGCTGGCTTCGCTCGTGTGTCCGCGAGGTCTGCGCTCCGAGCTAGGCAGCCGCACCGGCCTGGTCCACGATTGGCGCCGTCAAACGCAACGGAAGCCTGCAGGTGCCGCGATTTTGCCTTGCTCACCCGGCAAGGTTGCGCGGCATGGCAAAGAGTCGCCCTCACCTCAAGCCCGTCGAGGTGCCCCCTCCCGCCCCGGGTCCCGACGACGCGGCGCTGCTGACACTGCTGGCCCAGGGTCTCCGCCTCCAGTCCACCGACGGGCTGTGGCGCGTAAGCGGCAACACGCTCCCTCACCGCATCCTCCTGCGCGAGGCCGGCGGCATCTGGAATCGGCTGGACCAGTGCTGGGATTTCGCAGGCGAAGATCCCACGGCCAGGCTGGCCGCCGCGCTGGAAGCCGTGCCCGCAGCCTCGACCGGCCACAATAGCGGCGATACGACGCCCCCGAAGCCGCACTATCACGGCCATCGCGGCCGGGTGCGGGAGCGCGTGCTAAAGGCCGGCGTGGAGCCTCTGGCCGACTACGAGCTGCTGGAACTGCTGCTCTTCTATTCGATCGAGCGGATCGACACCAAGCCGCTGGCCAAGGCGCTGCTGGAACGCTTCGGCACCCTGGGCGACGTATTCGCCGCCGAACCGGCGCAGCTACGGGAGTTCGAGATCGATCAACGCACGCTCGTCCACTTCAAGGCCATGCGCGAGGTTGGACGGCGGCTGGCGGAGCGCAAGGTCAAGGACATGCCGGTGCTGACCAACTGGCAGCAGCTCATCGACTACTGCCATGCCGCCCTCGCGCACGAAAAGACCGAGCAGTTCCGCATCCTCTTCCTCGATCGCAAGAACGTGCTGATCGCCGACGAGGTCCAGCAGCGCGGCACCATCGACCACACGCCCGTCTATCCCCGCGAGGTGGTGAAGCGCGCGCTGGCATTGAATGCAGCCGCGCTGATCCTGGTCCACAACCATCCCAGCGGCGATCCCAAGCCGTCACGCGACGACATCGAGATGACGCGCGAGATCAAGGTGGCAGCCGAGGCGCTGGGCATAACCATTCACGATCACCTCGTGATCGGTCGCAAAGGGCATGCGAGCTTCAGGAGTCTGGGACTGCTCTGACCTTGCCGGCGCGAACGGTGTTGCCAGGGCGCACATGCGCGACCAAATTCATCCGCCGTGCCCCCTGAACAGAGGTGCTGCAGGCTCATGCCCAAGTTCCTTCGCATCGGCGTCCATCGATCGAACGTGTCCGGCTACACGTCGAAGGCGTGGTGGATCCGCCGGGTCGGCTCGACGGTTTTCCTGAGGTGGGGAGCGGTCGAGGTCCTGGGCGTCGGCGACGGGCGAAAAGTCTACTGGACGGTGCCGCCGCGCGAGAAGGAGATCCGTTGCGGGTCGGTGCAGGCCGCAACTGACTACGTTAGGAATGCCATCTCACGGCGGCGCAGCCACGACTACGAGCCGTTGGCCTCTGGTATTCCGATCCGGCGGCGGCCGGCCGGTCGCGTCACCGAACCGGAACAGGCACTCGCCACGATCCTGATCGTCGATATCGTACAGTCCACGGAGAAGGCCGCACGGCTGGGCGATGTGCGCTGGACACAGGTCATGAACCACTACTACGCCGCCGTCCGCAAGGAGCTGAAAGCCTTGCGCGGCAGAGAAGTCGTGACGACCGGGGATGGCGTGCTCGCTACGTTTGCCGCGCCGGCGCCGGCGGTACGATGCGCCACCGCCATCCGCGAGGCCGTGCGTACCCTCGGACTGGACATCAGGGCGGGGCTGCATGCCGGCGAATACAAGGTGAGCGGGCCAGACGTGGTCGGCCTCGCGCTCCACATCGGCTCGCGTGTCGCAGCCAAAGCGCGGGCGGGCGAAGTCCTGGTCTCGAGTGCGGTCAGGGATCTGATGTCGGAGGCGGAGTCCGAGATCCAGTTCAGGGACCGTGGCATCCACCAGCTCAAGGGCGTGCCGAAGCGCTGGCGCCTCTATCGTGTCGAGGCGTAAACGGCGTCAGGCCCCCGTGACCTCTGTTGCCGCCACGGGCGCGAGGACGCGGTCGAGATCGCCCTGCCTGAAGGGCTTCCTGATGAGTGGCAGGCCGGCCATCGCGCTGCCAGCGGAGAACCAGTGCGACAGGCTCGTCGAGGTCAGGATGATCTTCGTTTCGGGCCGGTTCGTCCTCGTCCAGCGCGCCAGGGCCGCGCCGTCACTCACCCCCACCCAGTCGATATCGACCACCATATAGTCGAATGGCTGGGCAATTGCCGTCCTGATCGCGGCACCGCCGTGCTCCGACTCGGCGATACTGAATCGCTGCCGGCGCAAGTGATCCATGAGGACGCTCCGGCACGCCGGATCGCTTTCGACGACGAGAATCGACGGGCCCGAGACGCCCGCATCTCCAGAATCCGCCACGACAAACCCCAACTCGTACGCACGGCTTCCCACCACTCCGGCCATACGTGGAAAAACGCGCGTCGGTTCACTCGGGTCCAACCGCATTCCGGAATGTCCTATCTTTTTTCGCGTTACTCTTCCCCACTGTGAATATTGCCGGCCGTCCTATTCACCGGCGACACCGCTGCACAACAGGCGCATCATCGGCCCGTTGCCGGTGCTCATGGAGGCTTTCGTGATCTTCCAGAGGATTCTCGTTGCTGTCGACGACGCGCCAATCTCGGCGCACGCGGCAGATATCGCCGCAGAGTTGGCTCAACTCACGGGAGCGGAGATGGCATTCATCCATGTCATCGACGCCGAACTCGTGAACGCGGCCGACACCGGCATTCAACCCGATGTATTTGCCGCCTCCGCCAAGGAGGACGCGCGGAAGCTGATCGACGACTTTCGCAAACGCCTCCCGCAGCAGATGGCCGCTCTGGACTTCGTTCCAATCGGTGCGGCGCATTCCGAGATCGTCAATGCCGCGAAGGATTGGCCGGCCGACCTGATCGTGATCGGCAGCCATGGACGGGGCGGCATAAAGCGCGCCCTGCTGGGAAGCGTCGCCGAAAGCGTCATGCGCAATGCCCCCTGTCCCGTTCTGGTCGTTCGGGCAAATCCCTAGCCTGGCCTCGCGTCATCTGCGCCTGCAGTGACTTGTTGAGTTCCATTTCGCGCTATACTCCGCGACATGACCGGAAAGATCCTTGTAGGCATCGGCGGCTGGACCTTCGAGCCTTGGCGCGGCGTCTTCTATCCCGAGGACCTGACGCAGAAGCGCGAGCTGGAGTATGCCAGCCGCCAGCTCACCTCGATCGAGATCAACGGCACCTATTATTCCAGCTTCAAGCCGGCGAGTTGGGCGAAATGGCGGGACGAGACTCCCGACGGTTTCGTATTTGCCGTGAAGGCCTCTCGCTTCTGCACCAACCGCAAGGTGCTGGCCGATGCCGGCGAATCCGTCCAGCGCTTCGTGACGCAGGGCCTGGTCGAGCTCAAGGACCGGCTGGGGCCCATCAACTGGCAGTTCATGGGAACCAAGAAGTTCGATCCGGAAGACTTCGAAGCCTTCCTGAAGCTGCTGCCGCGCGAGATCGGCAAGCTGCCGCTGCGCCATGCACTGGAGGTCAGGCACGACAGCTTCAAGGACGAGCGCTTCTACGATCTCGCCCGCAGGTACAACGCCGCGATCGTCTACGCCCATGACAAGGACTTCCCCGAGATCGACGAGCCGACCGCCGACTTCACCTACGCCCGGCTGATGCAGTCCGAGGAGAAAATTAAGACCGGCTACAAGCCGACCGAGATCGACAAGTGGGCCAAGCGCGCCCGGGCTTGGGCGAAGAAAGGCGACGCCTTCGTCTACTTCATCTCCGGCGCCAAGGTCCGCAACCCCGCCGCCGCACAGGCGCTGATCAAGAAGGTCTGCTGAGAACACGTCGACCTCTTGACTCGCGCTAGGGCGGCACCTAATTGTTAACTTTATGGTTAACAATAAAAACACCGTCCTCGACCGCACCTTCTCAGCCCTCGCCGACCCGACGCGGCGGGCGTTGCTCGCCCGTCTCGACGCGGAGGAAGCCGTCACCGTCAGCGAGCTCGCGCGGCCCTTCCCGGTCTCGCTCCCAGCCATCATGAAGCACCTGGACGTGCTCTCCGACGCCGGGCTGATCGTGCGCTCCAAGTCCGGCCGCACCGTCACCTGCCAGCTGAAGGCGGAGCCGATGGAGCAGGCGATGAACTGGCTCGCCCACTACCAGCGCTACTGGACGCAGCAACTCGACCGCCTCGCCGCCTTCCTGGAGGAAGAAGACAAATGGCCAGCAAGCCCAGCCTCGCCCTCAAACGCCGCCTCAAGGCCCCGCCCGAGAAAGTCTACGAAGCCTGGACGCAGCCCGAAAAAATGATCCGTTGGTGGGGCGTGATGGGCCACCATCGCTCCCCGATCGCCGAGACCGACCTGCGGGTCGGCGGCCGCTTCCGCGTCCAGTTCTGGACACCGGACGACGAGCACCACAGCGTGAGCGGCGTCTATCGCGAGATCGTTCCGCCCAACAAGCTCATCTTCTCCTGGGCGTGGCAGAGCACCCCGGAGCGCGAGTCGCAGGTCACGATCGACCTGAAGCCGGATGACGGCGGCACGCTGCTCACCCTGACCCACGAGCAGTTCTTCGACGAGAAGGCGCGCGAAGGCCATCGCGGCGGTTGGGGCCGTGCGCTCGACAAGCTGGAGGAGCTGTTCGCATGAACCTCACCGCCTTTCGCGCGCCCGTCGCCCTGAGCGATCCCGGTATCTGGGCGGTGCAGTTCGCGGCACTGCCAGACGATGCCGGCGGCCTTGCGAAGATCCTGCAGGGCCTGCTCATCCACGAGCATCTGGCGGATGTCTACGGCGTCACACTTTCGGACCGTCAGCGGGGCGAACCCCATCTGCGCAGCGCCGAAGCGATTCTGGAACGGATCGCCGTCCACGATTCGCGGCCGTTGTCGCAGGCCCGCCTGCCCAGCGAGCGTTTCGCGGGCTGCTGCCGCCACTACACGCTGCTGCACGTTGCGATGCTCAGGAGCAAGGGAATCGCGGCCCGGGCGCGCTGCGGCTTCGGCGCCTACTTCGCGAAGGGCAAGTTAGTGGATCACTGGGTGACGGAGTATTTCGACGAGGCGCAGCGGCGCTGGATCCTGGTCGACGCCCAGATCGACGACCGGCAGCGCGCCCTGTTCGGCATCGACTTCGACACGCTGGACGTGCCGCGCGACAGGTTCCTCGTCGCCGGCGATGCCTGGCGGCTCTGCCGCGACGGCCACGCCGATCCACAATCGTTCGGAGTTCTGGACATGGCCGGCCTCTGGTTCATCGCCGGAAACGTCATTCGCGACGTGGCGGCGCTCAACAATCGCGAGATGCTGCCGTGGGACGTGTGGGGCGGCATGACCCTGGTCGACAGCGAGATCGATGTCGCCTTCATCGACGGGTTGGCCCGCCTCGCGCACGCCCCCGACCGGCACCCGGCGGCGCTACGGGCGGCGTATGATGACCCGCGCATTGCCGTGCCGTCCACGGTGTTCAATGCCGTCCTTGGCCGTCCGGAAGCGGTTTCCCCTCTCGCCCATTCGGCCTAAGCTCCCGCCGTCCGACCGGAGCTTCCAGAACCAAAGGGGGCATGCATGCCTGCACTCTCGCTCGACCATTACAACATCTATTGCACCGACCTCGAGGCCACCGTGCGCTTCTACGAGCGCTATGTCGGCCTGACCAACGGTGACCGCCCGCCCTTTCCTTTCCCCGGCGCCTGGATGTACGCTGGCGACAAGGCGATCCTGCATCTCGTGTCTGAAACTGGCCGCGCCGACCAGGGCAGCGGCGCCATCGACCATGTCGCCATAAACTGCGCCGACATCCGCGGCACGCTCGACCAGATCAAGCGGGATGGCCTGCCCTTCGAGGTGAAGAAGGTGCCGGCGCGCCCGCTGCAGCAGGTCTTCGTGCACGATCCCGATGGCGTCATGATCGAGCTGAACTTCTGGCATGAGGAAGACGTGGCCGAGCTGGCGGGTTACGACCCGATGGCCAACACGGTCACCGCCGAGAAGCAGAAGGTCCCAGCCTGACGGATCGGACGACGAAGCTCGAGGCTCAGTCGACCGTCGGCGTGGCCGCCAGCCGCTCCCAATAGTCGGGCGGCAGGAGGTCGCGGCCGGCGAGCAGGCAATCGAGATAGGCGCGCTGCGGCTTGAGGCCGTCGCCCTGAATCAGGGCGACGTAGACGATGGCCTCGACCTCCTCGCCGGTGTCGCCGCGCACCACGCGGATGGTGCGACGCTCGTAGTGACCGTCGGCGACGCCTTCGTAGATGTCGAGCACGTCGAAGCCCGCGTCGGGCAGGGCGTTCAGCGTGCCGTGCACGACCTCGCCCTCCGCCGGCACGATGTTGGCAGCCGCGGCGCCTTTCAGGAGTCGCGCCGGCTTGTCGAAGACGAGCCGCCAGCCGGCGAGCCGGCCCGCGATACGCTCGCCGCGCGGCATGCCCTTCGGCGCCAGCCGCTGATCGAACAGGCGTACCGGATCCATGTTGGAGCCATAGGCAAAGTACCAGGTCAGGCCATCCGCCATACGCGCACCCCCTCGTCGTAACCGCGGATCGCGACGGCACCGAGATCGACGGCACCGTCGCACGGTGTCGCGTCGAGCACCGACTGCGAGATCAGCAACTGCGCTCCCACCTCTTTGGTGAGCTGCTCGAGGCGGGCAGCGAGGTTCACCGTATCGCCGATCACCGTGTATTCCTTGCGCTGCGGCGAGCCGACCGTGCCCGTCACCGCCTCGCCGAGATGGACGCCGATCCCCACCTTCAGCGCCCAGCCGGGGTGCGCATCGTTCCACCGCCCGACCGTGTCGATCATGGCGCGGGCTGCCGCCAGGGCGTTTCGCGCTGCCGCGGGGTCGTCGAGCGGCGCCCCGAACACCGCCATAAAGCCGTCGCCCAGGAACTTGTTGATGATGCCGTTGTTGCGGTCCACCACTTCGATCATCTCGGCAAAGAAGGCGTTGAGCAGCGCCACCGTCTCCTCGGCGCTGCGCCGGCGCGTCATCGCCGTGAAGCCGCGAATGTCGAGGAACAGCACGCACACGGTGCGCATCTCGCTCGGGGGATCGCTGCGCGTGGCCAGCAGGCGGTCGACCACGGCGGGCGAGACATGCTGGCCGAACAGGTTGGTTACCCGGTCGCGCGCCGCCACGGCCCGCACCGACTTCTCGAACTGGGTGCGCAGGCTGGTCGCCACGAAGCCCGCTACCAAGCCGCAGGCGAACAGAACCAGGGTGCGGCTGAAATGGAACAGCAGCGTTTCCTGAGGGACGTTTCCCCACGGTTCCAGCGGCAGCAGCCACAGGACCAGAACCATCTGCTGCACGGCCGCCACGGTGCCGGTCCAGACTGAAAGGCCGAAATCAAGCCGCAAGGTCGACAGCAGGATGAAGATGAAATAGAGCAGCGGCGGCCAGAAACTGAACACCAGGATCGGGTCCATGTAGTGGCTGAGCGTGATGATGACGGCAGCCGGCAGCGAGGTCTCGATCAGCGCATTTGCGAAGCGCGTCACCCGCGGGAAATCAAGGTCGCGCGCCGCCCGGTAGCGCAGGATGGTCAACGAAACCAATTCGTAGAGCAGGAACGGGCCGATGCCGACCAACGGGAGCCATCCCGGTACGTCGCGCTCGAACATGCGGGAGACATAGTCCACGAAGACGTTGGCAACCGTCAGCGAAAGGGCGAGCAGGACGGCCAGGATGATGGCGAGCGCGCGCATGCGCTGCTGCTCGCTGCGAATGATCTCGCGGCGGAGCGCGTCTGAGAAGAAGTCGGGCGCCGCGGCAGCCATCGCGCGCCAAACTAGCCAGTGCCGGCGGGCTCCACAACGGGCCGGGGCGGTGCTAGGTACGCTCCATGTCGATGAAGGAGATCGCGCGGGAGATCCAGGGCAAGGTCGCCAACCTGGCACTGCGCATGCCGATTTCCTGGGTGAACATACTGGCTGGCCCGCCGATCGGGGTCGACGGCCGCACCCTTGATGGTCGCACCCAGTGGTTCCTGAAGCTGCTCGCCTTCAGCGGCCAGCCTGCGGCGCACACGATGAGTGTCGTCGAGGCGCGCGAGGACTACGACGCCTTCATGAAATTGCTGGGCGGCCACGCCGCGCCGGTGAGCTCCATCCTCGATCGCACCCTGCCCGGTCCCGCCGGCCCGACCCGCATCCGCATCTACCGGCCGGCGGGCGCCGTGGCGCGCCTGCTGCCGACAATCGTGTATTACCATGGCGGCGGCTGGGTCATCGGCAGCCTGGAAGGCTACGATCTCGCCTGCCGCTATTTCTGCGCGCGCTCGGGGTGCGCCGTCGTGGCGGTCGATTACCGGCTGGCGCCGGAGCACAAATTCCCGGCCGCGGTGGACGATGCACTCGCCGCCTATCGCTGGGTGGCGGGCGAGGCCGTCTCGCTCGGCCTCGACCCCGATCGCATCGTCGTGGCGGGCGATTCGGCCGGCGGGACACTCGCCGCGGTGGTCGCTCAGACAGTGCGCCACGAGCCGCATCCGCCCTGCCTGCAGTGGCTGATCTATCCCGCCACCGACATGGCGGGCGACACGCCTTCCCATCGAAGCTGCGGCAACGGCTTCCTGCTCACCGAAGCGGACATGAAGTGGTTCCGCATGCACTACCTCAACGGCGACGGCGAGATCGGCGATCCCCGCGCCTCGCCGCTACGGGCCGTCGATCTCGGCGGCGTGGCGCCGGCGCTGGTCTTCACCGCCGGCTTCGATCCGATGCGCGACGAGGGCCGCGCCTATGCCGAGCGCCTGGAGGCGTCCGGCGTCAAGACCATCCACCGCGAGTTCGAGACCCTGATCCACGGCTTCATCGGCATGCGGGGTGCGGTGCATGCCGCGGCCCGCGCGATGGACGACATGGTCGCCGGCCTGCGCCACGAACTCGCGCAGCTCGGACGATGAGGGAACATCAACCATGAATGACCGGGCGGCATCAGTGGAGCAGCGCAGCGAACGCGCCGGACGCAGGGAGCAGAACAAGGCGGAGAACCGCACCGCGCTGATCAAGGCCGCGCGCGCCGTGTTCGCCGAGATGGGCTACGGCGCGGCGAGCGTCCGCGACATCGTGCGCCGCACCGATCTCGCCTCGGGCACCTTCTACAATTACTTCAAGGACAAGGATGAGATCTTCGAGGCGGTGGTCGGCGAGCTGACCGGCGTGCTGCTGCAGCGCCATCGCGACGGCCGCGGCCGCGCTACCACGGCCGAAGCGTTCGTCCGTGAGCACTATGCCGCCTATTTCAACTTCCTGGCCGAGGATCCCGAGCTGTTGGCCCTGGCGCGATCGAGCTTCACCGCCGTGCGCACACTCCTCGACAAGCCCGACGTGCGCGCGCTGGCCAAGGCGCTCAACGACGACATCCGCACCGCCATCGCGCAGGGCATCCTGCCCAACGTCGACGTCTCCTATCTCGGCGCCTCGATGTCCGGCATCGCCTTCGAGATCTCGATGGTCATGGTCGCCCGCGACCCGGTCGACCCGGCCGCCGCTGCCGAATTCGCCACGCACCTGATGCTTGGCGGCCTCGACAGGCTGCCGCGGCGCTGACTCGCGCCAACAAAAACGGCGGCCTCTTGCGGAGCCGCCGTCCTCGTTGAACCGGTAAGGGTCGAAGCGCTTACGCGCCCTGGGCGATCGTGTTGCGCAGGGTGCCGATGCCCTCGATCTCGACTTCGCAGACGTCGCCGGGCTTCAGCCAGGGCTGCGGCTTGCGGGCCATTGCCACGCCCGACGGTGTGCCGGTGATGATGATGTCGCCCGGATCGAGGGTCATGCACTTGCTGAGCTCATGCACCAGGGTTGGCACGTCGAAGATCAGGTCGTCGGTGTTGCTGTCCTGCATAGTGACGCCGTTGACGCGGGTCATGATACGCAGCGGCGCGGCGCCCTTGGGCAGCTCATCCGGCGTCACAATGTCGGGACCGAAGCCGCCGGTGGCGTCGAAGTTCTTACCCAGGGTGAACTGGCCACCCGACTTGCGCTGCCAGTCGCGGATCGAGCCGTCATTGAAGCAGGCGTAGCCGGCGATCACCGAGAGCGCCTTCTCCTTCGGCACGTTGCGGCACTTCTTGCCGATCACGATGGTGAGCTCGGCCTCCCAGTCGAATTCCTTCGAATGCGTCGTCGACAGCATCTTGCCGTTGTGCGGCACCAGCGTGTTGTTGAAGCGCGTGAACACCACCGGATAGGTCGGGATCGGGCTGCCGGTCTCCTCGGCATGCTTGCGATAGTTGAGACCGATGCAGAGGATCTTGCCGGGCGCCGGGATCGGCGTCAGGTACTTGGCCGACTTCTCCGACACCGTGGCGCCGGCCTTCGGCTTGGCGCAGGCCTTGAGCACCGCCTGCTGGAGCTTCTTGCCGCCGGACAGGATCTCGATGACCGACTTCGGCCCGCGCGGCATCTGCTTGCTGAGATCGACGATCTTGCCGTCGCCCAGTTTGACGCCGACGGCCGGCTTGCCGCCGCTCACGATGGTGCAAAGACGCATGAATTTCCCCCTTGAAGAATTCGTCCGAAATACGGCCGCGCGTAAACTCCTCCGTCCCGCATCTGCGGTCAAGCTTGCCGCTTTTTTTGCTAATCTCCGGCAATGCGTTTCCTCCTTCTCGCTCTTCCGCTCCTCTTCATGGCCCTGCCCGCCTCGGCGCAGCTCGTCGTGCCACTCACCACGCCGGACGGCAGGGTCGGCTGCACCCAGGGCAAGACCGGCATCGGCCGGCCGGCCGACTGGCGGGCCGTCGCCGACCCCGACGGGCCGGACGGCTGGGCACTGGTCGAGAGCGAGCCAGATTCGACCGACCAGCGCTTCCCGCTCTGCATCTCAGAGCAGGCCTCCGGCCGCGACTTCGACGCCACCCTGCGCTTCAAGCCGATCTCGGGCTCGCGCGACCAGGTGGCGGGCTTCATGTTCCGGGCCCAGAGCGCTAACGACTATTACGTCGTGCGCACCAACGCCCGCGACAACTCGGTCCGCCTCTATCGCATGGACAAGGGCAAGCGCAGCCAGCTCGGCATGAAGGAGGCGCCGGTCACGCTGGGTCAATGGCATTCGTTGCGGGTGATCGCCGTCGGCGACCGCTTCGAGGTGGCGCTCGACGGCAAGAAGCTGTTCGATGTCACCGACCGCACGCTGATGCAGCCCGGACCGGTCGGCGTGTGGAGCCAGGGCGACAGCGTAACCCACTACGGCTCCCTGCTGATCGGGCCCCCGCCCGCGCGCTGAGCTAGCCGCGCGCCGCCAGCAACGCGTTCGCCAGTTCGACGAAGCCTGCGCCCGAACGGGCCCTCGTGACCCAGCGCGGCCGGTGCTCCAGCAGATCAGCGAAGTCCACCACGTTGGCCACGCCCACGGCGTTGGGGAAATAGCCGAACATCGGCGCGTCGTTGGGCGAATCGCCCGAGAAGACGTAAGCCGCCTTGTCGGTCGCCAGGTCGACCCCAAACAGCTCCTGCATCATCGTGCGGCTGGTCGTGAGCTTGTCGTAGTCGCCGAACCAGCCGTTGACGTGGATCGAGCTCACCTTGGCCTTGGCGCCGTGTCGCTCGAAGATCGCCACGATGCGCTTGATGTCGGCGGCCGGCAGCGGCGGCACATCCTCGCAGAAATCGACGGCGAGGTCG
The DNA here is from genome assembly GCF_945957355.1 of uncultured Reyranella sp. GTDB lineage: Bacteria > Pseudomonadota > Alphaproteobacteria > Reyranellales > Reyranellaceae > Reyranella. The sequence goes on along the minus strand of NZ_CAMFKM010000012.1, from coordinate 19,060 downwards.
GCCAGGCGATAGGGCTGGTCAGAGGCGATGCCGGCGCCCGGGACTTCCTGCAGCATCTCCGCCCGCACCCGTTCCAGCCGGCGGCGACCTTCGGCACGCTCGGCCCCGGACTGGATGAAGCGGGTGCGCAGGCGCTTCTGATCGTGATCGTGCCACATCCAGAAGGCGCCGTTCTCCCCCACCACGGCATCGACTGGCCAGAAGCGGGCGATGTGATCGCACCAGCCGGCCGGTCGGCCGGTGACCGGCACAACCAGAAGACCGGCCTGCTTCAGCGCCTGCAGGGCGCCATAGGCTTCGGCCGTCAGCGTTCCGTCTGTGGAAACGGTATCGTCGATGTCGGTAAGGACCCCGCGCACGGCGGCGAGGGTCTCACGGGGGCAGTTCTCGAGCGGTTCCATGGGGCGTCTTCTAGCACGGTGTCCGAAGCCTTCGACGTCATGTCAGCAGCCGCACCGTCGCCAGGGCAAGTGCGGGAAAGGCCATCACCAGGCCGAGCCTCAGGAGGTCGGCGGCAATGAAGGGCAGTACGGCCCGGTAGATGCGCGTCAGCGCGACATGACGGGCAATGGCGGAGACGACGAAGACGTTGAGGCCGATTGGCGGCGCGGTCAGGCCGATGCCGACCACGATCAGCACCAGGATGCCGAACCAGATCGCGACGTCGTCGGCCGGCATGCCGAAGTCGAGCGCCTGGACGATCGGGAAGAAGATCGGAAGCGTGAGCAGGATCATGGCCAGCTCGTCCATCACCGCGCCCAGCAGGATGTAGAACAGCAGGATCAGCGCCATGACGCCGTAGGGCGTGAAGCCCGAATTGCCGATCCATTCGGCCGCGGCGACGGGAAGCTGCGAAAGAGCGAGGAAGGCGTTGAACACGTCGGCGCCCAGCAGGATCAGGAAGATCATGCCGGCGGTCTCGGCGGTCTGTAGCAGCGCGGCCTTCAGCCCGGCCCAACGCATGCCGCCCACCAGGACCGACACGACCAGCATGGTGATGACGCCGACCGCCGCGCCTTCGGTCGGCGAGAAGATGCCGCCGTAGATGCCGCCGAGCACCACCAGCGCCACGAGGATCGCGGGCCAGACGGCAGCAACGTCGCGCAGCCGCCGGTCCAACGGCACGCGCGGCAGCGCCGGTCCCAGTTCGGGCCGGCGGCGCACGACAAGCGCGATCACGAGGCAGTAGAAGATCGCGGCCATGAAGCCCGGGATGAAGGCCGCCATGAAGAGCTTGGCAATGTTCTGCTCGGTGGAGATGCCGTAGACGACCAGGATCACCGACGGCGGGATCAGGATGCCGAGCGTGCCGCCGACCGCGACGACGCCGGTTGCGAAACCCGCATCGTAGCGATAGCGCTCGAACTCCGGCAGCGACGCGCGCCCGAAGGTGGCGGTGGTGGCCACGGAAGATCCGCAGATCGCGCCGAAGGCCGTGCACGCGCAGATCAGTCCCATCGCCAGACCGCCGCGACGATGCCCTACAAGGCTAGAAGCAGCGCGGAACAGGGATGTCGACAGGCCCGACTTCTCGGCCAACGCGCCCATCAAGATGAAGAGAGGAATGACCGAGAGCGTGTAGTTGGAGAAGTCGTGGTAGGGCGTCGACTTGATGTAGTTCAGGAAGATCGGCCAGCCGCCCAGCCAGGCATAGCCTGCGCCGCCCACGAACAGAAGCGACAGGCCGATCGGCATGCGCATCGCCATCAGCAACAGCATGACGGCGAAGCCCAGGATGGCGGCGGAGGTGCCCGTCAAGACTCGGCTCCGAAACGGCTGGCCGCCGTGACCAGCGACCCCAGCGCCAGCAGGCCCGCCATCGCCGAGCATGCCATGATCGCCCAGCCCACCGGCAGGCCCAGCACCATCGTCGACGTCTGCGAGTTGATCGCGTCGGCCGCGCCGACGGCCAATCGCCAGCCAAGCAGCGAAGCAACCGCGGCATACACCAAGTCCCAGAAGGCATCGATCGCCGCGATTGCGCGCGGCGGCAAGCGGATCGTGAACGTGTCGACCAGCATGTTGCCGCGCCGCAGCTGCGTGTAGGGCAGGAAGGAGAAGATCGCGAGCGCGACCGCCATCTGCACCATCTCGAAATCGCCCGGCAGGCCGCTTGAGGTGGCCCAGCGCAGGCCGACGCTCACCGTCACGAGGCCGGCGACGAACAGCGAAAGCGCGGCCCCCGCCAGGGCAAGCGCCGCGCCCAGCCGTTCGGCGAGCCGTATCCAGCCCATGCGGGGCTCAGGAAACCTTGTACTTCTGCACGAGCGTCCGGACCGCCTCCACGAGCTTCGCGCCATCGAGGTTGCGGTCCTTCACCGACGCAATCCAGGCGTCGATCACCGGCTGCGTGGTCTTGCGCCAGCGACCGGCCTCGTCGACCGAGATCTCGCCGATGACGTTGCCGCTGCGCTTGGAGACCATCTCGAGCACTGCGGCGCCGGCATCGTCCCACGTCTTTCCGGCCATGGTGGCTGCCGGCATGCCCGAGTTGGCGTCGAGCACCTTCTTCAGGTCGGCCGGCACCTTGTCGTAACTGCCCTTGTTCATCGCGAGCACGAAGGTCGCGGTGTAGAGGGTCGGCGATCCCGGGATGCCGGTGTGGTACTTCAGCAGCTCCTGAACCTTGATCGCCGGGACGACCTCCCAAGGCACGACGCAGCCGTCGATCACCTTCTGAGCGAGGCTCTCGGGCACCTGCGGGATCGGCATGCCGATCGGGCTGGCGCCCAGCGCCTTCAGCGCCTCCCCGGCCTGCCGCGTCGGGAAGCGCAACTTCAGACCCTTGAGGTCCTCCATCGTCTTCACCTGCCTGTTGGCATGGATCAGCCCGGCATCGTGTGCCCAGGCGCAAATCAGGTGGACCTCCTTGAATTCGTCCTTGAGGTAGGTGTCGGCATATTCCTGGAACGCCCGCGCATTCACGATGCCGAGCTTGTCGGCGACGAAGGGCAGCTCCATCGCCTCGCTGGCCGGAAAGCGGCCCGGGGTGTTGCCCGGCAGGGTCCAGACGATGTCGGCTACGCCGTCGCGCGCCTGGTCGTAGAGCTGCGGCGGCGCGCCGCCCAGCTGCATCGCCGGGAAGATGGTGATCTTGATGCGGCCGTTGGACTCAGCCTCGATCTTGCGCACTAGCGGCGTCAGGAACTTCTGATGGATGTTCGAGGCAGCCGGCAGGAAATGGTGCAGCTTGAGGTTGACCTCGGCGGCCTGTGCGTAGCCCTCGCGCAACAGCGCGGGCGCCGCCACGGCGGCGCCGGCAAACGCAAACATCTTGCGACGATTGATCGGCATTGATGCCTCCCTAGGACTTTTCTTATGGGAGGCAGCCTAAATCAGACTCCTCTCCCCCGATAGGGGGAGAGGAACACGAAGGTTCGAAACCCTTAGCGTACTTCCGACATGATCTGCTTCTTGGCTTCTTCGGCCAAGCGCTCCGACTGCTTGCGGATCGTGTGATCCTCCATCGGCTTCCCGGCGGCAGCGAGGTCGCTCATCAGCTTGTGCACGACGTCCGAATCGCCCGGCTTCTCGAAGTCGGCCATCACGACTTCCTTGGCATAGGCCTCGGCCTCGGCGCCCGCCTTGCCCAGCAGGCCGGCGGCCCACAGGCCCAGCAGTTTGTTACGGCGGGCGTTGACCTTGAATTTCAGCTGCTCATCGTGCTCGTACTGCGCTTCGAAGGCTTTCTCGCGATCGTCGAACGTGGTCATCGGCCGCTCCGGTTGGGCATGTCGGGCGCTATATAGCGGCGGCGACAGCGTCTTTCCACCCCGCGTTCGCAGTGGCAATGTCACGCCCCGCAGGGAGGAAAACGCGCCATGTCGATGGAAATGCTCAAGGATTGGATCGGCCGGACGCAATCCGTGGAGGACCTCGCCGCTCCCTTCCCGGTCCGCGCCCTGTCCGCGACCTTCGACGAGAAGCACGACCCCGACCCGAAGAACGGCGACCCGCTGCCCCCGCTCTGGCACTGGCTCTATTTCCTAGAGATCGCGCCACAGTCGAAGATCGGCCCCGACGGCCATGCCGAGCGCGGCGACTTCCTGCCCCCGGTGCCGTTGCCACGGCGCATGTGGGCCGGCAGCCGTTTCTCCTTCGATGGCGAGCCGATCCAGGTCGGCGAGACGATCCGGCGGCTCTCCGAGATCAAGTCGGTCGAGCCGAAGTCGGGCTCGACCGGATCGATGGTCTTCGTCACCGTGCAGCACACGATTTCAGGCCCCCGCGGCGTGTCCTTCGTCGAGGAGCACGACATCGTCTATCGCGAGGCGGCGAAGGCGGGGGAAGCGCCCAGGCCGCCCCGGCCGGCGCCGACGGACGCTACCTGGACGCGCTCGGTCCTGGCCGATCCGGTGCTACTGTTCCGCTTCTCCGCCCTCACCTTCAACGGCCACCGGATCCATTACGACCAGCCCTATGTTACGGGAGTCGAAGGCTATCCCGGGCTGATCGTGCATGGCCCCCTGATGGGCATGCTGCAGATCGAACTGGCGCGCCGCTCCAACCCAGGTAAGGTGGTCAGGAGTTTCGAGTTTCGCGCCTTGTCGCCCGTATTCGGCGGGGCGTCACTCGGCGTACATGGCCGCCGCGAACGGGACGGCTCGATCACGACATGGATCGCCGATCCCAACGGCGGTCTGGCGCAACAGGGCAAGGCGACCTTCCGATGACCCATACGCATCATTCCGGCTGCGGTTGCCTCGCCGCCCTCTCGCGCCGCCACCTGCTCGGCTTCGGTCTCGGCGTTGCCGCCGCCGCGGTTGCCGGCCCGGCAATGGCCGCCGACGATGCCTACGAAGCGATGCTGATGAAATGCATCGACCCACGCTTCACGACCTACACCTGGAAGTACATGTCCTCGCGCGGCTGGGAGAACCAGTACAGCCAGTTTAACATCGCCGGCGGGCCCATCGCCGCGGTGGCGCCCATCTTCCAGGAATGGCGCGCCGCCTGGGAAGCGAACCTCGATATCTCGGTCCAGCTTCACAACGTGAAGCGCCTGATCGGCATGGCCCATCGCGACTGCGGCGCCGCCGCCCTCGCCTACGGCAACCGCATCAAGACCGACCGCGCCTTCGAGACCGACATGCTCAGCCAGGGGCTGCGCGCCTTCCGCGACCAGGCCGGCAAACGCCAGCCGCAGCTCATCGTCGAGCTCGGGATCATGGACCTGAACGGCACCGTCGAGACGGTGGCGTAGCCAACGTCCCCGCGCCCCTCGTGCCCGAGCAATCCCTCCCCTTCGCGATCGACAAGGACGCGGCGCTGGAACACCAGCTTGCCGCCCAGCGGGCGCGGCGCCCGGCCGATCCCCTCCTGTCCCTGGTCGTGCCGGTCTTCAACGAAGAAGAGACGATCGCCCCCTTCCTCTCCACCGTGGTGCCCCTTCTCGAGCGCCATGGCGTCCGGTTCGAAATCGTCTTCGTGAACGACGGCTCCCGCGACGATACCTTCGCACGCCTGTTCCACCGCAGCCGCAGCGACCGGCGCCTCCGCATCGTCAACCTGTCGCGCAACTTCGGCAAGGAGGCCGCCCTCACCGCCGGCATCGACTATGCACGCGGCGACATCCTGGTTCCCATGGACATCGACCTGCAGGATCCGCCCGAACTGATCGGCTCGTTCGTGGCGCGCTGGCGCGAAGGTTACGACATCGTCTACGGCATCCGTACCGCGCGCCACACCGACACGCCGGCCAAGCGCGTCTCGGCCGGCTGGTTCTACCGGGTGTTCAATTCCATGTCGCCAGTGCGCATTCCGCCCAATGTCGGGGACTTCCGCTTGGTCGACCGCCGCGCGGTCGAGGTGCTGCGTCAGTTGCCCGAGCGCAACCGCTTCATGAAGGGCCTGTTCGCCTGGGTCGGCTTCAACTCGGTCGGCGTGCCCTACGAGCGGCCCGAACGCGTCGCCGGCACGAGCAAGTTCAACTTCTGGCGGCTCTGGAACTTCGCCATCGACGGCGTGGTGAGCTTCTCGACCGCGCCGTTGCGGGCCTGGTTCTACGTCGGCCTGGCAATCGCCACGGTGGCCGTGCTCTACGCGCTGTTCATCGTCACCCGCGTGCTGATTTTCGGCGTGGACACCCCTGGCTACGCCTCGCTGCTGATCGCCATCCTGCTGATGGGCGCCATCCAGCTCCTGTCGCTGGGGATCATCGGCGAGTATCTCGGCCGCCTGTTCGTCGAGGTGAAGGGGCGCCCAATCTATGTCGTCGAAGGCATCTATGAAGAAGCCTCGCCGAAGCCGCCGGTGACCTGACTTTCGATGGATCTCAAGGAAGAAGACATCCTGGGCGCCGGTATCGGCAGCCACTGGTATTATCGCTCCAAGGCCGCCGCGCTGCGCCGCGCCGTCGCCGGCCTCACGCCCAGGCGGCTGCTCGATGTCGGCGCGGGCTCGGGCTTCTTCTCGCGCCATCTGCTCGAGGCGACACCAGCCGAAAGCGCGCTTTGCGTCGACATCGGCTATGCCGCGGACCGCGACGACAGCGTCGCCGGCAAGCCGGTACGCTATCGCCGCGACACCGGGCCGATCGACTGCGATCTTGTGCTGATGATGGACGTGCTGGAGCACGTCGACGACGACCGCTGGCTCCTGCGCCACTATGCCGAAAAGGTGCCGGCGGGCGCCCATTTCCTGGTAACCGTGCCGGCCTTCGCCTTCCTGTGGAGTGGCCACGACGTCTTCCTCGAGCACAAGCGCCGTTACCGCCTGCCCGAGATAGAGGCTGCGATGCGTGACGCCGGCCTCGAGATCGTGCGCGGCAGCTACTATTTCGGCTTCGTCTTCCCGCTGGCCGCCGCCGTCCGCCTGGCCGACCGCAATACCACCGAGCCGCGCAGCAGCCTCAAGAAACAGGGTGCCGTCACGAACGGATTGCTCACCGCAATCTGCGCCGCCGAACTCCCCCTCTTCCCGATCAACCGCCTCGCCGGCCTCTCCTGCTTCGTGCTGGCCCGGAAGCCTTAGTCCCCTCACCTAGTCTCTCCCCCATCGGGGGAGAGGAATATGAGGTTAGCCCGCCGCCGCCACGTCCTTCGAGGCGATGCGCTTGCGCCTGGCGTTGATCTCGCGCAGCGTCACCATCATCTCCTCTGCGACGATGTCGCCGGGGATGCCGTCGCCCTCGGCTTCGAGTTCCTTCATGTCGACCCAGACGCCGTAGAGCGGCGCGGTGCGGGAAGTGATGATGCCGGCATGCAGGAGCGTCTTGATCAGGACACGAAAGATGTTGGTGCTTTCCTTCAGGTTGGCGCGGCGGTCCTCGTCGGTGAAGACTTCCTTCATCGCGTCACGCACCCACTGCCAGTCGAGTCCGTACTTGGCGTAGATGACCTGCTTCTGCTCAGCGTTGATCAGGTTGAACAGCAGCGTCTGGAAGATCTGAGCCGCCCAGTCCTCGACCTTCCTGTGCTCGTCCTCGCTCAGATGGCCGATCGTGCGTGACGCCCAGATCCGGCCGAAGCGGTGGTGGAAGGCCTCGTCGCTCATTACCAGCTGGACCAGGCGGCGCAGCACCGGGTCGTTGGTCTTGGCATTGAGTGTCGCGAAGGAGCCCATGGCGATTCCTTCGATCAGCATCTGCATGCCGACGATCTTCTTGTAGACCTCCTCTGTCGTCACCAGATCGGTGAGGACCGTCGCGATGGTCTTGCCCACCGGCAGGGGGGCTCCCCAGCGGCGGCTGATATAGCGCGTGAACCCTGCAACATGCCGGGCCTCCTCGCGGGCCTGGTTGGCGGCGTACTCCTGGGCGCCGGGATCGAGCAGGATGTGGCACAGGCTCGCCGACAGGGAGAGCGCACCCTGCTCGCCGTGCAGCAGGTTGGAGATCGACCAGTGCATGACGTCGTTGCCGAGCCCGATCCTCTGGCCCTCGTCCAGCCGGTCCGCCACCGCGCTTTTCAGCTCGACGACCGTATCCAGCGGCATGATGGGCGTCTTCGACATGTCGAAGGGCTGGTCGAAATCGATATAGCTCTTGTCGAACGGGTCCCAGAAATGGTCGTGGGTGGCCGAAATGATGCCGTCGAAGGCGTCAGTGCGCCGCCCGTAACGGGGAACTTCCAGCATCGCCGGAAAATCCTCGCGTCCGACCGTGTCATAGGCCTTGTCGTAAGTGATTTGCTGGGCCATGTGAGGCCTCCTGTTCCGAGGTCAATATGACGGCCCCGTCACCTTTTTCAATGGATTTTTCCCCAATACCGGAGCATGGCGTTTCCGCCATATTCCGCCCGAACGGCGGGCGATCCGCATCGCCCGCGCAGGAGTAAGACATGTCCCGCCGTCGCCGCATCTACGAGGGCAAGGCCAAGACCTTGTTCGAGGGGCCTGAGCCCGGGACCATCGTCCAGTACTTCAAGGACGACGCCACCGCGTTCAACAACCAGAAGAAGGGCACGATCACCGGCAAGGGCGTGATCAACAACCGCATTTCCGAGTTCCTGATGACCAAGCTCGGGGAAATCGGCGTGCCCACGCATTTCATCCGCCGCCTGAACATGCGCGAGCAGCTCATCCGGCAGGTCGAGATCATTCCGCTCGAGGTCGTGGTCCGCAACGTGGCGGCCGGCTCCTTCGCCAAGCGCTTCGGCGTCGAGGAAGGCACGCAGCTCCCCCGCTCGATCATGGAGTTCTTCTACAAGAACGACACGCTGGGCGACCCGATGGTCACTGAGGAGCATATCACCGCCTTCGGGTGGGCGACGCCGCAGGACCTCGACGACATCGTGGCGCTGACCTTGCGCGTAAACGACTTTCTGTTCGGCCTGTTCCTCGGCTGCGGCATCAAGCTGATCGACTTCAAGATCGAGTTTGGCCGCCTCTACGAGGACGACATGGTCCGGATCGTGCTGGCCGACGAGATCAGCCCCGATTCGTGCCGGCTATGGGACCTCAGGACCAACGAAAAGATGGACAAGGACCGGTTCCGCCGCGACCTCGGCAAGGTCGAGGAAGCCTACCAGGAAGTGGCGCGGCGCCTCGGCATCCTCATCGACCAGGGACCGGGCGACGTGCGCGGCCCCACCACGCTGCAGTAAAGAGGCGACATGAAAGCCAGAGTCCACGTGACCCTCAAGAACGGCGTGCTCGACCCCCAGGGCAAGGCCATCGGACATTCGCTGAACCGGCTGGGCTTCCCCGAGGTCGGCGACGTGCGCCAGGGCAAGTTCATCGAACTCGAGCTGTCCGAGACCGACCAGGCGAAGGCCAGGGCCCGCGTCGAGGAGATGTGCAGGAAGCTGCTCGCCAACACGGTGATCGAGAACTACTCGATCGAGCTGGTGGGCTGATGAAAGCCGCGGTCCTGGTCTTCCCCGGCTCCAATCGCGAAGGCGATGTGGCGCAGGCGATAGAGTTGGTCACCGGGCGCCGGCCGCAGATGGTGTGGCACGGCGACGGTGACTTCGAGAAGGTCGACCTGATTGTGGTCCCGGGCGGCTTCTCCTACGGCGACTATCTGCGCTGCGGCGCGATGGCCGCGCAGTCGCCGGTGATGGCCGAGGTCAAGAAGCGCGCCGCGCAGGGCGTGCCGGTACTGGGCATCTGCAACGGCTTCCAGATCGTGACCGAGGCCGGCCTGCTGCCTGGCACGCTGATGCGCAACTCACACCTCAAGTTCGTCTGCGCCGACGTCCACCTGCGGGTCGAGACCAGCCAGAGCCTGTTCACCAACCGCTACCAGGCGGGCCAGGTGATCAAGGTGCCGGTGGCCCATGCCGAGGGGAACTATTTCGCCGACGCCGACACGATGAAGCGGCTCGAGGATCGCGGCCAGATCGCCTTCCGCTACTGCGGACCCGACGGCTCGATCGTCGACGGACGCGGCAATCCCAACGGATCGAGCAGCAACATCGCCGGCGTCTTCAACGACACCAAGACGGTGCTGGGGCTGATGCCCCATCCCGAGAACGCGGTGGAGCCGATGTTCGGCGGCACCGACGGCAAGGCCCTGTTCGAGGGCTTGGTGGAAGCCCTTTCGTGAGAGACGCCTCGTGACCGTTGCCCCGGAAAAGAACCCGCCCATCAAGCTGCCGAACGAGCCGGCGATCACCCCGCAGATCGTGGCCGAGCACGGCCTGGCACCGGACGAGTACGAGCGCCTGCTCAAGATCATGGGGCGCACGCCCACGATGGTCGAACTCGGCATCTTCTCGGCCATGTGGAGCGAGCACTGTTCCTACAAGTCGTCGAAGGTCTGGCTGAAGAAGCTGCCCACCAAGGCGCCCTGGGTCATCCAGGGGCCGGGCGAGAATGCCGGCGTCATCGACATCGGAGACGGCCAGGCCGCCATCTTCAAGATGGAGAGCCACAACCACCCCTCCTACATCGAACCCTACCAGGGCGCGGCGACCGGAGTCGGCGGCATCCTGCGCGACGTCTTCACGATGGGCGCGCGGCCGGTGGCCAACCTCAACGCGCTGCGCTTCGGCGATCCGGAGAACGCGAAGACGCGCCACCTCGTGTCCGGCGTCGTGGCCGGCATCGCGGGCTACGGCAACTGCATGGGCATCCCCACCGTCGGCGGCGAGACCAACTTCCACGCCGCCTACAACGGCAACATCCTGGTCAATGCCATGACCGTGGGCGTCGCCCAGACCGACAAGATCTTCTATGCCGCCGCCGCCGGCATCGGCAATCCGATGGTCTACGTCGGATCCAAGACCGGCCGCGACGGCATCCACGGTGCCACCATGTCCTCCACCGAGTTCAACGAGGACAGCGAGAGCAAGCGCCCGACAGTGCAGGTCGGCGACCCGTTCGTCGAAAAGCTGCTGCTGGAGGCCTGCCTCGAGCTGATGGCGACCGACGCCATCATCGCCATCCAGGACATGGGTGCGGCCGGCCTCACCTCCTCGTCCTTCGAGATGGCGGCCAAGGGCGGGCTCGGCCTGGTCATGGAGCTCGACAAGGTGCCGATGCGCGAGACCGGCATGAACCCCTACGAGCTGATGCTGTCGGAGAGCCAGGAGCGCATGCTCATGGTGCTGAAACCCGGCCGCGAGGACGAGGCGCGCAAGATCTTCGAGAAGTGGGAACTCGACTTCGCGGTGATCGGCCACCTCACCGACACCGAGCGCATGGTGCTGACCTGGCACGGCGACGTGGTGGGCAACATCCCGATCCCGCCGCTGGTCACCGAGGCGCCGATGTACGAGCGGCCATGGACCCTGACGCCGCTGCCGGCCGAGCTGGATGCGGCGAAGGTGCCGGCCCCGAACGACTGGAAGGCCTCGCTACTCACCCTGATGAGCTGCCCCGATCTCGCGAGCAAGTCGTGGATCTGGCACCAGTACGACCATCTCATCATGGGCAATACGGCGATCCGCCCGCAGGGCGGCGACGCCGCGCTCGTGCGCGTGCCCGCCGCCTCCAAGGGCACCGCCAAGAGCGCCGGCCACAAGGGCCTCGCCATGACGTCGGATTGCACGCCGCGCTATGTGCAGGCCCATCCCGAGACCGGCGGCCGCCAGGCCGTCGCCGAGGCGTGGCGCAACATCACTGCCGTCGGCGCCCGGCCGCTCGCGGTGACCGACAACATGAATTTCGGCAATCCCCAGAAGCCTGAGATCATGGGCCAGTTCGCCGGTGCCATCATGGGCATGGCGGAAGCCTGCACCGCCCTCGACTTCCCCGTCGTGTCGGGCAACGTCTCGCTCTACAACGAGACCGAAGGCCGGCCGATCCTGCCGACACCGACCATCGGCGCGGTGGGCGTGATCGACGATATCGCGACGTCGGCGGGCTCGCGCCTCGACCAGTCGGGCCTCGCCCTGGTGCTGATCGGCGAGACGAAGGGCTGGCTCGGCCAGTCGATCTATCTGCGCGAACTGCACGGCCGCGAGGACGGGGCACCGCCACCGGTCGATCTCGCCGTCGAGCGTCGCAACGGCGACTTCGTGCGTGGCCAGATCGTCGGCCGCCGCGTCCATGCCTGCCACGACCTTTCCGACGGCGGCCTGCTCGTGGCGCTCGCCGAGATGTGCCTGTCGGGCGGCACCGGCGCCTGCATCAAGCTGCCGGTGCGCGACGTTGCCCCGCATGCCTATCTCTACGGCGAGGACCAGGGCCGCTATCTGATCGCCACCGACGATGGCGGCGCCCTCGTCGAGGCCGCCCGGAAAGCTGGCGTCCCGGCGGTCCTGCTGGGCTATTCCGGCGGTCCGGACATCGCGGTCGACGGGCTGCTCCGCATGCCTCTGCAAGAGCTGCTCGATGCCCACGAAGGCTGGCTCCCCGGCTACATGAACAGCGCCGCCTGAGGATTTCTCATGCCTATGCAAGCTGACGACATCGTTCGCCTGATCAAGGAAGGCATTCCGGATGCCGAGGTCGAGATCCAGGACCTCGCCGGGGACGGCGATCACTATGCCGCGACAGTCATTTCAGCCGCTTTTGCCGGCAAATCGAAGATCCAGCAGCACCAGATGGTCTACGGCGCGCTGGGGGGCCGCATGGGGGGAGTCCTGCACGCCCTCAAGCTGACCACCATGGCGCAGCGACCCTGAACGCCCTATATTCGGGCAACCCCGCGCCCCCGGCGGCGCTCCACGGAGATCGATCATGAGCGAACCCCAGGTGTTCGAGCGTATCCGCGACGAGATCGGCAAGAACGACGTTCTGCTTTTCATGAAGGGAACGCCCGTGTTTCCCCAGTGTGGCTTCTCCGCCGCGGTGGTCGACGTCCTGAGCCAGCTCGGCGTGAAGTTCCACGGGGTCAACATCCTCGTCGATCCGGAACTGCGCCAGGGCATCAAGGAATTCAGCCAGTGGCCGACCATTCCCCAGCTCTACGTGAAGGGCGAGTTCATCGGCGGCTGCGACATCGTCCGCGAGATGTTCGAGACCGGTGAACTCGAGCAGGTCTTCAAGGACAAGGGCGTGGCGCTGGCCGAGGCCGCCTAGAGCGTCGGCGCTACATCGTTCGAGACTGAAACGGGGGCCCAGGTGCCCCCGTTTTGCCGAGCGGAGATCCGGTCACATGACGCCAAGGTCGGCGATGGCTCTGACGATGAGCTGCGTGCCGATCGCCATCATCAGAATGTCGTTGGCGACCCGCACGTACTGGTAGCCCGAGGGAGCCGGCGTGAGCTGGCCCAGCAACGGGGCCGGCAGCGGATAGAACACCACGCCCGCCGGCAGCGGCTGCCCGATCGCCCACAGCTTCTTGGCCTGCCCCGGCGGCAGGCAGCCATTGTTCTTTTTGGCGAGACCCGGCGGACAGTTTCCGGCGGCATAGAGTGGGCGGTAGTAGCCATAGATGGCGCCCCGGTCGCGCTCCGTGACGACGATGTTCACGTTGCCGGGTGCTGCGGCCTGGCTGGGGCCTTTCCCGCTGCCGGGATTTCCCTGTCCGCGTCCCTGGCCCGGCGTATCGCCGCCCGCCCCCCGTCCATTACCCCTGTCGGCCTTGTCGGCCTTGTCAGCACCCCGGCCCTGGCCAGGATTGTCCTTTTGCGCCTGTGCGGGGAGCGCAAGGCAGGTGGCGACGAGGAGCACGAGCGGGAGCGATAGCTTCGTCATGATGGCGACCTCCGGACCTGCCACTGTATCAGCAGGACACGGCATCCCTCCGTGATCGTGCTGTGGCAGGCAGCGAACCGGACAACGCCACCACTTGGGAAAAGTTTCTCGTGAGAGTCACTCGTATCTCTCCGCGCGGCATGTCGCGCGGATGAGCGGGCCACTCGCATTGCGGCCTTCGACAGGTGCGACATCGAACGGTTATGGTCTTGGGATACGCCCCGTGGGCATCGGATATCACAAGTCCGGTACCTGAGTTGGAGTCGGAGGGAGCGAGTCATGTCGAACGGAACTTTCACGGAGTTTCTGGACGCGCTGCGGGCGTTCGAGTCGGGTGTCGACTACGATCACTATCTCTCGGGACAGATCACCGAGGCCCAGATCCGGAGTTGGGTGGGCGACGACAACTGGAACGCCTATCAGGCCGGGGAGCTCTCCTGGCGTGACATGCAGTACACCTCCGTGAACTCGCTGGGCTTCGTCGGCTATCAGTTCGGCGAGCCGCTGCTCATCGACCTCGGCTATTACCTGGACAATACCGGCAACCTGTGGACCGGCAATTTCACCGGCAAGAACGGCGTCGACAGCTTCGACACGCTCAAGACCGACATCCAGGAAGCCATCATCCTCGATGCCTTCGGCTACAACCTCAATGTCATCGAGAGCGGGCTCGAGGCCAAGGGCACCAGCCTCGACGCGCTGATCGGTACCCAGCGCACCTATGTGGACACCAACGGGCAGAGCGTCACCGTCACGCTCACCCTCACCGGCATTCTCGCCGCCGCCCATCTGCGCGGGGCCTGGGGCACGCTGGACCTGCTCAACAATGGCAGCGCCTCGGCCGACGAATACGGAACCTCCATCCTCAAATACATCCAGCAGTTCGGTGCCTACGACACGCCGAGCTATTCGACCCTCATCGCCGCCCATCAGGCGGGCAAGACACTCGCCTTCGCCGAGGAGCTCTGGAACGACGACTTCAACAATGACGGCGCCGTCTCCGACTATGCGGGCTGGGACGGCACCCAGGCGGATGGCGGATCCACGGGTGGGTCCACTGGCGGCTCCACCGGCGGAGGGACAGGCGGCGACGGCGTGGCCACCGTGACCACCATCAACTGGATGTGGGGTACCAATACCGTCCTCGCCTTCGACCCGGACGTCGACGTGCTCGATTTCGGCTGGTTCCAGAAGGACAATTTCTCCATCGCCGAGGTGGGTGGCTCGGTGGTCATCACCATCACCGGCAACAACCAGACCTACAGGCTCGATGGCGTGACGCTCGCCGAGCTCAGCATGGACAATATCCGTGCGAAGGACGCGAGCGCGATCCAGAAATGGGACGCGGCCCTCGACTCGGCGGAGCCGGCGACGCCCAGCCTGTCCATCGCTGACGTGTCGCTGCAGGAAGGCAACTCCGGCACCAGGCTCATGACCTTCATCGTGACCCTGTCCGCGGCAGCAGCCGGTCCGGTCACGGTCGCCTATTCCACGGCCGACGGCACCGCCACGGCCGGCAGCGATTATGTTGCCGCCAACGGCACCCTCACCTTCGCGGCGGGGGAAACGTCGAAGACCATCCAGGTGACGGTCAATGGCGATACGGCCGTGGAGGGCAATGAGGCCTTCACCGTCAGCCTCGCCAATGCCGCCGGCGCGACCATCGCCGACGGATCGGCAACCGGCACCCTGACCAACGACGATGCAGCGGCCACGTTGCCCGCGCTCTCGGTGGGCGACGTCTCGCTGCGCGAGGGGAATTCGGGCACCGCCGAGCTGATGTTCGTCGTCACGCTCGACAAGGCCGCGACCGGCCCCGTGACGGTGAATTACGCCACCGCCAATGGTACGGCGACCGCGGGATCCGACTATGCCGCGTTCGCCGGAACGCTCACCTTCGCGGCCGGCGAAACCTCGAAGATGGTGCATGTCGTCGTGAACGGTGACACCGCGGTCGAGGCGAACGAAACCTTCTCGCTCACCCTCTCCAACGCCACCGGCGCAACCATCGTCGACGCCACTGCGGTCGGGCAGATCACCGACGACGACACGGTCCAGGACCCGGGCAACGGCTCCGGCAAGGTCTATCTCATCAACTCCGTGAGCGGCGCCGATATCGTCGGCTTCAATCCGGCAATGGACAAGATCGACCTCGGCAACGCCAACATCCACTCCTTCATCATCATCGACACGCCGCAGGGCTTCGGCTTCATGAGCCCCTGGAGCGGCGAGACGGTGATCGTGCAGGGCGTCCGGCTCGCCGACCTCTCGGTGGAGAATTTCGGGTTCATCGACAACAATCATTTACGCGAGGCGCTGAGCGGCGCGCTCGCCTGGGAGAACGGACCGGTACTCGCCACCGACACCGTCTATATGCGCTCCCATGAAGTCGGACAGGTTGACCGGGTCGCCTTCGATCCCGCGACTGACGTGGTGAGCTTCAAGTTCTACGGGAGCCGCGAAAACCTCTCGATGACCGACAGCACCGAAGGCGTGGTCATCGCGGATCTCAGCACGGGCCAGAAGCTCATTCTGCTCGGTGTCACCCGGGCCGACCTGTCCCCGGCCAATTTCGAGTTCACCTTCAGCCAGGTCCGCGAGGACGACCTGTCCGGCAAGATCGGCATGGGGCAGGCATCGAACGACCAGATCGTCGACTTCAACCTGCCC
Source organism: uncultured Reyranella sp. (assembly GCF_945957355.1). Lineage (GTDB taxonomy): Bacteria > Pseudomonadota > Alphaproteobacteria > Reyranellales > Reyranellaceae > Reyranella. The sequence goes on along the minus strand of NZ_CAMFKM010000012.1, from coordinate 2,863 downwards.
ATTGCCGGCGGGGGCACGGTGGCGGGGGCGTCCGGGGCCACTGACGGCGTGACCGGAGACGGTGGCGGTGCGCTTCCCGCGCTCTCCATCGCCGACCTCTCGGCGGCGGAAGGCAATGGCGACCATGCGCATTTCATGTTCGTGGTGACGCTCGACAAAGCCGCCGACGGCCCGGTGACGGTGGCCTATTCCACGGCCAATGGCACGGCCATGGCCGGCGAGGACTATGCCGCCTCCAGCGGCACCGTCACCTTCGCCGCCGGCGAGACCTCCAAGATGGTCCATGTGGACATCGCGGGCGACGTGCTTGCCGAAGGCGACGAGACCTTCACGATCAACCTCTCCAACCCCGCCGGCGCCACGATCGCCGACGGCACCGCCATCGGCACCATCGTCGACGACGACAGCGCCCCGGTCCTGCCCACCCTCTCCATCGCCGACCTCGCGATCGCCGAGGGCAATGGCGAGCATGCCCACTTCATGTTCACCGTGACGCTCGACAAGACCGCCACGGGGCCCGTGACGGTGGCCTATTCCACCGCGAACGGCACGGCGACCGCCGGCTCGGACTATGTGGCGACCAACGGCACCCTCACCTTTGCGGCGGGCGAAACCTCGAAGACGGTGCATGTCGATATCAGCGGTGATACCACATTCGAGGGGAACGAGACCTTCACGGTCAACCTCTCCGATGCCAGCGGCGCCACCCTTGCCGATGCGACCGCCACCGGCACCATCGTCAACGACGATCGCGCGCCGGACCAGGGCCATGTGGGGAATGGAAAGGCCGATACGTTCGCGATCACCTGGGCCTGGGGCTCCAACAAGTCGATCGATTTCGACACCGCCCTCGACACGCTCGACTTCGGCTGGATGGCCAAGGACCATTTCTCCATCGCCGAGGCGAACGGCTCGACCGTTATCACCATCGAGGGCAACAACCAGACTTACCAGCTGACCGATGTCTCGCTCGCCGAACTCTCCCTGGCCAATATCGCCGCCAAGGATGCCAGCGCCGTCTCGGAATGGACCGCGGCCCTGGACGCCGCGCGCGCGGCGCACGATTACGATCTGATGATTTGAAGCTGGACGCCCCTACCCGAACGCGTAAGCCGCCATCGACAGGTTCCCCAATGTGAAGCTCCGATGGAGCGCCCTCCCCTGCGCAGCTTCGCCGGCCGCTCCGTACGCGACATGCAGCGGCAGGAAGTGCTCGTCTGTCGGGTGAGCCTCACGGGCGTAGGGGGCGCGGGCGCGGTAGTCCGCAAGGGCCGCCTCGTCGCCCTTCTCCACCGTTTCGGCCAGCCAGTCGTCGAAGGCCCGCGCCCAAGGCTCCGGCTCCGACGCATCCTCGCTGCGAATCAGAGCGCGCAGATTGTGGATGGCGCTGCCGCTGCCCATGACCAGCACACCCTCCTCGCGCAGCGTGGCGAGCTTCCGTCCGAGCGCGATGTGGTGCGCAGGGCCGAGCGCCGGCTGGACCGAGAGCTGGAAGATCGGGATGTCGGCCTCGGGCCAAGCGAGCATGGCCGGCACCCAGGCACCGTGATCGAGGCCGCGGTGATGATCGTGCGCGGCGCCGGTGAGCTTCGCCACCTTCTCGGCGAGCACCGGCGCGCCGGGCGCGTCATAGCGCAGCTTGTAGAGCGCGTCGGGGAAGCCGTAGAAGTCGTGGATCGTGTCCGGCCGGCGGGCCAGCGATACCGCCGGCACGTCGGTGTCCCAATGCGCCGACACCGCCACGATTCCGGTCGGGCGCGGAATTTGCTGGCTGAGGCTGGCCAGGAATGTGCGCGCGGGCACGTCGCTCAGGATGAGCGTCGGCGCTCCGTGGGACACGAAGATGGTCGGCATCGACATTGCTTGTTCCCCGTCGGCTCGTGGCAGCTTGTGTGAAGTTTGGTGTTGCAGAAGGGTAAAGAGTAAATCATGCACGTTATGCGGAGATTGCGACAGGTCGCGGCCTGTCTTGCCTTGTCGACGGGCGCGGCGGCGGTCGTGGCCCCGGCCTCGGCGCAGACCCTGAAGATGGTCGCCCATTCCGATCTGAAGGTCCTGGACCCGATCTGGACGACCGCCTTCATCACCCGAAACCACGGCTACATGATCTACGACACGCTGTTCGCCCAGGATGCCGAAGCGCGCATCCAGCCGCAGATGGTCGACAAGTATGAGGCCTCGGCCGACAAGCTGACCTGGACCTTCACGCTCCGTGACGGCCTGGCATGGCACGATGGCCAGCCCGTCACCGCCGAGGACTGCGTCGCCTCGATCAAGCGCTGGGGCGCCCGCGACGCTCTCGGCCAGGAGATGATGAAGGCGGTCGGCACGATGAAGGCCATCGATGCCAAGACCTTCCAGATCGTGCTCAAGGAGCCTTTTGGCCTCGTCCTCGACGCGCTGGGCAAGCCGTCCTCCACCGTGCCTTTCATGATGCCCAAGAGGGTCGCCGAGACCGACCCGTTCAAGCAGATCGACGACTACACCGGCTCCGGCCCGTTCATCTTCAAGAAGGACGAGTGGAAGCCGGGCGAGAAGGTCGTCTACATCAAGAATACCAAGTACAAGCCGCGCGCCGAGCCGCCCTCGATGCTGGCCGGCGGCAAGGTGGTGAAGGTCGACCGCGTCGAGTGGCTCGCGATCTCCGACCCGAGTACCGCGGTCAATGCCCTCACCCAGGGCGAGATCGACCTGATCGAACTTCCGGTGCCCGATCTCTTCCCGCTGCTGAAGGCCGACAAGAACATCGAACTCTACGGCTGGAATGCGCAGGGCAGCCAGATCATCATGCGCTTCAATCACCTGCAGCCGCCGTTCAACAACCTGAAGGCCCGGCAGGCGGCGATGTATGCCATCGCCCAGG
>NZ_CAMFKM010000011.1 GCF_945957355.1 uncultured Reyranella sp. | reverse complement strand
CCGGCTGGCTGCCCGGCCCCGTGCCGGTGATGTGGAACATCACCAAGAAGTAGCGGCATCTCAGCCAACAACAGTCGATCGGGGGACCTTCGCCGGACAGGCCAAGGTCCCCTTCCCTTTTGTGCGGAAGGGGTTCAGGTCGCGACTCCGTTGGCCTCGACACTGCTTTATTCCTCGTCGGGCTCGTGGCAGCTTGTGTGAAGTTTGGGTGCTGGAGAAGGGAAAGAACAAATCATGCACGTTATGCGGAGATTGCGACAGGTCGCGGCCTGTCTTGCCTTGTCGACGGGCGCGGCGGCGGTCGTGGCCCCGGCCTCGGCGCAGACCCTGAAGATGGTCGCCCATTCCGATCTGAAGGTCCTGGACCCGATCTGGACGACCGCCTTCATCACCCGAAACCACGGCTACATGATCTACGACACGCTGTTCGCCCAGGATGCCGAAGCGCGCATCCAGCCGCAGATGGTCGACAAGTATGAGGCCTCGGCCGACAAGCTGACCTGGACCTTCACGCTCCGTGACGGCCTGGCATGGCACGATGGCCAGCCCGTCACCGCCGAGGACTGCGTCGCCTCGATCAAGCGCTGGGGCGCCCGCGACGCTCTCGGCCAGGAGATGATGAAGGCGGTCGGCACGATGAAGGCCATCGATGCCAAGACCTTCCAGATCGTGCTCAAGGAGCCTTTTGGCCTCGTCCTCGACGCGCTGGGCAAGCCGTCCTCCACCGTGCCTTTCATGATGCCCAAGAGGGTCGCCGAGACCGACCCGTTCAAGCAGATCGACGACTACACCGGCTCCGGCCCGTTCATCTTCAAGAAGGATGAATGGAAGCCCGGCGAGAAGGTCGTCTACCTCAAGAACACCAAGTACAAGCCGCGCGCCGAGCCGCCTTCGATGCTGGCCGGCGGCAAGGTGGTGAAGATCGATCGCCTCGAATGGCTGGCGATCTCCGACCCGAGTACCGCGGTCAATGCCCTGGTCCAGGGCGAGATCGACCTGATCGAGATTCCGGTGCCCGATCTCTTCCCGCTGCTGAAGGCCGACAAGAACATCGAGCTCTACGGCTGGAACGCGCAGGGCAGCCAGATCATCATGCGCTTCAACCACCTCCACCCGCCGTTCAACAACCTGAAGGCCCGGCAGGCGGCGATGTATGCCATCGCCCAGGAGGATTTCCTGCGCGCCCAGATCGGCGACCCGGAAATCTACCGGGTCTGCAATGCGCCGCTGGTCTGCGGCTCGCCCTACGAGAAGAGCTACGGCAACCTGCTGATCAAGCCCGACCTCGAGAAGGCGCGCCAGCTCCTCAAGGAGAGCGGCTATGACGGCACGCCGATCGTCATGATGCACGCGACCGACCTGCTCTCCGCCAACCAGCTTCCGCCGGTCGGCAAGCAGGCGCTCGAGAAGGTCGGCTTCAAGGTCGACCTGCAGTCGATGGACTGGCAGACGGTCGTGACCCGCCGCGCCAAGAAGGATCCGCCGGCGCAGGGTGGCTGGAACATCTTCTACACGACGACCGTCACGGTCGGTGCCGAGAGCCCGGCCGGCAATTCCTTCACCAGCGGCGCCTGCGAGAAGGCGTGGTTCGGCTGGCCGTGCGATCCCGAGATGGAGAAGCTTCGCTCGTCCTACGCCAAGGAAGTCGACCCGGCCAAGCGGAAGGAGATCGCCATGGCCGTCTCCGACCGGGTGATGGACCAGGCCACCTACATCGTGCTCGGCCAGTACAAGGCGTTCGGCGCCTACCGCAAGGACCGCATCACCGGCTGGCTGCCCGGCCCCGTGCCGGTGATGTGGAACATCACCAAGAAGTAGCGCGCGAAACGCGCCGGCGGCTCTCGCGGAGCCGCCGGCCCCGTCCTTATCGAACGGGGGACCTTGCCGGAAGGCGATGGTCCCCCGTTTCCGTGTGAGGAAAGTGGTCAGCGGTCGGGCGGGCTCTCCTCCGAATAGTCCGTCGCGACGTCGCGCGCGATGGCAGCGAACGCGGCGGCTGCCGGCGACAGGGTGAAGCGCGATCGTGTGAGCAGGCCGATGTCGCGCCACGCGCGCGGTTGCTCCACCACGCGGGCCACCATGCCGCCCAACTCCAGGCTGCGCAGGGCCAAGCTCGGCAATACCGCGTACCCCAGGCCGGCGCGTACCATCCCAACGGCCGTCGTGAGCGAATCGAGGACGTAGGTCGGCTCGATCTCGACGCCGGCCGCGGCGGCCGCGCGATCGGCGTGGACCCGCACGCTCGACTGATTGGTCACCAGGATGGAATTGAAGCGTGCCAGAGCCTTCCAGGTCACGGAGGGACGTGCCGCCAGCGGATGCTGCGTCTGCAGCAGGGCAACGAGGCAATCGCGCATCAGCGGCTCAAAGGAGAACAGGCTGTCTGCCTGCAGCAGCAGCCCGAGGCCGATTTCGGCCTGGCCGCTGCGCACACGCTCGGCAAAGCCGGTGGCCTGCGCTTCCTGGAACACCAGCTTGATGCCGAGATGAGCTTCCGTGAATCGCGACAGGATCGGGGGCAGGACACTGCAGCCCACGGAGGGCACGAAGGCGAGGTTGAGCGTGCCCTGGCGCGCGTCACGAAAGTCCGCGGCACGGCGGCAGGTTTCGTCGAGCTGCTGCAGCGTGTAACGGGCGCTCTGCAGAATCTCGCGCCCCGCCTCGGTGAGTTCGACCCGGCGCGTGGTGCGCCGGAACAGCGACATGCCGATCTCTTCCTCGAGCTGGCGGATCAGGAGCGAGTAGCCGGGTTGGGTCATGCCCAGCCTCCCCGCAGCCTCGGAGAAGGAAGCGAGCTCGGCGCCGAGCGCGAAAGCGCGCAATTGCCGGACGGTGATATTCATACCGATCCCCAATCAATCCATATGATATTTATATTTTTCTTATTGCGCGGCCGCGAGCAGGATTTGTGTCGTCCTTGCTCAACGAATGCCGAAGATCCGATGAACAGCGTCAAAGCCACCCCCGAGACCGCTTCGTCCTGGCCGCGAGTCGATGCCATGCGCCTCCACGCCCTCCTGGCCCAGGGCACCGAACTCGCGTTCCTCGACGTGCGCGAGGAGGGTCTGTTCAACACCGGCCATCCTCTGACGATCGTCTCGATGCCGTTCAGCCATCTGGAAACGCGGATCGCAGCCCTCGTGCCGCGTCGAGCCACCCGCATCGTCCTGATGGACCAGCAGGACGATGGGCTGGCCGAGCGAGCCGCCCGGCGCCTTGCCGGTTGGGGATACACCGACATCTCGATCCTGAAGGACGGGCTTGAAGGCTGGCGCGGAGCCGGGCTCGAAGTGTTCGCCGGCATCTACGTGCCGAGCAAGGCCTTCGGCGAGTTTGTCGAGCACCGTTACGGCACGCCGGCCATCGACGCCTCGGAACTGCGCCGCTGGATCGACCAGGGCAAGGACATGGTGATCCTGGACAGCCGGCCCTACTCGGAGTTCCACAATTACAGCCTGCCCGGCGGCATCGATTGCCCGGGCGCCGAGCTGGTGCATCGCGTGTTCGACCTCGTGGAGCGCGAGGAGACCACCATCGTGGTGAACTGCGCTGGCCGCACGCGCGGCATCATCGGCGCGCAGTCCCTGATCAATGCCGGGATCAGGAACCCTATCGTCTGCGTGCGCAACGGCACGGCGGGCTGGCACCTGAGCGGCGAGACCATGGCCCGCGGCAGCAGGACGGTCGCCCCTCCTCCCTCGACCCGGGGCCTCGCCGCCGCCATCGAGGCGGCGATGCGCGTGTCGAAGCGCTTCGGTGTGCGGGAGATCGACGCTGCGGGTCTGCGCGACCTTCGCGCCGATGCGGCACGCTCGCTCTATTTCTTCGACGTCCGCAGTCCCGAGGAATACGAGGCAGGGCACATTCCCGGCTGTCGCAGCGCGCCCGGCGGCCAGCTGATCCAGTCGACCGATCACTATGTGGGCACGCGGGGCGCCCGCATCGTCCTGTGTGACGACAATGGCGTGCGCGCGCAGATGACGGCGTCCTGGCTGATCCAGCTCGGCTGGACGGAGGTGTTCGTGCTGGCCGGCGGCCTCAGTGCCTGTGGCGGCGCGCTCGAGAAGGGTTCCGAGCCGGTCGATGTCCTGCCGACGGAGTCCGCCACCAGCGTGGAGCGGATCAATGTCCTCGAACTCCATCGCCTGCTCGCGACCGGCGAAGCGGTGGTGGTCGACCTGGCGAACAGTCTCCGCTTCCGCTCACGCCACATTCCCGGTGCGTGGTTCGCCGTGCGGTCGCGGCTGGAGGATGGGCTGGCGCAGGTCGCGGCCGGTACGCCGCGGGCTCGCCGGATCGTGCTCACGTCCGACGACGGCACCTTCGCCGCCCTCGCCACCGCGGATGCCGTGGCTGCGACACCGCTTCCGGTCTCGCTCCTCGACGGCGGCACGGCCGCCTGGGCTATGGCGGGTCTGCCGCTCGCCAGCGGACTCGAGAACATGACCTCCGCAACCGACGACGTCTGGTACAGCCCCTACGACTACGACGATCTGCGCAAGTCGATGACCGCCTATCTCACCTGGGAAATCGACCTCATCCAGCAGCTCGAAAAGGATCGCAGCCTGCAGTTCCGCTACTTCCCGCCGGATGCCGCCTGAGAAGATGCGTCGCCACGAGGTTACATCACATGAGCATGAATGACATGAAGCTGGGACGCCGCCTCGCCCTCACCGTCCTTGGGTTTGGGCTCGCCGTACCACGCGCGTTTGCCCAGGCGGGCACTTATCCGTCGCGAGCCATCAAGCTGCTCGTCGGCTATCCGCCGGGCGGCGGCGCCGACATCCTGGCCCGCATCTTCGCCAACAAGCTCAGCCCACTGCTCGGCCAGCCGGTGGTCGTCGAGAACCGGCCGGGAGCCGGCTCCACCATCGCCGCCGCCGCCCTCGCGAGCGCCCCGCCCGACGGCTACACGCTATTCTTCGCGGAGTCGGGAATCCTGGTGGGCACCACGATCTACGACAAGGTCGGTTACGATCCGCTCACGCTGACGCCGATAGGCGCGCTCGGCAACCTGCCCTACTCGCTGGTGGTCAACCCGGCCTTTCCCGCCACCAACGTCCGCGAACTCATCGATGTGTTGAAGGCCAGCCCCGGCAAGTACAGCTATGCCTCCCCGGGCGTCGGCAACATCGCGCACCTGAGCGCCGAAATGTTCCAGAAGGCGGCCGGCGTCCAGATCGTCCACGTGCCCTACAAGGGCGGGACGCCGGCGCTCGCAGACCTGGTCAGCGGTCAGGTCCCGATCTGCTTCGTCAGCCTGCCGCCGGCACTCGCCCTGGCGCGCAGCGGCAAGCTCCGCCTTCTCGCCGTGACCTCGGCCAAGCGATCGCCGGTCGCGCCCGACGTTCCCGCAATCAGCGAGACCCTGCCGGGATTCAACGCTGCCGCCAGCATTTTCCTGCTGGCGCCGCCCGAGACGCCAGCCGCCATCGTGTACCGCCTCAACGCCGCGATACGCACCGTAATGGCCATGCCAGAAGTGCTCGCCGACTTCATCGCGCAGGGTGCGACCGTCGAAACGAGCACCCCGCAGCAGCTTACGGCGCTGTTCCACCAGGAACTCGGTTCCTGGGGATCGATCGTCAAGTCGGCCGGCGTCCGAATGGAGTGAGAGGTCCTCCCGCGCAGCCGCGCGTCAGGCCGCCTCGGCGAGCGGCTCTTCCTGCCACCGCCGGGTGGATTCGGCGACGCGCCGGCCGAGCGCCTCGAAGGTCTTGAAGTCGCTGGCGCCGATTCCCTCGACGCCCTGATCGGCGTTGGCCTGTGCCATCGCGCCGATCGACGCGCCGACCCGGTTGAGGTCCGCACTCGAGCCCTTCGAGTTGTTGTTGCCCGGCGGCAGGCCGAGGCCAACCCACACCATGCCGTGCTGAACCGCGAGGGTGAGCAACTGATAGAGCGTGTTGTGCTTGTCGCCGTTCCAGGAAGCGGAGCCAGTGAAGCCGGCGGCGAGCTTGTTGCGCCACTTGCCCTCCATCCAGCGGCTCGAAGTCCAGTCCTTGAACCTCGCGAAGTCGGCTGACACGCCGCCCATGTAGGTCGGGCTGCCGAAGACTATGGCGTCGGCGGTGTCGAGTTCGGTTGCGCGCGCCTCCACCTCGGCGACCGGGATCAGACTGACTGTCGCGCCCGGAACGGTCCGCGCGCCCGCGGCGACGGCCTCGGCGAGGGCTTGGGTGTGGCCGTAGCCCGAATGATAGACGATGGCGACTTTACTCATGATGGCTTCCAATCCTTTGATTTGACTGGAGAAAGCATATTTCTGTTTCCCCAAATCAGTTGCTTTCACAAAGTAACTGGAAACATCTGGGATGCCCGCTATATATTCGCCAGTAGGTACCCAATAGTAACCTGAGAGATTCTTCCATGAGTCCCCCGACCCCGGCCACCACCTCCCAGGCCAAGGAGAGCGTCTCCTGCCCCATGGACTTCATCCTGCGCATGCTGATGGGGCCATGGACGACGTACATTCTCTACAATCTGCGCACCCACGGACCGCAGCGCTTCGGAGAGCTGAAGCGCCGGGTGTCAGGCATCTCGGCAAAAATGCTCACGGAGCGGCTGCGTACCCTGGAGGGCGCGGCCCTGGTGAAACGCGACTACGAGGCGACCATCCCGCCGAAGGTCACCTACTCCCTCACCAAGCGCGGCGGGGAGCTGGACGACGTAATGGACCGGCTGGCGGCGATCGCCATCCGCTGGGAGGCCGAGGACGCCGCCAGACGCAGCGGGCGAGCCATCGAGCTGAAGGCGCCGGAGAACGCCGCCGAACTTCAGGCAGCGGAGTAAATGCCGACTTAATGTAATACTTCAGGAAAGGCGCCCTTTCTTGAAGTAATGGGCGAGCTTGCGATCGGCCCGCCCATCAGCTCATCCAGACTTTGAGCTCTCTGCGCCAAGCTGGCGCCTCTCCTACTTTTTGGTGATACCCCAGAAGACCGTCACGGGCGGCGGCGGGTTGAGCGTGCCGATGTTCGAGCGCACGGCGCTGACGCCGAACCACTCGCCGAGCGGCACGTGTGTCACGACCTTGACGGCACGCTCCTGAACGGCCGTGGCGGCGGCCTTCTTCTCGGCTTCCGTGGTCGCCTGCACGTACTTGTCGCGCAGCTTCTCCAGCTCCTCGTCGCAGGGCCAGCCGGAGCGGGCCTTGTCGCAGCTCGCGATCAGGAACGGGGTCATCAGCGGATCGAGGATGTCGACCTGGGACCAGCTCGTCGAGAAGGCGTTCCAGCCGCCCTCCGAGACCGGTCCCTTCTTGGCCAGACGCACGATCATGCTCTGCCAATCCATCGAAATCATGTCGACCTTGAAACCCGCCCGCTCGAGCAGCGCCTTGGCCACCGGGCCGAGTTGCTTGATGGAGCCGAGGTCCGTCGGTGCCAGCAGGGTCACGGGCGTGCCGTCGTAACCGGCCTCGGCCAGCAGCGCCTTTGCCTTGGCGGCATTGCCCTCGACCAGTCCGGCCATGCCGGCATCGGTCGCCAACGGCGAACCGCAGGTGAACATCGCCTTGCAGGTCTGCCAGAATCGTTTGTCGCCGATATTGGCCTGCAGGAAGTCCTCCTGGCTGAGAGCCAGCGCGGCAGCCTGACGGACCTTCTCATTGTTGAAGGGCGGCAAGAGCCAGTTCGGCCGGAAAGCGTACTGGTTGGAGACGCGTCCCTTGATGACGCGGACGCCCTTGTCCTTCTCGATAAGCGGCAGATGGTCGGATGAAACGCCTTCGAGATAGTCGATCTCGCCGTTCAGCAGCGCATTGACCTGGGTCTCGGCGTCCGGCATCGAGACCCACTCGACCCGGTCGACGTTCACGACCTTCCCGCCGGAGAGGCCCGACATCGGCTCGGAGCGCGGCTTGTACTTGGCGAACTTGGTGTAGACGAGCTTCTCGCCGGGCTTCCACTCATCCTTCTTGAACACGAAGGGACCGGAGCCGATGTACTCCTCGATCTGCTTGAACGGATCGGTCTCGGCGATGCGCTTGGGCATCATGAAGGGAACGACCACCGACGGCTTGCCCAGCGACTCGATCACCGCCCCGAACTTCTCCTTCAGCACGATCTGGAAGGTCTTCGGATCGACGACCTTATATTCCTTCAGCGCCTGCGCCATCTTCTGGCCCATCGCATCGCGCGCCGACCAGCGCTTCAGCGAGGCGATGCAGTCTTCGGCGGTCACCGGCTGGCCGTCATGCCATTCCAGTCCGTCGCGCAACTTGAAGGTCCAGACGAGCCCGTCGTCGCTCGTAGTCCATGTGTCGACCATCTGCGGTTTCACCTGGAACTTCTCGTCCATGGCGAAAAGCACGTCGTAGAGCATGTAGCCGTGATTGCGCGTGATGTAGGCGCCGCTCCAGATCGGATCGAGCACCTTCACGTCGGAATGCATCACCGCCTTCAGGGTCTGTGCCGAGGCGAGGGGCACGGCGGACACGGTCGCAAGTGCCGCGACGGCGGATAGCAGGAAACGACGCATGAATGGCCCCCATGGACAACGCGAGGGCGAAAAGTCTAAGGCGGGTTCAGGGCCTCTGTCAGCGCCGGAGGGCCGGTTCAGTGAAAAAGAAACTGCATCCGGCGAAACGCGCCAGGCGATTCACGACACGGTTCTTGCAAGAGCGCCGCGCGCAAGTCAGAGCGCGAGATTGTAGATCCGCGTCGCCGTGCCCGAGAACAAGGCCTGCTTTTCCGCCGCCGACGCCCCTGCCGAAATCCGCTTGAAGGCATTCCACAGCACGCCGTAGCCCGAGGTGATCTTGTCGACCGGAAAGTTGCTCTCGTACATGCAGCGATCGACGCCGAACAACTCGATGCAGGTCTCGATCCACGGCCTGAACGCCTCCGCGAGTTCCGGCGAGCCCGGCGGCATCGGGCGCCGGTAGAAATCGAAGAAGCCCATCGCCATGCCGAGGCCGCCCAGCTTCACCACGATGTTCTGCCGCCTGGCCAGCTCGGCCATCGACTTCTTCCAGGCCGCACGCACCTCGTCGTGGCGACCGGCATAGCCGGCATAGCCGAGCGGTCCACCGACATGGTCGAGGACGATATGCGTTCCCGGGAAGGCATCGGCCAGTTCTGCGATCTCGGGAAGCTGCGGATGGTAAAGCCAGGCATCGAAGGTCAGGTCGCGCTTCGCCAGCTCCCGGAAGCCCTCGCGCCAGGTCACGTCGCGGGTCTGCTCGGGCGGCGGATCGTTGCGCGAGTTGCGGATACCCGGATCCGCATCCCAGCCGGTCTGGTGACGGATACCCTTGAAGCGGCCGTTGCCGGCGGCGATCTGCGCGTCGAACACGTCGCCCGCCTTTTCACCGAGACGCAGGTCGACATGGCTGACGATGCCGGCGCAGGCGCGCAGGTTCCCATAAAGACCCGACGCGCTCATCGCTGCCACGCCGTTGGCGAACTCGGTCTCGCCGATGCAGCGCAGCTCGGCCGGGCCGTCCTTGCGGTACATCGAATGGCAGTCGACGAACACCGTGCCGACGATGTTGTGGCCCGTCTGCGTATCGGCCAGCAGGTCGTGGAACAGATAGTCGTTGCCGGTGCGCTGCCAGAGATGATGGTGCGGATCGACGATCGGCAGGTCAGGTTCGAGCGCGGGTTCGCTCACCTTGGCGACCCAGGCGGGATCGGGATTCATCACATTGCCAAGGCTTTCGGCGGGTTGGGCCATCGCTTCCTCCATCGTCGACATTCTTAGTGGATCGGCTCTTCGGCAATCATCGAGACGTGGGCATGGACGACCTTCCAGCCGACCTCGGGCAAGCGCACCCAGGTCTGGGTCTGCCGGCCGGTCATCTCCCTGCCGCGCACCTTGTAGACCAGTGAAACCGTCGCGATATCGCGACCCAGGGTGACGATGTCGAGTCGCAGCCGCTTCTCCTTCGTGCCGGGCCCGGGCGGGCGGGCGACGCGAAAGGCGTGGATTCGGTCGAATCCGTAGCCGTGCTCGTGATTGGCGAGGCGGATCGTGTGCGGGCTGTTCCAGAAGGTGGCATCGAGCACCTCGACGTTCTTGTCGATCAGCGCCTGCTCGTAGCGCTCGAACCGCTCGCGCACCTCTTCGACGACTTCGGGAATGTTCGGCGTCAGATCCGTCACGCTCGACTCGCTCCTGCTGGATTGCCCACGACGGTATCCGGATCGCCACCGCGATCAGCCCGTCGCCTTCTCCATCGCGCGCGCGACGGCCACGAGGGTCGCATCGCTGCCGCGCGGACCGATGATGGACAGCCCGACCGGCAGACCGTCAACCGTCGTAGCGCCTGGCAGATTGACCTGCGGAAAGCCCGCCAGCCCACCCTGCGCGCAGAGACAGGTGATGCGATCGCGCAGCGGGTCCAGAACCGAGAGCGGCAAGCCGACCTTCGGCGCCGGAAACGGCGTGGTTGGGAGGCAGAGGATCGTGCCTTCGGGCAGTAGATATCTCAAACGCCCGCGCACTTCCTGGCGCATCAGGTTGGCCCAGACCCGGTCGCTCTCCGGGATCATCGAGCCGGTGACCAGCGCCTTGGCAACCGAGAAGGCAAATCGCGGATTGCGCTCGTCGAGCCAGCTCTTGAAGGTCGCATAGGCCTCGACCGGCTGCAGACTGCGCTGCGCGCGCGCCCATACCGACAGGCCTTGTGGCGCCATGATCTCCTCGCGGCTCGAACCGATGAGCTTGGCGAGCTTCTTCACCATTGGCTGCAGCGCGGCCGAGGTGTCAGCGTCGGCAAAGCCGAAGGCATCGACCGCGACGACGAGTTTCGAGGGAAGGGTCGCCGGGATCTCCTCGCCCAGCATCACGGCACAGACCTTCGCGAAGGTCTCGGCGTCACGCGCGAACCAGCCGGTCGTGTCGGAGGTCGGCGCCTGGGGCAGCATGCCCGTGACGTCGATCCTGCCATGGGTCGGGCGGATGCCGTAGAGGCCGCAGAAGCTCGACGGGACGCGCACCGAGCCGCCGGTGTCGGTGCCGAGCGCCGTGTCGCACATACCGGCCGCCACCGCTGCGGCCGAGCCCGAGGACGAGCCGCCCGGCACGCGACCGGGCGCGCGTACGTTCTTCGGTGTACCATCGAAGGCGTTCTCGCCAAGGATGCCGAGCGAGACCTCGTCGGTGATGGTCTTGCCGATCAGGGTGGCACCCGCATCGAGCAGCGTCTGAACCGCCCAGGCATGCCTGTCGGGGATGGGACGCCCCGTGGGCCAGTCATGATTCCCACCACCGGTGGGCACACCGGCCACCGCGAAGAGATCCTTGGCTGCGAAGGTGAGGCCCGCCAGCGGACCGCCCGGCTTGCCCTCGATGCGCACACGCGGGCCGGGAACGAAGGCGCCGATTTCGTCAGTCATGGAACGCTACTCGCAAAGGGAATTCTATTCGGCCGGCGCCGGCGGCGTCTGGCCCTTGGTGCGCCAGCGCCTCGCCCAGCCGGGGCTGAACTTCATGCCGGTCAGCCTGTCGAACCACATGTAGACGACGGGCGTAATGAACAGCGTCAGGAGCTGCGACACCATCAGGCCGCCGACCACGGTGATGCCCAGTGGCTGACGCAGTTCGGCGCCGGCGCCATGGCCCACCGCGATCGGCAAGGCGCCGAGCAGGGCGCAGACGGTGGTCATCATGATCGGACGGAAGCGAAGCAACGCGGCCTCGACGATCGCCGTCTCCGCGTTGGCTCCCTGTCCGCGCCGCTCGATCGCGAAGTCGACCATCATGATGGCGTTCTTCTTCACGATGCCGATCAGCATCACCACGCCGATCAGGGCGATGACCGACAGGTCCATGCCGAACAGCATCAGGGTGGCCAGCGCGCCGATGCCGGCCGACGGCAGACCCGACAGGATCGTCAGCGGATGGATGAAGCTCTCATAGAGGATTCCCAGGATGATGTAGATCACCAGCACCGCCGCAAACAGCAGCAATCCCTGATTGGCGACCGCCTGCTGGAAGACCTGGGCGCTGCCCTCGAAGCTCGTGGTGATGGTGGCCGGCAGGCCGATCTCCGTCGCCGCCGCCTGGATGTCGCGCACCGCCTCGCCCAGCGCCACCCCCGGCGCGAGATTGAAGGAGATCATGACCGACGGAAGCTGGGCGATGTGGTTGACGGTCAGGGATGTCGGCTTGTCGATGCGCTTGGCCAGCGTGTCCAGAGGCACGAGGCCGCCGTTCGGCGTGCGGACCTGCAACCGACGCAGGATGTCGCCGGCGTCGCCGTACTTCGGATCCGCCTCGAGGATGACCTGGTAGGTGTCGTCCGATGCGTAGATGGTCGACACCTGACGCGTGCCGAAAGCCGAGTAGAGGAGAAGCCGGATCTGGTCGACCGACACGCCGAGCCGCGAGGCAGTGTCGCGGTCGATGTCGATCATTGCCGAGCGGGCCCGCACCTGCAGATCGGAGTTCACATCGAGGATCGAGGGAATGCGGCGCATCCTCGCTTCCATCAGGGGGCCGTATTCGCGCAGCAGGTTGAGATCGCTCGACCGCATGCCGAACTGATACTGGGCACGGCTCTGCGTCGTGGAAATGTTGATCGACTGGGCAGCCTGGAAATACACGTTGATGCCTGGCACGGCCGCCGTCGCCCGGCGCAGTCGGGCGATGACCTGCTGGGCGCTGTCCGTGCGCTCAGGCTTGTCGCGCAGCATGATGAAGATTCGCCCGGAATTCACCGTGGCTGCCGCGTTGCCGCCGCCGACGGTCGACATGACCGAAGCCACGTCGGGATCCCGGCGGATGACCTCTGCCAACGCCGACTGGCGGGCCACCATCGCATCGAAGGAGGCATCGTCCGGCCCGATCGTGGAGCCCTGGATCTGGCCGATGTCCTCCGACGGGAAGAAGCCCTTCGGGATCGCCTGGAAGAGCATCGCCGTGGCGACGAAGGTGCCGACGGTGATCGCGAGCACCAGCCGGGGATAGCGGACCGTGCGCCGCAGTGCCCAGCCATAGCCACTGGTGAGCTTCGTGAAGCCCCACTCGAAACTGCGCAGGAGCGCGTTGTGCTTCTCGTGATGGTCGACGGGCTTCAGCCAGCGCGAACAGAGCATAGGCGTCAGGGTGAGCGACACGACGCCCGAGATCAGGATGGCAAAGGCAATGACCAGCCCGAATTCGTTGAACATGCGCCCGACGACGCCGCCCATGAACAGCACGGGGATAAAGACGGCGACCAGTGACAGGGTCATGGAGATGATCGTGAAGCCGACCTCCCGGGAGCCCTTGAGCGCGGCCTCCATGGGCTTCTCGCCCGCCTCGATGTGACGGACGATGTTCTCCAGCATGACGATGGCGTCGTCGACCACGAAGCCGACGGCCAAGGTCAGCGCCAGCAGGGATATGTTGTCGATCGAGTGGCCGCATAGATACATGCCAGCGAAGGTGCCGATGACCGAAATCGGCAGCGCAACCGCCGGGATCATGGTCGCGCGAAAACTGCGCAGGAAGAAATAGATCGCGATGATGACCAGGATCGCGGCCAGCGCCAGGGTGAACTCGACGTCGTCGATGGCCTCGCGGATCGGCTTCGACCTGTCGGCGAGCAGGTGGATCTCGACCCCCGCCGGCAGCTCGGCCTGGATCTGCGGGATGATCGCCTTCACCCGATCGACCACCTCGACCGTGTTGGCATCGGGCTGGCGATAGACTCCCATCACAATGGCGCGAGTGCCGTCGAGCCAGCTCGCGACCTTGTCGTTCTCGACGCTGTCGATGGCCGTCGCCACGTCGGAAATGCGGACCGGCGCGCCGTTCTGCCAGGTGACGATCACCGGCATGTAGTCGGCGGCCTTGCTGATCGGGCCCGTGGCTTCGAGAATGGCGTTCTGCTTCTGGTCCGCGATGGAACCGACCGGCTTGCTCGAGTTGGCGTTTACGACGGCGTTCTGCAACTCCTGCAGGGTCAGCCCGCGAACCGCGAGCTGGTCGAGGTCGGCGCGGACGCGGACGGCGAATTTCTGCGAACCGAAGATCAGGACCTGCGCCACGCCCGGAAGGGTCGACACGCGCGGCATTATCGCCCGATTGACGAAGGCGTCGACGTCCGAGAGCCGGGCCTGGTTCGACTTGAGCGCGAGGAACATCACCGCCCAGTCCGCCGGGTTGACCTTGCGGAAGCTGGGTGGGGTTGTCATCTCCGGCGGCAGCCGGCGCATGGCCGAGGAGATCGCCGACTGAACGTCGAGGGCCGCGCCGTCGATGTTCCGGTTCAGGTCGAACTGGAGGACGATCGAAGTGTTCCCGAGCGACGACGTCGAGGTCATCGTGGTCACGCCGGCAATCGTCGAGAACTGACGCTCGAGGATCGAGGCAACCGAGGCCGCCATCGTTTCGGGGCTGGCGCCGGGAAGCTGCGCGGTGATCTGAATGGTCGGGAACTCGACCCGCGGGACGGCGGCGACCGGAAGCTGCTTGTAGGCGAATATCCCGCCGAGGACGAACGACGCCATCAGCAGGATGGTCATCACCGGACGGCGGATGCAAAGTTCAGAAATGTTCACGTCCCGCCTCCGCTAGGATCGGTTACCCGCGCGGTGGCGATGCAGGCCGGTTCGGATCCACCGTCGGCGGCCGGATCGTCACCGATGCCCCCTGGACCAGCCGGAGCTGGCCGTCGACCACCACCTGCTCACCGCTTTCGACGCCCTTGCCGATCACAGCCCGGCCGTCCTGCGTGCGCTTGACGACGACCTGCCTGAGATCAGCCACGCCCTCCTTGATGACGAACACGAACGGTCCCTGGGAACCGAGCTGTACGGCGCTCGCCGGGACCGAGAGGGCGTCGGATTCGATGCCGAGCACGATCTCCACCTTGACGAACTGGCCGGGCCACAACAGCTCGTTGGCGTTTCCGATACGCGCCTTGGCGGTCACCGTTCCGGTATTCGGGTCGACGGTGTTCTCGATGAAGGCCATCTCGCCGGACTGCTTCTTGGAGTCGTCGATAACGGCCGTGACCTTGACCGAGCCCTTGGCCATCGCGGCCCGCAGGTCCGGCAGGATGATCTGCGGGATTGCGAAGCTTACATAGATCGGGTCGATCTGGTTGATCGTGGCCAGCGTGCTGGTCGCCGAATTGTCGCCGGTACGCACGACCGCCCCGGCCTTGTTGGAGATCGAGCCGATGCGGCCCGAGACCGGGGCCCTGATCTCCGTGTAGGTGAGCAGGGTCTGGACGCTGGCCTTCGACGCCTCATCCGCATCGAGCTGCGCTTCGGCGGCCTTCAGGGCCGTATTGGCATTGTCGCGCTGCACCTGGGTGCCGGCGTTCTTCGACAGGAGTTCCTCGTTGCGCTGCAGGTCGCGTCGGGCTTGCATGACCTGCGCCTGATCCTTGCGGATCTGCGCCTCGATCTGGCCGAGCTGCGCCCTCAGGGTGCGTGCGTCGAGTTCGAAGAGGATGTCGCCCTCCTTCACGAGGGCGCCCTCCTCGACGTTCACCTTCATGATCTGGCTGTCCATCCGGGGCTTGATCTGGACGGAGGCGATGGACTGCACCGTACCGACGGCGTCCACCACGACGGGCATGGCCTCGCGCGTGACCGGCATGACGACGACCGGCACCGCTCCGCCGGGATTGAGGCGGCCGCGGCGGCCCTGCGGCTGCGCGCCCGCAGCCGGGCTCGACTGGGCCTCGGCCGTCCTGGCCGCCGTCCCCATACCGATACGGGGGCCGACTTCCCTGATCACATCATCGCGGTAAACGTAGGCCGCTCCGCCGATCGCAACGATCGAGACGAAGACCGCCGCACGGACGAATCCCATTCCCAAGACTCCAGTCCCCAAGCCCCGGCGGGATTATAGCCCCCCCACCGCCCGGCGATAGCCGGAAACACCGTACCTACCGGAAACTTGATGCAAAAAACCCGCCACAAGCGGGCGGGTTTTTCGTCAGTTCCTGGGTCTGCCGATCAGCGGCTGTAATACTCGACGACCAGCGAGGGCTCCATCTGGACGGGGTACGGCACGTCCGCGAGCTTCGGGCCACGCACGTAAGTGCCCTTCATATCCTTGTGATCGACCGTCACGTACTCCGGGACGTCGCGCTCGGCGGTCTGCGTTGCTTCGAGGACCCGCTCCATCTGGCTGGCCTTGGAGGTCAGCTCGATGACGTCGTTGTCCTTCACCTGGTACGAAGCGATGTTCACGCGGCGGCCGTTGACCTTCACGTGGCCGTGGCTGACCAGCTGGCGCGAGGCGAAGACGGTGATGGCGAACTTCATGCGGTAGATCACCGCGTCCAGACGGCGCTCCAGCAGCTCGACCAGGTTCTCGCCAGTGTCACCCTTGCGGCGCACGGCTTCGGCATAATAGCGGCGGAGCTGACGCTCGCTGACCGAGCCGTAGTAGCCCTTGAGGCGCTGCTTTGCCATGAGCTGCAGGCGGTAGTCGGTCGGCTTGGTGCGACCCTGACCATGCTGGCCGGGGCCATATTCACGCTTGTTCAGCGGGCTCTTGGGACGGCCCCACAGGTTCACCCTGAGGCGGCGATCAATCTTGTACTTCGAATTCTCGCGCTTGCTCACGCAGCACTCCGTCGGTTTTGCGGCCCGCTTTGCGGATCCGCTCTGTTGTCCGGATAAGCCTGATTCCAGCCCGCGCCTGTCTTACAGGCACCTCCTGCTGGGGCGGGAGGCGAGCCCCAACGGCCCTCCACCACGTTCTCCGGAAGAAGCGCGGAACATACTGGCCGTTTCCGGCCAGTCAAGCAGGCGTTAATCCTTGTAGATCAACGACTTAGATCTCGACCAGCACGATTTCGTGGGTCACCGCGGCCGATTTCTTCACCATTGCGGTGGCCGAGCAGTACTTTTCGTCCGACAGGCTGACCGCGCGCTCGACCAGCGCCTTGTTCAGTTTCCGGCCGCGCACCGTGTAAACCAGCTTCACCGAAGTGTAGACCTTGGGATGGTCCTCGGCCCGCTCGGCAACCAGCGAGACCTCGACCCCCTCGATGTCCTGACGCTGCTTCTTCAGCATCGAGACGACGTCGATGGCGGTGCAGCCGCCCATGCCCATCAGCAGGACCTCCATCGGCCGGGACGCGAGGTTGCGGCCGCCGATGTCGGGCGCACCGTCCATGGTGATGGTGTGGCCGCTGCCGCCCTCGGCGACCAGCAGCGCGCCGTCGACCCAGGTGATCTTGGCGGTGGTGGACATGGCTATTCCTCGTGGTTGCCCTTGGACAGGAACTTGATGACGCCGTGAAAGGTTCGCGCCTCCTGCTCGGTCATCTCGGCGCGCTGCAGCAGCGCCCTGAGATTGAGCACCATCGAGGGTCGCATCTCCTTGTTGCGCAGGAAGCCCGACTGGTCGAGCGCGCGCTCGAGATGGTCGAACAGGCTCTGCATCTCCTCCTTGGTCGCCGGCCGCGCCGCATGGTCGGCCAGCCGCACGGGCGGCGTCGTGTCGCCGGCGGTGGTCCATTCGTAGGCCACCAGCAGCACCGCCTGCGCCATGTTCAACGAGGAGAATTGCGGATTGAGCGGGATCGAGAGCGCGGTGTCGGCATGGACCATGTCGTCGTTCTCGAGACCGGTGCGCTCGGGCCCGAACAGGATGCCGACGCCCTCGCCCCGCCCGATCCAGCCGCGCATCTCGGTCGCGGCCTGGCGCGGTGTCAGGATGCGCTGCACCAGTTCGCGGTTGCGCGCCGTGGTGGCGACCACCCGCTCGAGGTCGGCGACCGCCTCGGCGACGGTCCCGAACACCTCGGCCTTCTCCAGCACGATGTCGGCGCCCGAGGCGGCGCGCTGCGCCCTTTCGTTGGGCCAGCCGTCACGCGGCGCCACCAGGCGCAGGGTCGACAGGCCGCAATTCAGCATGGCGCGCGCAGCCATGCCGATGTTCTCGCCGAGTTGCGGGCGCACGAGGATGACCACCGGTGTGACGGCGGCGACGTCGCGGCCCTTCGATGCGCGTCCCATGCCGCCCTAATAACGTGATCAGCGGCCGGCGATAAGGGGCGGCCGCCGCATCAGGAAGAGCAGCGGGATCAGCGCCAGCGAGCAGATCATCATGATGCGGAAATCGTTCAGGTAGCCGATCAGCGCGGCCTGGCGCGTGATCTCGCCGTCCCAGATCGCAAGCTGCGTCGGGTCGAGACTGACGCCCGCGGGATTCATCGGCCAGCCAGGATGATAGGGCGTGAACTTCTCGACCATGTCGGCGCGGTTCTGCTGGGTGTTGCTGGCCAGCATCGAGACCAGCAACGCGATGCCGATGCTGGCGCCCAGGTTGCGCAGCAGCGCGTTCACCGCGGCGCCCTCGGTACGCAGGCGCGGCGGCAGGGTGGCGAAGGTGAGAACGGTGAGCGGCGGGAAGACCAGACCGAGCCCGAAGCCCAGCAGCACGCCGTTCCAGACGATGTGCGCCTCGCTGACATTCAGGTTGAATAGCGTCATGTCGTAGAGCGAGAGGGCGGCCAGCGCGAATCCCAGGCCGATCAACATCCGGGCGTCCACGCGGCCTATCAGGCGAGCGACCAGCATCATCGACACCATCATGCCCGCGCCGCGCGGCGCCAGCACAATGCCGGTGGTGAATACCGGATAGCCCATGAGCTGCTGCAGGAACGGCGGCATCAGGGTCGCCGTCACGATCAGCACGAGACCGGCCAGGGCGGTGAAACAGAGCCCGACCTTCAGGTTGCGGTCGCGGAACAGCTCACGCGACAGGAACGGCTGGCGGTCGGTCATCATGTGGATCAGGAACATGGCGAAGGCCACGCCCGCCACCAGCGTCTCGCCGATGATCTCGACCGAATCGAACCAGTCGAGCAGGTGCCCGCGGTCGAGCATGAGCTGGAACGAGCCGATCGCAACGGCCAGCAGGGTGAAGCCCAGCAGGTCAAAGCGCCGCGGCGCGCCATGCACGTTGTCGCGCACCAGCGTCAGGATGCCGACGGCGCAAAGGATGCCGACCGGCAGGTTGACGTAGAATACCCATCGCCAGGTGAATTCGTCGGTCAGCCAGCCACCCAGTGACGGTCCGGCAATGGGCCCGACCATGGTGCCGACACCCCACATGGCCATCGCCTTGCCCTGCTCCTCGCGCGGGTAGGTGTCCATCATGATGGCCTGTGACACGGGGACGAGAGCCGCGCCGAAGCCACCCTGCAGGGCGCGGAACAGCACGAGCTGCTCCAGCGACTGGGCCGCGCCGCACATCATCGACACGATGGTGAAGCAGATCACGCAGGTAGAGAGCGTCCGGCGCAGGCCGAAGCGCATGGCGCAGAAGCCGGCGAGCGGCGTCATGATGGCCGAGGCCACGATATAGGAGGTGACGACCCAGGAGACCTGCTCCTGTGTCGCCGACAGCGAGCCCTGGATCGACGGCAGCGCCACGTTGGCGATCGTGCCGTCGAGTGCATGCATGATGGTGGCGGCCATCACCGACAGGGTGATCAGCTTGCGGCGGCGCAGGACCGCCGGATCGGTGGCCGGCGCCACCGGCTCAGGGCCTGGGTGTCGCGGAGGCGCCTGCCGATGCACCCGAGAGGCCGAGCGACTTGGACCATCCGGCCCACAGGCTGCTGAGCGAGCGGGTGTGGCCGGTCTCGACCTCGACGGTCGTGCTCATGCCCACCCGGAGCGGCGGGTCGCCCTGGCGGCAGGCCACCGACAAGCGCACTGGAATGCGCTGCACGACTTTCACCCAGTTGCCGCTGGCATTCTGCGGCGGCAGCACGGCGAACTCCGCACCCGTCGATTGCGCGATGCTCGACACCGTGCCCCGGCATTCGGACTCCGGATAGGTGTCGACGTGGATCAGCACCTTCTGGCCCGGCCGCACGCGCGTGAGCTCGGTCTCCTTGAAGTTGGCCTCGATCCAGAGATCGCTGTCGGCCACCACCACCATCACGGGCACGCCGGCGGTGGCGTAGCTGCCCGGCACCGGGCGCTTGGTAACGATGCCGTCGAGGGGCGATTCGATGGTGGTACGACGGAGCTGCAGCAGCGCTTCCTCGCGCATCGCCATCATCTGGCGCACACGGGGATGGTCGTCGGCGCGGATCTTGGGGTTGCCGGCCAGCGCCGCCTCGATGCGCTGCAGATCCTCCTGCGCGGCCGAAATGCGCTGGCGCGCGACCTCGAGGCCCATGCGGGCCTCCTCGAGCTTGGCGGTGGAAGCGACTTTCTTCTCGGCCAGTTCCGACTGCCGGTCGAATTCGGCCTGCGCGAAGGTCTGCTGGCTGAGCGCCGCCTTGATCTCCTCGCGCTTGGTTCGCCATTGGGCACGCAGGCCACGTATCTCGGCACGCACCGTCTCGGTCTCGGCCTCGATGCGGCTGAGCGCGTGGCGATAGGACTGGTCGTCCAGCCGGAACAGGAGCTGGCCGCGCGAGACCTTCTCGTTCTCCTGCACCGGGACCTCGACGATCAGGCCGGAAAGCTGGGTTGCGATCTGGGCGCGGTCGCCCTTCACATACGCGTTGTCGGTCGTGACCGAACCGCCCGAGGACAGCCAGATGAAGAGCGTGGCGGCCAGCACGATCGCCGGGAGGGCCCACATGAAGGCACGCGCGAGGACGCGCCCTCCAAGCCGCGGACGACGGGTAGCCGCCGCCGCGATGGGCGGTGCCTGGTTCTCCAGCTGCTCTCCGTCTCGCACCCTTCCATGGTCTGCCCCGCTCTACCGGAGGTCAACCGCCGGGTGCGGCATGGCTGCTACGCCGGCCGCGCCGGAGGTGCTGCTAGGCAGGCTGGGCCGGGCGGGCGCCGTCGCGGAAGAGCTTATAGGTGATGGCGTCGTGGAGCGCGTTGTAGGAGGCATCGACAATGTTGGGTGACACGCCGATCGTGCTCCAGCGCCGTCCCTTCGCATCCGCACTCTCGATCATGACGCGGGTCGTCGCCGCCGTTCCGCCTGCCGAGTCGAGAATGCGGACCTTGAAGTCGACCAGCCGCATGTCCTCCAGCTCGGGATAGACCGGCACGAGCGCCTTTCGCAGCGCAGCATCGAGCGCATTCACCGGGCCGTTGCCCTCGCCCACCTCCATTGCGCGGCGGCCGGCAATGTCGAGCTTCACGGTGGCTTCCGACAGCGCCACGGTCTGGCCGCGGGCATTGACCCGCCGCTCCGCCAGCACGCGGAAGCTCTGCAGGGCGAAGTAGCTGGGCACGGTGTGCAGCTCGTGCCGCGCCAGGAGTTCGAAGCTCGCATCTGCGCCGTCGTAGGCATACCCCTCGGATTCGCGGTCCTTCACGATCTCCAGCAGACGCGCGACGCCGGGATGCTTCGGATCGACCTCGAGGCCGATCTGGCGGAAGCGCGCCATGATGTTGGAACGGCCGGCTTGGTCGCTGACGACGATGATGCGCTGGTTGCCGACCACTTCCGGGTCGACATGCTCGTAGGTCCGCGGATCCTTCTCGACCGCCGAGACGTGCAGGCCACCCTTGTGGGCGAAGGCGCGCGTGCCGACATAGGCCGCGCTGCGGTTGGTCGGCATGTTCAGCCGGTCGTCGAGCAGGCGCGATAGATGCGTCAGCCGCTGCATCGCCCCGTCCTTCAGCCCGGTGTCGAAGCCCATCTTCAGCACGAGGTTGGGGATCAACGCGATCATGTTGGCATTGCCGCAGCGTTCGCCCAGCCCGTTGATCGTACCCTGGACCTGGCGCACGCCGGCGCGCACGGCGGCGAGGGTGTTGGCAACGGCATTCTCGGTGTCGTTGTGCGTATGGATACCGAGCCGGTCGCCCGGGATCTTCTTCACCACCTCGCCCACGATGCGCTCGACCTCGTGCGGCAGGGTTCCGCCGTTGGTGTCGCAAAGCACCATCCAGCGCGCGCCCGCTTTCTCGGCGGCGGCAAGGCAGGCCATGGCGTAGTCGGGGTTGGCCTTGTAGCCGTCGAAGAAATGCTCGGCGTCGAACATCGTCTCGTCCATGCGGCTCTTCGCATAGGAGAGCGAGTCGGAGATCATCTCGAGATACTCGCTCCGGTCGACCTCTAGGGCCACGTCGACATGGAAGTCCCAGGTCTTGCCGACCATGCAGACGTTGCGCGCCTTGGTCTGCAGGATCGACGCGAGGCCCGGATCGTTGGCGGCGCTGCGCCCGGCGCGACGGGTCATGCCGAAGGCCACGAACTTGGCGTTCTGGAATTCCGGCGGATCGGCGAAGAACCGGTCGTCGGTCGGATTCGCCCCCGGCCAGCCGCCTTCAATGTAATCAATGCCCAACCGGTCGAGCTCGCGCGCAATCGCGGCCTTGTCGGCCACGGTGAAATCGACGCCCTGCGTCTGGGCCCCGTCTCGCAGGGTGGTGTCGAAGAGATAGACTCGGTTGGACTGGCTCATGGCGCGCGCATCATAGTGTCGGGAAACCTCGGGAGATACGCCTTATGACCACTCCGACCACCATCGTCGAGCTTCGTACGACACTGCTGCAGGTGCCGTGGCGGTCCTC
Organism: uncultured Reyranella sp.; assembly: GCF_945957355.1. Taxonomy (GTDB): domain Bacteria; phylum Pseudomonadota; class Alphaproteobacteria; order Reyranellales; family Reyranellaceae; genus Reyranella. The sequence goes on along the minus strand of NZ_CAMFKM010000011.1, from coordinate 180,676 downwards.
GCCGCCGGCCGCGGGGATCCTGGCGCCGGGGCCGCGCGAGATCTTCGCGCTGGAGATCGAGACGCAGGGCGGGCTGGTCGGGATGAGCTACCTGATGCCGTTGCATGGCGGTCTGCACACGCTGGACGCCTGCATGAAGGAGCTGATAGCGCCCTATGTGATCGGCCGCGACGCCACCGAGATCGAGGACATCTGGCAGACCCTCTACAAGAACAATTTCTGGCTGGGCCGCATGGGCGTCACCCTGTTCGCCCAGAGCGCGGTCGACATGGCGCTGTGGGACATCGTGGGCAAGCGTGCCGGCCTGCCGCTGTTCCGCCTGTGGGGCGCGGCCCGGACGAAGATCCCCGCCTACGGCTCGGGCTGTTTCCGGGGCCTGGGCCGCGACGGGATGATCCGGCGCGCCAAGGAATTCACCGCCCAGGGACTCAAGGCCATCAAGATGCAGGTGGCGCATATCAGGCCGTGGCGCGAGGACGTGGCCAACGTGAAGGCGATGCGCGAGGCGATGGGCGACGGCATCGAGATCATGATCGACGTCAACATGGGCTGGGACGCCGACACCGCCATCCAGGCCGGCCATCGCATCGACGAATTCGATCCCTACTGGCTGGAGGAACCGGTCGTCGCGGAAGACTTCGCGGGCTATCGCCGCATCGCCGCGGCGCTGAAGACGCGCGTGGTCGGTGGCGAGAGTCACTTCATGCGGAACGACCTCAGGCCCTTCTTCGAGCATCCGGGCACGCCGATCCTGCAGCCCGACCCGATGCGCGGCGGCTACTCGGAGCTCCGCAAGATCGCGTCGATGGCCGAGCCCTACGGCATCCGGCTCGCGCCGCACCTGTTCCACGAGCAGATGGTCCATGTGCTGGCCTCGATCCCCAATGCCAGCTACCTCGAATACATGGACTGGAACGACGATCTCTGGATCGAGCCGGTGCTGCCCGCCGCCGACGGCACCATGTCGCCGCCCGAGCGACCCGGTCACGGCGTCGTCTTCCGCCCGGAAGTCCTGAAGGATCACCGCATCGGCGGGCAGCGTCTCACGGGGTGAGGCTGCCCTTCCTTGATTGGGGCGACGGCCGCGCCTATCTAGCAGCCGTCGCCAACAGAAATGGATCGCACCGAAATGGATTTCCACCTGACCGCAATGCCCACCCGCCTTGCCAACAGGGGACTCCATTTCCATGCCTTCCATCACGCTTTCCGGCCTCACCGCGACCACACCTGACGGCCGCGCCCTCCTCCAGAATCTGGACCTGAGCTTCGACGGCGGCCGCACCGCCCTGGTCGGCCGCAACGGCGTCGGCAAGACGACCCTGCTCGAGATCATCGCCGGCATACGCCGGCCGCAGGCGGGAACGGTGTCGAGCACCGGCACCATCGGTATGCTCAGACAGAGCGTGCAGGTGTCGGCGCAGGAGACGCTGGCGGACCTGATGGGCGTGACCGAAGCACTCGACCTGCTGCGCCGCGCCGACGAGGGCCACGCCACGGCTGACGAGCTGGCATCGGCCGAGTGGACGCTCGAAGCGCGCATCGCCACGGCGCTCGGGCGCGTCGGCCTCGATGCCGGACCGTCGACCCTGCTGTCGGCCCTTTCGGGTGGACAGCGCACGCGCGCCGCTCTGTGCGCGCTGGTCCTCACCGAACCAGATTTCATCCTGCTGGACGAGCCGACCAACAACCTTGACCGCGAGGGACGCGCGTCCGTGATCGAGCTCCTGTCGACGTGGCGGACGGGCGCGATCGTCGTCAGCCACGATCGCGAATTGCTGGAGACGATGGATGCCACCGTCGAGATGACATCGCTCGGGGTCACCCGCTACGGCGGCAACTGGAGCCACTATCGCAAGCGCAAGGCGCTGGAGCTGGCCGCCGCCCGGCACGACCTTGCCGACGCCGAACGCCGCATCGCGGAGGTGACACGCGCGACGCAGCTGAAGGCCGAGCGCAAAGCGCGCAGCGACGGCGCCGGCCAGCGCAAGCGGGCGAAGGGCGATATGCCGCGTATCCTGGCCGGTGCGCGGCAGGATCGCGCGCAAGCCACTTCGGGCGACGATGCGCGGATCGCTGAGCGGCGACGGACGCAGGCCGTCGAGGAGGCCGCTGCCGCGCGACAGCGCATCGAAGTCCTGCAGCCGCTGTCGATGCAGTTGCCGTCGACCGGGCTGCCGGCCGGCCGGACCGTGCTGCGTCTCGATTCCGTGTGCACGGGCTACGGAACGGCTCCGGCGATCATCGACGGCCTCTCCTTCACCCTCACGGGACGTGAGCGCATGGCGATTTCAGGACCGAACGGGTCGGGCAAGACCACCTTGCTCGCCCTCGTCACCGGCCGGCTCGCGCCACGGTCGGGCAGCGTGCGGGTCTACACGGACTTCGCGCTGCTCGACCAGCAGGTCAGCTTGCTCCAACCGTCCCGCTCGATCCGCGACAACTTCCTGCGCATAAATCCCGGCGCCGACGAGAATGCCTGCCGTGCCGCCCTCGCCCGCTACATGTTCCGCGCCGAAGCGGCGTTGCAGATCGTGTCGACCTTGAGCGGCGGCCAGATGCTGCGGGCGGGGCTTGCCTGCGTGCTGGGCGGCACCAGGCCGCCACCACTCCTGATCCTTGACGAGCCGACCAACCATCTCGACATCGAGTCGATCGAAGCGATGGAAGCCGGCCTGCGGGCCTATGACGGCGCGTTGCTGGTCGTGAGCCACGACGAGGCCTTCCTGGAGGCGATCGACGCAACGCGTCGTCTCGAATTGCCCCCCAGCGAGGTCGCCCGGCGACGATGAACATTCACCCCGATGGCATGGATGTTGCAGCCGATGTGGCAGTTATCACCCGGGGACAGGGGACAGGGATGAGCTTGATATCGAGGATTTCGGCCCTGAGGCTGGCCGCCGCTGCCGTCGGCGCAAGCTTCGCGTTTGCAGCGACCGCCAGCGCGCAGACACAGTGGATGATGGCCAGCGGTTATCCGGAGAACAACTTCCTGACCCAGAACCTGCGCAAATGGGTCGAGGACGTCGAGAAGGGCACCGGTGGCAAGCTCAAGATCACGCTCCACACCAACGACAGCCTGATCAAGCTCGACAGCATCAAGTCGGCGGTCCAGCGCGGCCAGGTACAGGCCGGCGAAATCCGGCTCGGCGTCTACGGCAACGAGGATCCGATGTACATCCTCGACGGCGTGCCCTTCGTCGCCTCGACCTACGAGGAAGCGTGGAAGCTGATGGAGCTGCAGGACCCGTACTTCAAAGGCCTGTTCGACAAGGCCGGCATGGTGATCGCGGGTTATCAGGTGTGGCCGAGCCAGGGCTTCTACACCAAGACGCCGGTCAACTCGGTCGAGGACTTCAAGGGCAAGAAGATCCGCATCTATTCGACGGCGACCCAGAAGATGGCGACCCTGCTGGGCTTCAACGCGACGATCCTGCCCTTTGCCGAAATTCCGCAGGCCTTCTCCACCGGCCTGATCGAGGCCCTGTTCACGAGCGCCCAGACCGGGGTCGACATCCAGGCCTGGGACAACACCAAGTACTTCACGGACGTGGGTGCGATCCTGTCGAAGAACGCCCTGATCTTCAGCAAGCGCGCCTTCTCCGCCCTGTCGCCCGCCGATCAGAAGGTGGTGATGGACGCTGCGGCCGCTTACACGAAGCGGTCCTGGGAGATGAGCAAGGCGGCCGGTGACGAGAAGGCGGCCGTGCTCAAGAAGAACGGCATGACGGTGACGGGTGGACCGCCGGCCGTGCTCGCCGCCATGAAGAAGGTCGGTATCCAGATGGCCGACGAGTGGAAGGCGACGGCCAGCCCCGCCGCCGTTGCGGTCCTCAATGCCTACATGTCCGGTCAGAAGACGAACTGAGGTCAAGCGACGCCCGGCCGTCCACGACGGCCGGGCGTCCGTCTCGCTGGTGGTGATGTGATGCGGCGTGCTCTCGATACTCTCTACAGCGTGAGCGGTCTGCTCTCCGCTTTCTTCCTGGTGATGATCGGCGTGACGATCCTCCTGCAGATCGCGGGCCGGTTCCTGAATTTCGCTTTCGACGCCACGGAAGTCTCGGGCTTCTGCATGGCCGCGTCGACGTTTCTGGGTCTCGCCTACACGTTGCGGGCCAACGCCCACATCCGGGTGACCCTGATGGTCGGCAAACTCTCGGCCGAGAACAAGCGTCGCGTCGAGACCTGGTGCTGTGGCCTGGGAGCGGCCGCCTTCGCCTATGTGTCGGCGAATGCCTGGCTGATGGCCTACGATTCCTTCCTCTTCGGCGACACCAGCCCCGGGCTCATGGCGGTACCGTTCTGGATTCCGCAAATCGGCATGGCTCTCGGCGCTTCGATCATGACGATCGGGTTCCTCGACGAGCTCTTTCAAACCATTGGCGGCCGGATTCCGGACTTCGCCGACGCGGAAGCACAGGCGATCGACGAGGAACTCGAAGCGGCTTCCCTGAGCATGGCCGGCGATGCCGTCGGAACTGGAAAGGCGGCGATCCGATGAGCGGAGAGGTCATCCTTGCGACGACGGTTCTCGGCACTCTCTTCCTGCTGCTCGCGAGCGGTGTCTGGGTCGGCGTGACGCTCGTCGTCGTCGGTTTCGTCGCGCTATTCTTCTTCACGCCGGCTCCCACGGGATCGCTTCTCGCCAGCACGATCTGGGACTCGAGCTGGGGTTGGGCACTCACCGCCCTGCCGCTCTTTATCTGGATGGGCGAGATCCTGTTCCGGTCACGCCTGTCGGAAGACATGTTCAAGGGACTGGCCCCCTGGCTCGGCTGGCTTCCGGGCCGTCTGCTGCACGTCAACATCCTGGGGTGCGGCGTCATGGCGGCGGTCTCGGGCTCGTCGTCCGTCACCTGCGCCACGATCGGTCGAATGAGCATGCCGGAGCTGCGCAAGCGCGGCTACCACGAAGGCATGGCAATCGGAACGCTGGCCGGATCCGGCACGCTCGGACTGCTCATTCCGCCCTCGATCATGATGATCGTGTACGGAATCACCGCTCAGGTTTCGATCGGCAGGCTGTTCATCGCCGGCTTCCTGCCCGGCTTCATGATGATCGGTCTGTTCATGGCCTACACCGCCGGCTGGGCGCTTCTCAACCCAACCAAGGTACCGCCCGCCGACATGCGGATGACCTTCGGCGAGAAGATCTGGAACGCGCGCCGCCTGATCCCCGTGATCCTGTTGATCGTTACCGTTCTGGGCTCGATTTATGGCGGCGTCGCGACGCCCACCGAGGCGGCCGTCATGGGAGTGGTCGGTGCCCTCGTGCTCGCCGCGGTCACCGGCTCGCTCTCGTGGGAAACGTTCAGGGACAGCCTCCTGGGCGCGGTTCGAACGAGCTGCATGATCGGCCTGATCCTAGTCGGCGCCGCCTTTGTCACCATGGCGATGGCGTTCACCGGGCTGCCGGCGACGATGGCGAACTGGGTCAACGGGCTTGGCCTCACGCCCTACGGGCTCATCCTGCTGCTCACCCTGCTCTACATCGTGCTGGGCTGCTTCCTCGACGGCGTTTCGATGATCGTCCTGACGGCGCCTGTGGTGCTGCCGATGGTCACCGCGCAGCAGATCGATCCGCTATGGTTCGGCATCTACATCGTCCTGGTCGTCGAGATGGCGCAGATCACGCCGCCCGTCGGCTTCAATCTCTATGTCCTCCAGAGCCTGACGGGGCGCGACATCTGGACCGTCACCAAGTCCACGGCGCCGTTCTTCGTCCTACTCTGCGTCGGCGTGCTGCTCATCACGCTCTTCCCCGACATTGTGACGATCCTCCCGCGGCAAATGACGAACGGGTAGAGATGCGGACGGCTCCTATGCCGTCGGCCCGATGCAGGAGGCGATGAACCGCCGGCTCACCTGCTCGTAGAGCGTGTCGCCGGTTCTTGTCGCCAGCAGGGCGGCGCGGGCGTCCGGCACGACCGCGGTGGCGCGCCCCGACGTACCACCGCAGGTCACGCGCTTCGCGACCGGCGCCGACACCGCCCCGCCGACACCACGCAGCGGCTCCAGCAGGTCGTAGACCCGGGGCGCATTCGGAGTGGGCGGCGAGCCGCAGATCTCGTGATCGGTCGACATCCAGAGATGCACGCTTCCGGCCGGCCCGCAGGTGATCTCCTCGACCACCTCGCTGTCGCGGAAGCCGACGGTCAGGCGGTCGGCGCAGAGTTGATAGACGAGCACGTTCATGCCGCCCTCGCCGCCATCTAGGACACCGGTCTCGCAGTCCGATGCACGCGCCGCCCCGCCCTTCTGCACTCCCGCCGATACGGCGATCAGAAAGAGGCAGAGGGCCGCGGTCCTGGCCATGCGCTGCCTTCAGTTGCTCTCTTCGCCACGAAGAGTGGCGGCCGTCTCGCGGACGCGATCCGTTTCGGCGACCTGGGCCTTGAAGCGTTCGAGATCCTTGCCGGCAAGACGCGTGCGCTGCGCGGTTCGGGCCATGGTGAGCGGATCGATCGGGCGCCCCCCGCGGTGCAGTTCGAAATGGAGGTGCGGGCCCGTGGAAAGGCCGGTGCTGCCGACATAACCGATCACCTGGCCCTGCCGCACGCGCGCGCTGCGCTTCACGCCGGGCGCGATACGGGACAGATGGGCGTATCCTGTGGCGAGGCTTCCGTCGTGGGCGATCTTGACCCAGTTGCCGTAGCCGCCGAACCGCCCGGCCTCGATCACGTGTCCCGCGCCCGCGGCAAGGATCGGTGTACCTGGCGGCGCCGCGAAGTCGACACCCGAATGCAGGCGCGTGAACTTGAGGACCGGATGGTGACGCAGGCCGAAGCGCGAGGAAATGCGGCTCATGTTCAGCGGCGTACGCAGCAGCGCCTTGACCACGCTTTCGCCCTCGGGGCTGTAGAAGAACTCCTCTCCGTCGCGCGGCTTGAAGCGGTAGATGCTGTAGGTCTCGGAGCCGCCGCCCGTGGTGATCTCGGCCCACAGCACGCGGCCGTCGTCAGCCGGCCTGCCATCGCTGGTCCATGAGCGCTCCACCAGCACGTCGAACCGGTCGCCGGGCTTGATGTCGTGCTGGAAGTTCACGTCCCACGAGAAGGCGCGTAGCATTTCCGCGAGTGGGCCGTGTGGCACGCCGGCCGCTTCGGCGCTCGCGATCACCGAGCCGTCGACCTCGCCGGAGGCACGCATCACCTTCGGCACAACCTCGAAGACCTCCTCCTCCACGCTGTAGCCGCCGTCATCGTCGCGCTCGACGTTGAATGCACGCTGCGGCTCGGGGCGGATCGACAGGCCGACGAGAACCGTCGGCTTCTCCTCCTCGTGCAGGCGCTGCAGCTTGACGATCAGGGCCTGGCCGATCGGCAGGCGATCAAGACGCACGCGACCGGCGAGGGCTTCCACGATCTCGGCAATGTCGGCGGCCTCGATGCCGAGCCGGTCGAGGACGCGGGCGACCGTATCGCCCTTCTGCAATTCGATCGCCGCTTCGACATGCGGTGGTCCGAAGTCCGGCGGTGCCGGGTCCGCCAGTTCGGGGTCGGGAAGGACGGTCGCGATGTCGGTCATCGCCAGTTCTCGTGGCATTTCCGACGTCTCCGGTATCGCCGTCAGACTTACTGGCGTTGCCGATTCGGGTTGATGGTCGAGTTCGCCGGCGACACTCCGAGTCTCTCTCTTTGCCGGCAGCGCCATCAGGCTGACCATCGCCAGGACCACCAGACTGCCGAAGCACATTCCGACGTTCTTCCAGTGGCGCCCCGACGAAGCCGCGGGGCGAATCCGTTCAAAGGGGGGCCGTGCCATGAAAGCCTGGGGATGGGGCATTCCTGGGGAGTCCTCGAAGACAAAGGGTGGGGAGAAACGAGACGCCAAGACTGCGTCGGCGCGCTGGGAGAATTGGACGGAAAGTTGGCAGCAATGTGGTTCCGCGTCGTCGCGACGCGGCGCGGTGCGATACCCGACACAACGATCATGACGCCCGCTGCGTGCGGTTAGGGTCTCGTTCAGCCGAGGCGCTTCATCGTCGCCTCGGCGAAGAGCTCGGCCGAGGGCGGGGCGAACTCCATGAACAAAGCCGGCTCGAGCAGCTCGACCTCGATCACGATCAGCACACTGTCGCGCACGACGCCGTCGACACGGGCATAGAGCGGCATCTCGGGAAGGGCCGCGAGGCAGGCGGCGCCCTGTCGCGTGACGGCCGGCGGCGGCGTTTCGGCGGTGCGCGTCGGGTTGTAGCGCGAGTTGGAGCGGAACTCGCCGGGCGGCGGACGCTTTCGGATCGCGTGACTGAAGACGCCGTCGAAATAGACCAGCGACAGCTCGCCCTCGGCGATTTCCGGCAGGAACTCCTGCACGACGACTCCCGACAAGCGCGCCTCGTCGGCAAGCCCGGCAATCTGTGCGGTGAGCGTCGCCCGCCGCAGGAGCTCGACCGAATGGCCCGACGCGCCGCTGGCCGGCTTGACGACGGCCTGCGCCCAGCCGGTCTCGTCGAAGACATGGCCGATCGCGGACGCCTCGCACGGAACGACGAAGCTGCGCGGCACTCGCACGCCCGCCGCCGCGAGCTTCTCCACATAGTCCTTGCGCAGGTTCCAGCGCACCAGATCGCGGGAGTTGAACAGCCGCGTCGACGCGGCCATCGCCTCGGTCCAGGCCTTGAAATCTTCGAGTGCGCGGTAGTAGCCCCAAGTCGAGCGCAGCACGACTGCATCGGCGCCGGCGAACGCCTCGCGCGGCCCGTCCCAAGGCGCGCCCGTGACGCGGCACCCGCGCCGCTCCAGCGCCTCGGCATAGAGCCGGTCCGACGCGGTGATCGCGGGATCGTCGGCGGACGTGGCGAGAACGACACGGAAGGTCATGCGTGGATTGATCTCTATTTGCACACGTTCCGCAGCGCCTGCCACTCGGAGGCACTGAAAGCCGGCCGACCGGACGACGGGCGCTTGGTTGCCTCGATGCGTTCCCGCGTGGGCGGATGACTCGACCAGATGCCGGCGGCGGTGGCGGCGTCCGCGGGTTCCTTCTCGAGCATCTGCTCGAAGAAGGTCGAGACGCCGTCGGCGCGCAGGCCGCCCTGTTCGAGCAGGCGCACACCGGTGGCGTCGGCCTCGCGCTCGAAGGCCCGGCCGTTGCGCATCGCCAGCAGCGCGCCGCCGCCGGAGCCGAACGTGCTCAGAATGTCGGAGTAGCCGCCGGTCAGGACCTTGAACAGGAGTTCGATGCCATAGGCGCGCACCACGCCCTTGATCGGATGATCGTGCACGACATGGCCGATCTCGTGCGCCAGCACGCCCGCGACCTGCGAACTGTCCTTCGCCTGCTCGATCAGGTCCGAATAGAAGATGAGGATCGAGCCCGGCAGGGTGAAGGCATTGACCGGCCCACCCTTGACGATGTGTACCGTGACCTCATGCTTGTAGCTGGCCTCGCGGGCGAGATCGTTGGCCAGACGGTTGATCGCGGCAAGGCCCGCCCTGCCATCGCAGATCTCCTTGTCGGCCAGCAACTCGTCGAGCACGGTCTCACCCAGCCTGGCCTGCAGAGCGTAGGGCAACAGCGGCACGGCATATTCGGTGCCGAATTCCACCGCGCTCCAGAAGAGACCGACCAAAGCGACGATCGCCAGCGAATAGGCGCCGAGGCGTGGCGCGACCCTCACCGGTTCCAGCGCCAGCGGTTTCAGCGCCGGCACCAGCGAGACGAGCTGGGCCCGCCAGGCCGGATCCTCGACGATCAGCCGCGCATCGCTGCCGCTGAGCGCCAGGGGCGGCACGGCCTCGTGATGCGAATCGCCCAGCACCAACATATCCGCGACCGGCCAGCGCGCCACGACGGCGGAATCGGCTGGCCGGCAAATCAGCAGCTCCTGGGCCGTGATCTTCAGCATCACTTCCTGAACGTCGGCGGTCACGCCATCGTAGTATCGGGCGGCCATCGTCAGACCCCGCTCACGTCGAACATGTCGAGCAGGCCCTCGCCATAGCCCGGGCCGAGATCGGCCGGCTGACGGATCTCGCTGCCCTGGGGCGCGCCGTAGATCCAGAGCTGGCCGGCGATCAGCTTCATCGTGCGGTGCATCACCCAGGGCCAGCCGATGCCGAGCGTCAGCAGGACGATCAGGTAGTTCAGGACCAGGAAGCCCCACATCTGCCAGGTCGAGATGGCGGTGGCGAACAGCACGTTGCCGGCGCGGCTGTGGGTGACGAGGTAGCGCATGAGATAGGCCTGCCACCAGCAGCGCAACGGCAGGATGAGCAGCCCGAACAGGACATAGGCGCCGAACGCGATGAGCAGCACCACGGCGACGGTATGCAGGCTGGGATGGGCGAACAGCTTCAGGAATTCGTCGGAAGAGATGCCCAGCGTCTCGATGGTGCCGCCGATCGCCATGAAGGTGACGACGGCCGCGGCGACCCAGGCCGCGATGTTCAGGAAATAGTAGCCGAGATAGCGGCCATAGATGTCGCCCGCACGGCCCGCGAAGGTGAAGCCCTGCGTGCCGACCCTCGCATTGACGATGCGCGGGCGCGCGAGGTTCACCGACACGACCGGCGTCAGCAGATAGCCGGTCATCGCATTGGCGAAGTGCAGGAAGGTCGCGGTGGCGCCGTAGCCCCAGGCCGAGCCCGCCATGCCGCAGCGGATGCCACGCCAGCGCGTGCGCGACAGCTTGTAGCGCAGGCCGGCATAGTGGCCGACATAGGCCAGCGGAAAGCCGATCAGCACGACCGACAGCGAGAACAGGTCGAACAGGCCGAAGGTGGCGAACGGCTTCTCGTGGAAGACGTAGAGCCACACCAGGTACATGAGGCCGGACCAGGCCGCGACCACCAGCAGCGCCAGCAGGAAGCCGATCATCAGCTCGCGGCCGTGGCCGCGATATTCGAACCGGTCGCCCAGGACCGACAGATGGTTCCAGACATAGCGCCGGATGCGGGTTCGGCCCCAGAAGCGCGACCAGCCGAGCGTCACCAGCATCATCGCGAGATGGCGCAGGTAGATGGCATACAATTCGCCCAGCCGCCCGTCATAGACCGGCCGGCTCGGGGTCAGGTCGGAAGCCCAGGGGGTGCCGGGAGCGGCTGTCGGGCTGAAAGTTCCTGTCGGCGCCTGGCTGGTTGCCTGCACCCAGGGGGAAGAAGCGTCGCTCAAAACCCCTGTTTTCCCTTCCGCCGCAATGCAAAATCTTGGATGCTGCGACGCAGCATGATCTGGTGTACCCAAGTTTACGTCAACAGCACTGCGAACCGCCACAAATGACAATCCCGAACCGCGACAAGCCCTGGCTCATTCGCACCTATGCCGGTCACTCGACCGCCGAGAAGTCGAACGAGCTCTACCGTACCAACCTCGCGCGCGGCCAGACCGGCCTCAGCGTCGCCTTCGATCTGCCGACGCAGACCGGATACGACAGCGACCATGTTCTGGCCAAGGGTGAGGTCGGAAAGGTGGGCGTGCCGATTTCGCATCTCGGCGACATGCGCACCCTGTTCGACGGCATCCCGCTCGACCGGATGAACACGTCGATGACCATCAACGCGCCGGCGGCTTGGCTGCTCTCGCTCTACATCGCGACCGCCGAGGCGCAGGGCGTCGACCGGTCGAAGCTGCAGGGCACCACACAGAACGACATCATCAAGGAGTATCTCTCGCGCGGGACCTACATCTTCCCGCCGGAGCCGTCGCTGAAGCTGACGGCCGACACGATCGGCTTCACCTATCGCGAGGTTCCCAGGTGGAACCCGATGAACGTGTGCAGCTATCACCTGCAGGAAGCCGGCGCGACGCCGGTGCAGGAACTCGCCTTCGCCCTGGTGAACGCCATCGCCGTGCTCGACGCGGTGAAGGCACGCGGCCAGGTGCCCGACGCCGACTTCCCCAAGGTGGTGGGCCGCATCTCCTTCTTCGTGAATGCCGGCATCCGCTTCATTACCGAGATGTGCAAGATGCGGGCGTTCGCGGAGATGTGGGAAGACATCACGCTGAACCGTTACGGGGTCGCCGACCCCAAGCAGCGCCTGTTCCGCTACGGCGTGCAGGTGAACTCGCTCGGTCTCACCGAGCAGCAGCCCGAGAACAACGTCTACCGCATCCTGCTCGAGATGCTGGCCGTGGTGATGAGCAAGAACGCCCGCGCGCGTTCGGTGCAACTGCCCGCGTGGAACGAGGCACTCGGGCTGCCGCGGCCGTGGGACCAGCAATGGTCGCTCCGCCTGCAGCAGATCGTGGCCTTCGAGACCGACCTGCTCGAATACGGCGACATCTTCGACGGCAGCAAGGAGATCGCGGCCCGGGTCGAGGCGCTGAAGCAGGAGGCGCAGGCCGAAATGGGCCGCATCGCCGACATGGGCGGGGCGGTGGCGGCCATCGAGGCGGCCTACATGAAGCAGCGGCTGGTGGAATCGAACCTGAAGCGGCTCGCCGCCATCGAGTCCGGCGAGCAGACCGTGGTCGGCGTCAACGCCTACACCGAGGGCGCGCCCTCGCCGCTCGGCGGCGGCCAGGAATCGATCCTGACGGTCGACGATTCGGTGGAACGCGGCCAAATCGAGCGGCTGAACGCCTGGCGGGCGACGCGCGACCAGGCGGCGGTGAAGGCCGCCCTGGCCGAACTCGTGGCCGCGACCAAGGAGGACCGCAACGTCATGCCGGCGTCGATCGAATGCGCCAAGGCGGGCGTCACGACCGGCGAATGGACCGACGCGCTGCGCAGCGTGTTCGGCGAATACCGCGCGCCCACGGGCGTGGCGCGGGCCGCGGGCGTCACCGACGGCCGCCTCGAAGCGACGCGCCGCGAAGTGGATGCGGTCTCCCGCCGGCTCGGCCGGCGTATCAAGATGCTGGTCGGCAAGCCCGGCCTCGACGGTCATTCCAACGGCGCCGAGCAGATCGCGGTGCGCGCCCGCGACTGCGGCATGGAAGTTGTCTACGAGGGCATCCGCCTGACGCCCGAGCGCATCGTCAATGCAGCGCTCGAGGAGAGCGTGCATGTCGTCGGCCTGTCGATCCTGTCGGGCGGCCATGTCTCCCTTGTCGGTGACGTGCTGAAGGGGATGCGCGAGGCCGGCATCGGCGACGTGCCGGTGGTGGTCGGCGGCATCATCCCGCCGGCCGACGCCGAAGCGCTGATCGCCGCCGGGGTGTCCCGCGTCTACACGCCCAAGGACTTCGACCTCACGCAGATCATGCGCGACGTGGTGGCCGTGGTCGACAAGGCCTGGAAGGAAGCGGCTTAAAGCACTTCACTCGCGATTGGCCGCCACGGCGACCAGCGCCGACGTGCAGCAGAGCGCGAGTGCGGGAAAAGCCCACATCCACCACGCGCGATCGAAGAAGGCGTAGCCGGCCGCGATAAGCTGCCCCCAGCTGGTCAGAGCGGGATCGCCGAGACCGACGAAGGCCAGGGCGGCCTCCGCGAGGATGGCGCCGCCGAACACGATGCCGGTGGCGGAGAGCGCCGTCGGGCTCACATGCGGCAGGATGTGCCGGAACGCGATGGCGACGGGACGCGAGCCGACGGCGACGGACGAGCGCACGAAGTCGCTGCGCCGCAACGACAGGGTTTCCGCCCGCACGATCCTGGCGATCGTCGGCCATCGGGTCAGGCCCAGCACCAGCGCGAGATTGAGCGAGGAGCCGCCGAACAGCGAGGCCACGAGGATGGCGACCAGCAGCGCGGGCAGGCTGAGAACCATGTCGGCCGTTCGCATCAGCAGATCGTCGAGCCAGTGCGCTCCCAGTCCGGCCGCCATGCCGATCACCATGCCAAGGCCAACGGCCAGCAAGGCCGTCACGGTCGCGACCATCAGAGAGGTGCGTCCGCCCTGGGTAAGCGCCGCCAGCATGTCGCGGCCGAGATCGTCCGTGCCCAGAGGATGAACGAGCGACGGCGGCAGAAAGGGAGCGCTCATCGGTAGCGATTGAAGGGTGCCCGCCGGCTCGAGGAACAGGCAGCCGAAGTACAGCAACCCGACGATCGCACCGGCGATGGTTCTTGCGTGCCGGCTCAAGCGGTTTCCTCGAGCCGCGGATCGAGCCTGCGGAAAGCGAAATCCACCACGAGGTTGGCCGTCACCACAAAGGCGGTCGTGAACAGGACGAGCCCGATCACCACCGGATGGTCGCGCGCGATGGCCGATGTCACTGCCAGGCGGCCGAGGCCGGGCAGCGCGAACAGGACTTCGATGGTCACCGCGCCCGTCACGAAACCTCCCAGCCGCGATCCGAACAGCGAGACGAGACCCAGCATCGCATTCGGCAGGGCGTGACGGCGGCGGACGAGACGCGGCGCGACGCCCTTCGCCGCGGCCGTCACGGCATAGGGCCGCTCCATCTCGGCCATTACGCGCGTGCGCGTCAGCAGGGCCACGAAGGTGAGGTTGTGCAGGGCAAGTGCCAGGACGGGCAGGATCAGATGGCGCGCCATGTCGAGCAGGCGTGCGATGCCGCCACCGCCCGGGCCGCGCCCATCGACGAGACCCTGGACCGGCAGGACGCCCAGGCCGAGCGCGAAAGCCATGACCAGAGCCTGTCCGACCAGGTAGCCCGGCACCGCATGCAGCGCGGCCATCGACGCGGCGAAGCCACGTGGCGTACGCAGGAGCCCCAGGAGCGTGCCGACGATCGCCGAGAGCAGGACGGCCGGCGCCACCAGGGCCAGCGTGACCGGCAGCCGCTCCAGGATGAGGCTCAGCACGGACTGGCCGCTGCGATACGAATGGCCGAGATCCCCGGTGGCCACGCGCATCAGCCAGTCCAGATAGATCTCGGGCAGCGGACGGTCGAGACCGTAGAGACGCGCGACCTCCTCCAGATAGCCAGGAGCGCCCGAATCGCCGCCCAGCGCGATGGCCGGTCCGCCGGGGGCCAGATGGATCAGCAGGAAGGCGAGACTAGCTGCCAGCCAGACCGTTCCTATCGCCCAGGCCAGACGCGACAGAAGCATCAATGCTTCTGGAACGCCCGTTCGGCGAACTGCCCGCTCCAGGGTGCGAAGTCGGCGAAATCGCCGCGCCAGGCCGAGGTGAAATCGGTCTCGACCAGCCACCAGTAGGGAAGATCGCGGGCGACGATGCGTTCGATCTCCCGATAGGCCTCGCCACGCGCCGCCGTGTCGGTCGAGGAGCCGGCCTGGTCGAACAGCCGGTCGACGTCGGCATTGCGATAGGCGGCCGCATTCGAGAAGGGCACGTTGCCGATCGCCGTCGAGTGATACATGCGGCGCACGCCGATCTCGGGATCGACGCCGTTGCAATAGGAGATCAGCGCCAGATCGAAATCGCGCTTAGTGAACACGGAGGTCGCGAAGGCCGCCGGATCGAGCGGCTTCAGGCGCAGGGCGATGCCGACGGCCGCAAGCTGCTGCCGCATCAGCTCGGCATAGCGGGCAAAAGCCGGGAACATCAGCAAGTCGAGTGTGGCCCGCTCGCCGTTTGCGCTCCGCGGCAGGCCGGCCTGGTCGAGCAGAGCATTGGCCTTGGCCGGATCGAGATCGTAGGCCCGCAGCGCGCCGCGAAGCGTGGCCCAGCCGATGGCGGAATGAATCGGCGCCTCAGCGACGCGGCCCTGACCGAACTGCACGAGCTCCAGCATTTGCCGGCGGTTCAGCGCATGGGCGAAGGCCTGCCGGACGGGCAGCGCCGCCAGCACAGGCCGCTGCAGGTTGAAGGCCAGCGTCATGACGCAGTTGGCGCCGCCGGGGCCCGACGTGGTGTCGAGCAGGGTCGCCTTGCCGTTGAGGCGGGCCACGTCGGACGGGACCACCCGGCCGAGATAGTCGACTTCGCGGTTGGCCAGCGCCGCGACCTGGGTATTGGCCTCGGGAATGACGCGGAAGACCAGGCGCTCGAGCTTGGGGAGGCCGGGCTTGAAGTAGTTCTCGTTGCGCACCAGCACGACACTGTCGTCGCGCTTGTAGCTCTCGAATCGGAAGGCGCCGGTGCCGACCGGCCGCGAGTTCGCTTCGTTCCGGTTCGGGTCGGTCCCGGCGTAGAGATGACGCGGCAGGATCGGCGCCTCGGTCACGTTCAACTGTCGCAGCAGCGCGGGATGCGGGCGCTTCAGCCGGAACACGACCGTGTCGGCGTCCGGTGCCTCGACGGAGGCGACCGCCGGTGCCAGCCCGGCCCGCGTGCGGGCGTGGAAGCGGAACAGAACCTCCTCGAAGGTGAACTTCACGTCCTCAGCGGAGAAGGGCTTGCCGTCGTGCCACTTCACCCCGGAAGACAAGGCGAAGCGGACTTCACGACCGTCCGGCGAGACTGTCCACGACGTGGCGAGGTCGGGTTGCACAGTGCCGTCGCGATCCAGCGAGACCAGCCCGTTGAAGATCGAATCGGCGACGGCATGCAGCGGCCCCGCCGTCGAGATCGCGGGATTGAGGTGACCGGGATCGCCGGCGACGGCCACCACGGCGACCTGGGCCCGCGCGGACAGAGTCGAAAGAACGGCTCCCGCCAGGATAATGGCGAGAGTTAAGCGGATTTTCATGATTGTTCTTACGACGCTTCTGCACGCGCGACAACGCCGCCCCCATTCCCGCGCCGCGGACGACGGATGTCAGGCGTGAATATGATCGTGATCGCCGCGCCCCCCGTGGCCGTGGCGCCTATGGTCGAGTTCGGCCGGCACGAGATGGAGCTGTCCATGTCGCACGCCGCGCTGGCTGACCGTGTCGCCGGCCATGGCGCGCACATCCTTGACCGGACCGCGCAGCACCGACACTTCCAGACAAGACTCGTGGTCGAGATGGACATGCAGGGTCGCCACCTGCAGATCGTGGTGCCTGTGCTGCGCCTGGGTGAGCCGCCGACCGAGATCGCGCGTCTCGTGGTCGTAGACATAGGCGAGCGTGGCGATGCAGAAGCCCCCTTCCTCGGCCCCGGACTTCGCCGCCAGCGCCTCGCGCGCCGCCACCTCGCGGAGTATGTCGCGCAGCGCCTCGGAGCGGCTGGCGTACCGGTGCTTGGCCATATGGCGATCGAGCGCCGCCAGGAGATCGTCGTCGACCGACAGGGTGACACGCTGCATCTCAGATTCCTCCCCTTGCAAACGACGCTTCGAGAGTCGCCGTCGCGTGCAGCATCGGCTCGACGACGGCGTGGCTGAACAGCCAGGTCTCGGCATGGACCTGGTCGCCGTCGCAACGAATGACGCGCGAAAGCGAGATCACGTCGGTGGCCTGCGCGGGGCGCAGCACCGTCACGTTGAGATGCGACACGCGCGCGTCCAACCCTGAGGCGGCGCGCAGCGAGGTATCGACCAGCGACAGCAGGGCCGCCGTGGTCCAGCCGGTGCCGGCGGGTGGTGAAAAGCGCAGCCGCACGTCCTGGTCCTGGCACTCCTCGACGAACACGTCATGCAGGTCGGCGGCAGGCAGCACGGCTTCGAGCCGCGCCTGGAGTTCGTCTTCGGTCATCGGGCGCACTCTATGCTATCTCCCCGCCCCATGTCCTTCCTCGACCATATCCGCCGCTGCAACAACGCCGACCTCGCCCAGTTCGAGCCGTGGTTCGTAGGCCCGCATCGCGCCGGGTTCGTGCATCGCGACTTCGCGGCCGATGCCGTCCAGGGCTCCGGCCTGTTCGAACACCGCGACGGCGCATGGCATCTCGATCCCCGCCTCGACACGCCGGAGAAGCGCACGGCGGAGCTGCGCGCGTTTCTGCTCTCCTTGCGCGAACGTGGCTATTTCAATGGCCTGTGGCGTGAGGAGGAATACGCCGTGGCGCCGCAGGAAGGCGCGCCGTTCCTGATGGCGATGGAGCGCTCGGCGGTGCCGTGGTTCGGCGTGCGCGCCGGCGGCCCGCACATGACGGGCTATGTGCGCCGCGCCGACGGGCTGCACATCTGGGTGCCGCGTCGCTCCTACGAGAAGCCGACCTTCCCGGGCCAGCTCGACAACACGGTCGCCGGTGGCCAGCCCGCGGGGCTGGGCCTGCACGAGAACCTGGTCAAGGAATGCGGCGAGGAAGCCTCGATCCCGCCCGACCTTGCACAGCAGGCGAAAGCGGTAAGCGTCGTCGGTTACTGGAACCAGTCAGGCCAGCAGCTCAAGCCCGATGTGATGACCTGCTTCGATCTCGAGCTGCCCGCGGATTTCACACCGCGCGCGAACGACGGCGAGGTCCATTCGTTCGAGCTGTGGCCGGTGCAACGCGTGTTCGAAACCGTGCGTGATACCACCGAGTTCAAATACAACTGCAATCTCGTATTGATCGACTTCTTCGTCCGTCACGGATTGCTGTCAGCCGACGATCCGGAGTTCATCCCCATCGTCGCCGGCCTCAGGATGATGTACACTCCGCGCAACGGTTCAGGCTGAGCGACGGCACGTCGCCTCGAATACGTTGCCGGCTCGGCCGACACAGCGAAAGGTGGCGGCCCTCATGCCACGACGTTTGCTGATCGCCGCATTGGCGGCGGCGTTCGTTGTCAGTGCCCTGCCCTCCACTTCCACGATGGCGCAGGACGGCCATCACGGCCAGGGCCATTCCGAAAACCACGACTGGTACGAGAAACTGAAGCAGCCAGGCTCCGACGCTTCGTGCTGCAACGGCACGATCAACGGAGTCGAGGGCGATTGCCGCCCGACGCGGGCATACCAGAAGGACAACGGCAACTGGTACGCGCTGCTCGACGGCCGCTGGGTCCCGGTGCCGCCGAAGGTCGTCCTGAAGGAACTCGCCCCGGACGGGCGCAGCCATATCTGCGCCAACAAGACCGGCAGCATCTTCTGCTTCCTTGGAGGTTCGCCCAAGTCGTGAAACGACTTGGGCGAGGTGTTCGAATTGCGCACCGTCACTCACGCTGGCGGCGTGATCTTCGCTTCCTGGATGACCTTGCGCCACTTCACCGTCTCCGCGGCAAGGCGCTTGCCGTAGTCGGCGGCACTGCCCCCGACCAGCACGAAGCCGAGGTCCACCAGCCTCTTCGAAGTGGCCGGATCGGCAAGCAGCTCCCTGAAGGCGGCATTCAGCTTAGCGATGACCGGCTCGGGAGTACCGCCCGTCGCCATGACGCCGAAGAACACGGCACCCGTCAGGTCTGCCGGCAGACCGGCTTCAGCCACCGTGGGGACATCGGGAAGCATGGGCACGCGCTTGGCGGCCGCGACGACCAAGCCGCGCAGCCTTCCGTCCTTCACCGCAAGCCCGCTCGGCAGCAGCGTATCGGAGAACAGCATCACGTGGCCGCCCAGCACGTCCTTGAGGGCGTCGGCGCTGCCCTTGTAGCCGACATGGTCGAGTTTGATGCCGGTTGCGATCTTGAGCTGCTCACCCCACAGATGCGGCATGCTGGCATTGCCGGCCGAGGCGTAGGGGATCGGCGAGGACTGTGACTTCGCCCAGGCGAGGAACTCGGCCATCGTCTTGTAGGGCGCATTGGGATTGCAGGCGAGCAGCAGCGGCATGTCGACATAGCTGCAGACCGGCGCCAGATCCTTCACCGGATTGTAGGGCAGCTTGAGGCCGAACGACGTGTTGGTGGCAACGGGAGCGGCCGCCAGCAGGAGCGTGTATCCGTCGGGCTTGGCCTTGGCGACGATCTCGGTGGCGATGATCGTGCCGCCACCCGGCTTGTTTTCGACCAGCACCTGCTGGCCGAACTTGTTCGTCAGATATTCCGCGGCGATGCGTGCGGAGGTGTCGGTCGCCCCACCCGGCGCGTAGGGCACGACGAACCGGATCGGCTTGTCGGGAAAGGTTTCTGCCCGAGCGATCGACGGTGCGAAGCCCGAGGCAAAGGTGATGGCTGCGGCAGAGCCCAGCAGGTGGCGACGCTTCATTATGTTCCTCCCTGGATGTCTTCTCGTCTTCTTTGACGCGGAGTATCGGCGACAGACTTGAGAAGAGCTAGCCCCTCGACCAGTCGAGGTACGTCATGCGAAGCTGGCGCCGTGCAAATTCGCGAGGACCGGGTGGCCAAGGACGGACAAGGGTTGGAGCTGGGCAATGCCGACGAGGGTGCGGTCGCCGCGCTCGATTTCGTCAGGCAGGAATGGCTGGGCTTCGGAAAGCGGTTCGCCGACTTCATCGCCGCCGCCGAGGCGGAAGAAAAGTGCCCGATGCTGCCCCTGGTCGCCGCGAGCCTGTTCCTCTCGATGTATTCGCCCGAAGGCCAGGCCGCCGCCGTGCGCCACCTCGCGCGGGCTCAGAACATGACGGCGGGCGCGAGTTCTCGCGAGTTCGCATGGCTCGGCGCCATCGAATTCTGGGTCGCGGGCGACACCGACCGCAGCCTGCAGCAGTTCCGCAGGATCGTGGCCGAGTGGCCGCGCGACCTGCTGGCCGGCAAGCTGGCGCAGCTCCTGGCTTTCAATCGGGGCGAAGCCGAGACGCTGCTCGAGATCGGCGAGCAGCTGCTCGCCGCCAACCCGGACAACCGTTTCGTCTGGGGGATGTATGCGTTCGGCCTCGAAGAGTGCAATCGCCTCGACGAGGCCGAGGCCGCGGCACGCAAGGGGCTGGCGCTCGACCGCAACGACCCGTGGGCGCATCACGCCATCGCCCATTGCCTCGAAGCGCGCGGCCGCATGCTGGAGGGCGTCGCTTTCCTCAGTTCCGTGTCCGACACGTGGAGCGACTGCAACTCCTTCATGCAGACGCACAACTGGTGGCACCTCGCGCTGTTCCTGATCGACCTCGACCGCACCGACGAGGCGCTGGCGCTCCACGATACCCGTGTGTGGGGCGTGTGGAAGGAGTTCTGCGAGGACCAGGCCAATGCCATCTCGCTGCTGGCGCGCCTCGAGCTGCGCGGCGTCGATGTCGGCGCTCGCTGGGCTGATCTTGCCCCGTATCTCAGGCCGCGCCTGCACGAGCATCTCTCCGCCTTCCACGACGTCCACTATCTCTACGGGCTGGCGCGGGCCGGCGAGCGCAGCACCGTCACCGAGATGCTGGCCAGCCTGGAGGATCGCGCCGGGCGCGCCAAACCCTTCGAGCGCGAGCTCTGGGCCGATTGCGTGGTGCCGCTGGCGCATGGCCTGGCCGCCCATGCCGCGGGCGACATGCCGGCGGCGGCGCGCCTCATGGGGCAGGCGATGTCGCGCCTGCGCAGCCTCGGCGGATCGATCGCGCAGCGCGCCTTGTTCGGCGCAATCCATCTCGACGCCCTCACCCGCGCCGGCTGGAACGATGCGGCGTTGGCGATGCTACAGGCCGACGAGCGCGAGCGTCCCGCCGTTGCCGCGACCAAGCGCGCGCTGGCCGACCTCTATCGCAAGGTCGGCCGCACCGAACAGGCGCTGGCGGCCGAGTACCAGGCCGAACAGCTCGCGCGGCACTATCGCGAAGCGGCGACCCGGACGGGAGAAGCGGCATGACGACGGATCTCACCCAGGCGAGCGCCGCCCAGCTCGGACGGCTCTTCCGCAAGGGCAAGGCCTCCCCGGTCGAAACCATGAAGGCCGTGCTGGCACGTGCCGACCGGCTCGCGGCGACGATCAACGCATTCTGCCACCTCGACACGAAGGCGGCGCTGGCCGCGGCACGCGCCTCGGAGAAGCGCTGGAAGAAAGGCGAACCGCTTTCGCCGATCGACGGCGTGCCGGTCTCGGTCAAGGAGCTGGTGCGGGTCAGGGGCTGGCCTGCTTCGATGGGCAGCAAGCTGACCGACAAGACACCCGTCGATGCCGATGCGCCGGCAGTCGCCCGGCTGCGCGAGGCCGGCGCGATCGTCTTCGCGCAGAGCACCAGTTCGGAATATGGCCACAAGGGTGTGACCGATTCGCCCCTGCACGGCGTCACGCGCAATCCCTGGAACACCGGCATGACGCCGGGCGGCTCCTCGGGCGGCGCCGGCGCGGCGGTCGCGGCCGGCCTGGGGCCGATCGCGATCGGCACCGATGGCGGCGGCTCGGTGCGCATCCCCGCGAGCTTCACCGGGCTGATCGGCCTCAAGGCCACGTTCGGCCGCGTGCCGGCCTGGCCGCCGTCGATGACCGGCGACCTGTCGAACACCGGCCCGATGGCGAGGACCGCGCTCGACGCCGCGCTGATGATGAACGTCATCGCCCGGCCCGACCCGCGCGATGGCTACGCCCTGCCTGCGGACGACACCGACTACACCAAGAATCTCACGAAGCTGCCGAAGAAGCTCAAGATCGGCTTCACGCTGCGTTTGGGCGACCACCCGCTCGACATCGAGGTCGCCGCGATGGTGACGAAAGCCGCCCGCGAATTCGAGGCGCTGGGCTGCACGGTCGAGGAGGTCGAGCCGCCCTTCTCCTTCGGCGAGGCGAGCCGCGCCTTCGTGATCCACTGGCTTTCAGCGCTGCAGCGCCTGCTCCAGGTCTTTCCCGAGGCACGCCACGGCGAGTTCGATCCCAGCCTGCTGGCCGGCGCAAAGGCGGGCCTGCGCTACACCCTGCAGGACGTGGTGAACGCACAGGTGACGCGGCGCGACCTCACCCTCGCCTGGAACCTGTTTTTCACCAGGTACGACCTGCTGCTCACGCCCACCGTCGCCGTGCAGCCTTTCGAGGCGGGCAAGAACCTGCCGCCCGGCCCCGACGGCAAGGGCAACATGATGTGGTCGCCCTACACGCCGCAGTTCAACCTGACGCGCCATCCCGCGGCAACGGTGCCCTGTGGCCTGTCGCGGCACGGCCTCCCCGTCGGGTTGCAGATCGTGTCTGCCCACTACAACGACGCGCTGGTCCTGCGCGCCGCCGCCGCCTACGCCGATGCCCATCCCCTGAAATTCCCTGTCCTTCCGGAGACCAAGTAGATGACTGCCGACCTTGCGATGATGCCGGCCCACGAGCTGGTGAAACTCTTCAAGGCCCGCAAGGCCTCACCGGTCGAGGCTGCGAAGGCAGCACTCGCCCGCATCGATGCCTTCAACGGCCAGCTCAACGCCTTCCAGCATCTCGATCCCGACGCGGCGATGCGCCAGGCGCGTGCCTCGGAGAAGCGCTGGAAGAAGGGCGGCAAGCGGCTCTCCGACATCGATGGCGTGCCGATCACGATCAAGGACATGGTGCAGACCAAGGGCATGCCCACGCGCATGGGCAGCCTGGCCACCGATCCCGACGGGCCCTTCAACGTCGACGCGCCGGTGGCGCAGCGCCTGCGCGAAGCCGGCACCGTGCTGCTCGGCAAGACGACCTCGCCGGAATATGGCTGGAAGGGCGTCACCGATTCCAAGCTGTTCGGCGCCACGCACAATCCGTGGAAGATCGGCCGCACGCCCGGCGGTTCTTCGGGCGGGGGCACGGCGGCCGAGGCGGTCGGCATGGGCAACCTCGCGATCGGGACCGACGGCGCAGGCTCCGTCCGCATCCCCTGCTCCTTCTCCGGCATCTTCGGCCTGAAGCCCACGCAGGCGCGCGTGCCGCTGTGGCCCGTCTCCGCGCAGGGCACGCTGTCGCACATCGGCCCGATGACGCGCACCGTGCGCGACGCGGCGATGATGATGAACGTGATCGCCCGCCCCGATCCGCGAGACCCCTATGGCCGTCCCGACGATGCCGAGGATTATCTCAAGGGCTTCGACAAGGGCGTGAAGGGCCTGCGCATTGCCTACTCGCCCCACCTGGGCTTCATCGAGCGCGAGAAGATCGACCGCGACGTGGCGGTGGCGGTCGAGCAGGCCGTGAAGGTGTTCAAGACGCTAGGCGCCAAGATCGTCGAGGATTCGCCCGACTTCATGGGCATGGATCCGCGCAAGGTGCTGAACGCCCACTGGCAGTCGAACGTCGCCCTGCTGCTCAACAACTTCAGCCCGGAGAAGCGCGAGCTGATGGATCCCGGGCTGCTGAAGGCCGCCGAATACGGCGCCACGCTCGGCCAGGAGGCGGTCGTCACCGCGATCCACCAGCGCCAGGCGATCTCGGCGATCATGAACCAGTTCATGGCCAAGTACGACCTGCTGCTGACCCCCACCATGCCGATGACCGCCTTTGCGGTGAACGAGAACGCGGCGTGGGGCGGCGACGGCGTCGACATCGGCTGGACGCCCTTCACCCTCACCTTCAACCTGACGCGCCAACCGGCAGCCACCATCCCCTGCGGCCTCGACCGCGAGGGCATGCCGATCGGCCTGCAGATCGTGAGCGGCCATGCCAGGGACGCCCTCGTCCTGCGTGCCGCTGCCGCCTACGAAAAGGTCCGTCCGATCCCGGCGCCGCCGATGGCGCATCAGATCTGACGGAATGAGAGCCCGCGTCTGATGGCCCTCAGCCGCCAGACGCGCCTCTACATCGCGCTCGGCGTGGCTCAGGTCGCGGCGCTGGCTGTCCTGGCGTGGTTCGCCGAACGGCAGGTGGCGCTGGGGCCGACCGACAGGCTGGGCTGGCGGCCCTTCACGTGGCCGCTCTCGACCGAACGGGTTCCGGCAGGCCACGCCTACAGCGGCGAGGATCACGATGTCTTCGTCTGGCTGACCCTGAATGACATCGGCGCCAGCGGTGACTGCCCGGAGGGCATCGCAAGCGACGACGCCTTGGAACGCGCCGTCGACATTCGACTGCTCGATCCGCGCTTCGAGCCGGTCGGTCCCGGTGAGCGCCTTCGCATCACCGACCTCGTTGGCTGGACCCGCGTCTACGTCCATCGCCGCAACAACAAGTCCCTGCGTTACGGCGAGGCCGTCGCCGTGCCCTACAAATGCGACGTCATCACCGCGATCATCGACGGCGACGCGCGCGATCCAGCGAAACGCAGGATCGCGCACGAGTTCCTGGAATCGAACACCGCGCAGGTCTGGATCAACAAGCAGCTCGAAGGGCGATGAGAGCTAAAGCCTCGCCGGCACCTTGCGTGCGAAGAAGGAGGCGATCATGCCAAAGACGATGCTCGCCAGCCACAGCCAGTAGCCTTCGCGCAGGCCGGTGACGGGATTGGCCATGCCCGCCTCGTTCGTGATCACACTCGTCTCGAACATGAACGAGACGGCGAGGCCGAGCGCGGCGAGTGACAGAACCATCGCCGGGAGGCGACGGGCGAACAGTGCGGCGATCCAGGCGGCCAGCAACAGCGGGTTGGCGAACCAGCTCGTGTGCCCCAGCGCACCGAACAGCAGGACGCTCCAGCCCTGCCAGTCCGAGCAGATGCCGGAGACGCAGAACGCGTCCTGGGTCAGGCTGGCGGCAAACAGGATGACGCTCAGCATCAGCGCGACGCGCGCGGTCTTGCTGGTGGTCATCTGCCGCTAGGCCGCGAAACCCAGCGCGCTGCGGATCGAGCTGTGGAAATGCACCAGCGAAGGTTCGTTGCGGCCATAGATGACCTCCTCCGTCGCGCCGGATTCGAAGCCGATCTGCATACGCTCGCCCAGCGGGAAGTCCTCTTCCAGCACGGTGCGGATGGCGATGTCGCGGTTCTTGGCCCAGTGCTTCTCCGGGCGGTCGCTGTCGGCGGGCCGGTAGAGCGAGAACTCGACGTCGCAGCTTCCAGGGTCATCGCGATGCGGGAAGGCACGCCAGACCTCGATATGGTCGACCTGCCAGATGACGATGGTGTTCGGAAAGAGCTGGTAGATCGCGATGATGTGCGGGCGCAGGTTTCGTTCCTCTTCGGGCAGCGCGCGCAGCGCCTCGATCGAGGTGCGCGGCACGCACATGCGGCCGTGAGCACCGGCGCGGTCGAAGGTCCCGCAATTGCCGATGAAGTACGGGGCGATGGTTTTCCGGTGCAGGTGCGGGATGTGATAGCCCTCGAGGAACGTATCGATGGCGAACTTCCAGTTGATGCGCGGCGTGATGCGGTCGACCGAATGGAGCGGATAGGTCTCGGGCTGCAATGCGGCGAAGTCCGGCGCAAAGGACCCCAGCACCGTCCCGACGTCGATGACCGGACTCTCCCCCTCCTGCACCGGGGTCGCGCGGACAAAGATCATCCCGTGCTTCTCGCCGGCCGGAAGCCGCACCAGCCCGTGCGCGCCGAGGTCGAGGCCCGCGAAGCCCGCCTTGTCGGTGACGCCGAGCAGTGTGCCTCGCGTGTCGTAGGTCCAGGCGTGATAGGGGCAGACGAAGGCGCGGGCGTTGCCACACCCCTCGGCCACGGGTGCGCCGCGATGGCGGCAGATATTGGCGAAGGCACGTACCGTGCCGTCGGGCCCGCGCACAAGCAGCACCGGCATGCCCGCCACGTCTTCGGTGATGTAGTCGCCCGACTTGGGTAGGCGCGACGACAGGCCCATGAAAAGCGGTTGGCTGCGGAACAGCGCGTCGCGCTCGCGGGCGGCGCGCTCGCGGTTCCAATAGGCGTCGACACGGTTGCGGAACAGCGCGTCGGCGAGATCGGTCGTGCGGCCGTCGATATGGCCGAGCAGCCGCCTCCCGACGGCCTGTTGTTCTTTCCGGTCCATGGGCGAAGTGTCAGCCCTTCACGGGTGTGGCGCAACTCCATCCATCGATCATTTGGAACACCTCGGCCGGCGTCCTGCCGCTGTCGCGCAGGGCCCGGATGGTGAGGTCGCGGTCGCGCTTGGCGAAGCGGCGGCCGGTGGCGTCGGTCAGCAGCGGATGATGCGCATATTGCGGTGCAGCATAGCCCAGCAGCTTCTGCAGCAAGGCGTGGACATGGGTCGACGGCAACAGGTCGATGCCGCGCGTCACCAGGGTCACGCCCTGCAGGTGATCGTCGACCGTGACCGACAGATGGTAACTGGTCGGGGTATCTTTGCGGGCGATCACGAAGTCGCCCATCAGCAATGGCTGGCCCTCGATCCGGCCCAGCGTCTCGTCGAAGAAGGAATAGGGCCCCACCTGCTCCGCCGCGCGGGCGCTGTCGAAGCGCATGCAGTGCTCCACGCCGGCCGCGATGCGGTGGCGGCGCTCCTCGTTCGACAGATGGCGGCAGGTGCCGGGATAGAGCGGCCCATCCGGCCCCATCGTCGTCGGGTGCGGCGCGCTGGTGGAGGCTGCGATGTCGGCCCGGGTGCAGAAGCAGGGATAGACCAGCCCGCGCGCATCGAGCCGGTCCATCACACGTCCGTAGTCAGCGAAATGGTCGGACTGGCGCCGCACCTCCCCGTCCCAGGCGAGACCGAGCCACTGCAGGTCGGCCAGCATCGCCGTTTCGTATTCGCGGCGGCAGCGCCTGATGTCGATGTCCTCGATGCGCACCAGGAACGTCCCGCCCACGTCGCGCGCGCGCCGCCAGGCGATGCGGGCCGAATAGGCACTGCCGAGATGGAGTTCGCCTGTCGGGCTGGGAGCAAAACGCGTGACGACGGACATGATCCGACGTTACAGCGCCCCCTCGCCGCGTGCTATGCCGGGACCAACATGGCCAAAGCGACATCTCCGGTCGTCCTCGACAAGAAGACCCTCAAGAAGGCACTGCGTGAACTGGCAGCCGCCGATCCCGACATCGCGCGAGCCCTCGACGAGGCCGGCCACCCCGAGCTGCGCGACATGCCGACGGGCTTCGGGGGGTTGATGCGTTCGATCGTGGGCCAGCAGGTCTCGGTCCATGCCGCCCGCAGCATCTGGCTGCGGCTCGAGGCCGCCGTGCCGTCGATGGAACCGGCCGACTTCCTGGCCATGAGCGACGAGCAGCTGCGCGCCGTCGGCCTCTCGGCTGCCAAGATGAAGTACGGCCGCAGCCTTGCCACCGACATCGTCGAGGGCCGCATCGTGTTCGATGCGCTGAACGACCTCGACGACGCGGCAGCCATTGCCATGCTCACCCAAGCCAAGGGCATCGGCCCCTGGACGGCGGAAATCTACCTGATGTTCGCGCACGGCCGGCCCGACATCATGCCGGGGCTCGATCTCGGCCTCGTCGTGGCCGCGCAGCACCTGAAGAAGCTGCGCAGCCGGCCCGACGCAAAGCGGCTTCTCAAAATCGCCGAGGCCTGGCGGCCCTGGCGCAGCGCCGCGGCCCTCGTGCTCTGGCACTATCGCCGCAATATGCCGGACTGGGGCGCAAAGGAGAAAAAGACGACATGACAAAGAAGCTCGAAGGCCCGAGCCACGGCCCCCATGCCGGCGGCAAGCCCAGCCATCTCGTGATCCTGCTGCACGGCTACGGCGCCGACGGCAACGACTTGATCGGCCTTGCCCCCGTGCTGGCGCCGCTGATGCCCGACGTGGTGTTCCATGCGCCCAACGCGCCCTACCCGTGCGAGGGCAATCCGATGGGCTTCCAGTGGTTCGGGATCTCGCGCCTCGATCCCGAGGTCGCGGCGGCCGGCGTGCGCTCGGCCGCGCCTTTCGTCGAGCAGTTCCTCGACGCCATGATGGCGAAGTACGGACTCGACGAATCGAAGACCGTGCTGATCGGCTTCAGCCAGGGCACCATGATGGCGCTGCATGTCGGCCTGCGTCGCGCCAGGCCGCTCGCCGGCATCGTCGGCTTCTCCGGCATGCTGGCCGCCCCCGATTCGCTCAAGGACGAGATCAGGTCAAAGCCGCCCGTCCTGCTGATCCATGGCGACAGCGACGAGATGCTGCCGGCCGTGCTCACCCAGCGCGCCGCGCACACCTTGCAGGAGAATGGCGTCGAGGTCGGCGTGCACATCGCCAGGGGCGTCGGCCACGGGATCGACCAGACCGGACTGTCCCACTGCGCGCGCTTCGTGCTCGACGCTTTCAATATCCCGGTGCCGAAGCAATGAGTTCGACCATGACCCAGGGCACCTGCCGGCCGGGCTTCGAGCGGGTCGCCGAGGCCTTCGAGAAGAACCTGAAGGAAAAGGGCGAGATCGGTGCGTCGGTCTGCCTGACGATGGGCGGCGAGACCGTCGTCGACCTGTGGGGCGGCCTCGCCGATGCGAAGACCCAGGCGCCGTGGACGCGCGACACCGTGAGCATCGTCTTCTCCTGCACCAAGGGCGCGACGGCCCTGTGTGCGCATGTGCTGGCGAGCCGCGGCGCGCTCGACCTCGACGCGCCGGTCACCGGGTTGTGGCCGGAGTTCGCGCAACACGGCAAGGAGCGCGTGACGACGCGCATGATGCTCGACCATTCCTCGGCGGTGCCCGCCGTGCGCGCCAAGGTGAAGGACGACGGGCCGTACGACTGGGCCTATATGACCGAGCGGCTGGCGGCCGAGGTGCCCTTCTGGGAGCCCGGCACGCGCAACGGCTATCACGGTTTCACCTTCGGCTGGACGGTGGGCGAAATGGTGCGCCGCGCCAGCGGCAAGTCGCTCGGCACCTTCTTCCGCGAGGAGATCGCGGGGCCGCTGGGACTCGATTTCTGGATCGGTCTGCCCGAGGAGATCGAGCCGCGGGTCGCGCCCATCGTGGCCCATGTCTACAAGGCGGCCGACGCGGTGACGCCGTTCATGCGCGACCTCGCGACCAACAAGGAATCGGTGGCGGCGCTGTTCTACTTCAACAACGGCGCCTGGCGCTCGGGCGGCGCCAACACGCGCGCCGGTCACGCCGCCGAGATCGGCGCGGCCAACGGCATCACCAACGCGCGCGGCCTGGCGGGTATGTACGCCCCACTCGCCAATAGCGGCGGCGACCTGGTCGATACCACGACGCTGGCCCGCATGGGCGAGGTCTCGATGGCCACACACGACGATGCCACGCTGCGCATCCCGACGCGCTTCGCGCTGGGCTTCATGAAGTCGATGGACAACCGCAAGCGCAGCCTCGCCGCCAAGCTGTGGGGCGAGGACTGCGACAGCGTGATCCTGAGCAGCGCGGCCTTCGGCCATGTCGGCGCCGGCGGCTCGCTGGGCTTCGCGGATCCGGTCGCCGGGATGTCCTTCGGCTACACGATGAACCGCATGGGCCCGGGCCTGCTGATGAACGACCGCGGCCAGTCGCTGGTCGACGCGGCCTATCTCAGCCTCGGCTACAGGAACAAGGATGGCGGGGTGTGGGTGAAGTGACCCTCTCCGAAAGCGACGGGGGCGGAAAAGCCGCATGATCCCCGTCTTCCGTCCGCTCAAGGATCATGCCGTCGCCACGATCTGGTCCGGCCTCGCCGCCTCGACCATCGGCGAGGATCTGTTCCGCGTGGCCGTCGTGTGGATCGCCGCCGAGCAGATCGGCAATGCCGCGGGTTATGTCAACGCCACGCAGTACGGCGCCATGCTGGTGGTCGGCCTGCTAGGCGCCTCGGCCTTCGACCGCTGGCGGGCCGACCGCGCCATGATGGGCGCCAAGTATGCGAGCGCGGTGCTGGCCCTACTGCCGGTGATCGGCTTCTACATCTGGGGAATCTCGATCCCCCTCCTCATCCTGTCGGTCATGGGCCTCGCCGCGATGCGCATGGTGTTCACGCCGGCGCTGCAGTCGGCGGTGCCGGTGCTGGTCACCGACCGCGACGCCATGCAGGCGATCAACGGCCTGTTCGATGCGACATGGCGGCTGGCCCGGCTGATCGGGCCGATGATGGCGGCGGTCCTCAACACGCTGCTGCCGGTGATCCACTTCCTGTCGATTACCGCGCTGGGCTTCGTTCTCTCGGCCGTGGCGGTGTGGGCGGTGCGCGACCGGCTGGTCGATCCCACCAGCAAGCCGCGGCCCGGCCGTGGCGGCTGGCGCGGCGCCTGGGACGCCCTGCTCGACGGCGCGCGGCTGATGTTGCGCCAGCGCACGATGGGCGCGCTGCTGATGGTCAATGCCTTCGCCAACGGACCCTGGAGCGTGGCGCTCCAACTGTGCATCGCGCTGATGGTGGTCGAGCACGACCCGCACCTGTTCGGCCTGCACGGGCTCGCGTCTCTCGGCATGATCGTCGGCGCCTGCGGCGTGGGCGACGTGGTCGGCAATCTGGTGGCGGGCAGCGTCCGCTTCCGTCGTCCGCTCTCGACCATGTTCCTGGGCTACGTGGCGATGGGCAGCGGCTTCGCCCTGATCGCGCTGGCGGCCTGGGGTATCGACAACCCCTACAAGCTGCCGGCGATGATGCTGGCGGGCCTGGTCGCGGGCTTCGGCGGACCGTTCTATTTCATCCCGATGATCACCCGCATGCAGACCGTGTTCCGCGGCGCCGAGATCGCCCGCGTCTTCCGGCTGCGGCTCGCCGTCATGGCGGGCTCGATGCTGCTGTTCAACCTCGCGGCAACGCCGCTGTTCGACCTGATCGGCCCGACCCATACCGAGTTCTATTTCGGCCTGCTCTTGCTGGCCCTCGGCGTCGCCGGCTGCTTCCACTACCGCCGGGTCGAGGACCGGGAGGCCGCCGGCGCCGCGGCGTCAGTCGAGCAACGGCACGTGCCGTGAGCAGTCGCGCGGCAGGGCGCCGGTGAGGCGCGGGTCGGGGAACACCTCGACCTGGAAGGCAAACGGCACGAAGCCGGATCGACGATAGAAATCGAGCGCCGCCGGATGATCGAGCGTGCAGGTATGCACCCAGAACCGCTTGATGGGTCGCGCCCAGGCCCGCGCGATCGCTTCGTTCATCAGCGCGCGGCCGACACCCGTCCCGACCAGGCCCGGCGCCACCCCGAAGAACGCCAGCTCGCATTCCCCCGGCTGGCTGAAGTCCAGCTCCAGTATCCCGACATCCTGTCCGTCCCGGCGCAGCGCGAAGAACGCCACCTGCGGATTGTCGAGGATCGCCTGTAACTTCTCGTCCGCCATCACCAGCCGCGAGAACCACAGCCACTCCGTCCCCACTGCGCGATAGAGCCTGCGATAGGCCGCGATCGACCGCTCCAGCGGCTCCAGCGTGACGCCCTCCGGAAACGGCTGCGCCGGCCGCAGAGATGGACGGCTCAACATTTCGAGACTCGTCACGACTGCCGCGACATGTCCGGGAGGAACAGCCGAATAGCCGGAAGGAAGGAAGGGATTGGTTGGGGTCATGCTGGCGTCTGATTAGCCGATCCCCATCATTCTGGGGAGCCGACAATCGCAGAAGGTATGTCCAAACCGCCATGACAGAATAAAAAAAGCGCGGCAGCTTCTCCGCCACGTTCATGCTGGCGTGTAATCGCGGCCATGGAATTTGAGGGCGTAATTCTAGAAGAACTGTAAGCTATCTCCCGTCTCGGGGGAGATCGCATGAGAAAACGGCATCAGTATCGAATGCTGCAATCAGCATTCATCTTTGCGTTAATCGGACTCGCGTTCTTTGCGTCCTACGCTGGCATGCGAGTTGCAGAGCAGCCACGCGATGCCATCCCCTACCATAGCGGCCCCATTACACAGGCCAAAGTAGATGGCGTGGAACCACCATGGCACCTCCGCCTCTGGAAATGGCTTACGCACGATGCCACGGGCGTCTTTACCATCGTCCTGTGTGCCGTCACCGGGGCTTTGGCTGTCTTCACCTATCGACTGTATCAAGCGACCGTCGCTCTGGCCGAAGATGCCGCCTTAACCGCCAAGAGTGAATTCCTGGCTTCCCATCGGCCCCGTATTCGCGTCCGCCAATTCAAAATTATCAGCGTGAACGATGACCTTGCCTTTGTCCGGTTCTCCGCCGTCAATGTCGGCGACACGGTCGCAAAGGGGCTCACATGCAGGGCCAGTCCACAATACTTTGACCGTAGCGCCACGCTGCCCCCTTACATCGACGTTCCCTTTAAACTCGTAGCCACCCCCACAGACCTGCCGCGCGGCCACTCTCGGGAAATCGAGATAAAGGTCATCAAGCCCATGCTGGGCCTTGCTGAGAGGCTGGCGGCCGGGCTGGCGCTCCATGTCTATGGAGTCCTTGAATACGCCAACGAGAATTCTAGCAGCCATTGGACGACCGGTTTCTGTCGTCAAGAGCAGATCACAGACGAGCGATTTACCGCCGTTGATGACCCCGATTACGAATACGAGGACTAGCGCAAGGGCACTCATTTGCCCTCTCTCCGAGGGGGAATTACCCTCTGTGGCGTTTGCGCCCTGATACCGGGATTCAGCTCAAATCCGCCCTTGCGGGAAACACCGTGTATCGATAACCTCCGATAGATACACGGCGTTACCCAGAAGGAGAGTCCCCGTGGCAAAGGCATTCCCGACCGACAATCCGTTCCTCAAAGGCTACTTTGCGCCCGTCAACACCGAGGCCGATGCCGGGCATCTCCAGATCAGCGGCGAGATGCCGAAGGAGCTTTTGGGCACGCTCTACCGCAACGGTCCGAACCCGCAGTTCGCGCCGCGCGGGCCCTATCACTGGTTCGGCGGCGACGGCATGATCCACGCCTTCCACATCGAGAACGGCAACGTCTCGTACAAGAACCGGTGGGTGCGGACGCCGAAGTGGAAGATCGAGAACGAGGAGGGCGAAGGTCTCTCCGGCACGTTCGGCAATCCGCGCTACACCGACCCGCGCGTGTTTGCGCTGAACTCAACCATCGCCAACACCAACATCGTCTGGCACGGCGGGAAGCTGCTGGCGCTGGAGGAGGCGCACGCGCCCTTCTCGCTCGACCCCAAGAGCCTGATGCCGGTCGGCCCCAAGGACGGCGGCTACGAGACGTTCGGCGACAAGCTCTGTGGGCCATTCACCGCGCATCCCAAGTTCGATCCCGAGACAGGGGAGATGATCTTCTTCGGCTATTCGGCGACGGGCCGCTTCACCAAGGAAATCAGCATCCAGACCGTGACCGAGGCCGGCGCCGTCACGCGCGCCGAGATTCTCGACGGGCCCTACCCCTCGATGATCCACGACTTCGCGGTGACGAAGAACTGGATCGTCATGCCGGTCTTCCCGCTCACCTCGTCGATGGAGCGCGCGATGGGCGGGCTGCCGCCCTTTGCCTGGGAGCCGGACAAGGGCACGCACATCGCCTTCATCCCGCGCAACGGCACGGTGGCCGACGTGAAGTGGGTGACGGCACCGCCCTCCTACGTCTTCCACCCGATGAACCACTTCGAGACGGCGGACGGCAAGGTCGTGATCGACGTCATGAAGTACGACGTGGCGCCCCTCTTCCCGCTGCCCGACGGTTCGCCCTCGACCAAGGAGCCGCCGGCCGCGCGCCTGTTCCGCTGGACCTTCGACCTCGGCGGCCAGGGCAACACCTTCCGCGAGGAGCAGCTCGACGATCGCGCCGGCGAGTTCCCGCGCTTCGACGAGCGCTTCTGCATGAGCGACTACCGCCATGGCTGGATCGTGTCGGGCAACATCGCCCATGCCGGCGTCCGCCGCGGCGAGGGCATCACCCACTACGACCTGAAGAAGGGCACCAACGCCACCTGGACGGCGGGCGAGGACGACCGGTTCGGCGAGCCGGTGTTCGTGCCGCGCCACGAGAAGGCGGCGGAAGGCGATGGCTGGGTACTCTCGGTGATCTATCGCTCCGGGGAGGGCCGCAGCGACCTCGCGGTGTTCGAGGCGACCGACATCGCCAAGGGGCCTGTGGCGCTCGCCCATCTCAGCAGCCGGGTGCCGGCAGGCTTCCACGGAAACTGGCGCCCCGGTACGCTGTGAGGATGATCACCGTCCATCACCTGAACAATTCCCGCTCGCAGCGCATCCTCTGGATGCTCGAGGAGCTCGGGCTGCCCTACGAGGTGAAGCGCTACCAGCGCAAACCCTCGATGCAGGCGCCCGACGAGCTGCGCAACGTGCATCCGCTGGGAAAGTCACCGGTCATCACCGACGGCGATAAGGTGTTGGCCGAGTCTGGGGCGATCCTCGAATACCTGTCCGAGACCTATGGCGGCGGCCGCTTCACCCCGGCCCCCGGCACACCGGAGCGGCTGAACTACACCTATTTCATGCATTACGCGGAGGGCTCGCTGATGCCGCTCCTGTTCATGAAGCTGGTGTTCAACCGCATCCCCTCACGCGTGCCCTTCTTCATGCGGCCGGTGGCGCGGGCCATCTCGAACGGCGCTGACAAGTCGCTGCTGATGCCGCAGATCGGCAACCACTTCATGTTCCTGGAGGGCGAGCTGATGCGCCGCGAGTGGTTTGCCGGCCCGGAGTTCACCGCCGCCGACATCCAGATGAGCTTC
Source organism: uncultured Reyranella sp. (assembly GCF_945957355.1). Taxonomy (GTDB): domain Bacteria; phylum Pseudomonadota; class Alphaproteobacteria; order Reyranellales; family Reyranellaceae; genus Reyranella. The sequence continues at coordinate 145,897 of NZ_CAMFKM010000011.1, read as the reverse complement.
CCGCTGGAGGCCGCCACGGCGCGCTCGCCCATGGTGAACAAGATGCCGAAGCTGAAGGGCTTCCTCGACCGCATCCACGCCCGTCCGGCCTACAAACGGGCCCTGGAAAAGGGTGGCGCCTACGAGCTGGCGAAGTAGCGAAAAAGGCCGGCCCTGTGCTAGGCCCATAGCCGACACAACGAACAGACGAATCCAAGGAGCGAAACGATGTCCCTTCCCGCCCTGCTGCGCGACAACCTCTCGATCCCCGTGGTTGGCGCGCCGCTGTTCATCGTGTCCAATCCCGATCTCGTCATTGAGCAGTGCAAGGCAGGCGTGGTCGGCTCCTTTCCGGCCCTGAATGCGCGACCGAAGGAGATGCTCGAGGAGTGGCTGAAGCGCATCACCGGCGAACTGGCCGAGTACAAGGCCAAGCATCCCGAGAAGAAGGTGGCGCCCTTCGCCGTCAACCAGATCGTGCACTCGTCGAACGACCGCCTGCAGCACGACGTCGAGATGTGCGAGAAGTACAAGGTGCCGATCCAGATCACCTCGCTGCGCGCGCCCGACGACGTCGTCGTCTCGGCCCACCGCTACGGCTGCCTGGTGTTCCATGACGTGACCAACGTCGCCCATGCCAAGCGCGCGCTGAAGGCCGGCGTCGACGGTCTCATTCTTGTCTGCGCCGGCGCCGGCGGCCATGCCGGCCGCCTCTCGCCCTTCGCACTGGTGCCGGAAGTGCGCCAGTTCTACGACGGCACGATCCTGCTCTCGGGCTCGATCTCCAACGGCGCCTCGGTTCTGGCGGCGCAGGCGCTGGGCGCCGACCTTGCCTACCTCGGCACGCGCTTCACCGCGAGCAAGGAAGGCAACGCCACTGAAGCCAACAAGCAGTGCATCATCGATTCGACCGGCGAGGAGATCGTCTACACCAACCTGTTCACCGGCGTGCACGGCAACTACATGAAGCGCAGCATCGCGGCCGCCGGCCTCGATCCCGACGCGCTGCCGGAAGCCGACAAGAGCAAGATGAACTTCGGCTCGGGCGGCAACATGAAGGTCAAGGCGTGGCGCGACATCTGGGGTGCCGGCCAGGGCGTGGGCCAGATCCATGACGCCCCGCCCGCCGCCGAGATCGTGGCCCGCCTGAAGGCCGAGTACGACGCCGCCCGCGCTGCCCTGTTCGCCGGCGAGACCGTGCCGACGCGTCTCAAGCAGGCCGCCGAGTAGGCGGCCCCCGGCCGATAGAGCACGAATGCTCCGCCTCGCCGTTCTGGCCCTGCTCCTGGTGCCCGGCGCCGCCGCGGCCCAGAGCGTGGACGCCCGCCTGAACGATCTGCAACGCTCCATTGCGGGCCTCTCGCAGCAGATCGAGCAGCTCAAGGTCCAGGACCAGCAGCTCCAGCAGCGCATGGAGAAGATGCAGCAGAGCTTCGAGCAGCGCATCGAGCGGCTGGAAAAAGGCCCGACGAAACCCACTCCGAAGACGGGCCGATCGAAGCGCTGAAAGCGCTGCCCCTTGCGCTTCCGTCAGTCCCTGCGATCGCCCGTTAGATCGGCCGGTCTCAGCAGGAGGAAGGCTCCCAACGCCGCCAGCATCAGTACGCCGACGATGAGGAAGGCGAGGCCCCAGGCCATGGGCGACATGCCGCCGGCGAGGTCGAGCGTCCAGCCGACGACCAGCGGGCCCACGAAGCCGCCCGCATAGCCCAAGGTCGAGTGCACCGCGAGCGTGGCGCCGCGGCGCGCGGGATCGGCATTGCCGGCCGCGCCCGCCGTCACCGACGAGGAGTCGAGCCAGACGACCATGCCGTAGACGATCAGCAACACCACGGCGAGCCAGTAGTTCGTCGAACCGGCAAAGCCCACGATGGCGGCAAAGCCGACGGACAACACCATCGCCGTGGCGACGAGACGACGGCGTCCGAAGCGAATCGACGCCTCGTTGCCGATCACGCTGGCCATCGTGCCAAGCAGGGCCAGCACGGTGACGACCAGCGCCGGCGACAGCGTCTCGTCGGTCAGTCCCGTATGCGCGGCGACGAACGCGAGGAAGGCCACGCCCCATCCCCTGAGCGCGCTCATCTCCAGCGTATGGACGCAGTAGACGACCGAATAGGCGAAGGCGGAGGTGTTGCGGATCACCGGCCGGAAGTCGAACAGCCCGCCCCCCTGCGACGGCTTGCGCGGCGCAGGGCGACGCGTCGGCACGACGAAGGCGACCGTCGCCCAGGCGATGGCCGCCGTCCCGGCCGAGAACACGAACGCCGACTGCCAGCCGAGCCAGTCCGCGAGGATGTCGCCGAGAAGGAACGAGACGGCGCCCGAAATCCCGATGCTCGCCGCGTGCCCCGTGACGGCGCGCGACATCAGCTTGGGACTCACCTGGTCGGCCAGCAGCTTGAGGCCGGTCATGTAGGTGCCGGCCCACCCGAGCCCCGCCAGCGCGCGGGTGGCAAAGGCCGACCAGAAACCCTCCGCCGTCAGCCCGAACAGCAGATGCCCTGCCACGGTGCAGGCCACGCCGAACAGATAGACCCGCTTGGCGTCGACCCGGTCGGTCAGCGTCACGAGCACCGGCACGGAGACCATGTAGGCGCCGAAGAAGATCGCCGTGATCCATCCCGCTTCGCTATTGGTGAGGCTCCACCGCTGCATCATCTGCGGCAGCAGCGCGGGCCAGAAGCCGGCGCCGATCTGGACGAAGATCTGGGCCGCACAGACGACGACGACCAGGCGCGCGCCGCTCGGTCCGTCAGTCGGCATGGCTCGCCCCGGGTTGTGGCACCGGGATCATCCAGAGCGCCGCGAACGCCGTGAGGCAGAGGGCGGAGGAGATGATCAGGACCCCCGCACCCAGCCGGTCGATCAGCAGCGCGAAGGCGAAAGGCGCCCCGGCCGACAGGAAGCGCGAGGGGGCGCCGAGCAGCCCCAGCCGGTAGCCGTAGCTCTTCGGCCCATAGAGCGCGAGGGGCACCGTCCCGCGGGCGATGGTGATGACGCCGTTGCCCATGCCATGCAGCACCGCGAAGACGCTGGCCGCGACGCCACCGCCCAGCCCGAGCAGGATCGCACTGCCCATCGGATGCGTCGTGGTCGCGAGACGGCCCGAGGTCAGCGGATGCAGGTGCCGCAGCGGCCCGGCCTCCAGCATCCGCGCCGCCACCTGGGCCGGTCCGATCAGTGCACCGGCGGCGATCGCCTGCGTGGGCGTGGCGCCCGCCGCTTCCATGATGCGCGGGAAGTGCGCCGCCATCCCTGACGAGACGATCCACGCGCCCGAGAAGGCGATGGCCAGCAGCACCATGGTGCGGTCGAACGGCACCGGCTCGTCGACCGCCTTCAAGGTGGCGGCGAGATCGGTCGGACGCGGCAGCAGCAGGGAATTGCAGGGAAGGCCGATCATGACATGCGCGGCGGCCCACAACAGGCAGGTCTCGCGCCAGCCGATGGCGGCGGCTCCCCAGGCGGTGAGCGGCCAGGCGACGGTGCTGGCGAAGCCCGCCAGCAGGGTGATGCCGGTGATCGCGCCGCGCGCATCCTTGCCGTAGAGCCGGCCCAGCGCGCCAAAAGCGGCGTCGTACAGGCCAAGGCCCATGCCGATGCCCAGCAGGGTCCAGGCGGCGGCGAAGGGCAGGAAAGAATGCGCCTGCGACAGCAGCACCAGCGCCGCCGCGAACAGGAGGCTCGAGGCCGACAGCACGCCGTTGCCGCCGGTCCGGTCGATCATCCGACCCACCTTCGGCCCGATCATCGCGGAGATGATCAGGGCCGCCGAGAAGGTGCCGAAGAACAGATCGGTCGTGATGCCGATGTCCCGGCCCATCTCGTCCGCCAGCACCGCCGGCAGATAGTAGGTCGAGCCCCAGGCCAGCGTCTGCGCCGTCCCCAGGACGAAGATCGTCGAAAGGCGGCGGCGATCCATCAGGAGGCTTTGGGCCCGGCGCAGCAGCCGGTGGCGACGGGCGCCGGCTTCGCGGGCGCACAGCATCCCGCCGCTGCCACCGGCGATGCCTGCGCGGGCGCGCCGTTGCAGACACCGGTTTCGGGCAGCACCAGTTCGACCCGGCGGGCGGCGTCATGGTCGCCCGCCAGTTCGGCGGCAATCGAGCGGACCTGCTCGTAGCCCGTCATCATCAGGAAGGTCGGCGCGCGTCCGTAGGACTTCATGCCGGCAACGTAGAAGCCCGCCTCGGGCTGCGCCAGCTCGCGCGCGCCATGCGGGCGCACCGAGCCGCAACTGTGCTCGTTGGGATCGATCAGCGGCGCCAGCGCCGGCGGGCATTCCAGCGCAGGGTCGAGCGACAGCCGGATCTCGCGCAGGAAATCGAGGTCGGGCCGGAAGCCGGTCGAGACGACCAGTTCGTCGACCGCGACATGGCGGCCGGGGCAGCCCGCGCCCGCGACGACGAGCCCGTCGCCCTCGCGCGCGATGCGATTGACCCGGAAGCCGCTCTCGATGGTGAGGCCGCCGCTCGCCACCAGGGCGGCGAAGGCGGTACCAAGCGCGCCGCGCGCCGCAAGCTGGTCGGCCGCGCCACCGCCGAACGACTTCTCCGGCGCGTCGCCGCGCAGCAGCCAGACGATCTGCGTGGCAGGCTCCTGCTCCTTCAGCTTCGCGAGGTCGAGCAGGGTGCCGACGGCGGAATGGCCGGCACCGAGCACGGCCACGCGGCGGCCGGCGTAGCGCGGCCGATCCCGGCCCAGCACGTCGGGCATGCCATAGGCGATGCGGTCATGCGCCTCGCGCTCGCCGATCGCCGGCAGGCCGTTGGCGCCGGCCGGATTGGGTGAGAACCAGGTGCCGGTGGCGTCGATGACGGCGTCGGCACGCAGCACTTCCGGTCCCTTGCCGTTCTGGTAACGGATCTCGAAGGGCGCGGCGTCGCGGCCCTTCGTCTTCACCTTGTCGAAGCCCACGCGGCCGATCGCCGTCACCCGGCTCTGGGTCCGGATGTGGTCCCTGAGTGGCGTGCGCGTGGCCAGCGGCTCGAGATACTGCTCCGCCAGCTCGGCGCCGGTCGGGTAGTGGTCGGGCTGCGGCCGGTTCCACCCCGCTTCCGTCAGCAGCCGCTCGGCGGCCTTGTCGATATTGTATTCCCAGGGCGAGAACATGCGGACGTGGCTCCACTGGCGCACCGCATGGCCGACCGTCGGGCCGGCCTCGATCACGACAGGCTCCAGCCCGCGCTCAAGCAGATGCGCCGCGGCGGCGAGGCCCACGGGACCGGCACCGATCACGGCGATCTTCTTCTTCGGAGTGGCAATCGAATCAGGCATGTTAACTCTCCTATCCTTCTAGAATATTGGAAAGACCAAGCGCAACAAAAACGTCATCTAGGCGACGCATGTCCTGCCTGCGGCCGGACGAACGCCGTCGGCGCAGCATTCCTCGGCGAGATAGGCAAGAAGCTCGTGCATCAGCTCGTAGTTGGCGTGGCAGACCAGGGTCGCCCCTTCCCGCACCTGTGTGACGAGGCCGACGATCACGAGCGCCTTGATATGATGGGAGAGCGTCGAGGCCGCCGCGTCGAGCTTGGCCTGCAGGCGGCCCACCGGCATGCCCTCGGCGCCGGCACGTACCAGCGTCCGGTAGATCTTCAACCGGGTCGGATTACCCAGCGCTTCCAGACGGGCAGCGGCATCGTCGAGTTTCATGAAGCAAACATAGGTGCCGGCTCGCCAGAGTCAACTGTATTTCTAGAAATATAGAATTGCCGCGTTGGTTCCTACGGCACGAGGCTTGCCAATGCCGCGAGGCCCTCTGGCGGGCTTGCCTGCCACGGAAGCATGTAGACTCGCCTGGCGAGACCCTGCTGGACCCTCGCGATCTGTGCGCGCTCGCCGCGCAGACGCCTGACGAGCAGCGGATCACGCGTGCCGCTTCCCACCAGACTTCGATTGATGACCCAGGCGTAGGGCTCGATGTGCGCGCGACGCAAATCCTCCTGCAGCGCGGCGGCCTCAGACACCGGCGTGGTCTCCGGGAGCGATACCAGGATGATGCGCGAATAACCCGGATCCTGCAGCCGCATGAGCGGCGTCACGACCCGGCCCTGGGCGTGGGGCCCGATGTTCCGTGTCATTTCGCGATGGTAGGCGCCGGCGGCGTCCATCAGCAGCAGCGTGTGGCCGGTCGGCGCGGTATCGAGCACGACGAAGGCGCTTCGTGCTTCCATCACGATACGCGAGAAGGCATGGAAGACCGCGACTTCCTCCGTACAGGGCGAGGCGAGGTCTTCGCGCAGCAATGCGAGGCCCGCCTCGTCGAGATCCGCGGCGCGGGAAGCCATGACCTTGGCAATGTAGCGCTGCGTTTCCTCGCGGGGATCGATCCGGTCGACCCGCAGGCCGTCCATCGTCGCGCCGAGCGTCGAGGCGACATGGGCCGCCGGATCGGTGGTGCTGAGGTGAACGCCGTGTCCCCGCTTCACCAGCCCCACCGCCAGCGCGGCGGCGATGGTCGTCTTTCCGACGCCGCCCTTGCCCATGACCATGATCAGCCCGCGGCCGGCCGACGCGAGTTCGTCGACCAGCCGGCCCAAGCCGGGAATCGCGGGCGTCGCCGGTGAATCGCCCGCGACGGGATCGATCGCGCGTTCAGGTTCCCTGCCCAGCACCTGTCGCAGCGCGTCCAGTCCGACCATGTCGAAGGAGCGCAGCGGGATCCGGTCCTGCGGCAGCGCTCGCAGGGCCTCCGGCAGGTCGTCGAGGACCTGGCGTCCGAGCGCCTCGATCGATCGCGCCACCGCATCGCCGGAATCGGTTGCCGCAAAGACTCCATTGATCGCGAGGTACTGGTTGGCGAGCCCCAGCGACCTAAGCTCGCCGCTGGTTCGCGCGGCCTCGCGCATGGCGCCACGATCGGGGCGACTGACCAGGACGATGGTCGTGCTTTCCACGTCGCCAAGGGTGGCCAGCGCCGCCCGGAATCGTTCCTCCTGCATCTTGAGACCGGAATGCGGGCCGAGGCACGAGGTACCGCGGTCGTTTCCCTTCAGGAATCCGGTCCATGCCCGGGGCAGGCTGAGCAGGCGCAGCGTGTGCCCGGTGGGCGCGGTGTCGAATATGACATGATCGAACGCCTCGGCGCGGGTGGCCAGCAAACCGACGAACTCGTCGAAGGCGGCAATCTCCGTCGTGCAGGCCCCGGAGAGCTGTTCGCGTACCGCGGCCCGCTCGGCGTCGGTGGCATCCGGGCCGAGTTGCTCCAGGACGCGCTGCCGATAGGCTTCCGCCGCGGCTTCCGGATCGATGTTCATCGCCGACAGGCCGGGCGCACCAGGTACCGGTTGCGGCGCATTCGACAGCGTCGTGGCGAACATCTCGTCGAGGTTCGACGCCGGGTCGGTGCTGATCAGGAGAACCGATCTGCCGCGATCTGCCAGCGCCAGGGCCGTCGCGCAGGCGAGTGTCGTCTTCCCGACGCCGCCCTTGCCGGTGAAGAACAGGTGGCGCGTGGGCGCTCTGAGGAGTCCGAGCGGAATCGTGGAAGGCATGTCTTCACTCCGAGGGTGGGCGTGCGGTCGTGAAGGAGGCACGATGCCAACCGTCGCGCCTTGAGCCAGCGCAAGGCAGGTGCCGGCTCAGGCCGCGCGCCCGACGGTGCGGATCTCGCCCCGGTGGGACGGCAGCAGGAAGGTGATGATCCAGCAGGCGAGCAGCATCGCCGCCGAGCCGCCGAGGCAGAAGCCGATCCCGCCCCATTGATAGAACAGTCCGGATAGGAGTGTCCCGGCGAGGCGCCCGCAGGCGTTGGCCGCGTAATAGAAGCCAACGTCCTCGGCGGCCTTCTCCGACCCGGCATAGGCCAGGATCAGGTACGAATGCAGCGAGGAATTGACGGCGAACGGCAGGGCGAACAGTGCCAGTCCAACCGCCACGACGAGATCGGGACGCAGGTCGAGCGGACTGTTCAGGACGAGAGCGATCGCCACCGGAACCGCGAGCAGGAGTCCCGCCCAGACGCGCGCGCCCGGCACTTCGCGGCTCAGCCCGTCGGCGCTGCGCGGCACCAGGGCCGGGGCGATGGCCTGCATCCCGCCATAGGCGATCGTCCAGGCGGCGAGGAATGCGCCCACCTCCACGAACCGCCAACCCGAGGCGTAGAGGAACACCGGCAGGCCGACGACGAACCACACGTCGCGCGCCCCGAACATGACGACACGCGCGGCCGCCAGCAGGTTGACGCCCGCCGACTTGGCGAACAGCTCCCGCATGGTCTTCGACGCCTTCGCCTTGCCGAGGTCGCGCGGCAGCAGCAGCAATCCGGCCAAGAGGACGAGGAGCAGCGCCCCCGCCATCAGCCAGAGCGCCGCGCGAAAGCCGGCCGCCTCGAGCAGCAGGCCGCCCACGAAGAAGCCCAGGCCCTTCATGGCGTTCTTCGAGCCGGTGAACCACGCCACCCACCTGAAGAGACGGCCGGCCCCTTCGCCCGCCGTCGCCTTGATGGCCGACTTGGAGGCGGTCTTGGTGAAGTCCTTGGCGAGCCCGGCCAGCCCCTGCACCACGACGACCCAGGCGACGGAGAGGACGGGGCTCCACGCCGGATCGAGCGCCGACAGCAAGAACAGGCTCGCGATCTGCAGGAGCTGGCCCGTCATCATCATGCGCGGGATGCCGAAGCGCGTGGCCAGCCAGCCACCGGCGAGATTGGCGACGATGCCGGCGAACTCGTAGAGCAGGAACAGGAAGGCCAGCGTGAACGGCGAGTAGCCGAGTTGGAAGAAGTGCAGCAGCACGAGCATGCGCAGCGCGCCGTCGACCAGGGTGAATCCCCAGTACGACGCGGTGACGATCAGATAGTCGCGCGTCTGCGTGCTCATCACGCCGCCCTTTCGATCACCATCCGGGCGAGGTCGATCATACGACAGACGTAGCCGACCTCGTTGTCGTACCAGGCATAGACCTTGAGCAGCGTGCCGTCGGTCACCATGGTGCTGGGCGCGTCGACGATCGAGCTGCGCGTGTCGTTGCAATAGTCCGCCGACACGAGAGGCCGCGTCTCGTAGCCCAGGATACCGGCCAGCGACCCTTTGGCTGCCTCGTGGAACAGCGCGTTGACTTCGGCTTCCGTGGTCGTGCGCTTCAGTTCGAACACGCAGTCGGTGAGGCTCGCATTCAGGACCGGCGCGCGGACGGCGTGGCCGTTCAGCTTTCCCTTGAGTTCGGGATAGATGACCGTGATCGCGGTCGCGCTGCCGGTGGTCGTCGGCTGCAGGGACAGCATGGCCGAGCGCGCGCGGCGCAGATCCTTGTGCGGCGCATCGACGACGACGTTGGTGTTGGTCGGGGCATGGATCGTCGTGATCTGGCCATGCCGGATGCCGATGGACTCGTGCACGACCTTGACCACGGGCGCAAGGCAGTTGGTGGTGCAGGAGGCGGCCGTCAACAGGTGATGACGGGCCGGCTCGTAGAGATGGTCGTTGACGCCCAGCACGAGGTTCAACGCCCGCTCGTCCTTGACCGGCGCCGCGACGACGACCTTCTTCACGCCGCGATCGAAGTAGGCCTGCAGTTGCTCCGGCTTGAGGAACTTGCCGGTGCATTCGAGCACCATCTCGCAGCCGAGGTCGCCCCAGGGGACGTCTCCAGGGGCGGCGGCGGCGCTGAAGCCCAGATAGGTGCCGCCGACCGCCAGGCCGCGCTCGCCGTCGACCTCAAAGGAGGTGTGCCAGCGGCCGTGCATGCTGTCGAATTCGAGGAGATGCGCGGTGGCTGCCGCCCCGCCCTTGATCTCGTTGACGTGGATGACCTCGAGGCGGTTGTCGCGCCGCGGATCGTCCAGTGGACGCTGCACGCCGCCGAACGCGGCGCGCAGGGCGAGGCGGCCCATGCGCCCCATGCCGTTGATTCCGACTTTCATGACCTGTCCTGTCCGCTCAAGCCGGTGCTTTGGCGGAGTCGCCGATCTCGTCGAGACGCTTCTTCAGCGCCATCCGATCGAGCGATGCATAGGGAAGGTTGACGAAGATCTCGAGGCGCCGGCGGATCATGCCGTACAGCTCGTTGATCATCGTGGCGCGTTCCACGTCCGATCCCATGAACTTGGCGGGATCGGGCAGCGGCCAGGCACCCGTGACGGGCCGCTCGCCGAAGTCCGGGCACTGCTGGCCCTGCAGCACGTCGCAGAGCGTGATGACGAAATCCATGCGCGGAGCGTTCGGTCCGGTGAACTCGTCCCACGACTTGCAGCGCAATCCCTCGACGTCGTGACCGAGAGCCCGAAGCTTGGCGAGCACCTCCGGCATCGGTTGGGCCGCCGGTTCGGAGCCCGCAGAGTAGGCGTTGAACCTGCCCTTCCCCACCTGCCCGAGGATCGCCTCGGCCATGAGCGATCGGGCGGAGTTGTGCGTGCACAGGAACAGGACGTTGAAGGCGGGAGTCATGTGAACCTCGGGTTGATCCTCGGGGAGGAGTCGCGCCAGGTCGCCACAGAGGTCCGGTCGTCCGCCGCAGCACGTTTCCGTCAGATAGCTGAAGAGAGCGCGCAAACCCGCGAAGCGGACCGCATAGATGATGTGGCGGCCCTGCCGGGTGGACTGGACGAGACCGGCCTGCTCCAGGGCGGCCAGATGGAATGACAGCGTAGAGGGGACCTGCCCCAGCAAGCTGGCGAGTTCGCCGGCCGCCATGCCGGAGGCGCCCTTTGTCGCCAGAAGCCGCATCAAGTTGAGGCGTGTCTCTTGCGAAAGGGCAGAAAATCCGGCAGCTACGTCCGACGATTCCATAATTCTCGAATAGTCCAATTATATGACACAGGTATTACGCAGCAGGCCGGCGGTGTCGATGGGCAATTCGGAAGAACGTGAGCGGGAGATGGCGAAGTGTCCCTTTTCGAGCGTTACCTGACCCTCTGGGTCGCAGCCTGCATCGTCGTCGGGATCGCGCTCGGGCACCTGTTCCCGCTCGTCTTCCACGCCGTCGGGTCGGCGGAAGTGGCACATGTCAACCTGCCGGTCGCCGCGCTGATCTGGCTGATGATCATCCCGATGCTGATCAAGGTCGACTTCGCCGCCATTGCCGAGGTACGGCGGCACTGGCGCGGCATCGGGGTGACGCTGTTCATCAACTGGGCGGTGAAGCCCTTCTCCATGGCCGTCCTCGGCTGGCTGTTCATCGGCTGGCTGTTCAGGCCGTGGCTGCCGGCCGACCAGATCGACAGCTACATCGCCGGCCTCATCCTGCTGGCCGCCGCGCCCTGCACGGCAATGGTGTTCGTTTGGAGCAACCTGTCGGACGGCGATCCCGACTTCACGCTCACGCAGGTGGCGTTGAACGACACGATCATGCTCGTCGCCTTCGCCCCCATCGTCGGGCTGCTGCTCGGCCTCTCGGCGATCACCGTGCCGTGGCAAACGCTGCTGCTCTCGGTCGCGCTCTACATCCTCGTGCCGGTCGTGCTGGCGCAACTCGTGCGCCGCGCGGCGATCGCACGCGGCGGCCCGCAAGCTCTCGCCGGCCTTCTGGCACGCCTGCAACCACTGTCGCTCGTCGCCCTGCTGGCGACGCTCGTCCTGCTGTTCGGCTTCCAGGGCGAGCAGATCATCGCACAGCCGCTGATCATCGCCCTGCTCGCCGTGCCGATCCTGATCCAGGTCTACTTCAACTCGGGCCTCGCTTATCTGCTGAACCGGGCGGCCGGCGAGCAGCATTGCGTGGCCGCCCCTTCGGCGCTGATCGGCGCCAGCAACTTCTTCGAGCTGGCGGTCGCGGCGGCCATCAGCATTTTCGGCTTTTCATCGGGCGCAGCGCTGGCCACCGTGGTCGGTGTCCTCATCGAAGTACCGGTCATGCTGTCGGTGGTGAAGATCGTGAATGCCAGCAAGGGCTGGTACGAGAAGGACCGTGCCGTCTCCCGTCGCGGCAGCTCGCGCCTCTGACACACCCCTTGAGCTCCTGACCGACTTTGCCTCTTCCCGTGGTGGCAAAGGCGTGGTTCTGTCCATGACAATCGTGGATGGAATTCATTCGCTGGCATGCTTCGTGGTTTCTTTTCTTCTTAGGTGCTTCTATCCCGCGATTCTTGTGATCGCCCTGTTGCTGCCGGGTCTTCCGCCCGCCCAGGCTCAGAACGCGCAGACGCAGGGCGGCGTCTTCCCGTACAAATGGTCCGGCCCCATTCCCCCGGATGCCATCACGACGACGGATGTTCAGAACGCCCTCGTCTGGACCCGCCACTACGGTGCCGCGGTAGGTGGCGATGCTGGTCCGCACCTTCGGCGGGCCATCTCGGAATGGCAGACATCAAAGGGCTTTCAGGCCACGGGAACACTGACCGCCTCACAGACGATGGACCTGGTCACCGAAGGCCTCAAAGCTCGGGATTCCCATGGCTGGGCCTTGCTGGTCGACGACGCCGTCGGCTTCTCGGTCGGCATCCCGACGAAGTCCTCCACGCCGCGGCCGCCCACCAAATCCCAGGGCGATTGGTGGTACGAGGCGTCAGGTACCTTCGGCCACACCGTGACGGTCATCCCCCGCAAGGCGGCCTGCGCGTCGATGGACGAGATGTTCAATGCCCTGCTTTCCGTCTCGGCCCCCGATCGGGAGGTCACCTACAAGGCGCGCAAGGACGACTGGTTCGTGATCGCCGGCCGACGCGGCGAGCACCGCTTCTACACCCGGGCCCAGTGCCGCGATCAGGCGATCGTCAGGGTCATTATGAGTGTGCATGCCTCGCAAGCCGAGGCGCTCGGGTTCATGTTCGTGGCCGTTGCCAACAGTCTTTCCCTGAAGCCGAACCTCAATGGGCAGGCACAGCCATCCCCCCGGATCGTCTTCCCGCCGCCTCCTCCCGGCTACGCCGCATCGTCGCCACAGCCGTTCCCCCCGCCGCCTTTGACGCCGCAAGTCCCCGAGCCTGAGCCGGCACCGACGCGCCCACCAACCGTTGCGCACGATCAGACCGGCAAGACGGCCTCGATCCGAGTGACGAACTTCGACGGCACCGAACTGAAGCCCCGCGAAGTCTTCGAGCGCGCTTCCGGGACGGTGTACATCGTGCGCACCGGGCAGAAACAGGGCTCGGCCGTGGCGATCAGCGACCGCGAGGTGGTGACGAACTGTCACGTGCTGGACTCGAACCTGCGCGCGACCCTGGAACGGGACGGCCGAAAGCAGAACGCGACCCTGACGTCGGCGAACCCGAAGGCGGATCGCTGCATCCTCACCAGCGAAGCTACCCTTCCCAAGTGGGTCCGGGTTCGTCCCTTTGCCGACATCAAGGTCGGCGAGAGAGCCTTCTCCATCGGCGCGCCTCAGGGGCTGGAGCTGACCATTGCCGAAGGCATCGTCTCGGCCAAGCGTGTGATTGACGGCGAACGCCTGCTGCAGACGTCCGCCCCTATCTCGCATGGATCCTCCGGCGGCGGCCTGTTCGATGCGCAGGGCCAGCTCATGGGGGTCACGACCTGGATGCGCAAGGATGCCCAGAACCTGAACTTCGCCATCGCGGCCGAGGAATTCGCCAGATAGGCGATACCTCCAGCAGGCCTTTGAAAAGGCCGGACTCATCTCCGCGTGCGCAGTCTAAGTCAGACAACCGTGCCGAACAGTCGGCCGATGCCGGCGGTCAGCGCCATGGCGAACGCGCCCCAGAAAGTGACGCGAACCGTGGCGCGCCAGATGCCGGCGCCGCCGGCGCGCGCGCCGATGGCGCCCAGAAGGGCAAGGAAGACCAGCGAGGCGACGCTGACCGCGACCACCAGCCACTCCGCCGGCGCCACCACGACCATGAGCAGCGGCATGGCCGCACCGACCGCGAACGTCGCGGCCGAGGTCAAAGCTGCCTGCAGCGGGCGGGCCGTGGTTGTGTCGGATATTCCGAGTTCGTCGCGCGCATGGGCCGCCAGGGCACCCTTGGCCATCAACTGCTCGGCCACCCGGCGGGCCAGTTCCGGCTCGACGCCGCGCCCGACGTAGATCTCGGTCAACTCGTCGCGTTCGAACTCGGGACTGGCCGCGAGTTCGGCGCGCTCGCGCGCCAGGTCGGCCTTCTCCGTATCGGCTTGCGAACTCACCGAAACATATTCCCCGGCCGCCATCGACATGGCGCCGGCCACGAGGCCCGCCACACCCGCAATCAGCACGTCGCCAGGCGCGGTCGAAGCGGCCGCCACGCCCACGATCAGGCTCGCCGTCGAGACGATGCCGTCGTTTGCGCCCAGCACGGCGGCCCGCAGCCAGCCGATCCGCTCGACGAGGTGGTTTTCCCGGTGCAGTCGCAGTCTGGTCATGCGCCGGACTGTCCACTGCACACAGACCTCCCGTCAACGTCAGCACCATGACGATGATCCGTCAGCACCATGACGACGGTCCGTATGATCCAGAAGCGGCATCGCCTCGGAGCATCCCGGGGCCAGGAACCAGACGGCAATGGAACAGCTCGAGGCAGTGGAGGTTGCTCCGACCAAGGCTGCCGACAGCCACGGGAAAGCTCCCTCGCTTCGCGAGTCGCAACACGCTAAGAGCGTGCCACATGATCCGCCGCCTCTACGACTGGGTGATCCGCCTCGCCCAACACAGGAACGCCATCCCCGCCTTGGGTGTGATCTCCTTCATGGAGAGCTCATTCTTCCCTATCCCGCCGGACGTGATGCTGGTGCCGATGGTGCTGGCCAATCGGGACAAGGCTTTCAGGATCGCGCTGGTCTGCACCGTCTGCTCGGTGCTGGGCGGCCTGCTCGGCTACGCCATCGGCTACTACTTTTTCGAGACGCTGGGCGCCTGGGTGGTGAAGACCTACGGGCTGCAGGCCGGCCTCGCGGCCTTCCGGGCCGGCTTCGAGCAGTACGGGACCTGGATCATCCTGATCAAGGGCCTGACGCCGATCCCCTACAAGCTGGTGACGATCGCTTCAGGCGCCGCGCATTTCGACCTCTTCACATTCGTGTGGGCGTCCATCTTGACGCGTGGCGTGCGCTTCTTCCTCGTGGCAGCCTTGCTCTGGAAGTTTGGCGAGCCGATCCGGGCCTTCATCGAGAAGCGCCTGACCCTGCTCACCTGGATCTTCCTGTTCGCCCTGATCGGCGGCTTCGTCGTCGTCCGCTATCTCTTCTAGGATCGCTCCATGGCTGCCTCGCAGCGCCTCCCTCTCCCCAGCCAACTCGGCCTCATCGCCCTGCTCGGCAGCGGCGTCATGATCGGCGGCGCCCTCTTCTTCCAGTATGCGATGGGCTTCCCACCCTGCGAGATGTGCCACTGGCAGCGCTGGCCGCATATCGTGGCCATGGTCGCGGGACTCGCTGCCTTCGCCTCGTCGAGCCGGCCCCGTCTCGCCACGACGTTCGTGGTCATCGCCATCGCCGCCATCGCCGTCACCTCGGCGATCGGGATCTTCCATGCCGGTGTCGAGTATCGCTGGTGGGCGGGCCCGCAATCCTGCACCGGCACCGTGCCGACCGGCCTCTCGCCGGAAGAGCTGAAGAAATACCTGTTCGGCGCCAAGATGGTTCGCTGCGACGCGATCGTATGGTCACTGTTCGGCATCTCGATGGCCGGCTGGAACGCGATCCTGTCGGCGATCCTGGCGGGCGGCCTCGCCTCGTCCCTCTCCCGGATGGCAAAGCGATGAAGACCGGCGACAACCGCAACCCCGGCGATCCCGACGCCCGCGAGGTGGTCGAGCGCACGATCCGCGTCGACCAGGCCGGCGAGTTCGGCGCCGTGCGCATCTACGAGGGCCAACTGGCGGCGCTGCGCTGGACCGGCCGCTCCAATAGTGAGACGGGCCGCCGCATCCAGCACATGGCCGCCCAGGAACGCGAGCACAACAAGGTGTTCGACCGCCTGCTGGTGGAGCGCCGCGTGCGGCCGACGGTTCTTTCGCCGCTCTGGAACGTCGCGGGTTTCGCGCTGGGCGCCGCCACGGCCCTAATGGGCGACAAGGCGGCAATGGCCTGCACCGTGGCCGTCGAGGAGACGATCGAGGAGCATTACGCGAACCAGGCCGCCAGGCTCGGCGACGACGAGGCGGGGCTGCGTACGACGGTCGAGAAGTTCCGCGCCGAGGAGATCGAGCATCGCGACACCGCGGTGGCAGCCGGCGCCGAACAGGCGGTGGGCTACGAGGCGTTGTCGGCCGTGATCAAGACCGGTTCGCGTCTCGCGATCTGGCTGTCGACGCGGATCTAGCACGCACCGTCATCTCGACCGGAGCCTCGCGTAGCGAGGCGGAGTGGAGAGATCTCTTATCCTCGCGCAGGACGACGGGAAGGCGGGGAAGGGTACAACACCACGATCTTTTCTGAACCGTGCAGGCTCCCGCGTCTCGGAAGGCGCTGCCGCCCGCCTTAGCTGGATCAGGGCTAAGCTTTCGCGCGCGAAAGCCCTAGCCCTGATCCAGCTCCGAATCCCAATACAGAAAGTCGCGCCAGCTCTCGTGCAGGTAGCCCGGCGGGAAGGCGCGTCCATGTTCCTGGAGCATCTGCGTCGACGGCTCGACGGGTGTGCAGCGCAGGACCAGTCCGCTCTCCCGCAGCAGCATATTGCCCTTCTGCAGGTTGCAGGGGCTGCAGGCGGTGACGACGTTCTGCCAGCTCGTGCGCCCGCCCCGCGACTTGGGGACCACATGGTCGAAGGTGAGTTCGTTGGTCGCGAAATCGCCATTGCAGTACTGGCAGCAGAAGCGGTCGCGCAGGAAGACGTTGAAGCGTGTGAAGGCCGGCCGGCGCGCCGCCGGGACGTATTCCTTGAGCGCGATCACGCTGGGCAGCCGCATCTCGAAGGTCGGGCTGTGGATCGTGCGCTCGTACTGGGAGACGACACTGACGCGGTCGAGGAACACCGCCTTGACGGCATCCTGCCAGGACCAGACGGACAGGGGGAAATACGACAGGGGCCGAAAATCGGCGTTGAGCACCAGCGCGTGGCAGGACTCAAGGCCGGGCGTCACGGCTAGGCCCGCCGCCGCCGCAGGATGGGACTACTCGGAAAATCGATGCGGTCCAACATGCCGGTCATAGTGGCTGGACTCCCCACAAAACACAATATGCGGGAGCGACCGTCACCGACATGTCATGGGGCACGGCATCCTATCGGCTGAGACGCTCCCGGGCGCCGGCTTCGGTCCCCAAGGTGGCAGCGGCGGTCGCCAGCGCCGCCACCGACAGCACCATGACTGCGGCATAGCCTCCCGTGAGATCATGCAGCACGCCGCCGATCCAGGCGCCGAGAAAGCCGCCCAGCCCCATGCCGATGGCGATCAGCCCGTAGATGCGGCCGAAATGGGCGCCGCGATAGCGCAAGGTCGCGAGGGTCGAGATCATCGGCCCGCGCGAGCCCATGCTGCCGCCGAACAGCAGCACGAAGGTCCACAGCCAGAAATCGTCGGCTGGCCCGCGCACCATGGCGAGCGCGCCGACGCCGGCGATCGAGCAGGCATAGGCCAGGATCGCCGCCAGCCGGCGGCCACCGCGGTCGGCCAGCCACGAGAAGCCGATCATGCCGAGCGGCGTCAGGAAACCCGCGACCGCCATGGCTCGTGCCGCATAGGGTCCCTCCATGCCGCGCTCCAGCAGATAGACCATCGTCTGCGGCATCAGCGCGAAGATACCGATCGAGGTCAGCGCGAACGACGAGGTGAGCGCCCAGAACGGCCAGTCGCGCAGCGCCTCGCGCACCGTGACACCGGGCGCCGCCGTCTCACGCAAGCGCGCGAGGCCCGGCGCCCCGCGCTCGATCGTCTTCCACGGCAGGACCAGCAGCAGCGGGATGAACACCGCGCTCACGCCGGAGAAGACGAGATAGGCATGGCGCCAGCCGTCGGTCGCGATGAGATACTGCGCCGCCGGAAATGTCGCCATCGCACCGACGCCCGAGGCCGACCAGGAAACGGCGAGCGGCACACCGAGCCGATTGGCGGGGAACCAGCGGCCGATCAGCGACGAGGACAGGATGCCCGACAGGGAGGCCGCCCCGAATCCCATCATGAGTCCCAGCGAGAGATAGAGATGCCAGAGATGGCTGGCCTGCGAGGCGACGGCCGTACTGGCAGCGGCCGCGATCACGCCTGTCACGGTGAGGGCGCGCAGGCCGAAACGGTCGAGGATCCAGCCGGTGATCGGCGCCGCGGTGCCGCCGACCAGTAGCGCGAAACTGTAGATCAGCGTGACCGAGCCGCGATTGGCGTCGAAGGCGTGCTGGAGCGCCGGCACGAAGACGAGGAAGGTGTCGCTGATCGAGCGACTGGCCACGCCGAGCGCAAAACACAGCGCCACGAGCGCCCACGGCAAAGCCGATCCCATCGCCTCAACCTCGACGAGCACGGCATCCGATGCAAGCCGATAGACGGCCCGGCAGGCTTGCATTCTCCGCATGCGCGCGGCAGCTTCGGCGCCCGGCTTTCACATCGCGAGACCACGGTGGACGACACACTCATCATCAAGGCCGGCTTCAACGGCCCGCGCCTCTCGGGCAATGGCGGCTATGTCTCCGGCCTGCTGGCCGAGCGCTACACCAGGGCCTTCGGCGGTGATGGCACCGTCGAGATCACCCTGCGCGCGCCGATTCCCATCGAGACGCCGATGAACCTCGTGCGCGAGGACGCGGCAATGACGATGCGCGACGGCGACACGCTGATCTGCGAGGCGCGTACCGGAAAGGTCGACCACCTCGATCCGCCGAAGCCGCCCTCGGACTGGAACGAGGTGATGCGCCAGGACGCGGCCGGCGGCTGCGGCGAGGGCAGCGACTTCCAGTGGTGCCTCGTCTGCGGTCGCAGTCGCGGCGCCGGCGACGGCCTGCGCGTGTTCGGCAGCCACTCGGGGAACGGCACCTCCCTCTCCTGCTACGTGCCGCACGCCAACCATGCCGACGACGATGGTCGCATCAGGCCGGAATTCCTCTGGGGAACGCTCGACTGCCCGGGCGCCTGGGCCGTCCAGGATCCCGACGACATGCGCCCCGCCCTCACCGGCCGCATGACCGCGAAAGTGCTCGACCGCCCGAAGGTCGGCGAACGCTGCGCCGTCGTCGGCTGGCGCATCGGCGCCGAGGGTCGGAAGCTCTACTCAGGCACCGCGCTCTACACCGAGTCGGGCCGCCTGTGCGCGATCGGGCATTGCACCTGGATCGTGCTGAAGGTGTAGCGACGGCGGCTCGCGGCTCGTCAGTCTATAGGCGCGATCAGCGCTCCCGCACGAAGATCACCGCCGCCTCGTCGGCATAGGCCTGGCGCCAGCCCGGCAGGCGGGCGAGCAGGCGGTTGGCTGGCTGGTCGGGCGGCATGAAGGTCCAGTCGATGCGGTTGCGCTCGAGCAGTTGTTCCAGCGGTTCGCCGCCGCGCAGGCCGATCGTGTCGGCATAGCGCCGGATGAAATCGCGGCCGTAGAGCTCGCCACGGCCGTCGATGAAGGTCGGCACGCCAGCATGGATGAGATAGCCGCCGAAGACATAGTGGTTGAGCACGCGGCCGCCGATCCCGGCCTGCTTCACATAGGCCATCGCGGTCGAGGGCATGGTCGAGAGCGGCGGCACGATGCCGGCGTAGCGCACGAGGCCGAGCGCGATCAGCGCGCAGCAGCCGACGCTCACGACGGCGGCGGCGCGGCCGGCCGGCAGCGCCAGCGCGGCGGCCTGGCCGGGGAGCGAGCCGTCGCGGCCGGCAGCAGGATCGGGCCGCAGCGCCGGCCACTGACGTGTCAGGAGTGGTGCCAGCGCCAGCGGTGCCAGCATGGCCAGCAGCTCGGCATTGAAGGCGTAGCGCAGAT
This sequence comes from uncultured Reyranella sp., assembly GCF_945957355.1. Taxonomy (GTDB): domain Bacteria; phylum Pseudomonadota; class Alphaproteobacteria; order Reyranellales; family Reyranellaceae; genus Reyranella. The sequence continues at coordinate 126,206 of NZ_CAMFKM010000011.1, read as the reverse complement.
AGAGGTGCAGCAGGCCGAGCACGATCAGCAGGCGCAGCAACGGCAGCTTCAGCCCGCGCGACAGGGCGGCATAGAGGGCGATCAGGAGCACCAGCTCCTGCAGCGGCGCCTTCTGGAAGTCGGGCGACTTCCACTCCGCGATGAAGGCCAGCGTGTCGTCGAGGGCGAAGATGCGCAGCGTCACCCAGATCGATTCGGGTCCGTAGGGCGTGATGCAGGCCGCGAGGAACGAGGCCGCGCCGAACTTTGCCCAGCCGGACAACAGGGCCTTGCGCTCCGCGGTGTCGCGCGCCCCGGTTACCGCCTCGACCGCGAAGGCGACGCCCAGCAGCAGGCCCATGATGAAGCTGCCGTGCAGGTTGACCCAGAGCAGCATGACGAGCAGCAGCGCCGGCGCAGGCGCCCGGCGCTCCTCGACGGCGCGTACGAGGCCCGCCATCCAGAGCAGCATGAACGGAAAGGCGAGCACGGCCGGGCGCGCGAGGAAGTGCGGCAGGGTCATCGCAATGGCGGCCAGCACGAACACCGCGGCCGGCAAGGGTCGCAGATCCCGCAACAGGAACCGCAGCATCATCGCGAACGAGACGGCGAGCGCGCCCGCGGCCAGCACGGTGACGCCGCCCCAACCGCCGAGCTTGAATGCGACCGCCATCAGGAGCTGCGACAGCCACTCCTTGGCAATCCACGGCTGGCCCGCGAAGGAAAAGGAGAACGGATCGACCGTCGGCACCGCGCCCTTGGCCAGCATCCAGTTTCCGACCGCGATGTGCCAGTGCGTGTCGGGATCGGCCAGGAGCGGCAGGCCGCTGCCGTTGGCGAGACAGATGAAGAGGAGCAGTCCCAGCACCAGCGGCCAGGACAGCGACCAAGCCGAACGCGGTTGTGCGGCGCGCGCGGACTCGTCCTCGGGAACATCAGGGGAAACCGTGAGGCCGGAAGTGACGGCCATGCAGGGGGTAGCTCCGAAATCAGGGGAAGGAACTCCCCTAATCAATTGATATACATTACAATTTATTCGAGTACCACTAATAGATTGCAGCGCGGGAAAAGTCGGACTCACGGCGAATAAACGCAACAAATGAAATAAACGAAACAAATGAAACGAGTGTCACAGCCCCCGAATTCTGTGTAGTGGTGACCGCCGGCGCAATAATGTTGCTCGCCGGTACTTCTGAAAGGCCTGTTTCAACAGCCTGCCAAGGGAAAGAGACGATGCAACCCGCGCCCCTCCTCAAGGATCTCGTGCTCGTGGGCGGCGGCCATTCGCATGTCCATGTCGCCATGAGCTTCGGCATGAAGCCGATGCCGGGTGTGCGGCTCACCGTGATCGGACGGGACATCGAGACGCCCTATTCCGGCATGATCCCGGGCTTCGTGGCCGGCGCCTATTCCTTCGACGAGTGCCACATCGACCTCGCGCGGCTCTGCGCCTGGACCGGCGCGCGCCTGATCCATGCCGAAGCGATCGGTCTCGATCGCGCGAACCGGCAGGTTCTGCTGAAGGACCGGCCGCCCATCTCCTACGATCTCGCGTCGCTCGACGTCGGCTCCTCGCCCAGCATGGAGGCGATCCCCGGCGCGGCCGAGCATGCGACGCCGGTGAAGCCCATCGCCGAGTTCGGCCGCCGCTGGCTGGGCTTCCTCGAACGGGCGAAGGACTGGCAGGGCGCACTGCGCATCGCCGTGATCGGCGGTGGCGCGGGCGGTGTCGAACTGGCACTGGCCATGGATCATCGGCTGCGCGCCGTTGCCCGCAACGCCGAGGTCTCCGTCACGCTCGTCACCAAGGGCGAGATCCTGTCGGGCCAGGCAGCGGCGGCGCGGCAGCGCATGCGTGCCAACTTCGCGCGCCGCGGCGTGCGACTTCTGGAGAACACGGCCGCGACACGCATCGATGCCGACGCCGTCCATCTCGAGACCGGCGAGTGCCTGCCGGTCGACGATGTGTTCGTGGTGACGCAGGCCAGCGCCGCCGCTTGGTTCGGCGGGACCGGCCTGCCGCTCGACCGGCGCGGCTTCTTCGCGGTCGAACCGACCCTGGCCTCGAGCGGCGATCCACTGGTATTCGCCGCCGGCGACTGCGCGAGCGTGACCGAACATCCGCGTCCCAAGGCCGGCGTCTTCGCGGTGCGCCACGGCCCACCGCTCGCCGCCAACCTGCGCCGTGCCTTGCTGGGCCAGCCGCCGCAGCCCTTTGCGCCGCAGCGCCGCTATCTCTCGATTCTCGGTACCGGCGACGGCAATGCGGTAGCGACGCGCGGCGCGTGGGCCCTTGAAGGCGGCTGGGTTTGGCGTTGGAAGGACCATATCGATCGCAAGTGGATGCGCATGTATCGCGATCCCCCGGCGACGCCGATGGACACGGCCGCACGGGCCGCGCCGCCTGATCCGGCGCTGGCCGATGCCGAGGCGAGACGCCTGCTGGCCGACATCGGTATGCGTTGCGGCGGTTGCGGCGCCAAAGTCGGTGCCGGTGTGCTCGATCGCGTGCTGGCGCGCCTCGGCCCCTCGCCCGCCGCCAACGTCACGATCGGCCTCGACGCCCTCGACGACGCGGCGATGATCGAGGTGCCGCCGGGCCAGGCTCTGGTGCAATCGGTCGACTTCTTCCGTACCTTCATCGGCGATCCCTTTGCCTTCGGCGAGATCGCCGCCGTTCATGCGCTGGGCGACGTCTGGGCGATGGGAGCAAAGCCGCACAGCGCGCTCGCATTGGCGGTCGTGCCGGCGGCGGCGGAGCGGCTGATGGAGGAAGACCTATTCCAGATGCTGTCTGGCGCGCGGCGAATCCTCGACAATGCCGGCTGTGCACTGATCGGCGGCCATTCCGGCGAGGGCCCGGAGGCGGCGCTGGGCTTCTCGGTGAACGGTCTCGTCGTCGCCTCCCAGGCCTTGCGCAAGGGCGGACTGAAGCCGGGCGACAGGCTGGTGCTGACCAAGCCACTCGGCACTGGCGTGATCTTCGCTGCTGCAATGCGCGGCATGGCGAAGGCGCGCTGGATCGAAAGCGCGCTCGCCTCGATGCGGACGCCCTCGGGCGACGCTGCACGTGCATTGGTGGCGGCGGGCGCACATGCCTGCACCGACGTGACAGGCTTCGGCCTGGCTGGCCATCTCATCGAGATGATACGCGCCAGCGGCAACGTGATGGTCGACCTGCATCTCGATGCACTGCCGGTGCTGCCTGGTGCGATCGAACTGTTCGCACAGGGCTTCGCGAGTTCGTTGCAGCCTGCGAATCTACGCACGCGTCATCTCATCGACGGTATGGACCGCGCGTCCGGTCATGCGAAGATTCCACTGCTGTTCGATCCGCAAACCGCGGGTGGATTGCTTGCGTCACTGCCCGCCGAAGCGTCGCTCAGCGACCACATGACTCACATCGGCACGATAAAATCACGCGAAGAATGCGTGACAGAGATAAGAATCGTGATCTAGATGCAATCAGGAGCGGTGCGCCCCGTGCCGCTCCTTGACTTAGACAGGGAGATTGAGATGGCTGCGAAGAAGAAGGTTGCGAAGAAGAAGGCGGTGAAGAAGGCCGTTGCGAAGGCGAAGCCCGCCGTGACCAAGACCAAGACCGCCGCCAAGAAGGCTGTGAAGAAGGTCGCGAAGAAGGCAGCTTCGCGTCGCAAGCGCCGTTAGACTGATGCGAGGGCCCGGCAACGGGCCCTCCAGCATCGGGAGGCGACGACGGCACAATGGCACACGCAAAGGCAAGCATCGGCACGACCAACTACGTGACGGCCATCGCGACAGGCCATGGTGGACATCACAGGCTCACAGCCGATGAAGGCCTGGAGCTGGGCGGCACGGATGCCGGTCCCGCTCCCTACGATCTCCTCACATCGGCGCTGGGCGCCTGCACGGTTATCACGCTCCGCATGTATGCCGAGCGCAAGCAGTGGCCGGTGACGGCGGTTCATGCCGACATCCATTTCAGTCGCGACGGCGACAAGCAGCGCATCGACCGCATCCTCACCATCGAGGGCGCCGTGGACGATGAGCAGAAGAAGCGCATGGCCGACATCGCGGAGCGCACACCGGTGACGCTCACCCTGAAGAACGGCCTCGAAATCAGGACCTCGCTAGCCCCGTCGTCCTCATCTTAGCAAAAGCGGCTGAGCGTTACGTCTTCGCCCGCGCCTTCCACGCCTCGAAGTCGCGCTTCGCCTCTTCGCCCGCCACGGGGAACAGGCCCTTGAGCGACCGGCCGCGCGCCACCTCGGCTTCGGCAAATTCCTCGTATTGATAGGTGTCGAGGGCTTCCTGGGCCACGGCCTCGACGATGTCGGGCGGGATCACGAGCACCGCGTCACGGTCGCCGACGATGACGTCGCCGGGATATACGGCGACGCCGCCACAGGCGATCGGCAAGTTGAGGTCCACCGGACGGTGCGCGATCGGGCTGGGCGGCGAGGAAGGGCGGCGGTGATAGGCCGGCAGGCCCGTCTTGTGCACGCCGTCGGTGTCCCGGAAGCCGCCGTCGGTGACGATGCCGGAGGCGCCGCGCGCCTTCAGCCGCCCGACATAGAGATCGCCCGCCGACGCCGCCCGCGAATCACCGCGCGAGTCGATCATCAGCACGTGACCTGGTGGGCACTCCTCCATCGCCTGCGGCTGCACCATCGAGCGGTTGGTCGAGGTCGGTCCGTCCTTGTCCTCGCGCGACGGGATGAATCGCATCGTGAAGGCGAGGCCCACCATGCGCGGCTGCTCCGGCCGGATCGGCCACACGTCGTACAAGGTCATGCTGCGCAGACCGCGCTTGTTCAGCACGCCGGTCAAGGTCGAGGTGCCGACCTTGGCGAGCGCCTCCCGCAGATCGGATGTCAGGATGGTCATGGCATTTCTCTCCCTCTCGATTTTGGCAAGACCTTAGCCGATACTCCCGCGCATGCGCGTGGAAATCCTCTGTACCGGCGACGAGATCCTCACCGGCAAGACCATCAACACCAACTATAGCCACATCGCCCGCCGCCTCGTCGAGGTCGGGCTGGGTGTGCACTGGGGCACCACCGTCGGCGACGACCGGGAGAGCCTGCTGAAAGCCTTCCACCAGGCCGGCGAACGGGCCGACGCGGTAATCGTGAACGGCGGATTGGGACCGACGGTCGACGATCTCTCGCAGGAGATCGCGGCCCAGGCCTGCGGCGTTGATCTGGTGCTGAGCGACAACTGGATGAAGCGCATGGAGGAATCCTATGCGCGGCGCGGCCGGGTCATGCCCCCCAACAACGTGAAGCAGGCGATGCTGCCGGCCAATGCCGAGTTCATCGACAATCCGATCGGTACGGCCTGCGGCTTCGCCGTCACCATCGGCAAGGCGCGCTTCTTCTTTACTCCCGGCGTGCCGCGCGAGATGCGGCGCATGATCGACGAGCAGGTGCTGCCGCGCATCCTGGCGATGAGTGGCCTGCAGGGCGTCACGAGGCTGAAGCGTTTCCACACCTTCGGCATCGGCGAATCGCGTGCCGACCAGATGCTGGGCGATATCGAGGCCTTGAAGGAAGAAGGCGGCATCAAGCTCGGTTTCCAGGCGCATTACCCGCAGCTCGAGACCAAGCTCGCGCTCCGCGCCGACAACGCGGCGGCCCTCGCCGCCCTGCTCGCCCCGGTCGAGGCCGAGGTGCGCAAACGGCTGGGCAACTTTATCGTCGCCGAGGACGAACAGACGATCGAAGGCGTGATCCTGGGCAAGCTGCTGGAGAGCGGGTTTACGCTCGCCATCGCCGAAACGGTTACCGGCGGCCATCTCGCCGCGCGACTCGCGCCGCTGGCCGGCGCCGAACGCGCCTTCCGTCGTGGCACCATCGCGCGCGATCTGTCGGAACTCGGCGCCACGTCGGTCACCCCCGATCAGGCGGCAAGCATCGCCAAGGCATTGCGCACTTCGAGCGGCGCCAGCCATGCGCTGGTCGTCCTGCTCGAACTCGACGAGGGCGCCGACCGACCGGACATGGGCGGCACGATCTGCATCGGGCTCGCCGACGCCAGCGGCGCCGTCACGCGCCAGGCTCGCCTGGTCGGCGGCCGTGACTGGGTGCGCATCGGCGCGACCGAGCTCAGCCTCGACTGCCTGCGCCGCCACCTGCTGGGCCTGCCGGTCGACGAACGGATCGACTTCGAGCGACGTTGAACGAGCCGCCTCACTGGACGGATAGGAGCAACAGATGGCTGTCGTCGAAACCGAGAAGCACGGGCAGATTTTCGTCGTGCGCATGAACCGGCCGGACCGGCTGAATGCGCTCAATCACGAGATGCGGACGGAGCTGTCGGCAGCGTGGAACGCGTTCCGCACGTCCAGGGAGCTGGAAGTCGCGATCTTCACCGGCGCCGGTCGCGGCTTCTGCGCCGGCGAGGACATGAAGGAGTCGCTCAAGGACGGCACGCCGGGCGGACGCCGGCCCGAGATCGAGGACCCGTTCATGTCCGGCAAGCTCGAGAAGCCGGTGATCGCTGCGATCAACGGCTTCGCCATGGGCGGCGGCTTCATGCTGGTCGAGCGCACCGACCTGCGCGTCGCCGTGCGCGAGGCGGTGTTCGAGGTCTCCGAGGCCAAGCGCTGGCTGCTGGGCGGCTATAATCACGGCCACATCGCCAACCTGCCCTATCCGGTGGCGATGGAGATGGCACTGGGCTTCCGCTTCACCGCGCAACGCTTCTACGAGATCGGCTTCCTCAACCGCCTGGTCGACGCCACCGAACTGATGCCGACGGCGATGTCGATGGCCGAGCACCTGCTGACCCTGCCACCAGCGTCTCGCGTCAACACCGTGCATATGATGCGCCAGATGCGCCCCGCTCCCGGCCCCGACATGCAGCAACTGGCCGCCGCGCTGCACGAGCATGGCGCCAAGAGCGATCTGATGGAATCCCGCGCCGCCTTCGCGGAGAAGCGCAAACCCAACTACAAGGGCTGGAACGATCCGGAAGATCGGTACCGGCTGCCGACTCTCGAGAGTATGAAAAAGAAGTAGCTAGTACGCCTGCCCGACGCATCGGGCGGTGACGGTCTGGATGATCGCACCTCTTGTATCGGCGTAATAGATGTAGGTCCCGGTCTCCAGCCCGCGCTTGATGCCGATGATGATCGTATCGCTCGGCACGATGTTGTTCAGCACGACGAGATAGCGGTCTGCCAGCTGGACCGAGGCGCGCACCGGTGGCGCGCCATTGTAGATAACGGTCGGCTCGCCGCCTCGATTGACGATGGCGAACTTTGCGCCGTCGTCGGCGACACAGACCGACTGGCCATCGACGTTCAGGGGCGGCACGGGCGCCAGCACTGCCGAACGGCCTGCCATAGGGCCGGGCAGCGGTGCCGAGGGCGGCAAGCCCCAGGGCGCGAGCTGGCTCGGCTGGTTGACCGGCGGGACCGGCTTGGGCTTCGGCTTGGCTTGCGGCATCGGCTCGACCGCTGGCCCCGTCTCGGCCGGCCGCGCGGTTTCGGCCGCCATGACCTGCAGTCCCGGCCCCTTCACCGCGCGCGTCGCAAGATAGCCGCCGACCCCGATGAAGGTCAGCAGCACGACGGCGACGACCAGGATCGAACGACGCCGCGCCATCGCATCGGCGTGCGGCAGATCGGCCGGCGCCGGCGTGGGCCTGAGCTGAAGCAACGAGCCGGCTGGCCGCTCGGCCACCGATTTGACGGCAGGTTTCGTGGCCGCCTTGAACGCGGAACCGCCGAACAGTCTCTCTGCGATTGTCCCTTTCGCCGCCGATTTCTCCGCCCACGCCGCCGCAGCGGCCTGCGCCACCTGCTCGCGCCGGATCCGCTCGGCATCGAGCGCCGCTCGAACCCTTGCATCGTAGTGTGCACGCGCGTCCGGATCGGAGAGCGTCTGGTAGGCGTCGGTAATCTGGCGGAAATTGAACGCCGCAAGCTCCGGATTCCCAGCCGCCACATCGGGATGATAGCGCTTGGCCAATGCCACATAGGCGGCACGGATCATCGCCGCATCCGCCGTCCGCGACACGCCCAGCACGAGGTAATGGTCGACGTCGATCCTCATCGCCGGCACAGTTTAGCGGATTCCGCCGCCGGCGGCCCGGATTTCCCGCATCGAATGTTTTTGCGGGGGACGGGCAACGTCCCCCAGCCTATCCTCCCGGAAAAGGAGGAAACACCAATGGCCTATCAGTCGATCGAAGTGCGCAAGCTGACCCCCTCCATCGGGGCGGAGGTATTCGGAGTGGACCTCGGCACGCCGCTCGGCAACCAGCAGTTCCAGGAAGTGCACGACGCGCTGATGGAGAATCTGGTGATCTTCTTCCGCGATCAGAAGATGTCGATCGACCAGCACAAGGAATTCGGCCGGCGCTTCGGGCAACTGCACGTCCATCCCAATGCCCCCATCACCTTCCCCGAGCATCCCGAGATCCTGGTGATCAAGGCCGACGAGCACTCGAAGCATGTCGCGGGCGAGGAATGGCATTCCGACGTGTCGTGCGACCTCGAACCGCCGATGGGATCGATCCTCTACCTCACCGAAGTCCCGCCCGAGGGCGGCGGCGACACGCTGTTCGCCAACATGTACCGCGCCTACGAAACGCTCTCCGAGCCGATGAAGCAAATGCTGCAGGGGCTGACCGCGCTGCACGACAGTTCCAAGGCGCACTACTACCGCGTGAAGGCGACGGACCGCGACGACATCAAGTTCCCCAACGCCGAGCATCCGATCGTGCGCACCCATCCGGTGACCGGCAAGCAGAGCCTCTACGTCAACCGCGGCTTCACCCTGCGCATCCCGCAGCTCAAGCGCCACGAGAGCGATGCGCTGCTGGAGATGCTCTACCGCCACATCGAGACGCCCGAGTTCCAGTGCCGCTTCAAGTGGCAGCCCAACTCGGTGGCCTTCTGGGACAATCGCTGCGTCCAGCACCACGCCATGTTCGACTACTTCCCGCACCGTCGGTACGGCCACCGCATCACCATTTGCGGCGACAAGCCGTTCCTGCGCGCAGGCTAGGTGGTACGGCCGGGCCTTTACACCCGGCCGGTCCCTGCCCTATATCCTCGGCACCATGATGCGTTTCGCGACCAAAGCGACCACGACCGCCAAAACGACCACCTTCGGTGGGCCGGCGAGGATGTGCGCGTAAAGTCGAACGTGACATAGGACAACCTCACAGGCCCCGCCGGTTTCGGACGGGGCCTTTGTCTTTCCAGGTGTCCGTCTCCCCGGCTTCAACGAAGGAGACAGACATGGCTTCGAGACCTCTCACAGTGGCACCCCTCACGGTGGCAATCGTCGGCGCGACCGGCGCCGTCGGTGTCGAGTTCCTGCGCTGCCTGGCCCAGCGTCGCTTCCCGGTGAAGGAGCTGCGCCTGCTGGCTTCCGCCCGCTCGGCTGGCCGCGAGCTGTCGTTCGACGGAAAGGCCCTGGTGGTCCAGGAGCTGACCGAGAAGAGCTTCGAGGGCGTCGACATTGCCCTGTTCTCGGCCGGCGGCAGCATCTCGAAGCGCTACGCCCCCGTCGCCGTCGCAGCCGGCGCCATCGTGGTCGACAATTCCTCGGCCTTCCGGATGGACCCCCAGGTGCCGCTGGTGATTCCCGAGATCAATGCGAACGCCATCGCGGACCACAAGGGTATCGTCGCCAATCCCAATTGCGCAGCCATCATCGCGATCACGCCACTGTGGCCGATCCACCGGCACAACCGCATCCGGCGCATGACCATCGCGACATACCAGGCGGCCTCGGGCGCCGGCGCCGCGGCGATGGATGAGCTGGCCGATTCAACGCGCGCCTACCTCGACGGCCGCAGCTTCCAGCCAAGGGTTCTGCCACACCCCTATGCCTTCAACCTGTTCAGCCACAATACCGCGATCGATCCCGCGACCGGCTACAACGACGAAGAGACCAAGGTCATGCGCGAGACCCGCAAGATCTATGGCGACGAGGAATTGCGGCTGTCTGCGACCTGCGTGCGCGTGCCGGTGCTGCGCGCCCACGCCGCCGCCGTCGCCTTCGAGTGCGAGAACCCGATCGACGAGGCCCGCGTCCGTGCGCTGCTCGCCGACGCGCCCGGCGTGCGGGTCGTCGACGACCGCGAGCGCAACATCTTCCCAATGCCGCGCGACGCCAGCCAGCAGGACGACATCCTGGTCGGCCGCATCCGCCAGGACCTTGGCGACCCGAGCGGCCATTCGATCTCGCTGTTCGTCGCAGGGGATCAGTTGCTGAAGGGCGCCGCCCTCAACGCCGTGCAGATCGCGGAGCATCTGCTGGCGGCGTGATTCCCCTCATGTTCCTCTCCTCCGATAGGGGGAGGGGAACATGAACATCTATTTCTTCTTTGCGCGCTCGATGTTGCTGGCCGCGCCCATGGTCTTGACCAGCTCGTAGATGCGCTTGCGCACCGCGCCTTCACGGATCTTGTAGTAGGCGCGTACGAGCTGCAGCGTCTCGCGCTTGATCAGCGGGTCCTTTTCCGAGGCGAAGGGCGTTCCGGCTTCACCGAAGCCGCTTCCTTTCTTCACCTTCGCCGCCATCGGCCGGCCGGACAGCACGTTGCCCGGCATCTCGTCGAAGAAATAGGAAACCGGCACGTCGAGCGCCTTGGCGAACTCGTAGAGCCGGCTCGAGCCGACACGGTTCGAGCCGCGCTCGTACTTCTGGACCTGCTGGAAGGTGAGGCCGACGGCGTCGCCCAGCTTGGTCTGACTCATGCCGAGCAGGGTGCGCCTCTGACGCATGCGGATACCGACATGCGCGTCGACAGGATGTGATTTAGCCATTTATCTCTCTTCACAATAGTCTTGAGCCCGCGAGGCGGGTCGGTGTGCCTTCGACGAACTCCCGCCGAGATAGTTCGTACGCTTGGAAACGCTTTCCGGACCACGCCGACGCGACCGGCCCGTCGGACTCCGGCCCTTCCTCGATGGATCGGGCCAGCCTCCCCAGACACAGGCACCCTGCAACTCGACGTTGCCCCCTTTCGGACAGTACGTCCAATATCGTTGGCGGCTCGCGCCGATACCATTATGGTATCAATCGATGGACTTGAGAACACTTCGTTATTTCAGCGCCGTGGTGCGCGAGGGCCACTTCGGGCGAGCCGCCGTTTCGCTGGGCATCGCCCAACCTCCCCTCACCCGTCAGATCCAGAAGCTGGAACGCGAACTGGGCGTCGTGTTGCTCCACAGGGGCCAGAAGAAATTTGAAGTTACCGAGGCGGGACTGCTGCTCTACGAGCGCGCGCGGCGCCTTCTGGACGGCGCCGAACAGGCCGAAGCCGACGTACGTCGACTCGGAACCGGAGAGACCGGCCGCCTCGTCATCGGCTTCGTGCGCTCGACCCCTTTCACGATCCTCCCGGGCATCGTCGTCCGGTTTCGCGCTGCCTTTCCCGACGTCGAACTCGAGCTGCGCGAAATGCGCAATCCCGACCAGGTGAAATGCCTCGAGAACGGCATCATCGATGTCGGCCTGCTGCGTCCACCGATCAGCAGTCGGGCGTTGCAGATGGTGACGTTGATACGCGAGCCATTCCTTGCTCTCGTCCCGGCTGATCACGCCCTCGCGGCGCGCCGAACGACCACCATCCGGCAACTCGCCGCCGAGCCTTTCGTCATGTACTCCCGCGCCGGTTCGCCGCTGATTCACGCCCGGGTGATGGAGATGTGCCGGCGCGCGGGATTTGAGCCCCGCATCGCTCAGTACGCCGACCAGATTCATACCGTCGCGAGCTTCGTCGGGGCAGGCCTGGGCGTCGCCCTTTCGCCATCCACGGTGACCAGCTTCAGTATGCCGGGGCTCCGCTGCCTGGCGGTCGCAGACAAGCCTGCACCGCTGCCGGTCGTTGCCGTATGGCGCACCGGAAATTCGTCGGTTCTGCTGCGCAACTTCACCCGCATCGCGCGAGAGGCCGCGTCCAGCTGGCAGCCACAGGAGTTGCCGGGCTGAGGTCCGCGTGGTCAGTCGGGTTTTTTGGATAGCATCTTGAAGTCGGTATCGAAGACGAGATCGTGCTTCTGGTTGCCGCACATCGCGTCGTCGACCTCGAACTTGCCGGCGGGATGCGCCGTCGCCTTGTCGTCGTCGAACTCCATCTCGCCGCCCGTGCAGCCCGCGGCTTTCACGGCCGCCTGGAGCGTCACCCGTTCCTGATCCGTGACAGGCCGGTCCTTACCGAGTGCCGGGAAAGCGAGCCCGGCCGCGACGAGAAGAACGGCGGGAGCGATGACCGAGCGCATATGAACCTCCGGGTGGCATTTCAGAGACAATGCAATTGAGTGGCACAGGTTCCCGCCGGCACGGGCGAGGGGCTGACATGCGGAGATCCGATCAGGGGCTTCGCGGTCGCAGCGGCCGACGCGAGGACGCCGGGCGGCTGATCAGGTCGGCGCGGCACCGTTCAGAACGAACAGGACGCGGGCGATGCGGTCGGTGCGGTTGGCCCAGGCGTGGTTGGTCCCGCGCTGGATCAGCACGTCGCCAACTCTCATCAGGGTCTCGCCGACATCCATCAGCGCCCAGATCTCCCCCTCGATCACGATGGCGTAGTCGACGCTGTGGGTCTTGTGGAAGCCGGGATGGCGAGCGGCCTTGTCATGCGCCTGCACCGCGCCGTACTGGCGGAAGACCTCAGCCTGGTTGCCGTAGTTGCGCTCCCTGTCGGGCGGGAATTCAACGACGCGCACGACATTGCCGGCAGGCGGCGGCTCCAGCTTGAAGGGCCGGGCTGTCGGATCCGGCTCCCCTTCCCCGTTCGACGCAGGGATCGCGTCGAGCAGCCAGAGATTGGTCAACCCGACATTGGGCGAGTGCGACGGCGAGAAAGGATGCGGCGCCGCCCCATCCTCGAGAAACACCGAGCGCCCCGCCTCGTCGTGGCCTGTCACGATCCTGCGAACCGGCTTGACCATGCGTCGTCTCCCTGAGATTTCGACGCACTATGCCTCACCGGGCGGCGGCTTTCACCGCGGCGCGTCGCAGGCCGGATTCACTGGCTGACCTTGCCGCCGGCCACGCGCAGCAGCACTGGATCGGCGCGCCATGCCGCCGGAAACAGGCGCTTCAGCCCTTCGATCTTGGGCAGGTCGAAGCGACGGATGTAGGGGCTGTTCGGATTCAGCGTGGCGTAGTCCTGGTGGTAGGTTTCGGCGGCGAAGAAGGGCATGGCGTCGTTGAGCTGCGTCACGATCTTCTTCGGGAAGACGCGGGCCTGGTCGAGCTGGGCGATGTAGGCCTCGGCTATCCGGCGCTGCGCCGGATCGGCGAAGAACAGGGCCGAGCGGTATTGCGTGCCGACATCGGGACCCTGGCGATTGAGCTGCGTCGGGTCGTGGGCCACCGAGAAGAAGATCTGCAGGATTTGGCCGTAGCTGACGATGCTCGGATCGAACGTCACTTCGACGGCCTCGGCATGTCCGGTGCGGCCTGACGTGACCATATCGTAGAACGCCTTGTCCTTGGGGCCGCCGGCGTAACCAGAAACGGCGCGGCTTACGCCCTTCACATGCTGGTACACGGCCTGCACGCCCCAGAAGCAGCCGCCCGCCAGCACCGCGGTCTCCGTCGTGGCCCCGGGCTTGCGCTCGTCGAGCGCTGGCGCGGGCACCACGACCATCGCCTCCTGCGCCCCGGCGGGCCAGATGCCGTAAAGCGTCGCGCCCGCGAGCGCCAATCCCGAAAGGCGGAGTGCCGCGCGGCGGCCTCTATCGAAGCGGATACCGGCCATGGATTCCTCTTGATGTTGCAGACGTGACGCTAGGTGGCCGCGACGGCGAAGGTCATGGCCACGCCGTTCATGCAGTAGCGCAGGCCGGTCGGCTTCGGCCCGTCGTCGAAGACATGCCCGAGATGACCGCCGCACTGGGCGCAATGCACCGAAGTGCGCTTCATGAAGAACGTGGTGTCGGTTTCGGTGCCAACCGCCCCGTCGAGTGGTGCCCAGAAACTCGGCCAGCCGGTTCGGCTGTCGAACTTGGTGGCCGACGAAAACAGAGCGAGCTGGCATCCGGCGCAGGAAAAAGTGCCCCTGCGGTGCTCGTCGTTCAGCGGGCTCGAATAGGGCCGCTCGGTGCCATTGCCCCTCAGTACTGCGTATTGCGGCGCCGCCAGGAGCTTCCTCCATTCGGCGTCGGGGCGGGTCACCTTGAAGGAAGCTTCGGCAGCGGCGGGCCGCGCGCGCCACGGCATGGCCCCGAATAGTACCGCGGCGGCAAGTCCGACGCCGGCCCCCAGCGTCAGGACGTTCCTTCTGTTCGGCAGGACGGAATCCGACATGACGACCTCCTCTCAAACCGTGAGGGTCTGCCGACATGTGGGCCCGGCCATCTCCATATCCAACTAAAGATATCGAGAGGCCGGCGTGACCGTCCCTCGCCCTTGTATTCGTGCGGATGTCCGAAAACGTTACATCCGCCGGGCGGTCTTGGGATTGCCCCTACAGCCCGAGGTCCTTCTTCGCGTCGTCGAGCGCCAGCCTGAAGCGCTTGCACATCTCGCCGATCTGCTCCTCGGTGATGATGAGGGGTGGCGTGAAGGCGATGCGGTCGCCGATGGCACGGACGATCAGCCCATGACGCAGCGCATGGTCCATCACCATCGTGCCCACCTTCTGCTCGGGCGCCCACGGCGTGCGCGCGAGAGCGTCCTTCATCAGCTCGACACCGGTGAACAGGCCCACGCCCCGCACATCGCCCACCAGCGGATGGTCCCGAAACTTCTCCAGCCCCGCCTGCATGACCGGTCCCACCTTGCGGACCTGGCCCACGATGTCGCGCTCCTCGTAGATCTTGAGCGTCTCCAGCGCAACCGCGCAGGCGACCGGATGGGCGCCATAGGTGAAGCCGTGGCCGAACGTGCCGTTGGTGGCGCTGAGGCTCTCGACGGCATCGTAGACTTTGTCGGAGATCATCAGCGCCGAGATCGGCTGGTAGGCCGCCGACAGCGCCTTGGCGCACGAGATCATGTCGGGCTGGATGCCGTAGGTCTCGCAACCCCACATGTTGCCGGTGCGGCCGAAGCCCGCGATCACCTCGTCGGCGATCAGCAGCACGTCGTACTTGCGGAGCACCTTCTGGATCTTCTCCCAGTAGGTGCGCGGCGGGGTGATGGCGCCGCCGCCGCCCTGCACCGGCTCGCCGAAGAAGGCCGCGACAGTGTCGGGCCCCTCCGCGAGGATCAGCGCCTCGAGGTTGGCGGCCATGCGGTCGGCGAACTGCTCCTCGGTCTCGCCCTCATTGTGGAAGCGGTAGTAGTGCGGATTGTCGGTGTGCTTGAACATCGGCAGCGGGATGTCGAAGCCCGCCCGCATGTGCGGCTGGCCCGAGACGCTGACCGAGGCCACCGTATTGCCGTGATAGCCGCGCTCGCGGCCGATGATCTTCTTCTTCTCCGGCTTGCCGATGGCGTTGTGATAGTACCAGACGAGCTTGATGGCCGCGTCGTTGGCCTCCGAGCCCGAGCACTGGAAGAGCACGCGGCTCATGGGCTTGGGCGCGATCGACAGCAGCTTCTCGGCGAGGTCGACGCTGGCCAGATGCCCCTTGTCGAAGAACGTATGGTAATAGGGCAGATCGAGCAGCTGCTTGTAGCCGGCCTCGGCCAGCCGCTTCTCGCTGAAACCCAGCGAGGCGCACCAAAGGCCCGCCATCGCCTCGATATACTCCTTGCCCGACTCGTCGATCACATGAATGCCGTTGCCGCGAGCCATGAGCGTGCCGCCCTGCTCGCGATAGGTCTTCAGCTCCGTCTGCTGGTGCACCAGGTAGCGCTGGTCCCGCGCATGGAGCGAGTTGGCGTGCAGTCCGTCCATGATCATCCTCTCTCGATGTAAATTGATTGCGCGGTAGCTCGCGCAGCCATCAGCAAATACTATTCCACCAGTCCCGGCCTCATTCGAGGGGCTGCCGGATCGCCTCCCCCACCGCCTCGACCCGATGGCAGCGCACCCATTGCGCGGGTGCCACCTCGCGCAGCTTGGGCATAATCTGCCGGCAAGCCGGTTCCGCCGCCGGACATCGCGCCGCGAAGCGACAGCCGGGTGGCGGATCGATGGGACTGGGCGGATCGCCGGTCAGGCGGATGCGCCTGGCCGCGCGCTGGCGGCCGCCGCGCACGGTCGGCACCGCCGACATCAGTGCCACGCTGTAGGGATGGAGCGGCCGCGCGAAGAACGCCGTGCGCGGGGCGCGTTCGACGATCTGCCCGAGATACATGACCGCGACCTCGTCGGCGACATGCTTCACCACGGCCATGTCGTGGGAAATGAAGATGTATGTGATGCCGAGCCGGCGCTTGAGCTGCTGCAGCAGGTTGAGGATCTGCGCGCGGATCGCCACGTCGAGGGCCGATACCGGCTCGTCGCAGACCAGCAGGTCCGGCGCCGGCGCAAGGGCGCGGGCGATGTTGATGCGCTGGCGCTGGCCGCCGGAGAACTGGTGCGGGAAGAGCTCCTGGCTCTCGGGCCGCAGGCCCACCGCCGCGAACAGCTCGGTCACCCGCGCCTCGCGCTCGGCGGGCGTGCCGATCCCCAGCACGTCGAGCGGCGAGCGCACGATGGCGCCGGCCCTTACCCGCGGATTGAGGGAAGAGTACGGGTCCTGGAAGACGTATTGCATGTGCCGGCGCATGCGGCGCATCTCCTCGCCGCCCAGCGCCGTGACATCGGTTCCGCCAATAGTGATGTGGCCCGACGTGATCGGCACCAGGCGCAGGAGGCCACGCGCCACCGTCGTCTTCCCCGAGCCCGATTCGCCGACGATGCCCAGGGTCGTGCCCCTCTCGACATCGAACGAGACGCCGTCCACGGCGCGCACGGTCTCACGAGGTTTCAGCGGATTGAAATTCGGCCGCGCGAAGTGGACTTTTAGATCGCGAACGGACACCAGGGGCGCGCTCACGACGCCGCTCCCGCGTGCAGCCAGCAGGCCACTTTGTGCCCGGCGGCCAGGACGGTCGTGGGCGGCATCTCGGCGAGGCAGCGCGGCATGGCCTCGGCGCAACGGTCGGCGAAGGGACAGCCCTTCGGCAGGTCCCAGACCGACGGCACCATGCCGGCGATCTCCAGCAGGTCGGCCCCCGGTGCATCCTCGGCATCGAGGTCGGGCACGCAGGCGATCAGGCCGCGCGTATAGGGATGGGCCGGTGCCGACAGGATATCCGCGGTCGGAGCCTCCTCGACGACCCGGCCGCCATACATGACGGCCACGCGATCGGTCATCTCCGCGATCACCCCCATGTCGTGGGTGATGAGGATCAATCCCATGCCGCTGCGGGCACGCAATTCGCGCAGCAGCTCGAATATCTGCGCCTGGACCGTGACGTCGAGCGCGGTGGTGGGCTCGTCGGCGATCAGGAGCCGCGGCTCGCAGCCGATCGCCATGGCGATCATGACCCGCTGACGCATGCCGCCCGAGAGCTGGTGCGGATATTCGTCGACCCGGCGCTCGGGCGCGGGAATGCCGACCGCCTTCAGGAGCTCGATCGACCGGGCGCGCGCCGCGCGGGCATCGAGCTTCAGGTGCTTGACCAGGGTCTCGGAGAGCTGGTCGCCGATCGTCAGCACGGGGTTGAGCGAAGTCATCGGCTCCTGGAAGATCATGCCGATGCGATGGCCCCGAACGTCGCGCAGGCGCTGCCCGGAGGCCTGCAGGAGATCCTCGCCCTCGAACACGATCCGGCCGCCGGTGATGCGGCCCGGCGGCGATGGCACGAGCCGCAGGATGGCGAGCGCGGTCATGCTCTTGCCGCAACCCGATTCACCTACGATGCCCAGGGTCTCGTTGGCCGCGAGCGTGAGCGCCACATCGTTCAGCACGCGCGCCGTGCGGCCGCCACCGCGGAACTCGACGGACAGGCCCGAGATGTCGAGAAGGCTCGTCGCATCCCCCGCCATCAGCGGCGCTCCCGAAGCTTCGGATTGAGCGCGTCGTTCAGCCCGTCGCCGATCAGGCTGACGGCCAGCACGGTGAGGAAGATCATCAGGCCGGGAAAAGTCACGGCCCACCAGCTCGACAGCATGTAGGACCGGCTCGATCCGATCATCAGCCCCCAGCTCATCCGGTTGGGATCGCCGAGCCCCAGGAACGACAGGCTGGCTTCGAACAGGATCGCCGCGCCGACGGCCAGGGTGGCTGACACGACCAGCGGCGGCAGGGCGTTGGGCAGGATCACCTTCCACATGATGCGTCCTCGCCGCGCCCCGATCGCCAGTTCGGCGGCGACGAAATCGTACTGCTTGATCTTGAGGAATTCCGCGCGGGTGAGGCGGGCCGTACCGGGCCAGCTCACCACGCCGATCGCCACCACGACGGTCGTCAGGGTCGGCGAAAAGAGCGTCACCAGGACCATCGCGAAGAGCAGCGACGGCAGGACCTGGAAGAACTCGGTGAAGCGCATCAGCGCCTCGTCGATCGTACCGCCGAAATAGCCCGCAGCCGCGCCGATCGTGATGCCGATCACGACGGAGATCAGCGCGGCGGCGGCGCCCACCGTGAGGGTCGCCCGCCCGCCGTAGATCAGGCCAGTCAGCACGTCCCTGCCCTGCTGGTCCGAGCCCAGCAAGGCGCCCTCGCTGAATGGCGGCGACAGCGGCGCGGCCACGATGTCGAAGGGATCGGCGACATAGACCAGCGGACCGACCAGGCTCACCAGCAGGATGGACATCAGCAACACCAGGCCGCCCACGGCGACCGGGCTGCGGGCAAACATTCGCATCGCCTCCAGCGACGGATGCTCCGTCCTCGGAACGCCGGCGATGCTCATGACGCCTTGATCCGCGGGTCAGCGAGGCGATAGCAGACGTCGACGAGCTGGTTGGCCACGATCACCAGAAGCGAGGAGAAGAACAGCAGGCCGAGCAAGGTGGGATAATCGCGGCGCAGCACCGAATCGAAGGCGAGGCGGCCCAGTCCCGGCCAGTTGAACACGGTCTCGACCACGATGGCCCCCGCCAGCAGATTTCCGAACTGGAGACCGACGATGGTGATGATCGGCAATACGGCGTTGCGGAAGGCATGCTTGAAGAAGACCTTCCGCTCCTCCAGGCCCTTGGCCCGCGCCGTACGGACATAGTCCGAGCCCAGCACATCGAGCATGCTCGCCCGGGTGAGCCGGCTGTACTGGGCGAGATAGACCACCGCCAGCGATACGGCCGGCAGCACGAGATGGTGCGCGACGTCGACCGAATCGAGCAGCCACCCACTACTGACCGCCGCGGCGTTCATGCCCGAGACCGGCAGGATGGGAAGGACTGACGCGAACAGGATGATCAGCAGCATGCCGGTCCAGAAGACCGGCGCGGAGTAGCCGATCACCGAGACGACGGTGATGAACTGCGAAAGAAGACCGTTGGGCCGCCGCGAGGCCAGCACGCCGAGTGTCGTACCACTGAGGACCGCCACCACCAGCGCCGTCAGCACCAGAAGCAGGGTCGCGGGCAGCCGCTGAAGGATCAGCGACAGGACCGGCAGGTTGAAGAAATACGAGTAGCCGAGGTTTCCCGACGCGAAGCGCTCGAGATAGATGCCGAGCTGGACGAGCGTGGGTTTGTCCAGCCCGTATTCGCTGCGCAGGCCGGCCCGGATTTCCTCCGTCATCCCCCCCATCTGGCCCGCCAGCGTGTCGACGGGATCGCCCGGCGCCAGCCGGATCAGCAGGAAGCTCAGGACCAGCACTCCGATCACGAGGATCGCTGCATAGAACAGGCGCCGCGCCACGAAGAGGATCAGCGCCACGCCGTGCCTACTTCTCGGAGAGCCAGACGTCCAGCATCGGCGACGCCGTTCCCCAGATGGTCGTCGGCGGACTGTGGACCCGCTTGTTGTAGATCGTGTGGTAGGGCAACTCGGTCAGCCAGAAGAGCGGAAGATCGGCCGTGACGATCTTCTGGAACTCACCATAGAGGGCCTTGCGCTTGGCGGCGTCGGGCTCGCGGCCGGCGGCATCGAGCAGCTCGTCGACCTTGGGGTTCTCGTACTGGGCGTTGTTGGTGAAGACCAGCGGCCGGATGTTGCTCGAGAGATAGGTGCGGTTGACACCGATCACCGGATCGCCCCAGGCGAAGGCTGCATCCATGCTGATGTCGAAGTCCTTGGTCGCCATGCGCTTGGCCCAGGCCGCGAAGTCGGCAGGCGCACGCACTTCGACTTCGATGCCGATCTTCTTGAGCGCCGGCCTCATGTACTCGGCGAGTCGCTTCTGGCCGTCCTCGTCGCCCGGATAGTAGTCGCACGTCACCTTGAGACGGATGCCGTCCGGTCCCTTCTTGAGGCCCGCGGCATCGAGCAGTTCCTCGGCCTTCTTGAGATTGAGGCTGTATTTGGTGACATCCGGCGAGTACTGCGGGAAGCCGCTGTGGATCGGACCGGTCGCCACCTTCGACAGGCCCTTGTGCAGCGCCTTGACGATGAAGTCGCGGTCGATGGCATAGGCGAAGGCCTGGCGCACCCGCACGTCGTCGAACGGCTTGCGCTTGTTGTTGAAGAGCAGCCAGTTGATGCCGCCCACCGCCGCGTAGCCCTCGTTGGTGATGACGAGCTGCGGATTGGCCTTGGCGCGGTCGAGTTCGAGCACGCGATTGAAGAAGGGTTGCAGCAGCAGCCGGCCCGCCTCGAGTTCGAGGATCGAGGTCTGCGAATCGGGATAGGTCTTCAGGATGATGCGGTCGAGATAGGGCCGGTCCTTGATGAAGAACCTGTCGAAACGCTCCAGGACGATCTGGTCGCCCGGCTTGAATTCCACCAGCTTGAACGGGCCGGAGCCCACGACATCCTTGCTGTTGTTCGGATGGGTCTTGATCGGCCGGCCGTCGCCGTAGATGTGCTTGGGCAGGATCGGCATCAGCGGCGGGCCCATCGCATAGAGCAGCGCGGGATGCGGATGCTTGAGGCGGATGATGGCGGTGGCGGCATCGGGCGTGTCGACGCGGTCGACCGGCGCCAACATCGTGTTGAAGGGATGGTTGTCGCGGATCGTCAGGATCGAGAAGGCGACGTCCTCTGAAGTCACCGGCTTGCCGTCGTGGAACAAGGCGTCCTTGCGCAGGTGCAGCGTCATCGAGAGGGAATCGGCCGAGAGTTCCCACGACTCGGCGAGGTACGGCTTGGGGTTCCACTTGTCGTCGTGCATGACCGGGCTGGCGAAGATCTGCGCGCCCGGTACCATGATGCCGGTTCCCGACCCGACGGCGTTGTTGAAGCTGGTGGTGCCGGTCGACTGCCCCATGACAAGGGTGCCGCCGCGCCGAGGTTCCTGCGCCGTAGACGGCACTGCGACCGCCGACGCGATGGCGAGTGTCGTGATGAAAGCCGCTATCGCTCGCCGCATGGCCGATCCCCCATCCTGTACCCAGGCTGAAACGATAGCTTCACACCTCCCGCAAACGTGCACGTCTCGGCCTGGAATGTCTCCTTTTGCGCCAAAACTTGTCAGCGCTTGTCGCTGCTGGGCGGGCGGCCGAACTCCTTTCGATAGCAGCGCCAGAAGTAGGATCGCGACTTGAAGCCGGTCGCCATCGCGACTTCGGTTACCGAGGCCTCCGCATTGGCGAGCATCTGGTGCGCCCGGTCGAGCCTGACCTTGCGGCGGAAGCGCGCCGGGCTGGTCGCGAGTTTGTCAGCGAAGATGCGCTGGAGCTGGCGCCGCGAAACCCCGATCACTTGCGCGACCGTGTCCATGCGCGTGAGCCTCGTGCCGTCCTCCTCCAGCATCTGCATGGCGCGCGCCAGCTTGCGCCCCTGCCGGGCTCCGACCGCACCGGGCAGATCGCGTTGCGCCGCTCCGGCCGGTCGCGGCAGCCCATGCATGCAATGCTCCGACACTCTCAAGGCGAGCTGGCTGCCGAACCGGACCTCGATCTCCTTGAGGACGAGATCGAGTGCCGCCGAACCGCCGGCGCAGGTGCAGCGCCGGCTGCCGACCTCGAACAGACGCTCCGTCACGTTCACCCGCGGGAACTGCTCGCGAAAGGTCTGCAGCACCTCCCAATGGGCCGTCGCCGAGAGACCGTCGAGCAGCCCGCCGCGCGCCAGGACGAGCGGCCCCGTATCGACGCCGCCGACCGTCGCACCGGCCCGGGCCAGCCTTCGCAGGGTCGGCAGGATCGCCCGCTCCAGGCGCCGCGTTGGCTGGGCATCGGCTACCACCAGCAGGGTGCCGATGTTGCCGACATCGCCCAAAGCACTGTCGACCGCCACCTTCACCCCGTTGCGATCGGGCACCGGCTCACCGTCGGCCGATACCAGCGCCCAGCGATAGGGCCGCGCGATGTAGCGGTTGGCAATGCGCAGCGGCTCGATGATCGACGACAGCGCGATCGAGGTGAACTGCGGGATCAGCAGGACCGCGATCGGGCTCGGCAGCAACTCGGCGGCTTGTGTGGTGGTACGCTTGGGAGGGAGGGAGGTCATCGAGAAGGCTCCGGCCAAATCAGACACGGATTTGACCCAAAAGTATACATAGCCGGATCGACGCTGCCCTAGACTATCTTCGCGGAGGCCGGCTTGGCCGCCCGCTGGGGGTGCAGCTCATGTCGAGAATGACCGTCTTTGTTGCCCGCAAGATCCGGACCATGGAGCCGTCGCTGCCTGAGGCCACGGCCGTCGCCGTGCGCGACGGCTCGATCGTCGAGGTCGGCACGCTCGAAACACTGCGGCCGTGGCTCGAGGCCCATCCCCACACGATCGATCGGACCTTCGAGAAGCACGTGCTGATGCCGGGCCTCATCGACCCGCACCTCCATCCATCGATGGCGGCCTATCTGCTCCAGTGCGAGTTCGTCACGGCGATGGAGTGGCAGCTGCCCGACCGGACGGTCGCGCCGGTACGCACGCGCGATGCGTTCCTCGCGCGCCTGAAGGAGCTGCATGAGGCCAATCCTGATCCCAGGGAGCCGCTCTTCACCTGGGGCTATCATCGCGACTGGCACGGCGAGATCTGGCTCCAGGACCTCGACGCCATCTCGAGGACGCGTCCCCTGATCGTCGTCCACCGGTCGTTCCACGAGACGAACATGAACGGCGCCGCCCTCGACTATTTCGAGCTCGACCGGGAAAAGCTGCGGGGCGCCCACCAGGTCGATATCGCCCGTGGCCATTTCTACGAGGCCGGCAACCGCTTCGTGCGCGCGAAGCTCTCCGCCTACCTCCTTTCCGCGCAGCGCCGGGGCCCGGCGATGAAGCGCACCGCCGAGGTCATCCATCTGGGCGGTCATACGACGGTCGGCGACATGGCGTTCGGCATCTTCGACCCCGAGGCCGAGTGGGCCGGCTCGGTCGCGGCCTTCGACAACGACGACACGCCCTTCCGGGTCGAGTTCGTTCCGCACGTGGCCTTCGCGGGCACAGGCCTGCGGCTGGAACAACTCGCCGCGCTTCCGGAACGCAACAGGCGCCGGCTGCGCTTCGGCAAGCACGTCAAGCTGTTCACCGACGGCGCCTTCTTCTCGCAACTCATGCAGCTCGGCGGTCCCGGCTACATCGACGGCCATGACGGCGAATGGCTGATGGCGCCGGAGGCCTTCGAAAAGGCGGCCCGCGCGCTGTGGAACGACGGCTACGTCATCCACGTCCATTGCACGGGCGATCTCGGCGTCGAACTGGCGCTCGACGTGCTGGAGAAGCTGCAATGGGAACGCCCGCGCATCAACCATCGCTTCACGATCGAGCATTTCGGCATTTCGACTTCCGCCCAGGCGAGGCGCATCGCCGATCTCGGCGCCCTCGTCTCGGCCAATCCCTACTATGTGTACGAGCTGAGCGACATCTACGCGCGCCGCGGCGTGGGCCATGAACGGACGAGCCAGATGGTCCGGCTGGGATCGCTGTCGCGCAACCGGGTGCCGTTCGCACTCCATTCTGATTTTACAATGGCGCCCGCCCGGCCGCTGCAGAATGCCTGGATCGCCCTCAACCGCGTGAATGCCGCCGGCGACGTTCTGTGCCCGCAGGAACGGGTCTCGCTGGACGAAGCGCTGCGGGCAATCACCATCAATGCCGCCTACGTGATGGGCCTCGAACACGAGATCGGCAGCATCAGCAGCGGCAAGAAGGCCGACTTCACCGTGCTGGAGGCCGATCCCTACGAGGTGGCACCGCTGGCGCTGCGCGACATTCCCATCTGGGGCACGGTGTTCGAGGGACAGCCCTATCCGCTGGGCAAGAGATGACCCCTGTTCCCGTCACCACGATCGGCGGCTATCTCGGCGCCGGCAAGACGACCGTCGTGAACGGCCTGCTGGCGGGCGACCACGGGCTCAGGATCGGCGTGCTGGTCAACGATTTCGGTGCAACCTCGATCGACGAGCAGCTGATCGTCTCGCGCGACGATGACGTGGTGACCCTGGCGAACGGTTGCGCCTGTTGTTCGGTCGCCGGCGATCTCGCGATGGCGCTGGATCGCTTCGCCGGCCGCGCCGACCGATACGAGCAGATCGTGATCGAGGCGAGCGGTGTCGCCGAGCCGGCCCGTATCGCGGCGCTGGCGAAATCGCCCGGCCTGTCCCCTGGCGCCATCGTCGTGGTCGCAGACGCCGCCACGGTCCGCGCCCGCGCCCGCGACAAGTTCGTGGGCAGCCTGGTCCGCCGGCAGCTCGCCGCGGCGGACCTCGTCGTCCTGACGAAGATCGATCTCGCCGGCCCGGCGGGCGTGAAAGACGCCCGCTCGCTCGCGACGGCACAGGCCCCGGGCGCGCGCATGATCGAAGTCCTGCAAGGGCGCGTGGACGCCGCGGATCTGTTCGCCCACGGCACGCCTCGGCGCGGACGCCTGCCCGCCTGCGCATCGGCCGGTGTCGACGCCGCCACTTCCCTCTTCGCAAGCCATGTCTGGCGGACCGACGCGCCGGTCGACATCGAGGCCTTGCGCATCGTCGTCGCCGGCCTGCCCGACAGCGTCGTGCGCGTGAAGGGCATCGTCGCCACGGGTGCCGGCCGCCGGGTCGCACTGCACCGCGCCGGCGAGGTCGTCGGCATCGATCCACTGGACGGTGCGCCGGATACGATGGGCGCCGAAATCGTCGTGATCGGACGATTGGGCAGCCTCGACGAAGCCCAACTCGACGGCGCCTTCGGCGCATGCCTCCTCAAGATCAGGACAGATTCGTGAACGCACTGCCAAGCCATGCCCGCGTCGTCATCATCGGTGGCGGCGTCATCGGATGTTCGGTCGCCTATCATCTCGCGAAGCTCGGCTGGACCGACATCGTCCTGCTGGAACGCAAGCAGCTCACCTCGGGCACGACCTGGCACGCGGCGGGACTGATTGCGCAGCTTCGCGCGACCGCCAACATGACGAAGCTCGCCAAGTACAGCCAGGAACTCTACGGCCGGCTGGAAGAGGAAACCGGCCTGGCGACCGGCTTCAAGCGCAACGGCTCACTCACCGTCGCCCTCACCGACGAGCGCCTGGAGGAGCTCAAGCGCGGCGCCTCCATGGCGCGTTCCTTCGGCGTCGAGATCGAAACCATCTCGGCCGCGGAGGCCGCCGCGCTCCACCCCCTCCTAAACGTCGAGGGCGTGGTCGGCGCAGTGACCTTGCCGAAGGACGGCCAGGGCGATCCGACCAACATCGCGCTCGCCCTCGCCAAGGGCGCGCGCCAGCTTGGTGTTAAGATTTTCGAGCACACGCGGGTCACCGGTATCACGAAGGACCGAGACCGCGTGACCGGGGTCGCCACGGACAAGGGCTCGATCGAGGCGGAGTTCGTCGTCAACTGCGCCGGCATGTGGGGCAGCGCCGTGGGCAGGATGGCGGGCGTTCCGCTGCCGCTCCAGGCCTGCGAGCATTTCTACATCGTCACGGAGCAGGTTCCTGGCCTGTCGCGTACCCTGCCGGTGCTACGCGTGCCGGACGAATGCGCCTACTACAAGGAAGATGCCGGCAAGATCCTGCTGGGCGCCTTCGAACCGGTCGCGAAGCCCTGGGCGACGAACGGCATTCCCGAAGACTTCTGCTTCGACCAGCTGCCGGAAGACTTCGACCACTTCGCGCCGATCCTGGAGACGGCGACCCGGCGCATGCCCATCCTGGAGAAGACCGGCATCCATACCTTCTTCAATGGGCCGGAGAGCTTCACCCACGACGACCGTTACCTGCTGGGCGAAGCTCCGGACGTCCGCAACTTCTTCGTCGCCTGCGGCTTCAATTCCGTCGGCATCCAGTCGGCCGGCGGCGCCGGCAAGGCCTTGGCCGAATGGATCGTGGGCGGCGCCCCGCCCTTCGACCTGTGGGACGTCGACGTGCGGCGGACCTTCCCCTACCAGTCCACGAAATCCTTCATCGAAGCGCGGGTGACGGAGACGCTGGGGCTGCTTTATGCTGACCATTTTCCGTACCGGCAGTTCACCTCGGCACGCGGCGTGCGCCACACGCCCTTCTACGAGCGCCTGAAGGAACGCGGCGCCTGCTTCGGCGAGACGGCGGGCTGGGAGCGCGCGCATTGGTTCCAGCCGGCCGACCGGCGCGAGCCCGGCGTGGCCCCAGCCTATCGCTATTCCTGGCAGCGGCAGAACTGGTTCGAATATTCGGCCGAGGAACATCGCGCCGTCCGCACCGGCCTCGGCATGCTGGACATGAGCGCCTTCGGCAAGTTCCGCGTCGAGGGCCGCGACGCCGAGTCCGTGCTGCAGCGCGTCTCGGCCAATGACGTCGCCGTCGAGCCGGGGCGCATCGTCTACACGCAGTGGCTGAACGAGCGTGGCGGGATCGAAGCCGACCTCACCGTCACGCGCCTGGGCGAGCACTCGTTCCTCGTGATCACAGCTGCAGCGGCAGTGACCCGCGACCTCGCATGGCTCAGGCGGCACATCCCGGCGGACGCTCACTGTACCGCCCTGGACGTCACGAGCGGCGAGGCTTGCCTCGCCGTGATGGGGCCGCGCTCGCGCGAGTTCCTGCAATCGCTGACGACGACGGACCTGTCGAATGCGGCCTTCCCCTTCGGGACCGCCCGCACGATCGAGCTCGGCATGGCGCTGGTGCGCGCGCACCGCATCACCTACGTGGGTGAGCTCGGCTGGGAGCTCTACATGCCCACCGAGTTCGCGCGGCAGATCTTCGATCTCCTGGCCGGAGCCGGCGAGACTTACGGGCTCCGCCTGGCCGGCGTGCACGCCATGAACTCGCTGCGGCTGGAGAAGGCCTATCGCGACTTCGGCCACGACATCAGCGACGAGGACCACGTGCTGGAGGCGGGCCTGGGGTTTGCGGTGAAGGTCGACAAACGGCCCGGCCGGTTCGGCGACTTCCTCGGCCGCACCGCCGTCATACAGAAACGGCAGGCAGGCCTCAGCCGCAGGCTGCTGCAGTTTCAGCTCCTGGATCCGCAGCCCCTGCTCTATCATGCCGAGCCCATCCTGAAGGACGGCGAGGTCGTGGGCTATCTGGCGTCCGGCGGCTACGGCCATCATCTCGGCGCTGCCATCGGCCTGGGATACGTGCCCCGTGCGCCCGGGGCGACGGACGCCGATCTCCTGGCCTCGCGCTACGAGATCGAGGTTGCGGGCCAGAGGATACCGGCGACCGCCAGCCTGAAGCCGCTCTACGATCCAGCGAGCACGCGCATCCGGCAGTGATGGCAGCGTAGAACTGTTTCTCGATGCCGAGGTTTTCCAAGTGCAGCAGCACCTTGGTTCGCCCGATGTCGAGTTGACCAATGCTGTCATCCACAGGATGACGGTTAGGCAAACCAGAGTAAGCAGTCGCAGCAGGCGGTTCGAATAGGTCTTTCGGAAGCGCCACCGAGCAATATTAGTGCGCCAACGGCCACCACGCCCCGGAATTCAGGGGGGGTGAGACATTCGTTTCATTCCATTCGTTTATTTCGTTTGTTTCGTTTATCCGCCCTGTCTCTGACTTCTTCAACGGTCTGCCAGGCCACGGCATCGCCGTTCTCGAGAGCAGCTATCCCTTGCGGAATCCTGAAAGTATGCGCTGCCAGATGGACTGCGGCCGCGGCTCCCAGGGCGCGAGAAACTCGCCATCAAATTGCGGAATCACCGATTCTGGGAAACGCCTGCCATCGGCAGGCCGCAGCAAGGGATCACCCACCAGATCGCGGTCCATGTATTGTTTATAGGTTAGGCGTTGCCCCTTGACCTCCGGCACCAGGAGATCGAGCAGTTCGTCCGGCGACACCAATGCTGCGAAAGTATCGCGATGCGCGAGGATTAATTCGGCGGCACAATCGCTCAACCCGAATATCTCAAAGAGACACGCAGCGACGATCAGGCTCCGCCCGTTCGGCTTCGTGCCCAGCAGGTCTCTCATGTAGAGCGCATCGGCCCAAAGCACTTGTCCCTGCGTTGACGGACCGGCAGCAGGGCGACCGTCATCGAAGTAGTTGGAGTACAGATATGGATACGGTAGGGCCTTCTTACTCAGCCGATAGACGTCCAGATCGTAGAGCTCAAATGACTGGTCCCGCAGATACTTCTCGACCTCCCAGAATTCAGGGCAGCCGCAAAATCTCTTTGTAAAGCGCACTTCGGATAGGATGCCCTGCAAACTCGGCAGCAGATCTTGCGCCCCCTGCAGGATCTCGAGTTCGGCACCTTCGGCGTCAACCTTTATGAAGTCCGCAGAGTGAAGCCCGATGGATGTCAGCGCTCCAGAAAGCGTAGTCGTCTCCAGCGTCGGCTCGGACAACACGGCCGCATTCTGACCTGCCGTATAGCGATCGAAATAGGTGGCATTGGTGCGGTAAAAGGAACTCGAAGCAGCATAGTTGGCGACATAAACGGTTCGGCGACCACTCTGTCGATCAAGTGCGTAGGGGAGGTACTGCGTCCGGGGATCTATCGCATTGAGACGCGTGCATTCCTCAGGGTCCAGATCGAAACCTATGATGCGTAAACGATCCCCGAAGACTGACCAGTACGAGGCGACCCCTCCACGCGCGCCGACATCCACGACCGTAAACGGCTGCTCCTTGAATGCGCCAGCCTCGACGAGGGCTGCTGTCATTCTTGGCGAGTAGTTGATGTGAAGACCAGACATAGCGCGAAACTAGCAGTGCGGCCAAAGCGTTGATAGAGGCTTCAGGCCTTGTCTAAACCGAAGTGAACGATATGGCCTTCGCTAAGTTTTTCCAAACTGTTCGCCCATGCTGGATATTCAGGCGTCCGCGCCGGCGCTCTTATTAGAATGCAAAATGGATGAAATCGCACGCAGAGCGCTTGACAAAAATGATTCCGAAGAACTGCACGAAAGCCAACGCCCCTATCTTCACAACTCAGGCCGCGATCCCCTCGTTTGTCAGAACTACGTATTCGACCCCGAGCAACCGCAGCCCATACCGGTCAATATTCTTGCCATTCCCCTATGCCAAGGGACTGGGCGGCGATCCCCGGAGCGCATTCTTTGATTTGCCCTCGACCGGCGGTTCCGGCGACGATCGTTACGGACTGCTGTTCAACTGAAAGTTCCGCCACTTCTCGGCGAGGGTCGACGCGCCCGACAGAAGAGACGCGCCAGCGCCCAGATAGTTTGGCTGGTACGTTGAGTTGAGCGCACGGCTGCTTAAGAGGATACCCGAATTGCCGTAGCCAACACCGGCGATCTGATGTTCGTAGGCCTGCCGCTCCGCCTGCGAGCGCACGGCCCGGGCCTCCACCTCACCGGCCGCGGCGGTGTCGCCCAGGATATCGGTCGGACTACCTGCGAGGTCGGTGCCTTGCGCCGCGAGCCCGGCCTGCTGCTGGCCGATCTGGTGGGTCGTCAGGCGTCGCCGGTTCTCTTCCGCGATCCACCCGCGCTGCATCGCATCAGCCGCCTGCCGCTCCATCAGCGCCTGGTTCTGGGCAGTGACCTGCGCTTGATAGCGGGCCTGCGCGGCGTTGACGCTGGCGGCCTGCGCCTGCGCATTCTGCTGTCCGACTTGGCCGACCACCCCCATGATCGTGCTGAGCGCGGTTAGGGCGAGTGCCGCGGGGCCCCATACGGGCTGCGGAACCTTCAGGGCCGCGAAGCTGTTGCGGTGATAGAAGCCTTTCATGCTGCCTCCTTGTGAACGATACGGAACGTGCCATTGGCCAGCGGGAACGGCTCACCGACCTCGAAGCCAAGCCATCCGAGCCAGCGGACTGCCGCCTCGTAACGGGCATCCACGATGTTGGTCAGGGAGTCGAACTGAGTCAGCCAATGGGCGACCACCCGGCGTGTCTCGACCATGAAAAACCGACGATGCCGGACCACGAGCTCGGAACCCAGCAGCCAAGGCACGCCGGCCCGGCCAATCAGGCTACGGGGCGAAATTCCGGCCATACAGACCAATTGCCCGTCAGCACGATAGGTCCAGGCCTCCCGCGCGCCGGCAAGACTCTGAAGCAGACCTTGGAACGGATCGAGCCCGAGGGCCAGCACCTCCAGCCGGTCCTCCTCTCGCAACAAGGGCGCCAACTCGCGCGCATCGACCTCTGTGGCGGCAACCATGGCAATCACCAGCCGCGCTCCGCGATGAAGGCGGACTTCCAACTGGAATTCGTCAGCGTCTGCATATTGCCACTCGTCCTCTCGATGATAGCGAATGCGGCGGTGACGCCGGTCTGAATGCCAATCGTCTTGGTGGTCGCGGTAACAGGCACTGGCACGTAGGACGTCGAATAGACCGACACATGTCCTTCCGTGATCTGATCGCCGACCGCGTAACCATACTGCGCTGTCGTGTTCTCGATGACGAACTTCGCCACCCTCGGCTTCACCCCGATGTTGTGGCTGGCAGAGGTGAATGTTGCGGTCGAAGGGAGCGTCGCCGTGAAGGCCGATGCAAACTTGCCGTTGTAGGCATACGCGACCGTGCTGATGACGCCCGTCCCGTCGGTTGCGGCCTCGCCCACCATCACCAGGTTGATCTGCGGCGCGGTCGTGCCGTTGCCGAGGTAGCCACGCATCTCGCCGATGTTGAAGGTAAACTGGCCGGCGGTGACGCCGGGCGTGCCGCCCCATTGGTAGACCGGCGCAAGGAGCGTGCTGCCGGTCGTCATGAGGCCATTGGCGATCGTGACGTAGAGGAAGTTCGGCGTCGCCGCGGCCCGGCTGGCCATGCGCTCGACATAGCGCACCGTCTGCCCGCCCACCGTCCGCCGCACCGACAGGTACAGGATGCTCTCATTGCCCTCCTGCACGGTGGCAACGCTCTCGACGAAGCCATCGGTCACGTGGCGGGACCATGCGTAGACGTCATGCTCCTTCAGGTAGGTGAAGCCCAGCAGGACGCCGTCGGAGCGGACGCACCACACGATGCCGTCGGGATCGCGCGCATAGGCCCATTCCTCGATCGTCAGCCCCTCGAACAGGTGCCCGGCCAGGATCGAGAGGTTGCGCCCCTGGAAGCTGTCGGACGTGAACTCATAGGCCACGTCCCGCACCTTCTTGCCCGAGGCCGTCACATAGAGTGCGCTGCTCTCGGTGCCGATCGGCGGCACGTCGGACACGCCCTCATAGCTCTGCGGCTTCACCGCGCAATTGGCCGGCGTCATCACATCGGCCTGCGCGCCGGCCCAGGCCTTCCACACCGCGCCCGAGGTCCAGACCAGCAGCACGTTGAGGCTGAGCAGATGCCGGATCTCGTTCACCTCGCGGCTGGCGATGGTACGGGTGATGGCGTCGCTGTCCTTGGACGGCGAGCTGGTGTTCATGTTGTTGAAGGCAGCCGAGGCCGACGACCACAGGGTCTGCGGCTTCTGGTTGGTGCGGGCGTACCATTGCCGCCCCTCGTGATAGGTCGAGCAGCCGGGATACTTGTCCGTCGCGTCGAACGGGTTCTTGTCCTCGGGCGGCGTGTCGGATGTATCGGGCGCCACCGTCGTGTCGGTGAAACCCGTCGTACCGTCGCCCGAGCGGCCGATGAAGCCATAGACGCCGTTCTTGCCCTTGTAGACGTTGTAGGAGTTGGCGCCGGCGGCATCGGTCCAGGTGATCTTCGAGGTCTGCGTCGTGGCGCTCACCGAGGCCGACGCCACACTCTCCTCGCCGGTCTCCTCCGACACCGCCGTCACGACATAATCGAAGCCCGCCCCGGCCGAGGTGGAGGCCAGCGCCGTCGGCGGCTGCTGGGTCGGCGCATAGGTGATCGTCGTCAGCGACCACGCCGCATGGCCGGTGCGGGTCAGGTTGCGTGGGGCGTGGGACGGATGCGTGAGCGTCATCGTGTCGGCGCTCTGCACAAACTTCAGCTGCGGCAGGTCTGCCGTCGCATAGGGCGTGGCCAGCGTGTAGAGCCGCGCCGCAGTCCCTCCCGAGGTCCAGGCGCCGTAGCCCGACGTGTCGATCCCGATCGAGAAGGTACTGGCGCCGATCGCGGTCACGGTCACGGTGCGGCGGTTGAGCGCCGTCCTGCCGGCGATGCCGTCGAGGAACACCCGGTCGCCGGTCGAGTATCCATGCGCGCCGGAGGTCGTGACGACGCCCGGATTGGCCAGGCTGATGCCGGTGATCATCACCGCCCCTTCCAGGACGTAGCCACCCTCCTTGACGACCCTCATCTTTTGGTCGCCGAACTCCAGCACGTAGGTCTGTTCGGTGTTGAAGGCGAAGGGGATGAGCCGCGACCGGCTGGCCGCGTCCACGACGGCCCCGACGAAGGCCGTGCCCGCCCGCGTGCTGGCCCCGCCGAACGGGTGGATGGCCCAGTTGAGGCACGTCGCGAGGCCGACCTGGTATTTCGCCAGATCGACGCGACCGTGCAGCGCCGGCGAAAGCTCTCCGGCGGCGAAGCTCGGAAGGACGAGCGGCGCGGTCATGGCGTGTTCCCGTCGAGTCCGCGTACCACGAGGCTTTGCGGCAACGCCCCCAACTCGTCCGGCGCCAGGCCTTCGTTGGCGCTGTCGGCCATGGCACGCTCGATGCGTTCCTGCGCCCGGCGCGCGAGTCGCTCGGCGAGATCCGCCTTCTGCGTGATGGCGTGCGCAACCGACGCCGCGAGGCAGTCGACGAAGGCCAGGATGAAGCCCGGCGTGAAGCGCGCCGGGTCGGTCACCCTCTGGGCATAGACCGCCGATACCTGGTCCTCATTGCAGTAGAGGAAGGTCCCGCTGCCGCTGGAGGCGATCTCGAAGCCGGCCGCCGGCGTGCCGGCGACCCAGCTCGCACCGCCGAAATCGAGCCGCCGCATCCTGAGGCAGTCGGACGGATAGGCGTAGCTCGACGTCCAGCGCGCCGGCGGCGTACCCGAGGCGGCAAGCGCCTGCGAGACACGGTTGAAATTCCAGTCGACCAGCGACTGGAGCTCGTCGCGCACGGTCGCGTACCACAGATTGATTTGCCGGGCCTCGGTGCTGCTCTCGGCAAGGTCGGCGATGGTGGCACGCGTGCCGAGCCGGCTCAGCGCCATGTTGGCGATATCGGTGTCGCCCGGCATCTAGCGCCCTCCCCCCGCTACGACGGCTTTTTCGAGCGCCGCGGACTTCTGCGCCGAGCCCGAGCTCGAGCCGACCCAGTAGGCGACGATGTCACCGAACTTGGCGCCCAGGGTACCCAGCAGGATGTAGGCGATTTCGCGCGAGGCGGCCGGAATCTCCTGGCGGACGACGAACCACAGCGCGGCCATGAACGCCGCGGTCACCAGCATGCTGACGGCGACGGCGCCCCAGGCGATGGCGGAGCCCGCCTTCGCGAGTTCGACCGTCTGGCTGCGCGCGCTCGCCACATCGGCAAGCTCGGCCTGCAGCGTGTCGAACGCCTGCCGGCGGGCATCCGCCTCGGCCTGGATCACCGCCATCCTGAACTGCAGCGCCAGATTGGGATCGGCGGCAATCGCGCGCTCGATGCTGCCGGCGTCGGACGTCCCCAGGATCTCCTGCGCGATGCCTGTCACCTTCGAGACGGCGGCGCCGGTCTTGTCCCCCATGATCCACGAGGCGACGGTCGGCGCCAGACCGAGCAGCAGAGGAAGAAAGGGCATCTAGGCCTCCTGTGAAAGGAACAGATCTCGCTCGGCCGCGCGGCGGGTGACGAGGCCCGGCAGGACGCCGTCGGCGCCGCGGTTCCAGCGCTTGAACTGCCCGGCCGCGCCGGCCGCGTCACCGGCGTTGATGAGCCGAAGCAAGGTCGAGTTGCCGAATGCCGCCGGCCCGACGTTGAAGACGAAGCTCGCCAGCGCATCGAACTGCATCTGCGTCAGCGGAACATCGACAAGATGGCGCACCGCGCGCTCGGCCGCCCGCAGATCCTCGCGCAGCCAGTCGGTGGCCTGCGCTTCGGTGCAGGTGTCGCCGCGGCGGACGTCGCGCGTGTGGCCGTAGCCGATCGTCCAGGGCTCGCCGGTCACGCGGTTGCCCGGGTCGGGATAGGCCTCGGCTTCGAGCCCTTCCGAGACCTTGATCAGGTCGAGGCCCTTTTCCGAGGTGACCAGCAGGGAATTGGCAGCGTGGCTCATGGCGTCCTCGTCGTGGGAATGGGCGACCACAGCCGCTGCCACAGGCCGTCGATCTTCACGTCCTGCGCGTCGTTGCGACGGTCCGCCGTGTCGAGCCGCTGGCTATGGGCGTTGAGCCGGCTCTCGGTCGCGCCCTGCATGGCGGCGACCTGGGCCTGCAGGCTGCGAACGGCAGCGGTCGTGTCGTCGAGCGTGGCAAGCGTGCGCTGCGAGAGCAGGACGAGCAGCGCCATACCGCCCGCCACGATCCAGCGATAGGCCTGGACGCCAAGGCCGCTCTTGCCGTTGGCATCATTGCCATTCGGGTGCTCGGTACCGCTCATGCGTCGACCGGCGGTATCGCCGCGGGAAACGACGGATCCTCGCCATCGACCTGCGGCAAAATGGAGAGGTACGTCCGATGCGGCGCGTGCGCCGGATCGTCTAACACCTCGGCGCCGAGGATGAACACGCCCGCCATGCGCTCGACCGGCACGAGGGCCCTGCCTGGCGTGAGGCTGGAAGGACCGGCGACGGCGTCGCGATCCTCCTGCCCGAGCAGAATGAACATGGGCATCAGACCTGCGCTCCTATGGAAGTGGCCCAGGCCAGGACGTTGTTGTAGCGCACGAGTCGCTGGCCGCTGGTGAGCGCCGCGCCCCAGGCGACGTATCCGACAGAGGCAGCGCGGGGCTGCGACAGGACGCCGGAAGCGTTGGCGCCACCCACGAAGAAACTGTGCGACGGGAGGGACGCACCGAGCGCCGTATGCGGAGACGTCTGCACGAGGTCGACACCGTTCTTGGCGCCATACACGTCGTTCACCGTTCCGCCGTTGCGGCCGAACTGGGTCAGTCCCGCACTCGTCAGGGGGCTCAGTGTGTAAATCGCGCCAACGCCGTTGGCCGCCACCTGGACGGAGCTGGCATTCCTCGGGAAGACGCTGATCGCCTGGTTGGATCCCGAGTTGACGCCAAGGGAGGACGCCACGGAACTGACGTTCGTGCGTTCGTAGACCTCGGCATGCACGGAGCTGGTATTCATGGCCAGCGCATGGGTGCCCGGCACGAAGCCCGTGTCAGCATAGCTGGTCGATCCGTTGAAGGTATAATCGCGGTCCACGGTGAAGGACGGGGAGTTCACCGCCGTCGCCAGCCGACGCTGTTTCAGGCTCGTTAGCGCCTGAAGCGCGTTCTCCGCCCAGAAGCCCAGGTAATCGTCGGTCAGCCCCCAGAGGCCCGCGGTCTTCTCGCTGAAGACGAACTGGTCGACGACGATCAGGCGCGCGAGGGAGACGGAGCCACCGTTCGTCACGACCTTGTCGCGCCACGCCAGCACGTCGGCATCGAAGGCTCTCGCGCTGCCGCCGCGCGCCCTGTTGAGAAAGGCGATGGTCATGTTCAGGTCCCGACGTAGACGGTGAGCTTCTGGCCGTTGGTGCCGATCTGGGTCATGGCGCTTTGCGCCTCCTTGCCCGTGATCTGCACTGTGTCGCCGCCTGAAAGAGGAATGCCGGCGTCGAGCGCGCAGGTGCCGCCGGTCGGATCGAACGCGGCATCCCCGTTGGCCTTCGCGCTACTCACGATGACGACGCGCCGTGCGGCGTCGGCCGGCACCAGCTCCGCCGAGGCACCGGTCATTGTGACGCTCGACCTGGTGAGTGCCGCCCCCGTGAGGGTGGTCAGCACGACAGGGAGCGGTCGTGCCTCCGAGACCGGGACGGCGCCGCGCTGGGCGGCGGACTGATAGGCGATATCTTGTGCCATGACACTTCTCCTCGCGGTGCCGGGGCCGGCCCGGGAGACCG
Organism: uncultured Reyranella sp.; assembly: GCF_945957355.1. Lineage (GTDB taxonomy): Bacteria > Pseudomonadota > Alphaproteobacteria > Reyranellales > Reyranellaceae > Reyranella. Next base: position 90,088 of record NZ_CAMFKM010000011.1, on the reverse strand, counting down.
GCCCCTTCGTGCTTACTGCCCGTCGATCACCGCTCGACGATCATTGGACGAGGACGACCTGGTCGCCCGGCTTGGCGGCTTTGACCGGCGTGCCGTCGCCACGACCGGCCAGCGGATCGCCGAAGATCGGCGCCTCGCCCGCGCTGCGCCGGCGCGGGGCGTCGACCGGCACCAGCGAGAGGCCCGGCGCGCCGGACCACAGGATGCGCGCGCCGATCGGATGGAGCTGGACGCCGTCGTAGAAGGGATTGTCGACGACGACGTACTCGGCGGACTTGTCGCTCTTTTCACTCTTGGCCATGACGATGCCTCCGTTCAGCTCACGGTGAAGCCCGACGCGTAGGCCCTGCTGGCCTGACGGTCGTGGGCGAGGAAGGCGGTGAACGTGCCCGCGGTCAGCGGACCGGTCGCCACCGTGTAGTTGATGCGCAGGTAGCGTTCGGCATCGAGCGGCAGCTTCACGCGCAGCACCTCGGTGCCGGCCGCGAGCGCGGCCTTGCCGATCGTGCCTGAACTCGCGAGCACGACAGGCGAGGAGAAGCCCGCATTGTCGTCGGTCTCCAGCGTGAACGTGACCGTCGCAGCGCCGGCTGCCGTCACGCTCTGCGTGACCAGGACCACCAACTCGAGCGGCTCGCCGTTGCCCATGTCGCGTGCCGCGCCGAGATCGATGATGTCGGTCGAGGCGGCCGTTGTAGTGACCGCCTGATCGGTCCCGAAGGTATTGAGCTTGTCGTACATCATGATGACGGGTTCCTTTTCTTGAGCGCCGCTTACGACACGGTCGCTTCGGCCAGCGTGATCTGATCGCACTTGCGGATCGGGATGCCGCCGAAGCTGTCGAAGATTCGGCCGTCGCTCTCGTCGAGCGTGCGGCGGATATTAGTGTTGTTGGTGGTGGCCGCGACCGAGGCGCCGAGGTTGCGCTGGATGTCCAGCCACTGCTTCGTGGTGCGGTTCATGTACCAGGCCGGCCGGCACATCTTGATGTTGGGGATCTTGTTCATCGCCCGCATCATCAGCTTGACCAGGTCAGCCGGGGTCGAGCCCGCAAGGTCCGACACGTCGATGTTGCCGATGCGCACGACGTAGCGCCAATCGCGCACGGTCAGGCCTGCATCCCACTTGTAGTGCGTGCGATAGCCCTGGTAGCGATTGCCGGCGGCATCGAGCAGCGTCTGCTCGCCCAGATCCTTCATCGACAGGCCGGCCTTGCTGCCCTTGGGGAAGATGCCGTGCACCGTGAGGTCGCCCCAGCCGACCAGCCAGATCGACGTGTTGTCGGAGCCCGAGCCGCCGCCGGAAATGAAGTTATTGGCCGTCTGCGACGTCGAGGTAGAGGTCGTGTTGTAGCGCGGCGCGAGCCCCATGAAGCGCTCGGGATTGGTCGCCGTGTTGCCGTAGAACAGCACGCCGGCGAGCTGCTGCGTCAGGCCCTCGAGGAAAGCGCGATCCTCGCTCAGCCGATAGGCCGCCGTGTTGCCGTTGAGGTCGGCCAGCGCCTTGTCGATCTCCGAATAGGTCTCGAGCATGCCGCAGGAGTCGGTTATCTGCGTGCTCGTACTCTTGGTTGGCACGATGCCCTCGTTGAAACGGCGCCAGGTGCCGCTCGGCAGCGAGGTCTGCACGCTGGTGCGATGGCCGGTGGGCAGGTTGCCTTCGTTCCACACCATGTCGTCGGTGATCTCGTTCATCTGCGACAGGAGCTGGATGACCTGCGCGATGCTGCCGTCGGGATCGATGACCTTGGACCAGTCGGCCAGGGTCGGATTGGTCACGGAGAGCGTTGCCATAGAGCTTGGTTCCTAGTTGTGCTGGGAGTTGGGATAGAGAGCCTTGGGATCCATCGCGCCGGTCCCGCGGCCGGCATTGCCGCCCACGAACGAGTCGTCCTTGATCGCCTGGGAAACCTTCACCATCCCGCGGATGAGCCCCGGATGGTTGGTGAAGCCCAGCCCTTCGAGGTAGGCGATGGTCTGGCGGTCGAAGACCTTGGCGAGTGCGGTGCGGGCATTGCCCAGCGCCTCGGGCGAGAACTCCTTCTCGGACGTCGCGCGCCATTCGGTCGTCTGCTTCGTCCACGAAGACGCGGCATGGTCGTTGACCGCCCGCGCGATCTCCCTGTCGCGCTCGACGGTGAAGTCGATCAGCTTCTGCGCCGTCTCCGGCGCGATCTTCTCACCGCCGAACAACTTCATCGCTTCGCCGAAAACCGGATCGTCGGCGCGGTAGCCTTCGGGAAGGCGAAGGCCGGAATAGTCGGCCGGCGCGTCGGCAGCCGCTTCCGCCCCGTCTTCGGGCGCCGCCGGCACGCTGTCGGGCCCGGTCCTCGGCGCCTCCGCCCAGTTTGCGGGACCAGATCCCTCCGCGTCGACGACATGCTTTGGGGACGTCGGGTCGAATGCGTCAGCCATCGTTCTGCTCCTCCGCGGCCCAGGCCGCCCATTCGGTTTCGATCTCGTTGAAGCGGGCTTCCGCACTCATCAGCTCGGTCATGTCCGGCGCGTGCCGTTCGAGCTCGCCCAGCAGCTCGATGCCGATGCTGCGGCGCCCGGCCCGGTAGTCCTGGTGACGCTGGGCCTCGAGACCGCCCGGCACGTAGCCGTCGCTGCGGATGTCACAGAGGCCAAGCAGCCCGTGCACGAAGCGGCGGCCGAACTCGGTCGCCATGACCGCGCAGAGATCGTCGGCGACGCGCTCCTGCGCCTGCTTATCCCGGCGCTCGGCTTCGCGGACCTGTCGCGCATCGTTTGGATCGTGCATCGCTAGACTCCCAGTACGGTTTGAAGGGCATTGCGGCCACCGCCGACCTCGGTCTCACTCAAGGTCTTGGCGCCCTTGGCGACGGCGCCTGCCATCTGCAACGCCTGCGCCGCCTGGGCCTGCAGCGCTCGCGCGGCCCGACCCTCTGCCACCACGTCGTCGGCCAGGGTGATGGCGGCCGGCGCGCCGAGCTTGTCGGCGTAGACGTCGATGCTCTCGTCGGCGTTCAGCTTGTCGAGCACCTCGGGCCGGGTGGCGGCGATACTGCCGGCGAAGGCCCAGAGCCGCTCGACCGTGCCGAGGTCAGCCGCCTTCTGCGCCTGCGCCAGGATCGAGATCAGCTCGACATCGAGCGGATAGCCGTGCAGCTCCGACGGCGGCTTCGTGAAGAGACCGTTTTCGGCCATGATCGTGAAGGTGCGCTGGACCAGCGGCTGCAGCAGGTCGTCGTGCAGGTTCTCCAGCACTGGCCCGAGCATCTGCATCTTCTCCTCGCGGCGCGCGCTGATCTCAAGCTGGTTGCGCGGCTGCACGCCTTCCATGTCCGAGAGCATCAGGAAGAGGTCCGCGAAGAAGGCCGACTTGATTGTGGCCTGGGTCCGCGCAACGAGACGCTCGACCTCGGCGATGGCGCCGGGAGCCGTCTGGTAGAGCGGCCACATCCCCGCTCCCCTCTCCTGGGTGGTGAAGTAGTTGATGGCGCCGGGCAGCACCGACGAGGCCGAGCCGCGCAGGCTGACATGCGCGCCCATCGGCGGGTTCACGTGCTTGTCGACGGCGTTGTGCTCGCGCTTCTTCAGGATCTGCAGCGACTTCACGTCGGGCAGCGCGTCGTGGCCAGGCCCCTTCGAGTAGGCGTCGTTGCCGATCGGCGACCAGCGGGGCGTCAGCGCCGGGAATTGCGAATAGCCTCCGCAATGGATGAACTCGCCTTCAGCCTGGCCACCGCCCTCTCGCCAGTAGACCGAGCGGAACTTCTTGCCCGCGGAGTCGAGCCGGCCCTTCTCGAAGCCGGTGTTGGGCTCGATCATGTGCAGGATCGCGATTTCGGTATCGGCTTCGTCGCCGCGCGCCCGCTCGGCGATCTCGGCAATGCCGTGGCCAGGCCAGCGCTCCTCGATCTGGCGATACGAGTACATGAAGCGGCGCGCCAGCGTGTCGACCCGGCCGCGCCAGTCGAGGCCCAGCCAGTATTCGCCTGTCGACAGCGTGTAGAGGCGGATCACGTCCTCGCGGTCGAACTCGACGATCGCACAGCCGGTACCGAACTGGCCAAGCTCCTCGTACATCGACGGCAAGGCCGAATAGAGATTGCCGGCGTTGAACACCATGCGCATGCGCTCGGCGCACTCGTCGAGCCACACCTTCACCGGGGCGAGTGACGCCACACGACGGTCGGGAATCGAGAGGCGGAACCACGGGCGCGCCGGCGAGGTGACGCCCGACATCAGCCCGGCCACCAGGGTGCGCAACGCAAAGAGCGCCGTGGGATCGAGGATGGCGGCATTGGCCTGCGCGCCGCGGCCGCCCTGGTTGGGCGACGTGAAGAACTGGCCACGCCGCGGATTGACGAAACGCGATAGCTCGCGCCAGCCCGGCTCCCAGGACTGGCGCTGGCGCTTCAGGACGCTGAGGCGGGCGTCGAGATGGCGGCGAAGGGCAGGATCGTGGGCCATCGCTCAGGCCCCCAGTATCGTCTTGCCGCGCGAGGCGGTGGTCGACGCGGCACCGGTGAGACCGAGCCCGCCGGTGGTGATCGTGGAGGCGTAGCCCGCCATGGCGGCCGCACGCTTCTTCTGCGCCTCCCGCGCCTCGCGCACCGACGGATCGGCCAGCGACGGGACGGGATCCGGTGCCGGCGGCAGGGCCGGCGGCGACATCGGAGGATAAGCGGCCTGTCCGCCAGCAAAAATTCCCAAGGGCATCTCTCCTGTGAGCGAGCCCTTGAGTTACTGATGAACCGGATTTCCAAGATGCAAGCGGCAATTTTCGGCTGGCTGCTTCTTGAAGGAGCGTCAGACGAAGCGGCTTCGGGCGACGGCCGTACGCGCTCGTCGCAGCCCCAGTGGCGTACGTGGGCACGCACCGGCGGCGGCAGCGTGCCGGAAGAGCCCGGCGCCTCCATCCTCCGCACCGCATGAAAGCCTGGCTCGCCCGCCACATCGGCGCGCTGCTGGCGCTCGGCATCGCCTGCGCCCCGTGGCCCGCGTATCCCAGACCTTCGCGACGATGATCGCCCCGGCCATCGCCGACGCCTGCGGCTCGCCCATGTGAAAAGGCCCACCCTCTCCCCGGAACGGGAGAGGGCGGGCCTCCAGACATCGAGCCGGCTGGTCAGCCGTCACCCAGGATGCCTCCCAGATCGCCTCTGCGGGCGATTGCAGCGACCATGACAATGCAGTGACGCTGAGTCCAGCACTCAAGCCCCCACAAGCGGATCGTAGTCGGATTCGACCGACACGGCGCGAAGTGCCGGCAGCGCCCCGCCCGACTCGAATTTCGTCTCTCCCGGCAGGTCGGCGACTGGATAGGCGAAGGTGAGCGCCAGGCCGTCGGCATTGTCGGGCGAGGCCAGGCCGCGCTTTTTCATGTCTTCCTTCTTCTCGAGCCGGATCGCGTTGTGCAGGTTGAAGCCATATTCGCGCCCCGTGAGTTCGGCCAGCAGTTCGGGATCGTCGGGGATGGCACCGGTCTTCAGCCACGCCCGCATCGACGCCCACATTTCGGCGGCCTTGTTGGCAGTGAGTGGCATGCCGTCGCCCAGGGTATAGCGATCGGCGCGACCACCGAAATTGACGCCGACGACGAGATGGCCCGCCAGCATCTGGCGCACGCGGTCGACGACACCGGCGCCGATACCGCCCTCGTCTATGAACACGGCGGCCGCGCGATACCGCAGCGCCAGCTCCGCCACCTTGCCCGACAGGACCATTAGGTCTCCCACGCGCAGCTTGATCGCGGGTACCGAGCGCGCGTCGTGGCCACGACGGAACCAGATCGTGCTCTGGTCGTCGCCGCCCCGAGCGCAATCGACGCCCATCACCAGCGGCTGGCGTAGATGGCTCTCGGCCGGGCGGCGGACCGCCTCCTCCACCGTCTCGCCGTCGATGAACTGCATGGCCCCTCCCCTCGGGAACTCGCCCTTCACGCGGACGCGAAAGAAGTCGCTGTCATCCCCATAATCGGCGGCCCAGCGGGCGATCTCGTTCTTGTCGGTGAGCGATACCCTACGGCCGTCGACCTGATGGCGCTGCCAGCGATGCCGGAAGCGGCCGAAACATTCACGGAAACGCCCGGTGTTGCGCGTCGGATTGCCGGTTGCCAGCCACAGGATCTCGGTGCCACGGTCGGTCAGCGCCCCCTCTATCGTTTCCCAGACCGGATCGGGAATGGCCGAGGCCTCGTCGAAGGCGACGAACAGGCGCCGGCCCTGATTGTGCAGGCCGGCGAAGGCCTCAGTGCTGCGCAGGCTCCAGGGCACCGCGTCGATGCGCCAGGTCCGCTCGTGCGCCGGCTCGACGCTGGCGATGGATGTGGCCGCGATCTCGAACCAGTCAGCGCAAACGGCGAGCCGCAGCCACTTGGTGAGTTCGGGCCAGGTCTTGGTCTTGAGCTGCGTCGCCGTATTGGCCGTCACGACCCCACGCGTGTCACGGAAGGTTGCGAGCGCCCAGACGATGATCCACGCGACCAGTGCCGACTTGCCGACGCCATGGCCCGAGGCCACGGCGACGCGGATCGCGGCGGAGGCGCTATCGAGGGACCGCCCGATCTCCTGAAGCACCTCGCGCTGCCACAGCTCGGGGCCCGCGTCCTTCGCCAGCACCGTCCCCGCCTCGCCCCACGGGAAGGCGAACAGCACGAAACCAAGCGGATCGTGCGCATAGGTCCCGATCTCGACAGCCAGGGGATCGAGGGCGGTGGCCTGCGAGAAGGATGGGGAGTCCGGAACGTTGGCCACGATTTGGGTCCTGATGGACCGGACTCTGCGTTTGCAAGGAGAAAGCACATCCTCCAAGTTCCCCCATCGCAGGACAGATCATGACGGCGCCGTATCCACGCACCCTCTACGACAAGATTTGGGACGCACATGTCGTCGAGCGGCTGGGCGGGCGGACATGCGTGCTCTATGTAGACCGACACCTGCTCGACGAGGTGCACAGCCCGCAGGCCTTCGACGGGTTGCGGCGCGCCGGGCGTCCGGTGCGGCGGCCCGCCGCGACGCTTGCCGTCGTCGATCACAATGTCCCCACCGAAGGCCGACGCAACGGTATCACGGAGCCGAACTCGCGGGCGCAGGTCGCCGCGCTGGAAGCCAATGTCGCGTCGTTCGGCGTGCCCTACATACCGTTGCTCGACGAACGCCAGGGCATCGTCCACGTGATCGGGCCCGAGCTCGGCTTCTCATTGCCGGGACAGACCATCGTGAGTGGCGATTCTCATGCCTCCACGCACGGGGCCTTGGGCGCGCTCGCCTTCGGCGTTGGCGCATCGGAGGTCGAACAGGTACTGGCTACGCAGACGCTCGTGCAAGAGAAGGCGCGCAACATGAAGGTCGAGGCGACGGGCGGCCTTCCCTTCGGCACCTCGGCCAAGGACCTGGCGCTCGCGATCGTCGGACAGGTCGGCGCGGCAGGCGGTAACGGCCACACGATCGAATTCTGCGGAGACACGATTGCGTCGCTCGACATGGCCGGCCGTATGACGGTGAGCAACATGGCGGTCGAGATGGGGGCTCGCGCGAGCCTGATCGCGCCCGACGAAGCGACCTTCGCCTATGTGCGGGGCCGCGAGCGGGCGCCCGAAGGGGACGCGCTCGACCAGGCCATCCAATGGTGGCGTACGCTGCCCTCCGATGCCGGCGTATCGTGGGACCGGGTAACGATGATCGACGCGACACAAATCGCCCCGATGGTGACTTGGGGGACCAACCCCGAGACAGCGCTGGCGATCACCGGCGTCGTGCCCAATCCGAACGACGAGCCCGATCTCCAGCGCCGGGCCCAACGCCGGCACATGCTCGACTGCATGGGACTGATATCGGGGCAGAAGCTCGCCGGCTTGAAGGTCGATGCCGTCTTCATCGGCTCCTGCAGCAACGGCCGCCTGGAGGACATCCGCGCCGCCGCCAGCGTGCTACGCGGCCGCAAGGTGGCGCCCGGCGTGCGGGCGCTTGTCGTTCCTGGATCCGGGCTCGTGAAACGGCAGGCGGAAGAAGAGGGGCTCGACCGCGTGCTCATCGAAGCGGGCTTTGAATGGCGCGAGCCTGGCTGCTCGATGTGCCTTGCCATGAACCCGGACCGGCTGTTGCCAGGACAACGCTGCGCCAGCACGGCGAACCGAAACTTCGAGGGACGCCAAGGAGCGGCGGCCCGTACCCACCTCGTCTCTCCCGCCATGGCGTCGGCCGCTGCGGTAATGGGCGCCTTGGTTGATGTGCGGGAGCTGGCGTGAACATGTCTAGACCGGCGGCGTGACGTCGATCTCCTCGAGATATTCGATCTCGCGCTCGTAAGTCATATCACCGATGGCGAGACCGACGCTGACCATCGCGTCATCGACATCGTCGTCGGCGACGGCGTACTTGGCCGCAAGCTTATCCAGAACCGCGCGAATCTCGGCTTCGGCGCCCAGCCGGTCGCGGTCCAGAACATCCAGACGTTCGCGTGGATCTGTCGGGCCCACGAAATACTTGGTGAGATCGTCGAGAAGTGTGCGTGCCGTTTCCATGCTTCACTCTCCTTCCTCTTGGAGAGTCAACTCCCGGGAGCTGTGGTTGTTGCGTGACCGCACCCTACCGGTGGCAAAAATGTAACAGAAAAAGGGGCCCTATGAGGGGCCCCTTTCTTCTTCAGGCTTTGGCGCCGGCTCAGCCCGGCCAGTTCGCACGCATGCGGTCGATCTCAGCCTGGCTCGGACGATATGGAGGGGCCTTGGGATCGAAGCTCTTCCAGCCCGCAGCGCGATACTCCGCGCCGCGCGCCACCGGATCGATGGGCCTCGATGCGGCAAGGATTGCCTCGATATGCGCCGCATCCTTGTCAGGCACACGCGCGGTGACGAGTGTTCCGCCACGCCGCACGGCTTCCGAATAGACCTCCGCATGCTCGCGGTCGGTACCGGCATCGGCGAGCGCTCCCACGATTCCACCCGCAGCCGCACCGCCCGCGGCAACGGCGGCCGTCGACGCAAGCCATCCCGCTGCCACCACCGGGCCGAGTCCCGGAATCGCCAAAAGGCCGAGACCCGCCAGCAATCCGGCGCCCGCTCCGACCGCGCCGCCGATGCCGGCTCCGGCCGCGGTCTTGTTCACGTCGTCCACATCGGCGTATTCGGCGCTGACATACTTGTTGGCGACGATGCTGACGTCGCTGCTGGGCACGCCCGCACGCTCCACGGCGTCGACGGCCGCACGGGCCTGGGCGTAGCTGTCGTAGGCTCGGCTCACGGTCTTCATGTTCCTGTTCTCCTTGCGGTTACTGGTTGGCCGTGACGACATTGCCCTTGTAGTCCACGGCGACCTGGACCGGCTTGCCACCGTGCTGGGCCGTGCCCCGCCAAATCCCGTCGTCGTCCTTCTTGAGCTCGCTCACGCCGTCCATGCCCTGTGCGATGATGCGATCTTTGGCTTGGGCTTCTGTGAAGGAATTGGAGCCCTTCAGGGGCGCACCGACATCAGCCTTCTTCGCTTTGTAGGCGTCCGCCTTGCAGGCATTCATGAACTCGGCCCGTGTGATCGTACCTTCCGTTGCGACCGTCATGCCGGCGACCCGCATGAACGACATGTAGCGGATGGCCTCACCGCCGGAAACGTTGCCGTCGCTGTTGGCATCCGCCTTCTTCCACATGTCCTGGCACTCAGCGTCCGTGGCGGCGAAGGCAGGAGTGCCGGCAACACAAACGGCGATTGCCGCGAGGGCAAACATCTTCTTCATTTTCCTAGTTCCTTTGATTGGGAGCTGATCAAGCCAGCCGGCGCTTCAACGGGCCGTACGCAAATGGTTCCGGTGCGCCAGCGAACGTTCGGCTTCGATTGGAACTTCGACCGGACGCAGCGCGTTGGGCTCAGGACCGAAACATCAGCCCGGAGAATTCCATGACAAAGACCGAACAGCTCATGCAGGAGCGCGACGACCTCAAGGCAAAGATCGCAAGTGCAAGCAAGGTCAGTGGGACATCGCAACGCGAAGTGTCGGATCTCAAGATGATGGAGCAGGAGTTGCTGGCGCTGGAACAACGCATTGGGCGCGAAAAGACGGCGGATACCGCTGGCACAAAGCCGACTTCGCTAAGCGAGAAAATGGACAAGAAACTCGACGCCGCACTCAAAGACAGCTTCCCGGGTTCCGATCCCGTATCGTTCATCGAAGCGACCCCCGTACAGCCCGGCGACGAGTCGCTTACGGCGGTGAAGGTGGGGAAGCGCTGAGACCTACACGCCGGAGAAAATCGAACCGGCGGGTGAAACTCGTCTGAGCAGCCAATCTCTGTGCTGTTCGGACGTGCGGAAAGTGTCAGCCTTCTCGAGGCCGTCGGGTAGCACGAGAAATTTCTCGTACGCCATCAGCACCGGATCGGCATTCAGCTTCTCGAGTGCGAATGGAAGGACCTCGATCAGCAAATCCGGACGGTAGCGCTGCAGCAGCGGACCAAGAGCAGCCAGCAGCTCCGGCTCGAACCCTTCCACATCGATCTTGATCAATGCATGGTCGGCCGTTGCCAGCCACCGCTCGAGTTCGGGCGCGGCAACAACCACTACAACCGATTCGTCGACCTGCGGCGTAAAGATTGAGGAAAAATCTCGCAGCAGCGATCCATTTGTAAGGTGTCCGACCGGCTCGTAGAACACCTGCAAGCCCGACGCCTCGCCGATGGCCGCCTGATAGGCGACCACACTCTCGGCCTCGTTGACAGTGAGGTTCGCGATCAAACGCCGATAGGCTTCGGGAGCCGGTTCGAAGGACACTATGCGCCGTTTGCCACCACCCGGTGCTTTCCTGAAGAGGGCATCAAAGAATATGGAGTAAAGACCGGCGTTGGCACCGATCTCCAGAATCAGGTCGTAGTTCTCTGCAACGTTGTCCTCCAGCCAACGGAAGACCGGCGCTTCATACTCAAGGGCATTGAGGAACAGAGCTTCCTGGTCGAACTCCTTCCAGTGCGGGATCAGGGATACCTCTGTCTGGACGCCCAGCCGCACCCTTCGAGCAGCAAAATCCATGTCGGGCCATTCATGGCCGCGACTACATATCGAGTTGCGGACCCTGCGCTGCAGCGACACGGGCAGAAGCCCGCGACTGACCCAAGACCAGAATGAAACATAGGCAAAAGCGAGAGGGCGCGGCCCCCTCACCAGCCAGCCATGGACGGTTCTTGCTATGGAATTGATCAACCGCCGTTCCGCTCCCTCCCCGACTGAATAACATCAACCACGGCTAGGGCAAAGGCGCGGCCTCGGCCCCTCACCATACTGTCGATGCCCAGGGGGCCTGACACCACCGCCCACCCTGGCGGGGCCGGTCAAGCCTTGAACTTCCGGGCGTGATTGGGGTGCTTCTCGAGAATGGGCATCAGTCCCGTCGCGAACTGCTGGACTGCTCGACGGCGTGCCTCCCGACGTCACGTCGTTGCCCCGGTCGCCTGCGGCCGGGATGCAATCGGCGGCTACTTCACGAGACGCGGTAGGGCAAACTGCAACGACGTCAGCACCAATACGACTACCAATCCGCCGGCGACGGCGGTCGCCGTGTCGGCCATCACCATGAAGACGAAGATAAAGGCGTCATAGGCGAGTCCGATCAACAGAGACACCATTGCCAATGGTCATGAGACTTGAAGCGTGATCCACGAAGCGTCAAGTGAGGCGGCCACGCTCACATTGGCGATGGTTCGCGGCGGGCGCCATCAGCCGGCCAATGGCAAGCAGGACCAGGAAAAGGCCACCGGGTGAATCCGCTGGTGGCCGGGAGTCAGCGTCTCGAAGCTCCAATTGATTACAGCGATAAGCTGAATGCCCATGATCGCCTGGATGCCGGGCAGGATCACGCGGGCCTCCGTCGCGTGGGTGCTTCGTCTTCGAGGCTGTCGCGATGGTCCCGCCGGTCATCCATGGTGTCTACAGGCTACCGCATATGCACCGGCTCGCTCTGGGCGAGCTTGTGGCCCGTGAAGGAGCGAGTCTGGGGTGGTGGCAGTCCTGCCTCCTTGAACTTGGCAAGCAGCTGTGCCTTGCGGGCCTTCAACCGGTCCCCGAGATCGTTCAGGTCCATGCCGGCGTCGCGTGCCTCGGCGAAAAGACCTTCGGAGCGCATTTCCTCTTCCTTCACGTGATGCTTGATCATCTCGGAAAGGACCTTGACCTTGGCGTCGTAGAACTCATCCGACGGTGAGCCCTGCAGCAATTCGGCAATCAGCACCTTGGCGCCGTCATGTTCGACATAGGCTTCGTCGAGCAGTTCTCCGTCCTCGATCTTCCCCTTGCAGGCCGGATAGAAGATTTCCTCCTCGATCGTGGCGTGCACCATCAACTCAGTGCAGATCTCTTTCACCAATGCGACCTTCCGCTCTTCCGAACGGGCCTTCTCGAAGGATTCAAAGAGCTCCTCAACCTTACGATGGTCCGCCTTCAGCAAAGCGACCGCGTTCTCATTCGTAGCCATAAAACCTCCTTGAATTATATCATCCGCGAAACGGGCTTTTCGCCGGCAAGTTGCAATCAATTGGAAGCAAGGTTCGACACGCGGCGAGGGAAGCGATGCTGCGCGAGATTGTCGAGCAGCAGCGCCACCACCTTGCCGTCGTCAATCACAACCCCTTCTGCGTCTGCGAGACCGAGTCGCTCGAGCAGTCCACGCGCATCCGATGCCGCCGCAATCGGCTTGCCGTGACGAAAGGCCTCGTCGATGAAGCGCTGGGCGATCGGCATGGTGGCCAGGCCCTCCGCTACGCCGGGCGGAACGAGCACGGCGTCATAGATCACAGACGGTGCGTTGGGCGCCGCTCGGTTCACGGGCAGCGGCTTGCCAGTGGCGTCGATCACGGCGCCAGCATTGGGACCGATCAGCTCCGTCAGTTGACCCGCCTTCGCGATATCGCCTGCCATGGACCTGACGACGCCAGCATCCACACCGTTGCCCACGAGGACCGCGATCTTGCGGCCCCGTACCATTGGCGGCGGCCTGTCCATCGAGAGCGCGGGCGAGCGCAGCTCCCCGGCGTTGAGATTGAGGGGCCCCGACGGACTCGGAGCGGACGGGGTTGGCGCCTGCGGCGAGCCGGCTGGCGCCACTTCGATGCCGGTCTGGCCCGAAACCATTTGGGCGAGTTGCGGCGAGATATTGCACAACAACTCGTTCATCACGCGGTTTCGCACGCCCTCGTCGACGACCATGTTCAACTCAAAGGCGAAGGCCGCCGCAATATGGTCCTTCTCCCAGTCGCTCATGCTGTTCCAGAACATGCTCGCCTGGCTGAAATGGTCACTGAAACTGTCACTGCGCTGGCGCAGTTTCGCGCCGGCCTCCTGGAACGCCACCGAGCGGAAGGCCGCCGCGGCCGCGGGCGAATGCATCGGGCAGCCGCCGCCCAGGCTGTTGGGGAAATAGGAGACTTTGCCAGGGTTGATGGTATGGCGGCCGAAGCCGTCGCGCTGGTTGTTGTCGACGGGCCGCAGCGAGCGATTGATCGGCAGCTCGTGAAAATTGGGCCCCACGCGACGCAGCTGGGTGTCGATGTAGGAGAAGAGCCGCCCCTGCAGCAGCGGGTCGTTGGTGAAGTCGATGCCCGGCACGACGTGACCGGTGTGAAAAGCGACCTGCTCCGTCTCCGCGAAGAAATTGTCCGGATTGCGATTCAGAGTAAGCTTGCCGACCTTCCGGACGGGGACCAACTCCTCCGGGACGATCTTGGTCGCATCGAGCAGGTCGAAGTCGAACTTGTGCTCATCGGCCGGTTCGACGATCTGCAGGCCGAGCTCCCATTCAGGGAAGTCGCCGCGCTCGATGGCTTCCCAGAGATCGCGGCGATTGAAGTCCGGATCACGGCCCATCAGAAGGTTGGCCTCGTCCCACACCAGTGAGCACACGCCCTTGAGCGGCTTCCAGTGAAATTTCACAAACCGCCAGCCGCCTTCGGCATCGACCAGGCGAAAGGTATGAACGCCGAAACCTTCCATCGTCGCATAGCTGCGCGGGAGCGCGCGGTCGCTCATGGCCCACATCAGCATGTGGGCGCTCTCCGGCGTCAACGAAACGAAATCCCAGAAAGTGTCGTGGGCCGACTGGGCCTGCGGAATCTCGTTGTGAGGCTCGGGCTTCACCGCGTGGATCAAGTCGGGAAATTTGTTGGCGTCCTGGATGAAGAAGACTGGCATATTATTGCCGACAAGATCCCACACTCCTTCCTGGGTGTAGAATTTCACCGCAAAGCCACGAACGTCGCGCGGCGTATCCGCCGAACCGCGCGAGCCAGCGACCGTCGAGAAGCGGACGAAGACCGGAGTCTGGACCTTGGGGTCCCGGAAGAGCTGCGCGCAAGTGAGGTCGGACAGGTCTTCGTAGACCTGGAACACGCCGTGCGCAGCAGCGCCCCGCGCATGAACCACGCGCTCGGGGATGCGCTCATGGTCGAAGTGCGTGATCTTCTCGCGCATCAATATATCTTCGAGCAGCGTCGGCCCGCGCACCCCGGCCTTCAAGGAATTCTGGTCGTCGCTGACGCCGACACCCTGGTTGGTCGTCAACACGTTGCCCGGCGGAGCCGTAACCGATCGAAGCTCGGTCGTCTTGGCCGTTTCCTGCCGCGCAACAATGTCCTTGTCGAGGGGCGTATCCTGCCCTGCCGTGCGGGGCGGAGGAGGAGCCATCGTCGGCGGTGCGGGCTTCTTGGCCATGGATAGAATCCGTTCAGTTGTGCGTGAGGAACGCTGCCAACGGCCTGCCCTCAAGGCGGTTGCCCCTTCTCTCCATTATGTGGGTCGGATCGCGACACTACGCGTCATCCCAACGCAAGCTCTGCGCGCGAGGCCGGCGCGCCCGCGCTCTCGGCGACGGCGACCCGCGTCGCGATGGTCTGTCTCCCTGCCCACAGCCACGAGGCATTCACGCACCGTCGAACAGAGTGCGAAGGCACGACGACTCGCCCAGCCCTCGGTGTCTTTCTCGGCAGCGGCCGACGGAATGACGCCGCAACTCAGCCGCCCAGAACCCTTCCCGCGGCGGCTGCGGGCCTACCAGCGGTTCAGGAGTTCCCCGGTCGTCGTCGACTCCACCTGCGTGGCGAAGCGCGTTCGGAACAGGTCGATCAGCGCATCGTGTGCGCCGTCGCTGGTGCTACACAGCGCGTCGATGGGCAGCACTACCCGGAAGCCGAGGTCGATCGCCTGCATCACCGTCGCGAGTACACAGACGTCCGTCTCCCCGCCGGTCACGACCAGGGTGGTGATGCCACGCCGCTTGAGGGCCGCTGCAAAACCGGCGCGGCTGAACACGGAATTGGCCGGCTTGTCGATGGTCCGGGCGGGCGGCACCAGGCGAGCGAGCGGCTCGACGAGCTCGAGCAGGCGGGGATCGAGGGCCTCGCGCGTCATCTGCGGCCAGCGCTCATAATAGGCACGCCATGCACCCTCCGCCGCATCGGCCGTTGCAGGCGGCGCGAACAGGCTGAACACGCTGCGCCGTGTGTGCCGGCTCGCGATCTCGACGACGGCCGGCAATACCCGCGTCAGCCACGGCACCTGCCACGCCGTCTCCTCGGCAAAGAGACGCTGCATGTCAACGCAGAGGTGGAGCATGGTGTCGGCCTCCAGTCGGAAGCCCCCGTTCCTCACCATGCGTTCCTCAGTCCTGCCCCCAGCGATAGCGCGCGTGTTCTTCCGCCTCGCGGGCAACTGCCCGGGCACGGCGCCCGGCACCGCGTCCATCGGGCGGGCCCGCAACAGCCAGCAACGCCTCGTGACGGGCCTCATCGAGCTGGAAATGGAGGCGAGCGCGCCACGGCAATGCGTCGATATCGACGCCACCTGTGACCTCGCTCAGACGCGCGAAATCAACCGGCTCGGTGACTGCGCAAAGGATCAGCGGGCTCGCATCGCGGGAGGGCTGAACCGCGAACGGCCCCTCCAATTTGAGGTGGCTGCAGGTACGTACGATCAGATTGGCGGCAAACCGCAGCCGCGCGCTATCGAAGGGATCATCGTCGCGCTGGCCCCCGGCAAAACAAGGCGCGATTTCGCCTGTCAGGAGAAAGGCGGTATCAGGAGAACCGGCCAAGTCGGCCCATGCGATGCGTGGCATCAGAGATCTTCCCCGCATCGTCTAGGAGTCGGGTTGCAACGTTGGAATCGAGGAGTTGGCAGAATTCTCCGCGCCACCTGCGCGTCGTACTCGGTCGATATGACCCACCGCTGCTCGCGCAGCATCCAGCCTGCTAGCGAGCGGTGGCGGCCTTCACGCAAGCCACGGGGTGGAGCAAGTTTGAATCCCAGTCCCGTATCGGTGGCGTCGAGTGGCATCCTCTGTTCCTCACGCTTGTGGCCCGCGGCCGGACCTTCGGGCCGCCATGCCAACGGGCCTCCTTCACGGTGGTTGCAAGCGCTTTGTAATTCGCATCGGGACAAGCGTGCTTGCCCTTGGGAAGAACGGCCCGAAGCTGGAGGGAGCTTCTATACAAGCTGCCCGCTGCGCGTCTCGGTCGCGGCCGCGTCAGGTCTCGCCCAAGCCTACCATCCAATAGGACTATGCCGCCCCTGCGGCCGGCGGCACGCCTACTTGCCTAACTCGGGTGCCGTATCGGCGGGTGCGCCGCCGGAGGCAGGCCGCACGACCGCACGCAAGGCCTGGCGCAATTCGGCCGCGGTCATGTCGTCGTGGAGTCCCGGTAGTAAGGCAAGGCCATCGGGGATCGGATCCACGTGTTCGGCGGCGCGGACAGCCTCCAAACCCGCCTCATACCGACCCTCACGAACCGACTCTATGGCCGAGAGGATATGATAAGCCTCTCGACGGTTCGGATTACGCCTGAAACGTTCCAGCACGAGCACGAACCGATGGATACGCTGGCAAAGTAAGTGACGTGTCGCGTCCGCCAAATCCGTCATGACCTCACCACTATCGCAACATTGATGAGCATCCAAGCATTCGATTCAGCGCGAAGATATGCGAGGCAGCAAATTCTGAACGGGACGCTGGAACTATGCAAATTCCTCACGGATATTTGTTCACGAATGCCCACATTCCCGTTGGAAATTGCATTCGACTTTCGGCGGTGCTGGCTGTCTTGGGCTCGATGCAACGGAACATGCTGACGCGCGTAGTTCGTCAGGTGACAGGTCCGGAGGGAAGCCATGGCCAGGGAAATCGCAATCACCGGCATCGAAGGGTCGCTTCGGGTCAATGACGATGGCGAACTGGTCTATACGAAATCGGATCTGCAGACAGAGGTGCTGAAGCCAGGCCAAGCGATCGAACGCTGGCCCGCAGCAGAAAGACAGATTCGTCAAGCACTCGATGCACTCGATTGACTTGAATGCGGACCGACTACGACAGTGACTTGAGACCATCCGACGCGACACGCAACTCTGCCGCGAGAGCGGCTCGCTCTGTCTTCAGTTCGTCGTTGCGACGATTGAGGTAGGCACGGCGGCGACGGATCACGCCTTGCCGCCCGGGCTCGACCGTGGCGTCGAGCTCGGCCTTGAGTTCTGCGCTTTCCCCCGCGAGACGCTCGAGTTCGGCCTTTATTTCGAGAGTTCTCTCGGTGCAGTAATATTTGGAAAGCTGCAAGCTTCGTGTGCGCTCATCTGCCATTTCCACCCCTCTGCCCCATATCGAAACTTACGCTATCTCGACCGGCTGGCGTTACCGTAGACAACGGCGATTGCTCTCGCCACCCCCTATCCTGAGCAGGCACCACTTTTTGGCGAATAATCTGTGTTTATTCCCGCGAAATCCTATATAATTGCATCGTAGATGGCGCATCCGTCACGAATTCTGTCCCTCGCCACAATTGAGCAAGGGCAGAGCTTTAGCGTGACTGTGGCACCATCATCGGCTGCTACAGTCACGCCTGCGTTTGCGTCAGGCTGACTTGGCCTTCAGTTCCTCGAGCTGCTGGCGCGCACCCGCGATCATGCAGGAGAGATCGGCGGTGAGCATCACCATGTCGAAGCCACGCTTCACGGCGCCCGCCGCGAAGGGGGCCGCGGCGCAATGCATCACGCACTTTATGCCGGCCTTGTGCGCCGCATCACGGATCTTGTCGCAGGTCGCGATGTGGAGCGGATCGGGATTGTCGCCACGTGGCGGCAGGCCGAGCGCAAACGAAAGATCGGCCGGACCGATATAGACGGCATCGAGGCCCGGCGTCGCGCAGATGGCTTCAAGGTTAGCGATGCCTTCCTTGGTCTCGATCATCGCCATGACGATGATTTCGTCATTGGCATTGGCGACGTAGTCGGCACCACCATAGTGTACGGCGCGCACCGGACCGGACGAGCGCATGCCCACCGGCGGATAGCGGCAGGCAGCCACCGCCTTGGCCGCCTCCTCGGCGTTGTTCACCAGCGGCACGATGATGCCGTAGGCGCCGAGATCGAGCGCCTTCATGATGGCGGCCGGCTCGTTCCAGGCGACGCGCACGACGGGAACGGTGTCGGTCTGGGAGATCGCCTGAAGCATCGGCGCCACGTCCTTCATCTCCGACAGGCCGTGCTGCAGGTCGACGCACAGCGCGTCGAAGCCCTGCCGGGCCATGACCTCAGCAGTGAAGGTGTTTGGCACCGAGAGCCAGCCCAGTGTCGCGCACTTCCCCGCTGCCCAAATCTCCTTGATCTTGTTCTTTCGCATGGCCGGACCTTTCATTCGTCCAAAGAGTCTCGAGAGAGGCGGAATTGGGCACGATCCGGTGCGCTGCATCAAGGGTCGAAAATCGCTGCGCGATCACCGCCGTAATCGCGATCCGCGTAGGGTCCCGCTGCCGGGAAGTCGGTGAGCGGTGCATGCTGCGAATGCACAACAGCCCGGCGTGGATCGCGCGTTATCTCCGCACCACCGGGGGCACATTTTCCTTCGTTGCAACGAGCGTGAGGTCGCCTGTAGATGACGCCCGTCATTGGGCGGGGAGATCGTGATGACGAGCGCGAAGGCGGCGAAGGACGAGCGGCGCAGGGATTACAAGTGGTGGATGCCGGTGGCGAGCCGGTGGTCAGACTGCGATGCCTACGGCCACGTCAACAATGCCGTCTACTATAATTGGTTCGACACGGCGCTCACCACGCTCGCCATCGAGCGGGGCATCCTGCGGGCGCCGGGCCAGACCTCGATCGGACTGTGCATTGCCAGCGGCTGCGAATTCCTTGCGCCGGTCGACTTTCCCGCGACGGTGGACGTCGGGATCCGCCTCGGCCGCATCGGCAACAGCTCTCTACGCTACGAACTCGCGATCTTCATCCCGGCCAGCGAGACGCCTGCGGCCGTCGGCCATTTCGTCCATGTCTATGTCGACGCCGCCACCCGCAGGAGCGTATCGCTCGCCGAGTCGCAGAAGGCCGCAGTAGCGGACCTGCTGGCGGCGTAAAGTCCGGCCGGGGAGACACCTGACAAATGAAGGCGACACGTGCAAATGCGTTGAATTGTCAGGTGGACATCGCCTAGCCTGCTGCCGCGAAACTTGGGGGATGCATGCGTTGGCTTCTGGTTTGTCTGGGATTGGGAGCAGTCCTGACGGGCTGCGCGAGCGCCCAACTCAACTACAACACCGCAGATCTCGCCTCGTCCCTCGGTTCGCTGCAGAAGCGGCAGATATTTTACAACCTGGCGCAGTCCCTCGATGACCCGGATTTCGTACCCTCTCAGGTGACAATTTCGATTGGTACCGCCCAGACAGCCAACGCGGTCAATCCGAACCTCAGCCTTCCCCTGGGCTCGAGTTATGCCACTGCAGCCAGAATCACCGAAGGGGGAAGGAACGCGGGCAATCAGTTTACGGGAACGCTCACGACGGCCGCCCCCGCGCTCGGCATTCAACTCGTCGATTCGTGGAACCAGAGCTGGACCATGGTTCCTGCCAATGGATCCAATCAGCTCAGGCGTCTCCGCGCGCTCTATCAATATGCGACCGGTTCCTTCGCGCATCACGAGCCGGGCCGAGAGATCAGCGAGGACGAGGCGGAGAAATTTTTCCTCTGCGAGTATCCCTTGCAGGCATTGGCAGTACCGTCATCGCCTCCCGGCGATAACATCGCGTATCGCCTCGAAGGTTGCCCGGAAAATGGGCACGGCCCGCGTTCACGGTTGATGTATGCCGACCCGACCTTCACACAGGGCCCCAACTGCGTGATCTGCGTGGACGACCTGAAGTCGAAGTTCCCTCGCCTCTATGTCAATCCCCACCTGAAGTACCGGTTCATCCACAGCGACAAGGACAAGACGGCCGACATGGTCAAGGTCGGCGAGCACAACTTCACTTCATTCTATGTCTGCGCCTCCCGAAAGAGCGATTGCAGGCGTGTTCCCCAACAGGAGCCATTCGACGGGCGCAAGGCCTTCAGCGATTTCGTGCTGTTCGTCTACGAAGCCATGGCCGTGCCGGCCGGCGGTTCGGGGAGCGGCAAGTCTTCGGGAGGTGCCAACTTCGTCTATTCCGTGCGGTGATTCGGACGAACGTGCCACGGCGCACTCGCGCGTCGAGAGATCACCATATCGCCCTTCACAGTCTTCGGGAGAACACGCCCATGTCCACCAAGAATCTTACCGTCAGCCGCTTCCCCGTCCCCGCCCTGGCCGATATGCCCGCCGACATCCGCGAGCGCATCGAGAAGGTGCAGGAAAAGTCCGGCTTCATCCCCAATGTGTTCCTCGTCCTCGCCCATCGGCCGGAGGAATTCCGCGCCTTCTTCGCTTATCACGATGCGCTGATGGACAAGCCCGGCAACCTCAGCAAGGCCGAGCGAGAAATGATCGTCGTGGCGACCTCGAATCTCAACCAGTGCCAGTATTGCGTCATCGCGCACGGTGCGATCCTGCGCATTCGCGCCAAGGATCCGCTGATCGCCGACCAGATCGCCATCAACTACCGCAAGGCCGACATCTCGCCACGCCAGAAGGCCATGCTCGACTTCGCCGTGAAGGTAAGCCAATCCGCGCATCTCGTGGGCGACGACGACATGCAGACGCTGAAGGAGCACGGTTTCGACGAGGAAGATGTCTGGGACATCGCCGCCATCGCCGCCTTCTTCGGCCTTTCGAACCGTATGGCCAACGTCACCAGCATGCGCCCGAACCCCGAGTTCTATGCGATGGGGCGCGGCTGAGGGCGAAGCCCGCCCTCACCTCGCCGCGAGCCGCAGGCCGGCAACGGCGATGACGGCCGCCAGAACGAAACGCACCATGCGCTCCGAGACGTGGAGGATCGCGGCACTGCCTACGGCTGCGCCCAGGAGGGCGACACAGGCGAAGAGCGGAAGGCCGGGTGCGAACTGCTGGCCGGCCAGCAGAGTGCCCGCCAGCCCCGTCAACGAATTGCCGAGGATGAACGGCGCCGACAGGCCGGCGGCTTGCTTGGGCCGGGCCCAGCCGAGCACGATCAGTGCGGGCGCGATGAAGACGCCGCCGCCGATGCCGGAGAGTCCGGAGAGAAAGCCGGCCGCCGTCCCGATGGCTACCAGGCCCGCCCGCGAGGCGGCGATGCCCGGCAGGAGAGCGGTGGCAGGCCTCGCGACCATCAGCGAAGCCGCCGCGAGCAGCAGAGCGCCGGTGACGGACGCATAAAGTCCCGACGGCAGGGCGATCACGCCGCCGACGAACGCGGCGGCAAGTGCAGGGACGGCCAAGGGCATCAACATGCGCCAGTCGATCAGCCCGGCCGCCTGGAGCCGCCAGCTCGAATAGGACGCGGCAACGACGTTCATGGCGAGCGCCGTCGGTCGAAGCTGGTCGACCGGCACTCCAGCCACGGCCATGACCGCAAGGAAGCCCGTCCCGCCAGCCTGGCCGACCGTGGCGTAGACGACCGAAATGACGAACAGAGCCAGCGCAACGAGCATGGTCCGTAGTCTATGACCAGTCCGCTGCCTTGTCCGCTCGTAGCGACCGGCGGTGGGGATGCCCGCGGCGAAAATGCTCCGCGTCCTGGCCGTGCCCTTCGCAGCGTGTATCAAAATGTCCATTGTAAGGATCGGTTGCATCGTCATAATTATGCCAATGTCTGCTCGGCTGCTCCCGTCCCAGATGCGCGCCTTCGTGCTGGTGACGGCGCTGTTTGCCGTGACGTTGGCAATCCTGCAGCCGCTGGCGCACGCGGTCATGCTCCGTACGGGCGGACCGGACGCGGTGGCAGCCCTATGGGGTGCGCTTTGCCAATCCACATCGGACAGCGAGGCGGATCAGGGATCGGGCCCGTCCTCTGCGAAGGTCCACGACTGCTGCTTCGGCCTCGCCCATGCGCCGATACTGCTGAGCCCGTCGGTTGCAGCCGTCCTCGTCGATCAGGTTCCGGCTTCGGATCCAGTCCCGTCTCGACTTCATGACCCGACGACCGGCGCCATCCGCGACGGTCCACAACAGCCTCGCGCCCCGCCGCTTCCGAACGACTGACAATTCATCGTGCAACGCGCGCGTCCGTGACGCGCGCGATGCCCTGCGTCAGCCAATCAAGGAAGCAATAAATGTTCTCGATTCCCTGGGCGACTTCCGTCGCCTTTGCGGGCCTGTCTTTCGTGCCTGCACTCGCTCTACCTCCAGCCTCTGCTGTCCTCTCCAACGGGGCCGGAGGCACTCATGCACTTTAAGCACATCACAGCGGACTTTTGCGTGAAGTCCGGCGCCGCCAGGCTTCTACTCGGTTCTGGCCTGGCACTTCTGACCATGCCGGCGTTCGGTCAGACCACCGGCCAGCCCTCTCCTGCTTCCGTGGAATTCCCTCCGGTTGTCGTCCAGGGAACAGGCGTGCCGGTGGAGAATACGACAGCCGGTCCGGTCCAGGGATTCCGGGCGCTCACGGCGAAGTCTTCCACCAGGACCTCCACGCCCATCGAGCAGCTGCCCCAGAACATCAACGTCATCACACGTTCCCTGATCGACAGCCAGCTCTCGATAACACTCAGCGATGCAGTCAGGAACGCCAGCAACGTGCAGCCCGTCGACACACGGATGATCGGCAACGTCGAGCAGACACCGGTGAAGATCAGGGGGTTCGGCGCGGAACTCTGGACCGACGGCTTTGCCGGCAACCTGTTCATCGCGGGCGACCGCGACGGTCTGGTGAATGTCGAGCGGGTCGAGGTCCTGAAGGGTCCCAGCGCGGTCGTCTATGGCGGCGGCGCCGGCGCGCCGGTCGGCGGCGTGCTCAACGTCGTCTCGAAGATGCCGACCGACACGGCGAAGTATCAGTTCGGCACGACCTTCGGCAGCTACTGGTACGCCAATCCCTACATCGACGTGAACCAGCCCCTGAACGAGGAGAAGACGGTGCTCTTTCGCCTCACCTCCGAGTACACCGGGGCCGCCAGTTTCATCGACGTCTTGAATTCCCGCCGCTTCAGCGTCAATCCGACGCTCACACTAACCAACCGCGTTGACACGACCCTGACGCTCCAGGGTTTTGTGTCGCAGGCCTACCAACAGGCATATCCCGGCCTGCCGGTCAGCGGCACGGTCACCGGCGCCTATACCGTCGACCGAAGCCTGTACTTCGGCGATCCCAACATCATGCCGAGCTACTCGAAGGTGTATGGCGTGACCGGAACGCTGGACCATCGCATCGACGATGTCTGGTCGGTCAACGTCAAGGCGCGGTGGAGCCGGTCGGAGATGCAGCAGAACTCCCAAAGCGCCTTCCTCGATGCCACAGGCACCGGGGGCACGCCGCTGTTTCCGCCATCGACATTCGACGTCAACAACATCGAGGTGTACGACCAGCAGCAGGAGTTCAGTATCAACCCGACGGTGCAGGCGAAGTTCTCGACGGAGTCGACCAAGAATACGCTGCTGATCGGTGGCGATTTCAGCCGCGTCACCGACTGGGGTTTCATGAACGTCGACACCAACGGCAACTTCTGTTTTCTCATCGGGTTCGGCTGCACGCCCTCCCTCGTGAACCTGCAGAATCCGTCGTTCACGACACCCTATACCTTCCCTGTGCCGGGACGCGGGGAAGGTGTTTCGTTCTTCAACTTCAACAACACGTACCTGACGACGGGCTTCTATACGCAGCTGCAGTCGACGATCAACGAGCGCTTCCATGTGCTCGCCGGGGCCCGCGTGGCGTCGATCGACATCACCTACAATGAGTTCGCCACCGGCGCGATGGTGACGCGCGTGACCCAAGCGACCCGGCTGCTTCCCCGCGCCGGCGTCGTCGTCGATCTGATCAAGGGGTTGTCGCTGTACGGCAGCTACTCCCAGGGAATGAAGTGGGTGCCGTTCTCGCAGACATTCGCCCAGCCGGCGCCCGAGTTTTCCACGCAGTACGAGGCCGGTGTGAAACTCAACATCAACGATACCTTCACCGGGACCATGGCGCTCTTCCAGATCGAGCGCACGAACGTACCGGTCCGGCTGACCGCCGTGTCCGGCATTCTCACCCAGCAGACATCGCGCGGCTTCGAAGCCGACTTCCTCTACCAGCCCAATCGCAACTGGAGCGTGCTGGCGAGTTACGGCTACACGAGTGCCTTCTTCGCCGATCCCGCCGGAGCCGGCATCCCGGCGGGCTACCGGCTGCCCTTCGTTCCCGAACATTCTGGCCGCTTCTGGCTGAACTACCAGTTCGACGAGAGCGTGGCGCCGGGGTTCAGCCTGGGCGCCGGCATCTACGCGGCTTCCAACCAATATGTAGATGCGACCAATCTCTGGCAGACCGCCGGCTACTATACGATCGATGCGAAGATCGGATACGAGACCGAGAAGATCAGGGCCGTCGTTTCGGCCAAGAACCTGACGAACAACCAGTACTTCGTGCCGTACAGCTGGCTCGGCGGACAGGTCGCACCGGGCGCGCCGCTGTCGGTCTATGGCCAGCTGGCGTTCAAATTCTGACGGGAGCGCCACCATGTCCCTTACACGACGTCAATTCTCCGCCGCGGCCGCCACGGCCGCGGCCGTCGCGCATTCAACCCGGGATGCGGTAGCCCAGCCGGCCGGAGGCGAGGCTCCCTCCGCCGGCGCCGCACCGGACGTACCGGTGCATGACATGTCCTCCATGCCTGCGCATTGGATGGGAGCGGAGCAGATCGCGTTCCTGATCTATCCGCAGTTCACCGCGCTCGACATGGTCGGCCCGCATCACATGCTGACAGGCTTGATGGGGGCGACGGTTCATCTGGTGGCGAAGACCCGGGACCCGGTGCGGAGCGACACCGGCCTCGTGATCGTGCCGTCCCTGACACTCGACGAGTGTCCCCGGGATCTCGACCTCATCTGCGTACCCGGAGGTACGCGCGGCACGCTCGCGGCCATGGAAGACGATGAGACGATGCGCTTCCTGAAGGATCGCGGCAGCCGCGCGAAGCACGTCACGTCGGTATGCACCGGTTCGCTGCTTCTCGGCGCGGCGGGGTTGCTCGCCGGCTACAGGGCGACATCTCACTGGGCCACGAGATCGCTGCTGCCGATCTTCGGCGCCACGCCCGTCGATGGCAGGGTCGTCGACGATCGCAACAGGATCACGGGGGGCGGCGTGACGGCGGGAATCGATTTCGGCCTGGCCCTCGTCGGTCGCCTCCGGGACCGCCTGTATGCGGAAAGCGTTCAGCTCATTGCCGAATACGACCCCAAGCCTCCCTACTCGGCGGGTTCGCCGGCGCAGGCGCCGGCCGGGGTGAGGACCCTAGTCGATGGCATGTTCACCGACTTCGTCACTCAAGCCGGAAACGTCGGCCGCGCGGCCTTCGCCAAATTTGGGCGGACGTGATCGCAGCCGTGCCAATGGTCAATCTCAGTCGAACCCGACATAGCGCACGAACTGCTCCGTGGGCGTCCGCTCGGAGCGGACGGCGTTGGCGGCGAAGGATTGGTCGGGATAGCCCAGGGCGATGCAGGTCATGATCGCCTCGTCGTCGGGGATGTTCGCCACCTCGCGCACGATGTCGGACCGGGCAATGCCCTGCCCGTTCACCACGGCGCCGATGCCGCGATCCCACGCAGCCAGCACGATGCCGTAGCACAGCGCCCCGAGATCGAAGTGGCAGGTGGCGCCGGGATCGAGCACGCGGTCGTACGTGAGCACCAGAGAGACCGGCGCATCGAACTGGCGGAAGCCGCGCATCACCCAGTCCTGGCGCATTGCCTTGTCGTCGCGCGCGATGCCCATGGCGGCGAACAGCTGCTTGGCGATATCGACCTGACGCTGGCGATGGGCACCCTCGTAGGGGCCGTGGGTGAAGATGTCCCGCTTCGAGGGCTTGCCCGCCGCCATTTCCTCCATGTTGCGCCGGCGCACTTCGTCGAGCGGCGCGCCGGTGAGGACATGGACATGCCACGGCTGGCTGTTCATCGACGACGGCGCACGCTTGGCGTCCTCGATGACCTCGGCGATCACCGACTTCGAGATCGCCTTCTTCGCGAAGCCGCGGGTGCTGCGACGGCTATGTACCAGTTCCCGGAAGTCCATGTTTCCCCATACCCTGTGCTGGAAACAGGATAACAGGTGCTTCCTATCCGGGAACCCAGGCTGCGCCGCGGGTTCCGTATGCCGGGTGCCTGCACGAATAGGCGGGTTCGAGCGGAATTTGAGCTAGGCGGCGGCCTGTAAGCGGCGGGACGGCATGGCCTGGGCGATCTTCAGCTCGCGGGTGAGTTCGGGAATCGTCAGCATTCCCGGCCGCAGCAGCAGGCGGGCGACGCCGGAATTGCGGCGGTTTTCCTCGGGCCACAGGGCGCGCCGCGCCAGCGAGCGGGAATCGTCGTACTTGCTGGCACGCAGGGCGATGATCGACGCCGCGAGGCAGCGCTGTTCCCATTCGCCGAACGTGCCAACGCCACGACCCAGTGCGGCGAGAATCGTGGTGATGGCCGAAACAGCCATCTTCTTCTTGTCTTCGGAAGACAGGCCCTCAGACGAGAGGGCGAGCGATTTGCGGAGCGATTCGATATCGGACATCGACGGGTTATACTCATTCGAGCGCGTCTGTGAAGTGCGACGACTCGCCGTCGATGATGGCAGAAGAATGCCGCACGGGTGCCATGTCCTCCCACAACTTGACGCTGGACGAACTTTTCCGCCAGGGACGCCTCTTCCGGCCGCCTTCAGCGCCATCGAGACGCTTGCCCCCGCCGCGATGTCTTTTGCCCGCGTCCACTCCGGCTCCGCGCGGAACGGCAACGCGAATCCCGCTCGAATGAATTCATGGCCCGTTGACTCGTGCACATACCCGTGGGTAGCGTCCTTATCGGGGCTGCAACCTCTAGCAGCGTTGGGGGAAGCGAATGAAAAGGCGATCGTTTCTGGCGTTTGGGGGCGCCTGCGCGCTGTGCGGCTGCGCGGGCGCGGTGCATCAGCTACCGCAGGTCAGTGACAGCCATCTCAGCCTCGCTCAGAGCGAAGTGCAGGGCGCCGGCGGCCCGCCCCAGCGTCGGGTGCTGACGGACGAACAGGTGGACGAAATCATGCGCTCCGCCCTCGCCCGCATCCGGCCACCGGCCGACCGGATGTGCCGCGAGATGAACGTCGGCGTATGCGACTGGCGCATCATGGGGTCGGCGAACCGCTCGATGAACGCCGGTGCGGGCGCCAACGGCCTGATTTTCGTCAATCGCGGCGTGGTCGAATACGCCTCGAACGAGGAGGAAGTCTGCCTCGTGTTTGCACACGAGATCGGCCACCAGGCGGCAAATCACATCGCCACCAGCCAGCGCAACCAGATGACGGGTGCGCTGATCGGCGCGATCCTGCTGGGCGCGGCCGGCGCGGCTGCGTCCTATCGCAGCCCCTACGCTGGCCAGATAACGCGCTCGGCGATGGATACCGGCGCCAACCTCGGCGGCGCGGTCGGCCGCATCTCCTTCTCCAAGGAGCAGGAACGCGAAGCCGACTACCTCGCCGCGGTGATCCTGTTTCGCTCTGACGTCGACCTCGACAAGGCACGCGGCATGCTGGTCACCCTCGCCCGCTCGACGGGACGCCGTGACACCGGCATGCTCGACACCCATCCCGCCGGCCCCGACCGCCTCGCGAGCTGGGACCGCGCCGTTGCAGAGATACGCGCGTCGAAGGGTGCCTTGCCGGCGCGGGCATAGCAGGCCTCAGGCGTTTTCCTCGTCTTCATCACTCCCGGCGCCCCGAATCGCAATCGCGTCGGCGAAGCGCTTCGCGACGGCGGGAAGCCCGGCCTCCTCGGCGGCCCGCAATCCCTCGCGGTTGGCGTCGAGGCGTGCGAAATCTTCCGGCGCTGCGGCAGCCAGGGCCCGCTGGATGAGGTCGATGGCCTCAGCGTACTTCTTTTGTCCGCGCAGGGCGGCAGACACCCTGATGGCATCTTCCAGACTACTCATGAGTTCCTCCCGCCGCCCGCGTCAACGGCGGCCGGCCGGCGAAGTTGCCATCCACCCGTCACATCGAACGGCCGCAAGCCGCTGAGGGCGAGCGGGACGAGGCCACGGGGGAGTCTGCCGCTTCTCCGTCGCGGCGGGTCGACGCTAGAGCTGCGGGAAAAGCCGCGGCCCGCGCGTGTACGGAATCACGATGGCCCCCTGGCTTCCGTTGACCATCTGATCAACCGTCTCCACCAGGGCGGCCGGCGATACCGGCTTGGTGATCACCGGGCGCAGAGCCAGTTCGTGCGGCAGGCGGGTCGCGTCGTCGGCGATGACGGCGAATGGCACCTGCTCCGCGGCCAGCCAGTCGGCGACCGCGAAGGGAGCGCTGCGCCGCGAGTCGACGTCGATCACCGCCGCATCGAGGCGCCCGCTCTTTACGAGACGCTCCACTTCGCTCTGGCTTCCGGCCGGGCCGACGATCCGGTAACCGGCATCCATCAAGTGCCCCTGCATTTCGAGCGCCAACAAAGGCTGGTCCTCAACGATCAGGATGCGGCCACGTGGGGGCCGGTCGATCGTTCCGGCATATCCGTGAGGGGGCAAAACTTCAGGCGTGCCCGGTAGGGCGTCCGGATCTGAAGACCATTCAGGCCGGTAGGCTGCCGACCTTGCGATCATGACGAACCTCCTAAATGTTGTGGAATTGACGGAAGGGAAGCGCCCGCCGCGAGGTCGGCGAACGCTCCTCTCCCCCTGTCGGACGCCGCCCTTACTGCTTCGAAAGGCGTGGTATGCCCGACTCAATCCGGATGGCGCGGGCCTTCTTCTCTTCCGGAATCTCGCGCTTCAGCTCGATCGTCAGAAGGCCGTTCGCCAGGCCGGCCCCGACCACCTTCACGTGGTCCGCGAGCTGGAAGCGGCGCTCGAACTCCCGCGCGGCGATACCGCGATAGAGATACTCCTTCTCCTCTGCACCCGGCTGTGCCTTTCCAGTCACGAGGAGCTCCTCCTCCTTCTGGGTGATGCTGAGCTCGGCCTCGGAGAATCCCGCCACCGCCATGACGATACGGTAGGTATCGTCGCCGGCCTTCTCGATGTTGTACGGGGGATAACCCTGAGAGCCTTGGCTGACCGCGGTGTCGAGCATATGGAACACCCGGTCGAAGCCAACCGTATCACGATAGAACGGCGAAAAATCGAAAGTCGTACGCATGTTCATCCTCCACTCCTGAGCGATGGGTTTGCGAAGCGGTCCCCCGAGGGGCGACCGGCAGACGATCTAGGTTCGGCCCGACAGCCTTCAAGCCGTCGCCCGCAGATTTTTTTGCGGGGCGGGCTCGCCTGCACTCCCGCCGGGCGGAGTGGAAAGACCGGCGATCAGGGTGCCGAGACGACGATGAATCCGGAGACGGGGTGCACCTGCGCACCGAACGGCCCTACCACCGCGCGCAGCGACGCCACCGGATCGCGCAGGTCGTAGAAGCCGGCGAAGCGCTGACGCAGCAGATTGCCGTCGGTCACAACGATCCAGCCGCCATGGTAGCGGCGCAGCTGGTCGATCGCCTCGCCCACCGTCGTCCCACTGGCGTTCAGCCTGTGGCGCCGCCAGGCTCCCGCCTCGTCAGGGGCGACCGGGCCCTGTTCGATCGTTCCGTCAGCCCGGGCCACGAGCTGCTCGCCGGCCTGCAACCGCCGCAGCACGGGTTCCATGACGGCCTGTTCCGTTTCCAGGGGGGGCATCTTGACCTCGACCGAGCCGCTCTCGACCGCAACGGTGACGGCCTCGTCGGCGAGCCGGACGTTGAACGCCGTGCCCGTGACGACGACCGACACGCCGCCGGCCTTCACCGTGAAAGGGCGTGCGTCACCGGACTTCACGTTGAAGAACGCTTCTCCCGAGCGAAGCTTCACCAGCCGGCTCGTCTCGCTGAATTTCACGTCGAGGGCGCTGGCGGCTCCCAGCTCCACCAGCGATCCGTCCGGCAGGTCGACGTTGCGATGCTCGGCGGTCGTCGTGACATGATCCACGCCCAGATTCTTCACGAGTGCAGGCGCATAGAAGGAAAGCGCCAGCACCGCGAGCAGCGATACGCCCACCAACATCCAGCGCCATCGGCGGGCAGGTCGCGACGGATCGTGCGACAGGCGCTTCCGCACCTTCGCTTGCCGAATGAGGTCCCTGTCCGGCGTATCTGTCGTCATCTTCATTCATCCACGCCGGCATCGATATCGGGCCATGTCCCACCATGGACGACCGCCGGGCAACGTTCCCTCTCTTACCTTATGCCACGATCAGGCGCCGGTCGACGCCTGCACTTCTCCCTGTTCGCGTCCCATGCCAGCAGTGCGGCCGGCCGTCACACCTTCGTGCCGTCTCCTGCGGCGCTCACCCCGGCGGACCGCGCATTCCTGCATGGATGGAGATTCCATCGCAGCCTGTTTCGACGCGGCGGAATGCACTAGTCTTGCCCTACGAGGACCAGGGGATGCGATGTCGAGCAATCACGACCACGATCATGGCCACAATCACGACCACGAGCACGGGTCCGAACTGTCGGAGATGCAGCTCCGGGTGCGGGCGCTCGAAACCATCCTGACCGAGAAAGGCTACGTGGATCCCGCGGCGCTCGACTCGATCATCGAAACCTACGAAACGAAGGTCGGGCCGCATATCGGCGCGCAGGTGGTGGCGCGAGCCTGGGCCGATTCCGGGTTCCGCGAGGCGCTGCTCGCCGACGCGAGCAAGGCGATCGCGCAACTCGGCCTGCAGCAGAAGGTCGGCGATCACCTGGTCGCCGTGGAGAACACACCCACCACGCACAACATGATCGTCTGCACCCTGTGCTCCTGCTACCCGTGGGACCTGCTGGGCCTGCCACCGGCCTGGTACAAGTCGGCGCCCTACCGCGCCCGCACCGTCAAGGAGCCGCGCAAGGTGCTCGCCGATTTCGGCGTGACACTGCCTGACGAGACAAAGGTCCGCGTGTGGGACTCCACGGCCGAGACACGGTTCATCGTACTGCCGATGCGCCCTGCCGCGACCGAAGGCTGGTCGGAGGAGAAGCTCGCCGAACTGGTCACTCGCGATTCGATGATCGGCACCGGCTTGCCGAAGGCAGCGAACGAGGTGCAGGCATGAACGGTGTGCACGACATGGGCGGCATGGACGGCTTCGGCAAGGTCGCGCCCGATCCGCACGAAGTCTCCTTCCATGACGAGTGGCAGGCGCACTCCTTCGCCCTCAACAGGATCATGGGCTCGGCCGGCGAATGGAACATCGACGTCGGCCGCTACTGGATCGAGACCCTGCCGCCGGCGGTCTATCTCTCCTCTTCCTACTACAAGAAATGGTTCCTGCGCCTCGAGCGGCTCTGCCTCGACCGCGGACTCGTGTCGGAGGCCGAGCTGGCGAGCGGCCACTCGAGCGGACCGGGCCGGCCGCTGAAGCGCAAGCCTCTGTCGGGCCCGCAGGCCGGCGTTGGCCTGACCAGGGCCAACCACGACCAGCCGCCCCGCGCCCCCGCCGCCTTCGAGGTCGGCCAGAAGGTGCGTGCCCGCAACATCCATCCCCGCTCCCACACGCGCCTGCCGCGCTTTGCCCGCGGCCACTTCGGCACCATCGAGCGCATCCAGGGTTGCCACACCTTTCCCGACGCGATGGTCGGGAAGGGCATCGAGCAGGGTGAATGGCTCTACACCGTAGTGTTCGACGGACGGGAACTGTGGGGGCCCGATGCGGAAGACGGCGCCACGGTTTCCATCGAGGCGTTCGAGCCCTATCTGGAGCCAGCGTGATGACGTCGGATCCCGCTTCGGTCCGCACGGCGCTGGAGACCGTGCCCGGCATCCCATGCGAAGGCGAGGCGCCGGTCTTCGCGGAGCCGTGGCAGGCCCAGGCTTTCGCCATGGCGCTGACCCTGCAGCAACGCGGCGTGTTCTCGTGGAACGAATGGGCCGACGAACTTGGCGCCCAGATCAAGGCCGCCATCGCGGGCGGCGATCCCGACGACGGCACGACCTACTACCGCCACTGGCTCGCGACGCTGGAGCGCCTCGTCGCGCGCAAGGGCATTGCGTCGGCAGAGACGCTCGACCGCTATTACAACGCCTGGGATCATGCGGCGGACCGCACGCCCCACGGTCAGACGATCGAGCTCCGGGCTGACGACTTTCGATGAACGACGCAAAGGTCCGGACCGGCGGATGCCATTGCGGTGCGGTGCGTTTCGAGGTGAGGCTCAGCGACGGCTTCAACTCGATCCGCCGCTGCACTTGTTCCTTCTGCCGCATGCGCGGTGCCGTCGTGACCATGGCGGAGATGGGCGGGATCAAACTCCTTCAGGGCGAGGAGGCACTGACCAGCTACCGCTTCCATACCGGGACGGCACAGCACTTCTTCTGTTCTCGCTGCGGAATCTACACGCATCACCAGCGGCGGTCCGACACCAGTCTCTATGCCGTCAACGTGGCCTGTCTCGACGGAGTGAGTCCGTTCGACTTCCACGAGGTGCCCGTCATGGACGGCGTCAACCACACCAACGACACCGGCCAGCCCACGCGACGGGCTGGCACGCTACGATTCGTTCCGTCCGGCTGATTGTCGGAAGCACGACTCATTGAGCCCTGCGCAATCTGACGGCGGCCCATCCCGCGACGACCGCGCCCGCCAGAAGCAGCAGATCCATGCCGGCGACGGGCCAGAGGTGGCGCTGCGAGAGGCTGCGCCACAGGGGATCGTCCGTCGTGAGTCCGTTGAGAAGCACGGCTGCGGTCGCCAGCACCGCGAGGGCGATGCACTGTTCCCGCCAAGCCATGCGCGGACGAACCCAGGCGTGAACGAACGTCAGCAGCCAGACCAGGTAGAAGGCCCAGATCTCTAGCTCGCGGCGTTCGAGGCCCCAGGCTGAGGCGCCGTGCGGCAACAGCCTGTTGGCGACGAAGAAGGCGAGCGTGGCGGCAACGATCCCGCTGACCGAGCCGATCGTCAGACCTTCGACGATACGCACGCCGCGCAGACCGAGCTGGGCATGGCGCTTGCGGCGCGAGTCCAGCCAGAAGAGGAATCCCGTGGCGATCAGGACGCAGCCGGTAAGCCCCAGCACGAAGTAGAGCCAGCGCAGGCTCCAGTGATCGAACTGGATGAAGTGAAAGCCGGTGATGAAGCGGTGGACGTTCATCACAGGCTTCGCCGCATTGCTCGACAGGACGGCGCTGGTGCCCAAGTCGAAATAGAGCGCGTCGACCGGCATCGTCACGCGATCGTCGACAAACGAGCGGCGGATCTCGACATAGGCATTGGCGTCGCCGGGATGGAACACGCGGAACAATTGCGGCGTCCCCCTTGCCCACTGGCGGGATGCCTCCGCGACCATGGCATCCAGCGATGCCGGGGGCAGCCCCGGGCGGTTGAGCCGCGGCCGCCCGTAGATACCGTAGGACTCCCGCACGAAGGCCGCCCGGTCGCCACGATAGGACATCTCCCAGGCACCCGAGAAGTACACCGTGAAGAAGATGACGAGGCCCGACAGGGTGATGAAGAAGTGGAACGGCAGCCCGAGCACGCCCGTGACGTTGTGCAGGTCCAGCACGACCCGCCGCGGCTTCCGATCGGACCGGAAGGTGAAGAAGTCGGCGAAGATCTTGCGATGGATGACCACGCCGGACACACAGAGCGCCAGCATTGCCATGCCTGCAAAGCCGACGATCCAGAGGCCCAAAGACCAGGCTTTGATATGCAGATTGACGTGGAACGGATAGATGAATCCCGATCCCCCCCACGTGCCGGCGTCCGGAAGAAGGGCCGATGTCGAGGGATCGGCGTGGCGGTACCGCAGCCGGCCCGCGCCTTCCAGGTAGCCAACCCGGGCGACGGGTTCACGATCGTCTGGAAAGAGAACGAGCCATTGCGGCGAGGCACCGATCACGGGCTGCAGTTCGCGGGCGAGCGCATCGACCGATTTCAGCACGGCCGGCTTCAGCCGGGTCGCAGGCATCATCCAGCGATCGATCTCGCGGTCGAACACCGACAGGGTGCCCATCCAGAAGACCGCGAACAGCACCGCGCCAACACCCACGCCCGCCCACGTGTGCAGCCAGTTCATGGAGGCGCGGAACGTCCGCTCCATGTCGAGCCCGCGCGCCCGGGCGCTGCCTAGAAATCCGCCGTCAGCGACAGGCGGAAGGTGCGCGGCGCGCCGAGGAACATGAACGTCGCCGTCTGGTTGCTGCCCGCCCAGTAGTTGGCATCGAGGACGTTGTCGACGTCGAAACGGGCCACCAGCATCTTCCCCTTCGCCCCCGGATTTTCAAATGTGTAGCGTGCGCCTAGATCGAAGCGGGTCCATTGCGGCATCATGCGCCGCGGATAGGTCGCGTCGATGTATTGTGGGCCGGTGTAGATGGCACGACTCGTGAGAGTAAGGCCCGGCACGAATGGGAGGTCGACCTCGCCCGACAGATTCAGCGTGAACTGCGGCGTGAAGGGCGCAATCCAGCCGTCGGTCAGCCCGCCCTGCGTCTTGGCGAGCACCGGGTTCAGAAACATGGCCCCGCCGAGAAGGCGGATACCCTTCATCGGTTCGCCGAAGACGTTCAGCTCCAGACCCTGATTGACCTGCTGCCCGTTCACGCCCTGGGTATTGGTCGTAGTGTTCGTGATGACACTGGGCTGCGTGATCTGGAACAGCGCTGCGGTGGTCGTGAAGGTGCCCCAGTCGACCTTGACGCCCACTTCGATCTGGTTGGAGACGAAAGGCGGCAGGATCGTGCCGGCATTGGCGAACGGCGCCTGCACCACGGTGCCCTGCTGCAGTCCCTGGATGTAGTTGCCGTAGAGCGAGACGTTCTCCAGTGGCTTCACGATCAGTGCCACGGCGGGGCTGACAACGGTCTGGTCGTAGCTCGATGTAAGGACGCCGGTCACAGCGTTGAAGTTGGCGGACTGGACGTTCTGGGCGCGCAGGCCGGCCGTGAGCTGGACCCGGTTGTTCAGCGAGGAGATCGTGTCGGCGACGCCGATGCTGTTGAAGCCCGACGACGACGTCTTGTTCGCCGCCGGCGTCGGGATGTTCGGCCGTGCGATCAACGTCGAATTGTAGATGTTGGTCGCGAAGGCGCCGCCCGGCTGCGAGACGTTGACCTGGCCGTTGTCCTGCTGGAGCGTCGACGCCGTGAGTGCGAGCTCGTGGTTGACATCCGCCGTGCTGAACAGGGCGCGCAGACCACCCTGGGCGGTCAGGCTCGTCGTGTACTGGCTGAAATTGAGCGGCGCCAGTGCCGTGCCCGCACCATTGAAGTTCGTGATCGTCGTGGCCGCCGAATAGAGACCGCCCATCCGGTAGTCGTGCGCGCCCGCCGAGGCGTAGAGCGTGACATTGTCGGTGATGTCCATCTCCAACCGCAGGACACCGAACGCGTCCTTGCGGCCCTGGAAACCCCAGGGCTGCGCGGTGGGATTACTGCGAGCACTCGGCGCATACGGGAGCTGCACGCCCGGCGCCAGGGTCAGGTAGGGTGTGATGCCGGAGATGTACTGGTTCTGGTATCCCAGATCGGCCGAGAGTCGCACGCGCTCTCCGCGGACATCGAAGCCGAGGACTGCCAGCGCCCTCTGGTCGGCATTGTACTGGATGTCGGTCTGGCCCCCCCGGAACACGCCGTTGAAGCGCACACCGAATTCCTTGTCCTCGCCGAAGCGGCGTCCGAAATCGATGTGCCCGCCAAACTGGCTGCCGGAGATGTAGCTCGCCGTCGCCTGGGTCAAATCCTCGTTGGGCGCCCGCTTCGGAACGACGTTGATGTTGCCGCCGATCGACCCGAAGGGCGGGATGCCGTTCAGCAGCGCGCTCGGTCCCTTCAGTACCTCCACCCGCTCGGCCATCTCCGCCATGACCGACGAGTTGGGCAGCATTCCATAGAGGCCGCCATACGAGGTGTCCGAATTGTCGACGGGGAAGCCGCGGATCTTGACCTGATCGGTGCCAGGACTGTTGTCGCCCCGGGTGATCCGGACCGACGGGTCGTCGATCAGCACGTCGCGGACCGTCTTGGCCTGCTGGTCCTGTGCCTTCTTCGCCGTGTAGTTCGACTGGTTGAACGGCGTGTCCATCACGGCACGATTTCCGAGCAGGCCGAGCTGGCCGCCGGTGGCGACCTGCCCGCCCGCATAGACCGGGGGCGCGTTGTCGATCATCGCCTGCGGCGGCACGAGGAAGGCCCCTTGTACCTGCACGGGATCGAGCTGCAGGGCGCCGCCGGCGTCCGGCGCACCGGAGATCGTTACCGTGTTGGCCGAGGTGAAGCGGAAGGTCACGCCGGTTCCCGCCAGCAGCAGTTGCAGGGCATGCTCGGCCGTCATGCTGCCGCCGATTGAGGTGCTCGTCTTGCCGGCGACGGCTGAGTTGTTGACGACGATCTGCACGCCTGCCTGCTGGCCGAAGGCGGTCAGGGCCTGCGCCAGTGGCTGTGACGGCACATTGAAGGTCGCCAGGCGGACGGCCTGCGCCTGTTGCGCTTCGCCACCCGCGATGCCCTGAGCGAACACCTCGCCGGCCATCAAGGAACCTGCCGCTACGGCGGCAACCGTGATCCTCGCAAACACAGACTTCTCCCCCGAAAGTCCGTTGCCGGCGGGTCACGGAACTCGACGCCGCGGGCAACACGCCCGCACTTGCGGAACAAGACGGATGGGGGCGGTTCGACTTAAGCGGAAATCGCAAAAAAGTTCACGCCGCGACCTAACGCTTCGAAATGACCGACAGGTAGGGCGTGACCTGGCTGAGCTTGCCGTGCTGGGATTCGGCCAGAGCGTTCAATGCTTCGCGTGGCTGGGTGAGATCGATGACGCCCGAGATCGACCGGCCGTTCATCGAACCGTCGCGCACGACGATCATGCCCGGCAGATAGCG
This sequence comes from uncultured Reyranella sp., assembly GCF_945957355.1. Lineage (GTDB taxonomy): Bacteria > Pseudomonadota > Alphaproteobacteria > Reyranellales > Reyranellaceae > Reyranella. The sequence continues at coordinate 52,950 of NZ_CAMFKM010000011.1, read as the reverse complement.
CCCGAGGATCTCCACCATGTCGCCCACGGTGGCGTCGTGCACCACCAGGCGGCGCGAGCGCCACGAAGCAACCGTGGACGGCACGACCTGTTCCTGTCGCGCGGACCTCGCCTGACGGTCGAAGACGAGACGGTCGCCCATACCGAGGCGACTGACATCGGCCAGCCCCGGAGACGCCACCTCGACCGTGCCGGACTGGACGGCGACCGTCACCGTGCTCGCCAGCTTGTCGACGCTGAACGCGGTGCCGGTGACGCGCACCGATACGTCGGCTGCGTTCACCCGGAAAGGTCGATCCGGATTGGGATGGACCTGGAAGAAGGCCTGCCCGGCGAGAAGCCTCACTTTCCGCTCGGCTCCGGAATAGTCGACGGCGATCGCGCTGTCGGCATCGAGGCTTGCCAGGCTGCCGTCGGGAAGGACGACGTCGCGCAACTCGGCAACGCCCGTGACGTGATCGGCCTCGAGATGACGCTGGATTACGGGCACCGCGACCAGCAACAGGCAGGCGACGGCCAGCAGCGCGCCGGCGCTCGCCCAGAAGACGCGCGGTCGCCTGCGCGACTTCAGCGGCAGGATGTTGGCGGCCGCGGCCGGCGCCGCGATCAATTCCGGCGGGAGCTTGCCCAGGCGCGCCCATGTGTGCTCGGCCGAACGGAATGCGGCACGATGGGCTTCGTTCTGCTGCAACCAGCTCTCGAACTCCTGCCGCAACGCGCCGTCACCGGGGGACGCTTCGAGCCGCAGGAGCCAATGCGCCGCCTGAAGCCGGACCGGGTCGTTCTTGCCGTTGGTTCCGCTCACGAAGGTTTCCCCGGTGCGAGGCAGCGGAAGCTGCCCCTCCTCTCCGACAATTAGACGGTTTTCGCGGCGCCGACTTAAGAACGGCCGGTAAAAATTGTTGCGCTACCGGTCCTCGTCGCCGAGCAGGCGCTGCATGGCATGCACCAGCGCCTCGGCCACGATCTGGTGCGTGCGCGGGACCGAGAGTCTTAGACGGTCCGCCACTTCCTGAAGCGGCCGTTCCTCCAGCTTGTACAGGCGAAAGGCGAGTTGGGTCCGTTCGGGCAGTTCCTGGATCGCGTCGAGCAGCGCCCGGAACTCGTCGCGCTGCAACACGACATCCTCGGCCGTCGGGCTTGCCGCGGGCAGCACCTGCCAGGTCACGCTCTCCGGCGGCTGCGGCACTTCCCTCACTCGCCGTTTCGACCAATCGAGCGCCAGGTTCCGGACGATGGAATAAAGGTAGCTCAGCGGATGGCCGATCTCCTGTCCCTTGGCGTCCCTCGAGGAGAGGCGCAGCCAGGCTTCCTGCACGACATCCTCGGCGACCGCCCGGTCGCCCAGGAACTTGTTGGCATAGTTCAACAGGTCGTCGCGATGCTCGATGTAGACGGACAGGGACGTGGACGACGGTGCCAAAGGCCGATCCAAAAATGCGAATGATTCGCAACATCTATACGCAGATCGTCGTCCGAAATCAAATGCTCCGCATCGCGTCGACACCGCCGCCGGCCACGGATGCGGGCGACAACGTCGCCCTTTTCCTCGCCCGCCGGCCCCCCTAGAACGGCTTCCCGGGGAGCATCAGCAGCAGAGGACAAGCCCTTGAACGGTCGAACGTTGACGAATGCCATCATGGTGTCCGTGACCATTCTGATTGGGTTGATCTTCGCCGAAGGCGCTGCGCGCGTCCTGGCAGGACTGCCCCTCACCCAGCTCGAACTCCCCGCCCGTCTGGTGAACATCGGCAACGACACGACGGCCGAGCGCCTCGACGACGTACCGCGCGCAGCCTCGGTCGAACGCGCCTGGTTCTTCAGCGATCCGCCGCCCCTGCCCAACCGCAAACCGGTGCCGACCGAGGCGATGGAACTCGATCGCACGCTTCAGAAGGCCGGCACTTCCTTCCAATCCCCCGAGGTCTTCAAGATCTGGAACTCGGTGCTGGTGGGCGATCCCTGCCAGAGCCCGTTCTTCTCCAAGGCGCCGGGTTCGCTCGAAGTCTTCGATCCCGAAGACGGCAAGCCCAGCCCGCCCTTCCGCTTCCGCCCGGACACCACCTCGCCGATCGGGCTGGTGACCAACGAACTGGGCTGGCGTGGGGCGCCTCTGGACTTTGCGCGCGCACCGAAGACCATCCGTATCGTGTTCGCCGGCGCCTCGACGACGGCCGACACGCACCAGATGCCCTATTCCTATCCAGAGTTCATCGCGCACTGGCTGAACCTGTGGGCCGCGAAGAACCGGCCCGACCTCAAGATCGAGGTCGCCAGCGCGGCCCGCGAATCCATCAACTCCGAAGGAATCGAATCGATCGTCCGCACCGAGATCGTGCCGGCGCGGCCCGATCTCGTGATCTATCACGAGGGCGGCAACCAGTTCAGGCTGGAAAGCCTGGTGGCGTCGATGCCCCAGGGCGAGAAGCCTCAGCCGATGAAGCCGCGAGAGCCGCCGGGACCTGCGTGGCTCAACACGCTGGCGCGCTACTCCGACATCGTGCGCCGCATCCAGGTCCTGCGCGCCTCCGAAGAGCTGCCCTCCACCGGGCTGGAGGCACCGAAGCCCGACTACCAGCTCACCTGGCCGAAGGATCTCTCCGAGACCGACCCCGACCTCGCACGCAAGGACTTGCCGGTATCACTCACCCAGATTCTGGGCGATCTCGACAAAATCCAGGCCGACCTGAAGCCGATCGATGCCGAACTCGCAGTTACCTCGTTCCTGTGGATGGTGAAGGATGGGCTGAAGCTCGACCCGGTCCGCAACCGCATGATCTGGGACTATCTGAACCTCTACATGTACCCATGGCGCTATCGCGACCTCGAGCGGCTGGCGAACTTCCAGAACCAGGTGCTGAAGAAGTACACGCAGGAGCGCGGCATCGACTTCATCGACGTCGCCGCCAGGATGCCGTTCGATCCCGACCTCTATGCCGACGGCGTCCACACGACCTATCCCGGCACGCGCATGAAGGGCTGGGTGATCCTGCAACAGCTCGTCCCGCTGATCGAGGCGCGCCTGAAGTCGGGCGCCTGGCCCAGGCCCCAGCCGGCGATGGACAAGGCACCGCCCTGGTTCAAGACGCCGCCGCGCCGCATCGAGGTCAACTGCAAGTAGCGTGGGCAGCGGCCGCGACGGGCGGCGATTGCCACGCGCCCGACGGGAAGGGCATGGTGGCCGTCACACTACGAGCGGCGATGGGGAGAGACACGTGACGACCTTGGGCAACATTGTGTGGCACATCCCGTTCCTCGGGTTCCTCACCGCGGCCTTCTACTGGCTGCTCGGCCTGCTGCTCACCCTGCTGGTCGTCACCGCACCGCTCGGGCTCGGGCTGATGGAGTTCGGCAAGTTCCTGCTGGCGCCGTTCGGCAACGAGATGGTGAGCAAGTCCGACCTCGACATGCCGCAGAACCCGGTGTGGCGCGCCTACTCGACCTTGGTGATGATCCTCTACCTGCCGTTCGGCGTGGTGTTCGTGATCCTGAACGCGATCCAGGTGTTCGCGCTGTGCCTGTCGATCGTCGGCATCCCGGTCGCTCTGGTGATCGCCAAGTCGCTGGGCACCGTGCTCAACCCCGTGAACAAGGTCTGCGTTCCGTCGGCGGTCGCCGAAGAGATGGCGCGCCGCAACGCCCGCGCCGAGATCGACCGGCGGCGCGGCTGAGCCGTCGTCGCGTTCAGCGGGAAGCGGAATCCGGCAGGGGCTCCTGCGCCCGCCCGTTCGTCCGCTCCTCGGCCTTCTGGTCGGCCAGCTCCTCGGCAAGACGCGCCTCGGCAAAGGCGCGCTGCGCCTCGTCGAGCCGGCCTCCGGCCAGCTGCTTCGTCAGGTTTTCAATGTTCTTGCGGCGAATGAAATCCTGCATTGCCATGCGCCCCTCCGCGCTGCATTGCCATCGCCATAGGACACTCGTATCGACTGCATTTCAACTCCCAGCCAAGACAGCCAGATATGCAGGCCTGCAAGGACCGGGTACACGTCCGCGTCCGACTGGGCCACGAGCAGTACTGGCGCTGAGTGCGTCATCGGCGGCGGAACGATCCCGACGGTTTGAGAGGTGGTTGGCCTCGACCTATCCCACCCCCAGCAACCGCAACAACTTCGTCTGCCGCTTCAGCAGGTCCGCCAGCGTGTAGCGGTCGAGGACCTTCATGAAGGCGGCCAGCGCCTCGTCGAGGATGCGGGTGAGTTCGCAGGCCGGGGCGATGGCGCAGGTGTCGCAATCGACCAGGTCGAAGCCTTCCTCCATCCGGCGCACCACCGCGCCGACGTTGATCTTCTCGGGCGGCCGCGCGAGGCGGATGCCGCCGGTGCGGCCGCGCACGCCCTCGACGTAGCCCGCCTTGCCCAGGTCGTGCGCCACCTTCATCAGGTGGTTCTGCGAGATTCCGTAGCCGCGCGCGATCTCGGCGATCGAGCAGACCCTGTCGGGCCGGGTGCCAAGATAGGTGAGCACGCGCAGCGCGTAGTCGGTATAACGGGTCAGGCGCATCTGGTCGGGGGTCCCTGCGACACGGTGGCGAGCGGGCGTTCACAATACATGTGTCTTCTTTACATGTTTAGCTCGCCGCCATACATGTATCGTAGATACTCGATTGGAGCAGGGCGATGAACGGCCTGGCGTTTGGTGAGACCGAAGGTGTCGACGAGGACAGCCTGGCCCGGCTGGTGGATCGCTTCTATGCCGCCGTCCGCGCCGACGCGCTGATCGGCCCGGTCTTCAACGACGCGATCGACGACTGGCCCTACCACCTCGACAAGCTCACCGCCTTCTGGTCCTCCCTGATGCTAACCACCGGCCGCTACAAGGGCACGCCGATGGCAGCCCATTTCAAGCACCGCGCGCGGATCACGCCCGCGATGTTCGACCGCTGGCTCGTCCTGTGGCGCGCGGCCACCGAGGCAGAGATGCCGCCCGCCGCCGCCCGCTCGATGCAGGCCAAGGCCGAGCGCATCGCGGAGAACTTCAAGCTGGCCCTCGCCCGGCTGCCCGCAGGCATCTAGATGGGCGCCCCCTACAAATCCACGCCGGTGTTCGACGAGACGACGCTGCCCGACGCGCTGCGGCGCGAGCACCGCACGAAGGATGGCGTGTGGGGCGTGATCCGCGTCCTGGAGGGCGAGTTGCGGCTCATCCTCGTCGATGGCCCGGGCGCCGGCGGCGACGGGACGATCCTGACTCCCGGCCGTCCCGGTCTCATCCGACCGCAGCAGACGCACCATGTCGAGCCGCTCGGCCGGATGCGGATGCAAGTCGATTTCCACGACCATGCGCCGGATGGCTTCAGCCCGGCACGCTCGCCATGACGGCAGGCGAGTCGAGCCAAGTGCGGGCCTTGTCCACCTGCCTGAACACACGCATCGGGCGTTTGGGGACAGCGAGGATGCCCAGGACCCGCGCCACCTGCCAGTAATTCTCGTCGCGCACGACGAAGGCGAGCGGGCCGAGTGCGGGGCCGGCAGCGGCATGAAGCGATCGAAGACGAACGCCGACTGCGAGCAGATCCGCCGGACTCATTTGCGTCTCCCCCAGGCAGCCGTCGAACAGCTTGCGATAGCCCAGGATGTTCGAACCGGTAACGACGTCCAGCAGTTTATCGAGGTCGGCGGGCTGGATCGGGCCCTCCGCGAGGGCCACCAGGAGCTTCGCCCGCGAGTCGATCGTCCAGTGGAGCGCCATGTTTTCGAGGATCCGGTCGGGAGACAAGAACTCTTAGCGCCCACCCTGCGGAGCGCGCAACGGATCTTCAGAAGGTGCTCGCCTCGGCGCCGCCCGGCTTCGGGCTGAGCAGGAGCACCATCGCGCCCAGGACCGCCGAGACGAGCGAGCCGAGCAGGATGCCGATCTTCACGCCATCCTGCAGCGCCGCATTGTCGGGGAAGGCCAGCAAGCCGATGAACAGGCTCATGGTGAAGCCGACGCCGCAGAGCAGCGCCACGCCCAGCACGTGCAGGGGCGCGGCGCCGACCGGTGCGGCGGCCCAGCCGAGCTTCACGGTCGCACGCGCGGTGCCGTAGACGCCGATCACCTTTCCCAGCACGAGCCCGCCTGCGACGCCCAGCGTCAGCGGATCGACCAGCGCGCTCGCGCCGAAGCCGGCCAGCGAAACGCCCGCGTTGGCGAAGCCGAAAATGGGAATGATGACGAACGGCACGACCTTGGCCAGCGCGTGCTCCAGCCGGTGCAGCGGGGAATCGACCCCGCGCTCGTGAGCGCCTCCCAAGGCGCGCGTGAGCGGGATGGTGAAGGCGAGCGCCACGCCCGCGACCGTCGCGTGGACACCTGACAGCAGCACCAGCAGCCACAGGATCGCGCCCAGGACGAGATAGGGCCAAAGCGCCTTCACCCCTAGCCGGTTGAGCGCGAGCAGAGCGACCAGCACGGCGGCCGCGCCGCCCAGCGCCGCGAGGTCGAGATTGCCGGTGTAGAAGACGGCGATGATCAGCACCGCGCCGAGATCGTCGATGATGGCGAGCGCCGTCAGGAACACCTTCATCGAGGCCGGCACCCGGTTGCCGAACAGCGACAGCACGCCGAGCGCAAAGGCGATGTCGGTCGCGGTGGGAATCGCCCAGCCGCGGATCACCTCGCCGTTGTTCCAGTTGAGCCCGGCGAAGATCAGCGCCGGCACCGCCATGCCGCCGGCGGCGCAGAGGCCGGGCAGGATGCGGCGCGGCCAGGTCGAGAGCTGGCCGTCGACGATCTCGCGCTTGATCTCCAGCCCGACCAGCAGGAAGAACACCGCCATCAGCGCATCGTTGATCCAGTGCGAGACGCTCAGCGGACCGACATAGGCCTTGAGCGCGGCGAAGTACGTTGCGGCAAGACCCGAATTGGCGACGATCAGCGCCAGCGCCGCGGCGACCATGAGGACGATGCCGCCCGAGGCTTCGCTGTCGACGAAGCGGCGAAACAGGCTGGGAGTCGCGCGAGGATTACGGGTCATGGGCGCCACATAAGGAGAGAGCCGCTGGCGGCCCGACCAGCGCTATTTCCTGCCCGCGCCGATGTGCGGACACCCGCGTTTCTTGTGGCCGATGTGACGCGGGAGGGCAACAGGATCCGGCTACAGCGGCGTGCAGATTCGTGCAATACGAATGCATTTGGGGAGTTCGCGATGATCGGGCGTTGGTGGGGCTTTCTGGTCCTGGGATCGATGGCGGCGGCATTCGGGCTGGCGGCGTCCGCGACGGCGCAGACGAAGAAGCTCGGCATCTTCGGTGGCTGGGAAATCAGCATGGTGTACGACAAGGGCAAGTTCGTGCGCTGCGTCGCCGATACGAAGGGTCCGGACAATGAGGGATTGCGGATGAGCTTCGGCGACGATGGTCGACGGCAGTTCATCCTGCCGGGTCCCGGCACGGCCTCCGCCAAGGACGAGGCCGTGATCGTGTTCAGGCCCAGCGGCAAGCGATTCACCTTCCCGATGGCCCAACGATCGCCCGACCGGCTGTGGAGCCCGGCGCTCGAGAACAGCTTCACCGACGTGTTCTTCGAATCGAAGCGCATGGAAGTTCAGCTTCCCGCGCGCAACGTGACGCGCAGCTTCGACCTCGGCGATCCCGACGCGATGAGCGCGCGGATCGACGGCTGCATGACCTCCCAACAGTAAGCGACGACGGAACCGACCGATGATGCGCAAAGACCTTCTTTCCGCGGCGACGATGCTCGCCCTCGCCCTTCCCGCCGCCGCGCGGGCCGAGCCGGGCGATGCCGCCTTCTGCCAGCAATATGCGGCGGCAGCGGCGACCGCGGCGAAGGACGCCATCGCAATCAATCCGGCCTGCCAGGATTTCAGCAAGGGCGTGCATGCCGTCGCCAAGGCGCATGTCGACTGGTGCCTGAAGACCGACCGTACCGAGGTCGAGGGCGCCTCGACCCACATCCGCAGGCTCGCCAGCCGCTGCACCAATGGCGCGTTGGCGGCCCCCAACGGCTATGGCGGCTACGACATCGTCGCCAACGACAAGTTCGAGAAGCCCTGGGGCGAGGCCGGTCCCTGGAAGATCCGCGCGGCACGCAGCGGCCGGACCTTCATGTACTGCGTGGCCGATTCGAATGCCGGCGGCCGCCGGGTCCGCATCGGCGTCGACCTCGTGCAGCCGGGCGATTCGCGGCAGTGGCAGGTCGCGGTGCCGATGAAGGGGCCGAAGGACTGGCAGGGCTCCTTCCAGGTCGACGGCAAGGGCTTCGGCAATGGCGGCGGCAACCAGATGAGCGGCGTCGGTGTGGGCGGCTGGAGCATCGCCTGGCTGGGCCAGGCCGAGGTCGATGGACTCAAGAAGGGCGGACGCGAGGGCCTGGTGGGCGTGGAGACGCAGGATTACGAATTCCCGCTGGCCGACGTCGGCGCGGCGATCCGCCAGCTCGAAGACTGCCGCAGTAAGCGCGGCCTGGGCGGCTGATCCGCCCTGCCTCAGGCGTGGCGCAGGGTGCCGCGCAACTGCTCGACGGTCGACTGGGCCGCCACGATCCGGCCCATGAGGTTGACCCTGCGGATCACCAGGCTGGTGTTGCGCGGATTGACGTTCAGCGCCTTCGACAGATCGTTGAGATCGTCGCGAAGCCGATTGAGATTGGTTTCGAGCTCGGCAAGCTTCCTGTCGTCCCTGCGCACCGGTACCCTCGCAAAAACCGCCGGATGCAGCATATCACGAGGCACCGTGGCGCCGGCGGGGCGACGGTGCGGCCCTTTTGTATCAATGGTACGAAGGCCGTAACGGCGACGGGGCGGTGAGCCAGCGCAGCCGCGCCTCGAAGCCCCGACTTCCGAGGGCCGACACGATGTCGTGCTCCTCCACACCCGGCACCGGGTCGAGTTCGACGCCGCCGATCGGCTGCATGTTCTCCGCTTCGGCCCGGTCGATCGCGTTCTGCTGTCCGAAGGTCAGGCGAACCGCGGGCCGCCGCGGCGTCCGGCCATAGAGCGCGGCCATGTCGAGGTGCCCGGGATCGAAGGGGGTGGCCGACGGCCGGCGCCGCTGCAGCCGCTCGAGGACCCGTTGCGCGCTGTCGTCCAGGCGGGAGGGGCCCGACAGGCCGAGCACCTTCTCCGCCGACAGGTCGAGCCCGTAGCGAAGGGCGCCGAACGTTCCGGCGGAACTTCCGGTGCAGAGGACGCGCTCCGCCCCCAGCGACCACGCGATGTCCCACAGGCGCCCGACCGACTCGTCGTAGCCCTTCCCCAGCGAAGCGATGCCGCCGGCGTAGAACATCGAGCTGTGATCGCGCAGGTAGACGATGCTGGCGTCGAGCCGGCGGAACCACTGATGCATCAGCACCAGCGGACCGCAGAAGCGCCTGGCCCCGCCGGTGAAGACGAACAGCACGGTGCGCGATCCGGCGCGCGGCACGACCTGGACGTCGGCCGCCGGATCGTCGGCGAACTCCGTCTCATGCTGACCGGGCGGCGTCGGCGGCGCCGCGAGCACGAGGGCCGGCAGGCTGCCGATGCGCACAGAGGAATCGCCGAGAACGGTCGAGACATAGTGCCTCGCCGCCGCGAGCGAACCGCATTCGAGGATGGTCCACAGCACGATCCGGTGCCGGTACGTGATCGCCGCCGGCTTCGCGGTCTCGCCGCGCTCGAAGCTGCGCAGGAAGTCCAGGGTTTCGAGGATCAGGGACTTTTCGCCCAGCCCCGCCTGCCCCCTCACCTCAGCCTCGACCGCCTCGCGGTCGCCGGCGGCCCAGCGCCTGAAGAGGATGCGGTTCTGGTAGGTCAGCATGCCGGCTCGACCGGCCTCGCCGCATGGTCGAGGATCGCCTGGATCGAGCGGCACGCGTCGACATCGTCCTCGCCGATCGGCAGGCCGAAGGCCTCTTCGATGCCCATCAGGATCTGCACATGATCGAGCGAGTCGAATCCGAAGTCGTAGAAATCCTCGGAGGTGCCCAGATCGTCCGCCATGACGCGCTCGACGACGCTCGAAATGACGTCCCGCACACCCTGTTCGGTCAATTTCACAGGCACTCACTGATCTCCCTGGGTGAGATAATCATTCTCAACGACGCGGCTGGCCCCGTGCAAGAAGTATCGTGCCACCGGCGATACCGTCCGGCGCCAAGGCAATCGCCTTCCAACAGCGTCCGCCCAGCAGTCGCCGGAGCGTCACCGAAGCGGCAGACCGGCAGGGCGGAATACGGCTGCAGGCGATCTCCGCGATCGACCAGTAGCTGCCGGGACTGAGGGTCTTCAGGAGATGCAGGCTGGCGGCGGTCACGCGCCGCATCAGCGGTGCGTCGCCTGCCGGTATTGCGGCGCTGTCGCGGTCGAAGACCGCCCCCTCGATCAACGAGCCCTCTTCGAGCGGGATCCGCTGGCATATCGGCAGGTCGCGGCGCTGCCGCAGCCGAAGCTGCCGGCGAATGCCCCCGTCGAGATAGCTGACGGATCCGCAACTCTCCGCGGGCACGCGGGGCGCCACCTCGTCCTCGGAGACTTCGATGGCGCAGTCGCTGGCCACGGTCAGGGTGAGCCTCACGTCGGCCGCCGCCCCGCCGATGTGACGGACGATACCGTCGAAGATGTCGGCCCCGTGGAGATAGGTCCGGTCGCCCGTGAACGGCGGCGCGAGGATGAAGGAACGGAACGCCATGCGATGCCTAGGTCGCGACGATGTGCTGCAAGGAAGTACGCACGCTGGGGTTCGATCTCCCGTAAAGCCCCCGATAGTAAAGTTGAGTTGCCGGGGTTGAGAAGAGTATTGGGTTCTTGTGATATGCGTGAATGCCTGGGCCGGCATGGATCCGCGGGGGAGCGGCCTTCATGGTCGACATGAATTCGGAAACGACGGTGACTGATCCGGAGGTCGATTTCGTCGCCTTGCCGCCGGGCACGCCGATCGGGCGCTATGAAGTCCTGTCCGTGCTGGGCCAGGGCGGCTTCGGCATCACCTATCGGGCGCGCGACGTCCAGCTCGGTCGCGAAGTCGCCATCAAGGAGTATCTGCCGACCGCACTGGCGGTACGCCAGAACGGCGTCACCGTGATGCCGCGCTCGACCAAGGCGGCGGAGGACTTCACGTGGGGCCGCGACCGGTTCGTCGCCGAGGGCCGGGTCATGGCGACGCTGCATCGCGCGCCGGGCATCGTCCGCGTCTACGACTTCCTCGAGATCAACGGCACCGCCTACATCGTCATGGAGATGCTCCACGGCGATACGCTCGAAGGCCACATAAAGAAGCACGGCCGGCTGGATGCATCGGCGATCGACCGCATCCTGTGGCCGCTGCTCGACGGTCTCGAGCAGGTCCACGATGCGGGCTTCCTGCATCGCGACATCAAGCCCGCCAACATCCTGCTCGATGCCGCCGGCAACCCGACCCTGATCGACTTCGGCGCCTCGCGCGCCGCCATGGTCGGCCGGACCGTGGCGATGACGGCGATATTCACTCCCGGATATGCGGCTCCCGAGCAATTCACCTCCGCCAAGCAGGGCCCCTGGACCGACATCTACGGCGTCTCGGCCACGCTCTATCATGCCATCACCGGGCACGCGCCGCCGTCGGCCTTCGATCGCATGCTCGACGATGCCTACGAGCCCATCGCAGCAACGGCGCCGCCGGGCTTTGCCGCCGGCCTGCTGGCCGGCATCGATGCAGGCCTCGTGGTCCGCGCCGCCGACCGACCGCAGTCGATTGCAGGCTGGCGTCCGATCCTGTCGATGACCGCGTCCCCCGACGATGCGTTGACGGTCGCGGCGCGGGGCCGCCCCGATCCGGCCGCGACCATCGTGGCGCCGGCCCCGAGAGCCGCTGCGGCGCAGCCGCCAGTGTCCGCCAGCGTCGAACCGGTGGTTTCCGGCGCTGCCCTGCCGGCAGCAAACCCGAAGAGCCGCAGGGCGCTCTATGCCGGGACCGCGGTCGCCGCCCTGATCCTGGCGGGCGGCGGCTACTTGATGCTCGCCCCGAAGCCGCCATCGCAAGGCGCCCTCGCGCCCGCGACCGTGGCCGTCCAGGATCTGAAAGTGGAGGACCTCGAGCGCGCCCTGGCGGAGCGCCGCGCGGCCGATGCGGCGGCCGCCGACAAGAAACGCCAGGAAGAAGCGGCCCAGAAGAAGGCGGCGGACGAGGAAGCCGCGAAACAGACGGCCGATGCGGAACTCGAAAAGGCCCAGCAGCTGCGCCGGAACGCAGAAGAGGAACTGGCGAAGCTGAAGGCCGAAATCGAGGCGCGGCGCCAGGAAGAGCAGACGGCCGCCATGCGGGCCGAAGCCGAGGCGGCTCAACGCAAGGCCGAGGCCGAGATGGCGGCCCTGCGTCAGGCCGAAGCCGATGCGCAGAAGAAGGCCGCAGCCGACGCCGATGCCAAGCGCCTGGCCGACGAGGCTCTGGCCAAGGCCCAGGCGGACCGCCAGAAGGCCGAGGCTGACGCCAAGCAGAAGGCCGATGCCGAAGCCGCGGCCGCAGCAGCAGCCGCCAATGACAGGAAGGCGGCCGAAGCCGCCGAGCAGGCCTTGCGACTGACGCCGTCCGACCGCCAGCGGATCCAGGTCGCGCTGACGTCGCTGGGCTTCGATACCCGTGGCAGCGACGGTGCCCTGGGACCGCGCTCGCGCGACATGATCGCCAACTGGCAGAAGGCGCGCGACCTGCCGGCGACGGGTTTCCTCACCGGTCCCCAGCAGCAGGCCCTGCTGCGCGAGGCGGCACCGGCGATTGCCCGGTTCAACGACGATCAGAAGAAGATCGAGGACGAAAAGAAGAAGGCCGACGAGGACGCAAAGGCGAAGGCAGCAGCGGCTGCCGGCCCGGCCGTCCCCTTGCCGCCAGCGGCCGCATCGGCGCCCGCCGCCGCGATCGCACCGCCTGCGGCACCTGCCGGGACGGTGCAGTGGACTGGCAAAGCAATGTGCGACTTCTGGCCCGGCCCCATTCCGGTATCGGTCACGGTGACGGGCGGCAAAGGGTCAGGCACCGGCATCGGCCGCGCCACCGGCACGACGGTGACGGTCAACATTTCCGGGAACAGCTATTCCGGCTCGATAAACGCGCGCCTCCGGAGCGGAAACCCGAAAGTCCTGGTGGGTTCGTTCTCGGGTGCCCTGTCGGGCTCTCAAATCAGGACTCAGACGACAGTTCGGGCCGACTTCGCGAGCCCGATGGGACCGAATGTCTCTGCCTGTACCGTAGAGCTGGACCGAGCGGGCTAGGATCACCGCGCCGCGGACGCGCCCATTCCCGGCCTTTGCCTGTCAACCGCAATCTCGCGGCCGGGACGCCGATTTTGGCCTCCTGCCCTCCCTGCGACATTCATTTCGAATGTTTCGACTATTTCACATATTTCGTTTATGGTGTCCGTCCCACCCCGATGGAGCCCCCGAATGCCCCCCGATGACTCGCTTTCCCAACGCCTCCCGACGCCCGCCGAAGCCGAGAAAGCCGCGAAGGCCGGCACGGTCCTGGCGAGCCACAGGGACAGGCGCGGCGGCCTGACGCTTCACGTCAGGAAGGGCGCCAAAAGCGCCGACGTGAACCTTCCGCCGGCGGTCGCCCGTCTGATGCTCGATCTCCTGGAAGCCATCGGCAAGGGCGACGCGGTCACGCTCGTGGCGTCCGGCGCGGATCTCTCCACCCAGCAGGCCGCCGACATGCTCGAGGTCTCGCGGCCCTTTCTCGTGAAGCTGCTCGAGACCAAGGCCATCCCGCACCACAAGATCGGCACCCATCGCCGCATCCGGGCGGAAGACCTGCTCGCCTACAAGCATCGTCGCGACAGAACGCGCACCGCCGCGCGGACCCGGCTCGCCCGGCTGACGCAGGAGAGCGATGACTGAAGGAAGGCGTGTCTTGGGTCGCTTCACGGCTGTGCCCCGCTCGATTTGCCGAACAGGATGACGGTCACGTTATGGGCGGCCGCCATTCAGGGCGGCGCGCGACGCATTCGCACATAGGTCTGGGTCCAAGATATGGCGCTTTGTAAACAACATGCGCGCTGAAGATTTGCGAAGGTTTTACGCGGCGCTTTCGACGTTGCAGCACAAGTCAGGTGGGCCACGGACGCTTGGATTGTGTTCGGGGCGAATGAAGTGGCCTCGACGTGGCGTCTATTTTTTTAGCGAGCCCGGCGAAGAACGCAGTGACAGCGGCAACGGTCTGCGAGTGGTGCGTATCGGCACGCATGCATTGAAGGATCGTAGCAAGACCAGCCTTTGGAATCGCCTTTCCCAACATCGAGGCCAATCCGGAAGCGGGAGCGGGAATCATCGCGGTTCGATCTTTCGATTGATCGTCGGCCAATCTCTCATCGCGCGCCACGGATACGAGCATCCGACGTGGGGCGTGGGCAGCAATCCTCCGAAGGATACTCGCGTGAGCGAAACTCCATTGGAGTGCGAGGTGAGCCGCGTGATTGGCTTGATGCCATTCCTCTGGCTCGAAATTGACGACGAAGCAGGGCCGACCAGCTTACGCGGTCTCATCGAGCGCAATTCGATTGCGCTCTTGAGCAATTTGGGAAAGGAACCGCTCGACGCCCCCTCCTCGAGTTGGCTCGGCCATCACTGTAACCGACCTCGGGTTCGCGACTCGGGCCTCTGGAACAACAATCACGTCGAGGAAACTTACGATCCCGGCTTCCTGGACGTTCTGGAGATGTTGGTGGATCAGACGAAGTGCGCACAATGATCGTCGCCCCCCAATGCGCAGGAACGAAGCGCGAGCCTGCTGGCCATTTGCAAACAACGGCTCCAATCGCCCCCTCACCCTTCCCGCAACCGCGCCACCCGCTCCCGCCCCTTCTCGATCGCGTCGCCGATCGAGACGTTCACGGCCGCGGCGGGCACCACCTTGTCGCCGTAGCGCCTCGGGGCGATCTTGGCGATGAGCCATTTGATCGTGTCGATCTGGAGCCGGCACACGGTCACGCTGTCGGCTTCGGCGTTGCGGGCGATGTGGATCGCTTCTTCGGCCAGCGCGTCGGCCTGCTGGTCGCGGGCGATGGCGTAGCGCTCGCGGAACGGGCCGTTCTCGCTTTGCCAGCGGCGCACGGTATCGCGGCTGGGCATGCGGGCCGGGCCGCAGATGTCGCCCAGCAGCTCGCCGTCGGCGAGGCGACGGCAGATCTCGGCGGCCAGCGCCTCGCTGAAGAGCGTGGGACGCTCGGTCATCATTGCGGCCCCTCCTTCTCGTACTTGCCGGCGACCTTCTTGCCCAGCCGTCGCCGGTTCACGCGCATCAGCATGACCGTCGCGGCGCGCGACTGACCGGGCGCCAGGTTCTCGGCGCGGCGGCGCTTGCGGATCATGTCGGGATGCCGGCCCATCGCCTCGCCGATGCGCGCATCGGTCTCGCCGGCGGCGACCAGCCGGCGCAGCTGCGCCGCGTCGTCGGCGCTCCAGGGACGGCCGCGGCTCATGGCGTCTCTCCTTCGTGGCTGGAGGGCGTTCGTCCACGCATGATCGTTCTGTTACGTGCCATCGGCCTTTACCTCGCCTCAAACGGAAGTCACGGTCGGCGCATGAAGAGACTTGCCCTCGCCGCCCTCTCAGTTGCGCTGCTGGCGCCCGCCGCTCTCGCGCAGAACGCCAAGCCGTCGGGCGCCGCCCCCGCGGCCCCGGCCACCGCTCCGGCAAAGCCTTCGGGCTGCACCGCCAGCCACGGCGCCCTGCCGCAGAACTGGTCCGGCCAGGCCTTCGCCCTCGACGGCGAGACGCTGGGCGGCAGCGGCCTCAAGACGCCGCTGCGCATCTGGGGTGTACAGGCACCGGCCCTGCGGGACGCCTCGCGTGTGGAGACCGTGCCCGGCATGCTCGCGCGGGCGACGCTCGAGGATCTGCTGTCGCGTGCCGACCACAAGGTGAAGTGCCGGATCGCGCGCTACGATTCGGAATGCCGGCTGGTCGCGCAATGCGCGCTCGACGAGGCGCAGCCGATCGACCTCGGCGGCGCGATGCTGGCGTCGGGCGTCGTCTATGGCCATGAGCTCGACGAGCCGCTGTCGTGGGAACCGCGCGCCGCCCAGCGCTACGCCGACGCCGAGTACGAGGCCCGCAAGGCACGCAAGGGCACCTGGCCGCACTGGCTGGGCGAGAAGTAGCGCCCCGCCCTGCTCCTCACCATCGCGACGGCGGAAGCGGCTCATTGCAGCGCCGCCGCCGCCAGCGCCGCATCGACCACGCGCTCTATCTCGCGCTCGGGATA
Organism: uncultured Reyranella sp.; assembly: GCF_945957355.1. Classification (GTDB taxonomy): domain Bacteria; phylum Pseudomonadota; class Alphaproteobacteria; order Reyranellales; family Reyranellaceae; genus Reyranella. The sequence continues at coordinate 36,803 of NZ_CAMFKM010000011.1, read as the reverse complement.
GCCCAGTGCGCGGGCGCGGTCGGCCAGCATGTCGCGGGTCGCGAGGCGGGCGGCGCGGGCCGAGTAGCCGCCGTCCCGTTCGAAGCCGAGACAGTCGGCGGCGTCCTCGACCAGCCAGGGGTGGGGAACGGGCGGGGAAGGTCTGGAAGAGGCGGCCATCCCGGAAAGATATCCGGATTATTATCCGACTTCAAGACAGATTCCGGAACATTCTCCTCTCGGAATTCATTCCGGAAAATGCCAGACTGACGGCATGGCCTTCGACGCCAACCAGCGCCGCCAGGCCCTCCGCGCCTTCATGGCCGGGGCCGGCCTCAACGTCGCCCAGTGGGAAAGCCTCTCCGGACTGGGAGACGGCACGCTGCGCAAGTTCCTGGACGACCCGACCGGCGCCAAGACGCTGACCGACAAGACCTATGCGCGCCTGGCGGCCGGCGCGGCGAAGAAGACCGGCCGTCCGGTCGGCGTCGCCGAGCTGCAGGGCGAGCTGCCCGCGGCGACGGTCGACGGTATGGGCGCCTTCGCGACCGATCTCGCCGGCAACGTCACGCCCGCCTTCGACGCGCCCGGCCGCCCGATGCTCGGCCACATGGCCAACGACGTGCCGCTCTATGGCACGGCGATGGGCGGCGACGGCAACGGCGAGTTCGAGATGAACGGCACGGTGATCGACCATGTCGCGCGCCCGCCGGGCATCCTGGGCCGCGGCGACGTGTTCGCGCTGAACGTGGTGGGCGATTCGATGTGGCCGTGGCGCAAGCCCAACAGCCTGATCTACGTCGAGCGCGATCGCGCCCCCAGCGTCAACGACCATGTCGTGGTCGAGTTCAGGCCGATCGCCGGCTCCAGCGTGCGCCAGACCGTGGTGAAGCTGCTGGTCGGCATCTCCGCGAAGACGCTGAAGCTCGCGCAGTACCGACCGGCCAAGGAATTCGACGTCGACCGCAGGACGGTGTTCCGCGTCTATCGCGTGCTGGAGTGGGACGAGCTCATGAAAGGCGGTCGTTAGCCGAGCGAAGCTCGGCTAACGGAGGAGCGTCAGGTCCTTCGCTCTGCTCAGGACGACAGATTCATATCAGGATTATTATCCGGATTCTCGCTTGAAAATTCCGGACCCTGATCCGATACTGTCTCCATGCCCGACAGTCTCTCCCTTCGCCCGAAAGAGACCGTCGCCGACCTGATCCGCCGCAACCGCCGCCCGCTCCCCACGCCCGTCATCGACATCGAGAACTTCCGCGCCCGCGCCGTCGCGATCTGCAGCGCCGAGGTCGCCCACCGCAGCCGCGACTTCCAGCGGGTGGAGCGCATCCTCGGCCTCGCCTTCGACCGCTGGCTCGAACCTGGCTGCGAACAGCTCGGCCAGTTCCCCCACGAAGCCCACGCCGCCACCGCCCTCCTCTGGCTCTCCCACCTGCAGACCCACGAGAGCCAGAAGCGCACACCGTGGAGCGGTGTTCCGTTCAGATCCTGGGGTGAAGACGAGCGCACGGCCTGGTTCGCCAAGCGCCGCGCATTGTGGAGCGGCTTCATGAGACAGGTCGAGCGGTATCACGCGGCTCGAAAGGTCCAGGTCCATATCGGCACTCCCACCAACACCTCACCTTGAGGAGCACTCCGCAGGAGTGCGTCTCGAAAGGTGAGTACGCGCACCTCGCCCGCTGCCCATCCTTCGAGACGCGCCGCTTCGCGGCGCTCCTCAGGATGAGGGCGTGGGTAGGATCCAACACTTAGCCATTCGTGAAACTTTCCCTTGACCGCGTCTTCGTACCGGACAATAGTTTCCGACATGGCTAACCATTCGACCGACCTCGACCGAACCTTCGCCGCACTCTCCGATCCGATCCGGCGGGCGATCGTCACCCGGTTGTGCGAGGGGCCGAAGTCGGTCAGCGAGCTGTCGGCGCCGTTCGAGATCGCCCTGCCGTCGCTGCTGAAGCATGTGCGGGTGCTCGAGGAGAGCGGGTTGATCAGTTCGGAGAAGACCGGGCGTGTGCGGACCTGCCGGATCGAGCGGCGCGCGCTGCGGGAGACCGAGGCCTGGATCCACCGGCACGTCGCCGCCTGGGAGCAGCGCCTCGACCGGCTGGAGACCCACGTTCAACGCATGAAGAGGAAGCACTAGGAAATGAGCGAGACCTACACACCGCCGCCGTCCGCGTGGCAGGACTGGCCCCTCGATCGCGAGATCGTGCTGACCCGCGTGATCGATGCGCCGCGCGCCCTCGTCTATGCCGCCTGGACCGACCCGGAGCAGATCCAGGTCTGGTTCGGGCCCGAGGGCTTCGAGGTCAGGAGCCACGAGATCGACCTGCGGCCGGGCGGACTGTGGCGCTTCGACATGGTGGCGCCCGACGGCACGCGCTACGACAACCGCATGCGCTTCCTGCGGCTCGAGGCGCCGTCGCTGATCGAGGTCGAGCACGGGTCGGACCGCGACGACGATCCCGGCCGCTTCCGCATGCTCGTCACCTTCGACGAGCAGAGCGACGGCAAGACCGTGCTCACCCTGCGCCAGATGCATCCCACGAAGGCGCAGCGCGAGGGCGCGATCGGCTTCGGCGCCGTCGAATATGGCGGCCAGACGCTCGCCAAGCTGGCGCGCCACGTAGCGAGGATCCGCGGCGCCTGAGCGCCACCGGATCACACGAGGTCGTCGAGATCGACCTTCAGCACGTCGGCGATCTTCTTCATGACCGACACGCTTCCGTCCTTCTTGCCGCTTTCGATCTCGGAGATGAAAGGCGCGCTGACTCCGGCAGCCGCCGCGAGCTCACGCCCCGACAGTCCGCGATGGCTGCGCCAGACCCTGACCTTGTTCTCGCCGGCGATGAGACTGCGCACGATGTCAGCCGGCACGACCTCGTCGTCACCCGCCGCGATGTCGCGCTTGACCTTGTTCGCCCGGGCGATGTCGGCCTCGTCGACGAGGCGTTCGTAATCGGCGAGCGGCAGGATGACGAGGCGCTCGCCATTCGGGGTGGTGATGATCTGCATGCTCGCCTCCTACTTATAGATGTCGCCGACGAGAGAGCGGATGTAGGGCGACAACGCCAAAGCCTTCAGGCAATTGAGCTGGCCATTTTGATGGCCGACAAGCAGCAATCAGCTAGCCCGATAGCGTTCCCAGTCCTTGCCTATATCTATCACTTACTCAGTCACATACTTGAAGAGACTAACACCACCTCACCGCGGCGCCGGCAGCGGCCGAATCTCCTCCTTGGCCAGCATGCCGAGCGCGAAGATGCGGCGGGCGACGACGAGGGCTTCGCCGGCGGTGCCGACGACGGCGGCGGCGATGCGGTCGTGGGTGGCCTTCATCGCGAACTCCACGACGCTGCTCATGACGGCGGTCGAGGAGGCCGAGAAGAACACGTGCGAGATTATGCGCCACACGGCCCGGGCGCTGTGGCGCAGGCCGTAGATCTGCATCAGGTCCTTGACCAGCGCGACGCCGATGCCCAGCACGACCAGCGCGTCGAGCGCGGGGTGCGGACAGGCGGCGACGCCCAGGCTGGCGCGCAGCGCGGCGCGCTGGATGCGCTCGTCGGCCGCGCGATCCATCGGCACGAAGATCTCGCGGTTCAGGAGATCGATCACGTCGGCGTCGGTGTGCTGCGGCTGCAGCGCGGCCGAGACGGCGCCGAGCTTGCCGCGCACCTCGGGGTTGCCGGCGTAGAGCGCATCGAGCACGCCGACCAGACGGCTGCCGCTGCCGACACCGCCCAGCCGCACCAGATGCTCGGCGAGTTCCCTCGCCCGCTCGGCCGACTTCAGCCGCGCATAGGCCCGGGCCTGGCCAGCGACCAGCCACAGGGTCGAGACCAGCAGCGCCACCAGCAAGCCGAACTGCGCGAGGTCGAGCAGGCTGCCGCGTTCGATCGCGCGCTGCAGCAGCGAGACGGCGCCGTCGACGACGAACAGCACCAGCAGCAGGCCGGCCGAGCCCAGCGCCAGCTTGGCGGGCCAGCGGATCGCCGGCGGGCGCGTCGTCACCGGCAGCGACTCGTCGAGCGGGGGCGCGTCGGCCGGTGGCAGGTCGCCCGGCCGGAACTCCATGTCGACCAGGCGGCGGGGTGTCTCGGCGTTGGTGGTGCTCATGAGGATGCTCACGCGAGAAGGAACTGGAGGACCTTGTCGAGATTGACGTGCGGCAGCGGCCGTTCCCTGAAGGCGGGCCCCAGCCGTGGCGGCTCGAAGCGGCGGATGTTGAAACCCTGCTCTGCCCACTGGTCGGCGGCGGGGATGGTGCCGGGGATCACGCCGGGCTGGATGTCCAGCACCTCAGCTCGGCCCGCAGGAATGCCGCGCAGGAAGGGCGTGGCGAGCCCGTTCACCTTGAGCTTGAGGTCGGTCGTCGCGCGCACCGAGGAGACGGCCAGCAGGCCCGACTGCCGCGCCGTCGCCTGCAGGAACGGCTCGCCGATCAGGTCGCGCAGCAGGTTGACCAGGTTGGCATGCTGGTCGGCGGTGACATGGTCGGCCTTGGTGGCGGCCAGCGCCAGCCGGTCGACCCTCGCCAGCGGCAGCAGGCGCAGCAGCGGATTGCGCAGATCGTCGAAGGCGTCGCTGATGCTGCGGATGGCGAGGCCGAGATCGGTGAAGGCGTCGCGCCCCTGCTGCAGCGCCGAGAGCAGATCGACCAGCAGCACCTGCTTGCCCATGCGGCCGAAGACCTCGCCGTAGAACTGGCGCACCTGCCTGAGGTAGGCGGCGTGGCGTTGCAGCAGGGCGGCGCCCATCGTGCCGCTGCGGGGCGCGCGCACGCCGGAGCGTACAGAGGAGAGCGGGAAGAACAGCGCGGCGGGATCGGCGGCTTGATCGCTGAGCGCAAAGCGGCCGGGCTGCACGAAGCACAGGCTGCGCTCCTCGCGGCAGCGCAGGAGATAGTCGCGGTAGAGCAGCCCGATCCGGGCCAGCTCCGCCGGGTTCTCCGGCGCGGCGGGATCAAGCGCGCGCACGGCATCGAGCCAGGGCGCCGCGAGATCGTTCCGGCCGGCGCTGTTGGCCAGCTCCTCCATCTGCCGCGACCAGTCGCGGAACGACTGGGTCAGCATCGGCAGGTCCAAAAGCCATTCGCCGGGATAGTCGATGAGATCGAGATCGGTCGTGGCCTCGGACGAGACGACGGAGCGCAGCAGCCCGACATCGCCATGCCGGATGCGCACGCGCAGGCCGCTCAAGCCGGTGGTCGGCGCCGGCCAGGCCGGCGGCTCGGCGAGCAGCTGATCGAGGCGCTCCTCGAAGGGAAAGCGCGGCACGCCGGGGATCGGCAGCAGCTCGACGTCGCGCACATGCTCGCGCCAGGGAAAGAACGGGAAGGACGCCATCGGCGCCTGCGCGGCCGTGCGCAGCGCATGGGCGAAGGCGGTGATGAACACGGTCTTGCCCGAGCGCTGCAGCCCGGTCACGGCGATGCGATGCCGCCGCTGCGAGAGCGGCGAGGCATCGAACGCCGCCGCCAGCCCCTCGAGCGTGGAGCCGGCCGCGGTTCTGAGACGGGAGAAAGGCATATCTTTGATGTGGGGTGTCACCACGTCCGAAAGATGGCAAGGCGGAGAGAGAATGAGAACGGTCCCTCGCTCCGCTCGGGATGACAATTTTGTTGATCGTTGCGCTGTGCGCCTCTGCAAAAAAAGCTGTCATCCCGAACGCAGTGAGGGACCTTTGGCTCAGAGAGAAGGCTGAATGAAGTTCCATCCGAAGCGGCTCCTCCGCAGCGCCCTGTTCGCGAGCCTGGCGGCCGGCGCGATCCTCGCCGCCGTCGCGGTCGGCCTCGCCCCGCCTCGTTCCGCCCCATCGTCTTTCGAGCGCAGGAGCACCGCGCAGGCCTGGGCCGATCTGGAGAGCAACCGCCCGGCCGGCCATCTCATCCGCATGGTCGCCTACGATCCGCAGACGGAACCGGGACTGGCGATCGACCGGCTGGAGCGGCTCGGGCCGCCGGACCAGCTCTATTCGTTCGTCGCAAGCTACGAGGAGATGGCCGGCTACACGGCGAAGCAGGCGCTGGAGAAGAACGGCCTCAGCCTGCGCGAGGGCCAGCACGTGTCGGCCATCATCTTCCCGCGGCGCACCGAGCTTTATCCCGCCAATGCCCGCGGCCTGCTGCAGATCATCCGTGCGGTGGAGCAGGAGAAGGGCGCGGCGATCCGCGAGCGGTTCCTCGACGGCGCGAACGCGCTCACCGGGGCCGAGGTGAAGAAGCTGCAATCGACCGACGACGCCTCGTATCGCGTGGGCGATTTCCGCGACCTGTATCCGCGCTATTGCGAGCTGGCGCGCCGGTTCAATTGCGGCCCGGCCCCCTATCCGGCCAGCCGCTTCATCGGCAGCCTCTATCACGACTGGCACCCGCTGGGCTTTTCCCAGATCGAGCCGGCCCGCGATCCCTGCACCCTGCCGGCCGCGCAATACTGCGCCTTCGCCGACTGGTCGACGGCGCGGGCCGAGTTGCTGCCGCGTTTCGGCAGCCGCGCCTTCTTCACGAAGAACCTCGAGATCGCGACGATTCCCGGCCGCATCCTGATCGACTTCGACCAGCCCGACCGGCAGATCATTCCCTACATCGGCGTGACGGACGAATGACCGAATGAGGTCGCCCTGCGGGGATCGCCTTCATCACTTCACATCGAATGTCTACTTCATTCGATGCGCAACTCATGCGCGATGTTTCGTCACCGCGGTCCCTGCAATTTTCCCGATGGCGTCCGCTTGCGCAGCCGCCTAGCATCGCCGCGGGGAGAGGGACTTGCGTGACAATGTCCAGGACAATGCACGGATGGCATTCGGTGCCGGCGTGCCTGCAGAAGATCGCCGGCGGCATCGCTAGCATCGTGGCTGGCGTCGGCCTGTGTGCCGCAAGCGCGCTGGCCGCGGATGCGAGCTGGATCAGCACCGTCGCGGTCGACGGCACGCCGGGCGCGCGCTGCCGGACAACCGACTTGCCCCGCTATCGCATCGAGATCCGCGACCGCCGGTTCACCGCCACACCCGACGGCGGCCCGTGGCTCGGCCCGCTCTCCTTCGATCTCTCGAGACTGAAGGCCGACGGCTCGGGCCGGGTTCAACTCACGCGCCCCGACGGTGTGCTCTGGTCCTTCGACTTCGCCCGCGGCGATGGCCCGCGCCTGCTCTACGTGACCAGCAACAACATGGAATGCCGGTACGTCTGGGAGCCCCTGAAATGAGGCATTCCGGCACTCTTCTGCTGCTCGCGGTGGCCGCCGCGATGCCGGCGCCGGCCAGTGCGCAGTCGAACGCCGTGGCCTGGACCTCCTGCCTGCGCAGCCCGGCCAAGGCCACCGACGTCGTGGCCGATTGCACGGTGGTGATCGAGTCCGATCGCGCAACGCCGGCCGAGCGCGCCGCCGCCCTGAACAATCGCGGCGCCGAGCTCGGCTTCCGCGGCACCGCGCCGGATCAGGCGCTGCGCGATCTTGACCGGGCCATCGTCCTGCTGCCCGATACCGCCCGGCTCTACAACACGCGCGGCACACTGCGTGCCGCTGCGGGCGACACGGCGGGAGCCCTCGCCGACTTCGGCATGGCGATCCGGCTCGATCCGCAATTCGCCGTGGCCTATGCGCGACGCGGCGAGCTGTTGCTGGCCGAGCGCCGGCTCGACGAGGCGATGCGCGACCTCGACGAGGCCATCCGGCTGGCGCCATCCTATGTCCACCCGCTCTACAACCCATACGAGAACCGTGCCGCCGTGCGTGAGGCCCGCGGCGATGCGGCGGGCGCCGCCGCGGACCGGCGCATGGGTGGCGACAAGCTGGCGGCGGCGAAGCCCGCGACCGCGTCCACACCAGCCGTCAGCGGACGGCGCTCGTGGGATCCGTGGATGTCGCCGTGATCCCCGATCTTTCCTGTTCCCAACCCTGGAGTGGAGACTGACCATGAAAACCCTGTTGATCGCCGCCGCCCTGTTGGGCCTCGGCACGTCTTCGGCAATGGCCGCCATCACCTGCTGGTACAATCCCCAGGGCGACTATACCGGCGCCGATGAAGCGCAGCCCGGCTTCCCGGTCGGCAAGGTCGTCAAGGGCACCAGCGGCGACTATGCCTGGGGCTACACCGTCGAGGGCATGCCGCAATCCTGCCCGCGCAAGCTGCCGAAGCAGTAACGCGTCGATCGCCCGTCCCTACCGGAGACCCACGTGAACCGTTCCCGATCCTTCGGCACCCGCGCCGGTGTCGCCGCCATCGCCCTGTGCATCGGCTTCGCGGCGGAGGCCGATGCGCAGAACCAGAAGCGCACGACCCAGACCGACAACGGCGTGCTGCACTTCAGCAACACCAACTGTAACGGCCAGACTCGTTTCATCGCCCTGCGCGCCGGCGGCAACACGACGGACCGCGACATCATCATGATGCTGTCGCCCGGCCAGAACGTGAAGGTCGGGGTCTCGCGCGGTTCGACTTGGCGCGGCAGCTGCGGCTCGATGCCCCGCGACGAGGACAGGTTCGCGTGGATTCCGCTGGAAGAGGTCTACTGACCCCCGCCAACGTCGCGACGGGACTCTCCGGAAAGACGCTGCCAGCACCGCTTTCAGCCCATATCTAGCGGGTTTTTCGGGACGCGAGCCCCTGTATTAAGGGGCTTGTTGTTCCTGTTTTGTTCGAATACGAGTCCGTCCAGCAGAGGAGGTGCTGGATGTTCGGTTTAACGCTTCACGACGTCGCCACGGCCCCGCATCCCATCGGCATCGAATGCGAACGCTGCATCCGGCGCGTCGTCGTCACCGCGTCCGCGCTGAAGGCCCAGCCGGGCGACCGGTGCACGCTCCAGGAGGCGGGCCTGGTCTGCAGCCGGTGCGGCTCGCGCGTCTTCGGCGTCACCCGGTTCCTGTCGCAGGCCGAGCTGCGCTCCTTCGTGCGGGCGCGGTGAGGCACGCCATGACCGACACCTCTTCCGCCCCTGCCGCCGACGCCACCCCCTCGACCCGTCGTCCGCCCGGGCCGGCGCGAATCCCCTATCGCAGCCCGCCGCGCTACGACACCTCGGAAGAGGTCGAGCGGGCCTTCCCCCATGCCACGCAGGTCATCCGGCGCGGCCTCTGGATGGTCTACGAGCAGGCCGAGATGAATGCGATGCTGGGCGGGCTCGGCGAGCATCGCAGCGGTTGCTTCAATGGCATCGGCACCTTCCGCTTCACCCAGCCCGAGCACGCCGCCGCCTTCGCCGAATATGCCTTCGACAAGCGGCTGCATCGCCTCAAGGCCAACAGCACCCACGGCGCCACGCGCGAGGAGGTGGCGCTGGAATGGGAGCGCCGGGCCGCCGAGCGCGAGGAGATCCTCGCCTGGGGCCGCCTGACCGGCATGACCCGCCAGGTGGTCGCGCACTATCGCGCCGAACGGCATGTCGGCGCCTGGTCCTGGCCCGCGCATCTCGCCGCCGCGCGGCTGATCGAAAAGGCTCATCCCACCGTCACGGATCCCTGCCATTACGCCGGGGTGATGATCGAATGGGCGGAGCGGGAACATCGGTCGTGGTTCTGGCGTTGCTGCCGCGGCCTGCACCATCTGTAAGGGAGTGCCCATGTCCACCGTCTTCGATTGCCTGCCCAATGCCATGGATTCCGGGGCACGGGATCCGCTCGACCGGGAAGCCGGCCTGATCCGGCGCGCTTTCGAGCTCGCGGCCCGTCAGCCTTACGGGTTCACCTTCGATGACCTGGAACATGTCGAGGCCTATCGCACGCAGTGTGCGGCCGACGCCGCGTCGCTGGACTGCGTCGCCAGCCTCACGGATGGCCGCCGCTTCCACCTCGTCCATGTCGCACGCCCGCAGCGGCCGGACTCCGTCACGGTCACGCAGCTCATGACGCACGAGCCGTTCCCCTCGCTCCGGGCCTCGGGTGGCCTTTCGCCCTGGATCGACGACGTGGCCGAACTCAACCACACGCTCGGCCTGCCCCTGATCCCGCCGCCCCCCGCGCCCGTGATCCTGCCGCTGCCGGCGCGGCACTAGAAACCAGGCGGGGAGCTTGCGGCGGCCTGCGGTCTCGCCCACAAGCTCCCCCCATGAGCCGGCAACCATCCCGCAAGCCCCCGCCCTCCTCCCGCGAACGGCCCGACGTGATCGCGGCGCGCAAAGTGCTGGCGGAGATGTGGCCGGGGCCGGCGCGCGAGAGTTCCGTCACCCTGCTGAAGGCGCTGCACGTGCTGACGCGCGACGGCGGGCTGAACCTCGACACGCGGCGCAAGCTGAAGCAGGTGCTGCATCTGGTGCAGCTGCTGCGGCCCTCGCTCGACGCGCTGCTGGCTGACGAAAACGATCCGGTGATCGCCGATCTCGGCGCCGGCAAATCCTATCTCGGCTTCATCCTCTATGACCTCGTCGTGGGCCCGGCCGGCCGCGGATCGATCGTCGGTGTCGACGTGCGCGCCGAACTGGTCGAGCGTTCGCAGCAGCTTGCGAAAGACTGCGGCTTCGATCGCATGTCGTTCGTCGCCGGCGGCATCGCCGACACCGTGCTGCCGAACGGCCGCGCCGACATGGTGACGGCGCTGCATGCCTGCGACACCGCCACCGACGATGCGATCCGCTTCGCGCTGCGCCACGAGGCGAAGGTCATCGCGCTGATCCCGTGCTGCCAGGCCGAGGTCGCGGCGCTGCTCGAGCATGCGAAGCCCGGGCCGATCGACCAGCTGTGGCGCCACCCGCTGCATCGCCGCGAGTTCGGCGCACACGCCACCAACGTGCTGCGTGGCCTGGTGCTCGAAGCCCGGGGCTACAAGGTGCGGGTGACCGAGTTCACCGGCCTTGAACACACGCTGAAGAACGAGCTGATCCTCGCGACCCGCCACCAGCAGTCCAACCCGCTCGCCCGCCGCAAGCTCGACCAGTTCGTCGAGCAGCTCGGCGTGCGGCCGGGCCTGCTCGATGTGATGGACTCGCGTGCCGCGGGCGCGCTCAGCGCGTCGCCGCGCGTCACGGCTTCTGGCGAAGGCTCAGGATATAGCTGACCAGCGCATCCCGCTCCTGGGTGCTCAGCGAGAAATCGGGCATGAGCGTGTGCCCGGTGGAGAGGTAACGGTCGAGCGTCGCTGCCGTCGTGTCCGTCCGCGCGACAATGGTGCGGAAGCTCGGCGCACTGTCGGAGGCCAGGCGCTGGCTGGCCTCCACGACGTGACAGGCGGTGCACCACCGAACAGCGAGCGCGCCCCCGGTCTGGACAGTCTGGGCAGCCGCCGGGAGCGGTATCAGCAGCGACGCCAGGACGAGGGCTCTTTTCATGGCTTCCCACCCGCTCGGCTGCATCGATCGTACGCCGAGAAGCATTTTCACACGCCGCATCCTGCATGTCCGCGACCGGATGTTTCCTTGATCCAGATCAGGCCGGCGAATCATACCGGGTGAGTATGGAGACTCACCTGCGGCCGACAGACAGGGTCAGCGCACCCTGGCGAAGTTCGCGACGCCGAGGTGCGGGCGGCGGGAAAGCGCGCCCGATAACTCGGCAATTCCGGCCTCGGAGGAAAGCCAGTGTCGGGCCGCCGCCTCTTCTGTGAAAACCCGCAAACGGCGGCGGTTGCCGATACGGCTCTTGAGCAGAACCGCCATGTCGAGCAACAGCGGGTCAGGATCCTGTCCCAGCACGATCGCGATGGGTCCCGCGATCGTTGCGCCGGCCGAACGCGTACTGGCGACCATGGTCTCGAGGTCTTCGCTGGTGAGCCGGATGTCGGCTCTGCTCAGATCCAGCAGCTTGCGATAGCCGACAGTGCCTTCCGCCCACATGGCCAGCCGCAAGGAAGTCGCGAAAGCCAGATCGTAAACGCCCGCGCCGCGCACGGTGACCAACCCTTCCTCCCTATCGATCGTCCAACCCAACTTACCCATGACGCTTACTCCTTGACTGAGATGCCCCTGTAGTCGGTTGAACCCTCTCCCCGGCGACATACTGCAATTAGTTGGCACGAATAGTCATCATGTTTCGCGTATTGGCAAAAAATCGGCTCTGAATATCAATATTCTCTATAAATTTATTATTTCTGCATAAGCGCAATTTTCAGAGTCACTGTAGGCAGTTCTTCTTCTCGGCTGACGTGGGGCGGAATTTGGCAGGGCAACGAGGCGGTAAAGGGGGCGTTGTTCGCCACCGAGCCCGCCCCCAGCCCGAGCAGGAGCCCGCCATGGCCACTCCCCGCGAAATCGATGTGAAAAGACGCACCCTGATGGCGGCAACCGTCGCCACGGCCGCAGTCGGGGCCGTGGCCTCGCGAGCCGGGGCTCAGGTGCCCGCGGCTGGCCCACCGGCATCCTCCAATGCCGCGGCGCCGACCACGAAAGTATCCTTCATCGTAAATGGCAAGGCACGCGATCTCGCGCTCGATACGCGCACCACACTGCTCGACGCGCTGCGCGAGGGGCTGCATCTCGGCGGCACCAAGAAGGGCTGCGATCACGGCCAGTGTGGCGCCTGCACGGTGATCCTCGACGGTCGCCGCATCAATTCCTGCCTCACCCTCGCGGTCATGCACGAGGGTAGCAAGATCACCACCATCGAGGGGCTGGGCACGCCGGACAAGCTGCATCCGATGCAGGCCGCCTTCGTGAAGCATGACGGCTATCAGTGCGGCTACTGCACACCGGGGCAGATCTGCTCGGCGGTCGCGGTGCTCGCGGAAATCGAGGCCGGCATCCCGAGCCACGTCACCGCCGACCTCAATGGGAAGCCCCCGCTCGACGATGCCGAACTGCGCGAGCGCATGAGCGGCAACATCTGCCGCTGCGGCGCCTATTCCAACATCGTCGAGGCGATCGGCGAAGTCGCCGGGAGGAAGGCATGAAGCCCTTCACCTACGAGCGCGCCGCCTCACCCGCCGAAGCCGCCCGCGCGGCCGCGGACCGGCCGGACGCCCGCTTCATCGCCGGCGGCACCAACCTGCTCGACCTCATGAAGCTGCAGATCGAGACGCCGGACCATCTGATCGACGTGAACGGCCTCGGCCTCGACAGGATCGAAGAGACACCGGACGGCGGCCTGCGCATCGGCGCCCTGGTGCGCAACACCGATCTTGCGGCCGATGCGCGGGTGCGGCGCGACCATGCGGTCCTGTCGCGCGCGCTGCTGGCCGGCGCCTCCGGCCAGCTGCGCAATCGTGCAACGACGGCGGGCAATCTCCTCCAGCGCACGCGCTGCCCCTATTTCTACGATACCAACATGGCCTGCAACAAACGCCGCCCCGGCAGTGGCTGCTCGGCGCTGGGCGGTTACAGCCGACAGCTCGCGGTGGTGGGCGGCAGCGAGGCCTGCATCGCCACACATCCCTCCGACATGGCGGTGGCGATGCGCGTCCTCGACGCCACGGTGGAAACCGTGAAGCCCACCGTGAAACCTGAGGGTGCGAGGCGCACCATCCCGATCGCCGACTTCCACCGCCTGCCGGGCGACACGCCCGAGATCGAGACGGTGCTCGAGCCCGGCGAGCTGATCACCGCGGTGACCTTGCCGAAGCCGGCCGGCGGCACGCATCACTATCTCAAGGTGCGCGACCGCGCCTCCTATGCCTTCGCCCTGGTCTCGGTCGCCGCCATCGTCCAGCCGGACGGCAGCGGCCGCGTGGCGTTGGGCGGCGTCGCGCCCAAGCCATGGCGGCGCGAGGACGCGGAGGCGGAGATGTCGCGCGGCGCCAAGCCTGTGATGGCGAAGCTGCTCGCCGGCGCGAAGCCCACCGAAGAGAACAAGTTCAAACTGCCGCTGGCCGAGCGCGCGCTCGCCGCCGTGCTGGCCGAAGCGAAGGGCTGAGCCATGAAATTCGACACGCCCGCCACCACCAATCCCATCGACCGGCTGAAGATCGTCGGCCGTCCGACCGACCGCATCGACGGGCCGTTGAAGACCACGGGCACCGCGCCCTATGCCTACGAACGCCACGACGTGGCGCCCGACGCGGCCTATGGCCATGTGCTGGGTTCGGCCATCGCCAAGGGCCACATCGCGTCGATGGATCTCGCCGCTGCAAAGGCCGCCCCCGGCGTGCTGGCGATCGTCACGGCGGAGAACGCCGGCAAGCTCGGCAAGGGCGAGTACAATACCGCGAAGCTGCTGGGCGGCCCCGAGATCGAGCACTACCACCAGGCCGTCGCGCTGGTTGTCGCCGAGACCTTCGAGCAGGCTCGCGACGCCGCCGAAATGATCGAGGTCGAGTATGCGCCGGCCAAGGGTGCCTACGACCTTGCGGCGGCCCGCGACTCCGCCAAGCCCTCGGGCAAGGACGAGGAACCGGCCGACAGCCGGGTTGGAAATTTCGACTCAGCCTTCGCCGCCGCCCCCGTCCAGCTCGACGCCACCTACACCACGCCCGACCAGTCGCACGCGATGATGGAGCCGCACGCCAGCATCGCCGCCTGGGAGGGCGACCGGCTTTCGCTCTGGACCTCGAACCAGATGATCGCCTGGAGCGTCGGCGACGTGGCGAAGACACTGGGCATCCCGAAGGAGAAGGTCCACCTGATGTCGCCCTATATCGGCGGCGGCTTCGGCGGCAAGCTGTGGGTGCGTGCCGACGCGCTGCTGGCGGCGCTGGGCGCGCGCGCGGCGAAGCGGCCGGTCAAGGTGGCGCTGCAGCGGCCGCTGATGATCAACAATACCACGCACCGGCCGGCCACGATCCAGCGCATTCGCCTCGGCGCCGGCAAGGACGGCAGGCTGACCGCGATCGGCCATGACAGCTGGTCGGGCGACCTGCCCGGCGGCAAGCCGGAGACGGCAATCATGCAGACGCGGCTGCTCTATGCCGGCGCCAACCGGCTGACGCGCCAGCGCCTGGCCGAACTCGATCTGCCGGAAGGCAATTCGATGCGCGCGCCCGGCGAAGCACCCGGCATGATGGCGCTCGAGATCGCCATGGACGAGATGGCCGAAAAGCTCGGCCTCGATCCGGTGGAGTTTCGCATCCGCAACGACACCCAGGTCGATCCCGAACAGCCGAAGCGCAGGTTCTCCCAGCGCCAGCTCACCGAATGCCTGCGCACCGGCGCCGAGCGCTTCGGCTGGGCCCGGCGCAAGCCCGAGCCCCGGCAAGTGCGCGACGGGCGCTGGCTGGTCGGGCTCGGCATGGCGGCCGCCTATCGCGGATCGCCGGTCATCAAGTCGGGCGCGCGCGTGCGGCTCGATGGGAAGGGCATCGTCACCGTCGAGACCGACATGACCGACATCGGCACCGGCAGCTACACGATCATCGCCCAGACCGCGGCCGAGATGATGGGCGTACCGCTGGACAGGGTCGTGGTGCGGCTGGGCGATTCGGCCTTCCCGGTATCGTCGGGCTCGGGCGGACAGTTCGGCGGCAACTCCTCGACCGCCGGCGTCTACGCCGCCTGTGTGAAGCTGCGCGAGGCGGTCACGGCGAAGCTCGGCCTCAACGCCGCCGCGGCCGAGTTCGCCGACGGCCAGGTCCGCTCGGGCGACCGCGCCATCGCGCTGGCCGAGGCGGCCAAGGGGGCTGAGCTGGTGGCCGAGGACGAGATCGAGTTCGGCGGCCTCAACAAGAAGGCGCAGCTGTCGACCTTCGGCGGGCATTTCGTCGAGGTCGCCGTCGATGCCGCCACTGCCGAAGTGCGCATCCGGCGCATGCTGGCAGTCTGCGCCTCGGGCCGCATCCTCAATCCGAAATCGGCGCGCAGCCAGGTGATCGGCGCCATGACCATGGGCGCGGGCGCGGCGCTGATGGAGGATCTGGTGGTCGACAAGCGCCAAGGCTTCTTCGTCAACCACGATCTCGCGGGCTACGAGGTGCCGGTGCATGCCGACATCCCACACCAGGAGGTGATCTTCCTCGATGAGACCGATCCGATGTCCTCGCCGATGAAGGCCAAGGGTGTCGGCGAACTCGGCATCTGCGGCGTCGCCGCCGCCGTCGCCAACGCGATCTACAACGCCACCGGCATCCGCGTCCGTGACTATCCGATCACCCTCGACAAGCTTTTGGAGAAGATGCCGGATGTGGGGTGACCTTCAAGGGTCCCTCGCTGGCGCTCCGGATGACAGGATTTTCGTGGTGACGCACTGCGCTACAATCACCCCAATCGTCATCCCGAGCGCCAGCGAGGGACCTTTACTGTATCACCCCACCACGCACTTCGCCGGCGGGGGCACGTCGTCGAGCACGTAGAAGATGTTCTCGATCGCCTGCACGGCGACCCGCTCCAGCGATTGCCTCGTCGAGCCGCCGACATGCGGCGTGAAGACCACGTTCTTCTGCTTCCACAGCGGATGGTTCGGATCGGGCGGCTCGACGACGAAGGTGTCGAGCGCGGCGCCGGCGAGATGGCCGCTCTCCAGCGCCGCCACGAGGGCGACGTCGTCGACCAGCGGGCCGCGGCCGGCATTCACCAGGAACGTGCCCTTGCGCATGCGGGCGAGCGCCGCCGCATCGATCATGCGGTCGGTTTCCTCGGTCAGCGGACAATGCAGGCTGACGATGTCCGCCCATTCCAGGAGCTCGTCGAGGACATGGACACGCCCAACGCCCTCCGGCACCGCGTCGGGCGCGATGTATGGATCGTAGATCCGGATCTCGAGATCGAACGGCCGGCACAGCGCGACCAGCGAGGAGCCGACGGCGCCGCAGCCGACGATGCCGAGCTTCGAGCCCGACAGTTCGCGGCCCATGAAAGCGGATTGCGGCCAGGTGCCCTGCTTCAGCGCCGTGTCGAACGGCACCATGTAGCGCAGCACGGAGATCATCATGCCCAGCGCCAGCTCGGCCACCGAGCGGGCATTGGCGCCGTGCGTTCGCAGCACTGCGATGCCCCGCGCGCTGGCCGCCTCGACATCGATATTGTCGTAGCCGACCCCGTGCTTGGACACGACCCGCAAGTCCGGCGCGGCGTCATAGACGGCCGGCGTGATCTTCGTGGTACGCACCATGATCGCATGCGTCGGCGCCTCCGCCACCGCCGCGATCATCTCGGCCTCGGTGGCCCGCGTCGGCAACATCCGCACCTCCGCCCCCCGCTCCTCGAGCAACGCCAGCGCCGCTGGGGCGAGCACGTCGGAGTTGATGATGATTCGTGGGCTGTTTTTCATTGAGGCACCCCCTCCCGGCGCAAAGGACAGGGAGTGGTGTTTAGCGGGATTGAGTGATCGGGGCGAGTGGTTGGGCGTGTCGCTTCCGTCGCCAACGCCAGCCGTTCATCTGCCATGCCATCCAAATGATATGGATTGTCTGCTCCCGGCAAGTAACCCTGATGTTCGCTTCTCAGCCGCAGCTGTTCCTACGGGCAGGGACCAGCGCGAAGGGTAACCATACGATCGGCACAACGCGTAGCGCGATCAGCATGATGCCGACGATCTGCGCGGCGACCAGCCCAGGGAACAGGCTTCTGAACATCACCATGGTCACAGTCTGGCCCAAGGCGTGGAGGCAATACATACCCTTGTCGATGGAGTCGGGCGGTACGCGATCGAGAGTGGACACCCGCGAGAAGAAGAACGCCCACGCGGCAATGAATGCAATGGCACGATCCGTTCACGGATCACATGCGCCACCGGGCGATAGCGATCAGCAGGCCCGCAGGATCACGAAGCACCAGATCGACGTCGTAGCGAAGCGTCGTTCGCCTTCAAGGGATTGCTCGCCTCGCTGCAGCCTTGAGCGAGCCGGTCAGCAGCGCGCATAGCGTTGGCGGTAGCCGTCGTAATACTGGCTGCCGCAGGCGACCTGCTGCTGCACGACTTGGTCCGCGTAGCCGTTCTGGCCGCGGTTCGTGACGGTCACGGTCGTCATTCGGGGACCCTGATTGTAGTAGCCGTTGTTGTAGCCGTAGCCCGGGTTGCCGTAGTAGGCCGGCGCGGGCTGCGAATAGGCGTAGCGCGGCGGCGGCGGCGCGTAATAGCCGTTGTTGTATGCGGGCTGATAGCCGGTCGGCGGACCGTAGCCATCGCCCTGACACGCTGCGGCGGCCATGCCGATGCCCGCAACAAGCACAAGCCTCGCAAAGGTCGTCAGCATTTCTCTCCCTCCAGCCCACACGGGCACACGATCATCATCGGCAGCGCTGCGGGCCAAACCAAGGCGGAATTGGCCAATTCCTGCGACTAATAACGCCCGACGCTGTCCTGGAGTTGCGCCCGTGCGTTGCTGCGCCAGGCCGACGGCGCGGCGCCGAAACGGTCGCGGAACCAGCGGGAGAAGGCGCTGAGCGAGGAGAAGCCCGCCATGTCGGCCAGCGCGCTCAGCGGCCGGTCGGTGTTCGACAAGGCGCGGGTGACGATCCCGCTGCGCACGTCCTCCAGGATCCCGGTGAAGGTCAGCCCCTCCTCCGCCAGTCGCCGGTGCAGCAGGCGGCGGTTCATGTTCAACTGCCCCGCCACGAGGTCGGCGGTGCAGCGCCCGGTCGCGAGTTGCAGCGAGACCAACTCGCGGGTCTTGTCGGAGAGAAGCGAGTTGGGCCGCGCCAGCAGCGCCTCGAGATGCTGCCGCGCATAGCGCGCGAGCGCCGGGTCGGCGGCGGGGATGCGGCGGTCGAAGTCGCGGCTCTCGCAGACGATGCCGTTGAAGTCGCGCCCGAACTCGACCCGGCCGCCGAACAGCCGACGGTGCGTGTCGCGGCGGGCCGGTGCCTCGTGGATGAAGGCAAGGGACGGCCGCCACTGCGGACCGATCAGCGACTGCAGCACGCGATGCAGGACGCCGACCGCCAGTTCCGTGCCCTGGCGCAGCGGCACCGGCCGCGGCACGCGGATCTCGACGATCGCCAGCGCGAGCCCACCGCTCTCCTCCAGACGCAGATCGAGCGATTCGTTGTGCAGCGGGATGTAGCGCATCAGCGACAGGAGCGCGTCACGTACCGTCGGCTCCTCGCGCACCAGAAGCCCGATCGGCCCCAGGATCGACAGCGAGCGCGTCTCGGCGAGACGCAGGCCGAAATCCTCGGCGGCCGCGGCGCGCGCCGAGTTCTCCAGCAACCGGCGCAGCCCGCCGGCCGGCACCTTCACGTCGGGATCGTCGAGACAGCGCCGGTCGATGCCGGCCTCCTTCAGCAGGCGC
This sequence comes from uncultured Reyranella sp., assembly GCF_945957355.1. Lineage (GTDB taxonomy): Bacteria > Pseudomonadota > Alphaproteobacteria > Reyranellales > Reyranellaceae > Reyranella. The sequence continues at coordinate 17,792 of NZ_CAMFKM010000011.1, read as the reverse complement.
AGCGGGTCGAGCCCCAGCGACCGGGCGAGTTCCGGATAGGAGGTGAGGCAGGCGCTGCGGATGAAGTCGGTCACGGCTCGGTGGTCACGGCTCGGGGCGCGGCAGGCGGGGTCAGGCGTCTCGCCCGAACTGTCAAATCCATGTCCCAGAATGTCAAATGCCCGGACCGACCGTGATTTACCCTCGGGAAAATTTCAGGAGGAAACCATGGGCTATCAATCGATCGAGGTCAGGAAACTCACCCCCACGATCGGCGCCGAGATATCCGGCGTCGATCTCTCGAAGCCGCTGGGCAACCAGCAGTTCGACGAGGTCCACCGGGCGCTGATGGACAATCTCGTGATCTTCTTCCGCGACCAGAAGATGAACATCGAGAGCCACAAGGCATTCGGCCAGCGCTTCGGCCGCCTGCATGTCCATCCCAACGCGCCGATCGGCGTGCCCGAGCATCGCGAGATCCTGGTGATCAAAGCGGACGAGAACTCCAAGCGCGTCGCCGGCGAGGAATGGCACAGCGACGTGTCCTGCGATGCCGAGCCGCCGATGGGCTCGATCCTGTACCTGACGGAGGTGCCGCCCGATGGCGGCGGCGCCACGCTGTTCGCCAACATGTACCGCGCCTACGAGACGCTGTCGGCGCCGGTGCGGAAGATGCTGGACGGCCTCACCGCCATCCATGACAGCGCCAAGGCGCACAGTTTCCGCAACAAGGCGAACGACCGCGCCGACATGGCATTTCCCGCCAGCGAGCATCCGATCGTGCGCACCCATCCCGAGACCGGCCGGCAGGCGCTCTATGTCAGCCGCGGCTTCACGGTCCGCATCCCGCAGCTGAAGAAGCATGAGAGCGACGCGGTGCTCGAGATGCTCTATCGCCACATCGAGACGCCTGAACTGCAGTGCCGCTTCGACTGGCGGGCGAACTCGGTGGCCTTCTGGGACAATCGCTGCACCCAGCACCATGCGCTGTTCGACTACTTCCCGAATCGCCGCTACGGCCACCGGGTCACCATCTGCGGCGACAAACCGTTCCACCGGGCCTGACCATGAAGCGCCGCCTGTTCCTCGCCGCCGCGGCCGCGATGGTTCCCGCGACCGCGGTCCATGCCGAGGCCTATCCGTCGAAGACCATCCGCGTGGTGCTGCCGGGGCCGCCCGGCGGCCTGCTCGACGTCGCCGCGCGCTCCCTGTCGGAGGCCATGCAGCGCGAGCTCGGCCAGACCTGGCTGATCGATCCGCGGCCCGGCGCCAACGGCATCCTGGCGGCGCAACTGGTGCTCGGCGCCCCGGCCGACGGCTACACGCTCTATCTCACCGTGTCGGGCCACGTCGTGCTGAACCTGCTGATGCGGGCGCCGTTCGATGCCATGACCGACTTCAGGCCGATCGCCATGGTCGGCGTGAGCAGCGCCCTGATCTGCGTGCCGCCCGCCTCGCCCGCCAACACGATCGCGGAGTTCGTCGCGTTGGCGCGGGCCAATCCAGGCAAGCTCAACTATCTCAACCCGGGCAACGGCACCTCCTCGCACCTCATCCCCGAGCAGCTCCGGATGAAGTACGGCATCGACATCACGTCGATCTCCTACAAGGGCCTGCCGCCCGGCGTTCAGGACCTCCTGGGCAACCGTCTCGATCTCGCGATCGTCAGCACCACGCTGGCGGGGCCGCACGTCAAGGCGGGCCGGCTCAAGGCGATCGGAGTCGTGGGGCTGAAGCGCGCCCCGGATCTGCCGGGCGTCGCGACCATGGAGGAGCAAGGCGAGGGCGACCTGCAGGTCCAGTCGTCGATCCCGATCCTGGGGCAGAAGGGCCTGCCCGATGCGATCGTCGACCGGCTGAACAGGGCGGTGAACCGGGCCCTGGCCGATCCCGAGGTCCGCGCCCGCCTGGCCAATGCCAGCATCGAGCCGATGCCGATGACGCCCGGAGAACTCGACGAGGCAATGCGCCGCGAGCATGTGCGCCTCGGCAAGCTCATCCGCCAGCTCGGCATCACGGCCGACGGGGTCTAGGCCTGGGCGCTCCGCCATGCCGCCGGCGAGACGCCCGTTCTCGCACTGAAGGCGCGCGAGAAGGCGGCAACGTCGGAATAGCAGGTGGTGACGGCGATGTCGGCGATGGTGAGATCGGTATCGCGCAACAACTGCTGTGCGACCTGGAGACGGACCTCGGCGATCAGATCGCGGATCGAGGTGCCGCGTTCGGCGAGGCGGCGGTTCAGCGTGCGCCGGCTCAGTCCCAGGACGGAGGCGACGACATCGACGCCGACCACGCCCTGCGCCATCCCGCGGATGATCGCCCGGCGGGCGAGAACCGCGATGTCGAGCTCCTCGCCGGCCACGGGCGGCGGCGGTGGTGCGGCCAGTCCCGGCGGCGTGGGTTCGGGCCGCCGCGGCAACCAGGACGCATCGAAGTGCACGGCGCTCTGCGCCGCACCGAAGGAAAGCGGTGCCCTGAAGAAGGAGTCGTAGGGCCGGCGGTTGGCCGGCGCGCGATGGGCGAAGGTTACGTGCAGCGGTGTCCATTTCGGACCGCCGAGGAAGCGCAGGATGTTGACCAGCGCGGCCAGCGAGAAGTCTTCGAGATGCTCCGTCCCACGCCGGTGATAGTCGTAGGGCGTGATGCTGAAGCAGGCGTCGCCTGCACCCACCGAGAGGGCCGGTACCAGCGCCTCGCCGTTCAGGTGCAGGTTCATCGTGAGGCCGCGCAGCGCCCGCTCGATCGTGAGGGCGCCGCCCAGCAGGCGGGCGAGCGGAGCGCCGAGCGCGGCGGGTCCCACCGGCTCCGCGAGCAGCAGCCCGAGACACGGACAGTTCGCGGCCTCTCCGCAACGCGCCACGAGATCGAGCAGCCGGTCGACGGGCCAACGATTGTCGGGGGCACTGAAGCAGTCGGGCGGCAGGCCGGCCTCGGCGATCAGCGGTGCCAGCGGGACCCCGAACCGCCCCAGCAGCGCTTCCAGACCGAACATCGGCCCTACACGCATGGTGCGCGCTGCAGGGTCGCTGCGGCGGGCGGGCGAGCCGAGTTCATCGGAGGTCGCGAGGACGGTCACGTTGCGTAGACGATTGCACTTTTGGCGCAAACTGTCATGGCCTCCGGCAAGGCGCTTTGGCACACCGCCGGAGAGAAATAGTCCCCCTCGAAATGGCCGGAGAAGCCCTCGTGAATCGGAAGTTGGCGGCTGCTGTGCTCGTCGTCGGGGGTGTCCTCGCCTGCACGGGCGTGGCGATGGCCGAGCCGGCGGCCGCCAACACCGCCGTGACAGTCGATCCCGACGCCTGGCGCTTCCAGGCCGCGACCTACGGCTGGCTGATCAGCGTGAGCGGCAGCACCACCTCGCACGGCCAGACGGTCGACACCAACGCGAGCTTCATCGACCTCTTGCAGAAGAGCGATTCGCTGATCGGCTACATGGGGTATCTCGAGGCCGACAAGGGACCGGTCGGCGTCTATGCCGACTTCGTGTTCACGAAGATGGGCTTCACCACCAGCCAGGCCGCCTATCGCAATCCCCTTCCCGGCCTGAAGCTGAGCGGCACGGCCAATGCGGCGCTCACGATGCAGATGTTCATCGTCGAACTGGGCGGCGTCTACGAACTCGCGCACTGGGGCGGTGACGGCAGCGGCTCGACGAGGCTCGAGGCGGTGGGCGGGCTCCGCTACTGGAACGTCAATCTCGTGGGCACCTTCGACGCGCTGCTCACCGCCGACATGACGCGCTTCAACCTGAGCCGAAGCGGCGGCTTCGCGCTTGCCGACAGCGGCACCACGGCCTGGGTCGATCCGCTGGTGGGACTGCGCCTGCGCCATCAGCTCGCGCCCAACCAGACGATCACGGTGCGCGGCGACATCGGCGGCTTCAACCTGCAGAACTCGCTGAGCTGGCAGGCGATCGCCGTCTATTCCTACGACTGGCAGATGAGCGGCTACCAGATCGCCGCGCTGGCGGGCTTCCGCGCACTGGGCGTCAACTACAACAGTGGCAGCGGCGCCACCGCCTTCGGCCTCAACGAGGTCTTCTACGGCCCGGTCCTGGGCGCGAGTTTCCGGTTCTGAAAGAGAGAGGTTCGATCATGGCCATCAACCGTCGCAACGCCACCCTGGGCGGCCTCGCCGGCACGCTCTCGGCCCTGGGCGGCCTCCTTCCCTCCACGGGCGCGCACGCCCAGGAAGGCGTGCCGATCCTCGGCGGGCTGGAGGAGTTCTGGCTGGCGACCGACGCCTACATCTACGGCTATCCGCTGGTCACCATGGAGATGACGCGGCGGATCATGACCAACGTCGCGGCCCCGGCCGGCACGCGCGCGCCGATGGGCCAGTTCGCGCGCATTCGCGAATATCCCAGCGCCGCTTTCCGCGACGTCACCGCGCCCAACGCCGACACGCTCTACACGATCGCCTGGGCCGATGTCGGCAAGGAACCGTGGGTGCTCAGCCTGCCCGACATGAAGGGCCGCTACTACCTGTTCCCGATGCTCGACGGCTGGACGAGTGTCTTCCAGGTGCCCGGCGCGCGCACCACCGGGACGGGCGCGCAGACCTACGCCATCACCGGCCCCGGCTGGAAGGGAACGCTTCCCGCCGGCGTGAAGGAATACAAGTCGCCGACCAGCCTCGTGTGGATGCTGGGCCGCATCTACTGCACCGGCACGCCGGAGGACTACGCCGCCGTCCATGCGCTCCAGGACCAGTGCAAGCTGGTGCCGCTCAGCGCCTGGGGCAAGGACTACACGCCGCCCGCCGCCACGGTCGATCCCAAGGTCGACATGAAGACGGCGGTGCGCGAGCAGGTGAACGCGCTCGACGCCGTCTCCTACTTTACCCTGCTGGCCGAGCTGATGAAGACCAACCCGCCGGTCGCCGCCGATGCCGCTGCCGTCGCGCGCTTCGCCCGCATCGGGCTCGTGCCGGGCCAGGATTTCGACAAGAGCAAGCTCAACGCCGACTTCGTGGCGCGCATCCCGCACATCGCCTTCGACCGCATCATGCTGCAGCTCAAGGTCGGCAAGTCGGTGAAGAACGTGAACGGCTGGCTCTACGACACCGTCACCGGCCTCTACGGCACCGATTACCTGAACCGCGCGCTGGTCACGGCGATCGGGCTGGGCGCCAACCGGCCGCAGGACGCGATCTATCCGATGTCGATGAAGGACGCCAACGGCAGCGACTATGACGGCAAGAACAAGTACGTGATGCGCTTTCCCAAGGGCCAGCTGCCGCCGGTCAAGGGCTTCTGGTCGCTCACCATGTACGATGCCGACTTCTTCTTCGTCGCCAATCCGATCAACCGCTACTCGATCAGCGCGCGGCAGAAGCTGAAGGCGAACGCCGACGGTTCGACCGACCTCTACATCCAGAACGAGTCGCCCGGCGCCGACAAGGAGTCGAACTGGCTGCCCGCCCCCAAGGGCAAGTTCCAGCTGATGCTGCGCCTCTACTGGCCCAGCGAAACACCGCCCTCGATCATCAACGGCACCTGGTCCCCGCCGCCGGCGAAGAAGGCGGGGTAGAGCCCGCTACTCCGCGCCGCCGCGAAGCGCCCCAGCGATCTCGCGCGCGGCGAGGTCGGCGCCCCGGCCGGTGAAGTGCATCATCGTGTAGTAGGCGTCGATGTCGCGGCCGACGTCCGCCTTCACGAAGGCCGGACTCGTGTCGAGCGTGGCGAGGCCGGCTCGCGCCGCGCAGCCGAGCACCCGCGTCAGCGCTTCGCGCTGCCCCGCGGCGGCCTTGGCATCGAAGAACACGCCCTGCTCCGGCAATGCCACCACGAGGGCAGCGGCGCCCTCGCGCTTCGCCAGGGCCGCGAACCGGTCCATCAGCCGGCAGGAGACGATGAAGGGATCGACCTCCGTGCCGATCTCGCGACCCGTCCAGTAGGGTCGTTGTCCGAGGCGCGTCACGATCCGACCGAACAGGTGCGAACGACCCATCATCTCCCGCGCCGACACGATCCAGGACGGCAGGCTCGCTCCCTGCACCGGTACGTTGTGCAGCGCCAGTCCCCCTTCCCCGTCGGGCACGAAGTAGGGCTTGCCCCGGAAGTCGCGGACCGAGAGGGCGGTGCGCGAAATATCGTCGGCGATGAAGGCCAGGACGACCGTCGTCGGCCTGAGTTCGGGAATCAGGCGCTCGGCCCGCAGCACCATCTGGTCGAGACCGTAACCGCGCACGCCGGCATTGAGCACCGGGCGGCCGGTGAGGCGCTCGAGCGCGGCCGGCCAGGTCTCGTCGTCGCCGACGGCATAGCCCTCGGTCATGGAATCGCCGAACGCCAGGATCAGCGGACCGGTCACCGCGGGCGCCTCGCGATTATGCGCGCGCGTGCCCTGGGCGGTGAACGAGAGAGGCTTGCCGAGCATCGTTCCCGAAGTACCGGCGACCGGCGCCCACCCCAGCGTTGGATCGTACGCAAATTGCGCCGCCCCCGGTGCCGGCTCCGGCGCCTCGGCCAGGGAGTTGGGCCAGTGCCACAGAGAGGCGGCCGGATCCCAAAGGCGGGAGGCAATTTCACTCGCAAGGAGGCAGACCACTACCGTCGCGACGCCGAGAACCACGCCGCTCCACAGCGAGGGAGTCCGCCGGGGAACAGGACCGGTCACGGGGGAGTCCTCGGAAGATCCGCCTTCCCGTGGGACCGGCTGGTGCCATTCGCCATTTCGCGCCGCGCGAACACACGGGTGACTTCGGCCAGGTTCTCGGTGCCCCAGGCGCAGAGTGGCACCAGGGCCTGGGCGAGGCTCTCGCCCAGCGGGGTCAGGGCATAGTCGACCCGCGGCGGGACTTCCTTGTAGTCGGTGCGGCGCACGAGCCCGTCGGCCGTCAGTTCCTTCAGCTGCTGGATCAGCATCTTGTCGCTCACGTCGCGCATGGCCCGGCGCAGCTCGCCGTAACGGGTCGCGCCGCCCTGGGCCAGGAAGTAGAGGATCAGCGGCTTCCATTTGCCGGCAATCACCCGCAGCGTCGCGTCGAGGCCGCAGGTGAAGCCCGGCAGGGTCGGGGTGCAGGTGTCAGACATTTTTAGGCACTTACCAAAAGGTGCATACTTGTCTCTAGGTGGGTACGCCTCCAGCTCTGTGCAACCTCAAAGGCAGGAGCACATCATGAGCAGACTCAAGGGCAAGACAGCGGTGATCACGGGCGGCGGCACCGGCATCGGGCTGGGCGCGGCGCAACGCTTCGTCGACGAAGGCGCCTTCGTCTATCTCTTCGGACGACGGCAGGAACCACTCGACGCTGCCCTGGCGCAGCTCGGCAATTCGGCCCGGGCCGTGCGCGGCTCGGTCACCGAACCGGCCGACCTCGACCGGCTGTACGAGACGGTGAAGGCGGAGCGCGGCGGGCTCGACATCCTGTTCGCCAATGCCGGTACCGGCGCCTTCGCCCCGCTGGGCCAGATCACGCTCGAGCAGTACGAACAGACCTTCGACGTCAACGTGAAGGGGCTGATCTTCACCGTGCAGAAGGGCCTGCCGCTGATGAAGGCCGGCGGCTCGATCATCCTCACCGGCTCGACCACCGGCGAGATGGGCACGGCGCAGTTCAGCATCTACAGCGCCACCAAGGCGGCCGTGCGCAACCTGGCGCGCAGCTGGGCGCTGGACCTGAAGGGCACCGGCATTCGCGTGAACGTCCTCTCGCCGGGACCGACCCGGACCGACCTGGCACTCGAGGTGGTGGGCAAGGAAGCCTTCGAAGCGATCGGCGCCTCGACGCCGCTCGGCCGCATCGGCGAGCCGTCGGAAACCGGTGCGGTGGCGGCGTTCCTCGCCTCCTCCGACTCGAGCTTCATGACCGGCGGCGAGGTCTTCGTCGACGGCGGGCTCGCCCAAGTTTGAATCAACGGGGGCCAGGCGATGCCTGGCCCCTGCCTTCCCAGGACGAGGGTGGGCGCGCTACGGCGTTCCCCTACTTCAGCAGGCCCAGCACGTAGTCCGCCACCTTCCCGTAGGCGACCGGCTTGGGGTGATATTCGAAAGGCGGGGCGATCAGATAGGCCTCGTCGGTGTAGTCGGGAATGATCTGGCGAATCGTATGTACGCTCACGCCTTTCCCGGCCAGGCGCCGCGCCACGCCGGCGGGGACTCCGTCCCAGAGGAAGACGTGGAAGCGGATGCCGGGATACAGGCGCGCCAGCTCGCGCGAGGCCGCGGTGAGGATCGACGCCGACAGTTCCTCTTCCTCGTCCTCGGTCAGGCGATTGAACCCGACCAGCTCACGCCAGCTCTTGCCGACGGTGTTGAAGTTGCCCGCCCGCACCGCCTGCCCGTTGCCGTCGACGACGAAGCGCGGACCAAAGCGGTCCCACTTGCCCCGTCCCGCCGCTCGGGCGGTATGGGCCGCGATCATCAGATAGACGGCATCGGTCGGCTTGCAGCTTATCGCGCGCTGGAAGCGGCCGGACTGCAGGCCCGCCAGGAACTGGTGCGGACCCCAGCCGCCGATCCCGAGGCTCTTGACCTCGACCTGCCCCTTGCTTTTCGCGACGATCTGGGCCGCCGTGGTCTCGTCGTCGTTCACGCCCTCGCCGAAGGTGAACGAATCGCCGAACAGGAGAACGCAGCGCTGTGCATTCTCGACCTTGGGAACAACCCGGAAACCGTCGGGCCCCGTCGTGTAGGACGCATCGAAGATCACGCGCTGGTCCAGCTTTCGCACGGCCGTTACGTGCTTGTTGGGCAACGCCATGAAGCCGACATCCTGGATGCCCTTGTTCTGGCCGTCCTTGTCCATGCCCTGGTCGTAGAAGCCCTTGGTGAACGTACCTTCCATCGTCAGCCGGTCACTCTGGCCATCGACGAAATCGCTGTTCTTCCACGCCCCGTAGGCAAGGGCGGCTGCGATCGCCGCCACGAGACTGATCGCCCCCGCCCACAGCCAGTCCTTCATGGCTCGTTCCCTCGCATTCCCATGGCAGCCCGCCCTTGCCTCAGCGCGACCTCTGCAGCGGGGTCGGCGTAAGGGGACTCGGCGCCAGCGGTGCGGGCGCCGGGCCGGCCGAGCTGGGCGGCTGTCCGCGCATCGGATCGTTGATAGCCGGATCGTTGACCATGCTGGGCTTCACCATGGTGTCGGACTCGGTCGCCGACACCGGCGTGGCGCCGGGTGCCAGCGGGACCGGAGCCCCGAGGGCCGTGGGCGCCCCAGGAACCGCCGTCGCGGCAGCCGGGGCTGCCGGCCGGCCCTCCTGCTGGGCGACCGCCTTGGCGGCGGAGGTGGTGTAGAGCCACTCGTCGGCGCCGCGGGTCGTGCCCTCCTTGAAAACGGCGATGGCGCGCTTCTTGTCGCCCGCCTTCCAGAAGGCTTCGGACACGTCGCGATAGACCATGCCGGTGGCGCTGGGCTTGTTGTCCTTCGGTACCATCTGGAGGGCGCCCTTGGCGCGGTCGAAGCTGCGCTCGCCGGCGGCCAGGTTTCCGCTCAGGATCTGGTATTCGGCCAGGCTGCTCAGGGCGAGCGCCAGGGTTCCGCAATTGTAGTTGGTGGTGGAGGAGCACTGGTCGGTGGCCGAGTATTTCTCGACCTCCTTCTGCGCCAGGCTGGTCGCCGCCTTGAGGTCGCCGCCCTCCGACGCCCGCAGCGCCTGCTCCTGGTAGGAGGTGCTGTCGCTGGCGCAGGCCGAGAGCAGTGCGCCGGCCGCCCCTGCGACGACGAGCCTGAAGACCTGTGTCCCGCGATCCCCCAACAGCCCCGCCATCTCAGTTTCCTGTCCTCTCCGAAGGCCGTCGATCGACCTTCCCCCGCCCCGTCTTATGGCGGGCGACCGGTCCGAACGAAAGGGGGGAATTGAGGGCCGGACCACGCCCGGCCCCTGGAGGTACCGCCACAGGATGGTCCCTCATGCAGGACGTGAAGGCTCGGAGAGAAGATGCAAGAATTCCAGCAATGGGGCTTTCCTCACATTTGTCGATGCGACCGCGGTTCGTAGACATGAACCCTGACCGAAAGCGCACCCGGTCCCTGGCCCTGGCGGCGGCCGTGGGATTTGCTTCTCTCGGGGCAGGCGGCACCGCGCTCGCGCAGGCCAGCAAGCAGGAGTATCCGATCCCGCGCACTCCATCGGAGGATCTGACCGCGATCGAGCGGATCTTCAGGCCGCCGAAGCCGCCGCCGCTCACCGCATTCCCGGAGTTGCGCGAGCGATGGCAGGACACGCCGGCCTTCCTGCGCGATTCCAAGGTGAGTATCGACGCCCGCAGCTACTATCGCGACGCGGTGCGCCCGCCGGGCAGCACGACCATCCAGGAAGCCTGGGCGGGCGGCGGCTCGATCTCGGCCGAGACCGGCAAGCTGTTCGACCTCGTCTCGCTGGGCGCGGTGCTTTACACCTCCTTCCCGATCGTCGCGCCACCGCAATACGGAAACACCGGGCTGCTGCTGCCGGACCAGCAGGGCTATGCGGTGTTCGGCCAGCTCTATGCCCAGGTCCATCTCGGCGACGCGTACGAGATCACGCTCGGCCGGCATCTCTACAACACGCCCTTCCTCGGCGCGCACGACAATCGCATGACGCCGAACACCTTCTCCGGTTACAGGCTGGTCGGAACATTCGAGGGCGACGCGGGCGCGCCGAGCTTTCGCTATGGTGCCGCCTATGTCGACGCCATGAAGCCGCGCGATGCGATCGCCTTCCAGTCGATGGCCAGCGCCGCCGGGGCTCCCACCTCGAATGCCGGCGTCGGCCTGGTCGGCGGCCTGATGAATTGGGGCCCGGCCTCGATCGGTGCGATCAACTATTACAGCCAGGACCTGCTCAACATCTTCTATACCGAGGGCAAGCTCGGCCACGATTTCGGCGGCGGCTTCACCGTGCTCGCCGCGGCGCAGTTCGTCGCCCAGAACAGCACCGGCCAGACGATGATCAACGGCGGCAATGCCTTCGCCACCAACCAGCTCGGCATGAAGGTCGATCTCGGCTACCAGACCGGCATCCTGACCCTGGGCTATTCCGTCGCCAATCCCGGCCTCGGCATCCTGACGCCGTGGAGCGCCAACCCCTTCTACACCGACGCGCTGATCCAGGGGTTCCAGCGGGCCGGCGAACAGGCGGTGATGATCGGCCTGTCGCATACGCTGACGCCGGTCGGCCTGCCGGGCATCGCGCTGGCCGCGCACTTCTTCAACGGCTGGACCAGCGCTCCCGCCGCGGGCGCGCCGCTGGTCGAGACCGAATGGGACTTCCACGTCGACTGGCGCCCCGAGCACAAGCCCCTGGAGGGCCTCTGGTTCCGCGTGCAGTATGGACGCTCGACCGTGTGGCAGGGCGGCACGGTCACCGACTCCGAAGAACTGCGCGTGGTGCTGAACTACGACCTCAAGCTCTACTGAGAGAACCCGAAAACCCGGCAGGCATTCGTCTCGTAGATCTTCTTTCGCTCCTCCTCGGTGACGGCGGCGCCGTCCATGAAGCGCACCGCTTCGGCGTCGTCCTCGTAGGGGAAGTCGGCAGCGAAGAGGATGCGGTCCACGCCCAGCTCGTCGAGCGAGAGGCGGAGCGCCGGCATCGAAGTCACGCCCGAGGTCGTGATGACGAAGTTGTCGAGGAAGTATTCGCTGGGCAGGCGCGCGAGCTTCTCACAGGCCCCGATCTTCGTTTCGAGCCGGTAGCGGTTGTCGATGCGCTGCAGCCAGAACGGAATGCCCTCCCCCATGTGGCCGAGCACGATCCTGAGCCTGGGGAAACGATCGAACGTCCCCGACATGATGAGGCGCATCGCATGCAGGCCGGTCTCGGCGGCGAAGCCCCAGCCGGCAAACCACAGCGCATAGTCGAGATAGGGCGCCACCCAGGAGGCCGCGGGCTCGCGCGGATGGAGATAGATCGGCATGTCGTGCGCCTCGGCCGCCTCGAGGATCGGGCGGAACTTCGGCGCGTCGAGATACTCGCCCCTGGTGTGGGAGTTCACGATCAGGCCGTTGAGCTTCAGCGTGTCGGCGGCCCGATCGATCTCCTTCGCCGCCGCCGCGGGATCCTGCGGCGCGATGGCAGCGAGGCCCGCGAACCGTGTCGGATGGGCGCGCACGGCGGCGGCCAGCGCGTCGTTGGAGCCTGCTGCGAGGCGCGTCGCCAGCGCGGCATCGAACACCTGCACGCCCGGTGAGGTGAGCGACAGGACCTGCATGTCGATGCCGATCGCATCCATGTGGGCGATGCGCGCCGCGCCGATGTCGAGCAGCCGATCGTCCAGCGGCTTGTTGGCCGGCGTCTGCGCGAGAATCGACTCGCCCATCTTCGCGAAGCCCGGCTCGACATCCCGTCCGGCCAGCACCTTGTGCCACTCGGCCATGATTTCCGGCGTCACGAAGGCTTCCTCGACCGCGATACGCCGAATTGTCATATCCTGGCTCCCTGCTCCGTTGCGCCGAGCCTACGCGAGCGCGCGCGAAACGCCGAGTTCATTTCGCATGCAATGGAACTCCGCTTCCGCGTAGCATGGGGTGCCTTACACAGGAGCACCGGATGACGACGCCCGAAGACGATTCGTCCCTCCCCTCCCGCCGCACGGCGATGGCCTCCGGCGCCGCCCTGCTGGGCACGACCCTGCTGGCCGGCGGGATCTCCCAAGCCCAGGCGCAGGCCGCTCCTTCCACAGCCACGATGCCGTCCGGCTACAACATCCTGTTCGTGCTGGTCGACCAGGAGCATTTCTTCCCGCAGTGGCCGTTTCCCGTGCCGGCCCGCGAGGCGATCAAGAAGAAGGCCATAACCTTCCTCAACCACCAGGCCGCCTCCTGCGTCTGCTCCTCGGCGCGGTCGGTCGTCTATACCGGCCAGCACATCCAGCACACCGGCATCGCCGACAATCTCAACTACATCTGGCAGCGCGATCTCTCGACGAAGATCAAGACGATCGGCCACCGGCTCACCGAGCTGGGCTACCACGCCGCCTATCAGGGCAAGTGGCACCTGTCGGCCACGATGGACCTCAACGACAGGCCGGTCGACGCACCGCTGCTCGACTATCGCAAGACCATGCAGTCCTACGGCTTCCAGGATTTCTTCGGCGTCGGCGACCTGATCGACGGCACGCTGGGCGGCTACAAGTACGACGACGGCACGCTGGCGACCGCGGTCACGTGGCTACGCACCGAAGCCCAGACGCTGCACACGAAGGGCCAGCCCTGGTACCTCGCCGTGAATCTCGTGAACCCGCACGACACGATGTATTTCGACTCCGATATCGGGACCGAGAACATCCAGGGCAAGCGGCATGCGCTCCCCATTGCCCGCGCGCCCGACGACGAGCTCTATCGCGCGACCTGGGACAACGTCCCCCTGCCGCCCAACCGGCACCAGCCCTTCGATACGCCGGGCCGGCCGAAGGCGCAGCTCTACTATCAGCAGTCCATCGACCTGTTGGTCGGCGCCTGGCCGGACGAGGACCGGCGCTGGCGCGACCTGCGCAACTACTACTTCAACGCCATCCGCGACTGCGACGCCAAGGTCGAGCGCCTGATGGCGGCGCTCGAGCACAACGGCATGGCCCGGAACACGATCGTCGTCTTCACCGCCGACCATGGCGAGCTGGGCGGCAGCCACCAGATGCGCGGCAAAGGCACCAACGCCTACCGCCAACAGAATCACCTGCCGCTGATGATCGTCCATCCCGCTCTCCCGGGCGGCAAGGAATGCCAGGCGATCACCTCGCAGCTAGACCTCACGCCCACCCTCCTCGCGCTCACGGGCAAGGACGCCGCCGCCGTCGCGCGGGCAAGCGAGGGACTGCGCGGCAAGGATTTCTCCGCGCTGCTGCGCAACCCGGAAGCCGCCGCGCCGAAGACCGTGCGACCGGCCTCGCTGTTCAACTTCGACATGCTGTCCTACTCGGACCCCAAGTGGGCGGCGATGACGATCGACATGCGCGCCTTCCGCAGCAAGCCGCCGGAGCAGCAGCAGTCGATCCTGGCCGGCCATCCGCCGGACTTCGCGAACCGCACCTCGATCCGCAGCATCTTCGACGGCCGCTACCGATTCTCGCGCTATTTCTCGCCTGTCCTGTTCAACACGCCGAAGACGCTGGAAGAGCTGCTCGCGAAGAACGACCTCGAAGTCTACGACCTGCAGGCCGATCCCGACGAAATGGCGAACCTGGCGCTCGACCCGAAGAAGAACGGCGAGCTGATCCTGGCGCTCAACCAGGTGATGAACGGGCGCATCGCCGAGGAGGTCGGCGTCGACGACGGCTCATTCCTCCCGATCCGGAACGGCAAGTGGAAGTTCCCGCCCCTGGATGAACGGTAGGCCGCCAGGAGTCCAGTTCCGAGCGTAGCCGCTTCGCCGGCCCCGCTTGCGCCCGGGCACTTGCGTTCCAGACCACTCGCGCCCTACATTGGTAGGTATACCAACCAGGGATCGCCGATTTGTCACCCGTGGAGATTGCCGTTCGTGAGCGCCTGCTGGTGGCGGCCGTCGGGCTGATCCGCGAACATGGGCTTGCCGGCCTGACCCAGCCGCGCGTGGCAAAGGCTGCCGGCATCTCCCAAAGCCATCTGACCTATTACTTTCCCACGCGACAGGCGCTGCTGGCCGCCGTCCTGGAGCGCACCGCGGCCGATCAGCTGGCGGGGGTGGAGCTTGCGATGCGTGCCGCATCCACAAGTCCCAGGAAGCTGGCGGATGCCATGGGCACCGCCTTCGAGAAGGCGGAGAACAGCCGCGTTCTCATTTCATTTGCACTGGCGGCCAGTCAGGACGCCGATGCCAGGGCGATCTTCGAGCGGCTGACGCGCGGCATACGCGGCGAGGTTGCGACAGCTGCCGATCGCATCGGTATCCCGGCGGACGCGAACACCGTGGCGCTGGTCCACGCCCTCGGGGTGGGCCTGTCGGTGCTCAATCTCGCGCTCGGCGGATCGCCGCTGCGACCGAAAGCGGCTGCGGGAATGGCAAAGCTGTTCAAGCTTCTCGCCGAGGAAAGCAACTCCAGCAACTGACGGACAAGCGCATGACAGCCTGGCTGGACAATCTGATTCCCCTCAAGGGCCGTCTCAACCACCTGCAGCTCGCCGGCTGGAAGCCGGGCAAGGTCGCCGCGGAGGATCTCGGCTGCCGGTTGCTTGCCGATGTCATGATCCCGATGAAGGACGGAACGAAGCTGTCGGCCGACGTGTATCTGCCGCGCGCGCCGGGCCGGTATCCCGCGATCGTGCAGTTCTCGGCCTATAATCGGGACCTGCATTCGATCGGTGTGCCCAAGGGCACCAACGAAATCGGGTCGCCTCCGGTCATCACCGCCCGGGGCTATGCCCAGGTCGTCGTGACGGCGCGCGGCGTCGGCCGCTCCGAAGGCGAGTTGCGGCGCTGGCACGCCGAATCCGAAGTGCAGGATCATCTTGCCTGCGTCGCCTGGGCGGGCGAGCAACCCTGGTCGAGCGGCGATGTCTGCCTGTTCGGCACGTCCTACTACGGCATGAACCAGCCGACGATCGCCGCCCATCGGCCGCCGGCGCTCAAGGCGTTTTTCTGCAACGAAATCTGCACCGACTATCGCCGCCACGTCTTCCGCTATGCCGGCTATCCGAACATCGAATTCTTCGGCCTGTGGACTGGCGCCAATTTCACGGCCAAGGGCGTGAAGCTCTACGTTCCACCGGTGGTGCGCGCCCTCCTGAGCCACGTCGTCAACCGACCGTACCTCTGGAATCTGGTGCGTCCCCGCATCGATGCCATCATGCAGGGGTTCAAGAAGAACCGGCCGATCCCCCGTGCGCTGGAAAACCTGGTCACCTTCTTCGCCGATACGGATACCGATCCGAACAACCGGTCCGACGAAGGCTCCTTTCGCCGCCTGTCGCAGATCGACGTGCCCTTCGTCGTCGTGCAGAATCGCGGCAACATCTCGCTGCACCAGTTCGGCGCCTACGACCTCTTCGAGAATGCCGGTACGCCGGCCGACCGCAAATGGCTGATCATCGGGCCGGCCGAGTACGAACTTCCCGCCTACTCCTGGCAACTCGAGGCACTGGCCTTCTTCGACCATGTCGTGAAGGGTATCGACAACGGCTACGATCGCCAGCCGGCCGTGCGCTGGTGGCGTGACGGCGCGGGCGACGGCGAAAGCGCCTGGGGGACAGCGGCGGACTTCCCGCCTCCGGCCTCCCGCACGCTGGCGCTCCATCCCGCCGCCACAGGCACCCTCGAGGTCGAACCGGTCGCCGAGGCCGCGAGCCATTGGCTGGCCGCACCCCAGGTTCCAGGCCTCGTGCCGGGCACCGACAGCGTCATGCCTCACGTCCTGCGCTTCGCCTGGAAGGTGCCGGCCGATATGGAACTGGTCGGGCCGGCTCGTTTTCGCCTGGGCCTCGCCAGCACCGAGATCGACACGCACGTAACGGTACGTCTCGACCGCATCGATCGCGCGGGCAGGCGGCAATGCCTGTCGATGGGAAACCAGCGCGCCGCGACGCGACAGGTCATGCCGGAATTCTCGACCAGGGCCGAACAGGCGATCGATGACAGGATCAAGGCCCCGCTCGTTCCGGGCGAGCCCGTCGATCTCATGGTCAACCTGACCCCGACCGCCGCGGTGCTGCATGCCCGTGACACGCTGGAGCTTGCCGTCGCCAGTCGCCCGGCGCTTCTCGCCGCTTCAGTCCGCGAGGGATTCCTCAGCTACGAGAACTATGGCCTGCCACAATACATTGCGCGCAACACCCTGTTGCACGGTGCCAGGACCGCCCTGGAACTCACCGTCCTCCAGTGACCCCCACGGGCCGCGGGCAGTAAACGCGGCGCTGGCTACTTTCTTTCGAAGGTGCCCGTGAGCGTGGCTTTCGCCAGCGTATTGAAATGCAGCTGAAAGCCCACGATCGCGGCCGACGTGTCGGCATTCACCGGCAGGGTCTCTTCCTTCACCGCGAACACCGTGAACACGTAGCGATGCGGGCCGTGGCCCGGCGGCGGGCACGGGCCGCCATAGCCCGGGGCGCCGAAGTCGGTGCGCGTCTGCAGCGCGCCTTTCGGCAGAAGGCCGGCCTTAGGGTTGCCGGCGTCGAGTGCGAGTTCCGTCGTGCCGGCGGGGATGTTGACCACCACCCAGTGCCAGAAACCCGAGCCGGTGGGCGCATCGGGATCGAAGCAGTGCACGGCGAAGCTCTTGGTGCCCTCGGGCGCGCCGGACCAGCGCAGGTGCGGCGACTTGTTGCCGCCGCCGCAGCCGAAGCCATACTCGGCCGACAGGATGTGCTCCATGCCGAGGGACGCGCCTTCCTTGAAGCTGTCGCTGGTTACGGTGAAGGACATGGTCGTGATTTCCTTACGTTGAATCGTTGCAACAGCGAGCGTCGCTCCCGGAGCTTGCCGTGGGCAAGCTCCTGACGCTCATGGGCCGAGTGAAGCGCGAGCGCAGCTCGCGCGTCACTCGGCCTTGATACCGATCTCCTTCATCACCTTCAGCATGATCTCGGTGTCGCGCTTGAAGACCTTGTTGGTCGCTTCGAAATCGAGAGGCCCGACGATCAGGTAGTTGGCCATCAGCGCCTTCACCTTCTCGTCGGTGCCGGCTTCGAACAGCGTGTCGGACAGCTTCTTCACGATGTCCTTGGGCGTCGCCGCCGGGACGGCGAAGACGGCGAAGGCGCGGGTCTCGTAGAAGCCGCCGACGGCGCCCTGCTCGACCATCGTCGCGACGCCGGGGAAGGCCGGCAGACGGTCGCCCATCATTGCGATGGCCCGTCCCTTGCCGGAGGCGATCACCGCCGCCGCACCGGCGGGACTGCCCGCCGCGCCGTCGAGCTGCTGGGCCGCCACGTCGGCGAACATCGCCGCCTCGCCGCGATACTGCACGACCTCG
>NZ_CAMFKM010000010.1 GCF_945957355.1 uncultured Reyranella sp. | reverse complement strand
GCTCCGCCCGTCGCGGTTGCGCCGCCGGCTGCCGCGCCGGCGCCGATTGCGCCTGCCGCGCCGATCATGGCCTCGATGCCGACGCCGGCTCCCGCCTACGAAGCGCCGGTCGAAGCGCCCGTCATGATGGCGCCTCCGGTCGAGGCGGCGCCGGTCGCTCCGGCGCCTGCGCCGATGCCGGCTCCCGTGGCGGCCGCTCCCGTGGCGCCGGCTCCCGCTCCGGCGCCCGCGCCGCAGCGTCCGCTGGTCGACGAGAACGACTGGCGCGTCAGCCGTCCCTCGACGGCCAAGGCGCCCGTGCGGGCTGAACCCGTCGCGCGCCCGACGGTCGCACGTCCGGCGACCGACAATCGTGCGCCCAACCTCTTCCAGCGCATCACCGGTGCCTTCTCGGCGCCGAAGCCCGCGACGACGGCGGCCGCTCCGGCCGAGCCGCAGGTCGCGCGTCCGGCCCCCGCGCCGGCTCCCGAGAACGTCGTCGCCGTGGCTCCGAAGGCCCCTGTTTCGCGTCCGGCGCCGGTCCAGACCTCGATCAGCCTCGATGTCACGGAGCGTGCGAAACCGGCTCGCGACGACGACGATCTGCAAATTCCGGCTTTCCTGCGGCGGCAAGCCAACTGACGCAGGAATTTCTGCTCTTCACGCATCTTCCGAGGGGCCGCGCGGCCCCTCTTTTTTTCGTGTCAGCGTGATATAACGCGGCGGCACGAAGTTCATTGCGGATGGGACATGTCGAAGTTGGTTGTGGGTAAGGGCCGTCGCATCGCGGCGGGGCTGGCGCTGACATTGGCGCTCGGGCTCTCCGCGTGTGGCTCGGACGACGACAAGTATGTCGAGCAGCCCGTCGAGCAGCTCTACAATCGCGGGCTCGATGCGCTCGGCCAGCAGGAGTACAAGACCGCCGCCAAGAGCTTCGAGGAAGTCGATCGCCAGCATCCCTATTCCGTCTGGGCGACCAAGGCCCAGATCATGGCGGCCTTCGCCTACTACCAGTCCAACAAGTACGACGAGGCCATCATCGCGCTGGACCGCTTCATCCAGCTCCATCCCGGCCATCGCGACCTGCCCTACGCCTACTATCTGAAGGCGCTCTGCTACTACGAACAGATCTCGGACGTCGGCCGCGACCAACGCACGACCCAGCAGGCGCTCGATGCCCTGGCCGAGGTCGTCAAGCGCTTCCCCGATTCGCCCTATGCCCGCGACTCGCGCCTCAAGGTCGAGCTCTGCATCGACCATCTGGCCGGTAAGGAGATGGCGGTCGGCCGTTACTACCAGACCAACCAGCAGTATGTCGGTGCCATCAACCGCTACCGCGTGGTGATCGAACGGTATCAGACGACCACGCACGTACCAGAGGCTCTGCATCGCCTGGTCGAGAGCTATCTCTCGCTTGGCGTGAAGAGCGAGGCGCAGGAGGCCGCGGCCGTGCTCGGCTACAATTTCCCCGGCAGCGAGTGGTACCAGGACAGCTACTTCCTGATGACCGGCGAGGGCACACGGCCGCCCGACGAGAAGCGCGGCTGGTTCTCCCGCATCTTCTGACCGCCCGGCATGCTCGCCACGCTTTCGATCCGCGATTTCGTGCTGATCGAGAAGCTCGACCTCGATCTTGCCCATAGTGGCGGCCTTGGCGCGCTGACCGGTGAGACCGGCGCCGGCAAGTCGATCCTGATCGACGCGCTGGGGCTGGCGCTCGGCGCGCGCGCCGAATCGGGCGTGGTGCGGCGCGGCGCCGCCCAGGCTTCGATCGCCGCCTCCTTTGATCTGCCGCGTGAACACCCGGCACGCGCTGTGCTCGCCGAGCAGGGCCTCGACGGGGAAGACGTGCTGACCCTGCGCCGCATGATCGGCGCCGACGGCCGCAGCCGCGCCTTCGTCAACGACCAGCCGGCCTCGGTGGCGCTGCTGCGCCGGCTCGGCGACACCCTGGTCGAGATACAGGGACAGATGGAGCAACACGGCCTGCTCGACACGGCGACGCATCGCGCCTCGCTCGACTCGTTTGCAGGTCTCGAAAAGCAGGCGGCCGCCGTTGCGTCAGCGTGGACGGCATGGCGCGGCGCCGAGCAGGCCCACGCCGACGCGCAGGCGACGGCGGAAGCGGCGCGGCGCGACGAGGAATTCCTGCGTCATGCGGTGAAGGAACTCGATGCCCTGGCGCCCAAGGCCGACGACGAGGAAACGCTGGCGGGCGAGCGAGCGCTCATGCGGGCCGGCAGCGCGCTGGGCGAAGCGGTCACCCAGGCGCTGGCCGAGCTGGAGCAGGGACGCGGCGCCGTCGCGAGCCTCCGGACGGCGCATCGCCTGGTCGAACGCAATGCCGACAAGGCCGCGGGCCGCCTCGATGCGCCGCTGGCGGCGCTCGATCGGGCGCTCAGCGAGACAATGGAGGCGCAGGCGCAGCTCGAGATGGCACGCGATACGCTGGAGTTCGATCCGGCGCGACTCGAGAAGATCGAGGAGCGGCTGTTTGCGCTCAGGGCCCTAGCCCGCAAGCATAATGTCGCCGTGGCCGGGCTCGCGGAACTCGCTGAAAAGTTCTCGGCGCAACTCGCCGCGCTGGACGATGGCGAGGCCGGGCTGAAGAAGCTGGCAGCCGCCGCGAAGGCGGCGCGTGCGGCCTACATGACGGCCGCGGAAGCGCAGGCCGCCGCGCGACGCAAGGGCGCGGCCCGGCTCGACAAGTCGGTGGCGGCCGAACTGGCGCCGCTCAAGCTCGAACGGGCGAGGTTCGTTACCGAGGTTGCCGCCGTGCCGGAAGCGGAATGGTCGGCCGCCGGCACCGATCGCGTGCAGTTCACCGTCTCGACCAATCCCGGCGCGCCGCCGTCGCCCATTGCGAAGATCGCATCCGGCGGCGAACTCTCGCGTTTCCTGCTGGCGCTCAAGGTCTGCCTCGCCAAGGTCGGCGACGCGCCGACCATCGTGTTCGACGAGGTCGATTCCGGCATTGGCGGTGCGACGGCGGCCGCCGTCGGCGAGCGGCTGAAGCGGCTGGCGAAGGATGTCCAGGTGCTGGTCGTCACGCATTCGCCGCAGGTCGCCGCGGTGGCCGACCGTCACTGGCTGATCCGCAAGACCACGACCCGGACGGCCGCCAGCACCGATGTGGTGGCGCTGGATGCGAAGGGCCGCCGCGAGGAGATCGCGCGCATGCTGTCGGGGGCCGAAGTGACGGTCGAGGCGCGTGCCGCGGCCGATCGGCTGCTGGCGACGGCAGGTTAGGAGGACGACGATGTCCCGTGCGGCGAAGGTCGTGGCGGCGCTCGCGGTCGACAAGCTGACCGAGCGGCAGGCGCGTTCCGAGCACAAGCGCCTGGCCGAGGAGATCCTCCATCACGACAGGCTCTATCACGAGAAGGACGCGCCGGAGATCTCGGACGCCGATTACGACAGGCTGCGCCAGCGCCTGAAGGCGATCGAGGCGCGCTTCCCGCAGATCGTCGACATGTTCAGCCCGACGCAGAGGGTGGCGCCGACACCGACGACGGCTTTCGCCAAGGTGAAGCATGCGCGGCCGATGCTGTCGCTCGACAACTGCTTCACCGACGAGGAGCTGCAGGATTTCCTCGACCGCGTGCGGCGTGGCCTGGAGCGGGAAACCAACATCGGTCCCGAGGACGAGATCGCGTTCAGCTGCGAAGCCAAGATCGACGGCCTGTCGATCAGCCTGCGCTACGAGGACGGCGAGTTCGTGCAGGGGGCGACGCGCGGCGACGGCACCACGGGCGAGGACGTGACGGCCAACCTGCGCACGGTGAAGGACATTCCGCAGACGCTGAAGGGGCACGGCAAGGACGGGTTCCCGAAGTCGATCGACGTGCGTGGCGAGGTCTACATGGAGCGCAAGGCGTTCCAGGAGATGAACGAGCGCCAGGAGGAGGCGGGCGAGAAGACCTTCGCCAATCCACGCAACGCCGCCGCGGGCTCGCTGCGCCAGCTCGATGCGAGCATCACCGCCAGGCGCCCCCTGCGCTTCTTCGCCTATGCCTGGGGCGAGGCCGAGCAGCGCAGCTGGAAGACGCACAGCGAATACCTGGAACTGCTCAAGGCGTGGGGCTTCAAGACCAATCCCCTGACGAAGCTGTGCCGCACGCCGGACGAGGTGCGCGCCTTCTACGAGAAGATCGGCATCGAGCGCCCGTCGCTGCCCTACGACATCGACGGCGTCGTCTACAAGGTCGACCGCATCGACTGGCAGGAGCGGCTGGGCTTCGTGAGCCGCGCGCCGCGCTGGGCGACGGCGCACAAGTTTCCCGCCGAGCAGGCCCGCACGCGTCTCAACGCCATCATGATCCAGGTCGGCCGCACGGGCGCGCTGACGCCGGTGGCCGAACTGGAGCCTGTGAATGTCGGCGGCGTGATGGTGTCCCGCGCCACGCTGCACAATGCCGACGAGATCGAACGGCTGGACGTGCGGGTCGGCGACATGGTGACGATCCAGCGGGCCGGCGACGTGATTCCCCAGGTGCTGGGCTTCATCGCCGACGAGCGACCGAAGAATGCGCGCAAGTACCACTTTCCCACGCGCTGTCCCTGTCCTCTCGAGACCGAGGTGAAGGCTGAGGAGGGCGGCGTAGTGCGGCGCTGCTCCGGCGGACTCGAATGCCCGTTCCAGCAGGTCGAGCGCCTGCGTTACTTCGTGTCGCGCAACTGCTTCGACATTGAGGGGCTGGGCGGCACGCACATCGAGAATTTCTTCAACGACGGCCTGCTCAAGGTGCCGGGCGACATCTTCCGCCTGCCCGAGCACGAGGCCGACATCAAGAAACGCGAGGGCTGGGGCGATCTCTCGGTGCGCAACCTGATCGCCGCCATCGAGGCGCGTCGCACGATCTCGCTCGACCGTTTCATCAACGCGATCGGTATCCCACTGATCGGCGAGGCCACCGCCAAGATCCTGGCCCAGGAATATGGCGACGCCGATGCCTGGCTATCGGAGATGCTGGCGGCGGCGAAGGAACGCAAGGCGCATCGCGATCCCGTGAAGAAGGAGAAGGCCCTCGAGGCCGTCGGTCCAAGCTATGGCCGGCTGTGCAACGTCGAGCAGATCGGCGTGACGACGGCGGACGCGATGTGTGCCTTCTTCACCGAGGGGCACAATGTGGAGATCATCCGCGACCTGCTGAAGCAACTCACGGTCCAGCCGGTCGAGCGGCGCATCATCGCCGCCGATGCCAAGCTCAAGGACAAGATCGTGGTGTTCACCGGCGAGCTGTCCACGATGACCCGCGATGCTGCCAAGGCGCGGGCCGAAGAGCTGGGCGCCAAGGTCACCGACTCGGTGTCGAAGAGGACAAGCCTCGTCGTGGTCGGCGAAAATGCCGGCTCCAAGGCCCGCAAGGCCGCCGAACTTGGCGTGCCGACGATGACGGAAGAAGAGTGGGTTGAACTTTCGCGTTGATCGTTTGCGGCTTTCCTCCTTTATATTTTCATCGTTGTTGCATTATTCTTCCCTCGATTGATCAGCGTACCTCGGGGGAGGCTCGGCGTTGTCGACTTCAGCTTTGGCATCAACTGCGCCGTCTCGTTCCCGTGCAAACGCGTGGCTCGGCCGCTTCATAGTGGCGCTTCTGGCATCGACGGCGCTGTCCGGCGCCTACCTCGCGTCGCCGGCATTGGCCGACAGTGGAGGAAACGGCGGTCACGATTCCGAAAATAATGGCGGGGTTGGTGGCGCGGGGAGTGCTACCGGGACAGGCGGTACGGGTGGAACCTCCAGCTTCGAGTATTCGGCGGGTGGCGGCGGCGGAGGCGCTGGAACGACGGGCGGCTCCGGCGGGCAAGGCACCGACCAAAGCGGCAACGTTGCAACGGCGGGAGGTTCCGGTGGAGCCGGCGCCGGCGCTTCCGGTTCTGACGGTGCATCGGCCGGATATCAATCTACAAACGGGCAGGCCGGCGGCGGCGGCGGCGGTGGTGCACATGGTGCGGTCGTCATGGCGACCACGACCAGCAATGCGGTTACGGTCGGCGGCAATGGCGGGAACGGGGGAACGGGTGGCGTCGGGGCGACTTCTGGCTCCGGCGGTGGTGGCGGCGAGGGCGGCTATGGCGTCGCCGTCAACGCACCAGTCACATTCACCAGTACGGCCAGCGTCACAGGCGGGACCGGCGGTATCGGAGGTGATGGTGGCGAGGGGGGCGGTGCCGGTGGCAGTGGCGGTGACGGTGGCTATGGCATCGCAGCCACGACCGCCGGAGCCAATGTGAACACAGCCGCATCCGTCGTCGGTGGCCGGGGCGGCAGCGGCGGCAGCAGCGCAGGTTTGAGTAATGGATGGGGTGGCAATGGCGGGGCCGGCATCTTTGGCAACGGGGTCGTCATCAACAACGTCGGCTCGGTCACAGGCGGCAATGGCGGTGCGATCGGAACGGGTAGCGCGACCCAGGGAACGCCGACACCAGGGACCGGCGGCGCCGGGATCGTCGGTTCGAATCTCACCGTCATCAATACCGGATCGATTACCGGCGGCATGGGCGGCAACGGCACCGGGCAGGCCAATGCAATCACCTTCACCGGCGGGGCGAATTCGCTCACACTCGCGGGTGCTTGGAGTCTGTCTGGCAATATCGAGGTCGACAACGGCAGCGTCGCCTTCAATCCGTTGGCCGCCCTGACGGTCGGCAATACGATCGTCGGCACCGGATCGGTGATTCAGACCGGTACCGGGACACTCTCACTCACGGGAACCAACAGCTACAGCGGGGGCACGGCGATCAATGCCGGGACACTGTTGATCTCGTCGGACGCCAATCTCGGAAACTCGGCTGGCGGCCTCGCGCTGAACGGTGGGATTCTGCAGACGACGGCCAGCCTGACGAGCAGCCGCTCCATCACGCTCGGCGGCACGGGCGGCGTCCTAAGCCCGAACGCCGGCACGACCCTGACCCTGAACGGGCCTATAGGCGGCTCCAGCCTGCTTGGATTGACCATGATCGGGGCCGGAACGCTAACGCTCGGGGGCAAGAATACATATGAAGGCGGCACGGTGGTTAGCGCCGGCACGCTGTCCATTTCGTCGGACAAGAACCTGGGCAATGAGAGCGGCACCTTGACTTTGAGCGGCGCGACGCTGCAGTCGACGGCCAGCCTGATGAGCTTCCGCGGTATCAATCTGGGTAGCGGCGCAATCATCAGTCCCGATGCGGGCACGACCCTGACACTGAACGGCCCTGTCGGCGGGAGCGGACTGAATATGGCCGGCTCCGGTACGCTGGTACTCGGAGGCACGAATACCTACACCGGTAATACGACGATCAACTCCGGCACCCTGTCGATCTCTTCCGACGGCAACCTCGGCAATGCAGGCAATTTCCTGCTGCTGAGCGGCGGCACGCTGCAGTCGACGGCCAGCATGGCAAGCGCACGTTCGATCACCCTCGGCGGCGGCACGTTCGCGCCCGACGCGAGGACGACGCTTACTCTGAATGGCAGCATCGGTGGGACCGGCGGGCTGACGATGGCAGGCCAGGGAACGCTGGTGCTCGCGGGCGCCAACACCTATTGGGGCGGTACGACCGTTAATTCGGGCACGCTGTCGATCTCGTCGACCAGCAACCTCAGCGATGAAGTGGGCGGTGTGACGCTCAATGCCGGCACGCTGCAGACAACCGCCAGCCTGGCGACGGCCCGCCCAGTCACGCTCGGCAGCGGCGGTGGATGGTTCACTCCCGACGCGGGGACATCGCTGACCCTGACTGGCTCCATTGGCGGCACTGGCGGCTTGACGATGGCGGGTGCTGGCACGTTGGCGCTGACGGGCGCCAATACCTATCTCGGCGGGACGACACTCAGTTCCGGCACGCTATCGGTCTCGTCCGACGACAACCTGGGCGCCGCGGGCACCGGCCTCACCTTCTTTGGCGGCGCATTGCAGACGACGGGGAGCTTTGCGACCAACCGGTCGATCAGCCTGGAAGTTGAGGGCGGTACGTTCATGCCCGCCGCGGGCACAAAGCTCACTCTTTGGCACGCGGTCACGGGAGCTGGCGATCTGCCGTTCCCCGGGAGCGGCGGACTGACGATGGCGGGAAGCGGCATATTGGAGCTGACGGGGGTCAACACCTTTACCAACACAACCACAATTGCCTCCGGCACGCTGGCGCTTTCCGGTGCCGGCAGCCTCGCGCAGTCGAGCGGCGTCAATCTCATGGGAGCTGGCGCGACATTCGATATCTCGGGCAGCAGCAACAACCAGACGATCCAGGGCCTGTCGGGCGTCACGGGAGCGACCGTCAACCTGGGAGGTCGCAACCTGACGATCGATGGGGCTGCATCGACGACCTTCTCCGGCACGATCGGTGGCGATGGCTCCCTGATCAAGCAGGGCACCGGAACGCTGACTTTGGCGGGCGTCAACACCTACGGCGGTGCGACCAATATCGCCGGCGGCACCCTGTCGATCGCATCGGACGCGAGTCTCGGTGGCCCGCTCAGCTATCTGCAGTTCAACGGCGGCACGCTGCAGACGACGGCAAGCCTGGCGAGCACCAGGTCGATCGTGCTCGGCAATGCTGGCGGATTCTTCACTGCCGGCCTGGGAACGACACTGACCCTCAACGGCACGATCGGCGGCAGCGGCGACCTCACGACCACCGGTCCCGGGACCGTCGCCGTGGCGGGAACGACGGCCTACACCGGCGCCAGCACCATCAACGCCGGTACGTTGGCGCTCATGGGTGCTGGCACCATCGAGCGGTCGAGCGGCGTGAACCTTGCCGGTGCGGGGACGGTCTTCGACATCTCCGGCAGCAGCAGCAGCCGGACCATCCAGGACCTGAACGGCATCACCGGTACGACGGTCAATCTTGGCTCCAATGGACTCGTCGTGGGCACGGCCGGCGCCTCGACTTACGCCGGGACGATTACGGGCTCCGGTGGCCTGACGATGGCGGGCGCCGGCACGCTGACGCTGGCGGGTGGGAATACCTACAGCGGCGGCACGACGGTGACTGCCGGCACGCTATCGATCTCGTCGCAAACCAACCTCGGCCTCACGAGCGGCGGTCTGACGCTCGATGGCGGGACGCTGCAAACGAACTCGAACATGAACATTGGGCATTCGGTGACTCTGGGAGCCGGCGGCGGCACGTTCAGTGCGGGCGGAGTGCTTGGCCTGTTCGGAACGGTTGGTGGGGGCGGTGGGCTGACGATGGACGGCACCGGCGTTCTGGCGTTGCGGGGAACCAATACGTACGGCGGCGGCACGACGGTCAATTCCGGGACTCTATGGATTACTTCGGACGCCAATCTCGGCAGCGCGAGTGGCGGGCTGACGCTGAATAACGGCACGCTGCAGGCCACGGGCACCTTCTCGAGCGATCGGTCGCTCACGCTGGGCGTGAACGGCGGCATCGTCATGAGCGACGCGGGCGGGACGCTGACCTGGAACGGAACGATCGGGGGAGCGGTGGGCTGGGGCTTCGGAGTACAGGGCGCCGGTACGGTCGCTCTCGGCGGGGTCAACACCTATAACGGCTGGACCAGCATCGGAAACGGTGGCCGGCTGTCGCTGGTTGGCAACGGCAGCATCGCCCAGTCAGCCGGTGTGATTTTCATGACTCCTGGTTCTTTCGACATCTCCGGCAGCAGCGGCAACCAGACGATCCAGAACTTGGTGGGCGTCTCGGGTACGACCGTGAACCTGGGTGCCAACACGCTCGCGCTGGGCACCGCCAGCCTGTCGAATTTCGCCGGCACGATCGTGGGCAGCGGTGGGTTGCTCAAGCAGGGCAGCGGCAGGCTGATCCTGTCCGGCCAGAACACCTATAGCGGCGGCACGACGGTCAATGCCGGCACCCTGGCGATCTCCTCGGACGGCAACCTCGGCAATACCGGGGGCATGCTGTCGTTGGACGGCGGTACGCTGCAGACGACCGCCGACCTCACGAGCGCCCGCTCGATCATGCTGGGCGGCGGCGGCGGGACGATCAGCCCCGACGCGGGCAAGACGCTGACCCTGACCGGCCCGGTTGGCGGCGCGGGCGGCCTGACGATGGCGGGTGCCGGCACGCTCGCCCTGACGGGCGCGAACACCTACGCCGGCGGGACACAGGCTGCGGCGGGGACGCTGACACTGAGCAACGCCAGCCTCGCCAGCGGCGTGACGGTCAATGCCGGTGCGACCTTCGGCGGCGTCGGCTCGGTGAACGGCAACGTGACCAACAGCGGCACGATGGCACTCCGCACCAGCGGCCGGATGGATGTCACCGGCACCTACACGAACAATGCCGGCAGCACCTACCAGGTGGAGGTGACTCCGTCGAAGACCGGTCAACTCAACGTCAACGGGAACGCCGTGCTGAACGGCGGCACCGTCGCGGTGATGGCGGGCAACGGCAACTATACGCGCGGCCCCATCTACACGATCCTCAATGCGTCGGCAGGCGTGACGGGAACCTTCGCCGGCGTCACCTCCAATCTTGCCTTCCTGACGCCGTCCCTCAGCTACGACGCCGACAACGTCTACCTGTCGCTCCTCCAGAGCAGCAACGCCTTCTCCAAGGGCGCGCAGACCGCCAACCACGGTGCCGTCGCCGCCGCGCTCGACAGGGCCAACAACAATGTCAGCGGCGATTTCGCCACCGTGCTGGACGCCATCGTGCAACTCGACACGCAGCAGGGACCGGCGGCGTTGAACGCGATCAGCGGCCAGTCCTATGCGAACCTCGGCACCTTCAACACGCAGACCGCCGGCGCCTTCATGTCCGCCGTTGGAGCGCAGCTGAACGCACTTCACGGCGGGCAAGGAAAGGGAGGGACCTACGTGTCGATGGGCTCACCTCTCGACGACGCCTGCAACACGACCTGCGATGTGCCGCCAGAGCCGACGCGCTTCGCCGCATGGCTGAGCGGCGTGGGCGGCCTGGGCTCGGTGCTGGGCAATGCCAACGCCGGGACCATGACCTACAATTTCGGCGGCGCCGCGGTCGGCATGGATTATCGCATGCGGCCCGACCTGCTGGTGGGAGTCGGAATCGGCTATATCGGCGGAACGCAGTGGGTGAACGGCTTCACGGGCCAAGCC
This sequence comes from uncultured Reyranella sp., assembly GCF_945957355.1. GTDB lineage: Bacteria > Pseudomonadota > Alphaproteobacteria > Reyranellales > Reyranellaceae > Reyranella. Next base: position 214,284 of record NZ_CAMFKM010000010.1, on the reverse strand, counting down.
TATACGGATGGGGTCAGCGGCAGCGTCTACGCGTCGTACACGCCGGGCAATCTCTACGTCGACGGCCTGGTGGGCTATGGCTACGCGAGCAACCGGATGACGCGCGTGATCGCGATTCCCGGACTGGCCGCGCGCACGGCACAGGGTACGACGGGAGCGAACCAGTTCCTGGGTCAACTCGAGACCGGATGGCGTTTCGACGTGCCGCTGTCGCAGCCCGCGTCGGTCACGCCGTTCGTTCGCGTTCAGGGCTCGACGACGACGCAGAACGGCTTCACGGAAAGCGGCGCCGACTCGCTCAACCTGGTCGTCCAGGAGCAGACGGTGAATTCGCTGCGCAGCACGATCGGAATGGACCTGGCGGCGACCTTCTCCAGGACGACGATCGGCCTGCGCCTCGGCTGGCAGCACGAATTCGCCGACACCAGCCGACCGATGACGGCCTCCTTCTCGGGCGCACCCGGCACGCCGTTCACCGTCTTCGGCGCCACGCCGCAACGGGATTCCGCGGTGCTTGGTCTCGGCGCCACCTTCCAGGTCGCCGACGCGACCGAGGTCAGCCTGCGCTACGACGGCGAGGTCGGCGGCGGCACCAACAACAACGCCCTCACCCTGGGCCTCAGAATGAAGTGGTAGGCGCCGGGCGACCGGCCCGGCTCAGATCGCGCGGGTCGCGCTATCGAGCCAGGCGCGGGTCGCTTCGTCGACGGTCGGACCGACGGTCTCTCGCACCCGGCGGTGATAGTCGTTGAGCCACTGCCGCTCGGCTTCCGTCAGCAGGCCGGTCTCGATGCAGGCGAGGTCGATGGGGGCCAGCGTCAGGGTCTCGAATTCGAGGTAGCGGCGGTCGGCGCCCGCGATTTCGACCTCCTTGACCGCCACGAGGTTCTCGATGCGGATGCCGTAGGCGCCGGTCTTGTAGTAGCCGGGCTCGTTGCTGACGATCATGCCCGGCTGCAGGGCGACCGAATTCGGCATCTTGGAAATGCGGTGCGGGCCTTCGTGTACCGAGAGATAGGCGCCGACGCCGTGTCCGGTCCCGTGATCGTAGTCGAGGCCGACCTGCCACAGTGCGTAGCGCGCCAGCACATCGAGTTGCGAGCCGGTCGTGCCCGCCGGGAAGCGGGCACTGGCCAGCGCAATGTGGCCCTTGAGGACGCGCGTGAAGCGGTCGCGCATCTCGGGCGAGGGCGTGCCGATGGCCACGGTGCGCGTGATATCGGTGGTACCATCGCGATACTGGCCGCCCGAGTCCACCAGATACAGGCTGCCTGGCTCGAGCGTGCGTTCGGTCGCCTCTGAGGCCCGATAGTGCACAATGGCGCCGTTGGCGCCGGCGCCGGAGATCGTGTCGAAGCTGAGGTCGCGCAGCTTGCCCGTTTCCTCGCGAAGCGCCTGCAGCCGGTCCGACACCTCGATCTCGCGCAGGTTCCCGGCGCCTGACTTCCGGTCGAGCCACTCGAGGAAGCGGCTGACCGCGGCGCCGTCGCGACGATGGGCGACGCGAATGCCTTCGAGTTCGACGGCGTTCTTGCAGGCCTTGGGGAGCGCGATGGGGTCGGCGTCGCGAACCAGGATCGCGCCGGCGGCCTGCAGCCGTGTCGCGGCCCAGTAGGGCGCCGTCGAGGTTTCGAGCAGGACGCGCTTGCCCATCTTGCCCAGCATGTCGAGCGCGCTGCCCAGTTCCCCAGGGGGCGCCAGGGTCACCGCATTACCCAGCCACGATACCGTGCGGTCGGGGATCTTGCGGCGGTCCATGTATAGATCGACATGGCCGTCGGCGTGGATCAGCGCGAATCCCAGCGCGAAGGGCGTGCGCGGGACGTCGCCGCCGCGCACGTTCAACAGCCAGGCGATCGAATCAGGTGCCGTGATCAGCGCGACATCGGCGTTCCGCGTCGCAAGCGCCGAGGCGATGCGCGCGCGCTTGCTCTCGCTGGTCTCGCCTGCGAATTCGACAGGATGGGGCAGCACCGGCGCGAGAGGGGCTGGCGGTCGGCCGCTCCACACAGCATCGACGGGATTGGCCTCGACGGGGACGAAGCTGCCGCCGGCCCGTTGGCAGGCGCGGGCGAAACGGTCGTAGCCGTCGACCGTCTGCAGCCAGGGATCGAAGCCGAGCTTGCCGCCCTGGGGCAAGTTGTCGGCGATCCACTGCTCGGCCGACTGTTCCGGAATCTGCATTGGCTCGAAGGCCTGGACGTCGACCTGGTCGCGGACCGCCAGCGTGTACCGGCCGTCGACGAAGATCGCCGCCCGATCGGCCAGCACGATGGCGAGGCCCGCCGAGCCGCTGAAGCCGGTGAGCCACGCCAGCCGCTGTGCGCGGCGCGGCACGTACTCTCCCTGGTGCTCGTCTGCACGGGGCACGACGAAACCGTCGAGGCCGCGCCGCTTCAGTTCGGCGCGCAGACTGGCGAGGCGCTCGCGCGGGGCCGGGCTCGCCTGCAGTCCGTCGTCGGCGGCGGCGAGTTCTGCCCGCCAGTCGGACAGCGCCTTGGTCAATTCGGCGTCAGCTGCCGGATCGACAAGCTCGACCCACTCCGGCCCGGACAGGCTTTCGGGGGCCGCCGCCACGCCTCGCATCAATTCTCCGAGCGCGGCGGGGTCGGCACCGCGGCCGTGGCGGCGGAGGAGGGCAATTACGTCGTCGGGAGCTGAGGTCATGATCGGATGGACCCTACGCGCGGCGATGGGTCCGATCAAATTGAGCAATAATATTTCGTTCGCAAGTGCGAAATGCTCGAATGAAACATCCTATGCATTGGGCGCATATCGACCTTTCGGAGTGCGCACTTATTGTTGTGCCTCAAGGCTCTATATTTGCTGGGTGCAGTGCAGCATCGACTATCGCGCCGCACAATAGAAGGAGAGACACATGATGACCCAGCCGATTCGGACCTTTGAGGATCTGACCAGCGAAACTGCGCCGGCGGGGGGAAACGCGAATACCAAGATCGGCTTCACCCTCGACGATCGCCGCCTGCTCGAACTGCGTGCCCGCTACGCGCGCGCGGAATGGCTGGCGAACGCGATGGGTGACGTGATCCTGTGGGCCGGCCGCCTTTACGATCGCGCCGTCGGCGGGATCAAGGCCGACCTCAAGCTGCGGGCCGCCGAGGCCCAGCTCCACCGCATGAGTGACCGTGAACTGTCGGACCTCGGCCTCTGCCGGGCCGACATCAACTTCGCCGTCCGTGAGGCCGCCGAGGGCGTCACCCCGGACTTCGAGCGGGCTGGCGGGCGGGTTCCTGCAGCAAACCAGAACCTGCGCCGCGCGGCGTAGCGACATTTTCGAGTAGTGTAGCGTAGCGTAAGCGTACGAGGGCCGGCGAAAGCCGGCCCTTTCGCTTTGTACTCACGTCCGGCGCAGGACCAGGCTTCGCCACCAGGCGCCACCCGTTTCGAGATCGATACGACGCTCGAAAGTGAAGCCGTGTCGCTTGTAGCCGGCGAGGATGCCGGCTGCCTGCTCGACCAGCAGCCCGCTCAGCAGCACGCGTCCTCCGGGGCGCACCGCCGCGCCGAAAGACGCCGCGAGATCGAGCAACGGCCCGGCCAGGATGTTCGCCACGATCAGGTCGTAGGGCGCGCGGGCGGAGAGCTCTTCGGCCTGCAGGCCGGCGGAGACGAAGAAGGAGCAGAGTTCCGGCACGCCGTTCAGCGCCGCGTTCTCCTGCGCGACCTCGACCGCTTCGGCATCGTTGTCGCCACCGATCACCGGCCGATTCCACAGCTTCGCCATCGCGATCGCGAGAATGCCGCTGCCGCAGCCCACGTCGACGGTATTGACCGTCTCCGCCGGATCGAGCGTCGCCAGCAGCTCCAGACAGCCGCGCGTGGTGGCATGCGTCCCCGTCCCGAAAGCCAGGCCGGCATCGATGCGCAGCGGAAGCAGGCCGGCGGGGCGGCCTTCACTCACGTGCGACGGGTGCACCCAGAAGGGCCCCACGGCGAAGGGTCGGAAGGAGCGCTGGTTCTCGGCCACCCAGTCGATGTCGGGCAGCTCTTCCCAGCGCCAATCCGGCGCGTCGAGGCCGAGTGCTTCTGCGGCGGCGTCGATCGCCGCCTCGACCAGCGCCTCGTCACCCTCGCCGAAAATGTCGATGCGCCAGGGACCGTCGCGCGAGATCTCGCAGCTCGCGACGATGAAGCCTTCCTCGCCCAGCCGTTCCTCCAGGAGGATTTCCCAATCGACGCGCTGCGCCGCCGGCGCGACGAAGCCCGCCTTGCGTACTTTGCTCATGCCGGAAGGAAGAGCATGCGTTGGGGGGGCAAGTCCACGCCGACCTGGTCGCCCACGTTGCGCAATTCGCTGCCGGACTGGAACGGCGTCTCGATCAGCACTTCATTCTCGCCGATGCGCACGGCATAGCGGACGGTCGCACCCAGGAATTCGCGATGGGTGACGGGGCCTTGCAGCGACGCACTTTCCGGCACCGACAGCGAGGCGTGCTGCGGCCGGAACACCAGGCGCTTGCCGGCGGGAACCGGCACGCCGCACCGCTCGTCGAGGATGTTGGCCGAGCCCAGGAAGTTGGCGACGAACAGGTTGGCCGGGTGTTCGTAGAGTTCCATCGGCGTTCCGATCTGCTGGACCCGGCCGCCATCCAGCACGGCGATGCGGTCGCAGATCGTGTTGGCCTCCTCCTGGTCGTGGGTCACGAAGATCGTCGTGAGGCCGAGCCTTTGCTGCAGCGACCGCAGCTCGCGCCGAACACTGACCCGCATCTTGGCGTCGAGGTTGGACAATGGCTCGTCGAGCAGCAGCACCTTGGGCTCGATGGCAATGGTGCGCGCCACGGCCACGCGCTGCTGCTGCCCGCCCGAGAGTTGCGCCGGCCGACGCTCGGCAAAGGCGGAGAGGCCGACCAGGTCCAGCGCCTGCGAAACCCGCCGGTCGATCTCGGCGCGCGGCAGGCGGCGCTCCTCCAGCCCGAAGGCGACGTTCTTGGCCACCGTCATGTGCGGCCACAGCGCGTAGCTCTGGAACACCATGCCGACGTCGCGCTTCCACGGCGGCAGCGGCGCCACGTCCTGTCCATCGAGCAGCACCTTGCCGCTCTGCGCCTGGGCGAAACCCGCGATCAGCCGCAGCAATGTGGTCTTGCCGCAGCCCGAGGGGCCGAGGAAGGCGAAAAACTCACCGGGCCGGATCGAGAGGGCGACGTCCTTCAGCACGTGGGTCGCGCCGTAGGAGAGGTTCACGCCCGTGATCTCGATGCCCACGGCCCGGGCCGGCTTCGACATGGTCATGTCCGTCATATATCCATGCCCCGCGCTCGTTGCGAGCGATCGACCGCGAGCTGCGACAGGCCCATGCAGACCGCCACGATGAGCACGGCGATCACGCCCATTGCCGCGCCGGCGCCGCGTCCCGCCGGGGTCTGCATCAGCACGTAGAGGCCGTAGGCCAGCGGCGCATCCGAATTCGACTGGACCAGGATCAGCACGGCCGACAACTCGACCGCGGCGGTGGCGAAGCTGGTGACGAATCCTGCCAGGAGCCCGCCGGTCATCAGCGGGATCACGACGCGCCGAACCGTGCGCGCCTTGCTGGCCCCGAGATTCTCCGCGGCTTCCTCGAGCGAAACCGAGATCTGTTGCAGGGCCGCATAGGCGGCGCGCAGCGCATAGGGCAGCCGGCGGATGGCGATGGCCAGCACGATCACGATCCAGAGGGTTGCGAGCGGCGTGCCGTCGGGCAGGCTGACGCCGTAGAAGGCGCGCAGATAGCCGATGCCAAGCACGACGCCGGGCACTGCGAGCGCGGTACTGGCGGCCCAGTCGAGCCATTGCCGGCCGGGCAGGCGCGTGCGCAGGACGAGATAGGCGATCGTGCCGCCGATCGCGACGTCGATGGCCGCGGCGAGGCCGGAATAGAGCAGAGTGTTCTTGATGTAGACCGAGCTGTCGCCCAGCACGCGCGCGTAATGCGCCAGCGTGTAGCCGTCGGGCAGCGGGCTGAACGACCAGACCGTGGCGAAGGACAGGAGCACCAGCCCGACATGCGGCGCCAGGACCAGTGCAAGGATCAGGATCACGACGGCATAGGCCAGCACCTTCTCACGCGGCTTCAGCTGCCGCCGGGCGAGGCCGCCGCCGCCGCGCTGGGTGGTGGCGTAGTCCTTGCCCTTCATGACCAGCGCCGTCGCCCACATGGTCGCCACCGCGACGAGGATCAGCACCACGGAGATGACGTAGCCCATCGGATCGTCGATGCCGATCGAGGTGATGCGCAGATAGGCCTGCGGCGCCAGCATCTCCTTGACGTTGAGCAGCAGCGGCGTCGCCACGTCGTCGAACACCTTCACGAAGACCAGGCTGGCGCCGGCGATGTAGCCCGGCAAGGCCAGCGGCAGCGCGATGCGGCGGAACAGGCGCAGCCCGTGCGAGCCCAGGTTCTGCGCCGCCTCCTCCATGCTGCGGTCGATGTTGCGCAGCGCCGCCGAGAGGTTGACCAGGATGAACGGGAAGTAGTGGATGGCCTGCAGGAAGATGACGCCGTTCAGCCCTTCCATGAAGCCGATCTTGAAGTCGAACCATTCGTCGAGCAGCAGGTTCACCGAACCGTTGCGACCGAACAGGAGCTGCATCGCCACGGCGCCGACGAAGGGCGGCATGATCAGCGGCAGGAAGCCCAAGGTCTGAACCAGCAGGGCGCCGCGGAACTCGAAGCGCGTGGTGAGATAGGCCAGCGGCAGCGCCAGCACCGACGCCCAGACGACGGTCATCCCAGACACGTAGACCGAGTTCCAGAACGAGCGCACGAACAGGTCGGTGCGGCCGAAGTCGAGGAAGTTGACCAGCGTCAGCCCGCCACCGCCCTTCTCGGTGAAGGCGACGTAGACGACGGTCGCCACCGGCACGATCAGGAAGACGCCGAGGAAGAGCGCGATCGCGAGCGCCAATGCGATCTGGCCGGGGGAGCGACTCATGCGCCTCCCCATTCACATGGGGAGGTGCCCCTGTCATCAGGGGCGGAGGGGTCATATGCGGTGACCCCGGACGCGGTGACCCCTCCGCCCGCGTGAGACGCGGGCACCTCCCCATGTGAATGGGGAGGCAGGTGATTTGCAGGCCGCACTAGCGTGCCAGCTTCAGCGCCTCGTCGGCCTTGGCCTTGGCGGCGGCGTACTTCTCCTTGGCGAAGGCGGCCCATTGCTGTTCCAGCTCGGCCTGGCGGGCCGACTTCTCCTTGCCACCGCTGAACGCGGCCTTGATCTCGGGCGAGGCGGCCTGGGCCTCGGTGATTGGCATGGCAGCGATCAGGTCGCGCGCTTCCTTGGCGAGCGCGCGGGCCTGGGCATTGTCCTTCTTCTTCAGTGCCGCATCGACTTCATGCAGCACTTTGGTCGCGGCCTTCAGCGGCTCGAGTTGGAAGGTGATGAGCTGGTCGAACAGCGTGTCGACGGCCGCCGTGCGCTTTTCCGACAGTTCGGCGTTGAACGTCAGCAGCCCCTGGAGGTTCTTGTCCTTGAAGGGGTTGGGATAGTCGGCCGGCGCCTTGGCGTAGGTCTCGGGGCGCACGGGCAGGCGGCGGATCGTCGGTTCGAGCAGCACTTCCTGGCCCGCGGGCGACAGCAGGAACTCGATGAAGGCCTCGGCGCCCGCCTTGTTGGGGGCGTTGGCGACGACGCCGACATTGGCCGGCACCAGGGTCGTCACCGACGGATAGACGAACTTCACCGGGAAGCCCGCTCCCTGCGAGGAGAAGGCGAAGAAGTCGATCACGATGCCGTAGCCGACCTGGCCGGAGTTCACGGCCTCCGGCACGCCGAACGAGCGATCGGTCACGGTGCGCAGGTTGCCGGCGATGTCCTTGGTGGTGCGCCAGCCCTTGTCCCAGCCTTCACCCTGCAGGATCGTCTCGATCGTGAGATGCGTCGTGCCCGAACGCGACGGCGCCGAGATCGACACATGGTCGAAATAGGGCGCCTGCGCGAGGTCCTGCCACTCCTTCGGCGTCGGCAGCTTGTTGGCCTTCACATAGCGCTCGTTCCACATGATGCCGTAGCCCGAGGCCGCGAAGCCGGAATAGAAGCCGTCCTTGTCGTTCACCGGATAGGAACCGACCTTCTCGGCGATACCCGTCGCCTTGGGTTTGTACGCCGACAACAGCTTCTTGCCCTTCAGCACCTCGAAGGCGTCGGGCGCGGAGGCCCAGAACAGATCGACCTGGTTGTTGCCCTTGGTCTCCTCGATGAACTTCACCCCGGCATTGGTGTTGCGGTTTTGCACTTCGAGCGTTGCGCCGGGCACGGCCTTCTCGAAGGCCTTCTTGATCGGGTCGGTGACGTCCTTCGAGAACGAAGTGACGACCGTCACCTTGCCGGTTTGCGCAAATCCGGTACCGGAAGCCAGCACGAGGCCGAGGGCCGAACCGAGGACAAGGGCAGAGCGGCGGAACATGGCGTTTCTCTCCTGTGTTTCTTGCTCAGGCAGCTTCGATGAAGCTGTCGAGGACCTTCTTGGGGCCGGCCTTCTCGAATTCGATGTCGAGCTTGTTGCCGTCGACGGCGACGATAAGACCGTAGCCGAATTTCTGGTGGAAGACGCGCTGGCCGATGCTGAGATCGACCCGGTCGCCTTCGGTCGCGCGGCGATCGTCGGCGGTCTCGTCGCGATAGCGGGTGCGGCGGCCGGTGACGCCCAGGCTCTCGTATTCGAAGCCGCTGGCCTGGTCGCGCAGGCCGCCATGGTGCCCGGCGGAATAGGTCGCGTAGAGACCGGCATCGCTGCTCTGGGCGAGCTGGGCGGGCGGCAGCTCGCGCAGGAAGCGCGACGGGATCGCGGCCTGCCACTGGTTGAAGACCCGGCGGTTGGCGGCGAAGGAGACATAGGCCCGCTTGCGCGCGCGCGTCAGGCCGACATAGGCCAGCCGACGCTCCTCCTCTAGACCCGCAAGCCCCTTGTCGTCGAGCGCGCGCTGGTTGGGGAACAGGCCTTCCTCCCAGCCCGGCAGGAAGACCGTGTCGAACTCGAGGCCCTTGGCGGCATGCAGCGTCATCACGCTCACCATGTCGGTGTCGTCTCGCGATGCCATGTCGGTGAGCAGCGCCACGTGCTCCATGAATGCCGGCAGCGAATCGAATTCCTGCAGCGCGTTGATGAGTTCCTTCAGGTTCTCCAGCCGGCCCTCGGCCTCGGGCGACCGGTCGATCCTCAGCATGTCGGTGTAGCCCGACTCGTCGAGGATGGTTTCGACCACCTCGACGTGGCTCATGCCGTCGAGCATCGCCCGCCAGCGTTCGAAGTTGCGGATCAGGTCGCCCAGCGCCTTGCGCGGCCGGGCCTTCAGCTCGTCGGTCTCAAGCGCCCGCCGTGTCGCCTCGAACAGCGAGATCTTCTGCGTGCGCTGGATCAGTCGCAGCGTTCGCAGCGCCGATTCGCCCAAGCCCCGGCGCGGCGTATTGTAGATGCGTTCGAAGGCGAGGTCGTCGTCGTGCTGGATGGTGACGCGGCAATAGGCCAGCGCGTCGCGGATTTCCTGGCGCTCGTAGAAGCGCGGCCCGCCGATCACGCGGTAGGGCAGGCCCATGGTGATGAACCGTTCCTCGAACTCGCGGGTCTGGAAGCCGGCGCGCACCAGGATCGCGATCTGCGAGAGCCTGTGCTTGTCGCGCTGCAGCGCCTCGATCTCCTCGCCGATGGTGCGTGCTTCCTCGTCGCCGTCCCAGACGCCGCGCAGCGAGATGCGCTCGCCCTCCTTGGCGTCGGTCCAAAGCGTCTTCCCGAGCCGGCCCTCATTGTGGGCGATGAGGTGCGAGGCGGCGGCCAGGATGTGCGGCGTCGAACGGTAATTGCGCTCCAGCCGGACGATCGTGGCGCCGGGGAAATCCTTCTCGAAGCGCAGGATGTTGCCCACCTCGGCGCCGCGCCAGCCGTAGATCGACTGGTCGTCGTCGCCGACGCAACAGACATCCTGCGTGCCCTGCGCCAGCAGCCGCAACCAGAGATACTGGGCGACGTTGGTGTCCTGGTACTCGTCGACCAGGATGTGGCGGAAGCGGCCATGATAGACCGCCAGAATGTCGGGATGCTTCTGCCACAGGGTGACGCAATGCATCACCAGGTCGCCGAAATCGACGGCATTCACCTCCGCAAGTCGCTCCTGGTACTGGCGGTAGATGTCGGCCGCCCGGCCGCCCGCGAATTCGCCGGCTTCGTCGGCGGACACCTTCTCCGGCGTCAGGGCGCGGTCCTTCCAGCGCTGGATGATCCCGGACAGGATGCGTGCCGGCCATTTCTTGTCGTCGATCCCCTCGGCCTGAAGCAGCTGCTTGATCAGCCGCGTCTGGTCGTCGGTGTCGAGGATCGTGAAGTTGCTCTTCAGCCCGATCAGCTCGGCATGGCGGCGCAGCACGCGCACGCCGATCGCGTGGAAGGTCCCGAGCCACATCCCGTCGGCGGCGCCGCCGATCAGGCTCGCCACGCGGTCGAGCATTTCGCGGGCAGCCTTGTTGGTGAAGGTTACGGCCAGGATCTGCGACGGACGGGTCTGGCCGGTGATCAGCAGATGGGCGATGCGGGTGGTCAGCACGCGCGTCTTGCCAGTGCCGGCGCCCGCAAGGACCAGCAAGGGCCCTCCCGTGTGGGTGACGGCCTGGCGCTGCTCGTCGTTCAACCCTTCGAGATGAGCCATGGACGCAACGGCGCGCCGCGCCGGCGTGGGGGCGGCCGGGACGGGGTCGTCGGTGATTTCGAACGGATCGGCGGGAGGCGCCATGACCGTCATATAGCAATCGGGGCGGCGGACGCCTATCTTTGAGACTGTGGACGCGCTTGGTGCGCGCGGAGGTGTGCGGATGGCCCGAGGGTTGAACGGTTCCGCAAACGGTGCCGGCCATTGGCCGCCACCCGGCGAAGAGGGCGTGGTCGCCCGCACGCCGGGAAGTGGCTCGAGCCTGCCGCCGCTCGTTTCGGCGGCTCTGCCGGCCGTGGTCGGCGTCAGGACGACGATTCCGGAGACCCGCCGTTCGGCCCAGACTTTGGGCACGGAGCGTGAAGGTCACGGCATCCTGGTCGACGATGAAGGGCTGATCCTCACAATCGGCTACCTCATCATGGAAGCCGACACGGTGAAGATCACCGACATCGACGGCAACGAACTGCCCGCCCGCATCGTCGGGTACGACTACGAGAGCGGCTTCGGTCTCGTGCGAACGGTGACTCCGATCGCGCAGAAACCGATGGCATTCGGCGACTCCGATTCCCTCACCCTCCGCAGCGAGGCCCATGTCGCGGGCCTGGGGGGCGAAAAGGCGGCGCTGAAGGTCAAGGTCGCCGGCCGCCGCGAGTTCGCCGGCTACTGGGAATACCTGCTCGACAATGCGATCTTCACGGTGCCGGCCTATCCGTTGTGGGGTGGCTCGGCCCTGATCAGCCAGGAGGGCGAGCTGCTGGGCGTTGGCTCGCTGCTGGTGCAGGAGGCCCTGGGTCCGGGGTCGCCGGCGTTCCCGGGCAACATGTACGTGCCGATCAACCGGCTGAAGCCGATCTTCGACGAACTGGTCGCCACCGGCCGGCTGTCCACGCCCCCGCGCCCATGGCTGGGGCTCTATACGGTCGAGCACATGGGCCAACTGGTGGTTGGTGGCATTTCCGACGGCGGTCCGGCCGACCGCGCCGGGTTGCAGCGAGGCGACATCCTGCATGCCCTGAACGGCGAAGTGCTCGACGATGTTGCCGACTTCTACCGCAAGCTCTGGGCGATCGGCCCCGCCGGTTCGGTGGTGAAGCTCCGGTTGGAACGCGACAACGATACGTTCGACGTCACCGTCCGCACCGGCGACCGCGGCAGCTATCACAAATACGGGTCCGACTGACCGGAACCGCGAACCGGCCTGTGAATAGCCACGCTTTGACTTCGCGCCCGCCCGCTGCCTAGGTTCAAGGCAACTGGAACGGGGGATATTGATGGCCAAGGCGTTTGCTTCGCAGGCGGACATGACGGACAAGAAGATCACCTTCAGCCGTCTCTCCGAACACGCCTATGCCTTCACCGCGGAGGGTGATCCCAATACCGGCATCGTGATCGGAGACGACGCGGTCATGGTGATCGACGCCCAGGCGACGCCGAAGATGGCGGAGCAGGTCATCGAGCGCATCCGCACCGTCACCGACAAGCCGATCAAGTACGTGGTGCTGTCGCACTACCATGCCGTGCGCGTGCTGGGCGCCAGCGGCTACGCGCCCGAGCACATCATCTGCAGCGAAGCCACGCGCGAGATGATCGTCGAGCGCGGGGCAGAGGACTACAAGTCGGAGCTGCAGCGCTTTCCGCGCCTGTTCCAGGCCGCGGAGACCATTCCGGGCCTGACCTGGCCCACCATCACCTTCAAGGACCGCATGACCCTGTGGCTGGGCAAGCTGCAGGTCGACATCATCCATGCCGGCCGCGGTCACACCAAGGGCGACACCATCGTCTGGCTGCCCGAAGAGCGGACCCTGTTCAGCGGCGATCTCGTCGAATACGGCGCCACGCCCTATTGCGGCGATGCCCACTACAAGGACTGGCCGGAGACCCTGCAGAAGCTGCGCGACCTCAAGGCCGAGGCGTTGGTGCCCGGGCGTGGCGACGCGCTGATCGGCGAGGGCCCCGTCGAGGAAGGCATCGCCGGAACCCAGGCCTTCCTGAGCGACCTCTACAAGGTCGTGGAGAAGAGTGCCGGGGCCGGTGACTCGCTGAAGCAGGCCTACGACAAGGCAATGGCGACGCTGCAGCCGCGCTACGGCAACTGGGTCATTTTCGAGCATTGCATGCCATTCGACGTCAGCCGCGCCTACGACGAAGCCAAGGGGCTCGACCATCCCCGCATCTGGACGGCCGAGCGCGACATCGAGATGTGGGCGGCGCTGGAAAAGGGCGCCTGACGATGCCTTCATGGGAGCGCGCCACTCCAGTGGCGCATCATGAGCGCCACTGGAGTGGCGCGCTCCAATGAGTTCCTACACCTATCGTCACTACGAGTACCGGAGGCCGCCTGAGCTCGATGGCGGCAGCGAGCGCCGGCCGGTTGTGATCGTAGGGGCCGGCATGGCCGGGCCGACCTTGGCGCTGGCGCTGGCGCAACGCGGCGTGCCGTCGGTGGTGCTGGACGAGGACGACACGGTGAGCCTGGGCAGTCGCTCGATCTGCCAGGCCAAGCACAGCCTTGAAACCTGGGATCGCTTCGGCGTCGCGACCCGCATGGTCGAGAAGGGCATCACCTGGGAGCAGGGTGAGCTTTACCTTCACGACAAGCCGGTCTTCCGCTTCAACCTGCAACCGGAGCCGGGGCACAAGTTCCCGGCCTTCGTGAACCTGCAGCAGTATTACGTCGAGGAGTATCTCTTCGAGCGCTGCCTCGCCGAGCCCCTGGTCGAGATGCGCTTCCGCAACAAGGTCGTCGGCATCACCCCAGGCCCTGACGGCGTCGCCGTCGAGGTCGAGACGCCGGACGGCCGCTACTCGCTCGACGCCGAATGGCTGGTCGCCTGCGACGGCGTGCGCAGCACCGTCCGCCATCTGATGGACCTGCCCTATCCCGGCGAGGTCTTCCACGACCGGTTCCTGATCTCCGACATCCGGCTGCTGAGCGAATTGCCGAAGGAGCGGCGCTTCTGGTTCTACCCGCCGTTCCATCCGACCAATTCCGTGCTGCTGCACCGCCAGGCCGACGACGTGCTGCGCGTCGATTTCCAGCTCGGTCCCGACGCCGATCCGGAAGAGGAGAAGAAGCCGGAGAACATCGATCGGCGCCTGCGCCAGATGTTCGGTCCCGAAGCGCGCTGGGAACACGAATGGACCAGCGTCTACACCTTCACCTGCCGCATGATGGAGCGCTTCGTCCACGGCCGGGTGCTTTTCGCCGGCGACGCCGCGCATGTCGTCTCGCCGTTCGGGGCGCGCGGCGGCAACGCCGCCATCGCCGATGTCGACAACCTCGCCTGGAAGCTGGCGATGGTGCTCGGCAAGACCGCTCCGGTGTCGTTGCTCGACAGCTATTGCAGCGAGCGTCGCGCCGCGGCGCGGGAAAACATCCTGAACTCGACCCGAAGCACCGACTTCATCACGCCGAAGTTTCCAGCCTCGCGGGCGTTCCGTGACGCAACGCTTTCGCTGGCACGCGACTTCCCCTTTGCGCGCGCGCTGATCAACAGTGGCCGCCTGTCGGTGCCGACCGTCCAGCCGGACTCGCCGCTCGATACGGCGGATACCGATACCGACTGGGCGCGCGGGCCGGGACCCGGGCGGGCGATGCTCGACGCACCGATCGGCCGGGAGGGAGAGGGCTGGCTCATCGATCGGCTGGGCGCGGACTTCACGGTGCTGACCTTTGCCGATTTCGATACGCCGGTACCGGATTTTCCGGCCGGGGCGACCGGCATCCGCATTGCGGGCGACGGGCTGGCGCGCCAGCGCTACGATGCGCGGCCGGGGACGACCTATCTCATTCGTCCCGACCGATACGTCGCCGCCCGCTGGCGCCGCTTCGACGGCGCCGCGATCGTCGCGGCGATCGGGCGGGCGACTGGCAACGGCTGAGGAGACCACCATGGCCGACACCTCGACGGGTGCGTTGCGCCGCACCTTGAACCTCGCGCGCCCCGACGACGTCTATAACGCGATCGTCGATGCGCATCGTGATCTCAGCGACGAGCAGTGCCGCGCCTTCGACGCGCGGCTGATCCTTCTGCTCGCAAACCATGTGGGCGACGAGGCGGTGCTGCGCGAGGCGCTGAGGGCCGCACGCGAGACGATGGAGGAGGCATGAAGGACACGCTCAAGGGCCGGTTGGCGCTGGTCACCGGTGCGGGCCGCGGCAACGGCGCCGCCATCGCGCGCGGTCTGGCGGCCGCGGGCGCTCGCGTCATCGTCACCGACGTCGATCTGGAGGCCGCGCGCGCGATTGCCGACAGCATCGTCAAGGCGGGCGGCGAGGCGCGCGGCCATGCGCTCGACGTCACGGACGAGGAAAGCTGCGCCAAGCTCGCGCAGGACATCTCCCTGCTGGTCGGCCCGATCAGCATCCTGGTCAACAATGCCGGCATCTTCCTGCGCGGCGGCCTGACCGAGCCGGATGGCCGGGCGCGCTGGGAACGCACGATGGAGGTGAACGTCCAGGGACCGTTCAATGTCACCATGGCCTTCATCGAGCAGCTGAAGCACACGAAGGGCAGCATCGTGAACATCGCCTCGATCAACTCCTTCGTCGCGCCGGCCGGCAGTGGTGTCTATCCCGTCTCGAAGGGCGCACTGGCCCAGTTCACGCGGGCGCTCGCGACCGAGCTGGCGCCCGACGGCGTGCGGGTGAACGCGCTGGCGCCGGGTATCATCGCCACGGCGATGACGGAGGTGACGCGTGCCGATCCGAAGAAGCTGGACGGCTTCCTGGCGCACGTGCCGATGAAGCGCGTCGGCCAGCCGGAGGAGCTGGCCGGGCCGGTGGTGTTCCTTTGCTCCGAGGCCGCGAGCTACATCACCGGCGCCATCCTGCCGGTCGATGGAGGCTATCTTGCCGTCTGATCTGCAGAAGCTGGTGGTGCGACCGGCGACGATCGCGGACGTCGACACGCTGCATCGTTTCTCGGTCGATCTCGCGACCTACGAGGACGAGCCCGACGCCGTCGGCTCGACGCCTGAGACCCTGGCGCGCGACGGCTTCGGCGAGAACCCGCAATTCGCCGCCCTGATCGCCGAGCGCGGGACCAGGCCCGTGGGCTTCATTCTCTACACGTTCAACTACTCGGTCTGGACCGCCGCCCGCGGCATCTTCATCGAGGATATCTGGGTCGTGCCCGAGGAGCGCCGCGGCGGCGTGGCCCGCGCGCTGATGCGGGGCCTCGCCCTCGAATGCGCGGCCAAGGGCTACAAGCGCATCGACCTCAACGTCCTCGACTGGAACCCGGCGCGCGGCTTCTATGAGCGCCTGGGCTATCGCTGGATCCGCAACTGGCTGCCCTATCGCCTGAGCGGCGAGGCGCTGGCCGCGCTCGCTAGCTCTTCTTCGAAAGACCCATGACGCGGCCGGCCTTGGCTGGCTTGGGCAGAACCTTGTGGGTCTCCCAGATCGCGTCGAGGCGCTCGGTCACCGGGACTGGCCACGGTGCGGAGCGGCGCGATGTGTAGTCGATGTTCATCAGGATCGTCTCGTTGGTTGCCGCCAGATAATCCTGCTCGGAATGGTACATCTCGTGGAAGAGATGGACCTTCTTGGCGTCGCGCCCGAGCAGCTGGGTGGTGAAGCGCATCGGCGCGCCCTCGCGCAGCTCGCGATCGTAGGTGACGTGGGTCTCGAGCACGAAGGTCATGCCGAGTTTGCCGTCGACGTAGCGGCGGCCCAGTCCCATGTTGCGCATGAAGGCACCGGAGGCCTGGTCGAAGGCGGTGACATAGAAGGCCACGTTCATGTGGCCGTTCCAGTCGACCCATTCGGGAAGGACGGTGGAGCGGTGGGTGTCGAGCGGGGCGCGGGTGATCAGTTCGGGAAGTTCGTACGGCAGGGACTGAAGCATGGACGCTGTTACTTCTTCTTGATTCCGATGAGGCGGCCGGCCTGGGCCGGGCGGGGGAGGGCGGCGTGGGCCGCGGCGAGCTTCTCGATGCGCTCCATGGCGAAGTCGGGCCACGGCGCCGAGCGGCGGGTCTTGTAGTCGATGTTCATCAGCATGAGTTCGTTGGTGGCGGCGAGATAGCCTTCCTTCGCGTGATACATCATGTGGATGTAGTGGATGCGCTTGGCGTCGTGGTCGAGGATCTGCGTGGTGATGCGCAGGGGATCGCCTTCCTTGACCTCGCGATCGTAGGTGACGTGTGCCTCGAGCACGAAGGTCATGCCGATCTCGTCGCGCGTATATTCGTAGCCGCAGCCGAATTGCTGGCACAGCGTGTCCGTCGCCTTGTCGAAGGCCACGACGTAGTAGCCGACGTTCATGTGACCGTTCCAGTCGATCCAGTCGGGCAGCACGGTGGCGTTGTGCCGGTCGAGCGGCGCCGCGAGATCGAGATCGATCATGGGGTATGGAGCTAATTTCATGCGACCGACCGTAGCGAAGCGGCCCCGCGCACCGCAAGTTCCGTGCAACGGCGTTGCGAGGAGCGAACATGGCGAAGAAGACGAAGGCGGTCGTGCTGGGCGTGGGCGCCGAACGCGGCCTGGGCGCGGCGGCAAGCCGCCGCTTTGCGAAAGAGGGCTATCACGTGCTGGTGGCCGGTCGCACCGGGCCCAAGATCGACAAGGTCGTGCAGGGAATCTGCGAGGCCGGCGGCTCGGCGACGGCGGTCGTGGTCGACGGCACGAAGGAGAACGAGGTCGTCGCGCTGTTCGACCGGGCGATGGCAGACGACGCGGACGGCGCGCCGGCCGACCTGCTGGTGTTCAACATGGGCAACAACGCCGCCGTGGATTTCCGCGAGATGACGGCGCAGCATTTCGAGGACTCGTGGCGGGTCGGCTGTTTCGGCGGCTTCCTGTTCGGCCGCGAAGCCATGCGCCGGCTGGCGCCGCTCGGACGCGGCACGGTGATCTTCACCGGCGCCTCGGGCTCGTTGCGCGGCCGGCCGCGGTTCGCAGCCTTCAACGCGACCAAGGGCGGGCTCAGGCTGATGGTGCAGTCGATGGCCCGCGAATTCGGCCCGCAGGGCATTCATGTCGCGCACGCGATCATCGACGGCGGCATCGAGGGCGAGCGTCTGCTATCGCGCATGCCCGACCGCGCCGAGAAGGCCGGTCCGGACGGACTGCTGAACATCGACGCGATCGCCGACAGCTACTGGCACCTCCATCGCCAGCACCGCAGCGCCTGGACGCACGAGATCGACCTGCGGCCGTATAAGGAGTCGTTCTAACAGTCCCCGCTAAAGCGGAATCGCCAGCAGCTCCGCGGCCACCAGGTCCGGCGCCGAGAGGATGCAGTTGTGGCCGGCTTCTATCGAACGGTAGCGGACATGCGGCATCGCCTGGACCTTCTCGTGCATGCCGGCCGACACAGGATAGCGCGGCTTGGTGCAGGCGATGTAGGTCATAGGGCGGCCGTTGCCGGCAGGATGATGGAGCGTGATCGGCTTGGTGTAGCAGGCGAGCGGATGCGGCGTGAGCTGGCTGTGCGTCCAGGCCGCCAGTTCCGGATCGTCGATGATCAGGCTGCCGACCGGCGCGAAGGGCAGCACCTCGGTGTCGTTCACGATCTTTATCAACTTCTTCCGCTTGGCCACGATCTCGGGCGGAATGCGGCCGAAGATCGACTGGCCGTCGGTCGCAATGCCGCCGTCGACGATGACGAGATGGCCGATCCGCTCGGGGATGCGATCGGTCACCAGCGTCGCGATCAGGCTGCCGAAACTGTGGCCGACCAGCACGATGTCGCGCAGGTCTTCCTTCTCCAGGGTGGCGATCGTGTCGGCGAGGAACACGTCGTTGTCGAGTTCGGGCGACAGTTCCGCCGCGCGCTCGCCGACGCCGCGAAAGGTCAGCGCGCGGGCGTCATGGCCCGCCGCGGTCAGGCGTTCGATCACGAATTTCCAGGTCCAGGCGCCCATCCAGGCGCCGGGTAGACAGACATAGGTACGGGACGCGGTCATTCAGCTCAGCGTTTTCGGGGTTTTCATTGGCATGATACCGTGCCGCAAACCAACGGAGGATTCCATGGCCACCAATCGTCGCGTCTTGCTGAAGTCACGACCGCAGGGCGAACCAACGCCCGGCAATTTCGAGGTCGTCGACCAGGCGATTCCCGAGCCGAAGGACGGCGAATACCTGTCGCGCACGATTTGGCTGTCGCTCGATCCCTACATGCGCGGCCGCATGGCCGAGGCCAAGGGCTACGCGTCGAACGTCAATCTCGGCGACGCGATGGTCGGCGGCACGGTGGGCCAGGTCGTGAAGTCGAAAAACCCGCGCTTCAAGGAAGGCGACTATGTCGTCGAGTATGCCGGCTGGCAGAGTTACGCCTGCTCGACCGGCGACATGTCGATGAAGCTCGACCCCGACCCCGACGCCGCGCCGCTCTCGACTGCGCTGTCGGTGCTCGGCATGCCGGGCATGACGGCGTGGTGGGGCCTGATGGAAATCGGCAAGCCCAAGGCGGGCGAGACCGTCGTGGTTTCGGCGGCGTCCGGCGCCGTCGGTTCCGTGGTCGGGCAGCTCGCCAAGCTCAGAGGCTGCCGCGCGGTCGGCATCGCCGGCGGCAAGGAGAAGTGCGACTACGTCGTGAACGAGCTGGGCTTCGACGCCTGCGTCGACTATCGCGCGGCGGGGGGGAACCTGTTCAAGGAGCTGCGGGCGGCGGCGCCCAAGGGCATCGACATCTACTTCGAGAACGTGGGCGGGGCGGTACAGGCGGCCGTCGTACCGCAGCTCAACGACTTCGCGCGCGTGCCGCTCTGTGGCCTGATCTCGCAGTACAACGACATGCAGATGAACCCCGGTCCCGACTGGCGCCTGCTGCTGATCAAGCGTGCCACCGTGACCGGTTTCATCGTCTCCGATCACTTCGGCCAGATGGCCGACTTCTGGAAGGAAGTGCCGCCGCTCGTGAGGGCCGGCAAGATCAAGTACCGCGAGGATGTCGTGAAGGGCATCGAGAACGCGCCCGAGGCCTTCATCGGCCTGCTCAAGGGCCGGAACTTCGGCAAGCTGCTGGTGCAGGTCGCCGAGGATCCGACCCGGAAGTAGCGCCTCAGGCGGCGGGGCGGTTCTTCAGCGCCAGCCCCATCGTCACCCAGCCCGAGCCGATGAAGATCAGGTCGATGCCGAGGAAGATGCCCAGCACGAAGAAGCTGGAGGCCGGCCACTGGGCGATGATCATGGCGCCCAGCAGCAGGGTCACGAGTCCGGAGACGACGACCCAGCCCCACGGCTTGCCGGCGGACTTCATGCTGAAGGCGAGGAAGATGCGGAGAACGCCACCGGCCACGAGGGCCGCGCCCAGCATCAGTGTGAGGATGGTGGCCGCGGCGAAGGGGTTGCCGATGGCGATGACGCCGGCGCCGACATAGAGCAGGCCGAGCAGCATCCAGACGGCGAACTTGCCCCAGCCCTTGACGCTGAAGGCGGCGACGATTTCCGCGACGCCGCCCATGATCATCATGATGCCGACGATCATGACGGCCGAGGCGGTGGCGGCGACGGCGCTGCCCAGCGCGATGAAGCCGGCGATCAGGAACACGACGCCCAGCGCCACGATCCATCCCCACTTGGCACGAAGGACCTTGAGGCCCTCCGCCAGATTGGGCGGAAGCGGAGTGTTGGTGGACATTGTCATGGCGATGCTCCTTCAGAGCGGAATGGACAATGTCAGGATACACCCGCGCAATGGCACTGTCGCCGGTTGTATGGGACACTGAAGCGTCACAGGAATGCAGGAAGACATGAACGATTCTAAGAATGAGGCATCGCCTCCGCGGCCCGCCACTACCGTGCTGCTGCTGCGGCCGTCGAAGCCGGGAGATGCCGCCTCGCCGCTCGAAGTCTTCATGGTCGTGCGCCATCACCAGATCGACTCCTTCTCCGGCGCGCTCGTCTTCCCCGGCGGCAAGCTCGAGGAAGCAGACGGCGCTCCGTCGCTGCGCGCCCGCTGCGGCGGCGCCGACAAGATCGACGACGCCGAGCTGAAATTCCGGGTTGCCGGCGTGCGCGAGGCGTTCGAGGAATGCGGCGTCCTGCTGGCGCGCAAGCGCGGCCATAAGGCGTTGATCGGGGCGGCCGACCTCAAGGGCATCGAGGAGCGCTGGCGCGTCAAGCTCGCCAAGGACGAGGCGAGCATCGTCGACATGGTCGAGGCCGAGGATCTCGAGATCGCAACCGAGCTGATGACGCCGTACGCGCACTGGATTACGCCGACCTTCGTGCCGAAGCGTTTCGACACCTGGTTCTTCCTGGCCGAGGCGCCAGAAGACCAGATCGCCCTGCACGACGGGTCGGAGTCGACGGACTCGGTCTGGATCGGACCTCAGGAAGCAATCGAAGAAGCGAAGGCCGGCAAGCGGACGCTGGTCCACGCCACGACGAAGAACCTCGAGCTGCTGGCCGAGGGCAAGACGGTCGCCGGCGCAATCTCCGCAGCGAGTGCCCGCAAGATCGTCACCGTCCAGCCCTGGGTCGAGGTGAAGGACGGCAAGAAGTTCCTCCACATCCCCGAGGGCGCGGGTTACCGCAACCTCGTCCGCGAGATGCCGCCGTCCGGTGGCGTTCCGCAGACCGGAAGATAATTCCGCCCATTACGATGCGGACAAAGAAAGCGGCTCGCCCGACCGGGGCGACCGCGCTAAGAGCGACGACATAAACGCTCGTTCATGAACCGACTTCGGTCGGACCAGGTGGAGGAAGAAGAACGATGGTCGGAATCGTGGCCTATGGCGCCTATGTGCCGCGCCTGCGTCTCAACCGGCAAGCCGTGTACGAGGCCAACAAGTGGTTCGCCCCGGGCCTGCGCGGGCTCTCCAAGGGCGAGCGTTCGATGGCCAACTGGGACGAGGACTCGATTACCATGGCGGTCGAGGCGTCGCGCGACTGCCTGACCAGCCACAAGGCGGAGGACGTCCGCAACATCTACTTCGCCTCAACGACCCATCCGTTCAAGGATCGCCAGAATGCCGGCGTGATCGGCACGGCGCTCAACGTCGAGCAGAACCTGTCGGCGATGGACGTCGGCGGTTCGCTGAAGGCCGGCACCTCGGCGCTGATCGCCGGCCTCAACGCCTCCCGGGACGGCGCACCGTCTCTGGTCGCGGCCGCCGACAAGCGGATGGCTCGCGTCGCTTCGGCCAACGAACTCAACTACGGCGATGGCGCGGCGGCGCTGCTCTGCGGCACCGAGAACGTGATCGCCAGGCTGGTCGGCCACCATTCCGTGTCGATGGACTTCGTCGATCACTTCCGCGGCGAGGACGCCGAGTTCGATTACGGCTGGGAAGAGCGCTGGATCCGCGACGAGGGCTACGCGAAGATCGTGCCGCCCGCGATCAAGGCGGCACTTGCGGCCTGCAAGCTCACCGGCGGCGACATCACCCACTTCATCATGCCCAGCCTGATGCCGGCAGTGCCCAAGCTGATGGCCAAGATGGCGGGCATCGGCGAGAGCACGGTGCGCGACCTGATGGGCGCTTCGCTGGGTGATACCGGCGCGGCCCATGCGCTCGTCATGCTGGTCGATGCGCTGGAAAGCGCCAAGGCGGGCGACAGGATCATGGTCGTGGCCTTCGGCCAGGGCGTCGATGCGCTGGTCTTCGAAGTCACGGCCGAGAAGGACAAGCTGCCCGCGCGCAAGGGCCTGTCCGGCTGGATGGCGCGTCGCAAGGAAGAGAAGAACTACATGAAGTTCCTCGCCTTCAACGACATGCTGCCGATCGACAAGGGCATGCGGGCCGAGTTCGACAAGAAGACGGCCCTGTCGGTCCTGTGGCGCAAGCGCGACATGATCTACGGGCTGGTCGGCGGCAAGTGCAGGGTGTGCGGCACCGTGCAGTTCCCGCGCAGCCAGGTCTGCGTCAATCCCAACTGCCATGCGATGGACAGCCAGGATCCCTACGCGATGGCCGGGCTGGAATGCTCGGTGATGTCGTTCACTGCCGACTCGCTCACCTATTCGCCGGACCCGCCGGCCTACTACGGCATGATCACCTTCCCCGAGGGCGGGCGCTTCATGGCCGACTTCACCGACAGCGACAAGGACCAGGTGAAGGTCGGCGCCAAGATGCGCATGACCTTCCGCATCCGCGACAACGACCAGATGCGCGGTGGCTTCAAGCGTTACTTCTGGAAGGCGACGCCGGTTTGAGCCTGTCGGCCCGGATCGCCTTCCCGGTTCAAGAGTTTCGTTAGTTTCAAGAGTTCAACCTCACCACCAAGGAGACCTGCAATGGCTCGTGGTATCAAGGACAAGGTCGCGATTCTCGGCATGGGCTGCTCGAAGTTCGGCGAACGCTGGGACAGCGGCGCCGAGGAGCTGATGCTCGAAGCCTACAAGGAATGCCTGAAGGACGCCGGCATCGACCAGAACCAGCTCCAGGCTGCCTGGTTTTCGACCGCCATCGACGAGGTCCATGTCGGCAAGTCGGGCATTCCGCTGTCGATGACGCTGCGCCTGCCCAACATCCCGGTGACGCATGTCGAGAACATGTGCGCCTCCGGTACCGAGGCCTTCCGCGGCGCCTGCTATGCCGTGGCCTCCGGCGCTGCCGACTTCGCCCTGGCGCTGGGCGTCGAGAAGCTGAAGGACACTGGCTATGGCGGCCTTCCAGGCGGCCGTGGCGGCCCGCTGCAGGCCCTGTGGAACGCCAATGGCACGGCGCCCGGCAACTTCGCCCAGCTCGCCACCGCCTACATGACCGCCCATGGCGTGTCGGGCGAGGACCTCAAGAGGGCGATCGGCCATGTCTCATGGAAGAGCCACCAGAACGGCGCGAAGAATGCAAAGGCGCATCTCCAGAAGGCCGTCGAGATGGACACCATCCTCAACGCGCCGATGATCGCGTCGCCGCTTGGCCTGTTCGACTGCTGCGGCGTGTCCGACGGCGCCGCTGCGGCCATCGTGACGACGCCGGAGATCGCCAAGGCGCTCGGCAAGCACGACATCGTCAGCGTCAAGGCGCTGCAGCTCTCGGTCTCGAACGGCTCGGAGTCGGGCCACAATTCGTGGGACGGCAGCTACTTCCACACGACGCGCATCGCCTCGAAGAAGGCCTATGAAGAGGCCGGCATCAAGAACCCGCGCGACGAAGTGTCGATGTTCGAGGTCCATGACTGCTTCTCGGTCACCGAGCTGGTGACCATGGAAGACCTGCACATCTCCGAAACCGGCAAGGGCTGGAAGGACGTGCTCGACGGCTTCTACGACGCCGACGGCAAGATCCCCTGCCAGATCGACGGCGGCCTCAAGTGCTTCGGCCATCCGATCGGCGCCTCGGGCCTGCGCATGCTCTACGAGATGTACCTGCAACTCCAGGGCAAGGCCGGTCCCCGCCAGCTCAAGGACCCGCGCATCGGCATGACGCACAATCTCGGTGGCGCTCCGCGCGAGAACATCGCGAGCGTGGCCATCGTCGGCCGCTACGAGTAGTCGCCAATCGCGAAGCCCTCTCTCCGACTCGAAGGCAGTCGGGGAGAGGGCTTTTCTTTGCATCCGATCAGGAGGAGACATCCATGGAGCTCGACAAGAAGCTCATCGGCCACCAGTTCAAGCCGTTCACCGCCACCGTCGAGGCCGGCAAGATCAAGCTGTTCTGCAAGGCCATCGGCGAGGAAGACCCGATCTATTCCGACGAGGCCGCGGCCAAGGCGGCGGGCTATCGCGGCATCACCGCGCCGCTTACCTTCCTGCGCGCCCTGCAGGCCGACGATCCCAACAAAGGCGGACTCCTGCGCCTGCTCAACGTCGATATCGGCCTGATCCTGCACGGCGAGCAGCACTTCGAATACTACGCGCCGGTCGTGGTGGGCGACGTCGTCACCTGCCAGGAGAAGGTCGTCGACATCTACGACAAGAAGGGCGGCGCGCTGTGGTTCGTTGTCCAGGAGATGGAGATGAAGGACCAGGCGGGCAAGCTGCTGGCCAAGGGCCGCGGCGTCACCGTCGTTCGCAACCCCGACGCGGCGAAGAAGTAAGGGAGGCACTCATGGCAACTGCGACCGCTCCGAAATTTGCCGACGTGAAGGTCGGCGACGAACTCAAGCCGCTGGTGCTGCCGCCGATCAGCCGCCACCAGCTCGCCCTCTACTGCGGCGGCTCGGGCGACCACAATCCGATCCACGTCGATCTCGACTTCGCGAGAAAGTTCGGTTTCAAGGACGTGTTCGCCCACGGCATGCTGTCGATGGCCTTCCTCGGCCGCCTCGTCACCAGCTGGGTCCCGCAGAAGCAGGTCCGCGGCCTCGGGACGCGCTTCACCTCGATCACCTGGGTGGGCGACGTCATCACCGTCTCCGGCAAGGTCACGGGCAAGCGCGAGAAGGACGGCGAGAAGCTGGTCGATCTCGAGGTCAAGTGCACCAACCAGAACGGCCAGGACACGCTTCAGGGCACCGCCACGGTCGCGCTGAACTGACGTCGAGCATCAGGAGACAGACATGGGTCAGATGGACGGCAAGGTGGCGATCGTCACCGGTTCGGGACGTGGCATCGGCAAGGAGATCGCGCTGCGCCTGGTGCGCGACGGCGCCAGCGTCGTGATCAACGACATCGACGACGCGCCGGCCGAGGAAACCGTCGCCGAGATCATCAAGATGGGCGGCAGGGCGGTGGCCTGCAACGGCGACGTCGCCAAGCCGGATT
This sequence comes from uncultured Reyranella sp., assembly GCF_945957355.1. Taxonomy (GTDB): domain Bacteria; phylum Pseudomonadota; class Alphaproteobacteria; order Reyranellales; family Reyranellaceae; genus Reyranella. Next base: position 189,030 of record NZ_CAMFKM010000010.1, on the reverse strand, counting down.
TCGGCGACCGCATCGTGAAGACGGCCGTCGACGCGTTCGGCGACTGCCATGTCGTGGTGAACAATGCCGGGTACACCTGGGACTCGGTCATCCAGAAGATGAGCGACGAGCAGTGGTACGCCATCCTCGACGTCCACCTGACCGCGCCGTTCCGCATCCTCCGCGCCTTCCAGCTGCACTTCAAGGATGCCGTCGAGAAGGAGCGCGCCGAGGGCAAGCGCATCGTGCGCAAGGTCGTCAACATCTCCTCGACTTCGGGCGTCAACGGCAATGCCGGCCAGTCCAACTACTCGGCGGGCAAGGCGGGCATTATTGGCCTGACCAAGACGCTGGCCAAGGAGTTCGGCCGCTACGACGTCACGGTCAACGCGGTCGCCTTCGGCTACATCCAGACGCGCCTCACCAAGCCGCTGGCCCAGGGCGAGTCCGGCGAGATCGAGGTCCAGGGCCGCACCGTGAAGATCGGCGTCCAGGGCGGCCGTCTCGCCGCACTGAACCAGATGATCCCGCTCGGCCGCGGCGGCCTGCCCGAAGAAGCGGCCGGCTCGGTCTACCTGTTCTGCAGCCCGGACAGCGATTACGTCAGCGGCCAGTGCCTGGTCGTGAACGGCGGCCTCTGACGTCCAACTGGCAAAATCGACCGAAGGGTGGCCTGTTGGCCACCCTTTTTCGTTGTATACGCTTCCCGGGCTAGAATGGTGGGATGGCGTTGGGGTCTCTCGATATCGGAATTGTAGGCTGCGGCGTTGCGGGGCAGGCCGCTGCGAGTTTCCTCGCCGATGCCGGGCATCGCGTCACCGTTCTGGAACGGTTCGAGCAGCCGCACCCCGTGGGAGCCGGCCTTCTGCTGCAGCCCACGGGTCTGTCGGTCCTGCGGGCGCTTGGCCTGGAGCGGGGCGCCCTGACGGCAGGTGCCCGGATCGACGGGCTGGTCGGCGAAAACCAGTGGGGAATCCGGATCCTTGATCTGGCCTATGACGACCTGCATCCTGCCGCCTTCGGCCTCGGCATCCGCCGGTCGGTCCTGTTCGATCTGCTGCATCGCCGCCTTCTCACGGGAGGCGCCCGCCTGGTTTCCGGCGTGGAGATCGTCGACGTCGAGCGCGAGGGCGCCCGTGCGGTCGCGCTCGACCGGAAGGCCCGCCGGCACGGTCCGTTCGACCTGCTGGTGGTGGCAGATGGTTCACATTCGACGCTGAGGGAACGCGTGTTTCCTCGGGCCCGGGCGCCGCTCTATCCATGGGGCTGCATCTGGGCGACCGTCCCCGACCCCCTGGCGTCCGGTGCCGTCAGACTGCTTCGCCAGCGCTTCGCCGACACGACGACGATGATGGGTATCCTCCCGGTGGCGCCGGACGCGGTCACCATGTTCTGGAGCCTGCGGACGCCCGATCTCGCGCCCGATCGGCCGCTCGACCTGGAAAGTCTCCGGCAGGAGGCGCTGATTCTGTGGCCGGAAGCAGCGTCGATCATCGAGCGTGCGGTCGCTGCAGGCGAGTTTTCGCGCGCGACCTATCGGCACGTGTCGCTGCCGCGCTGGTATAATGGGCCCGTCGTGTTGCTGGGCGATGCGGCCCACGGCACCAGTCCGCAGCTGGGGCAGGGCGCCAATCTCGGCCTGCTCGATGCCCATGCCCTGGCGCGCTGCCTGGCCGGGGCGGCCGATGTCGCCCAGGCGCTGGAACTTTTCTCGCGCCGGCGCGGGCCGTCGAACCGTTTCTACCAATCCGCCAGTCATCTGCTGACGCCGTTCTTCCAGTCGGACAGCGTGCCTCTCGCCATCCTGCGCGACCTTCTGCTTCGCCAGGCCTGCCAGACGCCGGTCGTGCGGCCGATGTTGACGGGCGTGCTGGCGGGTCTGCGCCGGGGCTGGCTGTCGGTCGAATCGCTCGATTCCGACGGCCGCTATCCACTCTAGCTTCGTCGCGACAGGGCGGCCCAGCGGCCTGGCGTGACGCCGAAGCGGGCGGAGAAATGCCGCGTGAGATGGCTCTGGTCGGCGAACCCCGCGGCGGCGGCAGCGTCGGACAGGGGACTGCCCTCGGCGATCAGGGCCTGGGCGCACATCAGGCGCCGGCCGACCTGGTAGCGATGCGGCGAAGTGCCGAAGGCCGACCGGAAATGGCGGGCGAGCGTGAAGCGGTCGAGTCCACTGACGCCCTCCAGCTCATCGGAGCCCACGACACGATGGGATTCGGCCAGCAGGAAATCGCGGGCCAGCCGCACCGCGCGAAGGGCGACGCGACCGCGTCCACGGCGCGGGCCGCCGTCGCTGCGCCGCGCGAGCAGGTCGGCGATCCGGCCGATTGTGGCATCGATCGCCAGCGGTTCCAGCGGCTGCGGAAAATCGACGAAGGCCTCCTCGATGACCTTCGCGATTGCTGGATCGTATGCGACGGCCTCCACGACATGGGGCGGGCTGGCGCCATCGAGGGCCTGGGAGACCGAAGCGGGATCGAGATAGAGCATGCGATAGGCGAAGGCGCCGCCTTCGCCGGCATGGCCGTCATGCGCCTCGTCGGGATGCAGGACCAGCACCTGCCGCGCGCGGCTCGCCCGCAGGCAGCCGCGATAGTGGAACTGCTGCACGCCGTAGAGGGTGAGGCCGACGCCATAGGTTTCGTGCCGGTGCAGATCGTAGGCATGGCCGCCGAAGCACCCTTCGAGGCGCTGCAGGCCCGACGTCGGTCGGTCGAGGTGGATCCGGTCGAAGGTCATGCACGAATGTTCAAGACGATGGGAACAGCATGCCCCATATCGGCGGCATGATCTACGAAACCAAGACCGCACTCGTCCTGCGCAAGGATCTGGCCGCCTGGCAGATGGCCAACGTCTCCGCATTCCTCGCGGGCGGCCTCGCCGGCACCCATGCCCATCTGTTGGGAGAACCCTATCGCGACGCGGGCGGGCGGGCCTACACCGCGCTGATCCGCGAGCCGATGTTCGTCTATGGCGCGACGCTGGAGGAGCTTCAGCGCACCCATCAGAGGACCCTGTCGCGTGAGCTCGTGCCTGCGATCTATATCGAGCCGATGTTCACCACGACCAACGATGTCGACAACCGTGCCGCCGTGGCGGCGGCACCGGTCGATGCGATGAATTTCGTCGGAATCGGCGTGCATGGCCCGCGCAAGACCATCGACAAGGTGGTCAACGGGTTGAAGTTCCTGGCTTAGGCCGGGCGCCGCACACGCATCAGGATGAGAGCGGCGGCCGCGAGGTTGAGGCCCATGCAGGCTGCCAGCGGCACGCCGTAGCCACCCGATGCGTCGCGCAGGACGCCGAGCAGGCCCGGACCGAAGGCATAGAGGGTCTGCACGACGGCGGTCGAGAGGGCGACGATCGCGGGAAACTGGTCGGGCGTGTATTCGCGCTGCACGATCATCGGCGACAGGGTGATGTTGTTGCCGACCGAGAAGCCGTAGACCGCACAGGCGGCATAGACCGCGAGCGGCGCCTCGGCATAGGCGAGCACGGCGATGGCCCCGACCTGGACCAGAAAGCAGATTGCCGAGGCAGGCCGTGGCTGGAGCCGGTCGATCACGAGGCCCAGCACGACGCGGCCGACCAGCGCCATCACGGCATTGATGCCGACGGCGAACGCTGGGTCGATCGCCGGACCGCCGCCGGCCGAGCGGGCGGTGACCAGCGGCACGAGATGAGTGAGGAAGCCCACCTGGGACAGCAGCACGAAGGCGAAGGGGGCGGAGATGCTCCAGAAATGCCACTGGCGTAGCGCCGCGAGCCGCGTCGGACGCACGGCCGTGGGCCTGGGCGACAGGGGGCCGCGGCGAATGAAAAGCGCGACGGTGCCGGCCGCCAGCACGATGCCGATGGCGACCAGCAGCCGCTCCGCCGTCGCGAAGCCGAGCGTGGGGATGGCCGCGAGCAGGACGGGCGTGACGACGAGGCCCGCGACCGTGGCGCCGCTCAGCGCGAGATTGAGGGCGAGGCCGCGCTTGCGGTCGAACCATTGCCCGACCGTCGCGGCGATCGGCGCCACGCTGGTCGCGTTCCAGCCCGGCGCCATGACGATGTAGAGCATGACCAGCTGCCACGGTTCGGTGACCGACGGCAGCAGCATGAGAGAGGCAGTGGTGATCGATAGACCGGCCAGGAACACGGTGCGCGGCCCGAAGCGGCCGATCGCCTCGGCGATGCGCGGCAACAGGAAGGCGCCCAGCACGTAGTGCGCGGTGACGACCGACGAGATGAAGCCGGTCGACCAGCCGTGCGCGCGCTGCAGCTCGACGAGATAGATGCCGTGGGCATAGAAGCCGAAGCCCCATGCGAACACGGCCGACACGAAGCAGGCGAAGACGACGCGCCAGGCGGCGGGCGACGTGTCCGCTGCCGCATTCGTCGTCATGGCCGGCTCGCGCTCACAAGCGGCTGACGTGGGCCGAAACGCAGCGCCAGCCCTCCGGCCGCAGCTGCCAGTCGTCGGTGTACCAGCCGGCGCCCGGGCTGCCGTCGGGCTTCGTGTAGCTCGTTCGGGCGTGGATGATGGCGAAGTCGCCCAGCAGCCGGATCTTCACGTCATGCTCGCGCAGGTCCTTCACCGCCGAGCCGCGGCCGATCTGTACCAGGAAGGCCGCGCGTTCGATCAGCCCGCCGTCGGGATTGGTATTGTGGAAATCCTCCGACAGATGCCGGTCGAACCATCCCACGTCGGCTTCGGCAACCGACCGCACGTAGTGGTGATTGAGTTGCTGCAGGGTCGCCAGATGCCGGGCCTTGTCGTCGGTCACGATGCTTCCTCCGTCCTGCCGGCTGCGTTCACAGGCGTGGCGCGTACTTGGTGAGCTGCTCCAGGGACGAGTTCCAACCCGCCTCGTGCGACCGGCAGAACTCGGGCGAATGGAAGTCGGATTGGGTGAAGCGGACCTCCGTGCCCTCACCACGCTCCGCGAAGGTCACGGTGACGAGGGTCGTCGGCGTCAGCGACCCGTCGCGGCGGACCCAGGCATGGGTGAAGACGAGACGCTCGGGTTCGGAGATCTCGCGATAGCTGCCGACTTCGGTCTGTATGGCGCCGGTCTCGTCCGACTGGATCCGCATGCGCCAGGCGCCACCTTCGCGCAGGTCGAGGGCGCAGGACAGGATGTGGAAGCCGGGCGGCGCCCACCATTGCTTCATGCGCTCGGGTTCGATGAAGGCGCGGAAGACGAGCGCGCGCGGCGCCGCCAGCACGCGGTTCAGCGTGAATTCTCGGCGCGCCGGGAAGCTCGATTCACTTGCTCTTGCGGGCATTGGTCCGTTTCCTCTTCCTGGGCGCGGGCAAAGGCGCCTGGGCCTGGTGCAGATAGGTTTCCAGCTGGTCGAACCGCTGTTCCCAGAAGCGGCGATAGGTGGCCACCCAGTCGGAGACCTCGTGCAGTGGTCCGGCGGCGAGGCGGCAGGGGCGGCGCTGGGCGTCGCGCCCCCGCGCGACGAGCCCGGCGCGCTCCAGCACCTTGAGATGCTTGGAGATCGCCGGCAGCGACATGTCGAAGGGCTCGGCCAGTTCGCCGACCGAGGTCTCACCCCGGGCCAGGCGCGCCAGGATGGCCCGTCGCGTCGGATCGGCGAGGGCGGAGAAAGTGGTGGTGAGGCGATCGCTGACAGGAGTCATGGCCGTTCTTCATTATTAACCGTAGGGTAAAATAAAGGCGGCCAGCCACCGGCTGTCAAGCGAAGCCGCTACGACAGGAAGAGCCGGGCTCCGATCGGAAGCGTGCGGGCTTTCTCCAGCCCCTCCAGGGTCGTGCGGTAGCCGAGTTCGATAGCCGCGTCGAAGCTCGTCCAGTCGAGCAGGTCGATGTGGGTCATCGGCGGCACGATCAGCAGCTCGGCGGCGGCGCGATCCTCCGCCGCGCGCGAGGTGCTGGCGACCAGCGCCGAGCGCAGCAGGATGCGCACGATCGATGGGATCGGCAGAGTCTCGTTGCGCTTCCACACGAGGCGCCGGAAGAACTGCCAGGCCGACCAGGGTTCCATGACGCCCTCGCCGGCGGACAGAGCGCCGCCGGTGTCGATGTCGACGCCGATGGTCACACCGCGGCCCAGCCGTTGCATCGCGCGCACGGGAAAATTGTCGATGACGCCGCCGTCGACATGCACTTCGCCCGCCTCGTTGAAGGGCGGCATCACCCCGGGAATCGACACCGACGCGCGCAGCCACCGCCAGAGACGCCCGACCGTATGGATGTCGGCCTTGGACGTCGTGAGATTCGCGGTCATGCAGTAGTAGGGGAGGATCAGGTCCTCGATGTCCCTCTCGCCGAAGGCCATGCGCAGGAGGCGCGTGACGCGGCGGCCGGCAAAGAGGGAGATCAGCGGCACCGTGTAGTCGCTGAGGGGATTGTTGTCGACGAAGGCGCGGCGGAATCGCGCGTCGAGTTCCTCGTCGTTCCAGCGCGCTGCGACGCCGGCCGCGACGATCGCACCCATGCTGGTGCCGCCCACCAGGTCGATCGGCACGCCGCTCTGGCGCAGCGCCTTGACCACGCCGATATGCGTGAAGGCGCGCGCGCCGCCGCCCGCCATGACGACCCCCACCGCATGGCCGGTCAGGGTGCGGGCCAGCCGGTCGATGTCGGCATGGACGTCGAGGCGCACGTGATGGTGGTTGCCGTAGAGCCCGCCCGCCAGGAGCGGCGCGGTGGAGCCCGCCCTCGGATCGTGACCTTCATGCAGCAGCACCAGCTCGCGGCGCCGGTGGAACACCGCGCCGCTCTGCGCCGTCTCGATCTCGAAGGGCACCCTGGTCGGCGCGTCGTTGTCGGCGTTGCGCATTACCACCAGGCAATCGGCCTGGCGCAGGCAGAGCTCGGTCCATGGCGTCAGGGTCGGATCGGCTCGGTAGAGGACGAACGACGATTCCATCTCGCAGCGCGCGAACCATTCGGGCTCCTGGTCGAGCGATTCCGATCCCAGCATCTGCACCTGGGTGCCGATGCGGCCGAGGGCGTTGGCCAGCATCACTGCGAATCGCGCCGAGGGAACGTCGGGGCCGCTCGGCAGCAGCGCGAAAGTGCGCGGCTGGCGGCGCGCGCCCCCGGCGTCCTGCGCGTTGCGCGCCACGACGCTGCGCATCAGCGCCGGCAGGACCTGGGGATGGTTGGAGGTGAGGGCGTGGAAGCTGCTTTGGGGCAGCCGCCAGACCTCGCTGTCGCGCAGCGCCGCGACGCTGCGCGTGCGCTTGCCCTGGGACAGGAGCGACATCTCGCCGACCAGATTGCCCGGCGGGATCTCGGCGATCAGCACAGGCTCGCGGGCGTCGCCCGCTTCGTGATGACGAAAGACCCCGAGCGAGCCGCTCGTCACGACATAGACGGCGTCGGCGGGTTCGCCTTGGCGGAACAGCGGCGCGCCCCCGGGCAGCACCAGGAGCGTCAACTGGTGTTCGACGGCTGCCAGGACTTCGGGAGCGAGGTCGGCGAACAGCGGAGTCTGCTGCAACACCTTCTGCAGCCGCAGCCGGGCGGTATCCTCGCTCGGCACGGCGAGACTCATCCCCCGGTCATTCCCTTCAGCGCCCAGCCGATCGTCTGGTCGGCGCGCGTCCACACCATCTCGCGCCATTTGTCGCCGGCGGGGAAGAAGCGCTCCTTCATGTCGGCTTTCAGCGTGCGACCCAGCGGCGAGCCGGGTTCGCCACGATGATGCAGCCAGTTGTCGGCGCGCACCGCGTTCAGCACTTCCGGTACGGTGTAGGTGCCGTATTCCAGCGCGACCGGCGTAACCTCGGCATCGGGCAGCTCCTGCGGGAAGGCGTCGGTCATGACTCCGACCACGACCGCCGAGGTGGAGGTGCCGCCTTCCGGGGAGGTCATCTCGTCACCGTACCAGGCCTTGGCGCGGGCGAACGACTTGGCGCCGGGCGACACCGCGCAGATCAGCTCGCCATGGCCGAACGGGCCGAGGCCGGTATGGAAATCGATGATGCCGACACGTTTCGCCCGCGACAGCTCCTCGCGGGCGACGGCGCGGACCGTGCGGTTGCTCCAGCTGGGCGCAGTGCCGCCGAAGAAGATCCCATCGGGGTGCGTGTACTGGCCGCCGCTGATCGCGCTCTGCAGGCCGAAGGCGCCGTGCTTCTGCGCGAAGGCGCCGAACACGCGTTCGGTCTCGGCGGCGCTCGCCTCGTTCCATTCGACCGGCAGGACGGCATTCGCGATCTCGAGATAGCCGTCGTTCTTCGGATAGCCCTTGTCGTGGTCGACGAAGTTGCGGTTGAGATCGACATTGTCCTCGGTGACGCGGCGCGTCCATGCGAAGCCATAGGGGTTGAGCGCATGGATCAGGAGCGCGCCGGTATCCTTCGGAAGCTTCGCCGGACCGCCCGAGCGCATCCACGCGATCTCGGCACCCGAGCCGCAATGACCCTCGACACCGTGCGTGCCGGCGATCAGCACCAGCATGTTCTGGGCATCGTCCGCCCCGAAGCGCGCCGTGTCGAGGAACAGTCTCTCGCCGTTGGGGCCGTGCGCCTTCGGGTTCAGCCAGGACCGCAGCGCGCCACCGGCTTCGGCGGCGGCGGCGCAGAACTTGGCGCGCGCCTCGGCATAGGTTTCAGAGAAGCACCCGGACACTGAGAACATGCATTTCCTCCGGCCGTCATCGTAGCCGGTTTGGCGACGAGGCGGAAAGCGTGGCCTTCCTCCCCATTCAGATGGGGAGGTGCCCCGGAGGGGCGGAGGGGGCATGACCCCATCGCACTCGCAAGACAAGGACACTTCCCCTTTGCGGAATCCGCAAAGGGGAAGAGTTCGAAACTCTAACTGTCGTACTGCAGCAGCGTTTCGACCCGCGGCGCGAGCTTCTTGCGGCCTTCGAGGAAGGTGAGCTCGATGATGACCGCGGTCGCGGGTACGACGGCGCCGACTGTTTCGAGCAGGTTCACCGCGGCGGCCATTGTGCCGCCGGTCGCCAGCAGGTCGTCGACGAGGACGACGCGGGCGCCCTTGTGCACCGCGTCCTGCTGGATCTCGATCGTGTCGGTGCCGTATTCCAGCGAATAGGTGTGGCGCACCGTCGTGCCGGGCAGCTTGCCCTGCTTGCGCATCATCACGAAGCCGGTACCCAATGCCAGGGCGAGCGGGGCGGCCAGCAGGAAGCCACGCGATTCGATTCCCGCCAGAACGTCGGGCTTGTGCGGCCGGATCAGGTCGGCGAGCCGTTCGATGGCGGTGTGCCAGGCCTTGGGATGCGCCAGCAGCGTCGAGATGTCGTAGAAGAGGATGCCCGGCTTGGGGAAGTCGGGAATCGAGCGAATGTGCTTCTTGAGGTCGATATCCTTGGACATTCTGTCTCCTGAACTCAGCTATAGGCCGGCGGCGGCACGAAGCCGCGATATTCCTTCTCCAGCAGCTTGGCGAACTGGATGCACTCGTAGTCGCCGTACTGGCGGCCGATGATCTGCACACCGATCGGCAGGCCTTCCTTGCTCTGGCCGATCGGGGCGACCGTCGAAGGCAGCCAGGTGACGCCCGAGTAGCCGGCCCAGAAGATCTGGTCGACCACCGGCACCTGCTTGTTGTTCACGACGATCGTGCGCTTGTGGCGCAATCCCGCCTGGTCGTGCGGGAAGGCCGCGGTCACGGCAACGGGGCAGAGCATCAGGTCGTAGTCCTGGAAGAAGGCATCCCAGGCGAGCCGCATCCTGTGGCGCTTCTCGTTCAGCTGCAGCCAGGTGCGATGGGGCAGCGAATTGCCGCGCTGCATCTGGGCGAAGTAGCTCATGTCGTCGGCCGGCAGGCTCGCGGCGTCCTTGATCGCCTGCTCGTAGACGGCGTCGCTCATGCGGCCCGAGGTCGCCGCTCGCAGCAGCCGGATATAGACGTCGTTCAGCTCGACCGTGTCGATCTCCGGCCGCGCCTTGTCGCTCACCTTGACCTTGTTCTTGGCCAGGAACGCGGCGAGCTTCGAGATCTGCTCCTGCACCGAATCGTCGACTTCTGCGTTCGGGTCGGTCAGCAGCACCGCGACCTTGAAGTCGCGCAGCTTCGTCTTCTTCGAGCGCGGCAAGGTGAGCGTCCAGCCGCGGCCGTCGACCGCATCGGGGCCGGCCATCGCGCTGAGCGCGATCTCGAGATCCTCCGCGCCGCGCGCCAGCGGACCCACCACGCCGATGTCGCCATAGGCCACGGCGCCCGCCAGGGCATGGCCCTTGGGCGAGACCACGCCCCAGGTCGGCTTGTGACCCCACACGCCGCAGTAATGGGCGGGGTTGCGGATCGAGGCGCCGATGTCGCTGCCGGCTTCGATGCCGGTGAGGCCGGCGGCCAGTGCCGCAGCCGACCCGCCCGAGGAGCCGCCCGGCGTGCGGCCGAGATCCCAGGGATTGTTGGTCGAGCCGTAGACTTCGTTGTAGCTCTGCCAGTCGGCGAGGTTCAGCGGCACGTTGGTCTTGCCGAACAGAGTGACGCCGGCATCCATCATGCGCTGTGTGACCAGCGAATTCTGTGTCGCGACCGTGTCCTTGAAGGCGGGATCGCCCCAGGTGGTGGGGAAGCCCGCGACGTCGAAGGATTCCTTGATGGTCATTGGCACGCCGTGCAGCGGTCCGAGCTTCTTGCCGGCCCTGACCGCGCGGTCCGCGGCCTTGGCTCGCTTGCGGGCGCCTTCGATGTCGGTCGCGATGATGGCGTTGAGCTCGGGATTATAGGCCTCGACGCGCTTCAGGTAGAGGTCGAGCAGTTCGAGGCAGCCGATCTTCTTCTTCCGGACCGCAGCGGCGAGCTGCTTGGCGGTCTGGAACGGGAGGGCGAGGGACATGGGGGAGGGTTCCGCAACGGGGATGGACGAGATCCAAGCCCGTACCATATTGTCCGGCCCGCCGTGAAGAAACTCCCCGCCCGTACGATGCACATCGCCATGCCCCTGGCGCTGACCTTCGTCATGACCTTCATCGTCTCCGGGATCGCCACCTTCCGGGCGATGGGTCTGGAGCCCGGCATGACCGCGCGCTGGATGGAATCGTGGATGGCCTCCTGGATGGTCGCCTTCCCGACGATGCTGTTCCTGATGCCGCTGATGCGCCGCCTGCTGTCTCTGCTGATCGAGGTCCGCTAACGCGGTCTGGGCCGGGCGCGCGCGGTGGGTTCGGCGACCAACGGATCGTCCGGCCAGTAGTGGCGCGGATAGCGACCCTTGAGTTCGGATTTCACGGCCTTGTAGCCATTGGCCCAGAAGCTCGCGAGGTCGCGCGTCACCTGCACCGGCCGGCGCGCGGGCGACAGCAGGTGGATGGTGAGCGGCACCTTGCCGCCGGCGACGCGCGGCGTCTCCGTGAGGCCGAACATCTCCTGCAGGCGTACCGACAGTGTCGGCTCGTCCGGGTTGGCATAGTCGATCGCCACCCGCGATCCGCTCGGCACCTCGACATGCGTCGGCACCAGCCGCTCGACCTCGCGCTGTTTCTCCCACGGCACCAGCGCTTTCAGTGCCGAACCAAGATCGATGCGCGTGAGATGATCCCGGCGCGACACACCTTCGAGATGGGGGCCAAGCCACTCCGCCAATGACGCCAGCAGGGCCGCGTCCGAAAGATCGGGCCAGTCCTCGCCGGCATGGCGGCGCAGGAAGCCGATGCGCTCGCGCCAGCGCACGAGGTCGTCGCTCCAGGGCAGGGCGCCGAGCCCGAGTTGGCGCACGCCGTCGAGCATGGCGGCCCGCACCTTCTCCGGATCGGGCTGACTGAGCGGCTTGTCCTCCAGCGCGAGCGCGCCCAGCCGGCGCCGCCGTCGCGCCAGCACTGCGCCGTCGCGCGCGCTCCATTGCACGAGCTGCTCGTCGACGATGCGGTCGGCGTAGAGTTCCTCGATCTCCGCGGCCGTGATCGGCGCGGCAAGGAAGATGCGCGATACCTGCGCCGAGCCATCGAGATCGGCCACGACCAGGAATTCCTCGTTTGCCATCGGATCGCCTTCGGGCAAGGCCGCACCACGGCCGCCCGACAGGAGATAGCGGCCGGCCGTGCCGGGGCGGCGGCGGCCGACCCGGTCGGGGTAGGAGAGCGCCAGCAGCGCACCCGTCATGGCGATGTCGGGTCGTTCCTCGCCCCCGTTGCGTGGCATCAGGCGACGTGCTGCCTCCTGAATCAGCCGCAAAGTACCGTCGCGCCGGCCGCTCAGCGCGATGTCGACCCGGTGCCGGAGATCGGCGTCGCGCTGGCCGGGTGGCAGGCGCAGAAAATCGCGCTCGCCCAGGATGGCGGCGAGCAGGGCGGCGACCTTGCCCTGTCCCAACTCGCGACCTTTCAGGACAAGATGGGCGATGCGCGGATGCTGGCCGAGCCGCACCATGGCGCGGCCATGCGCCGTGATCGCGCCCGCGGCATCGATCGCGCCGAGATCGGCCAGCAGCGTGCGCGCCGTCGCGAGCGAGGCGGCGGGCGGCGGCGTCAGCCACGGCAAGCTCGCGGCATCGCCGGTGCCCCAGGCCGCCAGCTCCAGCGCCAGCGGCGCCAGGTCGGCGTCGAGGATCTCGGGCGGCGTGAAGGGCAACAGCCCGCGCTGCGCCTGCTCCGGCCACAGGCGATAGCAGATACCGGGTTCGAGACGGCCGGCGCGGCCGCGCCGTTGGTCGGCCGAGGCCTGGCTGACGCGCACGGTTTCGAGCCGCGTCATGCCCGAGCGCGGCGAGAATTTCGGCACCCGCATCTGGCCGCTGTCGATCACGATGCGCACGCCTTCGATGGTGAGGCTGGTCTCGGCGATCGACGTCGCCAGCACGACCTTGCGCCGGCCCGGCGGCGAGGGCGCGATGGCGCGGTCCTGGTCGGCAGGCGACAGGTCGCCAAAGAGCGGCGCCACGTCGACGTCGGCGCCGATGCCCTGCAGCCGCTCCTCGACCCGGCGGATCTCGCCGACGCCCGGCAGGAAGACGAGCACGCTGCCGCTTTCCTCCGCGATCGCACGACGCACGGCCGCGGCTACATTATCCTCTACGCGACCGGCCGGCTCGCGATCGAGATAGCGCGTATCGACCGGGAACATGCGGCCCGCACTTTCGATCACCGGCGCGCCGCCCAGCCGCGCCGACACCGGGCCGGAATCGAGGGTCGCCGACATCGCCACCACGCGCAGATCCTCGCGCAACGCGGCCTGCGCTTCGCACACCAGGGCAAAGGACAGGTCGGTTTCGAGGCCGCGCTCGTGCAGCTCGTCGAAGATCACGCAGCCCACGGACTCGAGCGACGGGTCATCCTGCAGCAGGCGCAGGAAGAGGCCGTCGGTGACAACCTCGATGCGGGTCTTCGGTCCGACTTTGGCATCGAAGCGCACGCGATAGCCCACGGTCTCGCCGACCGACTCGCCCAGGCTCGCGGCCATGCGACGCGCGGCGGCGCGCGCGGCCAGCCGTCGCGGCTCCTGCATGATAATCTTGCGCCCGCCGAGCCACGGCGCATCGAGCAGCGCCAGCGGCACGCGCGTCGTTTTGCCGGCACCCGGCGGAGCCACCAGCACGGCGGCAGTGCCGCCCACCAGCGCGGCCTTGAGACGCGGCAGCGCCTCGTCGACGGGAAGCGGCTCCACCGATCCCTTTGTCACGGCGCAGGCGGATGGACGGGAGGAGGGGGCGGGTTCACTCTGGCGTTCTTACGCTCGAGGTCATGCAATGGCTATTGTCGTCGAGGCCCTGGATCATATCGTCATCAACGTACGCGACATCGAGGTCGCCGCCGCCTGGTACGAGAGGGTGCTTGGCATGGTGCGCAAGGTCACCGAGCCACGACCCGGCCATCGCGTCATGTCGATGCATTTCGGCCGCCAGAAGATCAACCTCCGGCCCATGACCGCCACACAGGAGCAATGGTTCACGGGCAGGACGGTGGCGCCGGGCAGCGACGATCTCTGCTTTCTCACGCAGTCGACGCCCCAGGCGGTGGCCGACCATTTCCGGAGCTGTGGCGTGGCGATCGAAGAGGGACCGGGCGAGAAGATGGGCGCGATGGGAACGATCGTCTCGGTCTATTGCCGCGATCCCGACGGCAACCTGATCGAGGTGTCTTCGTACAAGTAGGCCGAAGATGACGGCACCGTTTGAAACCTTCGTCCGTTCGCTGAGACTGCAGCCGCCGCTGCGTGCATCAATCACGGCGGCCTGTCGCCGGCCCGAGCCCGACTGCGTGCCGCCTCTGCTCGATCTCGCGACCCTGACGCCCGCGGCGACGGCCAGGGCGCGTGCGCTGGCCGTGCGGCTGGTCGAAGCGCTGCGGGCCAAGGTGCCGTCGGGCGGCGTCGAAGGGCTGATCCACGAATATGCATTGTCGAGCCAGGAGGGCGTGGCGCTGATGTGCCTCGCCGAGGCACTGCTGCGCATTCCCGACGACGAAACCCGCGACGCGCTGATCCGCGACAAGATCGGTGGCGGCGACTGGCGCGCGCATCTCGGGCAAAGCCCGTCGCTGTTCGTCAATGCCGCGACCTGGGGCTTGATGCTGACCGGCCGGCTGACCGCGACCAGCAGCGAGAACACCTTGTCGGCGGCGCTCACGCGGCTGGTCGCGAAGGGTGGCGAGCCCTTGATCCGCGGCGGCGTGAATATCGCCATGCGTCTGATGGGCGAGCAGTTCGTTTCCGGCCAGACGATCGAGGAGGCGTTGGGCAACGGCCGGCGCCTCGAGGCCGAGGGCTTCCGCTATTCCTACGACATGCTGGGCGAGGCCGCGATCACCGCCGGTCAGGCCGAGCACTACCGCCTGGCCTACGAACGCGCGATCCATGCCATCGGCAAGGCGTCCGCCGGCCGCGGCATCTACGAGGGCCCCGGCATCTCGCTGAAACTCTCGGCGCTGCATCCGCGCTACAGCCGCTCGCAGGCCGAGCGCGTCCACGCCGAACTCTATCCGCGCCTGCGCGACCTCGCCATGCTCGCTCGCAGCTACGACATCGGCGTGAACATCGACGCGGAGGAGGCTGACCGGCTCGAACTCTCGCTCGACCTGCTGGAGCGGCTCTGTTTCGATCCTGCGCTCGAAGGCTGGAACGGGATCGGCTTCGTGGTGCAGGCCTACCAGAAGCGCGCGGCCTTCGTGATCGACCATCTGATCGATCTCGGCCGCCGCAGCCGGCACCGGCTGATGATCCGGCTGGTCAAGGGCGCCTATTGGGATAGCGAGATCAAGCGCGCGCAGGTCGAAGGGCTGGAGGACTTCCCGGTCTTCACGCGCAAGATCCACACCGACGTCTCCTACCTCGCCTGCGCGCGCAAGCTGCTGGCCGCGCCGGATGCGGCGTTCCCGCAATTCGCCACGCACAACGCGCTGACGCTGGCGTCGATCCACGCAATGGCCGGCGAGAATTTCTATGCCGGCCAGTATGAGTTCCAGTGCCTGCATGGCATGGGCGAGCCGCTCTACGAGGAAGTCGTCGGGCGCGACAAGCTCAACCGGCCGTGCCGCATCTATGCACCCGTCGGCACGCACGAGACCCTGCTCGCCTATCTGGTGCGCCGTCTGCTCGAGAACGGCGCCAACACCTCCTTCGTGAACCAGGTCGCCGATCCCGACGTGACGACCAGCAGTTTACTGGCCGATCCGGTCGAGCGCGCCCGCGCCCTCACGCCGGTCGGTGCGCCGCATCCGATGATCCTGTTGCCGCGCGACCTGTTCGGGCCGCAGCGCGCCAATTCTCGGGGCCTCGATCTGGTCAGCGAGGACGTGCTCGCCGTGCTGGCGCACGAACTGACCGGGAGTGCGTCGACGCCGTTGCGCGCGATGCCGGTGCTGGCCGATGGCCCGCGCGACGGTACAGAACGCGAGGTGCGGAACCCTGCGGACAAGGGTGATCTCATCGGCACTGTCGTCGACGCCACGCCCGAGCTGGTCGATGAGGCTTGCGCCACGGCCGAGCCCTGGTCGGCGGCGCCCGCCGATCGGGCCGCGATCCTGCGCCGGGCGGCCGACCTGATGGAAGCTCGCCTGGAAAAGCTGTTGGGGCCGATCATGCGCGAGGCCGGCAAGACGCTGGGCAATGCCGTGGGCGAGGTGCGCGAGGCGGTCGATTTCCTGCGCTACTACGCGGGCAACATCGCAGGATTCGACAACGAGACGCACCGGCCGCTGGGTGTCGTCGCCTGCATCAGCCCGTGGAACTTCCCGCTCTCGATCTTCACGGGCCAGGTCGCCGGCGCGCTGGCGGCGGGCAATGCCGTCATCGCCAAGCCGGCCGAAGAGACGCCGTTGATCGCTTCCCTTGCCGTGGCGATCCTGCGCGAAGCCGGCGTGCCGGCCACGGCGCTGCAGTTGCTGCCGGGCGACGGCGAGGTCGGCAAGCGGCTGGTCGCGAACGCGAGGGTCGCCGGCGTCGTCTTCACCGGCTCGACCGAGGCCGCGCAATCGATCAACCGCACCCTGGCGCGCCGTCTCGGCGCCGACGGGAAGCCGGTGCCGTTGATCGCCGAGACCGGCGGCCAGAACGCGATGGTGGCGGATTCCTCGGCGCTGCCCGAACAGCTGGTGATCGACGTACTGTCCTCGGCCTTCGATTCGGCCGGCCAGCGTTGCTCGGCGTTGCGCGTCCTCTGCCTCCAGGACGACATCGCCGACAGGGTCGTGCCCCTGCTGCAGGGCGCGATGGCGGAGCTGGGCATCGGCAATCCGGATCGGCTCCCGGTCGATGTCGGGCCCGTCATCTCGACGGAGGCGCGGAAGCGCCTGCTCGATCATGTCGACCGCATGCGAGCGGCCGGCCATCGTATCCATCAGGCGCCACTTCCGGCCGAAGCGGTGCAGGGCACTTTCGTGCCGCCGACCTTGATCGAGATCGGCGCGGTTTCTGACCTGCCGGGCGAAGTGTTCGGCCCGGTGCTGCATTTCCTGCGCTACGCGCGCGATGACATGGAGAAGATCATCCGCGCGGTGAACGCGACCGGATTCGGCCTGACCTTCGGCGTCCAAAGCCGCATCGACGAGACGATCGACCGGGCGACGGCGGCGAGTGCGGCCGGCAACCAGTACGTCAACCGCAACATGATCGGCGCCGTCGTCGGTGTTCAGCCGTTCGGCGGCCATGGCCTGTCGGGCACGGGCCCGAAGGCGGGCGGGCCGCTCTATGTTCATCGCCTCCTGTCGCGCCGACCCTCGATCGACGTGAGCCAGGGCGAACGCGCCGGACCGGTCGGCGAGCGCAACAGCTACGCGCTGCGGCCGCGCGGCACGATCCTCTGCGTTGCGAGCGATGGGGCGGAGTTGAAGGCACAGCAAGCGCTCGTGCAAGCCACGGGCAATCGTGTCGCCGCGAGCGAATCCGAGGACATCGCCGCCGTTCTTTTTGCTGGCAGCTCGGAGGAGCTGGTGACGCTTACCCGCCGCATCGCGGACCGGCCGGGCCGAATCGTGCCGGTCCATGTCGCGCCCTATCCGCGCGAGCTCCTGTTCGACGAGGTGTCGCTCAGCGTCAACACCGCCGCTGCCGGCGGCAATGCCAGCCTGATGGCGGTCGGCTAGAGGTCGAGGCTAGTAACCGCCGTATTGCTTCGGCTTGCCGGGATGGTTCACGCAGAGCATTTCCGGCGAGGTGATCGGTCCCATCTTGATGCGTTCTTCCTCGCACTTCTCGTAGGTGAAGGGGCCGCCGAACACCTTGGGACCGCCGCCGACGATGATGTAGGACTTTTCGAGGTACCAGCCGGGACCGGTCCAGGCCTGGGTGGCGCCCGGGCCGTTGCAGGCCCCCAGGGTCGTGGCCAGGGCAGCGGCCAGCAGGGGAGCCACGAGCAGGGTCGTCCTGCGACCGATCGAACGTTCCGGCATCAGCTCAGTCTCTCCCCCGGGGCAATGAACGCCGCCCCTGTCCGGCCGGCAAGTTAGGCCATGGGCGCGACCTCTTCAATGCATCGCCGGCGGTCGCCGGCAATCTCCCGTCGAATCCAAGCCGGTAGCGCCGCTTTCTCAGCCCGGCTCTCGCGATGCAACGAGGGCTTTCGTTCGGATGGGCGCCCGGGCTAATAATGCTTGGATAAGCGAACGCATCCGGGGGGATGCTGGACCAGCTAGCGCGCCAGCAGGGTAGAATTATGGCATTGCCTGAGAAGCAGGGACTGTACGACCCACGCAACGAACACGATTCCTGCGGCGTCGGCTTCGTGGCCGACATCAAGGGCCGGAAAACGCACGCCATCGTGCGCCAGGGTCTCCAGATCCTGGTCAATCTCGACCATCGCGGCGCCGTCGGCGCCGATCCGCTGATGGGCGACGGCGCGGGCGCGATGATCCAGATCCCGGACGCGCTGCTGCGCGACTGGGCGCGCAAGGAAGGCGTCGATCTGCCGGAGCCCGGCCATTACGCCGTGGCGATGTGTTTTTTGCCACCTGATGAGAAGGCAAGAGCGTTTGCAATCAAGCGCTTCGAGCACTTTGTTAAGGTTGAAAAGCAGAAGCTGGTGGGGTGGCGCGACGTGCCGACCGACCTCACGGGTCTCGGCAAGGCCGTCATCGACTCCATGCCGGTCATCCGCATGGCGATCGTCGGGCGGGGGGCGAAGCTCGCCGATCAGGACGCCTTCGAGCGCAAGGTTCTGGCGATCCGCAAGCAGACGCAGAACCCGCTGGCCGACCTTGAGAAGAAGCACAAGCTGCCGGGCCTGTCGCAGCTCTACATGCCGTCCTTCTCGTCGCGCACCGTGGTCTACAAGGGCCTGCTGCTCGCGCACCAGGTTGAGAGCTTCTATGAGGATTTGAGAAATCCTCTTTGCGAATCAGCGCTTTGCCTCGTTCATCAGAGATTCTCCACGAACACGTTCCCGTCGTGGAAGCTGGCGCATCCGTATCGCTTCATCGCCCATAACGGCGAGATCAACACGGTGCGCGGCAACGTCAACTGGATGTACGCCCGCCGGCGCACCATGGAATCCGACCTGATCGGCGCAGATCTCGACAAGATGTGGCCGATCATCCCGCACGGCCAGTCGGACACGGCCTGCCTCGACAATGCGCTCGAACTGCTGGTGGCCGGCGGCTATTCGCTCAGCCACGCCATGATGATGTTGATTCCGGAGGCCTGGGCCGGCAATCCGCTGATGGATGGCAGCCGCAAGGCCTTCTACGAGTATCACGCGGCGCTGATGGAGCCGTGGGACGGCCCGGCCTCGATCGCCTTCACCGACGGCCGCCAGATCGGCGCCACCCTCGACCGCAACGGGTTGCGGCCGGCACGCTTCCTGATCACCGAGGACGATCTCGTGGTGATGTCGTCGGAGTCCGGCGTCCTGCCGATTCCCGACGAGCAGATCGTCCGCAAGTGGCGCCTGCAGCCCGGCAAGATGCTGCTGATCGACCTGGAGCAGGGCCGCATCGTCGAGGACGAGGAGCTGAAGCGCAGCCTGGCCGAGGCCGAGCCCTACGAGGAGTGGCTGAAGGAGACGCAGCACAAGCTCGAGGAGCTGTCGGAGATCCCCGATGCGCCCTCGCCGGTGGCGTCGAACGACCCCTCGACCCTGCTCGATCGCCAGCAGGCCTTCGGCTACACGCAGGAGGACATCCAGTTCTTCCTCGAGCCGATGGCCAGCGTGGCCGACGATCCGATCGGTTCCATGGGCACCGACACGCCCATCGCCGTGCTCTCGAAGAAGCCGAAGCTTCTCTACAACTACTTCAAGCAGAACTTCGCGCAGGTCACCAACCCGCCGATCGACCCGATCCGCGAGGAGCTGGTGATGTCACTGGTCTCGATGATCGGCCCGCGTCCGAACCTGCTCGGCCGCCACGCCGGCATGCACAAGCGCCTCGAAGTGGCGCAGCCGGTGCTGACCAATGCCGAGTTGGAGAAGATCCGTTCGATCGAGGACCTGCTCGACGGTTCGTTCCGCACCGCCACGATCGACACGACCTGGCTCGCCTCCGAAGGCGCGGCCGGGCTCGAGGAGGCGCTGGACCGGGTCTGTGCCGAGGCGACCGACCATGTCCTGGCCGACCGCAACATCCTGATCCTGTCGGATCGCGCAGTGTCGGCCGAGAGGGTGCCGATCCCGGCGCTGCTGGCCACCGCCGCCGTGCACCACAGCCTGATCCGGCGCGGCCTTCGCACCCAGACCGGCCTCGTCGTCGAGACCGGCGAGGCGCGCGAAGTCCATCACTTCTGCTGCCTTGCGGGTTACGGCGCCGAGGCGGTGAATCCCTATCTCGCCTTCGAGACGTTGGAGACGCTGCGCGTCCAGAACGGCCTGCCGCTGAAGCCCTACGAGGTCCAGAAGAACTTCATCAAGGCGATCGGCAAGGGCCTGCTCAAGGTCATGTCCAAGATGGGCATCTCGACCTACCAGTCCTATTGCGGCGCGCAGATCTTCGACGCGGTCGGCCTGCATTCGGGCTTCGTCGAGAAGTACTTCACTGGCACCGCAACCACGATCGAGGGCGCGGGCTGGCAGGAGATCGCCGAGGAGACGGTGCGCCGTCATCGCAACGCCTATGGCGACAATCCAGTATACCGCACCATGCTCGATGTCGGCGGCGACTATGCCTTCCGCCTGCGCGGCGAGGAGCATGCCTGGACGCCCGAGAGCGTGTCGCGCCTGCAGCACGCGGTGCGCGGCAACTCGTCGGACGACTACAAGGCCTTCGCGACCTCGATCAACGAGCAGAGCGAGCGGCTGCTCACCATTCGCGGCCTGATGCAGCTCAAGTGGGCCGACAAGCCGATCCCGGTCGAGGAGGTCGAACCCGCCGCGAGCATCGTGAGGCGCTTCGCGACCGGCGCGATGAGCTTCGGCTCCATCAGCCGCGAGGCGCACACCACGCTCGCCATCGCCATGAACCGGATCGGCGGCAAGTCGAACACCGGCGAGGGCGGCGAGGAGGCGGACCGCTTCAAGCCGCTGGCCAACGGCGATTCGATGCGGTCGGCGATCAAGCAGGTCGCGTCGGGCCGGTTCGGCGTGACGGCCGAATACCTGGTCAATGCCGACGACATCCAGATCAAGATGGCGCAGGGCGCCAAGCCCGGCGAGGGCGGCCAGCTGCCCGGCCACAAGGTCGACGAGAACATCGCCCGCGTGCGCCGCTCGACGGCCGGTGTGGGCCTGATCTCACCGCCGCCGCATCACGACATCTATTCGATCGAGGATCTGGCGCAGCTCATCCATGACCTGAAGAACGTGAACACGAAGGCGCGTGTCTCCGTGAAACTGGTCTCCGAGGTCGGCGTCGGCACGGTCGCCGCCGGCGTCAGCAAGGCGCGCGCCGACCATGTGACGATCTCGGGCTACGAGGGCGGGACCGGCGCCTCGCCGCTGACCTCGCTCACCCATGCCGGCTCGCCGTGGGAGATCGGCCTTGCCGAGACGCAGCAGACGCTGGTGCTGAACGGGCTGCGCGGCCGCATCGCCGTGCAGGTCGATGGCGGCCTGCGCACCGGACGCGACGTCGCCATCGGCGCGCTGCTGGGCGCCGACGAATTCGGCTTCGCCACCGCGCCGCTGATCGCGGCGGGCTGCATCATGATGCGCAAGTGCCACCTCAACACCTGTCCGGTGGGCGTGGCGACGCAGGATCCGGTGCTGCGCAAGCGCTTCACCGGCCAGCCCGAGCACGTGATCAACTACTTCTTCTTCGTCGCCGAGGAACTGCGCGAGATCATGGCGCGCCTGGGCTTCCGGACGCTGAACGAGATGATCGGCCGGGTCGACCGGCTCGACATGCGCAAGGCGATCGACCACTGGAAGGCCGGCGGCGTCGACCTCTCCAAGCTCCTGCACCAGGCACCGGCGCGCGAGGGCGTGGCGATCTGGAATGTCGAACGCCAGGACCACGGCCTCGACAAGGCGCTGGACCACAAGCTCATCGAGGCGGCACAGCCGGCGCTCGAGAAGGGCGAGCCGGTGCAGATCGACCTGCCGGTCACCAACGTGAACCGCACCGTCGGCGCCATGCTGTCGGGCGAGGTGGCGCGGCGCACCGGCCATGCCGGACTGCCCGAGGACACGATCTCCGTGCGCCTCACCGGCACGGCCGGCCAGAGCTTCGGCGCCTTCCTGGCGCGCGGCGTGTCGCTCGAACTGTCGGGCGACGCCAACGACTATGTCGGCAAGGGCCTGTCGGGCGGCCGTGTCGTCGTGCGCCAACCGAAGGACTGCGCGCGCGATCCGCTGAAGAATATCATCGTCGGCAACACCGTGCTCTACGGCGCCATCGGCGGCGAGGCCTACTTCGAGGGCGTGGCCGGCGAGCGCTTCGCCGTCCGCAACTCGGGCGCGGTCTGCGTCGTCGAGGGCACGGGCGACCATGGTTGCGAGTACATGACCGGCGGCGTCGTGGTCGTGCTGGGCGATACCGGGCGCAACTTCGCGGCCGGCATGTCCGGCGGCATCGCCTACGTCTACGACCCCAGGGGCCGCTTCAAGGAACTCTGCAATCCCTCGATGGTCGATCTGGAGAAGGTCGGCCCGGCCTCGACCGATGGCGACGAGACCGGCCGGCCGCGCCAGCGCGCGACCGACGTCGAGGACAACGGCATGGGCGATGTGTTGCGCTTCGACGCCGAACGCCTGCGCATCCTGGTCGAGCGCCATCATCTCCATACGGGCAGCGCGCAGGCACGTGCGCTGCTGGAGGATTGGGACAACGCGCTGCAGAGCTTCGTGAAGGTCATGCCGCGCGACTACAAGCAGGCCCTCCTGCGCGCGCGCGAGCGGGCGGCGGCGAAGGCCGTCGCGGCGGAATGACGGCCCTCGCCGTCATCCCGAGCCCTCGCGATCATCTGCAAAGGTTTTGAGCTGGAGTTACTGACATGGGCCTAGCCACGGGCTTCCTCGAGATCGAGCGCAAGGACCGGTCCTACGAACCGGTCGAGCAGCGCCTGAAGAACTACAAGGAGTTCGTCCTGCCGATGCCACCGGCCGAGGTGTCGCGGCAGGGCGCGCGCTGCATGGATTGCGGCATCCCGTATTGTCACAACGGCTGCCCGGTCAACAACATCATCCCGCAGTTCAACGAGCTGGTGCGCCGCGACCGCTGGAAGGACGCGCTCGAAGTCCTGCACTCGACCAACAACTTTCCCGAGTTCACCGGCCGCATCTGCCCCGCGCCCTGCGAGGCCTCGTGCACGCTGAACATCGACGACAACCCGGTGACCATCAAGTCGATCGAATGTGCGATCGTCGATCGCGGTTGGCAGGAGGGCTGGATCCAGCCGCTCGTGCCCGTCCAGAAAACGGGCAAGCGCGTCGCCGTCGTGGGCTCGGGGCCGTCGGGTCTCGCCTGCGCCCAGCAGCTCGCGCGGGCCGGCCATTCGGTGACCGTGTTCGAGAAGGCCGACCGGATCGGCGGTCTGCTGCGCTACGGCATTCCCGACTTCAAGATGGAGAAGCACCATATCGACCGGCGCATGCGCCAGATGGAGGCCGAGGGCGTCGAGTTCCGGACTGGCGTCGAGGTCGGTGCCACCCTGTCGATCAAGTCGCTGCTCGAAGGCTATGACGCGGTCGCGCTGACCGGTGGCGCCGAGCTGCCGCGCGATCTCGAAGTCCCGGGCCGCGAGCTGAACGGCATCCATTTCGCGATGGATTTCCTGACCCAGCAGAACAAGCGCAATGCCGGCGACGACGAGGCGCGCGCCGCGCCGCGGGGCACGCTCACCGCCAAGGGCAAGCACGTCATCGTGATCGGCGGCGGCGATACCGGCTCCGATTGCGTGGGCACCTCGAACCGCCATGGGGCGGCCTCGGTAACGCAGCTCGAGGTCATGCCGCAGCCGCCGGTGCGCGAGAACAAGGCGCTGACCTGGCCGGACTGGCCGCTCAAGCTGCGCACCTCGTCGAGCCACGAGGAAGGTGCGGCGCGCGATTTCGCGGTGCTGACCAAGCGGGCGCTTGGCAGCAATGGCAAGGTCGAGGCGCTGGAGTGCGTGCGCGTCGAATGGGTCAAAGGCGCCGACGGGCGCATGGGCATGCAGGAGGTCGCGGGCAGCACCTTCGAGCTTCGGGCCGACCTGGTGCTGCTGGCCATGGGATTCCTCGGGCCCCGCCGACCCGGCTTGGTGGAGCAGGCGGGCGTCGCGCTCGATCCGCGCGGCAACGTCGCGGCCAATATGAAGGACTACCAGACTTCGGTGCCGAGGCTGTTTGCCGCCGGCGACATGCGTCGCGGCCAGTCACTGGTCGTCTGGGCGATCCGCGAGGGTCGCCAGTGTGCCCGCTCGATTGACGAAAGCTTGATGGGATCTTCCACCCTGCCGCGTTGATCCGCGGAACTGTTGTGGTTCGCTTGCGGGCAAAATTGTCCTAGCATTGCCTGATGAAGCTTCTGCTGATTCAGGGCGCGAACATGGAGTATCTGGGCCGTCGGCAGCCGGAACTCTATGGCACGACCACCGCCAAGGAACTCGACGCCGCGATCCGGCGTCGGGCCAGGGATATCGGCGTGGAGATCGAGATCTTCTATACGAATACGGAAGGCGAGGCCGTGTCGGCGATCTACAAGGCCGACCGCGCCAAGGTCGACGGGCTGCTGTTCAATCCCGCGGGCTTTCTCCACGCCGGTCACGCGCTGCGCGATTGCCTGCGATCGATTTCCATGCCGGCGATCGAGATCCACATGACCAACATCGAGAAGCGCGGCTTCGGCTCCATCACCGCCGAGGCGGCGGTGGGGATGATCGCGGGCTTCGGCGTCGACTCCTATCTGTTGGCCCTCGAGGCCATGGTGGCGCGGGTGCGTCCGGCATCGGTCTGAGAACCGCTTAGGGCTTCGTAGTACCGTATGTGGGCGGCGTCTTGGCTGTCGGTCCTCGTGGCGGGGGCCTGCAGCGTGTCGAGGTAGGACTTCCCCGTGCGCCGGAGCGAGTCGACCAGGCCGAGCAGGCGATGCAGGGCCGGAAAGCCACCGAAGTTCACGACGGCATTGCCGATGGCCCGCTTCAGCCGGTTGCGCGGTCGCGGGGTCACGTAGAGCCTGCCGCCACCCCACTGGCGGAACGCCGCTTCGAGTTGCGGCATATGGGCCTGGCCGGCGGGACGGTTGGACAGTCTGATCCGGCAATCCATCAGGCCGTCGCGCAGCACCTGCGCGTACGCGCGATGCTCGAGGCGATGGTGCAGCAGCGCCGCCCATTTCAGCCAGTATCGTGCCGAGGATACGAGTTGGGCGGTGTCGTCGCCAGCGGCACTCAGGCGGGGCCCCGCATGCACGCGGATGTAATACATGCCGACCTCCCGTCCCCGCATATGCAGGCCGGCGAGGATCGCGCGCCCGCACAGGTCGAAATCCTCGTAGAAGCTGAGCGTATCGTCCCATTTCACCCTGTCGAACAGGTGTCGCGGCCACAGGATCGTGGTGTGGGTGATGGTGCGCGGACCATTGGGATCGAGGAACTGGATCAGCGTGTCGGTGTCGGAGCGATCCGCCGCCGTCCACACCGGGGCGCCGAGAACCACTTCGTCGCCGACGACCGCGAAGTCGCGCGAGCGGCCGGCGACCAGCGAGTTCGGTGGTGCCGCAAGCGTCGCGGCAAGCAGATCGGCGAGGTGTGACGGGTGCATCAGGTCGTCGTCGTCGTGGAAGAAGATCCAGTCCCCGGTCGCGGCGGCAACGCCGGAATTGCGCGCGGCGCTCGCTCCCCGCGAGAACCTGTGGTGCACCACCTTCACATGCGGAAATTCGTTCGCGAGCATGGCAATCGTTCCGTCAGTCGAGGCGTCATCGACGACGACGATTTCCTTGTCCCAAACCGTCTGGGCCTGCACCCCCGCGAGCGCACGCCGCAGCAGCGACACGCGATTGCGCGTCGGCATAACGATGCTGATTCTGTTTCCCACGACAGTCCCAACCCCAGCACGACACTACCATGACGGTTTGGAGTTGTAGGGATGAATGTGGCTACCAGATGCCCGTCAGCAGCGTTGTCGGTGCATATTCCCTGAAAAGCGTGAGGTAGGGGAAAGCGGAACGGGTGCTCCACGCCCGCTCGACCCGGACGCGCCACAGGCGCTCGGTCCCGGCCGGCCCGACCTCGCCGGGATGCCAGTCGATGGTCACCGTGCCCTGGAGCTGCAGCGCGTCCCCGGTGCCGAAGTTCACGAACAGCAGGCCGGCCCGTGGGTCACCCAGCAGGTTGCCCAGCGTGTTGAAGAAGCGATTGCCGCGGAAGTCGGGAATGACGAGCGTATCGCCGTGCACGCCGACGAAGCCCGGCCTGCCCCCGCGATGGGACATATCGAACCCTCCCTCGGCGCCCAGCTCTGCCCGGCCCCGGCTGGCAACGAAGAACGTGTCGGCTGATTCGATGAGATCGCGCGCCGATTCGTCCAGCCCCGCCAACGTCTCGACCGGACCGGCCTTCCTGTCGCGTCCGACTACGTTGCGCGTCTGGATGTATTGCGGGCAGTTGCCGAAGCTCTGTGTAACGTGAATTGTGAGCCCCGCGTCGCGCGTCAAGATGCGGCCATTGGCGCGGTTACGCCGCCGCGTCGAGAGCTCGATCCCCAGCAGGCCGACTTCGCTGCCGGCTGCGAATCCCGGCGCGGCGGGATCATCGTCACGCGGCAGCGCGTCGACGCGCAGCGTCGCCGGATCGGGCGAGGTGACGAACCCCGGGGAGCCTGTCAGCACCGAAGCCATGGGCCAGCCCCGTGCATCCGGCGTGGCGGCGAACAGATAGGGCAGCAGGGGGAAGAAGGCGCGATGCTGTTCCGGTAGCAAGGGGCGGATCGGCGCTCGTCCCATCCGGTAGCCAGCCAGCCTCTGCGCCGCCTGCTCGTCGGCATTGAACGGCAGGAAGGCCGGCGTGTCTGCGGTCATCGCAGGCCCTCCTGCTTCTCGGGGAACTGGATCTTGGGATCGTACCAGGGCGCGGCGTCCGATCGCCAGATATGGACCTGGGGCCGGTTACCGACTTCGGTGTCGAGACAGCCCAGCCGCAGCAGAACGACCGGTTGCGCGACGCGCTCGGCCATCACGTGCGAGCCGCACGTGCCGCAGAAGCGGCGGAATTTGCCCGGCGACGATTCGATGGCGCCGAGGACATCCTCGCCGCGCGTCCAGCGGAACTTTTCGCGGGGTACTGCCGTGACGGACGCGAAGGCGGTTCCGTGCGTCTTGCGGCAGGTGTGGCAATGGCAGTGCACGATCCGCTCGACAGGCGCATCGGCCTCGTAGGCGACGGCGCCGCAGAGGCAGCTTCCGTTCAACATCTCCGCATCCTCCTGGTTGCCACCAAGATAGGTCCAGTCGATTGCCGCGATAATTGGATGAGTGATAAAGTTAGAATTGCATAAGCTGGAAGAATAATATGGATCGGCTGGACGAGTTCGATGTCTTCGTGCGCATCGTGGAGGAGGGAAGCCTGGTGCGAGCGGCGCAGCGTCTGCGCCGCTCGGCCCCGGCGGTGACGCGCGCCTTGGCGGCGCTCGAGGATCGTATCGGCGTGCGCCTCATCGATCGCACGACACGGCGCCTCGCACCGACGGAAGCGGGCCGCGCGCTCTACGAGCGGGCCCGGGCTGTCGTTGCGGAATACGAGGCGGCGGCGGCGGGGGCTCGTGAGGCGCCGGTGCGCGGGCTGCTGCGCATCGCCGCGCCGGTGCAGTTCGGCCGGCGCCATGTCGCGGCGCTTGCGACCCGTTTCCTCGACAGTCACGCCGGCGTCGAGATCGAACTCATGCTGAACGATCGCAACGTCGACCTCATCGAGGAAGGCATCGACGTGGCGGTCCGCATCGGCGCCCTTCGCGATTCAAGTCTCGTCGCCCGGCCGGTGGGGCATGTTCGGCGGCGGTGGGTGGCGAGTCCCGCCTATCTCGCGAAGCATGGCACGCCGAAGGAACCGGCGGATCTCGCGCGGCACGAGGCGGTGCTGGGCACGTCCCGCGGGGCAATGGAATGGACCTTCCGCGGCCGCCGTCGCGGCGCCCCCACCCATCTCGCGGGCCGGCTGCGCGTCGACGATATCGAGACCCGCCTGCGCCTCGCGCGCGAGGGCCGCGGCGTCGCCCAGTTCCTCTCCTATCAGGTCGCCGAGGATCTCGCCGCCGGACGTCTCGTGCGCCTGTTGCGCAGCTTCGAGCCGCCGCCGCTGCCGGTGCAGCTCCTCACCAAGGGCCGCGCCCATCGTGCACCGAAGATCGATGCGTTCCTCGAATTCGCGGCACGGAAACTGTCAGCGCTTCCCGTTCTTAAGCTCGATTGATGCAGCGCCGCCGGACCAGGCGCTGCGAGTCCCGCCCCGGTCCCGCTTCGCCTCAGTCGGGCGTGATGCCGAAGCGGCGCTGCCAGAAATCGCGCGACCGGCGTTCGCCAACGTCGCAGCCCAGTTCGTACTCCGGCCGCACGAAGCGGGTGTAGTCATCGTCCGCCTTGACCGCACGGCGGCCGGCGCCGCCGCTTCCCAATTGCGCGAGCTGCAGCCCGTCGCGCGTTGTGCCGAGTTCACCGACGTCGAAGTCGTTCAGTGGGCCGATATCGGCCACTTCCTGCAGGAGCTTCTTGCGCACGGCGCGGGGGAAATCCTCGAAGCTGCGCGCGACCTCGACGAAGGAGCGCGGCCCGCCGGTGACGCAGTGCAGGTAGTATTTGTCGAGATCGTCCTCGGCCGGAAAGCCGAACGGGTTGGGGCGGCCGTTCATGATCGGCAGGCCGTTGATGACGATGCGCTCCTTCAGCGCGTCGTGGCGGATCTCGGTGACCAAGCCGCCATCGTTGTTCGATCCATCGCCCGATATGTCGAGCACCTTGCGCTCGGGTTCGTAGGGGCTGCGGCTGTACATGGGGATGGCGTAGCGGATCGCGCCGCTGATCGAGGTGCGGCGCGAGATCGAGATCGGGGCGTCGGCCAGTCGCTGGCGGAAGTCCGCGATGGCGGCCTCCGAATCGAGCAGGGTCCAGTCGATCAGCAGCTTCTGGATCCACGAGTCGGACCATTCGAAGTAGGCAACGGCGATGCGGCCGTGATTGCCGCCCAGGATGGCCCGGATGATCACGGGGTCGTTGAAGGCCTCGACATAGCCCTGGCGCTGCAGCCTGGCTTCGTCTGGGTCGATGCTGCCGGAAATATCGATCGCCAGCACCAGCGCAAGATCGACTTCCTTGCGCTCCTGCGCCGCCGCCGGCAGCGCCAGGAAGAGAAGGGCGATCAGACCAACCAGTCGGGCCACGGCGACCTCCGCGTTCGTTACGCTTCAGAGGCAAGAACCATACCGCCCGCCGGGAGCCCATGTCATCGCGCACTGGACGGAGAGTGGCGGCGGTCGCTAGCCTCTCCGGAACACGAATCGGAGGAAACCATGGATCTGGCGCTCAGCAGGGAAGACGAGGACTTCCGCCACGAGGTTCGGCGTTTCCTCGAGGAGAACCTGACCGAGGATCTTCGAGAAGCCGGGCGCAAGACCGCCGGCGTGTTTGCCGATTTTGCGGCCGGGATGCGATGGCACAAGATCCTGGCCAGCCGGGGCTGGTCGGCGCCGAGCTGGCCGAAGGAGCATGGCGGCACCGGGTGGAGCGCGACCCAGCGCTACATCTTCAGCCGCGAGTGCATCGCCGCCGACGCGCCCCGCATCTTCTCCATGGGCCTGCGCATGGTCGGGCCGGTGATCATGAAGTTCGGCACGCCGGAGCAGAAGGCCAAATACCTGCCGCGCATCGTGGCCGGCGACATCACCTTCTGCCAGGGCTATTCCGAGCCGGGCTCGGGCTCCGACCTCGCCAGCCTCAAGACCCGCGCCGAGCGGGACGGCGACGACTATGTCATCAACGGCACCAAGATCTGGACCACCGGCGCCCATGTCGCCGATCACATGTTTTGCCTGGTGCGGACCTCGACCGAGGGCAAACCGCAGGATGGCATCTCCTTCGTGCTGATCGATTCGATGGCGACGACGGGCCTGAGCGTCACCCCTATCCTGACCCTGGCCGGGGACCATGAGGTCAATCAGGTGTTCTTCGACAATGTCCGCACGCCGGTCGCCAACCGCATCGGGCCTGAGAATGCCGGCTGGACGGTCGCCAAGTACCTGCTCGAATTCGAGCGCGGCGGCGATGCCTACACGCCCAATCTCTACGCCCGCCTCGACGACGTGAAGCGCATTGCCCGAGAGGAGGCGGCCGACGGGTCGGGCCGGCTGATCGCGGAGCGCGGCTTCGTCGAGCGGCTGGCAGAGGCCGAGATGGACATCCAGGCGCTGGAGATGATCGAGATGCAGGTCCTGTCCGACCTCAGCCGCGGCCGCAATCCCGGTGCCGTCTCCTCCTCGATGAAGATCAGGGGCAGCGAGACCCTGCAGAAACTCGATCATCTCGGCGTCGAGGCGCTGGCTTGGTATGCCGCGCCTTTCGAACTGGAGGCCCGCGAACTCGGGCACAACGAACCCACGGTGACGCCCGACTGGGGCACCACCGCCATGCCGCTCTACCTCAACAACCGGGCCTCGACGATCTATGCGGGCTCCAACGAGATCCAACGCAACATCATCGCCAAAGCGGTGCTTGGCCTGTGAGCGACTGTCACAAAGCTCTTGTAAGCTCCCAATACACGTCACATCTGTAGGGCTATGACAGATCCTTATTCCGTTCTGGGCGTGCCGAGGACTGCCTCCGAGGACGATATCCGGAAGGCGTTCCGCAAGCTCGCCAAGAAGCACCACCCCGACCTCAATCCCGGCGACAAGGCAGCCGAAGCCAAATTCAAGGAGATCGGCCAGGCCAACGACATTCTCTCCGACCCGGAGAAGCGCCGGCGTTTCGACGCGGGCGAGATCGACGGGACCGGCCAGGAAATGCCGCCGCGCGGCTTCTATCGCGACCAGGCAGGCGGCCGCGGCGGCAAGTACGAACATGCCGGCGGCCACGAATCGTTCGTCGACATGGGCGGTATCTTCTCCGAGATGTTCGGCCAGCGCCGGGGCGGCGGTCCCGGCTTTGCCGGCGACGGCTTCGACATGGGCGGGATGCCCGTCACCTACAGTCTGCGCGTGCCGTTCCTGGTGGCGGCGCGCGGCGGCAAGCAGCGGGTCACGCTGCCCGATGGCAAGACGCTCGACATCGACGTGCCGGAGGGCACGACCGATGGCCAGACCCTGCGCCTGAAGGGGCAGGGCATGCCGGGATCGCAGGGCCGTCCGCCGGGCGACGCCTATGTCGAGATCCACGTCGATCCCCACGCCTTCTTCCAGCCGCGCGACAACGACATCCATGTCGAGCTGCCGGTGACCGTCACCGAAGCGACGCTTGGCGGCAAGGTGAAGGTACCGACGGTGGGAGGTGCGGTCATGCTGAACGTCCCGGCCGGCTCCAATACCGGCACTTCGCTGCGGCTCAAGGGCCGGGGCCTGCTCGACCGCAAGTCGGGCCAGCGCGGCGACCAGTACGTGAAGCTGAAGGTCGTGCTGCCCGAGGTGCCGGACGCCAAGCTCAAGGAATTTCTCGAGGGCTGGGAAGCCGGTCGCGCCTACGATCCACGCAAGGAGATGGAGTCGTTCACATGACGACGTTGGACGAACTTCTGCGCCAGCACGGTCAGCTGACGGAAGTGCATGTAGAGCGATGGGTCTCCCGTGGCCTGCTGCGGCCGGCCGGCAGCGGCGACACGTGGCGCTTCGAGCAGATCGACGTGGCGCGCGCGCGGCTGCTGGGCGAACTGGTCGACGAGCTGGGCTTCGACGACGAATCGGTGGAGACGGTCGTCGACCTGGTGGACCAGGTCCACACGTTGCGTCGCCAGCTCGACCTGCTTGGCCGTGCGATCGCCGAACAGCCTGCCGCGACGCGCGAAGCGATTGCGGTGGCGCTCGACCGCCTGTCGCGACGCTAGCTCAGCGCGCGGCCCGGCCGAGGGCGCGCATGGTCTCGAAGTGGCGGGCCATGGCGGCGGGCTTGGCCGTGGCGATGCCACCCACGATCGTGTCGCGTACCGGCCCGTAGCCCACGAAGCCCAGGATGTTGCGCTTCAGATTCTTCACCGCGTGCGCGCGGAAGTACCAGCGGTACAGGATTTCCGGCATGCCCATCGTGACGACGATCCGGGCACTGCGTCCGACGAGATGCTTCTCCGGAAAGCCGCTGGGACGATAGGCGAAAGCGAAGCCCGGCCGCAGGGCCTGCTCGAAGAAGCCCTTGAGCAGGGCGGGCATGTCACCCAGCCACAGCGGGAAGACGACCACCAGGTGTTCGGCGCGGCGGATCGCCTCCTGCGCCGCCACGATGTCGGGCGGCGCCGTGCCGTTCTCGAATTCGCTCTGGGAGCGCAACAGGTCGAACTGCAGCGCCGCGATGTCGAGTCTTTCGACCGTATGGCCGCCTGGGGCGGCACCTTCAGCATAGGCGTCGGCCAAGGCGCCGCACAGGCCCTTGCGGGTGGCGTCGGGATGGCCGTTCAGGATCAGGATGCGCTTTCCCATGCGTGCAAGGCTCGCACGGGGAGGCCTCCCGGTCCTTGATGTGGATCAGGCCCGTTCGTTCATTCAGGCTCGACGCCGGCACGCTTCACGGCGTCGCCCCAGGCGGCGCAACCGGTCTTCATGATCTCGGTCATCTCCGCCGGCGTCGTGCCGGTGGCGATCAGGCCCATGTCGAGCAGCTTCTCCTTGCCTTCCGGCGTCTGCACCAGCTTGCGGATTTCGGCGCTCAGCCGCTCGACGATCTCCTTGGGCGTGCCGGCCGGGGCCATGACGCCGTTCCAGCCCGTCAGGTTGATCTTGTAGCCGGCCTCCTCGAAGGTTGGCACGTTGGGCAGGCGCGGCCAGCGCTGGGCGGAGGTGACCGCGAGCGGCGTCAGCTTGCCGCCGTTGATCGCGCCGCCGGTGGCGGCGAGGTCCTGGATGGTCATCGGGATGTGGCCGGCGATGACGTCCTGCACGGCCGGCCCGGCGCCCTTGTAGGGCACGTGTGTCATGTCGAGCTTCTCGGCCTGGTTCAGCATCTCGCCCCAGATGTGCGAGGACGAGCCGTTGCCGAACGAGGCGAAGTTCACCTTGCCCTTGCGCTCGTTGGCCCAGGCGACGAATTCCTTCACCGACTTGACGCCCAGCGAGGGCGGCACGACCATCGCGAGGGGTGCCAGCCCGTGCTGCGTCACCGGCATGAAGTCCTTGAACCCGTCATAGGGGATCTTCTTGTAGACGTACGGGTTGATGCACATCATCGACGAGTTCACGTAGACGAACGTGTAGCCGTCGCCCGGCAGGTTCTTGACGATCTCCATGCCGACCATGCCGTTCGCGCCCGGCTTGTTGTCGACGATCACCTGCTGGCCCAGCACGCCCGACAGCTTCTCGGCGAAGTACCGCGATACGACATCTGTCTGGCCGCCCGGCGGATAGGGTGCGACCAGCTTGATGGGCTTGTTCGGCCATGCCGCCTGGGCAAAGGCCGACGAGGCAAGCAGGATCAGCGCGCCCGCGAGCGCGAAGACGTATTTCTTGGACATGCGTTTCTTCTCCCTTGGGCGCGAAGCCTAGCGGGAGGGAAACGCTCTGCCAATCGTCACGCTTCGACGAGTTTCACGGGGATCTTGAGGTAGCTCTGGCCGTTGTCATCCGGTGGCGGCAGACGACCGGCCCGGATGTTCACCTGCACCGATGGCAGCAACAGTACGGGCGCCGCCAGCGTGGCGTCGCGCTTCATGCGCATCGCGACGAACTCGGCCTCGGCCACGCCGTCATGAACATGGATGTTGCGGGCCCGCTCCTCGGCGACGGTCGTCTCCCACGCATAGCGATCGCGGCCGGGCGCCTTGTAGTCGTGGCACATGAACAGGCGTGTCTCCGGCGGCAGAGAGAGCAAGCGCCGGATCGAGCGGTAGAGCGTCGGGGCGTCTCCCCCCGGGAAGTCGGTGCGGGCCGTGCCGTAGTCGGGCATGAAGATCGTGTCGCCGACGAACACGGCATCGGCGATCCGGTAGGCGACGTCGGCCGGCGTGTGGCCGGGCAGGTGCATCACCTCGATGCTGAGGTTGCCGAGCGCAAGGACTTCGCCGTCCTTGACCAGCCGGTCGAACTCACGTCCGTCCTCGCTCACGTCCGCCGCGTTGAAGACCTTCTTGAAGATCCTCTGCACTTCGCGGATGTGCTCGCCGATGGCGACCTCCGCGCCCGTCCGCGCCTTCAACAGCGGCGCCGCCGTCAGATGATCGGCATGGGCATGTGTCTCCAGGATCCAGTCGACCGAGGCCTGCCGTTCCTTGGCCTTGGCGAGGACGCGGTCGGCTGATCTGGTCGAGGCTTTCCCGGACTTGGGGTCGTAGTCGAGCACCGGGTCGACGATCGCGGCGCGGTGGGTTTCGGGGTCGGTCACCAGATAGGTCACCGTGTAAGTCGCCTCGTCGAAAAAGGCGTCGATGGCGGGGGCATGTACCATGGTTTTCTCCGTTACCTGATTGACGGATATATTAGGAATGTCTAAATTAGCAACACTGAAATGAAGACAGCAAAGCAAACCATCGATCTGGAGACTCTCCGGGCGAAAGCCGGCGAAGTCGCGGACACCCTCTCGGCGCTCGCAAATGACCGTCGCCTTCTCATTCTCTGCAAGCTGGTGGAGGTGGGGGAAGCGACCGTCGGCACGCTCGCGGCCGAAGTGGGCCTGTCGCAGTCGGCGCTGTCCCAGCATCTCGCCCGCATGCGCGAGGAGGGGATCGTCGCCTTCCGGCGAGAGGCCCAGACCATCTGGTACCGGATCGGGGACGCCCGGATCGAGACGCTGCTCTCGACGCTTCACCGACTCTATTGCGCGGACTGAAGAGCCGCCTCGAAAGGATTTCATCATGTCTCTTCCCGTCATCGATGTCGCCAGGGCGTGGCAACTAATCGCCGAAGGCGCCGTCCTGGTCGACGTGCGCGAGGCCGACGAAAGGGCGCGCGAGCACATCCCCGGCGCGCAGCACGCGCCCCTTTCGACGCTGCAGAGCGTGCAAGCGCCCGGCGCCAAGGCCGTCATCTTCCATTGCCGCTCCGGTGCCCGCACCGGCGCCAACGCCGCGCCCCTGGGCGAGGCGGCGGGATGTGAGGCCTATCTGCTGGAGGGCGGGCTCGAAGCCTGGAAGCGTGCGGGGCTGCCCGTGGCGACCGACAGGAAGCAGCCCATCGAGATCATGCGTCAGGTCCAGATCGTGGCGGGCAGCTTGGTCGTGCTGGGGGTCGTCCTCGGCCTCTGGGTCGCGCCTCCGTTCTTCGCCATCTCGGCGTTCGTCGGCGCCGGGCTGGTCTTCGCCGGCAGCACCGGCTGGTGCGGCATGGCCAAGCTGCTGGCCCTGATGCCGTGGAACCGGGCCGTGCGGAAGGCGCTGGCCTGATGTTCGCCCCGGTCGCCGCGCTCGCCTCGGGCGGTGTGGTCGGCCTCGTCCTCGGACTCATCGGGGGCGGTGGCTCGATCCTTGCCGTGCCGCTGCTCCTCTACGCCGTCGGTATGCCATCGGCCCATGTCGCGATCGGCACCGCTGCCTTCGCCGTCGCCGTCAATGCCGCGGCTGGACTGGCGATGCATGCGCGCAAGGCGCCGATCCGCTGGCCCTGCGCCATCGTGTTCAGCCTCGCGGGCGTCGGCGGCGCCTTCGCCGGTGCCGCGCTCGGCAAGGCGATGGACGGGCAGAAGCTCGTCGCGCTGTTCGGCGTCCTGATGATCGTCGTCGGCCTGCTGATGCTGCGTCCCAAGGACAAGGGCGGCAGCCAGTCGGCCTGGCTGACTCGCGAGAACGCAAGGCAGCTCCTGCCGCGTCTCATTGTGCTGGGCGCGGGCGTCGGTCTCCTGTCGGGCTTCTTCGGCATCGGCGGCGGGTTCCTGATCGTGCCGGGCCTGATCCTCGCCGCCGACATGAAGCTGGAGGAGGCGGCCAGTGCGTCGCTCGTCGCGGTGACCGCTTTCGGTATCACGTCGGCCGGCAGCTACGCCTGGTCCGGGTTGGTGGACTGGCAGGTGGCCGCCCTTCTGATCGCGGGCGGCGTCGCCGGTGCGCTGGCCGGCACGAAGGGCAATGCCGTGCTGGCGCAGCGCAAGGGCGCTCTGACGAAGTTGTTCGCGCTCTTCGTGATCGTGGCCGGCCTCTATGTCGGCGGCCGCGGCCTGTTCGACCTGCTGCAGGCCTGATCAGCCCGTCTGCAGCGCCGCCCAGACCTTGGCGGCAGTCAACGGCATGTCGATGTGACGGACGCCGAGCGGCCGCAGCGCGTCGAGGACGGCGTTGGCCAGCGCCGCCGGCGCGCCGTTGGTCG
This sequence comes from uncultured Reyranella sp., assembly GCF_945957355.1. Taxonomy (GTDB): domain Bacteria; phylum Pseudomonadota; class Alphaproteobacteria; order Reyranellales; family Reyranellaceae; genus Reyranella. Next base: position 152,916 of record NZ_CAMFKM010000010.1, on the reverse strand, counting down.
GCAGTTCGCCGACACCCTTGAAACCCAGCATGTTGTTGGGCGAGGGCGTCGCGATCGTCTCGATCCCGAACGAGGGCACGTCGTCGGCGCGCGGCAGGGCATAGTCCATCAGGGTTCCGGTCAGCAGCTGCCCGCTTTCCTCGTCGTAGAGAGCCTCTTCCATCAGCGCATTGCCGATGCCGTGGACGATGCCGCCATGCATCTGGCCGGCGAGCAGACGCGGGTTCACGACGGGGCCGCAATCGGCAACGGCGAGGAGACGGTCGATCCGCGTCTCGCCGGTCTCAGGATCGACCTCGACCTCGCAGACCATGACCCCGGTCGGGAAGGACTCGACCTTGTCGGCGAACACCGCATCGCCGTCGAACGGCTTCCAGGCCGCCAGATCGAACAGGCCGACCCGGCGGTCGGTACCCACCACCTCGAAGGCGCCGTCGCGATAGGCGATGTCGGCGGGCGAGGTCTCCAGCCGTTCGGCGGCGAGATCGCGGCCGCGCTCCACCAGCACGTCGGCCGCGCGCTTCAGCGTCGTGCCGCTGATGATCGTGGAGGAGGAGCCGCCGGTGCCGCCGCCGCGCGGGATGCTGCGCGTGTCTCCCTGCCGGATCTCGATGCGCTCGACCGGAACGCCGAGTGCGGCCGCCAGGATCTGCGCGAACACCGTTTCGTGGCCCTGTCCCTGGCTCTGCGTGCCGACCCGCGCGACCAGCCTGCCGGCCTCGGCATTCACCACGACATGCTCGTCGGCGATGCCGCCGGTGCCGTGCAGGTGGCAGGACAGACCGAGACCACGGAGCTTGCCCACGGCCTCGCTCGACGCGCGCCTCTTGTCGAAGCCCGCTTCGTCGGCGGCCGAGAGCGCTGTCTCGAACAGCCGTATGCAATCGGCGGCATCGTAAGTGTAGCCGCTCGCCGCCGCGTACGGCATCTCGTCGGCGCGCAGCAGGTTGAGCCGCCGCAGCTCGACCGGCGTGCGGCCGGTTTCGTGCGCGGCGAGGTCGACCAGGCGCTCGAGCAGGAACAGCGCCTCGGGCTTGCCGGCGCCGCGAATGGCATCGACCGGCACGGTGTTGGTGAAGACGCAGTCGAAGTCGATGCGGAGCGCGGGAATGCGGTAGAGGCCCGAGATCACCTTGGCTAGACCCGTGGTCGGGATGGTCGGGGCGAACATCGAGACATAGGCGCCGTAATTGGCTTCCGCCTTCACGCGCAGGCCGAGGAAGCCGCCCTCGGCGTCGAGCGCGAGATCCGCGGTCGCGACGAGGTCGCGGGCGTGGCTGTCGGCCAGCGCGAGCTCGCCGCGCTCGCAGGTCCAGCGCAGGCCGCGGCCGAGCTTGCGCGTGGCCCAGGCGATCAGCGTCGATTCGGCGTAGATCGGATATTTCGGCCCGAATCCGCCACCGACATCCTCGGTGACGAGACGCAGTTTGTCTTTCGGCACGTGGAGCACGCGCTCGCACATCAGCCGGTGCGGGATCTGCACGCCCTGCGAGGAGAAGGTGACGGTGACGAGATCATCGCCGGCCTCGTAGGTCGACCAGGCTGCACGGGTCTCCATGTAGTGCACGATCTGGCGCGGCGAGCGGATCGAGAGCGTCGTCACATGCGCGGCACGCGCGAAGGCGGCGTCGGTCGCCGCGCGGTCGCCCTTGCCCCAGCGGCACATCAGGTTGCCGGGCACGTCATCGTGCACCAAGGGCGCATCGGGTGCCAGCGCCTGCGCCGCCGTCACCACGGTGGGTAGCTCCTCGTAGTCGACCTGCAGCAACTCGGCGGCATCACGCGCCTGGTCAACCGTGCCGGCCACGATCATCGCCACGATGTCGCCGACATGGCGCACCTTGCCGGCCGGCATCGGCAAATGCTCCGGCTCGCGATGGCGATTCCCGGCCTCGTCCTTGATCTCGCTGATCGCCGGGAGGTGACCGACCTTGTCGGCCACGAGATCCTGCGCCGTATAGATTGCGGCGACGCCGGGCGAGGCGAGGGCGGCTTCCATGTCGATGCTCACGATCCGTGCATGCGCATGCGGCGAGCGCACGAACAGCACGGAGAGTGCATCGGCCGGCGCGGTATTGTCGGCATAGCGGCCGCGGCCGGTCAGGAAGCGCTGGTCTTCACGCCGCGTGATCGAACGACCGAGCTGGAGGGGGGCGTTCATCGGGGCCCGTCGATCCGGGAAGGAGTGGGGCGCCGAGAGGGCCAGTCTGCTGTAATCTTTGCCACCAAATGCACTCAGTCGTTCGTTACCAGACATCATACACCGGTTCCGGCGACCAGCAGCGACGATGAAAATTCGGGTTTGGATCAAGTCTGCCTTGGCTGCGGCCGTGGGAGTGCACTGCTTCGCTTCCCTCGGCCAGGCGCAATCCCCTGTCGAGCGCACGACGCTCCCGCGCGCGACCGAACTGGTCGAGGCGCATCTCGCCAGGGCGCAGGCCGAGACCAATGCGGACCTGAAGCGGCGGATGCAGATCGAAGCCTATCTGGCGCTGCTGTCCCTGCCGTCGACCCATCGCCCGTACGAGGCTGCCGACCGGCTGAGGGTGATCGACGAGGCGCTGGCGCAGAAACCCGTGTCGAGCGATCGCGAACTCATCGAGGTCGGCCTGGCCGCCGCCAGGACCCTGGCCGAGAAGCGTGAAGACCTGCAGCGTATCTTCCTGCTCGACCGGCAATATTCCGGCCTGTCGTCGGGCGAGGGGGTGAACCAGCAATATTTCTGGCAGCTCGCGCGCGCAAACGACGCCGAAGCCATGAGCTGGTTCTTCCAGTCGATGCAGCCCGGCGTCGGCGAGGTGGCGGGAATCGTCAATCGCAGTGTGGCGGTGGACTGGCTGTGCCAGCGCGGCCACCGGTCGCTGGCGCGGCAGGTGGCGACGCGCCTGACGGCGCCCGAGCTCGACGCCGCGATGGGGCTGCGGCTGGCCGATCTCGGCGCCTCGGCGGAGGCCGAGCAGCGCGCGGCCGGCAGCATGACGCAGACCACGCGCCGCGCCCCGGCGGGGCCGGAGATCCTGGCGCGCCTCGCCGTCATGGCCAGCCGCCGCGGCGACAGTGCCGAAGTCGAGCGCCTCGTGCGCAAGGTCGTCGAGGCCGTCGAACCGCGGCAACTGTCACCGGACCGCCGCGTGTCGGTCGACTATGGCGACTGCGACTGGACGCTGGATCGCGGCTTCGCGCGGCGCTGGCAGGCGCGCAGCATCTACTGGCAGTCGGCCTTCAAGCTGACCGCGCAACCCGGTGGCACGCCGCTCGGGCAGCCCTATCTCGTCGCGCTGGCGGACTCGGTGGCCGGGGCGACCGCGGGGCCTGTTTCCGTTGGCCTGATCGAACAGCTGATTGCCGTCTTCGACAGGAGCGCGCGCGAGAACGGCATCGATCTCACCAATGCCGCGATCCTGGCGGCCGATGCCCAGACCGATCTCGCGCGTCGCAACAATGCACCGGCACTCGCCTGGTACGGCGCCCGCCAGTCGCTGATTCTCGCGCGCGTAGCGGCGGGTGCTCCGATCGACGACGCGGCAGCCAAGGCGCTGGGCGTGGACTGGGCCACCTCCTTCCTGGCGATCTATCCGCGCTCACCACTGGCGCGGCGATTGGCCGGGCTCACCGAGGCGGACCGGGAGACCCTGGACCGGATCAATCCCAGGCTGCGCGCACAACTCCAGTTGATCGGCCTCGTGCTCGAAGGCAATGCGGTCGATGCCCGGGCCCTCATGGAAGCGGAACCGGCCGCGGTCGATCTCGACGCCGGTCCCGTCCTCCACGTCATCGAGGCACAGCAGAATGCAGGCCTGACCGAGCGTGCCGCGGCCGCGCTCGATGCCTACCTGTACGCTTTTCCGGGCAAGGACCTTCCGGCGCTGCGGCTCCTGCTGCTGCAGGGGCGGAACGACCGGGCGAAGGTGGTGCTGCGCGAATTCGTGGCCGGCAGCGCCGGCGCCTTCGGAGTCTCCGACATCTTCGTGGGCGTCATGCTGCTACGCGAGCTGGGTGACCGGACCGATGTCGAGACGCTCGTAGGCCTGCGCACGGGCGCCGACGTCCCGGAAGCCAGCCGCCGTCTGGTCGAGGTGGCGGATGCGCTGGCCTGGGACGGCGCCGCGGACGAGATCGAAGCGGCCAGCCGCCAGCTTCCGCGCGAATTGGCGCAACTGCCCGCCAAGGACGCCGCCTGCCTGCGCGACACGTTGCAGGGCCTGCAGGCCGTCGCCCTGGCCCGGCGCGGCGACCTCGAGGCCGGCCTTCGCCTGGTCGAGGGTCGCAGCCTCGACCAGCGCCAGTTCTGCTGGGTCGGCAAAGGCTATGACAGCAAGCCGATCTTCGACATCCGTTTCCTGGTCCAGGAGTGGGTCCGCCGCGGCCACGCCGCGCGGTAACTTGTGATGATACTCATGGGAGCGCGCAACTCCAGTTGCGCTCTTGTCTTCCTGCTCGAAGATGCATGAGCGCCACTGGAGTGGCGCGCTCCGATGAGAGACTCATTTCACTCTACGCCGCCAGCGCGTCGCTGATCACCTTGAGGGCGCTGTCGATGTCGGCGCGGTTGACGTCGAGATGGGTGACGGCGCGGATGCGGTTGCCGGCGGCGGTGCCCATGCCGACGCCGCGCTCCTTGCAGGCCTCGACCAGCCGGGCCGGCGTCCAGCCGGGCTTCGTCACCTCGAAGAAGACCAGGTTGGTTTCCATCCGCGGCGCGTCGATCTTCAGCCCCTTGATGTTGGCGATGCCCTCGGAGAGGTGACGGGCATTGTCGTGGTCCTCGGCGAGGCGGTCCCAATTGTGTTCGAGGGCGTAGAGAGCGGCGGCGGCGATGATGCCGGACTGGCGCATCGAGCCGCCCAGCATCTGCTTCTGGCGCCAGGCCTCGTGGATGAATTCCTTGGAGCCAGCGAGGCTGGCGCCAACCGGCGCGCCCAGGCCCTTGGTGTAGTCGAGCCACAGCGAGTCGACGCAGGCGGCATAGTCGCTGGCCTTCGTGCCTGACTTCACGACCGCATTGCAGAGCCGGGCGCCGTCCATGTGCAGGCTGAGGCCGGCCTCGCGCGCGACCTTGGTCACGCCCTGCATGGTGGCGAGCGGCCACACGGTGCCGCAGCCGCCGTTCGAGGTGTTCTCGATCGACACGAGGCGCGAGCGTGGCGCGTTGCGGCTGTTCGGATCGCGGATGGCTTCCTTGACCTGCTCGCCAGTGAACACGCCGTAGGGACCGTCGAGCATGCGGATCATCACGCCGGCATTGGCAGCGGTGCCGCCCGATTCGGCATTGATGATGTGGGCCGTACGGTCCGCGATCACCTCGTCGCCCAGCCGGCAATGCACCCGGATGGCGATCTGGTTGCCCATGGTGCCGCTCGGCAGGAACACCGCATCTTCCTTACCGAGAAGCTCGCACACCTTGTCGCGCAGGCGGTTGACGGTGGGATCTTCCATCTTCTGCTCGTCGCCGACCTCGGCATCGGCCATCGCCTTCCGCATGCCGGGGGAGGGCTTGGTCTTGGTGTCGCTGTAAAGGTCGATGAAACGGTTTTGCATGGCGTGTCCTGATCTCCTGCGCCACCATACCGGCAATCGCCAGGAGGAGGAAACATGAGCCAGTTTGCGGCCGGACCCACAGCTTCGGCAATGCCGGAGGAGTTGCTCTACGCCGTCGATGGCGCGATCGCGACGGTGACGCTCAACGCGCCGCAGCGCATGAACACGATCTCCGGTCCCATGCTGAAGCAGCTCACCGATGCGCTGGTGAAGGCGAACGAGGATCGCGCCGTGCGCGTGGTGATCCTGACCGGTACGGGCCGCGCCTTCTGCGCCGGCCTTAACCTTGAGGCGCAGAACAAGGGCACCGACAATCTGAGCGTCGGCTCGGGCGCGACGCCGACCAATATCGACCTGCGCAACACGCCGCCGCCCGTCCTGCACGCGATGGACAAGCCGGTGATCTGCGCCCTCAACGGCTCTGCGGCGGGGTATGGCCTCGACCTCGCGCTCGGCGCCGACATCAGGGTGATGGCGCAATCGGCCAAGCTCGCGGCCTCCTATGCCAAGCGCGGCGTTCTGCCGGAGTCGGGCGGCACCTGGTACCTGCCGCGCATGCTGGGCTGGGCGAAGGCCGCCGAACTGATCTTCACCGGCCGGACGCTGAACGCGGCCCAGTCGCTTGAGATCGGCCTGGTGAACAAGGTCGTGGCGGATGCCGACGTCATGGGCGCCGCCCGCGAACTCGCGCTCGAGATCGCCGCGAACGCGCCGCTCGCCATCCAGGCAGCCAAGCGCATGATGCGCATGGCCTGGAACGAGCCGTTCAACGAGCACGTCCATCACGTCTTCCTGCAGCTCCTGCCGCTGATGCAGACGGAGGACATGAAGGAGGGCATCAAGGCCTTCCTGGAAAAGCGAGAGCCGCAATTCAAGGGCAGGTAGCCGATTCCACGGCACTGGCGAAGCATGCCCGTGCCGGGCGACGGCGTGGACATCTCTGCTACTTTTCAGTGATTGACAGCAAGCAGGTCGATGGTCTCCATTGGTTGAATAATGGGGGGAGAGACTATCGATGGTGGTTGCGCGTGTTTTCGCGGTTGCGAGTCTTGTCTGCGTTTTCGTTTCGGCCTGTGCCCAGCCCCCTGTAACCCCGATACCGGACAGCACGCGACGGACCATCACGTCGATTTCCGGTGACGTCTCGGGGATCAAGAACTCCGACACCTCGCAGATCGGCGCCCGGGGCAGCACCGAAGGCGGTCAGCGCGGCGCCGCTCAGGGCGTCGCCACGATGACGAGCAGCGGCAACCTGCTTGGCCTGCTCCTGGCGCCGGTGGGCGCCGCCGTCGGTGGCGCGAAGGGTGCCGCCGAGGCGCAGTCGGAGGATGTGGTCGACGCGACGCGCGCCGACCTGCGGCTCGCCATGCAGGACACCGACTTCGCGGAGGATCTGCGGGCGCGTCTGGCGGCCTCCACGATCGCCGGCGACATCGTGGTCTCCAGCATGACGTCGGGCGCCTCGACGGCGGCCCAGCAAAGCGTGACCAACGTGTCGGCGGGCAGCGCGCCGTCGCACATCATCGCTCTCGAATACAGGCTCGCGATCTTCCATCAGGCGCACGTCAACCCGAAGATCGCGCTGATCGCCCAGGTCACGGCCCAGGTTCAGTCGCCCGACCGCAAGCAGATGCTGCACAAGGCGACCTGGACCTATTGCGGCCAGCCCTACGATTTCGTGCAGATGGGCGCCAACAACGCCGCCCTCCTGCGCGGGCAGATCAACACCGCGGCTGCGGTGCTGGCGGAGGCCATTCCCTACGACCTGTTCGTCAGTAGGGTACCGCGGCCCCTGAAGGGCTATTGCATGGACTTCAGCGACCTGCCGAGCGGCACCGGAACCAAGGCGCCGGGCCTGATCTAGCCAGCCGGACCGTCCATCACGATGGCCACGCGGCCGGTGACGCTGCGCTCGAGCAGCGCGCGCATCGCCTGCGGGGCCTCGGGAAGGGCGAAGGTCCGGTCCACGTGCGGGCGGCACAGCCCCTGTTCGCACCAGCCACGGATGCGCTCCATCAGGGCGAAGGTGCGCTTCGCTTCCTCGAAGCGCGCATCGTGCGGACTCCAGCCGACATAGTAGCCGTAGTTGAAGCCCATGACGGCCAGGGTCTTCACCAGCAGGATGTTGGCCGGGATCTGGGGAATGGTGCCGCTGGCGAAGCCGATGGGACAGATGCGCCCGCCCACCGCCATGCAGCGCAGCGACTGGGTGAACACGTCGCCGCCGACCGGATCGTAGACCCGGTCGACGCCGCGGCCGCCGGTGAGCTTCAGCACTTCCTCGCGGAAATCCGTCGCGTTGTAGTCGATCACGTGATCGGCGCCGTGCGCCTTGGCGAACGCGGTCTTGCGCGCGCCGCCCGCGGTGGCGATCACGGTCGCGCCGAGGATCTTGCCGATCTCGACGGCCGCCATGCCCACGCCACCGGCCGCGGCATGGACCAGCAGCGTGTGTCCGGCCTGCACGTCGAGCGCTTCGGGCCAGGTGAGCGCGCCGGCCGAGGTCGGATAGGAGATGGCGAGCTGGATCGCCTCGACAAACCCAACGTTGCGCGGCTTGGGGAAGACATTGACCTCGTGGGCCACGACCTCCTCGGCCAGCCCGCCCCAGTCGAGCACGGCCACGACCTCGTCGCCGACCCTGACGCGCGTGCAGGCCGGATCGACTTCGGTGACGATGCCGGACGCTTCGGTGCCGGGCGCGAAGGGGAAGGGCGGGCGACGCTGGTACTTGCCCGCGATGACCAGGGTCGTGGCGAAGCTGACACCGGCCGCGCGGATGCGGATGCGCACCTGGCCGGCCTTGAGCGGCGACGACGCGACCTCCTCCAGTCGCAGGTCTTCGGGGCCGCCCCACTGGCGGCAGATCATCGCGCGCATGTCTCTCCTCGGCTCCATTCGACCGGCGGGACCATACGATCTGCAGTCGTCATTCGCAAAAGAGGCGCCCCGCCCAGCCTCTTGAAATGCCACGCCGACCGGTCATATCGAATCCCATGGCCCAGAAGACCAACGTCCGCGAACGGCTGCTCACGGCCGCCTTCGAGACCCTGCACAAGAACGGCTTCAACGCGACCGGCGTCCAGGACATCACCGATGCCGCCAAGGTCCCCAAGGGTTCCTTCTACAATCACTTCGCGAGCAAGGACGCGCTCGGTGTCGAGGTGGTCGAGCGCTATGCCGTCATGGGTGCGGAACGCCGGCGGGCGCTCGTCGACGGGTCGGGCGCGCCGCTCGCCCGGCTGAAGGCCTACTTCCGGTCGCTCAACCAGTTGGGGCCGGCCAGCGGTTTCAGCCGGGGCTGCCTGCTGGGCAATTTCAGCGCCGAGCTCGCGAGCCAGAGCCCCGATATCCGGCAGGCGCTGGCCGGTGCGCTGGCCGATTGGACGAAGGACATCGCGCGCGTGCTGGCCGAGGCACAGGCGGCAGGCGATGTCGCTCGCGACGTGCCGGCCGCGACGCTGGCGGCCTTCCTGCTCAACGCCTGGGAAGGCGCCGTCCTTCGCTCCCGGGTCGACCGGAGCGCGGCGCCTCTCGACGCCTTCATGAAGGTCGCCTTCAACAAAATTCTGACCTGACGCAGGAAAACTCGCTCGAAGAGTCGATCCGGCACACCCATTTTGAGACGACCGGTCATCTTGACCAATCGGAGACGTGTCGTGAAAATCCAGAACTCAGTTGCCCTCGTGACCGGCGCCAATCGCGGCCTCGGCCTTGCCTTCACCCAGGCGCTGCTCGCCGGCGGTGCCCGCAAGGTCTATGCGGCTGCCCGCGACCCGGCCTCCGTGAAGCAGGCGGGCGTGGTGCCGGTGCGCCTCGACGTGACCAATGCCGAACAGGTCGCGGCGACCGCGGCCGAACTGGGCGACGTCACGCTCGTGATCAACAATGCCGGCATCATCCGCGGATCGGGCTTTCTCGGCGAGAAGGGCGTCGAGGCGGTGCGGGCGGAACTCGAAACCAACTTCTTCGGGCCGGTGAACGTCAGCCGTGCCTTCGCGCCCATCCTGGCCCGCAATGGCGGCGGCGCGATCGTGAACGTGCTGTCGGCGCTGAGCTGGGTCGCGTTCCCGTCCTCCTCGACCTATTCCGCCTCGAAGGCGGCGGCCTGGGCGTTCAGCAACGGGCTTCGCAACGAGCTGCGCGGCCAGGGCACGCAGGTCCTCGCCCTACATGTAGGCTACATGGATACCGATATGGTGAGGGGCATCGCGGCGCCGAAGTCGAAGCCGGAGGATGTGGCGCGGCAGGTGCTCGAGGCCCTGGAGGCTGGCCAGTCGGAGATCCTCGCCGACGAGGTCAGCCGCCGCATCAAGCAGAACCTCTCGGCCGAACCCGGCGTCTACCTGCTGCCGCCGGCGGGCTGAGCCCAGGGGCCGAAGGGCGGCATGTCCCTGGAGGGCCTCAGGGGGAAGACGGGAGACCGCTTCTCGAAGAACGACTTGATGCCCTCCTGCGCAACGGCGCCGGCCGCGAGATGGCCGACGCATTGCAGGTCGAGCGTCACGGCGTCGAGCGGATCTTGCGCGCCCCACATGCTCCACATCAGCCGCCGGTTGACCGCCGCCGCGACAGCGGACGAAGTCGAGGCGGCGAACCTGGCGGCCAGCGCCTGCGCCGCCGGCAGCAGTTCGTTGGGCGCGTGGACGGACCGGACGAGCCCGCCCTTCAGCGCTTCGTCCGCGCCGAACAGCTCGGCGGTCATGACCCATTCCTGCGCCTGCTGCATGCCGACCAGGCGGGGCAGGAACCAGCAGCTTCCGGCCTCCATCGCCATGCCGCGCTTGTTGAAGACGAAGCCGATGCGGGCCGTGCTCGATATCATGCGGATGTCCATGGGCAGACACATGGTGATGCCGACGCCGACGGCGGCGCCGTTGATCGCCGCCACGATCGGCTTCAGGCAGTTGAAAATCGCCAGCGTGATCGAATCGCTGGCCTCGCGCTTCTCGGGCTTGTTGCCGTCGTTCCAGACCTGGAAGGCAGCCGTTCCGCCGGAAATGTCGGCGCCGGCGCAGAAGGCGCGGCCGGCCCCGGTGACCACGATGGCGCGCACCTCGTCCATCGTGTTGACGCGCTGGAAGAAGTCGATCAGCTCGCGGCTCATCGTGGTCGAGAAGGCGTTGAGCTTGTCGGGCCGGTTGAGCGTGACGGTCATCACGCCACCGGCCAGGTCCGTCAGCAAAGTCTCGTACTTCATGGTCCGAATGCCCTCCCGGCATGTTCCGCCCAGCAAGACGGAATGTCGTTGCGCGACTCATTGGTTTGGGAAACATTCGCCGCAACACCCGCCAACCGCAATCCCGGAGGAAGCCGATGTCCCACCTGATCAAGACCGTCGAAGACGGCGTCATGAAGATCGTCCTGAATCGTCCCGACGCCATGAACGCGCTGAGCCGCGACATGATGCAGGCGCTTTCCGATTCGCTCGAGGAAGCGGCGGGCAGCCGCGCGATCGGCTGCGTCGTGGTGCGCGGCGCCGGCGACAAGGCGTTCTGCGCCGGCGGCGACGTGAAGTCGATGGCGGCGGGCCGCGACCAGGACAAGACCTACGAAGACAAGGTCCATGACATCCGCGAGCGCATGAAGGTCTCCGAGCTGCTGCACGAAATGGGCAAGCCCACCATCGCCATGGTGAACGGCGTCGCCGCCGGCGCCGGCCTGTCGCTGGCCCTCGCCGCCGACATGCGCTTCGCCGGCAAGAGCGCGCGCATGACGACCGCCTTCGCAAAGGTGGGCTTCTCGGGCGACTTCGGCTCGCACTTCTTCCTGCACAAGCTGGTGGGCACGGCCAAGGCGCGTGAGCTCTACTTCACCGCCGAGATCCTGAACGCCGAGCAGATCGAGAAGCTCGGCCTCGCCAACCGGGTGGTCGACGACGCCAACCTCGACGCCGAGACGATGGCCTTCGCCAAGAAGTTGGCCGCCGGCCCGCGCGTCGCCTGGTGGCACGTGAAGAAGAACATGAAGATCGCGGAAGAGGGCACGCTGTCCGAGGCGCTCGACAGCGAGGCCGCGCGCATGATCCGCACCGGCGAGACCGAGGACCACAAGGAAGCGGCCCGCGCCTTCGTCGAGAAGCGCGCTCCGAACTTCAAGGGCCTCTGAGCTTCAGCCAGGCGGCGAGGCGGGGCAGCGCGCCCGCCACGCCGTTCGGCATGGCGACCATCGCGGCGATCAGCAGCACGCCGTAGAGCAGGGCAGAGAAGCCCCTGCCCAGCCCCGCCGTCACGTCGGGGAAGAATTGCAGGAACAGGCCGCCCAGGATCGCACCGGCCAGCGAATGCATGCCGCCGATCACCAGGCCGAACAGCATCTGGACCGACAGCGCGAAATTGTAGCTGCCCGGTCCCACGAACCCGAACTGCCAGGCCGAGAGGCAGCCGGCGACGGCGAGATAGGCGCCGGCGATACCCGACGCTGCTGCACGCGCCTGCGGCACGCGAATGCCCTGCGCGGCCGCGGCGAAATCCTGGTCGCGTGCGGCCTTCAGCGCGCGGCCGGACCGACTGTCGATCAGGTTGCGCGCCAGCCAGATGCCGGCGGCCAGCAGCGATAGCGCCAGCAGGAAAGCCCAGCGATCGTTGCTCAGCAGGTGAGTCGGCGGCGTCGGGAAGTCGAGATAGAGCCCCTGGACACCGCCGGTCCAATGTTCGATCGGCCGCCAGCGCAACAGTTGCGGAAAGGCGATGACGACGGCGTAGGTGACGAGCGCCTGCGTCCAGAGCGTATGCGAACCCGCCACCCGGCCGATGCCATAGCCTGCAGCGAAGCCCAGCAGCGGCGCCAGGGCGAGGCCGGCATAGGCGGAAAGCGGCGTGTGGGTCGCCAGCAGCGCCGCGCCGTAGCCGCCGAGGCCGAACAGGGCGGCCTGGGCGAGCGAGAACTGGCCGCTCACGCCGCACAGGATCACGAGGCCCGTCAGTGCGATCGACCAGATCGCCGCCTGCGTGAAGCGAAAGACGACGAAATCCGGGAAGCAGAACGAGAGGGCGGCCGCCGCCACGAAGCCCATGGTCCATACGGTCCGCATGGCGTTACGATAGACCATACGATCAAGGAACGGGAGCGAAGCGATGAGACTGAGGCAATGCGTCTTCGTCTGTAAAGACCTGGAAAGCTCCGCCGAGGAGCTGTGCGACATTCTCGGCATCGAGGTCGCCTATCGCGATCCCGGCGTCGCCAAATGGGGGCTGGCCAACGTCGTCTGCCCGACCGGCAACGACTTCCTCGAGATCGTCTCTCCGTTCAAGGAGGGCACGTCGGCCGGCCGCTACATCGACCGTCGCCACGGCGACGGCGGCTACATGGTGATCCTGCAGGTGCCCGATGCGGTGGCGGAACGCCAGAGGGTCACGGCGCTCGGCGTCCGGGCCGTCGCCGAGAAGGACCTGCCCGAGTACCAATACACCCACTTCCATCCCTCGGACACGAACGGCGTGCTGCTGTCGCTCGACACGACCTTCGCGCCGCCGGGCGTCGATCCCGCTCTGTGGTGGCCGCCGGCCGAGAAGGATTGGACGAAGCATGCGCGCTCCGACGTGACCAATGGCCTGGCTGGCGTCGAGATCCAGCACGACGATCCCGACGGCGCCGCGGCCGCCTGGTCGCGGATCCTGAACCGGCCCGCCGTCGACAACATCATCCGGCTCGACGGCTCGCAGATCCGCTTCGTGCCGATCGTCGACGGGCGTGGCCCGGGCGTCTCGGCCTACGACGTGAATGTCGTCGATCGCGAGCGCGTGCTGGCCGCCGCCGAGAAGCGCGGCCGCCGGCATGGGGTCGGTCAGGTCGAGGTCTGCGGCTGCCGCATCAACCTCGTGTAGCTTCCGGCGTTTGAAAACAGGCAATGGGCTCATGCTGCGCATCACCCCCTTCGTCATGGGCCACCTCGTCGCCGCCGTTCTCGTCGGCGCCGGGGCGGGCGCCTTCATCGACATGCGGGCGTCGCTCTATTTCGCGCTGGCCCTGCTGGCGGGCGCGGTCGTGAGTTCGTTCGTCTGCCAGTGGACGCCCGGGGTCGAGGCGCCGGCCTGGCGGCTCTATCTGGTGGCGCTGCTCGCCAATCCGATCCTGCTGATCTCGCTGGTGGTCATGGCCCTCGACTGGGACTGCGTCGTGGGCCTGCGCCGGGGCTGGAACTGCATCGCGGCAGCGATGGCGATCGCTGCCGCGGGTCTCTGTCTCCTGCCGCCGATCGGCGGCGTGGCGTGGCGCGGATGGAAGCGTCATCGTGCCCGCCCGCGCTAGGGCAATACAGGAACCACCAAGGTCGTCACATTGGAGCGCGCCACTCCTGTGGCGCTCAGGCTTGCCTTGAGCCAGCAAGGAAAGAGCGCCACTGGAGTGGCGCGCTCCCTTGATTGCGGTGCCGACCCTAGGCCGCGAGTGCCTTGGCGAGGCGGCCGCGGATCATCTCCTCGGCTTCGCGGACGATGCGCTCCACCAGCTCCTTGCAGGACGGGATGTCGTTGATCAGGCCCATGCAGGTGCCCGCCGACCAGATGCCGTGTTCCATGTCGCCGGTTTCGTAGACGACCTTGCCCTTGGCGCCGGCGACGATCGGGCCGATCTCCTGGATGGTCTTGCCCTCGCCTTCCATCTCGATCGTCTTCTTGGCGATGCTGTTGCCGTAGACGCGGCTGGTGTTGCGCATGGTGCGCAGGATCAGCGCGGTGCTGCGCTCGTCGGAGGAGACGATCTTCTCCTTCACGTTCTGGTGGATCGGCGCTTCCTTGGTGGCCATGAACCGCGTGCCCATGTTGACGCCCTCGCAGCCCAGCGCCAGCGCGGCCACCAGGCCGCGCGCATCGGCGAAGCCGCCCGAGGCGATCATCGGGATCTTGATGACGTTGGCGGCGGCCGGCAGCAGCACCAGGTTCGGCACGTCGTCTTCGCCCGGATGGCCCGCGCACTCGAAACCGTCCATCGAGATCGCATCGACGCCGGCCTTCTCGGCCGAGAGACCGTGGCGGACCGCGGTGCATTTGTGGATGACCTTCACGCCGGCTTCCTTGAGCTTGGGCAGGAAGGGCTTGGGATTGTTGCCCGCCGTCTCGACGATCTTCACGCCGGAATCGATGATGGCGTCGATGTACTCGCCATAGGGGCGCGGCACGAGCGTCGGCAGGATGGTGAGGTTCACGCCGAACGGCTGGTCCGTCATCTCGCGGCAGCGCTTGATCTCCTTGCGCAGATCCTCGGGCGTCGGCTGCGTGAGGCCGGTGAGGATGCCCAGCGCGCCGGCGTTGGAGACGGCCGAGGCGAGTTCGGCGCGGCCGACCCACTGCATGCCACCCTGCACGATCGGGTGCTTGATGCCGAACATCTCGGTGAAGCGCGTCTTGATCATATGGACTTTTCCCCCTGGGTAAGTTCCCCAAGCATTAGCGAACCGGAACGCCGGGGGCCAGCCCACGGATCGCACCGTGGATATCCTGTCCGCGATGCGGATCAGCTGCGGTCGATGAAGGAAATCGTGTCGTCGAGGGTCGGTGCGCGTTTGCGCAGCAGCGCCGAGAAGGAGCCGACGATGTCGACATGGTCGACCTCGGGATAGAGCTTCAGCTCGGCTCGTCCGCCGGCCTTGCGCCAGGCGGCGGCCAGGCGTTCGCTGTTGAAGGGCTTCACCGTCGTATCCGCGGTGCCGTGCAGCAGAAGGAGCGGCGGCAGCGGTGCGCGGGCATATTCGATCGGCTGCGTCTCGCGACGGTTCGGCCCGCCGAAGATCTCCTGCAGACGCCTGGAGGTGAGGGGCAGGAAATCGTAGGGGCCGGCGATTCCGATGCCACCCGGTAGCTTCATGCGGTCGACGCCCGCGGCCGCGAGATAGGGTGTGTTGGCGACCATCATGATCGCGATGTAGGCGCCCGCCGAGTGCCCCGCGACGAACAGCTTCTCGACGCCGACCTTGCCCGCCGCCCAGGCGGTCGCGGCGGCACCGTCGTCTAGGAACGCCGGATAGCGCACCTCGGGATAGACGCGATAATCGGGGATGATCGTGGTGATGCCCAGGGCCGCCAGCGCCTGGCCCACGAAGAGATAGTCACCCTTGGCGCCTGAATCCCACGAGCCACCGTAGAAGAAGATCACCGACTTCCCGTCGGCGCGTGGTTGCTCGGGCGTGTAGACGTCGAGCTTCTGGCGCGAAAGGCTGCCGTAGGGAATGTCGGCGTCGAGCCTGTAGCCCGAGCGCGCGACGGTCGTGTTGAGGAGCGCTGCGGGAGAGCAGCCGCCAAGCAGGCCGAGGACGCTGGCGACGAGGCCTCGGCGCGCCAGCGTCATGCCGTCGAGGCGAGGTCGCGCACCTGCTCGGCCAGCGCCAGCGAGGCGGTGAGGCCAGGCGATTCGATGCCGAACAGATGGATGAGACCGGGCACGCCGTGATCGGCCGGCCCCGTGATGGTGAAGTCCTGCGCAGGTGCGCCCTGCGGCACGATCTTCGGACGGATGCCGGCGTAGCCGGGCTGGAGCGAGCCGTCCCTGATGCCCGGCCAGTACTTGCGCACGGCGGCATAGAACTTGTCGGCGCGATGCGGATCGACCGTGTATTCGATGCCGTCGATCCATTCGACGTCGGGCCCGAACTTCGCCTGGCCGCCCATGTCGACGGTGATGTGCACGCCGAGGCCGCCCGGCACGGGAACCGGGTAGATCAGGCGGGAGAAGGGGGAGCGGCCGGTCAAGGTGAAGTAGTTTCCTTTGGCGTAGTACGCGGTCGGAATGTGCCCGGATGGCATGCCGACGATCTTTTTCGCGAGCGTCGGCGCATGCAGGCCCGCCGCGTTGATCAGCAGCCGGCAACGCAGGTTCATCGGCTCGGTTCCGCCGACCTCGATCTCGACGCCGCCCTCGACGACGCGGCCGCCCGTCACCGGACTGTTGAAGGCGAACATCGCGCCCTGACCCTCGGCGTCGCCCTGCAAGGCCAGCATGTAGGAATGGCTGTCGACGATGCCGGTGCTGGGCGAGAACAGCGCCGCTGTGCATTGCAGGTTCGGCTCCATCGCCATCGCCTCGGCGGCGCTCAGGAAGCGCATGCCCTCAACGCCGTTCGCTTCCGCACGGCCCTTGATCTCGGCGAGCTTCTCGGCCTCGGCTGCGTTGGTCGCCACGATCAGCTTGCCGCAATTGAGGTGCGGCACGCCGTGGTCCTTGCAATAGGCATAGAGCATGCGCCGGCCAGCGACGCAGGAGCGCGCCATCAGGCTGCCCTTGGGGTAGTAGATGCCAGCGTGGATGACCTCGGAGTTGCGCGAGCTGGTCTCGGTGCCGATCGCGTCGGCAGCCTCCACGACGATGACCTCACGGCCTGCAAGGGCAAGCGCACGGGCGACGGCCAAGCCTACGACACCTGCGCCAATGACAACGCAGTCGACGGTTTCGAACGGGGACGAATTCATGGTCGCATGCTAGAACCGCCGCCTCTTTCAGTCACCAAGGGCGGGTGTCGCAGCATGAAAGGCGCGTTGGTCACGGGGGCGGGATTGCGGATCGGCCGTGCCCTGGCGCTCGCGCTGGCGGCCGACGGTTTCTTCGTCTTCGTGCACTACAAGGACTCGGCGGCGGGCGCGCGGGAGACCGTAGCGACGATCAAGGATGCTGGCGGCAAGGCCATGGCGGTGCGCGCCGATCTGGCCTCGGCGCGGCAGGCCGAGGCACTGGTGGGCAAGTGCCGGGCGCGCGGCGTGCGGCTCACCTGCCTGGTGAACAGCGCGTCCCTGTTCAAGCTCGACCGGGCACCGACCGCGACGGCCGCCGACTTCGACCTGCACATGGCCATCAACCTCAGGGCGCCGCTGCTGCTCGCCCAGGCGCTGGCGCGGCAACTGCCGGCGGGCGAGACGGGCCTCGTCGTGAACGTGCTCGACCAGAAGCTCTACAACCTCAATCCCGATTTTCTGACCTACACGCTCTCGAAGATCGGGCTGCAGGGGCTGACGACCCTGCTCGCGCAATCCTTCGCGCCGCGCCTGCGGGTGGCGGGCATCGCGCCGGGCCTGACCCTGCGCAGCGGCAGCCAGACGGACGCGCGCTTCGCCGAGCAGCACGCCGCCAATCCGCTCGGAGTGGGCGTGACGGTCGACGACCTCGTCCGCGCGCTCCGCTTCATCGTCGCGACGCCGAGCTATACCGGCGACACGATCATCGTCGACAGCGGCGAGCACCTGACCGGCCGGCCGCGCGACATCGCCTTCGACAAGAAGAAGAAATGACCATGGTCACGTCCCAGCGCCGCATCTTCATCCGCGACATGCGGCTCCCGGTGTCGATCGGCATCTACGACTTCGAACTGGCCAAGCCGCAGGCCGTGGTGATCAACGTCGAGCTGCTCCTCGCGGATCCCGACCGCGCGCACGACGACAGCATCGCCAACGTGCTGAATTACGACCTGATCCACGATGGCATCACCGGGCTTGCGGCGAGCCGTCACTTCAACCTGCAGGAGACGCTGGTCGAGGGCATCCTCGATCTCTGCCTGGCACAGCCCCAGGTCGTCGAGGCGCGCGTCTCGACCGAGAAACCCGATGTCTACGGGGATTGCCGCGTCGGCTACGAGGCGGTCCGCCGTCGCGTCACGGGCTGAGCGGCACGCCCGATGTCGCCCTCCGTCGGCGCGCTGCGGCGCGCCAGCCTGGTCCTGCTGGCCGCCGCCCTGATCTGGGGATCGATGATCCCGGTGCTCGCGGCGCTGGCCGAGCACTACGACAACTGGCTGCTGTCCTGGTCGCGCTACATCCTGGGCTTGCCGGTCCTGTGGCTGGCCGTGCTGCTGAGCACGAAGCCGGCGGCGCGGCCGAGGCCGCTGAACTGGGAGCGTCTGCTGCGCCTCGGTGCGGCGATGACGGCGTTCTCGGTGCTCTACACGTTCGGTGTGGCCCACGCCCATCCCGCGACCTCGGCAATCGTGCTGATGTGCGGCCCGCTCTGGGCGACCTTGTTGTCGCGCGTGATGCTGGGATCGACCACGCCACCCGGCTTCTTCTTCACGCTGGTGCTCGTGGTGGCGGGCGGTATCGTCGTGGTGCTCGGAACGCCGGGCCGCGCGCCGGGGTCCTTCGGTCTCGAGGGCGGCGAGGGGTTGCTGGTGATCGCCCAGCTCTGCTGGTCCTGGTATTCGATCCGCGCCCAGCAATGGCTGTCGGATCGCGGCCAGATCGCCCTGTCGGCGCTCACCTCGACGGTGGCCAGCGTGCTGCTGGGACTGGTCTGCGCGGTCGTCTGGGCGATGGGTGGCCTCACCTGGCCGACGCGGGCACCGACGGCGGGCGAATGGGGCATGGTCGCCTGGATCGGCGTGCTGGGCGTCGCGGTGGCGGTGCTCCTGTGGAATACCGGCGTGTCGCTGGTCGGCGTGCCCGTCGCCTCGCTGTTCGCCAACTCCGCGCCGGTCTTCGCCATCGGTCTTGCCGCCCTGATGGGGCGCGAGCCGAGCTGGCTCCAGGTCGCCGGCGGCTTCATCGTGCTGGCGGGCATCGCCCAGCTCCAGATCCGCCAGATGCGGGCGGCGCGGCGATGACGCCCGCGTCCGGCCGCGGCCGCCATCACATGCTCGGAGCCTTCGCGGCGATGCTGTTCGTGGGCGTGAGCTGGGGCGCCAACGTGCCCGTTTCCAAGGTGATGCTCCAGCACTTCGACATCGTGCCGATGCTGGCCGTCCGCACCCTCGCGGCCGTGGGGACGCTGGGCGTGCTGCTGCTCCTGGTCGAAGGGATCGGCAACCTGCGGATCGAAATCGGGCTGAAGCGGTTCCTGCTGATCGGCCTGATGATGAGCGGGTTCTTCATCATCTTCACCCTGGGGATCCGGTTCAGCAATCCGATCTCGGCGGCCGCGGTGCAGGTGGCGGGCCCGCTGGTGGCCGCGGTGACGGTGCGGCTGGCGACCGGGATGCGCTTCGACCCGGGCTTCGGCGTCGCCCTGGCGCTCACCCTGGCGGGCGGGGCCATCCTGGCGGCCGGCAGCCTGTTCGGCAGGGGCGCGCTGACCCTGGGAGGCGGCGAGATCGTCGTGCTGCTCTCCAACGCGCTCTGGACGGTCTACAGCCTGAAGGCGCAGGCCTGGTTCGACAAAGCGAGCCAGCTCCACCGCGCCTACGTTGCGTCGTTGTCGGCCTTCGGCTGGATGGCGTTCCTCAGTGCCGGGCTGGTCGCCCTCGGCTGGTCGCACTCGCCGTTTGCGGTGACCGACGCCTGGATATGGAGCCAGCTCCTGCTCGTCGCCGTCTTCGCGAGCGGCATGGGCGCCTTTCTCTGGAACGTCGGCGCGAGCCGGCTCGGGGTTGCAATTGCGTCGCTCTGGGTCAATCTCGTTCCGTTTTTCGCCGTATTATGGTCAATGACCTATGGCTTCATGCCCAACGCCTACCAGATCGCCGGTGGGCTCGTCGCCCTGAGTGGCGTCGTCTACATGCAATGGCGAAAGCTACAAACGACAAAGCGATAAGACAGGCTCTGCCATGCCCGACATGTCTCTTCCTCAGCTCAAAGTCTCCAATTGCCGCTGGCTCTCTGTCCCCGGACGGGGCGATATCCGCGGCAAGATCAACTTCCTGGAGTTCGATCACCAGCTGGGCTTCACGGTGAGGCGCCTGTTCTGGTTGCACGACATCGCGCCCGACCAGTGGCGCGGCCGGCACGGGCACCGCGAGTCGCACCTGGTGACCCTGGTGATGAACGGGTCGTGCCAGGTGCATCTGGACGACGGCAAGGCAAAGGAGACGGTCGTCCTGAACGATCCGGGGCGCGCGCTGCACATCGGGCCGATGGTCTGGCACGAGCTGGACCACTTCGCGCCGCAGACGGTCATCCTGGTCATCGCCTCGACCCTGTACGACGAGAGCGAGTACCTGCGCGACTACGAGGCTTTCAAGCGCGAAGCCGCAGCGGCGAGGGGCGCATGATCCCCTTCCTCGACATGAAGTCGGTCTACACCGAGCTGAAGCCCGAGCTCGATGCCGCCTACCTGCGCGTCATGGAGTCCGGCTGGTTCGTGCTCGGCAAGGAAGTCGAGGCCTTCGAGAACGAGTACGCCGCCTTCTGCGGCACGAAGCACTGCGTCGGTCTCGGCAACGGTCTCGAGGCGCTCGAGCTTGCCTTGCGCGCCTGGGACATCGGCGCCGGCGACGAAGTGATCGTGCCGTCCAACACCTATATCGCGACCTGGCTGGCGGTGACGGCGGTCGGGGCCAAGGTGGTGCCGGTCGAGCCGACGCCCGGCGGGCCGAACATCGATCCCGATCGTATTGCCGCCGCGCTCACGCCGCGCACCCGGGCGATCATGCCGGTCCATCTTTACGGCCAGCCGGCCGACATGGACGCCATCATGGCGCTTGCCGCCAAGCACGGGCTGAAGGTGGTCGAGGACGTGGCGCAGGCGCAGGGCGCCAGGGTTCGCGGCCGCAGGACCGGCTCGCTCGGCGATGCCGGCGCCCACAGCTTCTTCCCGAGCAAGAACATTGGCGCCTTTGGCGACGGCGGTGCCGTCACGACCGACGATCCGAAGCTCGCCGAACGGCTTCGCGTGCTGCGCAACTACGGCAGCCGGGTCAAGTACGTGAACCTGGAGAAGGGCCTGAACTCACGCCTCGATGAATTGCAGGCGGCCTTCCTGCGGGTGAAGCTCGCGAAGCTCGACGAATGGAACGATCGCCGCAGGGCCGTTGCGGCACGTTATGATGACAGGCTGGCCGACGTCGCCAACCTCGCCCTGCCCAACGTGCCGCAATGGGCCGACCCGGTCTGGCACCTGTATGTGGTCCGGACGAACCGCCGTACCGACGTGATCAAGGCGCTGGAGGCGGCCGGAATCGGCTCGCTCATCCACTATCCCATTCCGCCGCACCTCCAGGAGGCCTATGCCGAACTCGGCCAGGCCAAGGGCACCTATCCGCTCGCCGAAAAGCTGGCCGAAACCGTGCTCAGCCTGCCGATGGGGCCACACATCCCGCTCGAGTCGGTCGATCAGGTCTGTGCCGCGATCCGGGACACGTTCGAGGCCAAGTGAAGCTCCGGGGCGCCTGTAGGGCGGCCCTGGATCGTTTGGAATCTTTCCGCTTCAGGTCAACCCCCATGACCTCATCCTGAGGAGCGGCCGCAGGCCGCGTCTCGAAGGATCGGCAACAGACGGGGTGCTCGTGCGCATGCTTCGAGACGCGCTCCAGAGGAGCGCTCCTCAGCATGAGGTTGGTGTTGCTGCTCCGATCGTACTCCGCAAGATCCTAATGATTGTGCAGGATCTGGCCGAGGAAGAGTTTGGTGCGCTCGTTCCGGGGATTGGCGAAGAAGGCCTCCGGCTCGTTCTGTTCGACGATCTCGCCGCGATCCATGAAGATCACGCGGTCGGCAACGGCGCGGGCAAAACCCATCTCGTGGGTGACACAGATCATGGTCATGCCCTCGCGCGCCAGCTCGATCATGACGTCGAGAACTTCCTTCACCATCTCAGGGTCGAGCGCCGAGGTCGGCTCGTCGAACAGCATGATCTTGGGGCGCATGCACAGCGCCCGGGCGATCGCCACGCGCTGCTGCTGGCCGCCCGAGAGCTGGCCGGGATACTTCAGCGCCTGCTCGGGGATGCGCACCCGGGTCAGCAGGCTCATGGCGATCTCCTCGGCCTCCTTCTTCGGCATCTTCTTCACCCAGATCGGCGCCAGGGTGAGGTTGTCGAGGATGGTGAGGTGCGGGAAGAGGTTGAACGACTGGAACACCATGCCGACTTCGCGGCGGATCGCCTCGATGTTCTTGACGTCGTTGGAGAGCGTGACGCCGTGCACCACGATGTCGCCGCGCTGATGCTCCTCGAGGCGGTTGATGCAGCGGATCAAGGTCGACTTGCCCGAACCCGACGGTCCGCAGATGACGATCTTCTCGCCTTCCTTCACGTCGAGATTGATGTCGGACAGCACGTGGAACTGTCCGTACCACTTGTTGACGCCCTTGAGCTGGATCACCGATTCGACCTTCGAGAGATCGCGGGCGGTTGCGGCCATGTGTTGCTCCCTGACGGCGCCTAGCGGCGCGTACCCTTGTTGAGTTCGAACTCGAGGTACTTGCTGTACCGCGACATCGAGAAACAGAAGATGAAGTAGACGAAGGCGGCAAACAGGTAGACCTCGCCGGGGAAGCCGGCCCAGTTGGGATCGACCAGCGCCTGGTTGGCGGTATTGAGGAAGTCGAAGATGCCGATGATCAGCACCAGCGACGTGTCCTTGAAGAAGCCGATGAAGGTGTTGATGAGCGGCGGGATCACGACCCTCAGGGCCTGCGGCAGGATGATCAGCAGCGTCTTCTGCGGGTAGTTGAGGCCCATCGCGTCGGCGGCCTCGAACTGGCCCTTGGGCAGAGACTGCAGGCCGCCGCGAATGACCTCGGCGATGTAGGCACCGGCGAACAGGATGACGGCGACCTGGGCGCGCAGGAACTTGTCGATCGTCGTGCCGGACGGCAGGAACAGCGGCAGCATCACCGAGGCCATGATCAGCAAGCTGATCAGCGGCACGCCGCGGATCAGCTCGATGAAGCCGACGCACAGGCCCTTGATCAGCGGCAGGTTGGACCGCCGCCCCAGAGCCAGCAGGATGCCGTAGGGGAATGCAAAGGCGAGGCCGTAGGTCGCCAGGATCAGCGTCACCGGCAGGCCGCCCCACAGGCTGGTCTCGACGTAGCTGAGCGGGGCGATGGCGATGCTCCACGCCGGCAGAGCGCCCACCATGCGCAGGACGAGGCCGACGGCGCCGATGCCCACCAGCGCGTAGTAGGCCATCCGCTCCGACGGCGCCGCGAGGGCACTGCGTAGTGTCAGGCCGATGCCGCCGCAGACCAGCGCCACGAACAGGATAAGGCTCAGCGGAATGTGGATTTGGCCGAACATCAGCAGGAATGTGATGAAAGAGCCGACGCCCCAGATCACGAGCAGGCGCCAGTTCCACATGCGGCGGTCGGCGCTCAGCACCAGCATCGCCAGCATGGTGATGACGGCGAAGAGCGGCCGCCAGTGCTGCTCGTAGGGGAAGGAGCCGAAGAAGATGTAGCGGAACTTCTCGCGGATCAGCGCCCAGCAGGCGCCGCCGCCGCGGCATTCGGCGCCGGTCGCGGCCGTGAAGTTGGCGGTGAACAGCGCCCATTCGAGGAACCAGGAGGCGACCCAGAGGACGGCTGCGATCAGCACGACCGTGGTGATGCCGTTGCCCCAGCTCGAGAACAGATTCTTGCGGACCCAGCCGAGGGCGCCGGTTTCGTCGACGGGAGGGGCGAGCGGCTTGCGGTCGCCGACGGGCATTGCGTCGGTCATGCTCAGCGCTCCCTCAGGGCGATACGTTTGTTATACCAGTTCATGAACGCCGAGATCGACAGGCTGACCGACAGGTAGGCAGCCATGATGATCAGGATGTTCTCGATCGCCTGGCCGGTCTGGTTGATGGTCACGTTGACCGAGGCGACAAGGTCCGGATAGCCGATCGCGATGGCCAGCGAGCTGTTCTTGGTGATGTTGAGATACTGGCTGGTCATCGGCGGGACGATGACCCGCAGCGCCTGGGGCAGCAGCACCAGACGCATCGACTGGCCGCGCGACAGGCCGAGCGCCGCCGCGGCCTCGCTCTGGCCCTTGTGCAGCGCCAGGATGCCCGAGCGCACGATCTCGGCCACGAAGGCCGAGGTGTAGAGAACGAGGCCGACGAGCAGGGCGGTGAATTCCGGCTGGATGACGGTACCGCCCGCGAAGTTGAAGCCCTTGAGCTCGGGCCAGCTCATATGATGCGGCGCGCCGCCGGCCAGCCAGACGAGGGCGGGGAGACCGATGATGATGCCAAGGCCCGCGGAGATGGCGGGGAAGGGCTGACCGGTGGCTTCCTGGCGCTTCTTGCCCCAGCGGTTCACGAACCAGGCGCCGGCGATGCCGACGAGGAAGGCCACGCCCATCCATTTATGGATCGGGTCGGCCATCGGCACCGGGAAATAGACGCCGCGATTGCTGAGGAACACGCTGTTCCAGAACAGCGAGATCGCCTGCCGCGGACCAGGAAAGGCCTCGCTGATCAGCTTGTAGAAGAGGAAGAGCCACAGCAGGAGCGGCACGTTGCGGAAGGCCTCGACGTACCAGGCGCAGATCCGGCTCAGCAGCCAGTTGGGTGAGAGCCGGCCGACGCCGACCAGGGTGCCGAGGAGGGTGCTCAGCAGGATGCCGAGGACCGCGACGCGCAGCGTGTTGAGGATGCCGACCCAGATCGCGCGGGCGTAGGTGCTCGCCGGCGAGTATTCGATCATCGTGTCGCCGATCTCGAAGCCCGCTTCCCGTTCGAGGTAGTGGAAGCCGCTGGCGATCTTCTGGCGCTGCAGATTGTCGATCGTGTTGCTGACGAGATACCAGGCAAGGAAGCCGACGAGACCGACCACGACGATCTGGAACACCCAGCCGCGGATGACCGGGTCGTTCCATGGAGCCACCTTCACACGTGGCGCAGAGCCGAGAGTCTCGACTGCCATACGCTATTCCCCCTGCCCGTTGCGGACTGTCCGCGCGGGCCTTGTTTGCCCGATATTGCCCTCAGTGTAGGTGGGAATTACCCGGGTGCAACCGGCCAAATCCCACCCCCTCTGTCTCCAACCGTACCCACTAACGGATCGGTGGGGAGTATTGCAGGCCGCCCTTCGTCCACAGCGCATTCTGGCCGCGCTCGATCTTGAGCGGCGAGCCCATGCCGACGTTGCGGTCGAAGCTCTCGCCGTAGTTACCGACCTGCTTGACGATGTTGTAGACCCACTTCTCGTCGACCCCGAGCGCCTTGCCCATGCCCGGCGTGACGCCGAGGATGCGCTTGATCGAGGGATTGTCGCTCTTCAGCATCTCGTCGACGTTCTTCGAGGAGATGCCGTGCTCCTCGGCCTCGACCATCGCGTAGAAGGCCCAGCGCACGATGTCGGCGAACTGGTTGTCGCCGTGGCGCACCACCGGCCCCAGCGGCTCCTTCGAGATGATCTCCGGCAGGATGACATAGTCGTCGATGGTCTGCGGCGGCGGCACGTTGGCGGCGCGCGTGGCGGCCAGGCTCGACGCATCGGTCGTATAGACGTCGCAGCGGCCGGAGAAGAAGGCCGAGCGGATCTCGTCGACCTTCTCGATGACGACCGGCTTGAAGGTCATCTTGTTGGCGCGGAAGTAGTCGGCGAGGTTGAGTTCGGTCGTGGTGCCGGGGGCCACGCAAACGGTGGCGCCGTTCAGCTCCTTGGCGCTCTTCACGCCGAGCTTCTTCGGCACCAGGAAGCCCTGGCCGTCATAGTAGAAGATGCTCGTGAAATCGAGGCCGAGCGCGGTGTCGCGGGTCAGCGTGTAGGTCGCATTGCCCATCACGATGTCGACTTCGCTCGACTGGACGGCGGTGAAGCGCTGCTGGGAGGTGAGGGGGACGTACCGGACCTTCTCCGAATCGCCGAAGATCGCAGCCGCGACGGCGCGGCAGACGTCGACGGAGAGACCCTTCCACTTGCCCTGGCTGTCGGCCAGCATGAAACCCGCGGTTCCGATGCCGACCCCGCAATTCACCATGCCCCGCGCCCTGACGGCATCGAGGTCCTTGCCCGCCTGGGCGGTCCCGGCGAAGCCGAGGACGGCTGCGGCCAAGCCGGCGGCTGCCGCCACGATCCTGTTTGTCATTACACCTCCCATTATAGTTGCCCCGAGAATGCCGCCTTCTTGCGGAGGCTTGCAAGCCGCAGGCCAAAATGCGGCAGGATCACCGGATCGGCGGGGCGTACAGCATGCCGCCGTCGCGCCACGGACCGTTCAGGCCGCGCGGGATCTTGAGCACCGTGCTGGGCCCGAGATTGCGGTCGAACACCTCACCATAGTTTCCGACCTGCTTGACGATGTTGTAGGCCCATTTCTCGTCGACCCCGAGCGCCTTGCCCATGCCAGGCGTCACACCCAGGATGCGTTTCAGGGTGGGATTCTCGCTTTTCAGGGCGTCGTCGACGTTGCGCGACGTGATGCCGTATTCCTCGGCCTCGATCATGGCGTAGAGCGACCAGCGCACGATGTCGGCGAATTGATTGTCGCCGTGGCGGACCGCGAGGCCCAGCGGCTCCTTGGTGATGGTGCGGGGCAGGATCGAGTAATCGCTGGGATTGGGCGCGTAGGCGGCGCGGGTCGCATAGAGGTTCGACAGGTCCGCCGTGAGCACATCGCAGCGGCCGGCAAAAAAAGCGGCGCGCAGATCGTCGAGCGTGTCCAACAGGACCGCCTTGAAGGTCATTTTGTTCAGGCGAAAGTAGTCGGCGACGTTGGCCTCGGTCGTGGTGCCGGGCTGGACACAGACCGTGGCCCCGTTGAGATCGCTCACGACGCGCTTCCCGAGCTTGCGCGGTACCATGAAGCCCTGGCCATCGTAGTAGTAGATGCCGGCAAAATCGACGCCGCCGTCCCGGCCCAGCGTGACGGTGGAGTTGGAGGCGAGGAGATCGACCTCGCCGGATTCGAGGGCCGGGAAGCGCTTCAGCGGCTCGAGCGGGATGTACTTCACCTTGTTCGCGTCCCCGAACAGGGCGGCCGCCGTGGCGCGGCACATGTCGATCGAAAGCCCGCGCCAGACTCCCTGACTGTCGGCGTGCATGAAGCCCACGAGGCCAGCGTTCACGCCGCACAGGAGTTGTCCCCGTGCCTTGACCGCGTCGAGAACCGGCCCCGCCATGACCTGCGTTGCTGCGAAAGCCCAAACGCCGACAATCACCGATAGTATGAATTTTAGCATTGTGTCCCCCGACACTTCCCCCATCCCAGACTGCCCGCATCGCAGGGACGTTTGCAACGGCCAAACGAAAACCGCCGCCCTTTCGGGCGGCGGTTCGCAATGTTGTCGTATCCGGAAGGCCTAGCGGATCGGTGGGGAATACTGCAGGCCGCCCTTCGTCCACAGCGCGTTCAGGCCGCGCTCGATCTTGAGCGGCGAGCCCATGCCGACGTTGCGGTCGAAGCTCTCGCCGTAGTTACCGACCTGCTTGACGATGTTGTAGACCCACTTCTCGTCGACCCCGAGCGCCTTGCCCATGCCCGGCGTGACGCCGAGGATGCGCTTGATCGAGGGATTGTCGCTCTTCAGCATCTCGTCGACGTTCTTCGAGGTGATGCCGGCCTCCTCGGCCTCGACCATGGCGTAGAAGGCCCAGCGCACGATGTCGGCGAACTGATTGTCGCCCTGGCGCACCGCCGGTCCCAGCGGCTCCTTCGAGATGATCTCCGGCAGGATGATGAAGTCGTCCGGCTTGGCCGGGGCGGGGGTGTTCGCGGCGCGCGTCGAATAGAGGCCCGAGGCGTCGGTCGTGTAGACGTCGCAGCGGCCGGCATAGAAGGCGGCGCGGATTTCCTCGACCTTCTCGATGACGACTGGCTTGAAGGTCATCTTGTTGGCGCGGAAATAGTCGGCGAGGTTGAGTTCGGTCGTCGTGCCCGGCTGGACGCAAACGGTCGCGCCGTTCAGTTCCTTGGCGCTCTTCACGCCGAGCTTCTTCGGCACCATGAAGCCCTGACCGTCATAGTAGTTGATGCCGGTGAACTCGAGGCCGAGGGCGGTGTCGCGGGTCAGCGTGTAGGTGGTGTTGCGCGAGAGCACGTCGACCTCGCCCGACTGCAGGGCCGTGAAGCGCTGCTGGGCCGTGGTCGGTACATATTTCACCTTCTCGGAGTCGCCGAAGAGGGCGGCCGAGACCGCGCGGCAGACATCGACGTCCAGGCCGGTCCACTTGCCCTTGTCGTCCTGCTGGGCGAAGCCCGCGACGCCCGTATTGATGCCGCAGATCAGCTGGCCGCGCGCCTTCACCGCATCGAGATCCTTGCCGGCATGCGCCGTACCGGCGACACCGACCAGACCGACGGCGACGACGCCGGCCATCATTTTCTTGAGCATTTTGTTATCCCTCGTGGTTGCCTCTGACGTTCCCGTCGGCCGCCTGCTGCGTCCGTTCAGGATCGATGACTCAATTCCTAGGCGAACGAGTAGGCGCGCGCAACGGCACCGCACATCAGGCCGTGGCCGCTCAGAGGCGGTCGGCCGCGCGTGAGGAGAAGGGGCTGGAAGACCACGGCTCGGCGCCCTGCAGGCCCTGGAAACGATTGTCGCTGCTGCCGCGGGAGCGGTCCGAGGCGCGCTTGATCTCCTGCTGCCACTGCCGATAGGAGACGAGCTGCTCGCCCACGAGCGTGCTGTTGCCGCCATGCTCGGAGATGTACGGCTGGGGGTCGACGAACTGGCCGTTCACGATCACCGAGAAGTGAAGGTGAGCGCCGGTCGACCGGCCGGTCGACCCGACATAGCCGATCAGGTCGCCCTTTCGGACGCGCGTGCCGGGGCCCATGCCGTCGGCGAAGCGCGACATGTGGGCGTACAGCGTCTCGAAATTGTCGGCGTGGCTGATCTTCACCGTGCGGCCGTAGTTGAAGTACCAGCCCTGGTGATTGATGAAGCCGTCGGCCGCCGCATAGATCGGCTCGCCGGTCTTGCCTTCGAAATCGATGCCGTTGTGGAAGCCCCCGCCGCTCTTGCGGCCGTAGTAGCGGCGCGTGCCGAACGGCGAGGACTGGCGTGCCTCCGGCCGCGGATTGGAGAGCGCCGTGCCGCCGAGCCGGCGGCCCTGGTCGTCGAACCAGCCTTCGGGCTGGTTCTGGGGAGCGAACCACCAGAAGGACTGCTTCGCCGCGCCGTCGCCGAGGCTCGCGACGAGGATCCGCGGCGTGCCGTCCATGGTACGTCCCTGGACGACGTCGATCCGGGCGGCGGCCGGTGCGAAGCCGGAGAGCGCCTGGGTCAGTTCCTTGAGCGCGGCCGGATTGGCACCGGTCGGGGCGAGGCTGGTCGCCAGGGTGGCGCTGCTCGCCTTCACGGTCTTGACCGAATCGGCCACCACGGTGCGGGCGCCCGGGCCGGCATTCGGCGGCGCCGAGCCGGGCAGGCTCGAGACGCGCTCATCGTCGTCCTCGGTCGCGCCGGGCGCGAGCCTGAAGCCGAACGAACCGTCGGCGCCGCGGGAGAGATCGACGGCCAGCGACTTGTTCGAATAGAGCTGGAGGGAAACCAGCCGCTTGGGCTGGCCGGCGCCCTGCGGCGCGAGCACCGCGCGGCCGGAACTGGCGGCCTTGACCTCGGGCTGGCTCAGCGCCTTGCCGACGGCGTCGGCAGCTGCCTGGGCGTCGGTGGGATCGACGCGGAGGCTGACGAGCTGCTGGGCAACCGAGCTGTCGGCCCCGATGGAAAAGGACTGGACGTCTTCGCTGGGAACCGGGGCGGGGGCGGACCTGGCTGCGGGCTTCTTGAGCTGGTTCTTGGGCGGGGCCTTCACCTGGGCCATCGCGCCGACGGCGCAAAACATCGAGGATACTGCAAGGGTCGCTGCCATGAGGCTGCGGACGGTTCGCCAGCTATGGGCGCGTTGGAAACGCGTCATGTTGGACGTCATCGATCGGCCGCTCCCGTTCCATTGAACGCTACGAATTGACAGTTGGGGCGACTAGCGATCCATCGACCTCCCCCGGTCGATGCCCCCCGCGTGCCCCGCTCGGCGGCACTTTGGCCACGGAGTATCCACAAGTCCAACAAAAAGTTGCAAAAATGCAACACCCGTGAAAGACACCCAACATGTTGAAATTGCTAGGATTTCAGCCTCAAGGCGTCTTGCGGTCTTTAAAAGTCACAGGGGGCAACCTTTCCGATTTTGCTGCAGTGCGAAGAATCGGATAGCGCGCAAGCAGGCCGGCGGCCTCGGCCATTTCCTCGACGTCGTTGAACATCGGCACGCCGGCTCGCTCCATGGTGGCGAACCATTCCGCCCGGCCCGGGAGGGTTCCCATCATGCTGTGCATCACGGGAACAGGCGCCGTCGTCGCCAGTTCCGCCAGCCGGGCGATCACGGGTTGGGCGTCGACCATGAACGGCACGACATGGATCATCAGGAGCATGTCGTAGGTTTGCGCCGCGTGGGTCATCGCGGCCTCGAAGGCGAGCCCGAAACGGTCCTCCCGTGCGTCCGCCAGCAGATCGATCGGGTTGGCCACCGACGCCTCGGCCGGCAGTTGCTGGCGCAGCACATCGGCCATCGCGTGCGGCAGGGCGGCCAGGTCGAGCCCCTCCAGCGCGGCCTGGTCGGCGCAGAGCACGCCGGGGCCGCCGGAGTTCGACAGGATCAGCGCCCGCGACCCGAGGCCCTGCGGGAAGCGCCCGAATGCCTTGGCGGCGACCAGCAGCCGGCGCAGGGTCTTCACCCGGACGATGCCGCAGGAGGTGCAGAAGGCGTCGATCGCGGCATCGTCGTTGGCGACCGCCCCGGTATGGGCATTGGCCGCCTGGCCGCCGATTTCGGTGCGACCGCCGAACAGGGCGATCACCGGCTTGCGGGCCACGACCTTCCGCGCGACCTCGCGGAAGCGCTCGTGGTCGTCGATCGACTCGACGTAGAGCAGCGCCGCCCCGATCTCCGGCCGTTCGCCCAGCCAGCCCAGGTAGTCCTCCACGCCGAGATGGACGGCGTTGCCGACCGACACGACCGAGGTAAGCGGCAGCTCCCGCGCGTTGGCCTTGTCGATGAACTCCTCCGCCAGCGCGCCGGATTGCGAGATGAAGGCGAGGCCGTTTGTTGCTCCGGCCGTCGTGCCGGGCGGCAGGTCGCGCAGGAAAGTGGCGGCGAAGCGCCGGGCCGGATCGAGATGGACGATGCCGGCGCAGTTCGGTCCGGCGATGGTCAGTCCGCGCTCGGCCGCGAGTTTCAGCAGCGCGTCGTTGCGCGCCATGCCGGCGGGGCCCGCTTCGGCAAAGCCGCCGGGCAGGATCAGCAGGTTGCGGATGCCGCGGTCGGCCGCCTGCCCGACTGCCTCGAGGATGGCATCGGGGCGGATCACGATCACCGCGAGGTCGACCGCGGGGTCGATGCCGGCGATCGAGGTCACCGATTCGTAACCGAAGATCGTTCCGCCCTTGGGATTGACCGGCACGACCCTTCCGCCATAACCGGCCTGACGAAGCATCTGCATGACCGCGCCACCGGAGGAGGTGGCCCGTTCACCGGCCCCCACGATGGCGATGCTGTCGGGGGCGAAGAACGGCGTGAGGTCGCGGGCGGGTGCTGGCATGTCGCGTTGGTTGCAGCACAGGCGTGAAGGGAGAACAAGATGGCCGATCCGATCGAGATCCTTGTCCAGGGCCGGGCCCACGATCTGGGCGGCGGCTTCGCGGTCCGCCGCGTCCTCCCCAGCGTGAAGCGGCGCATGGTGGGCCCGTTCATCTTCCTCGACCATTTCGGGCCGATGGACGTGCCGCCGGGCGGCGGCATGGAAGTGCGACCGCATCCGCATATCGGTCTGGCCACGGTCACGTACCTGTTCGATGGCGGCATCTACCATCGCGACAGCCTGGGCTATTCGCAGGCGATCCGGCCGGGCGACGTCAACTGGATGACGGCCGGCAGCGGCATCGTCCACAGCGAGCGGACCGAACCCGAGATGCGGGCGACCGGCTTCCGCATGCACGGCGTCCAGACCTGGGTGGCGCTGCCCAGGACGCACGAGGAGACCGCACCCGCCTTCGAGCATGTCGAGAAGGCCCGGCTGCCGGCCTGGACGGAAGGGGGCGCCTCGCTGCGTCTCATCGTCGGCACCTATGCCGGCCGCACGGCGCCCACCACCCACTTCTCGCCGATCTTCTATGTCGGCGTGGAGATGACCGCCGGCGCCGCGTTGGCCATCACCCCCGACCACGAGGAGCGCGCGATCTACGTCGCCGAAGGCATGATCGTCGTCGGCGAGAGCCAGTTCGGCGTGGGTGACCTCGCGGTCCTGGCGCCCGGCCAGACAGTCGAGATGCTGGCCGGCCCGGACGGCGCCAAGGTGATGCTGCTGGGCGGTGCCACGATCGATGGCCCGCGCCACATCTGGTGGAACTTCGTCTCGTCGAGCAAGGAGCGCATCGAGAAGGCCAAGGAAGACTGGCGCGAGAAGCGCTTCGCCATGGTGGCAGGAGACCCCGAGTTCATCCCGCTGCCGGACCGGTAAGTCACTCCGTCGTCTCGACCGAAGCGCCGAAGGCGCGAAGCGGAGAGACCTTCGCCCCACCAAAAGCTGACAGATCGTGGAGAGAAGATCTCTCCACTCCGCGCTGCGCGCTCCGGTCGAGATGTCGGAGCTTGTGAAGCTACTTCTTCTCGACGTTCCAGAACACCGTGACGGGCGACTCGATGTTGCCCGTCACGCTCTTGCGCCGGGCCATGGGCTGCAGGAACTGGCCGAGCGGCACCGTGACGCCGCCTTCCAGGATGCGCTTCTGCACCTGCTCGGCGATCTCGAACTGCTTCTTTGGATCTCCCTCGCCGACGAAGGCCAGGCGCAGCCTCTCGATCTCCTCGTCGAGCGGCCAGCCGAACTGGGCGCGGTCGCCGCTCGCCTCGGCATAGTGGTTGTTGACCGGGTCGATCAGCAGCACCGCGGCCGCGGCCGTCATGGCGATGTTCCAGCCGCCATCGGCCACCGGCACCTTCTTGGCCCGCCGGGCGACCAGGGTCTGCCAGTCCATCGACTGCATGTCGACCTTGAAGCCGCCGCGCTCCAGCAGCGTCTTGGCGACCGGCGCGAGGTTGGTCAGGACGGCGAGGTCGGTCGACTGCAGCAGCACGATCGGCGTGCCGTCATAGCCGGCCTCCTTCAGGATCTTCTTCGACTCCTCGAAGCGCGATTCGAGAATCCCGTCGGTGCCGGCCGCGTTCTCGAGCGGCGTGCCGCAGCCGAACATGGCCTTGCAGACCTTGTAGTACCGCGGATCGCCGATGACGGCCTGCAGGAAGTCCTTCTGGTTCAGCGCGACCATCGCGGCGCGACGGTAGCGCACGTCGTTGAAGGGCGGCTGCTTCCAGTTGAAGCGCAGGATGTAGGTCGAACCCAGCTGGTCGGGAATGACGATCTCGACGTTCTTGTCCTTCTCGATGACCGGCAGCAGGTCGTGCGAGGGCTGTTCGATCATGTCGATCTCGCCCTGCTGCAATGCGTTGATCGCGGTCTGCGTATCGGGGATCGAGACCCATTCGACCCGGTCGACCTTGGCCACCTTGCCGCCGGCGAGGCCCGAGGGCGGCTCGGCGCGCGGCTTGTAGTCGGGATTGCGCAGATACACGACCTTCTCGCCGGGCTTCCATTCGTCCTTCTTGAAGATGAAGGGGCCCGAGCCCGTCGTGTCGGAGATCTGCTGGGTGACCGGCGTCTCGGCGACCCGCCTGGGCATGATGAAGGGCGGAATGGAAGAGGTCTTGGCCAGCGTCTTCAGCATCATGCCATAGGGCTTGTTCAGCACGATCTGGAAGGTCCGGTCGTCGAGCGCCTTCATTTCCCGGGTCTGCTTGGCCAGCAGGCCACCCAGCGTGTCCTTGTCGGTGAAGCGCTTGATCGATGGCAGCACGTCCGCCGTCGTCACCGGCTGCCCGTCATGCCACTTCAGCCCGTCGCGCAGCTTGAACGTCCAGGTGAGCTGGTCGTCGCTCACCGTCCAGCTCTCGACCATCTGCGGCCGCGCTTCGAGCTTGGCGTCGAGCGCGAACAGCGTGTCGTAGATCAGATAGCCGTGATTGCGGACGATGTAGGCCGTCGTCCAGACCGGATCGATGATCTTGAGATCCGACTGCATGACGACTTTCAGCGTCTTGCTCGGTTGAGCCTGGGTTTGGGCATTGGCGGGCGCTGCAGCGAGCAGCGCGACGGCGGCGAACAAGGCACGACGCAGCATGAAGGACTCCCTCAATTGGATGCCGGGGGACTCCAGCTCGCTTCCTCGTCGAGCGGATAGACGGGCCTCGGCAGCTTGGTCCAGGTGAAGTTCGCCAGCACCGGCGACGTCAGGCCCGGACAATCGACTTCGTAGATCTGCTCCGGCTTGAAGAACTCGTCGAAGCCGCCGCGGAAGTGGCCGCGGCTCTTCACGACCACCGTGCGGGCCTGTGCAATGTCCAGGCCGAACATCTCGAACTGGCGCGGATCCATGCACTGGCAGCGGATGCTGATGACGACGATGAGGATGCCGCCAAGGTCGAGCAGCGCCGACGGCCCCATGTCGGCGGAGACGTTCCGAAGGACGCCGCGTCGGCCGACGAACTGGCCGTCCGACAGCTTCACCACCTTCGCTTCGCAATCGAAGGGCAGGGAAAATTCCTGGTGCTCCGCGGTGTTGAAGGAGGCGTTGAAGATCGCCCCTTCGCCCAGCTCGTGCGCCCGGGCCGCGAGCGCCGCGTCGTTGAACACGCCGAAATAGACGCCCTGGGCTCTTGCCGCCTTGAGTGCGCGCAACAGGTAGGTGGTGTTGCCGCGCCCGCCGCCGCCGGGGTTGTCGGCGACGTCGGCCAGGATGATCGGCTTGCGGCGCTTGTCGCGGCCGATGGCGGTGGCGAGCTGCACCGCATCGGCGAGCGTCATCATCTCCCGCTTGAAGCGCTCCCGCGTCTTCCAGGCGCGCTGGGCGATGTCGAGCGCCAGGTCGGCCGCCGCCTGTCGATTGCCGTTGCGCGCCGTGACGACGGCGGTGAGGCCGTTCTTGGGACTGTCGCTGTAGGCGAAGCCCGCCATCACCGAGACGTTGAGGATGTCGCCACCGACCTTCGTCTGGCCGTACTTGATCAGGTCGGCATAGGGGCCCTTTGCGGTCAGCAGCGCGATCTGCGGCGGCACCAGCGGGATCTTGACCATCTCGACCGCGGTGCGCGTGCCGGCCAGCAGTTCGCGCATGTGCTTCGCGGCCTCGACGCCGCGTTCGTAGATGTCGATGTGCGGGTTCTCGAGATAGCCGACGAAGACGCTGAGATTGTCGGTCATGCGGCGCGAGACGTTGGCGTGCAGGTCGAACACCGAGACGATCGGCACGTCGGGCCCCGCGACGCGGCGCAGCACCTCGAACAGGTCGCCGTCGGGATCGTCCGTGCCCTCGGCCAGCGCCGCCCCGTGGCAGGAGACGAAGATCGCATCGACCGGCAGGACGGATTTCAGGCCGGCCTCGATCTCCGCGAGAAAGGCCTTGAAGAACTGCTCCTCAACCGGTCCGCCGGGCTGCGCCAGCGACACGCGCAGCGGCACCGGAGTCCAGTTGCCGGTACGATCCATCTCGTCGAAGAAGCCCGGCAGGTCGGGCATGGTGATCGACTTGCCCGAGCGCGCCTCGCTCACGATGCGATTGCCGCGGATGTCGACATCGTGCTCGAAGTCCTCCGCCGTCGTCACCGGCGCGAACCGGTTGCACTCGATGGCGAAGCCGAGCACGGCGATACGCGGATTGTCCTGGGACACAAAAACCTCCTACCGCTGTCGCGCGAGGAACGCGCCGACCAGCGCGTTGAACCTAGCGGCCTGCTCGAAATAGGGCGAGTGCCCGGCATCGGCAATCGTCTGCGATTCGCCGCAAGGCAGGCTTGTCGCGATGGCGCTTGCCAGGAAGGGCGGGAAGACCACGTCCTCAGCCCCGGCGATCAACAAGGTCGGCACGCGGAACGCCTTCAATCCGGCGAGCGTGCGCGTCGCGGTGCGGCGCAGGCCGGCGCGCAGCTTCTCCTTGTCGAGCGTACCCGCCATCTCGTCGATGCTGCGATAGAGGAGATGCAGCGCGGGGAAGCGTTCGGCGGCGCGTTCGCCCATCGCGGGATGAATGCCGCGCGCCAGGCCGGTCGCGATCGCGGCCTCGGCCGCCGCGAGCCAGGCGTCGTACGCCGTTCCGCCGGATGGATCGCAGCCGCGCCGGTCGAGCGTGCCCGAGGTTGAACTCAGCACCAGCGCCTTCACGCGGTCCGGGTGGGCCAGCGCGTATTCCAGCATCGTCCAGCCGCCCATCGACTGGGCGACGAGGCGCACGTCGGCGAGCCCGAGATGATCGATCAGGGCGGCGAGGTCATCGGGATAATCCGCAGGATCGACTCCGTTTGCGACCGGATCGGAAGGCGCGAAGCCGCGATGGGCGAAGGTCACGCAGGTATAGCGGGGCGCGAAGTGCGCCACCTGCTGCCACCAGCTCAGGTGATTGCCGCCCAGCCCGTGTGCGAACACCAGCGCAGGTCCGCTGCCGCAGACTTCGTAGTAGAGATTGCCGAACGGGCGCTTCAACCGACCGACGGTGCGGGACGGCGCGGCGTAGGAACTCATGCGAAGCCTCTCCTCTCAGAAGAGGATCAACCTAGAGCCCACGATGCCGAGCGGCCAGCGTCCCGCCGCGAACAGACGAAACTTGCTTTCGAAGAGCGAGCCTTCCTCGCCGGCGAGCCGCGCGACGGCGAGCTGATAGACCGCCTGCGACGCCGCACCGGCCGCGACATGGATCGACGCCCGGGCCGCGTCGCCCATGCGCCCGGCCGCGGTGGCCGCCTTGCCATGGACCAGCTCGCCGGCCTCGGTGGTGAGTTCGGTGAGCGCCGTCCATAGTGCGTGCTTCGGATAGCGCGCTTCCGCGCGACCGAGCAGCTCCCGCCGCACCGCCTCCTCGCGATCCCACCAGACCGGCGACCAGTCCGGCGCCTTCAGCAACGTCTCGGCTTCCGGCCAGTCGTGCGCGACATCGGTGCCGGGATCGGCCAGCCCAAGTGCCGTGGCATAGGACGCGGCATCGGCACGATCGCCGTCGGTCAACGGTTCGCCGAGTGCCGCGAACCACGAGGCCGCACGGACCTCCGCCTTCACCCGATCCAGAACCGTCCGGGGCAGGGCGACGATCTCTGTCACTAGAGTTTTCCCAGTTTGAGTTGAACGATCCACCTCATCCTGAGGAGGCGCGAAGGGCCGTCTCGAAGGATGGGCCCCAGACGTGGTGCGCGTGCCCACCCTTCGAGACGCGCTCCTTGCGGAGCGCTCCTCAGGGTGAGGTCGTTGTTTGGATGTTCGGCTTGATTCAAGCTCGCCCGGAAAGACCGCAACCCCGCATGTCGTCCGTCAACCGAAGGGTGAGAGCGCTCACTGCGCATTCTCCTTTAGCTATCGACGACCTCGCGATCACGCCGCCTGCCGCACCTCCGGCAAGGTGAGGCCGTACTTGGCGGTGACCTCGGAGGCGCGCTTCATGAAATCGGCGCGCATCTCGTCGTTGGTCCGCTGCTTGATGTTCCACTTGCGGAAGATCTCGTTGTTGCGCGACTTCGAGCCGCCGAAGAAGGAAGGTAGGTAAGGGAAGTACTCGTCGATGGCAGCCTGCAGCGAGGCCTTGCCCTCGGGCGTCCTGATCAGCTCGGCGGTGAAGTCCTCGCCGAACTGCGCGTGGAAGCGTTCCTCCGGCATGGTCGCGCGGGCGAGGTTGCGCAGCGGATGGAAGGTGCAGTGGAGCAGGTCCTCGACCTGCAGGATCTCGGCCAGGTCGGCCAGCAGCTTGATGGCGACGAACTCCTGCCAGTTCTTCAGCGGGAACTCGAAGATCGAGAGCGGACGCTTGCCGGTGCCGGGGATCATGCGCTCCTCCGGGATGCCCATCTGCACGCCGAGCTGCTTGAAGCGGACATGATGGCCATACTCCTCCATGGCGACCCGGCAGGTCAGCCACTTGGCGTAGGGCGTCGGCGCATAGGCGATGGCGGGTTCGTCGAACACCTGGGCGCCATAGAGTTCGTTGATGGCATGGCTGATGACGAGCTTAGCCACGGCCTCGCGATATTCCTCCGGCGCGTCCTTCAGTTCGTCGACGGTCTTGACGATGATGCTCTCGGTCATGGTCGCTCTCCTCAGACCAGGGGTTCGGTATTGAACGCTTCGAGATCGGTCGTGAGATCGGTGAACTGGCCGCCGAGCTTGCCGACGATGTCCTGTGCGAGCGTGCCCGGCGCACCGGCTTCGAGGCGCGCGACCGGCCGCGGTTGGCCGAACAGGAAGACCTCGCGGCCGCGGACGCCCAGCAGCTGGCCGGTGATGGGCTTGCCGGCCGGCGAGCAGAGCGCCGTCACAAGATCGGCGACGTGGTGCGCGCCGATCTTCAGCGCGCGCTCCTTGTAGGTCTTCTGCGCCTCGTTGGCGGGCTGGATGATGTCGGTGACGCGCGTGCGCGCGAACGGCGCCACCGCATTGGCCGTGATCTGCGCCCGCGCGAGATCCATCGCCGTGACCCTCGTCAGGCCGAACAGGCCCGCCTTGGCGCTGGCATAGGCCGCCTGGCCGAGATTGCCGTAGAGCCCGGCCGAGGAGACGATGTTGACGATGCGGCCCCAGTCGTAGCCGTCTTTTCCGCCGCGGCCCGACTTGCCCTGGTCGCGCATGACGCCCGAGGCGGCGTTGATCAGGTAGAAGGCCGAGGAGAGGTTGGTACGGATCACCGCGTCCCAGTCGGCGGGATCGGCGCGGAACACGAAGGCGTCGCGCAGGATGGCGGCATTGTTCACCACGATGTCGATGCCGCCGAAGGTCTTCACCGCCAGGTCGACGAGCTGCTTCGCCACGCCGGGCGAGGCGACGCTTTCGGTGAAGGCCAGCGCGTTCTTCGCACCTGCCTTGCCGTTCAGCTCCTCGACCGCCGTGCGCGCCACCTCGGGATCTCCGCCATCGCCCGAGATCGAGGCACCGTTGTCGGCCACGATGACCTTGGCGCCCTCGGCCACCAGCTGCTCGGCGATGGCGCGGCCGATGCCGCGGCCGGCGCCGGTGACGATGGCCACCCGTCCCTGCAGAAGACCGCTCATTGTTCCGCTCCCGTTTTCTTTCCTGCGTTTGCCATTTCCGCCGCCGTGTAGAAGGCGTCGGCATGGATATCGACGCGCCGCATGCCGCGTTGTTCCAGCAGCAGGGTCGCGGCTTCGACCATGACGGGCGGGCCGGCGAGATAGGCCTTGCAGCCATCGACCTCGTCGAAGTCCTGCGCGACGGCCTCGTGCACCAGACCCTGCCGCCGGCTCGAATCGCCGCCTTCGCTCAGCACCGGAATGAAGTGCAGGTTCTTGTGCTTTTCGGCCAGCGCCGCGAAGTGGTCGTGCAGGTAGAGATCGCGTTCGCTGCGGACGCCGAAATAGAAGTAGATGTGCTGCGGCAGTGCCTTCTGCAGCGCGCGCTCGACGACGGACTTGATCGGCGCCATGCCGGAGCCGCCGGCCACGGCGATGATCGGACCGCGATGACTCTCGCGCAGGTAGGAGGGGCCGAACGGTCCCTCGACCCTCACGCTGTCGCCGACCTTGAGTTTCTCGGCGACATGGGCCGAGGTCGCGCCGCCCGCGGTGCGGCGGATATGGAATTCGAGGATCGGGTCGCCGGGCACGTTGGCCATCGAATAGTCGCGCGGCGGGCAGCCCTCGAAGGTCACCGAGGCGAACTGGCCGGCCGAGAAGTCGAAGGGCCCGCCGGAGACGATCTCCAGTCGCACGCGCTTGATGTCGTGCGTGGCGTCATCGAGGGAAACGACTCTGCAGGAGAGGAGGCGGCGCGGATGGACGATCAGGTCGTCCTCCTCCAGCCAGGCGACCTCGCTTTCGTCCCACGGCACGGCGCGGCAGGCGAGGATAAGCCCGCGTTCCTTCTCCTCGTCGGAGAGCGCGAACTCGGAATAGCCTTCCATCGTCACCTCGCCCTTCTCGAGATGCGACTTGCAGGCGCCGCAGTTCCCCGACTGGCAGCCGAACGGATAGGAGATGCCGGCATCGAGCGCGGCTTCCAGGATGGTGGCACCGGTCGGCACGTCGATGGTGCGGTCGGCGGAGGCGATGCGAACCTTGAAGCTCATCTGCTGCTGCGGCAAATTTGTTTGCTCCCCAAACAATCTGCGTCTACCACTCCGGCGATGGGCCGTCCACCTGCCAAGCCCCCGTCCACGGCGCGATCCCCTTCGCTCGACCGCGGCCTGCTGCCGTCGCTGATGGGCTATGCGCTGCGCCGCGCCCAGTCCGCCGTCTTCGCCGATTTTGCCGCGACCTTCGCCAAGGCGGGCGAGGCGCTGACGCCGGGTGAGTTCGGCCTGCTGGTGCTGGTCGACCGCAACGAGGGGCTGAGCCAGATGGCACTGGCGCGCGCGCTGGGCATTGATCGCTCGACCCTGGTGCCGATCCTCGACCGGCTGCAGGCGCGCGATCTTCTGGTGCGCCGGCCCTCGCCGACAGACGGGCGCACCCACGCGTTGGCGCTGACGTCCGCCGGCGCGAAGGCGCTGGCCCGGTTCGGCAGACTGGTGCGCGCCCATGAGAAGCGGATTGCCTCGGGCCTTTCGGCCTCCGAAACGCGGACTCTGATCGAGCTCCTGGGAAAGGTGCGGGCGTCGGCGCGTTCGCTATAGTCCGCCACCATGAGCTCAGCCCATCCAGACTTCCAGAACGCCGCCAAGGATTTCGTCCACGATTCGGAGATGCTCGAGATCCTGCGCGCCAATCCGCCCGAGGCGTTGAAGACGCTGAACGGCGAACTGCTCGATATCGACTCGACGCGCGGCTATGCGCGGTTCCGTTTCGAGGTCGTGCCGGCCTTCTGCCATTCGCAGGGTCGCATCTGCCAGGGCGGGTTCCTGACCGGCATGGTCGATACCGCGATGGCCAATGCCGCCATCGTGAAGGGCAAGTTGGGCGTCGCCGTGCCGACGCTCGAACTCAAGATCAGCTTCTTCGAGGCGATGGGGCCGGGCATCGTCTATGCCGAGGGCCGCGTGATGCGCTGGGGCGGCTCGGTCGGGTTCCTCGACGGCGACCTAAAGGACGAGAAGGGCCGCCTGATCGTCCACTCGACCTCGACGATCAAGATCGTGCGCCCGAAGGCGAAGGCTTAATTTAGGACCCGTCGTCTCGACCGTAGCGCGCAGCGCGGAGTGGAGAGACCTTCTCTCCGCAATTTGCCGGCCTATTGTAGAAAGAAGGTCTCTCCGCTCCGCACCTTCGGTGCTCCGGTCGAGACGACGGCTCTTTTGAACTACCCGAACCGCTCGTTCCAGTGCTCGGCGATCTGGCGGCGGGTGGCGAACCAGGCGCCGCCCTTCTGCTTCATGTGGCTGACGATGCGATCCAGAGCAGCGATGCGGCCGGGGCGGCCGATCATGCGCAGGTGCAGGCCGATCGACATCATCTTCGGGAAGCGCTCACCCTCGGCCCACAGCGTGTCGAAGGCGTCGGTCGTGTAGTCGGCAAAGTCGCGCGCCGAGACGAAGCGATGGAAGCCCTGGTGATAGTGCATGTCGTTGGTGTCGAAGCTGTAGGGCAGCACCAGGTGCCGCTTGCCCGCGACCTCGACGTGGAAGGGCAGGTCGTCGGAATAGTCGTCGCTGTCGTAGAGGAAGCCGCCTTCCTCGACGAGCAGACGCCGCGTGTTGGGCGAGGGCGTGGAGCGGGTGTGCCAGCCGACGGGGCGCGTGCCGGCGATCTCGGTCAGCGCCTTGACGGTGCGGGCGATGATCTCGCGCTCCTTCGCCTCCTCCATGTGGGCGTGCTTCTCCCAGCGCCAGCCATGGCAGGAGATCTCGTGGCCGCGCGCCACCGCGTCGTGGATCAGCCAGGGCGACAGTTCGGCCGCGAGGCCACAGGTGCTGACGGTGGCCGGAACGCCCAGCCGCTCAAGCGAATCGGCGATGCGCCACCAGGCGGCCTTGGTGCCGTACTCGAAGTGCGATTCCATGCACCGGTCGGGAACGCCCACGACCTCGTCGGTGACCTCGTAGACCTTCTCGTTGTGGGCGTCGCCCGCCGACAACGACATCTCCGCGCCTTCCTCGAAG
This sequence comes from uncultured Reyranella sp., assembly GCF_945957355.1. Taxonomy (GTDB): domain Bacteria; phylum Pseudomonadota; class Alphaproteobacteria; order Reyranellales; family Reyranellaceae; genus Reyranella. Next base: position 110,732 of record NZ_CAMFKM010000010.1, on the reverse strand, counting down.
TTGATGACGAAGGAGACGGCGACCCGTGCCCCGCCGGGCCATTGCGGATCGGGCGGCGTGCGGCCGTAGCCCTTGAGGTCGCGCATCGCGGTCACGAGTCCCGGTGGCCGATCACGTCGGCGAGGGGACCTGCGAGGCCCTTGGAATCCTTGGCGGCGGGACGGCGGTAGGTTCCCTGCGTCGCCTTGCGCGGATTGAGGCGCACCAGCCCCTCGGCCATCGTCACCGCGGCCTGGATGCCGTCGACCAGGGGCACCGGCACCCTGTCGCGGATCGTGTTGGCGAGGCCCGCCAGCGGCGCGCCGGCCAAGATGACGACGTCGGCGCCGTCGTTCTTCACCGTGGCCAGCGCGAGGTCGATCAGGACCTGTTCCTTCTCGTGCTGGACGTCGTCGATCGAGCGGAAGCCTTCGTCGGGCGTGCGGATGGCGGCGCAGCGGCCGGACATGCCGTGCCACTCCACGATCTCGGCGAACCACGGTTCGAGCGCCTTGGCAAAGCTCACGATCGCGAATTTGCGCCCGAGCGTGCAGGCGACCAGCATCGCCGCTTCCGCCATGCCGACGACCGGAAAGTCGAACAGCTCGCGCGCGCCGCCGAGGCCCGGGTCGCCGAAGGCCGCGACGATGGCGGCATCGAAGGTGCCGCGCCGCTCGGCCAGCATCTCCAGCATCATGGCGCTGCCGATGGCCGCCTCGGCGCGCGTGGCGATGTAGGGCACGCCGCGGGGCGCGGTCATGGGCAGCAGCTCGGTGCCGGGACTGGCGACGAGTTTGCCGGAAGCCACGAGACGGTCGGTCACGCCGGTCGAGGTGTTGGGATTGGCGACGAGGATCTTCATTGGGGCTTTCTCAGAAGTCGGCGAGCTTGCGCAGGCCCACGAGACGGTCGCCGATCACCAGCGCCACGATGGCCAGCAGCACGAGGCCGGCGGAGATGGCGGCGATGGTCGGATCGGGCCGCTCCTCGACATACTGCAACATCTGGATGGGCAGCGTCTTGGTCCAGGCATCGGTGAAGAACATCGAGATCGGATAGTTGTCCATCGAGGCCAGGAACGCGAACATGCCCGAGGTCAGGAAGGCCGGTGCGAGCGTCGGCACCAGCACCCGCATGAGCGCCGCCGGGTACGAGCATCCCAGGGTGCGGGCGGCGTCGATCAGCGAGAAGTCGAACAGCGAGAGGGCGCCAACGACCGTGCGCACGATGTAGGGGAGCGTGATGACGACATGCGCGACCAGCAGGCTGGCATAGACGTCGCGCAGCCCCATCGCCTTGAAGCCCTGCAGCATGGCGATGCCGATCACGAGGCCCGGCAGCATCAGCGGCGAGACGAGGAAGGTCGAGATCGTCTCCCGGCCGGGAAAGCGCCCGCGCACGAGGGCGATGGCGCACAGGGTGCCCAGCACCATGGCGACGGCGGTGGAGACGGCGGCGATCTGCAGCGAGACCACAAGCGCGGGCAGCAGGCCGCGCATGCCGGCCAGGCGTTCGTACCAGCGCAGCGACCAGTCCGGCGGCGGCAGGGTGAAGACCGTCGAGGAGCCGAACGAAACGGCGATGGTGACCACGAGCGGGGTCATCAGGAAGACGACGGTGAAGCCCGCGATGGCCCAGACGAAATACTGCGTGGCGCGCTCGATCGCGGTCATGCCTGGCTGCCTCCGATGCGGCGCGCCAGCCAGGTCGAGCCCACGACGATCGACACGGCCAGCACCAGCAGGATGACGGCGGTGGTCGAGCCGAGCTGTTCGTTGCGCATCAGCAGGAAGGAGCGGCCCGTCAGGGTGGCGAGCGTCTGGAAGCGGTCGCCGATCAGCAACGAGGGGATGACGAACATCGACACGCTCATCGAGAAGACGAAGGCCACGCCCGAGACGATGCCCGGCAGGGTGAGCGGCAGGGTGACGTGGGTGAAGCGGTAGAGCGGCGTGGCGCCCAGCGTCGCGCCGGCCTCGCTGAGGCGCGGATCGATCAGCTTCACCACCGAGTAGATCGGCAGGATCATGAAGGGCAGGAAGATGTTGGCGGCGCCCAGCACCAGCCCGGTCTCGGTGAAGAGTAGCCGCTGCGGCTCGTCCCAGAGGCCGAGCCCGACGAGAGTCTGAGAGACGATGCCGTCGCGGCGCAGCACGATCTGCCAAGCGAAGGCCTTGACGACGGCGCCGACCGAGAGCGGCAGGATGATCGAGACCAGCATCACGATCTGCAGGACCGCGCCGGCCCGCGCCAGGGCGAAAGCGGCGGGATAGCCGATCGCGAAGCAGACGACCGTCACCCAGGCGGCGACCCGCAAGGTGTTGCCGACGACCCGCCAGTTGAAGGGATCGCCCAGGAAGGAAACGTAGGGCTGGAGCGTGAGTCCGCCTGGTCCCGTCAGGCTCTTCATGAAGAGCCAGAGGAGAGGGAAAGCGTAGACGACGAGCAGATAAAGGACCGCCGGCGCCGCGAGCAGGGCGACGGGATCCCGCCAGGGCGAGGGTGCGCTCTTGGTCGTCATGGCGCCGGGTAGATCAGCGTGTCGGCGACGGCCCAGCCCAACCGCATCTCGGTGCCGGGGGGCGGCAATCCATCGGAGAGATCCGCCGTCTCGACCATGAGGTGATCGCCGTCCTTTGCCTCGAAATGAAGCTGGATCTTCGAGCCCTGGAAGACCGCGTCGCGCAGGCGGGCGACCAGCGCGTAGTCACCGGGCGCGTTCACCTTGATGCGTTCGGGCCGCACCGCGAGCACGACGGAGGCGCCGACCACGAAGCTGCCGGGCGCGCGCAGCGGGCCGAAGGCGGTATCGACGGTGACGTGGCCGTACTCCTGGCTCACGACCGTGCCGGTGAGGCGCGAGGAGAGGCCCACGAACTCGAGCACGAAGGCGGTCGCGGGCGAGCGGTAGATCGCGGCCGGCACGGCAAGCTGCTCGATCGCGCCCTTGTTCATCACCGCGATGCGGTCGGACATGGTGAGCGCCTCGTCCTGGTCGTGCGTCACGAAGACGGCGGTGATGCCGAGCTCGCGCAGCAGGCGCCGCAGCTCGATCTGCATGTTTTCGCGCAGCTTGCGGTCGAGGGCGGAGAAGGGCTCGTCGAGCAGCAGCAGCTTGGGCTTCACCGCGAGCGCACGCGCCACCGCGACCCGCTGCTGCTGGCCGCCCGACAAAGCGCGCACGGAGCGGTCCGCGAAGTCGGTCAGATGGACCAGCGACAGGAAGCGCCGCACCGTCGGGCCAATCTCGCCCGCGGGGTGCTTCCGCGCCTTCAGGCCGAAGGCGATGTTCTCGGCGACGGTCAGGTGGGGGAAGAGCGCGTAGTTCTGGAAGACGACACCGACGTCGCGCCGGTGCGGCGGCCGCGATCCGATCTCCTCGCCGTCGAGCCGGATGGCGCCGCGGTCGGCCGCCAGCAGGCCGGCGACGATGCGCAGCAGGGTGGTCTTGCCGCAGCCCGAGGGGCCCAGCAGAGAGATGAACTCGCCGGCGGCGACTTTTAGGTCGACGCCGCCCAGCACGGTGACGCCGCCGAAGGCCTTTGCGGCACCGGCGACGTCCAGGAAGGAATCGGAGGTCACGGGCGGCTGCGCGACTACATCGCCATGTCGCGGTCCCAGCGCTTCACCCAGTCGGCGCGATTGTCGGCCACGAACTTCCAGTCGATACCGAACATGGTCGCATTGGTCGGCGCACCGGCCGGCACGGGTGTGTCCTTGTTGGTCGGCAGCGAATAGGTGGCGGCCGAGAGCTTGGCCTGGACCTCCGGCCCGATCATCTCGTTGATGTAGCCGGCGGCCAGTTCGGGCTGCGGCCCGCCCTTCACCAGGGCGACGCCCGACGGCATGGCGAAGATGCCTTCCTTCGGCACGGCGATCTCGACCGGCGCGCCGGCCGCTTTGCGCTCCAGCGCCACCTGCGAGATCGCGCTGGAGATCATGAAGCCCTCGCCCTGTTCCAGCAGATTGTAGGCCTGCGGCATCTGCGTGTAGGCCGTCAGCAGGTTGGGCTTGATGGTCACCAGCTTCTTGAAGCCGGCATCGATGTCCTTCTGCGCCTCGGGCATCGGCTTCCCGGTGGCGAGGAAGGCCGCCATGAAGAGATTGGCGAGGCCTTCCGTGTTCTGCAGCGACGGCAGGATCACGCGACCCTTGTACTTCGGGTCGTAGGCGTCGGCCCACGAGGTCGGCGCCGTCTTCATGGCCTTGGGATTGTAGGCGATGCCCAGCCAGGGCTGGAGGTAATTGCACCACATCCCGTCCATGTGGACGGTGCCCGGCTTCAGCATGGCGATGTTGGGGACCTTGGCGGCGGTCAGCGGATCGAGCAGTCCCTCGGCGACGGCCGGGATCATGACTGGATCGTCCATCATGACGACCGACAGATACTGCTTGTCCTTGTTCTTCTGCATCTTCTCGAGGTTGACCAGGGAGCGCGAGCCCTCGAACACGACCTTGCAGGAGAACTTCTTCTCGACCACGGGCGCGATGATGGTCTCGACGAAGCCCTTGTGGCTGGCGGCGCCGCCGACGACCAGTTCCTTTCCCTGGGCGCGCAGGATGCGCGGCGCGGCGAGCGCCGCGGTGGCGGCGCCTGCGGCAGCGAGCACGGTGCGGCGGTTGAGGACGGCGATCTTTGACTTGTTCATAGGCAATTCCCCCTGATCGAGGACGGGGGACGCAAGGACCGTGCCGATGGACGGGTCTGGCATGCGGCGTTTCGCCATTCGCCCCTCCGTACGGGAACTAACCGAGTCGTTCGGTCGTTCTGGACCCGTGTCGGGAAGCCGGCGGCATCCGGAAGCCGGAGCGCGGGCCATGGGGGTATGTTGTGGAAAAGACAGCGGTGCTTGTGCTGATCGCCGAGGATCAGGCGGAGATCGGCGACGTGTTGAAGGAGTCCTTCGAGGAGGGCGGCTACGAGGTGCTGCTGGCCGCGACGGGGGAGGAGGCGATGGCCGCGCTCGACGCGCAGGGCGACGAGGTGCGTGCCCTCGTCACCGACATCAAGCTCGGGTCGAGTACCACCGGCTGGGACGTGGCGCGGCATGCGCGGGAGCTGAAGCCCGAGATGCCGGTGGTCTACATGACCGGCTCCGAAAGCAACGACTGGGCCTCGCTCGGGGTGCCCAACAGCATCCTGGTGCCGAAGCCCTTCGCGCCCGCGCAGGTCATCACCGCGGTCTCGCAACTCCTGAACGCGAGCAGCACGCCCGGCGCGTGAATCCCGCGATCAAGCCCGAGAGACCCAGCCTCTGAAAGAGAACCCGGCATAGAAGAGGGCCACGCCGGAGAATCCCGCCTCGCGCAGGACCGCCCCCTCTTCGCCGTCGGACAGGAGCGGCAGGCCATCCGCCATCTTCGCTGCCGCGAGGCGCGACCGGGCGAAGCCGGCGCCGGCCCGGTCGGCGAAGGCCGCCGATCGTGCAAGCCACGCGACGGCATCGTCGCCGTCCGCGATGCTGTGATGGGCGACGACCAGCGGTGCGCCGGGCTTCAGGCGCCGGTGGATTTCCCGCAGCGTGTGCAGGCGCTCCTGCCGTTGCAGGAAGTGCAGCGTGAGCAGACAGGTCGCGCCGTCGAACGGCCCCGGCTGCACGGTGTCGATGAAGCCCTGCCGGAGATCGACGCGCGCGCCCAGCGATCCCAGGACTCGGCCCGCCAGGTCGAGCATCCCGGCCGACGGATCGACGCCGACGAAACGCCAGCGGGGCTGCGCCTCGGCGAACGCTTTCAGTTCGAGGCCGCCGCCGGCCCCCACGACGAGAATGTCCGCCGCCGCGGGCGCATGCTCCGCCAGCAACAGCATCGCCATGCGGTGCAGGTCGGCGTAGCCCGGCACCTTGTGTGGCGTGGCCGCGACATAGTCCGCGATCGTCGCGGGCGCGGCGAAGGGCTGCGCCGCGTTCATCCGCCGAACACGAGGGCGCGGTGGAGCGACGTGCCCGCGGTGACGCCGTCGGCCACCGCCCAGCTGACGCTGTGTGGCGCGCGGGCAATGTCGCCCGCGGCGTAGAGGCCGGGCACGCTCGTCATCTTGTCGGCATCGGTGCGGATGATCGGGCCGGCCGGGCCGTCGTCGATCGCGACGCCGAGCCGTTCGGCGATCGGGCTGGCGAGGCACGATTGCGGCGCGACATAGAGCGCGGCGAGCTCGGCCACGCGCCCATCTTCGAATTCGGCGCCGGACAGGGCGCTGCCTTCGCCGAGCAGACGCGCGACCCGGCCGGGCTCGACCGTCACGCCATGCCGCGCGAGCCTTTCCGCATCGCCGGGCGCGAGCGCGGCGCCGTTAAGGAACAGGGTCGTCGGTCCCCATTCGGCAACGAGGCAGGCCTGGTGGACCGACAGGGGCGTGCGAAAGAGCACGCCGAGCCGACGGTCGCTGAATTCGAACCCATGGCAGTAGGGGCAATGCAGCACCGTGCGGCCCCAGCGTTCCTGCAGGCCGGGGATCGGCTGCAGTTCGTCGCGCAGGCCGAAGGCCAGGATCGCCTTGCGGGCCGCGATCTCCTCGCCGCCCGCCAACGAGACGGCGAAGCCGTCGCCGCGCACTGTCGCCTCCGAGGCTTCGCCCTCGATGAAGGTGACGCCGGGATAGCCCGCGAGCTGCGCCCGCGCCCGCGCCAGGATCGACGAGGGTTCGCTGCCGTCCGACCCCAGGAAACCGTGCGAGGCGGGGGCGAAGCGGTTGCGCGGCTGGCCGGCATCGATGACGCACACGCGGCGGCGGGCGCGCGCGAGGTAGGTGGCGGCGGCGAGGCCGGCGAAGGCGCCTCCGACGATGACGACATCATGCTGCATGGTTGGTCTCCAGGTCGGTCGACCCGCCGCGCCGGGCGAGGCGTTCGTGAAAGTCGGCGCTCAGCGCCGCGAGGGTGAGGGCGCCGAAGCGGCGGAGCAGCAGGGCCTCGGCCTCGTCGAAGGCGTCGCCGAGGGCGGCGTTCACCGCCTGCTCGACCAGACAGCCGGGCGCCTCAGTGCGGTTGCCCATGGCCAGCAGCCCGGGCTGCCCGAGCGCCTCGTAGATGTCGAGCAGGGTCACGGCGCGGAGATCGCACGCGATCGTCCAGCCGCCGCCATGGCCCTTTTCCGATTGGACGAACCCGCGCTCCCGCAGGCCCCCCATCAGCCGGCGGATCACCACCGGATTGGTATCCATGGCGCGCGCCAGCATCTCCGACGTCATCGGATCCGGGTGCTCCGCCATGTGCAACAGGACGTGCAGTACGCCCGAAAGTCGGCTGTCTCTTCTCATGAAACTTCATATGTTACGTATGCTGGCTGATTTCAAGCCCTCCCCGTCGACCTTTGCCCACAAGTGGTTGAAAAAGCGCGAAAATCGACGCGAATAAACGAAACATTCGAAATGAGTGTCACGGGTCCTGCGCAGGTATCATGATACCGCACCGGCAACCGGCGCTCGCCTGGAAGCGTTCCCGCGGTTCGGGAGGGAGCGGACGGATGACGCGGAAGCTCAAGGTCTTTACGACGTCGGCGGGCTTCTTCGATCTCGCGGTGTCGGCGCCGTCGATGAGGGCCGCGCTCGACGCCTGGGGCGCGGGGGCCAATCTGTTCCACCAGGGCTTCGCGCAACAGACCGACGATCCGGCCATCGTGAAGGCCACCCTGGCGCGGCCGGGGGTCGTGCTGCGGCGGCCAGTCGGTACCGACCAGCCCTTCAGGGAGGAAGCCGAGGCGTCGGAGGCGGCATTCGACGGCCAGGCTGCAAAGGAGCCCAAAGCCACCCGCCGGCGGCGAAAGCCTGTTCTGGCGGAAGCGACCGATCGCAAGGAAGAACGCGAAGCCGCGCGTGCCTTCGAAAAGGAGCGGGCGCGCCGCGAACGCCGGGAGCGGCAGGAGGCGGCCGAACGGCGCAAGGAAGCGGCGCGGCGGGATCGCGCCATCGCCATCGCGACGGCGGCGATGGAGAAGGCCGAGGCGCGCCATGAGGCGACCATCGCGGAGATCGAACAGGCCCGCGCGGCGCTGGACACGAGGGCCGACCGCGAGGAGAGCCGCTGGCGTCGCGAGAGGGAGACGCTCGAAGAGAGGCTGCGCCAGGCACGGGTGCCGCGTCACCTGCGGCCAGTCTGACGTCGGAGTCTAATGCCGTCTCGACGCGCCGCTACCGGCCCTTCAGCCGGGCCACTTCTTCTTCGAGTTCCTTGATGCGCCGGGCGAGGTTGTCGACGGCGGGCGCGATCTCGGCCTCGCTGTAGCGCGGGACGATGTACTGGCGGCAGTTGATGTCCCAGGCCTCGATGGTGAAGGCGATCGCCCGTTGGGGCCGCGCGCGATAGGCCGGGTCGACCAGGCGCTCCATCAGTTCGAGGTCGCCTTCGACGATCCGCGCCCGGCCCCACAGTTTCAGCCGCTGCTGGGTGGCGAAGTGCAGCACGAAGATGTGGGCGCGGTCGTTCTCGCGGAGATGGCCGAGCGAGATGTACTGCTGGTTGCCCGCGAAGTCGGCGAAGGCCAGCGTGTGGCTGCCGATGGGCTTCAGGAACCCCGGCGGTCCGCCGCGATGCTGTATATAAGGTCGGCCGTCGGCGCTGGCCGTCGCAAAGAAGAACGTGTCGATGACGCCGAGGAACTTGCGGAGATCGTCGGTGATCTCCGTGTTCCAGGTCCGGCCCTCGAACCGGGTGCGTGATCCGAGACGCGTCTGCTCCGCCTTTACCGCGGCGGAGAACATCACGTCTTCGGGATCGCTCATCCCAGCCGCTCCATCGTTACCCCAGTTTCTTGCCGAGCCGGCCGGCGGTCTCCTGGATGAACTGCCAGGCGACGCGGCCCGAGCGCGAACCGCGCGTGATCGCCCATTCGACCGCCTGCTTGCGCAGCTCGTCCTTCGGCACGTCGAGCCCGTAGAACTCGCAATAGCCTTCGATCATCGCAAAGAACGTGTCCTGGTCGGCATTGTGGAAGCCGAGCCACAGGCCGAAGCGATCCGAGAGCGACACCTTCTCTTCGACGGCTTCCGACGGGTTGATCGCCGTCGAGCGCTCGTTCTCGATCATGTCGCGCGGCATCAGGTGGCGCCGGTTCGACGTCGCATAGAAGAGGACGTTGTCCGGCCGGCCCTCGATGCCGCCGTCGAGCACGGCCTTCAGCGACTTGTAGGCGGCGTCCTGTCCGTCGAAGGAGAGGTCGTCGCAGAAGACGATGAAGCGACGGCTCGAATCGCGGATCATGGTGAGCAGCGCGGGCAGGGACGGGATGTCCTCGCGATGGATCTCGACCAGCGCCAGCGGGCCGGGCGGTCCGCCCATCTCGCGGTTCACATGCGCATGGACCGCCTTCACGATCGAGCTCTTGCCCGCACCGCGCGAGCCCCAGAGCAGCGCGTTGTTGGCCGGCAGCCCCTTGGCGAAGCGCCTCGTGTTCTCGACCAGGGTCTCCTTCTGGCGGTCGATTCCGACCAGCAGATCGAGGTTCACACGGTTGACCCGCGGGACCGCCTCGAGCCTGTGCCCGGTCGCGTGCCAGACATAGGCTTCGGCCGCATTGATGTCGGCGCCGGGAGGAAGGGGAGGCGCCAGACGGTCGAGCGCTGCCGCAATGCGTGAAATAGTGGCTTTAAGGTCTTGATCCATCGTCGCCGGCCGCAGAAAAGGGGGGCGACCATATCGCCCCCCGCTTACATTGCAAAGCGGGGCGAGACCGGTATAGTCCGCGCGCTTTTTCGACGGCCGGAAGATTCGGGAGCAGAAGATGTTCATTTCGCAGGCGTGGGCGCAGGGCGCTGGTGGTGGCGGCGGGGATTTCCTCGTCCAGCTCTTCCCGCTGGTCCTCATCTTCGTCGTCTTCTACTTCCTGCTGATCCGTCCCCAGCAGGCCAAGGTGCGCGCCCAGCGCGAGATGCTGGCCGGTGTGAAGCGCGGCGATCGCGTCGTCACCGGCGGCGGCATCATCGGCCTCGTCACCAAGGTGATCTCCGACAACGAGGTCCAGGTGGAACTTGCCGAGGGCGTGCGGGTTCGCATCATCAAGCAGACCATCACGGATATCCTGACGCGCGGTGAATCGGTGCGCGGCCCGAAGGACAGCAGTGAAGAAGACGACAAGCCCATGCTGCCGCCGCCGGCGGCCGCGCCGGAGCGCAAGAGCCTGCTGGGCAGCCTTTTCGGCGGCGGCCCCAAGAAGTAACGGGGCGGAGAGGATCTAGGTCGGAATGCTCAACCTTCCGCGCTGGCAGACCATCGTCATCGCCGGCATCACGTTGTTGTCGGCGCTGTTCGCGCTGCCCAATCTGCTGCCGGCCAGCGTGCTCGATCACATGCCGCACTGGTATGCGAACAGCCGCATCAATCTGGGCCTCGACCTTCGCGGCGGTGCGCACTTCCTGCTGGAAGCCGACCTGCGCTCGGTCATCAACGAGCGCCTGAACAACCTGTCCGATTCGGTGCGCGGCGAGCTGCGCAAGCAGCAGGTGCCGTTCAAGGACGTCACCATCGAGCCCGGCCGCGCGCTGGTCGTCAACCTGCGGGACGAAGCGAACCGCGCCAAGGCGATCGAGGCGATCCGCGCGGTCGATCCGACCCTTGCGCTCTCCGGCAGCGGCGACGCGATCCGCGTCGCCTATTCCGACCAGGAGATGGCAAAGAAGAAGAAGGAAGTGATCGACCAGTCGATCGAGATCCTTCGCCGCCGCGTCGACGAGACCGGCACGCTCGAGCCCACCATCACGCGCCAGGGCGACGAGCGTATCCTGCTGCAGGTGCCGGGCATCAAGGACACGACCGACCTCAAGCGCAAGATCAACCAGACCGCCAAGCTCACCTTCCATCTGGTGAACGAGGACGTGGCGGCGACCGGGCAGAACATCCCGCAGACGGTGCCGCCCACCACCTTCCTCGTGCCGACGCGCGAGGGCATGCAGGAGCTGCGCCGCACCAATCCCAAGGCCTGGGAAGACATCCAGGCCGCCAATCCGCGCCTGTCGCCGGAGCAGATCTGCCGCCGCTACCAGCCGCAGTGCCTGCCCGTGCTGAAGCGCGTGGTGGTCGGCGGCGAGGACCTCGACGATTCGAAGGCCACCTTCGAGCAGCAGCAGGGTGGCCGGCCGATCATCAGCTTCACCTTCAATTCGGCCGGCGGCCGCGCCTTCTGCGCCGCCACCCGCGCCAACATCGGCAAGCGGCTGGCCATCCAGCTCGACGGCGAGATCATCAGCGCCCCGGTCGTGCAGAGCGCGATCTGTGGCGGCAGCGGCATCATCACCGGCAGCTTCACGACCCAGCAGACGCAGGAGCAGTCGCTGCTGCTGCGCTCCGGCGCGCTGCCCGCGACCCTCAGCATCATCCAGGAGAGCACCGTCGGTGCCGACCTGGGCGCGGACGCCATCCAGGCCGGCACGCTGGCGGCGCTGGTCGGCACCTTGCTGGTGGCTGTCTTCATGTTCGTGGCCTACGGGCCCGTGTTCGGTGGTTTCGCCAACCTCGCCATGCTGGTGAACCTGCTGATGGTGTTTGCCGGCATGTCGATCCTCGGCGCTTCGCTGACCCTGCCCGGCATCGCGGGCCTCGTGCTGACGGCGGGCCTCGCGGTCGACGCCAACGTGCTGATCTATGAGCGTGTGCGGGAGGAGAAGGCCCTGGGCCGCTCTCCGTTCAGCGCGCTCGCAACGGGCTACGAGAAGGCGATGTCGGCGATCATCGACGCCAATCTCACGACCCTCATCGCCGGCGTTCTGCTGTTCGGCTTCGGCTCCGGCCCGATCCGCGGCTTCGCGACGACGCTGACGCTCGGCATCATCACCTCGATGTTCAGCTCGACGATCTTCACGCGCATGCTGCTGGCGGTGTGGGTCCGTTGGCGCCGCCCCGCTGAACTCGTGATCTGAGGCGAAGCCATGTGGAAGCCCGTCCGCCTTTTCGCCTTCAAGAAGAAGTTCGATTTCCTCGGCCAGCGCCGCGCCGCGCTGGTCATCTCGACCCTGATCAACATCGTGTCCATCGTCGGCGTCCTGACGTTCGGCCTGAACTTCGGCATCGACTTCAAGGGCGGCATCGCCATCCAGGCCAAGGCCAAGGACGGCAAGGCCGAGCTCGACCAGCTGCGCAACACCGTGGGTGCGCTGGGCGTGGGCGAGGTGTCGCTGCAGGAATTCGGCGATCCCAGCACCGTTCTGATCCGTGTCCAGCGCCAGGAAGGCGACAACCAGTGCGTGGCCGGCGCCCAGCGGGTGATGCTGAAGCGCGCCGGCCAGGGCTGGCAGGTGAAGCCGGGTCCCGCCGGGACCGGCGACGTCGAGTTCACGTCGCCGACCGCGCTCGATGCCGCCAACTGGCGTGACGCCGTGAGCCGTGCCGGTCTCACCCTGCAGGAGCGCCAGCTGCCGCGCGGCTCGACCAATACGGCCAAGATCGACATGTCGGTCGAGCAGCGCGCCGAATGGTGCCAGCAGGTGGCCATCAAGCTGGTCGAGGACGCGATCGGCAGCAATTACGAGCTGCGCGGCACCGAGTCGGTCGGTCCGAAGATCGGCGACGAGCTGATGCGGAGCGGCATCTATGCCGTGCTGGCCACCATGATCGCGATCGCCATCTACGTCTGGGTGCGCTTCGAATGGCAGTTCGCGATCGGCGCGCTGATCGCGATGCTGCACGACGTCATCTCGACGGTCGGCATCTTCGTGCTGTTCCAGCTCGATTTCAGCCTCACGGCGCTGGCCGCGGTCCTGACCATCGCCGGCTACTCCATCAACGACACCGTCGTGATCTTCGACCGCGTGCGCGAGAACATGCGCCGCTACAAGAAGATGCCGCTGGTAGACCTGCTGAACCACAGCATCAACGAGACCCTGTCGCGCACGTTGATGACCTCGGCCACGGTGTTCGTCGCGGTCCTCGCCCTCGTGCTGTTCGGCGGGCCGGTGCTGCACAGCTTCTCCGTCGCCATGCTTTGGGGAGTCATCGTCGGCACCTATTCGTCGGTCTGGGTCGCTTGCGCGGGCCTCGTCTGGCTCGGCCTGCGTGCCGACCAGCTTCGCCCGGCCGAGGACAAGGCGGACAAGGGCGACAAGACGGAGCAGGCCGGGGCGTGAAGCCGCCGCGCCCGGGACCCGCCGACAAGACCCTGCCGACGCCGGATCCGGCGCAGGTCCAGTACATCCGCAGCTACGGTCCCGGCCGCTTCATGATCAGCGAGCGCGAATGGCGGTCGCCGGTGCTGGTGACGCCGACCGTCACACATCCCTGGACGATCGCGCGAGCCGAGGATCTCTCTCTCGAAAGCCTGGCACCGCTGCGCGAGGCGGCGATGCCGACGGAGATTCTCGTGCTGGGCTGCGGCGCGCGCGCCGTGTTCGTGCCGCCCGACCTGCGGGCGGCCCTGAAGGCGGCCGGCATGGGCCTCGAGGTGGTCGACACGGGCTCGGCCTGCCGCATCTACAACGTGCTGCTGGCCGAAAGCCGGCGGGTGGCGGCGGCCCTCATTCCGCTGTAGGGAACGGGCATGCCGCTCGACCTCTACCTGGCCTTCGTGGCCGCCTGCGTCGTCCTGATTGTCATTCCGGGTCCCAACGTCGCGTTGATCGTCGCCAACAGCGTGGCGCATGGCGCGCGGTACGGGCTCATGACGGTGGCCGGGACGGCGAGCGCCATGGTGCTCCAGCTCGCCCTCGTGGTGCTGGGCGCGTCGGCCCTGCTCGGGCTGCTGGCCAGCCTGTTCGACTGGCTGCGCTGGCTGGGCGTCGCCTACCTCCTGTGGCTGGGGGTGCGCACCTGGCGCGCGGCCTCAGCCGATCTCTCGGGCATTGCGGCCGAGCCGCGTTCGGCCGCCGCGATCTTCGCGCGCGGTTTCCTCGTATCGCTCACCAATCCCAAGACGCTGCTGTTCTACGCGGCCTTCCTGCCGCCGTTCGTGTCGGCGGAGCGAGGCGCGACAACCGACCAGCTCCTGCTGCTCTCGGGGACGTTCCTGGCGGTCGCCGTGCTGCTGGATGGCGCCTGGGCCCTGCTGGCCAGCCGGCTGCGCTTTCTGTTGCAGGCCCGTGCCCGCCTGCGCAATCGCCTCACCGGCGGCCTGTTGATGGGCGCCGGCGTCGGTCTCGCGCTCGCGCGGCGCCCCTGAAGTCCAGATGCCGCGGCTCAGATCGGGGCGTTCTGTTGCGCCACCATGCAATAGAGCATGCCGATCGAGAACATGGTGTTGAAGCGGCTGGCATAGAGCGCCTTCGTGGCCGCTGCGGCCTTCTCCTCCGCCGTGGCCTCGACGAGGCCCAGGACCTTCTGCTGGTTCGGCCAGATGATGAACCAGACGTTGAAGGCCATGGTCAACGCCATCCACATGCCGACTCCGATCATGACGAAACCGGGCCGCAGGGTCAGCGCCTCGACGATGTACTTGTTCATCGCGGCCAGCAGCAGGCCGGTGATGACGGTGGCCAGGGCGGCGTAGCGGAACCACCAGAGCACGGTGGGGGCGATGAACTTGGTGATGGCGGTGCGGCTCTCGGCCGGCTGGATCTTCGGCATGGTGGGCACCTGCACGAAGTTCAGGTACCAGAGCAGGCCGACCCACATCACACCGCAAATGACGTGCAGCCACCGCATGATGACGGCCGCATAGGCATGGTCGACCTTGATCGACTGTCCGGTCGCGGCGCCGGCGACCACCACGATCAGGACGAGGAGCACGATGCCTGCGGAGACGGTTCGTCCAAGCGAGGTAAACAAGGCACCCATGTTGAACATCCCCCTTTATCTTATTGAAGGGACTGACAAATCCCCGATGGCTATACTGTAAACTCAAGCTCGCCTGCGTTCAACGGTCGCACCCTGGCCTTTAATCCCTGATGTCCGAATCCCAGCCGAACAGCTACCGCGCCGCCGAGGCGTCGCACCGCTACGTGCTCGACCTCGTGCGCGACGCCGACCGGGACCGCTTCCTCGGCGCCCTGTTCGCGCCGGAGCCGCGGCGCCGCGGTCTGCTGACCTTACTGGCCTTCGATTACGAATTGGCGCGCACCCGCAGCGTGACCCGGGAGCCGATGCTGGCGCGCATCCGCCTCGAATGGTGGCGCGAGGCGATGGCGGAGGCCGCCGGCGGCGGCAAGCCGCGCGCGCAGCCCATCGTCGAAGCGCTCGGCGAGACCATACGTCGCCACGGGCTCTCTCTCGAAAGCCTGGTCGAGTTGATCGATGCGCGCGAGGAGGAGATCGAGGGGCCGCTCGACGTCATGCGCGCGGGACATGCCCTGGCCGATCTCGAACTCGCCGTCCTGGGTGTCGAGGATGCGCCGTCGCGGCAGGCCGCCCACGCCGTCGGCGCGGCCTGGCTGATGGGAGAGGGGCTCGAACGGGACCAGCTGGTGGGCGATGCGCGGGCGCTGCGCCGCAAGGTCGATCCGGCCGCGCTGCCGATCCTGTTGCCCGCGATTTCGCTCGGCAAGCCGATGGGACCGTTGAGGCGGCCGCTGGCCTATTGGTGGGCGGCCAGACGCGGGCGATACTGACCGGTGAACCCCCGGGAGGAAGCGTGGCGCGCACCAAGGCCAATGGCATCGAGATCGAATACGAGACCTTCGGCAACCGGAAGGATCCGGCCCTGCTGCTCATCATGGGGCTCGGCGCCCAACTGACCCTGTGGCCGGAATCGCTGTGCGAGGGGTTGGCCGGGCAGGGCCTCTTCGTCGTGCGCTACGACAACCGCGACGTCGGCCTGTCGACGGACTTCGACCAATGGGGCCTGCCCAACCTGATGGACGCCATGGCCAGGCTGATGAAGGGCCAGAAGGTCGATGCGCCCTATCTGCTTTCCGACATGGCGGCCGATGCGATCGGGTTGCTAGACGCGCTGGGCATCGACCGTGCGCACATGGTCGGCGGTTCGATGGGCGGCATGATCGCCCAGGTCATCGCCGCGACCCATCCGACGCGCACGCGTTCGCTGGTGTCGATCATGTCGACCAGCGGCCGCTACGGCCTGCCGGCCGGCAAGCCCGAAGCCGTGGCGATGTTGTCGGCGCAGCCCGAGGGGACGGCGCGTGAGCAGCTGATCGCCCATGGCATGAAGCTGCGGACCGTCATCAGTGGCCCGGGCTATCCCACGGACCCCGCCACGATGCGGGCCCTGGTCGAGCGCAACATCGACCGGCGCTACTATCCGCCGGGCGCTGCGCGCCAATACCTCGCGATCATGGCGTCGGGCCCGCGCGTCGATCTCCTGAAGACGGTGAGGGTGCCCACGCTGGTGCTGCACGGCGAGGACGATCCGCTGCTGCCGGTCGAGTGCGGCCGGGACGTGGCGGCGCTCGTGCCCGGCGCGAAGATCGAGACCTTTCCCGGCTGGGGCCACGACGTGCCCGAGCAGATGGTGCCCAAGCTGGTCTCGAGCATCTCCGGTTTCTGCAAAGCCGCCTGAAGGAAACGCCCCATGAAGTTCGGCATCTTCTACGAGCATCAGCTGCCCCGGCCGTGGAGCGAGAAGAGCGAGTACCAGCTGCTGCAGGATTCGCTCACCCAGATCGAGCTCGCCGACCGGCTGGGCTACGACTATGCGTGGGAGGTCGAACATCATTTCCTCGAGGAGTATTCGCACTCCTCGGCGCCGGAGGTGTTCCTCGGGGCGGCCAGCCAGCGCACCAAGCGCATCCGGCTGGGCCATGGCGTGATCCAGCTCACGACCAACAACCCGCATCGCGTTGCCGAGAAGGTCTCGACGCTCGACCTGCTGTCGGGCGGCCGTGTCGAACTGGGCATGGGGGAGGCGGCGGGACCGGCCGAGCTGCATCCGTTCAATATCCGCGTGCGCGACAAGCGCGAGCGCTGGGAGGAAGCCGTGAAGGCCATCGTCCCGATGTTCACGCGGGACAGCTGGGAGTTCCACGGTCAGTACTACGACTTCCCGGCGCGCAACGTGATCCCCAAGCCGTTCCAGAAGCCGCATCCGCCGCTGTGGGTCGCCTGCTCGAACATTGCCACAATCGGCAAGGCCGGCGAGTGGGGCATGGGGGCGCTGGGCTTCACCTTCGTCACGCCCGAAGCGGCGCGCGCGTGGGTGCACAAGTACTACAACAACCTGCTCAACAATTCGCACAAGCTCGCCGACTATCCCAGCAATCCCAACGTGGCGATGGTGTCGGGCTTCATGTGTGCGCCCACCGACGAGGAGGCCGAGGCAAAGGCCGCCGGCTGGACCTTCTTCATCTTCGCGCTCTCCTACTATGGCCGCAAAGGCGTCGATGCGCCGGGCACTTCGAACCTGTGGGACGAGTACCAGGCCTGGCGCGGCGGACCGGAGGAGAAGAAGGCCCTCGAATCAGGCCTCATCGGCTCGCCGGAAACGATCCGCAGGAAGCTGCGCCAGTTCCAGACCAGCAGGGTCGACCAGGTGATCCTGCTGAACCAGGCCGGCAAGACCAGTCACCAGGACATCTGCGACTCGCTCGATCTCTTCGCCCGCGAGGTGATGCCGGAGTTCCATGCCGCCGAGGCCGAGCATGCGGCGTGGAAGCAGAAGGTGCTCAACCGCGAGATCGTGCTCGAGGACCTCGACGTGGCGAAGTACGACATCTTCAGCCACCAGAACGAACACATCGTCCGCCTCACGCCCGAGCAGCTGAAGCAGAAGATGGCCGAGAAGGAAGCCGCCGCGAAGCGCGCCTGAGCGCGCTTCGGTCGGCTACCGCGCCGGTGGCACCTGCGTGCGGTACCAGTCGAGGATCTCCGCGCCGGTCCACATGACGACGCCCTCGTGGCCGAGGATGTAATCGTAGAGCATCTCGAGATACTTGATCCGGTGCGGCACGCCGGTGAGATAGGGATGGATCGAGATGGCCATCACGCGCGGGGCGGTCCTGCCGTCGAGATAGAGCCGGTCGAACTGGTCGCGGCCGCGGCGGAAGATCTCGTCCGACGGCTGCTGCTGCACGGCGCTCATGACGACGTCGTTGATCTCGACTGTGTAGGGCACCGAGACGATCTCGCCGTGCCTGGTCTTCAAGGGCAGCGGCTGCTCGTCCATCACCCAGTCGGCGACGTATTCGATGCCGGCCTCGGCGAGCAGATCGAGCGTCTCGTCGGTCTCGGTGAGGCCGGGGCTTTCCCAGCCGCGCGGCGCCTTGCCGGTGAGGTCCCTGATGGCGCGGATCGTGTCGGCGATCGCGCTCTTCTGGTCCTCGACCTTGTGCATCGGCTTCTGCACCCAGCCATGGCCCATGAAATCCCAGCCGGCCTCGTGCGCGGCCTGGCAGGCCTCGCGGTAGAGTTCGCAGGCCGTGCCGTTCACGGCGAAGGTCGCCTTGAGCTTGCGCGCGTTCAGCGTCTCGAGGAAGCGCCAGAAGCCCACGCGCATGCCGTACTCGTGCCATGCCCAGTTGGGCACGTCGGGCAGAAGCGGCACGCCCATCGGCGGCGGCAGGACGGTACGCGGCATTGCCCCGGCCGGACTCCAGTTCTCGACATTCACGATCGTCCAGACGGCGACGCGCGCATTGCCTGGCAGGGTGAGCTTCGGCCGCTTGTGGATCGGCAGGTACGGCGTGCGCCCGCGGACGCTACGACCAACTTCTGAAGACATCGACTTGAGCTTTCCGCTGCAGGGTTGCGCAATTCACGTAACCCTGCAGCAAAATTCACGCCGGGATGACCTACTTGTTCGGGTTGATCAGGAACTTCTCGCCCGTCGCACGCTTGGCGTAGGCGGTGAGGTTCTTGAGGTCGAGCGCTTCCTGGAGCGAGATGGTCCTGGTGTAGTGGCTGGCGAAGGTCGTCTTCAGCGAGTTCACGACCCGCTCGCGCAGGCGCAGCTGGTCGGGGCGACCGATCTTCTGCAGGAACGGCGTGAGCAGCCAGCCGCCGACGCCCCAGGCCATGCCGTAGTTGCGGGTCAGTTCGACCGGGCCGGTGTTCAGGCTGCCATAGACATAGACCTGCTTGTGAACCGACGAGCCGTAGCGGTTGTAGGTCGTCGCCGTCTTGTTGATGGCGATTTCCATCGCGGTGAGGATCTGGCTGGCGAGCTTGCCGCCGCCGATCGCATCGAAGGCGATGGTGGCGCCGGTCTCGACCAGCGCCTGCACGAGATCGTCCTGGAAGCTCGCGGCGCTCGAATCGACGACATGCTTCGCGCCGATGCCCTTCAGCAGCTTGGCCTGCTCGGCGCTGCGCACGATGTTCACGAGGCCGATCCCATCCTCGTTGCAGATCTTGACCAGCATCTGGCCGAGGTTTGAGGCCGCCGCCGTGTGGACCAGCGCCTTGTGGCCCTCGCGCTTCATGGTCTCGGTCATGCCCAGCGCCGTCAGCGGATTGACGAACCACGAGGCGCCTTCGGCCGCCGTCGTGCCGGCGGGCAGGGGCTGGCAATCGCGGGCATTCAGCACCCGGTACTGGGCGTACATCGAGCCGCCCACCATCGAGACGAGCTTGCCCTTGAGCGCCTGCGCGGCGTCGGACGAGCCCGCCTTGACGACGGTACCGGCGCCTTCGTTGCCGACCGGGAGAGATTCGCCCAAGCGCGTCGCCAGGAACGGCAGGGCAGAGGCCGGCACGGGCGCCGTCACCTTCACCGCGTCGCCGCTGCCGGTGGAGGTGGCCTTCGAGAGATCGGCGGGTCCGGTCAGCAGGCCGAGATCGGAAGGGTTGATCGGCGTCGCCTCAACCTTCACCACGACCTGGTCGGGGCCCGGCTCGGGCACATCGACCCGGAGGAGCGACAGCTCGAGCTGGCCTTCGGTGGAGATCAGGGAGCGAAGCTGCAGTCCCGATAGTTTGTTGGCGTCGCTCATTTCAATCTCCGCATTGTTTGAAGGCGCGCACGATGCCAAGTGCCACCGGGGCGAACAAGCTTCAATCCGCCGCTCTTTCGCAAGCGGCGGAAGGTCAGCCGGTCCAGGCCCGCCGCGTGGTCGAGAAGGCCAGCACGCCCGAGAAAGCCACGATGCCCAGTGCCACGCAGGTGTAGAGGCCCGAGACGCCCCAGCCGAATTGGTCGAGCGCCAGCAGGCTGCCGCCGCCCGCGATGGTGATGCGCGTGAGGTTGGCGGCGACCGGCCAGATCATCTCGCCGGTACCCTGCGAGGCGAAGTAGAGCGCCATGGCGAGGCCGAAGAAGCCGTAGGCCGGGCCGACGATGCTGAGATAGTGGCGGCCCGAGGCCAGCGCGCCGGGATTGCTGGTGAAGAGGCCGAGCCACAGGTCGGGCCAGACCGCGACGATGATGCCGATGGTGGCGGCGACCGCACCGGCCATGAAGGCGCCGGTCCAGGCCATGCGCTGGGCGCGGGCATATTGCCTGGCGCCGATGTTGGTGCCGACCAGGGCCGTCAGCGTCGCGCCTATGCCGAAGCTGATCGGGATCAGCATGTATTCAAGGCGCGAGCCGATGCCGTAGCCAGCGATGGCCGCATCGCCTTCGCGGCCGATCAGTCCGGTGACGACCAGCACCGTGCCGTTGGTCAGGATGACCACGAGGCAGGCGATCAGGCCGACTTTCAGGATGTCGCGGAAGGCGCGCCAGCGGAACCCGTCGACTGGCCAGCGCAGGCGCAATGGCGCCTTCGGGCCGGTCAGCTTCGAGAGCATCCAGACGGCGGCAAGGGCGAAGGCGATCACCGCGGCGATCGCGGGGCCGCGGATGCCGAAGGCGGGGAGGCCGAACCATCCCAGGGTCAGAGCCCCGGTGAGCGGGATCTGGATCGCCGCCGTCACGACCAGCGCCAGGCCGGGCGTCTTCATGTCGCCGGTGCCGCGCAGGACGGAGGCCATCGAGTTGGCGACCCAGTGGGCGACGCAGCCCGAGAACAGAATGGTGGCGAAAGCCTCGGCCCGGTCGAGCGCCGCACCGCTGCCGCCCAGCGCGCCGTAGATCTGACGGCCGAACCCCACGAACACGATGCCGAACAGCACGGCCATGCCGACGGCGATGGCCAGCGCATGCGCCGCCGCCGCCTCGGCCGCGGCCTTGTTCCCCGAGCCCAGGGCACGGGCCACGGAGGAGGAGATACCGCCGCCCATGGCGCCGGCCGACATCATGCCGAGCGTCATCTGCGTCGGGAACACCAGCGCCAGCGCCGCGAGATCGATGACGCCGAGCTGGCCGATGAAATAGCCGTCGGTGATGCTGACGAGGCTCTGCATGGCCACGTTCAGCACGTTGGGGGTCGCGAGGGTGAGGATGGTGGGCACGATCGGCCCGGCCAGCATCATCTGCCGGCGTTCAGCGGGGGTCATTGCGGGCGATTTAGCACGCGCCGCGCCACCCGCTCGCGAACTTATCTCATGGGGTAGGGAGTTTTCTCAGCGCCTCGCGCGCTGCGAAACGACGGCCTCGGCGAGCTGGTCGATGGTCACGATGTCGGCGGCGACGTTCATCGGGATTGTGACGTCGAACCGGTCCTCCAGCTCCATGATTACATCCATGATCGTGAGCGAGTCGACGGTCAGTCCCTTCGAGATGACGGTCTGCGGCGTGATCGGCTTGCCGCCGGCATTGTACGGCGCCAGAAGGGTGAAAATCTCCCGCATCACCTCGTACTGCAATGAAGGCGCGCCGGTGGTGGAAGTACGGGGGGCGACCAGTTCCTGAACGGCCTGCATTGACTCACTCCGTCGAAGGGGGGCGTGAGCGCATTTCATCCCGACGCGGCCGGGATGTGAAATAACGTTTGGTTACCCACTGTTGCGGGACGTTACGGAATGTTTCCGCCTTTCAGACGGCGTGAACGATGTTGAGCTGCCGCCGTACTTCGTCGATCGGCTGCTCGACCAGGGGCCAGTAGTCCCACTTGTCGGACAGGTCGGTATTCACGAGCGCGCCGCGTTCGATGGCGGCGAACATCCGCTCGGCAGCGCCCGGCTCGCCCAGCACGCCGATGGTGGTATAGCCATCGGCGGTCGGCCGGGCATTCACGCCGGCGCTGAAGATCAGCACCGCGAACAGGATCAGGTAGAAGGGCCGCGTCTGCTTGAAGCCTGCGGTGAAGGAGGCAACCTGCAACTCGCCCTGAGGATCGGTGCCGTAGCCGCCCAGCACGTGGCAGAAATCGTGATACAGACCGGCCTCCGGGAATCCGAACCGCTCGCCCGGCATGCCGAACTTGTTGCGCTGGAAGTATTCGAACATCGACCGCCCCAAAGTGCCGTCCGGCAGCCTCGCCCAGGCGCGATACCGGGCGGCCAGTTCCGGATCCTCGATCAGTCCGCGCATGCCCAGGATGCTTTTCGCGAGCGCCACCACGCCGTGCTGCTTGAGCTGGTCTTTCATGATGTCGCCGACCTGGCTACGGCGCAGCAGGTCGAGCTTGAACAAGGTCATGTGCTGCTCGGCCAGCCGCCGCAGGTTCGTGAGTTCCGGCGTGGTGATGCCCAGCGCCTCGGCGAATGCCTCGACCCTGGCAACGGTTTCGCGCGAGGGCACGCCGTCGGCCAGCGCCAGGATCAGGAGGCCGTTGACGAACTGAAGGCGGAGGTCGGCCGACGGAAATCCCGCAGCGAGTTCCGCGGGCGTCACCGGCGGCAAGGTAGCGATGTCGGCGTCGATGTGGAGAAGCACGCGCCGCGCCGCCTCCATCAAAGCGAGCTGCGACTTGCCGGGCGTACCGGAGACTGACGCCACCGTTTTCATGGCGCGCAACCCAAGCAGGGCGGCGGCGGGCTCCGGCTGCATCAGGCGCATGGTTTTCTCCATCTTACTCCGCCGCGAGCGGCCTCGGCCTAAGCCATTCGTCGAAGTCGCGCAGCGCCCGCACGGCCATCGCCTGCTTTCGCTCCTTGCCCTTGAAGCTGCCGGCGATGGGCGGGAACAGGCCGAAATTGATGTTCATCGGCTGGAAGGTGGTGGCGTCGGCGCCGCCGGTGATGTGGCCCAGCAGCGCGCCCATCGCGGTGGTCGGCGGCGGCGGTGTCTGCGTGCGACCCAGTCTCTCGGCCGCCGCAAACCGCCCGGTCATCAGGCCGACGGCGGCGCTCTCGACATAGCCTTCGCAGCCGGTGATCTGGCCGGCGAACCTGAGCCGCGGCATCGCCTTGAGGCGCAGGGTGCCGTCGAGCAGGCGCGGGCTGTTGAGGAAGGTGTTGCGATGAAGGCCGCCCAGCCGCGCGAACTCGGCGTTCTGCAGGCCGGGGATGGTGCGGAAGATACGTGTCTGCTCGCCGTGCTTCAGCTTGGTCTGGAAGCCCACGATGTTCCACAGCGTGCCCAGCGCATTGTCCTGTCGGAGCTGGACCACGGCCCAGGGACGATGGCCGGTGCGCGGATCGCGCAGGCCCACCGGCTTCATCGGCCCGAAGCGCAGGCTCTGCGGCCCGGTCGAGGCGATCACCTCAATCGGCTGGCAGCCCTGGAAGTAGGGCGTGTTGTGCTCCCACTGCTTGAATTCGGTCTTCTCACCGGCCAGCAACGCGGCGACGAAGGCCTCATATTGCGGCTTGTCCATCGGGCAGTTGAAGTAGTCGGCCCCGTCGCCGCCGGGCCCGCCCTTGTCGTAGCGCGATTGCTTCCAGGCGATCGACTGGTCGATGCTCTCATAGTGGACGATGGGGGCGATCGCATCGAAGAAGGCAAGCGAGTCCTCGCCGGTCAGTTTGGCGATCGCCTCGGCCAGCGCCGGCGACGTGAGGGGACCGGTCGCCACGATGACACTGTCCCAGACCTCAGGCGGCAGGCCGGCAACTTCCTCGCGCTCGAGCGTCACCAGCGGGTGGGAGAGCAGCGTCTCCTGCACGGCGGCGGAGAAGCCGTGGCGATCGACCGCCAGGGCGCCACCGGCCGGCAGCTTGTGGGCATCGGCCGAACGCATGATGAGGGAGCCCGCGCGGCGCATCTCCTCGTGGATCACGCCGACGGCGTTGTTGGCGGCATCGTCGGAGCGGAAGGAGTTGGAGCAGACCAGTTCGGCAAGATTGTCGGTGAGATGGGCCTCCGTCCCGCGCACCGGCCGCATCTCGTGCAGCACCACGGGCACGCCCGCCTGCGCGAGCTGCCACGCCGCCTCGCTGCCCGCGAGGCCGCCGCCGATTATGTGAACGGGCTTGGTGCTTGACGTCATGCGCTCCGACCTGAAACCTGCGCCTCCTTACAATGGAGGGTCCGCCATGGCCATCAAGTTCCATAATCCGAAGTCCGTGTCCGTCGCCGGCAAATACAGCCTTGGCGTCGAGGTCCCGCCGGAGGCGCGCGTGCTCTACGTGTCGGGCCAGGTCGGCGTGGATTCTGCGGGCAAGCTGCAGGACGGCATCGAGGCGCAGAGCGAACAGGTCTGGAAGAACATCGGCGAGGTTCTGAAGGCCGGCGGCATGGATTTCCGCGATATCGTCAAGCTCACCGTCTTTTTGACCGACAGCCGCTTCATCCCGGCCTTCCGCGAGGTGCGCGGCAAGTATGTCGGACAGGAGCCCTATCCTGCATCCACCCTGCTGGTCGTGGCCGGTCTCGCCGATCCCTCGATGCTGGTCGAGGTCGAAGTGGTGGCGGCAAAGTAGCAGGCCGAGGGGAGGAAGCATTGCTTCGCCTCGAAGCCGTCGCGCGGGACGCCTTTCATGCGAGCGTGAATGCGGCATCGGAAGCGATTACGCACGCGGGTGGCTGGGTCTCCGGCCATTCGCTGCTCTCCGACGCGATGGCCGTCCTCCAGTTCGAGGTTCCCGGCGACCGGTTGCAGGAGCTGGTGGCGGAACTCGGCGCACGCGGCTTGAAAACAGAACTTCCTGGTGATGTGTCGGCTCGCGGCAAGGATCTCACTGGGCGCCTGACCCTCTATTTCAGTGGGGCCAGCGGACACCTGCGGCGCGATGTGCCGCCGTTTCAGTGAATCGGATTGGGAAGCTGAAGGAACGTCGGGAGCGGCCGAATTGGGGTCATGCCCAACTGATGCGACCCGCAGGGACCGCTCCCGCCGTGCCGTTCGCGTCTGCCGCTATGCCGATGCCCGAACGATTGCCTCGACAATCACCGCGGCACGTTGCTTGGGTGGATTCATCAAAACCTCCCTGCTGAACGTGACGCTTGAATTCACGCACCGGCGGGCCCGGCTGTCAACGGCGATTCGCGACGGCGGACTCGCCGGCCGGTGGATGCGGTGCCATTATCGCGCCTTCGCAGTCGAGGCAGGCGTAGCTTGGTTCCCAGCAAGAAAAAGCCCGTGGTCGGGGTGATCGGCAATTCGGGTGTGATCAACGACCGCCACAACGTCCAGCTCGTGGGTCAGCGCAACATGCGGGCGGTCGCGGACGTCGCCGGGGCGCTGCCGCTGATGTTCGCCGGCACTCCTGACATCACCGACATCGAGGCGCTGCTGGGCGCTGTCGACGGGATCCTGCTCACCGGCGCCCGCGCCAACGTCCATCCGACGCGCTTCGGGGCCGAGCCGCATCCCGCCCACGAACCCTACGACCAGGAGCGCGACGCGATGGCCTTGTCGCTGATCGATGCCTGCGTCGAGCGCGGCGTGCCGATCTTCGGCATCTGCCGCGGCTTCCAGGAAATGAACGTCGCCTTCGGTGGCTCGCTGCATCCCGAGATCCGCGAGATTCCAGGGCGCATGAACCATCGCATGCCGCGACTCGAGAATGGCGAGGTCCATCCCGATCCCACCGTTGTGTTCGCCGACAGGCACGAGGTGCAGCTGGTCAAGGATGGCTATTTCGCCCGGTTGCTCGGCTGCGAGTGCATTCGCGTGAATTCGCTGCATGGCCAGGGTATCCTCGACCCCGGCAAGCGGATCGCCATCGAAGGCGTAGCGGAGGATGGCACGATCGAAGCCATCTGCATCAGCGACGCGCCCGCCTTCGCGGTCGGCGTCCAATGGCACGCGGAGTACGACCCGCAGACCAACCCGATCAACCGCGCCTTGTTCCGGGCTTTCGGCGAGGCACTTCGCTCACGTGCGGCGCGTTAGACGCTGACCGACGTTCCGGGTTGCGACATGCGTGAATTTGTGTAGCGTTCTCAACAAGAGCGGACTGAATATTCCGCCATACCCCGAGAGGCAGGGGTGGAGGTGTTGGATATCTGGGAGGCGATGATGAGCGGAATGGATGAGCTGTGCGCAAACGGGTGTGTCTCGTCACGATCCTCTAGATCAGTTGAAGCCGCTCGGCGGCGGGCTAGGGCCCGCCGCAGGTGAGGGCGCCCACTCAGCCTTGGAGCAGCGTCGTCGAGCTGGCGCTGCGCCGTGCCCAGCAGGCTTGTTCCCTGGTGGCGCTGCAGTGTCGCCGGCTCAAGCTCTGTCAATCAACCGAACCCTGCTTCGCCCTGCGCGTCTGGGCCGATGTTCAGATGCTCGTGATTGCCTTGCGGCAACTGCGGCGGAGTGTCGAACTCGCTGCACTCGTCCCCGCGTTGCAGGACGGCTTCATCCGGGCGCTTTCCGAGTTCGATGGCCCGTTGCCCGATCTGTGGAGCATGCACAGCGTCGAGGAGCATTTCGAGACCGTCCCTGTGCCGGATGTCGAAGCCTGGGATGGTCGTGTGTTCTCCTGGGCGGGCGGCTCCTTGAATGTCGATGAGGCTTTGCAGGCAGCGGAGCGTCTGCTTGCGGCAATGATCGGCCTCGGGGCGGCGAATTCCGAGGCGCTTGCGTCGCCGGGATAGAACCCCGCTGAGAATCGCGGCACACTCTCCGCGACATGACGGACAAACTCAGAGTGGGATTGGCGCAGCTCAATCCCAAGGTTGGCGACGTGGCGGGCAATCTCGCCAAGGTGCGTGCCGCCCGTGCGGAAGCGGCGCGGCAGGGCGCCGATATGGTGCTGTTCCCGGAGATGGTGCTGTCGGGTTATTTCCCCGAGGACCTCGTCCTCAAGCCGGCCTTCCAGCAAGCCTGCCAGGAAGCGGTCGAGGCGTTGCGTGCCGACACGCTGGATGGCGGTCCCGCCCTGTTCGTTACCACGCCGTGGCGCGAGGACGGCAAGCTCTACAATGCGATCGTCGCGCTCGACAAAGGCGAGATCGTCGGCAAACGCTACAAGGTCGACCTGCCGAACTACGGCGTATTCGATGACAAGCGCGTCTTCGCGCCGGGCCCGATGCCCGGCCCGCTCGTCTTCCGGGGCGTGCGGATCGGAGTTCCGATCTGCGAGGATGTCTGGACGCCCGACGTCGTCGAATGCATTGCCGAGACCGGCGGCGAGATCCTGCTGGTACCGAACGGCTCGCCCTACGAGGCCGGCAAGACCGACGTGCGTGTACAGCTCGGCGTCAAGCGCGTGATCGAGAGCGGCCTGCCTTTCGTCTATCTCAACCAGGTCGGCGGCCAGGACGAGGTCGTCTACGACGGCGCTTCCTTCGTGCTGGGGGCCGACCGGTCGTTGAAGGTCAAGCTCGCCTCCTTCGCCGAGGAAGTCACGACGATCGAGTTCCGCCGCGGCGCCGGCGGCTGGGAATGCCAGCCCGGCCCGATCGCGCGCGAGATGGATCGGCTGGAATCGATCTATCAGGCGATGGTGCTCGGGCTGCGCGACTATGTGAACAAGACCGGCTTCCCCTCGGTGATCATAGGTCTGTCGGGGGGCGTCGATTCGGCGATCACCGCGGCGGTGGCGGCCGACGCGCTGGGCCCCGATCGTGTGCACGCGATCATGATGCCGTCGCCCTATACGAGTCGCGACTCGCTGGAAGACGCCGAGGCCTGCGCGCGATCGATCGGCGTGCGCTACGACATCGTCGATATCGGGCCGGCCATGGAGGCGTTCCGGGGCATGCTGACGCCGCTGTTCGGTAACAGGGCGGAGGACGTGACCGAGGAGAACATCCAGAGCCGCGCCCGCGGCGTCACCCTGATGGCGGTGTCGAACAAGCTGGGCGGCATGGTGGTGACGACCGGCAACAAGTCGGAGATGGCGGTGGGCTACGCCACACTCTACGGCGACATGTGCGGCGGCTTCAACGTGCTGAAGGACGTCTACAAGACGACCGTCTTCGAGCTCTGCCGCTGGCGCAACGCGCATCTGCCGGCGGGTGCGCTGGGCCGTCCGGGCGCGGTGATCCCGCCGCGCATCATTGAAAAGCCGCCCTCGGCCGAACTGCGGCCCGACCAGAAGGACTCCGATTCGCTGCCGCCGTATCCGGTGCTCGACGCCATCCTGAAGGGCCTGATCGAGCGCGATCTCGATACGACGGCATTGGCAAAGGAAGGCCACGACCCCGCGATCGTGGATCGCGTGTGGCGACTGCTCGAAGGCGCCGAATACAAGCGCCGCCAGGCGCCGCCCGGCGTCAAAATCACCTCTCGCAATATCAGCCGCGAGCGGCGATATCCGATCGTGAACGGGTTCCGGGGATAGGCGCGGGAGTTTCGATGTGAACGACGATCTCGGACGCCTGGCGACGCGCGAATATGACGTGACGCTGCCCGACGGCACGCAGGGCAGGCTGGCCTTCGCCCTGTGCGATCTCACGAAGGACAACGCGCTGGCCCACCATGCGCGACGCCGGCAGGCGGTCGCCTTCGGCCTGCTGAGCTTCGCGGAGCTGCCGGATGCACCTCGGAACGCACTCCTGTGGGTTCGCACGAAGGACGGCATGGAGATGACGACGGCCGATGGCGACGACCAGCCGGGTGGCGACCTGCAACGCCTCGTCGCGCGCCACTTCATCGTGTTCTTCGACGAGGTCAAGGATCTCGCGCCCGAGCTGGCGACGTTACCTTTCCATCTCAAGGATGCTTCGTGATGCTGATCGTCCAGATCTCGGACCCGCACTTGAAGGCGGA
Organism: uncultured Reyranella sp.; assembly: GCF_945957355.1. Taxonomy (GTDB): domain Bacteria; phylum Pseudomonadota; class Alphaproteobacteria; order Reyranellales; family Reyranellaceae; genus Reyranella. The sequence goes on along the minus strand of NZ_CAMFKM010000010.1, from coordinate 82,093 downwards.
GGGCGAGCTGCTCTACGGCCGCATCGATACGCAAGGCTTCCTCGAGCGGGCGGTGGCGCATGTGAACGGGCTCGATCCGCGGCCCGACATCGCCCTCGTGACGGGCGATCTGGTCGACAAGGGCGCGCCCGCCGAATACGCCAACCTGAAGCGCCTGCTGTCGAGACTGCAGATCCCTTTCCACCTGATTCCCGGCAATCACGATGCGCGGGACGCGCTGCGCGAGGCATTTCCAGAGCATGACTACCTGCCGCAGACCGGCTTCCTGCAATACGTCCTGGACGACCAGCCACTGCGCCTGATCGCCCTCGATACACTGGTCGAGGGCAAGGGCCACGGCGCGCTGTGCGGCGAGCGGCTGGACTGGCTCGAGGCCCGGCTGGGCGAGAGCGACCGTACGACGCTGCTCTTCATGCACCATCCGCCCTTCGATGTGGGAATAGCGGCGCTCGATGCCGCCCGCCTGCTCGAAGGTGGGGACCGGCTGGAGGCCCTGGTCAGGGCGCACGGCAACATCGAACGCGTGCTGTGCGGCCACGTCCACCGGCCGATCCAGGTTCGCTGGGCCGGTACGATGGCATCGATTGCGCCCAGCACGGCGCATCAGGCGACACTGGATCTGCGCGACGGCGCCGGCCTATCGATGACCATGGATCCGCCGGGCGTGGCCTTGCATCTCTGGCGGCCCGGCACCGGCGTCGTCACCCATCTGAGCTATGTCGGCTCCTACGAAGGGCCGCGTCCGTTCCGGTGACGGTCAGGCCCGCAGGTCATCGGGTGTTGGAACTCGGGCCACGTTTATCCGTTTCGGGGACAAGATGGTTGCGACCAACACACAGGGACTGATCAAGAGGCTCGGTCCCGGCGTGATCACCGGTGCCGCCGACGACGATCCGAGTGGCATCGCGACCTACTCTCAGGCGGGTGCTCAAGCGGGCTTCGGTCTTCTGTGGACGGTCGTTCTGACCTGGCCGCTGATGGTCGCGGTCCAGTCGGTCAGTGCACGCATCGGCCGCGTCACGGGCAGGGGCCTGGCGGCCAATATGTGCCGAGCCTTTCCCCGGCCCGTGGTACTGGGCATCGTCCTTCTGCTTTTCGTCGCGAACACCATCAATATCGGCGCCGATCTCGCGGCCATGGGTGCGGCGGTGGCGATGCTCGCGGGCGGTGGCCAGGTGATCTTCACCTTCCTGTTCGCGGTCGCCTCGGCCCTGGCGATCGTGTTCATTCCGTACAGCCGCTATGTCGGCTTCCTGAAGTACCTGACCTTCTCGCTGTTCGCCTATGTCGGCGTCGTCTTCACCGCACACATCGACTGGCGCGCCGTCGGGTTCGGCGCCCTGGTGCCGAAATTGGCCCTCGACAAGGACACGTTGATGCTGGTCGTCGCGGTGTTGGGCACCACGATCAGCCCCTACCTCTTCTTCTGGCAGAGCTCGCAGGAAGTCGAGGATGAAGAGGGCGATGCCGAGGCGGGGCCGCTCACGGAGCATCCGGAGCAGGCGTCGCGCGAACTCACGCGCATCGGCTGGGAGACCGGCATCGGTATGGCGGTGTCGAACCTGGTTGCCTTCTTCATCATCCTGACGACGGCGGCTACCCTTCACGCCAACGGCAAGACGGATATCGAGAGCACGCAGCAGGCCGCCGAAGCGTTGAGGCCGATCGCGGGCGACGGGGCGTTTCTGCTGTTCAGCCTTGGCATAATCGGTACCGGCCTGCTGGCGGTTCCGGTCCTCGCCGGGTCGGCGGCCTATGCATTGGGGGAGGTGCGGGGCTGGCGGATCGGACTCGAGCACGGGTTTGGCGAGGCGCGGCCCTTCTACATCACCATTGCGGTGGCGATCCTGGCGGGTCTCGGCGTGGTGCTGCTGCCGATCGATCCCATCAAGGCGCTGATCTGGAGCGCGGTCCTGAACGGCGTGATCGTAGTGCCGATCATCGGGGCGATGATGATCGTGGCGTCCCGCCGCGAGATCATGGGCAAGTTCACGGCGACGCCCTGGCAGCGCGCGCTGGGTTGGCTGACGCTGGCACTGATGGCAGCCGCCGCCGTCGGGATGTTCGTGTTGATGTAGAAATCACCGCGCCGTAAAGGGGGGACATGAAGCTCTATTCCGGTCCGCTCAGCATGTTCGGCGCCAAGGCCGAGATCGCCCTTCGCGAGAAAGGCTTCGCGTTCGACCTCGAAATGGTGCCCTTCGAGATGAAGACGCTCTACGAGCCGAAGCATCCCGAGGTCGTGCGCATCAATCCCAAGCGCCAGGTGCCGGTGTTGATCGACGGCGACCTCGAGCTCTTCGATTCGACGCAGATCTTCGAATACCTGGAATCGCTGAAGCGCGATCCCGCCCTGTGGCCGTCGGAGCCGATGGCGCGTGCCCGGGCGCGGCTGCTGGAGCACAAGTCCGATGAGGTCTATTTCCCGCACGTCGTCCGGCTGATGAGCGATGCCCGGGCGCCGGGCGCCCACGATGCGGCGGCACGCTTTTACGAAGAGATGGAGCGCACGATCGGCGGGCAGGAGTGGATCGCCGGCGCCTACAGTTATGCCGACATCGCTTTCTACATGGCGCAGCTCTTCGGCGAGCGGATGGGTGCGCCGGTCCCGGCGGGTCTGACCCGGCTTCATGCCTGGCGGGACCGCATGAGCGCGCGGCCGGCGGTGCGGCAGGTTGCGGGCGCGATGGGACGCTACCTCCTGTCGATCGGGCGCACCCTGCCCCCCTTCATGAGCAAGCTGGGGCTCTGATCATGACGACGACCAGGATCCTGTTCCTGCCCGGCGCCGGCGGATCGCCACACTTCTGGAAGGCGGTCGATGCGGCCCTGCCGGCGGACTGGCCCAAGCAGCATTTCGGCTGGCCCGGCCTCGGCGACCAGCCGCACGATCCGGCGATCCGTGGCCTCGACGACCTGAAGCGGCTGGTCACGGCCAAGATGGACGGTCCGGTCGACCTCGTTGCGCAGTCGATGGGCGGCGTGCTGGCGGCGCAGATCGCGCTGGAGCATCCTGGGCTCGTGCGCCGGCTGGTCCTCTGCGTGACGTCAGGCGGCGTGGACATGGAAGGGTTGGGCGCCTCGGAGTGGCGGGCGGACTATCGCAGGTCGTTCCCGAAGGCGGCGGCGTGGATCACCGATGTCCGCAGTTCGGCGCCGCTCCCGGTCGAGAAGATCGCGGCGCCAACGCTGCTGATCTGGGGCGACAGGGATGCGATCAGTCCTGTGGCGGTCGGCCAGCATCTCGCGTCCCGCCTGCCGAACGCGCATCTGGAAATTGTCCCGGGCGGCGACCACGACGTGGCCAGCACCCATGCCGACCACGTTGCGCGCCTGATTGCGAAGCATCTCTCCTAGAGCGCCCGTCGTCTCGACCGGAGTTAGCTACGGCTTCACGGTCTTCTTCAGCACCGACTCGTAGACCTGCAGGATCGCCGAACTGTCGTTGTTGCCGAGGCCCATGCGCCGGGCCATGCGTTGCAGGTTGTGCGTCGCAGAACCCTGCGGCAGAGGCACGTCCAGTTCGTCGGCCAGTTCCATCGCGAGGTGCAGGTCCTTGTGCGCCAGGTTGAGGGCGAAGGACGGCGGCGAGAACTGGCCCGAAAGGGCGCGCTCCGAGAACGACTTGAACACCGACGAATTGCCGCTCGAGCTCGCGATCACCTGGACGAGCTTCTGTGGGTCGAGTCCTGCCGTGACGCCCAGCATCAGCCCTTCGGCGGCGGCCGCGGCGTTGCAGAAGGCCATCATGTTGTTCACGAGCTTGGCGACCGTACCGGTGCCGAGTTCGCCCATGTGGATCACATTGGCGCTGAACGACTGCAGCACCGGCAGGGCGTCGTCGAACACCTTCTTGTCGCCACCCACCATGATGGCGATGGTCGCAGCCTCGGCGCCGACCGTGCCGCCGCTCACCGGCGCGTCGAGCATGGCGATGCCCTTGGCTGCCATGGCGGCACCGATCTTCTTCACCATCGAGGGCGCATTGGTGCTGAGGTCGATATAGGTCTGGCCCTTGGCGGCATTCGCCAGAATGCCGTCCTCGCCCAGGGTGACGGCCTCGACGTCGCGCGGCATGGGGAGCGACGTCATGACGATGTCGGCGCCCCGGGTCACCTCGGCGACGGACTTGGCCGCGCTCGCGCCGAGATCGGTGCAGGTTTTCACCGCGTCAGGGTTCAGGTCGAACACCGTGACCGAATGATTGCTGCGCTTGATGAGGTTGCGGCACATGGGGCCGCCCATGTTTCCGACACCGATATAACCGACCTTCATGGCTTCTTCCTCCCGGGACAACGGTGATGGGAGTATAGGACAGAAACTTCGGCCTCTCGCCACAGGGACGGGGGCACGGGCACGAGCGACGTGTCATGGCGCGAAACGGCCCGCTGCCAGTTGCGTTTGCCCGTCGTGATACCGGATGGATGGCATGGTGAAGGAGGGCGTGTGGGCGAGCCTTTGAACCGCGACGCGGCGCGTGCCCGTTCGCTGCGGCGGGTCAAGCTCGCGGCGACGCTGCTACTGGTGGCGACCGCTGCGCTGTTCGTCGTAGCGCGGCACTACGAGCCTCTTCACTGGGCCTGGGGGTATGTCGCGGCCTTCGCGGCGGCAGCTACGGTGGGCGGGCTGGCCGACTGGTATGCCGTCGTTGCCCTGTTTCGCCGACCGCTGGGTCTGCCGATCCCGCACACCGCGATCGTGCCGCGCAATCGCCACCGCATCGCGGAGAACCTCGGCGAATTCATCGAGACGAATTTCCTCGCGCCCCAGCCGGTCGAGGCGCGGCTGCGCGAGGTTGATTTCGCCGCCCTGGTGGCCGACTGGCTGAGCGACCGCAGCCGCAGCGCCGCGCTTGCGGGCTTTATCCTGCGCCTCGTGCCGCAGACCTTGTCCGCGGTCGATCAATCCGGTCTGAAGGCTTTCCTCGGCCAGCGGGCGATGGCGGAGCTGCAGCGGCTGGAACTCGCCCCCTTGGCAGCCGGGCTGTTGAGCGCGGTCACCGAGAAGGGCCGTCATCAGCGCCTGCTCGACGAGCTGCTGGTGGCGCTGGAGAAGGTGCTTGCCAACGAAGAGACGCTGGCGGCGATGCGCGAGAAAATCCGGCAGGAGTTGCCGGCGCTGTTCAATCTATATCGCGCCGATGCCTACCTGCTGCGCAAGATCGTCGCTTCGACCACGGCCTTCATCAGGGATGCGCGCGCCGACGGGAGCCATCCCCTGCGACAGGAATTCGACAGTTTCGTTACGGGCTTCATCGAGCGCCTGAGAACATCCGTCTCCTTTGCGCGACGCGCCGAGAGTCTGAAGCGCGATCTGTTGGCGCGACCGGAGATTGTGGCCCTGGCCGAGGGTGCCTGGGAAAGTGTGCGGTCCTTCCTCGAGCAGGATGCGCGTGCCGAGGACAGTCATGTTCGTCGGCAGCTCGAGGGAATGCTGGTCGATGTCGGCAGCCAGCTGGCGCGCGATCCCGCGATCCGCGCCGAGATCAACCGCGGCATGGTGCGGCTCCTCGCGGATTTCGTGCAGGGCCAGAAGAGCGGGGTCGGCCGCTTCATTGCCGATCAGGTGAAGTCCTGGGACATCGATGTGCTGATCGGCCGCATCGAGCTGACGGTTGGACGCGACCTGCAATACATCCGGTTCAACGGGGCGATGATCGGCGGGTTGGCCGGATTGGCCTTGCACGCGCTGGAGCAGGGGTTGAAGCTGCACCTGTAACCACAGGAGGTTCGGATGGCCGATCAAGCGCAAGCCTTCACCGACATGTTCAAGAAGTTCGGCGAGCAGCTCAAGGTGGCGCCCTTCGACATGACGAAGTTCATGGAGCACCACCAGAAGAACCTGGAAGCCATGAACAAGTCGTGGCAGGCGATGGCCGAAGGTGCGAGCGGGATCGCGCACAAGCAGAAGGAGATCTTCGAGGCCGCCATGAAGGACATGGCCGAGATGGCGCAGTCCTACAAGCCGGGTGGCAATCCTCAGGACGTACTGGCCAAGCAGGCCGAGTTCGCCAAGAAGGCGATGGAAGCGGCGATCGCCAACACCCGCGACATTGCCGAACTGGTTCAGAAGTCGAGCACCGAGGCCTTCAAGATCGTTCAGGACCGGATGAAGGAATCCTACGAGGAAATCCGCGCTTCGGTCGAGAAGAAGTCGTAGCGGGAGCGAGGGCAACCTGGGGTGGCGCGCAGGCGAGCGCACCACCTTGCGGATGCCGGAGAGACTCCGGGAGAGACGGTGTGGACCGCTTCTGGCTCAAGAACTATCCGCCGGGCGTGCCGGCGGACATCGATCCGACGGCCTATGCCAGCGTGGTCGCCCTGTTCGAGGAAAGCTTCTCGAAGTATCGCGAAAAGCACGCCTATGTCTGCATGGGCAAGGCGCTCACCTTCGGCGAAATCGACTCCCTGTCGAGCGCCTTGGCGGCATGGCTGCAGGGCAGGGGCCTGAAGCGCGGCGCGCGCGTCGCCATCATGATGCCGAACGTGCTTCAGTATCCGGTAGCGGTTGCCGCCGTGCTGCGGGCAGGCTTCATCGCCGTCAACGTCAACCCGCTCTATACCGCCCGCGAACTCGAGCATCAGCTGAAGGACTCCGGCGCCGAGGCCGTCATTCTCCTCGAGAACTTCGCGACCACCCTGCAGCAGGCCGTCGCCCACACCGACATCAAGCACGTCGTTGTCGCGTCCATGGGCGATCTCCTTGGTTTTCCGAAAGGCCTGATCGTCAACTTCGTCGTCCGCACGATGCGCAGGATGGTGCCGGCGTGGTCGCTGCCCGGCCATGTGACGTTCAACGACGCCGTGAGCGCCGGCCGCAGCATGATGCTGCAGAAGCCGCAACTCGGTCCCGAGGATGTCGCCGTCCTCCAGTACACGGGCGGCACGACCGGCGTGTCGAAGGGCGCGACCCTGCTGCATCGCACGCTGGTCGCCAACCTGCTGGCCTCGGAAGCCTGGATGCAGCCCGGCCTGCATCGCCGGAAGATCAGCGGCCAGACCACCATCGTCTGCGCCCTGCCGCTTTATCACGTGTTCGCGTTCGTGACCTGCGGTCTGCTCGGCATGCGCACCGGCGCGCTCAACATCCTGATTCCCAATCCGCGCGATCTGGCCGGCACGATCAAGGATCTGGCAAAGTACAAGATCAACATCTTCCCGGCCGTGAACACGCTCTTCAACGGGCTCGCCAACAATGCGGAGTTCGCGAAGCTCGACTTCTCCGAGCTGGTCATTTCGAACGGCGGCGGTACAGCGGTACAGGAGGCCGTGGCGAAGAAGTGGCTCGCCGTCACCGGCTGTCCGATCTGCGAGGGCTACGGCCTCAGCGAGACTTCGGCCGGCGTCACCTGCAATCCCACGGACTCCGAGGTCTATACCGGCACGATCGGACTGCCATTGCCCAACGTCGAGATCCGCATCCTCGACGATGCCGGCAAGGACGTGCCGCTGGGAGAGCGCGGCGAGATCGCGATCCGTGGGCCGCAGGTCATGCGGGACTACTGGCAGCAACCGGAGGAGACCGCGAAGGTCATGACGCCGGACGGCTTCTTCAAGTCAGGCGACGTCGGCATCATGGACGAACGCGGCTACACGAAGATCGTGGATCGCAAGAAGGACATGATCCTGGTCTCGGGCTTCAACGTCTATCCCAACGAGGTCGAGGAGGTCGTCGCGGCCCATCCCGGCGTGCTCGAATGCGCGGTGGTCGGCGTCCCCGACGCGAATTCCGGCGAAGCGGTGATGCTTTTCGTGGTGAAGAAGGACCCCAACCTCACCAGGGAGGCACTGGCCGCCTACTGTCACGACGAGCTGACCGGCTACAAGCGGCCGAAGTACATCGAGTTCCGGTCCGAGCTGCCAAAGACCAATGTCGGCAAGATCCTGCGGCGTGAACTGAGGGACGGAGCGGTCGGGAAGACTGCGTGAGCCGGGCAGGAACCTGCAACCCGCCGCCAGATTCCACGTTCTGAGGCCAGGAATTTTTCCTGGAGGAGGAACCCTCGATGAACGCCCCGAAGCTTTTGGCCGCCGCATCACTGGGTCTGCTGGCCGCCGCCTGCAGCAGCACGACCTACGAAACCCGCACGGCCAGCACCCCCTATGCGGTGAGCAGTTCCGAACAGGCCTGTATGGACTATGGGTTCCGTCCGGGCAGCGACAGCTACAATCGCTGCGTCTCGCGCGAGGCCGCTGCCCGTGCGCAGGGCCGAGTCCCGGTCGGCTATACGGTCGCCAGCCTCGACGCCGATGCCCGCAATGCCTGCTATTCCTACGGCCTGACACCCGGCAGCCCGGCATACGATCGTTGCGTGGGGCGTGAAATCGAGGCCCGCCGCTACCGCGACCAGGCCTACGTGACGGCGGTTCCCGCACCGTCCGCCCCTTACTCGACAACCACTTACTACATGACGGCTCCGGCCGCCCCGACCTATTACGGCCCGGCTACGACGGTCTCGACCACTACCTACAGCACCCCGCCGGTCGCCTACCAGCCAACCCCGCCCGCCGGCGTTGAGGCCTTCCGCGACGAGTATGGTTTCCGCTATGATGGTCAGGGAAACAGGCTCGACCGCAACGGCAACATCATCAGCCCGCAGTCGACCGTACGATGAGGGGGCTTGATGGCTGCGAGACGTTTACTGGCCGCGACGTTCGGTGTGTCGCTGCTCGCAGCCTGCGATCCGCTGCCTCAGCCCCTCTATGGCGAGACGACGCCACCCCCGGCCTATCGCGTCCAGCCCGGCGGCCTGCGTGTCGACAACGAAGGCTTTCCGATGGATCCGGAAGGCTACCGGATCGACAAGAGCGGCGCCCGCGTCGGCATCATCGACGTCCCCGCCAAGACGGCGGGCGACAATTCGAATGCCGTGGCCGGTTACTACATCAGCAACATTGGGGCGGATGCTCCGGGCCGCGTTGCCTCCCCCAGCGAGGGGGCGGGCTCGGGCGTAGGGACAGGCCCCGGCGCCGCGAACGTGCCGACGCCTGCCCAGATGCCGCAGCAGGCGCCGATCGCGCCGGCGCCCGGCAACGTGCCGCCGCCGGCCGGCTACCGCTAAGGGCGCTCCCTACTCGATCTTGACGCCGGCCTCGCGGATCACCGGGGCCCATTTGGCGATCTCGTCCTTGATGAACTTCGCCGTGACTTCGGGCGAGGTATCGGTCGTCGGGACGGCGGCGATATTCTCCAGGAACTTGATGGTGGCGGGGTCCTTCATCATCTGCCGCGACGCCTGATCCAGCACGTCGACCACGGGCTTCGGCACGTTGGCAGGGCCCAGGATCAGGTTGAACGTGTAGGCTTCGTAGCCCTTCACACCGGCCTCGATCATCGTCGGGATTTCCGGGGCGATCGGTGCCCGCTTGGAATAGGCATAGGCAAGGATGCGGACCTTGCCGGCCTTGTGGAGCTGCAGCGTCGTGCTGAAGGTCTCGAACATCCAGGCGGTCTGGCCGCTCATCATGTCCTGCAGCGCCGGCATCGAGCCCTTGTAGGGGATGTGCTCGACATCCATGCCGCCGACCTCGCGCTTGAAGTACTCGCCGGCGAGATTGATGATCGAGCCGGCGCCCGAGGAACCGTAGGAGTATTTGCTGGGGTTCTTCTTCATCAGCTCGACCAGGCCCATCACCGTGTCGGGCATGTCGGGCCGGGCCACCAGAACCAGCGGGTTGACGCAGATCGAGGCGATCGGCGTGAAGTCCTTCACCGCGTCATAGGCTGGCTTCACGAAGGCCGTCGGATTGATCGCATGGGTGGAGGAGGGCGCGCAGAGCAGCGTGTAGCCATCAGGCTTGGCATTCTTCACGTCGACCGCGCCGATGGAGCCGGCCGCCCCCGCCTTGTTGTCGACGATCACCTGCTGGCCGAGGATCGCGGTGAGCTTGTCGGCGACCATGCGGCCGATGATGTCCGTGGGTCCACCCGGCGCGAAGGGAATGACGAAACGGATCGTCCGCTCGGGAAACCTGCCTTGCGCTCGGGCGACCGACGGGGCCGCAAGCGCTACCGCACCCGCCACGATCAGTTGGCGACGTTTCATCTCGAGTCCTCCTTTGTTTCTGCGCTTCTAGTTCAGCGTCTCGCCGAACAGCTCGATCATGGCGTTCCATGAGCGGCGGTCGGTGGCCTCATGATAGAAGAAGCCCTTCATGCCGCGCGAATCGGCAGCCGGGTTGGTGAAGCTGTGACCGGCACCGCCGTAGACCTGGAGTCGCCAGTCGATGGCGGCCGACTTCATTTCCTTCTCGAAGGCCAGGCGCTGCTCCGGTGGAATGATCGGATCGTCGGCGCCGATGCAGACCAGCACCTTTGCCTTGATGTTCGCCGCATCCTGCGGCCGGGCGGTCGCGAGGCCGGAATGGAAGCCCACGACGGCCTTCACGTCGGCGCCGCTGCGCGCGATCTCGAGCGCGGTGGTGCCACCGAAGCAGTAGCCGATGGCCGCGAGGTGCGCCGGATCCACTTCATTCTGCGCTCTCAGCACGTCGAGGGCCGCCAGCGCACGGGTGCGGATGCCCGTCGGGTCGGCCATCCAGGGCTGCAGTCGCGCCATCGTCTGGCTGGGATCGGGAAGCGGCTTGCCGTCGCCATGATAGTCCATCGCGAAGGCGGCATAGCCCAGGCCGGCGAGGCGCGCGGCGATCTTCTTCGTATGGTCTGCGAGGCCCGGCCCCTCGTGGCAGACCAGCACCCCGGCACGGCGGCCGGGCTTGCCGTCATCCACCACATACTGCCCGACCATGCGGACGCCGTCGGCGTGGTACTCGATATCCTCGGTGCGCATGTTGGTTGGTTTCCTCCGATGGAAACCGAGACTAGCGGAGCCGGCTTGACCCGCCAACGACCTCGGGTCTCGGGCGCAAGGCCTGAAAAGGCCTGTCCCGGGCGTTCAATTGCGCGGCAGGAACCGGTCGTATAGATTGCCCACATGACGCAGTTCTTTCTTCCCGGCGCGCGCCAGGCGCGATGTATCGAGGCCTGAGGCCCAGCGGGCCGCATCAGGGTTTCGTTCGTTTTTGAATCGGGAGAAGGGGCGATGTCCCTGGTCGTTTACAACACGCTGTCGCGCGAAAAAGAGCCGTTCGTGCCGCTCGATCCGTCGCACGTGCGCCTCTATGTCTGCGGCCCCACGGTCTACGACTATGTCCATATCGGCAATGCGCGGCCGGTCGTCGTCTTCGACGTTCTCTATCGGCTGCTGAAGCGGCGCTATGCGCGCGTGACCTATGTCCGGAATATCACGGACATCGACGACAAGATCATGGTGCGCGCCGCCGAGAACAGGGAGTCGATCGACGCGCTGACGGAGCGCACGGCCGCCGCCTACCAGAGCGACATGAGCCGCCTCGGAGCTCTCCCACCCGACGTCGAGCCGCGGGCCACCAAATACGTGGGCGAGATGATCGCGCTGATCGAGCGCCTGGTCGCGCGCGGCCATGCCTATGCAGCCGAGGGCCATGTTCTGTTCGACGTGCCCAGCATGGAAGACTATGGCCGCCTGTCGCGCCGCTCGCATGACGAGCTGATCGCGGGCGCCCGGGTCGAGGTCGCGCCCTACAAGAAGGACCCGGCCGACTTCGTGCTGTGGAAGCCTTCGACCGATGCGCAGGCGGGCTGGCCGAGCCCGTGGGGCCGCGGCCGTCCGGGCTGGCACATCGAGTGCTCCGCGATGAGCGGCGCGCTGCTCGGCGAGACCTTCGACATCCACGCCGGCGGCCTCGACCTCATCTTCCCGCACCACGAGAACGAGATCGCGCAGAGCCGCTCGGCCTTCGGTCACGCCATCATGGCGAAGTACTGGATGCACAACGGCTTCCTGAACATTTCCGGCGAGAAGATGAGCAAGTCGCTCGGCAACTTCTTCACCGTGCACGAGCTGCTCGACCAGTATCCGGGCGAGGTGATCCGGCTGCTGCTGCTGTCGGCGCAGTACCGCCAGCCGCTCGACTTCACGCCCGAGGGGCTGGCCCAGGCCAAGGGTACGCTCGACCGCTGGTACGGGCTGTTGCGCGGCAAGGCGCTGGAAGACAGGCCGATTCCGGCCGCAGTTGAAGAAGCGCTGTCGGACGATCTGAACACGCCGTTGGCCATCAGCGCGCTGCACCAGCTGCGCGATCCGTCGGAGCTGAAGGCAGGCGCCTCGGCGCTCGGTCTGCTGCAGCAGGACCCTGAAGCCTGGTTCCGCTGGGCGCCGGCCGGCGCAGCCGATGCGGGTCCTTCCGACACCGAGATCGAAGCGGCCATTGCGGCCCGTCAGGCGGCGCGCAAGGCCAAGGACTTCAAGGAGTCCGATCGCATCCGCGACGACCTGAAGGCCAAGGGCGTCATCCTCGAGGACGGCCCGAAGGGCACGACCTGGAAGCGCGGTTAATCAATGGAGCGAGCCACTCCAGTGGCGCAATCATGAGCGCCACTGGAGTGGCGCGCTCCATTGAGCGTCAGCGCTTCTCGAAGATGATGCTCTGCACGGCGCGGCCGAAATAGCCTTGCTGGTCGGCGAGCCGTGCGGCGGCGATGCCGACCGAGTCCGGGCCGACCCAGGTCTCGGCGTCGAGCAGCACCCACTCGCCGACCGGCTCGCGACCGAGGCTGACGCTCAGGTCGGCGTTGATGAACGTCCAGTCGCTCATGTCGAAGACCGACGAGGTGCCGTTGCAGAAGTCGGCGGCGATGACCGCCCGCATCAGCGGCGAGTTATCGGCACCCTCCACGATGGGCCGCGTCGCGCGATACCAGACGGCGGCGGGACCGGGGATGCGGAAGCCGCCCTTGGCCGTGCGCATCTCGATGCTCTTGAGGAACGGCGTTTCGGTCGCAAAGAAGTCGGGCGGGCTGCATTGCTCCGGCATCGGAAGGTCGACCGGCGGCCCGCTGGCGATCACAGGCATCACTTTGGGGTCGATGCGGATGCGCAGCGCGCTCGCCCGCACGACCTCGGCGCCGTCGGCCAGTAGCCTTACCGACACGAGCTGGATCTTGCGGCCTTCGCGAACGATGTCGGTCTCGATCGTGAGCGGTGCCACGGGCACGGGCCGCATCAGGTCCACGGTGAGACGTGCGACGCGCATGGGCACGGGCGAGGGCAGCCCTTCGACCGCCCAGCAGATCAGCGACGAGGGCGCCGCGCCATGCTGCAGCTTCGGGCTCCACGGACCGCCGGCGAAGGCGCTGGTTTCGACGGTGGCGCCTTCGACGCGATAGATCGCTTCCATACGCTTCAGCTCCGGATGAACCGGAGCAGGTCGTCGTTGAAGCGCTCGCGGTCGGTGATGAAAAGCCCGTGGGGCGCGCCTTCATAGGCTTCGACGCGACTCCCGGCAATTGCCGCCGCGGTACGGCGTGCGTTACCGGGCATCGACGGCATATCGCCCGATCCGTAGACGACCAGTGTCGGCACCCGGACTGCCCGCAGGTCCGAGCGGAAGTCGGTTTCCGTGAAGGCGCGCAGGCATTTCTCGAGGGCGCCGGGATCGGCCTGATAGGCCATATCGAGCGCACACTTCACAGTCTCGGGTGCCGCATCGTGACCGAGCAGGCCGGGCGCACCCGCCGCCAGATAGGCCTTCGGGTCGGCTTTCAGCGCGGCGACGAGCTGGTCGAATATCTGTCGATCGGTGCCTTCGGGATTGTCGTCGGTCTTCACGGCAAAGGGCGTGGTCGGCGCCACGAACAGGGCGCGCACCAGTCGTTCGCCGCCATGCCGTGCGAAGTAGCGGGCGATCTCGCCGCTGCCCATCGAGTGTCCGACCAGCGTGGCATTCGTGACGTCGGTTTGCGCGAGAACCGCGGCGAGATCGTCGGCCAGCGTATCGTAGTCGTAACCGGTGGCCGGCTTGGACGAGCGTCCATGGCCGCGACGATCGTAGGTGATGGCCCGATATCCCTGGGCGGCGAGAAACTCGACCTGCTCCCGCCAGATCTCGCCCGACAGCGACCAGCCGTGGATGAATACGACTGGCACGCCGCTGCCGATATCGTGAAAGGCGAGCGTCTGCCCGTCGCGCGTGCCTACAAATCCGTCAGCCATGATTGTCCTCCTTCGATGCATGGGAGATGGGCCCGAAGGCCCCAGCGGTCGATGATGCGGCAGGTAATGACTTGACGGTCTTCCATATTTAACATATTTGTTAAATATGGATGCTCTCTCCCAGACCTTCTCGGCACTCGCGGATCCCACACGCCGCGCCATCCTCGCGCGGCTCGCGAGCGGCGGCGCAACGGTCGGCGAGCTGGCCGAACCGTTCGACATGTCGCTGCCGGCGGTGTCGCGTCATCTCAAGGTGCTGACCGAGGCCGGACTGATCGAACGCCACACCGAGGCGCAGTGGCGCCGCTGCGAACTGCGTGGCGAGGGGCTGCGCGTAGCGGCCGACTGGATCGACCACTACCGCAAGTTCTGGGAGGCGAGCTTCGACCGGCTCGACGCGTTCCTGAAGAGTACCGAAACCGATCCCAAGCCGACGAAAGGAAAGTCAGATGCCCGACGCAAGGCTCGATAACAACACGCTGCACATCAGCCGGATCTTCGATGCCCCGCGCGAACGTGTGTTCGACGCCTGGGTGAACCGCGACCAGTTCGTGCGCTGGATGTGCCCGCCCGGCGTGGAGATCACGCTGTGCGAAGTCGATGCGCGACGCGGTGGCGCCTGGCGCATTGATGGCCGTAACGAGCGTGGCGTCTTCGCCTCGTCCGGCGTCTATCTCGAGGTCGTCCGGCCTGAGCGGCTGGTCTTCACCTGGGCCCATCATGCCGACGGCGACTACACCCGCGTACGGGGACATGAGACGACGGTCCGCGTCGAGCTGCGCGCCCTGGGGGACCGCACCGAGCTCATCCTGGTCCACGGCTCGTTCTTCGATGCCGATGACTTCGCCTGCCACAATGAAGGCTGGGCCGGCAGCTTCGACAAGCTCGTCGCCTTTCTCGGGAGGACGGCATGACCGCTCACCCCGTCGTCTCCCACCAGGAGTGGCTCGCGGCCAGCCGCGACTTCCTCGCGAAAGAGAAGGAATTCACCCGGCTGCGGGACGAGCTGTCGCGCCAGCGCCGCGAACTGCCCTGGGAGCGGGTCGAGAAGGAATATTCCTTCGAGACGCCAGCCGGCCCGGAAACGCTCGCGGATCTGTTCGACGGCCGCGGTCAGTTGCTGGTCTATCACCTGATGTTCGGGCCGGACTGGGAGGAGGCCTGCAAGAGCTGCTCCTTCTGGGCCGACAACTTCAACGGCATCGACGTGCACCTCGCGCATCGCGACACGACGCTGGTGGCCGTCTCACGCGCGCCGCTCGCCAAGCTCGACGCCTACCGGAGGCGCATGGGCTGGAGCTTTCGCTGGGTCTCGTCGGGGCCGGGCGACTTCAACTTCGATTACGGCGCGAGTTCGCGGCCCGGTGAGGCCGACATGGACTACAATTTCGGGACAATGAAGGTCGGCCCGGGCGAGATGCCCGGTTTCAGCGCCTTCCGCCGCGGCGACGACGGCGCGATCTATCATACCTATTCGACCTACGCCCGCGGCGTTGACATGCTGAACGGCGCTTACCACTTGCTGGACCTGACCTCCAAAGGCAGGGACGAGTCGGCGCTTCCCTTCACCATGGATTGGGTGAGACGCCGCGACCAGTATTGAGAAAGGCAAGGTCGCCATGAAGGCAGTGTGGCAGGGCAAGGTGATCGCCGAGAGCGACCGCACGCTCGAGATCGACGGCTATCGCTACTTTCCTCGCGATTCGGTGCGGATGGACCTGCTCGAAATTGCACCGAAGACCGAGGGCGACCTGAAGTGTCCGCACGGCGTCCAGTTCTACGACGCCGTGGACGGGGCGGCGCGCAGTCCGCGGGCCGCCTGGTCCTATGAAGCGCCGCAGGAGAAAATGAAGCCGGTCGATCACTGGATCGGCTTCTGGGAAGACGTCGGCGTCAGCTGACCCTCCGCCCAAAAGAAAACGGCCGGCGAATGCCGGCCGTTCGACGTTCAGCGGCAGCGCTTCAGCGTGCCGGCGAGATCGCGGTGATCATCAGCGGAGTCGTCATACCGATCACGACGTCGCCGACCTTGATCTTCTTCAGCATGTCCTGCTTGGCGATCGAGTTGGCCGTATAGGTACGGACCGGGCCGCCGCGCCCGTCGATCACCGAAACCAAGTTCTTGCCGAGGTCGACGCCGACGACCGTCAGGGTGAAACGGCCGGCCTCGACGTCGGTCTGGTTCGCGGTCTGGCCCATCTGGTCCTTGCGGGCGAGCTGGGAGCCCGGGCCCTTCTGGCGCAGGTTCAGCATCGTCACCACTTCGGAATAGGTGACGTTGGCCATCGACCCGTCATCGATTGCATCGAGGTTCTTGACGCTGTCGGCCACCGGGAGGATCAGCAGCTGGCCGTTCGGCAGGGTGAAGGCCACGGTCCGGCTCTCGGTATCGGCCGACTCGATCTTGACCCGCTGGTTGACCACGTCGTTGAAGGCCACGCCTTCGCGCGGCACAGGCCTCACCTGGGCCGATGCCTGCCGCTCGGGCAGGCTCGCGCCGATCGCCAGAACCGCCGCGAACAGGGAAGCGCCTGCGGTCATCTTCATCGAACGGATCGTCATTGCCGTTTACCTCGCAAAACCCCTAACGCGCCGGACAATAGCGATCCGAACCGGCGAAGCAACCACCAAGGGCGTGAGACTCTCAGCCAAAGTGGGCCAATATCGCCCGCGCGACGGCGTCGGGCTGGTCGAGATAGGCCAGATGGCCGGCATCGGCCACGGTTTCGACCCGGGTCGCGCCCTTGATGCCTTTGGCGAATTTGCCGGCATAGCTCGGCGGGAGGATCGAATCGCGGTCGCCCCAGAGGATCAGGGTCGGCGCCGAAATCAGCCCCAGTCGCTTTTCCAGCCGGGTGTTGCCGAGCGGCCAGAAGGCCCGCGCGGCTGCCTCGGACGCCCGGGTCATCTCGATTGGCCATTCCACGGAATTCGCACCCTCCGGCGCGGCGACCAGCCCGGTCCAGTTGGCCGGGTCGGCGCACAGGAGGCCCGGCAGCACGTCCTTGCGCTGCGCCCAGGGGTCGGCTGCCGGCTCCCGGTCGTCGAACAGGCCGAACGGGGAGATCAGGGCGAGCTTGCCGACATGGCCGGGGAAGATCGCCGCCATTTCCGCGGCAAAGGCGCCGCCGACCGAGGCTCCCACGAGATCGGCGCCGGCAAGTCCCGCCTTGTCGACGATCTGGCGCACGGCCAGCACCCAGTCGAGGTGCGTGTCGAGCTCGGTGTGACCGGTGGCACCGGGATAGCCGGGCAGGGAGGGGACGATCACCGTCCGGCTTTCGGCGAGTCTGTCGAGGAAGGGCAGCCAGCGTGGCAGGCCGCCGAGACCCGCGAGAAAGCCCAGCTTCGGGCCCTTGCCCTTGGTCCAGATGCGGCAGGGATGGCCGTTGACCTCAACGGTCGTCGTAGCGGGCTGGGACACGCGACTACTCCGCGGCGACGGTCTGCGGGCGGAAGGCCGGAACGGCGGCGCGCTGGCCCATGGCCATCGGCTTGGGCCACCACTTGTCCTCCCAGTCGCCGAACAGGTCCTTGACCCTGGGCATCACCTTCTCGGCAAACAGGCGCGTGTTGTACTTGGTCGTGTCCTTGCTCATGTTGCCGTACTGCAGCAACAGCATGAGATGGCCGACATTGAGGCTGGTGGCCACGTGGCGGATCTGCTCCACCACCTCGTCGGGCGAGCCGACGATGACGTAGCCGCCGTCGACGATGTCCTTCATGTTGGTGGCCTTCATGCTGAGCTTGCTCGAATACCTCGCGGTGTTGGCCGCCTTGCTCACCATGCTCTGGATGCCGGCGCGCTGCGTGGCCTCGGTCGTGTAGCCGGGCGGGGTCGCGAAGCGGGCATCGACGTGCAGGCAGCGGCCGTAGAAATACTCCGCGGGCTCCGTATAGAGGTCGAGCGCCTGCTGGCGACTCTCGGCCACGCCGACGAACTGCAGGAAGCCCGCGCGGTAGGGATTGCGGTCCTTGCCGAGCTTCTCCATCTCGTTCCAGAAGCCCTGCATCGTCGCGAGGCCGGCCTTGTAGCCGTAGTAAGAGAGATAGCAGTAGACGTAGTCCATCTCGGCGCACCAGCGCCACGTCTCGACCGAGCCACCGCCCGGGATCCAGATCGGCGGATGCGGCTCGTTCTGGATGGGGCGCGGCCAAATGTTGACGTAGCGCTGCTGGTTGTAGCGGCCGTTGAAAGCGAACGTGTCCTTCTCGGTCCAGGCCCGTTTCACGAGGTCATGTGCTTCGAGGTAGCGCTCGCGCAGCAGGCTCGGGTTCTGGCCATAGGCGTAGCAGGTATCCATCGGCGAGCCGACCGGGAAACCCGCGATCAGCCGGCCGCCCGAGATGCAGTCGATCATCGCGAACTCTTCGGCGACGCGGGTCGGCGGATTGTAGAGGGCGAGCGAATTGCCCATGACGCAGAGCGCGGTGTCGGTGGTGCGGCGCGCCAGCGACGAGGCGATCAGGTTGGGCGAGGGCATCAGCCCGTAGCCGTTGGAATGGTGTTCGTTGACGCAGATTGCGTCGTAACCGAGCTCGGCGGCGTATTCGAGCTCGTCCATGAAGTCGTTGTACATGTGATGCGCGCGGCGGGGATCGAACAACGAGGAGTGGATGTCGACCCAGACCGAGGGGTGCTTCCGGTTGAAGTCCTCCGGAAGCTCCGTATAGGGCATCAGGTGGAACCACATGAGTTTCATGGTGCGCTCTCCCTAAACTCGAGCTGCTTGGTAAACGACCGTTTACCTCCCAAAAGTGCCGCGACTTCGGGTTGCCGGCAATGCGGAATTTCCGCAGGGAGTGGGTAATTTTATTGTTTTTCCCCCGTGCCAACCGTTCCGAATAGTATTTGTGCGTTGCACTCTCGCGAATGCAGCAATAGTTTCGCTGCAACGCAGGAGGATTTGCCATGTCCGTCGTCGCTTTCGCGGCTCGCCCCCATCCCACGGCCAACCAGCCGAAGAAGGATCTCTATGAAGTCGGGGAGATTCCGCCGCTCGGGCATGTGCCGAAGAACATGTATGCCTGGGTGATCCGGCGCGACCGCCACGGCCCGCCGGAACAGTCCATGCAGCTCGAGGTCGTGCCGACCCACACGATCGGCGAGGACGAGGTGCTGGTCCTCGTGATGGCCGCCGGCGTGAACTACAATGGTGTGTGGGCGGGTCTCGGCCTGCCGATCTCGCCGTTCGACGTCCACAAGCAGCCGTTCCATATCGCCGGCTCCGACGCCTCGGGCATCGTCTGGGCGGTCGGCGCCAAGGTGAAGCGCTGGAAGGTTGGTGACGAGGTCGTCATCCACTGTAACCAGGACGATGGCGACGACGAGGAGTGCAACGGCGGCGATCCGATGTTCTCCACCAGCCAGCGCATCTGGGGCTACGAGACGCCGGACGGCTCGTTCGCGCAGTTCTGCAAGGTGCAGGCGCGCCAGCTCATGAAGCGCCCGCAGCATCTCACCTGGGAGGAGAGCGCATCCTACACGCTGACGCTCGCCACCGCCTATCGCATGCTGTTCGGCCATCGCCCGCACATCCTGCGCCCCGGCCACAACGTGCTGGTTTGGGGCGCCGCGGGCGGCCTCGGCTCGATGGCGATCCAGCTCATCGCCACGGCCGGCGCCAATGCGATCGGCGTGATCTCCGATCCGTCGAAGACGGACTTCGTGATGTCGCTCGGCGCGCGCGGCGTCATCAACCGCAACGACTTCGACTGCTGGGGCCAGCTGC
Source organism: uncultured Reyranella sp. (assembly GCF_945957355.1). GTDB lineage: Bacteria > Pseudomonadota > Alphaproteobacteria > Reyranellales > Reyranellaceae > Reyranella. The sequence goes on along the minus strand of NZ_CAMFKM010000010.1, from coordinate 62,329 downwards.
CCGACGTCGACGACCAGGCAGGCTATGCCGAGTACATGAAGAAGTGCCGCAAGTTCGGCGCCGCGATCTGGGAGCACACCGGCAAGGGCAACGACGTCGACTTCGTGTTCGAGCACCCCGGCGAGCAGACCTTCCCGGTTTCCTGCTTCATCGTGAAGCGTGGCGGCATGGTGGTCTTCTGCGCCGGCACTACGGGCTACAACCTGACGATGGACGCGCGTTTCGTCTGGATGCGCCAGAAGCGCATCCAGGGCAGCCACTTCGCCAACCTGCTGCAGGCCAGCCAGGCCAACCAGCTGGTGATCGAGCGCCGCATCGACCCGTGCATGAGCGAAGTCTTCGAATGGGCCGACATTCCCAAGGCCCACACCAAGATGTGGAAGAACCAGCACAAGCCCGGAAACATGGCCGTGCTGGTCTCTGCCAAGCGCCCCGGCTTGCGCACCCTCGAGGACGCGCTGGACGACTGAGGCCTCTTGCCTCCCCCGTCACACGGGGGAGGTGGCCGAAGGCCGGAGGGGGAAAACCCCAGTCCGGCTTGTTGCATTCCCCCTCCGCCCCTCCAGGGCACCTCCCCCGTGTGACGGGGGAGGAGATGATGTCGAGTCCGCCATGTCCCTGATCCTCCCAGACCTTCTTTCCCTGTGCGCCGAAGCCGAGGGTGCCGCCGAACGCCATGAGACCGCTGCCCGCGAAGCGGTTCGCAAGCTCGTAGCGCCGCAGGGCAAGGTCGATCCGAAGCTGCTGGAGCGCGAGCAGTTCGCCGCGCATGGCTTTGCCTGGATCGCGACCTACGTGGCGGCACTGCGCCAGATGCGGCGCTGGGCCGAAGCCGGCGCGGGCGGCGAACTCGAGAGCCTCATCCTGCAGTCGGCCTACGGCGAGTATCTCGCGCAGCTCAAGGGCGGCATCGCCATCAGCCAGGTCGAGATCGTGCGGCCGGGCGACTTCGGGCTCGACGGTTCGGGGCTCGACACGCCGGCCGTGGCGAAGCTGATCGCCGGCAACACGCCGGCGGTGCGCGGCCGCATCGCCGAACTCATTTCGGATGGTCTCGACACTGGCGGCTTCGGGGCGCTGGGTCTCGACGACGAGGCGCTGGAAGAAGTGCGCCGCCAGTTCCGCCGGTTCGTCGACACCGAGGTGGCGCCGCATGCGCATGGCTGGCACCTGCGTGACGAGCTGATCCCGCTGCCGGTGGTGCAGCAGATGGCCGATCTCGGCGTCTTCGGCCTCACCGTCCCCGAGGAGTGGGGCGGTCTCGGCATGGGCAAGCTCGCCATGTGCGTCGTCACCGAGGAACTGTCGCGCGGTTATATCGGGGTGGGCTCGCTGGGCACGCGCTCGGAGATCGCGGCCGAGCTGATCCGCTCCGGCGGCACCGAAGCGCAGAAGCAGAAGTACCTGTCGCGAATCGCGTCGGGCGAGCTGCTACCGACGGCGGTCTTCACCGAGCCCAATACCGGTTCGGATCTGGCGAGCCTGCGCACGCGCGCCGTGCTCGAGGGCGACACGTACAAGATCAATGGCAACAAGACCTGGATCACCCACGCGGCGCGTGCCGACATCATGACCGTGCTGGCGCGCAGCGATGCCTCCAAGCCCGGATATCAGGGCCTGTCGATGTTCCTCGCCGAGAAGCCGCGCGGTACCGACGCCGAGCCGTTCCCGGCCAAGGGCATGAGCGGCGGGGAGATCAGGGTGCTCGGCTATCGCGGCATGAAGGAATACGAGATCGGCTTCGACGGGTTCGAGGTGCCGGCTGCCAACCTGCTGGGCGAGAAGGAAGGGCAGGGCTTCAAGCAGCTCATGGCGACCTTCGAGAGCGCCCGCATCCAGACCGCGGCCCGCGCCGTCGGCGTGGCCCAGAACGCGCTCGAACTCGGCCTGCGCTATGCGAAGGACCGCATCCAGTTCGCCAAGCCGCTCTATTCGTTCCCGCGCGTCGCCGGGAAGATCGCCTGGATGGCGGTGGAAACCATGATCGCCCGCCAGCTCACCTACTTCGCGGCGCGCGAGAAGGATTCCGACCGGCGCTGCGACATCGAGGCGGGCATGGCCAAGCTGCTGGCCGCGCGCGTCGCCTGGAGCAATGCCGACAATGCGCTGCAGATCCACGGCGGCAACGGCTATGCGATGGAGTATCCCGTCAGCCGTGTCCTCTGCGACGCCCGCATCCTCAACATCTTCGAGGGCGCGGCCGAGATTCAGGCCCAGGTGGTCTGCCGCGGCCTGATCGAGGGACGCAACTAGCTTCGGGAGAGATCATGAAGTCGTTCGTTGCCGCCGGTGTTGTCGCTGTTGTCGCTGTTGTCGCCGTGATGGGACTCCCTCCTGCATGGGCGCAAGGCATGGTGCAGAGCGTTTGCCAGCAGAACTTCGTGGTCGAAGGAACGGCTCGCGTTACGGCGATGAACTTCCGCACCTGGCGCGAGTTCCCCAACCTGCCGCAGCCAACGGCGCTGAAAAACCTGCGTGCGGCCATGATGGCGGAAGGTTTCAGCAATATCGGCGTCGATGCCGAGGCGGGCGCGCTGACGACCGTGCAGGAGACGAGCGGCTCCGGCCGCCCGCAGACCCTGCGTGTCACGGCCCGGAAATCCGGCAGCGGCACCCGAGTCGATGCCGTGTTCATGATCCAGCCCGGCCAGACTGCGGACTCGAACTATGTTCGCGGTGCCCTCTGCCGGGTGATCGACGCCGCCAATCTCTGAACTTCAGGGCCTCGTCGGCCGTCAGTCGCGCTTGTCGGCGACCTTGATGCCCATGATCTTCTTGGCGGGGTACTTCTTGAACGTGCCCAGGTGGTTGCGCATGCCGAGCTGGAAGGCCTCGATATAGGCCAGCTTGCGCGTCAGGTAGTTGTGCTGTTCCTTCGGGTCGAGATAGAGGTTGAACAGCTTCGGATAGGTGTAGCGTTCCAGCACGCCGGTGAAGCCGCCGGTGCCGAAGGCGTCCGTCGCATTGTCGCTCGTGGCCGAGAGCACCATCTTGTATTCGCCGCAGCGCATGCCCGAGAAGGTCTGGCTGAGCCAATAGTAGTGATACTTGCGGTTGGAGAGACCGTCGGGCGCCAGCAGGAACGAACTCTGGTCGACGCCGTCGATGTAGCGGTCGGATGGAAGCAGGTCGGAGGCACCGGCGAGGCCGAGTGCGGTCGGCAGGATGTCGTTGAAGTCGAACAGCCCGTCGCTCTGGCGGCCGGCCTCGATCGCGCCCGGCCAGTACATCAGCCCGGGGACGCGCACGCCGCCTTCCCAGGTCGAGCCCTTGGCGCAGCGGAACGGCGTGAAGGCGGCGTCCGGCCAGGTCTCCATGTGCGGGCCGTTGTCGGACGAGATGAAGATCAGCGTGTCCTCGAGCTGACCCGACCTGCGCAGCGCCTCGACGAGGCGGCCCATGATCTCGTCCAGTTCGAGCAGCGTGTCCTTGTAGGGATGCTTCGCCGGCGACTTGCCGAGGAACTTCTCGCCCGGATAGTTGTCGAAGTGGGCGCCGCGCGTGCAGTGATAGAGCAGCCACGGCTTGTCCGACTTCGCCTGCTTCTCGATGAACGCCTCGGAATACTTGCACCACTTCTCGTCGAGTTCGGAGAGGACGGGGATCGTCACTTCCTCGACATTGGTCAGTTCCCTGCCCTTGGTCGCGTGCACGAAGCAGCGGTTGAAGGGCATGTTCTTGATCCACTCGGTGCGCGCGTCCGAATAGACGATCTCCGGGAAGAAATGCGGGTCGCGCCATTCCGTGTACATGTCCGAAACGGAAAGGAAGCCGTAGAAATCGTCGTAGCCGACATGCTGCGGCTGGCTCTCCACGTTCTCGCCGAGATGCCACTTGCCGACCGCCTGCGTCGTGTAGCCGGCCTGGCCCAGCAGCATCGGCAGGGTGATCTCGCCCTGCAGGCCGCCGGGTTCGCCGTACATCGGCGGACGATGCAGTCCATGGCGATTGGGCACGCGCCCGGTGTGGAGCGTCGCGCGTGAGGGCGAACAGGAAGGCTCGGAATAGCACGAGGTGAGCTGCAGGCCGCCGCGCGCGATCCTGTCGAAGTTGGGCGTCGGTGCGCCCACGGCCACGCCGCCGCCGTAGCAGCCGAGGTCCCCCCAGCCGACATCATCCATCAGGTAGATGAGGATGTTGGGCTTCTTCTTTCGGGCGGCGAGTTTTCGCGCTGCGGCTTCGACGTCTTCCCTGTGCACGAAAGCGGGTTCGAGATGGTTTGCCTTGCGCACGGTCTGAGTTGCGATGGCGTCGAATGCCGGCATGTTTCCTCCGTTGAATTGCCCGCAAGCTACTCGTTTGCCACGTCGAAGGCGATGGCCCGTGCGAGCGCCGTGAGCGGCGCGCCATAGCGCTCGCCGGCCGCGGCCTCCGTCATCGCGGAGCGGGTGAAGCGCATCGAGATGCATCCCAGGACGCGTTCGTTCCGGTGAATGGCGACGGCAATGCCCTGCAGCCGGGCGGTGCGCGTCACGACCGAGAAGGCATGGCCGTCCCGGCGAATCCGCGCAAAGGCGGTCGCCAGTTTCGCATCGTAGCGGACGCCGAGGTCGCGCAGGATCGCGCGGCGCTCTTCGTCGGTCGAGAAGGCGAGCCAGGCGCGCCCGAGCGCGCCCGAGAGGAGCGGGCTGCGGCGCTGCAGGGCGGTCCGCTCGAAGGACAGCGGACTCTCGGCTGCGGTGGAATAGCGGATCGTGATGGCGCGGTGGCTGATCGAGCCGAGATAGAGCGGCCAGCCGTGGTCCTGCGTGAAGTGCTGCATATGCGGCGCGGCGATGTCGACCAGATGATCGATGAAGCGGATGCCCTGTGCGAGCGCGAGCACGCGGTTGGTGAGGCGATACCCCAGCGATCGCGAGACCTGGGTCACGTATCCCAGTTCGACCAATGTGCCGAGCAGACGCACGACCGTAGGGCGGGGCAAACTCGTCTCGCCCGCCAGTACGGCGATCGTTGCATGCGGGCGCTGGCTCAGCGCCTCGAGGATCGCGAAACTGCGGCGAACGGGCTCGATGGCCATGGTGCGAGGCTATTCCGTAATACGGACTCTGTCGACTTGGGCGAGGCGGAACCGCTCGCGGGGCGTTAACTTTGGCGCAACAAAGAAACGACGAGGAAACATGATCGGCAGACGGCAGTTCGGGATGGGGCTGGGCGCGGCGGCCTTTGCAGCGCCGGCGATCGCGCGGGCGCAGAAATTTCCCTCGGGGCGGGTGACGATGGTCGTGCCGTTTCCGGCCGGTGCGGCAACCGACATCAGTGCGCGCGTCTATGCCGAGCGCCTCTCGGCGTTGTGGGGCCAGCCCGTGGTGATCGACAACAAGGGTGGGGGCAACGGCATTCCGGCGGCCGAATCGGTCGCACGCGCCAAGCCGGACGGCCTGACCCTCTTCGCCACCTCGGCCATGACACAGGTCGTCAACCCCGCGATCTACGACAAGCTTCCCTACGATCCGATCGCCGACTTCGCGCCGATCTCGCGCATGGGCACCTCGCCCTTCGTGCTGCTGGTTGACCGGAACAGCCCGATCAACACGGCAGCTGAACTGACGGCAAAGCTGAAGGCCGAGCCCGGCAGGCACAATTACGGTGCTGGCGCCTTGCCGGCGCGCGTCGCCTCCGAACTCTACAAAATGGCGGCGGGCGTCGACGCGGTCTATGTCGGCTACAAGAGCAATCCGCAGGCCATCCCCGACGTGCAGAGCGGCCTGCTCACCTTCATGATGATCGACACGGTCAACGCCAAGATCGCGATGGACCGCGGCGCGCTGAAGGGTCTCTTCGTCACCGACAGCGAACGCTACGCTGCCGTGCCGGCGATGCCGACGGCGGCGGAAGCGGGCCTTCCCGAGGTCCTGCTGACGACCTGGACAGGTTTCTATGCACCGAAGGGAACGCCGGCGGAGATCGTGAACCGGATCAACGCGGACCTCTACACCGTGTCGGCGATGCCCGAGGTCATCGAGCGACTGGCGGCGCTGGGCGGCACGCCGAAGCTCATGCGTCCGGCCGAGTTCGGAGCCTTCGCCAGCGCCGAGAAGGAACGCTGGGGACAGATCATCCGTCGAGCCAACATCAAGGTGGAGTAGGAGAGACCCATGACAGGATCGCTGAACGCCAATGCGGGCCCGCGCTATCGGCACAATGCCGACGAAAGCGCTCCGTACGAGACCATCACCCTCGACAAGCTGACGCCGATCCTCGGTGCGGAAATCAGCGGGATCGACCTCAGCCAGCCGCTGTCGAACCGGCAACAGGACGAGATCCACCGAGCGCTGGCCGAGAACCTGGTCATCTTCTTCCGCGACCAGCATATCAGCCAGGATCAGCACCTGGCCTTCGGCCGCCTGTTCGGCGAGCTGCACACCCATCCCGCGGCGCCGAGCGAACCGGGCAAGCCCGAGCTCATGATCATCCACGCCGACAAGGATTCGCCGCGCGCCAACGGCGAGGGCTGGCACACCGATGTCAGCTGCGACCTCGAGCCGCCGATGGGCAGCATCCTGTACATCAAGAAGTGCCCGCCCAAGGGCGGCGACACGCTGTTCGCCAGCATGTACGCCGCCTACGAGGCGCTGTCGGACCGGATGAAGACCTATCTCGACGGGCTGACCGCGGTCCATGACGGCGAGTCGGTCTATCGCGGCCTCTACAAGAACTACAACGTGGTCGACAAGCCAGAGTATCCACGGGCCATCCACCCGGTGGTGCGAACCCATCCGGTGACGGGCAAGAAGGCGCTCTACGTCAACCGCGGCTTCACCCGCTCGCTGGTCGGCCTGCCGCGCGACGAGAGCGACGCGATCCTGCGGTACCTGTACGAGCACATGGAGAACCCGCTCTTCCAGTGCCGCTTCCGCTGGCAGGAGAATTCCATCGCCTTCTGGGACAATCGCTGCGTCCAGCATCGCGCGATGTGGGACTACTGGCCGCACACCCGCAGCGGCAACAGGGTCACGGTGGCAGGCGACAAGCCTTACTGATATCTCTGGCGGGTGCTGGTCATATTCGATTGCGACGGGGTTCTGGTCGACAGCGAGCCCCTCGCCAACACCTGCTTTTCCCGCGCGCTCCAGCGCGAGGGCCTCGACTGGACCGTCGAGGAGACGATGCGCCGGCTGATGGGCCGCTCGATGAAGTCCTGCGTGGAGATCGTCGAGGGGGAACTTGGCCGGGCCCTGCCGGTCGATTTCGTCGACCGCCTCCAGGCCGACACAATGCAGGCCTTTCACGATGCGCCGCTGAGAGCCGTGCCGGGCGTCGTCGAGGCCATCGATGCGATCGAGGCGGCGGGCATCGCGACCTGCGTCGCGAGCTCGGGTGGGCTCGACAAGATGCGGGTCACGCTTGGCCTCACCGGCCTGTGGGCGCGCTTCGAAGGCCGCATCTTCAGTTCGAGCCAGGTGCCGCGGGGAAAGCCGTTCCCGGACCTCTTCCTTCACGCAGCCATTCAAATGAACGAGCAGCCCTTCGACTGCGCCGTGGTCGAGGATTCCCTGCCCGGCGTCCAGGCCGCCCGGGCCGCGGGGATGCGGGCGCTGGCCTATGTCGGGGCGACGTACAGCGACTCCGCGGCATTGCAAGCAGCGGGCGGTCGCACCTTCGACTCGATGTCGTCGCTGCCGATGCTGGCATGGGCGGGACGGTGAGCCGTACCGGGCCATGGTCGATGGGAGCCGGCGGCGGCGAGCGCGTCATCGTTGTCGGCGCCGGCATGGCAGGGCTCGTGGCTGCAAGGCTGCTGCACGATTCGGGCTTTACCGTCAGCGTGCTGGAGGCGCGCGACCGCATCGGTGGTCGAACCTGGACCGATGATCGCGTCGGTGCGCCGGTCGATCTCGGCGGCTCCTGGGTGCATGGGGTCGAGGGCAATCCGCTCACCCTCTGGTGCGAGAAGCTGGGCATCGACCTGATCGAGTCGCAGGGCGAGCGGCTGTTGATCGACAAGCGCGCCACGTCGCCGACGCGCGAGGGCCAGCGCCGCCGCGCGGTGATGGGCCGGATGGCCTTCAAGGCCGCCATCGAATGGGCGGGCTGGAAGAGCAAGGCGTTCACCCGGATTCGCGGTCCGCGCTCTATTTCCGTGCGCGAAGCCATCGAGCCGTTGCTGACCGCGTCATGGTTGCCGGAGATCGACCGGCTAGTGGTCGCCACCTTCGTCGAGATGAGCGAAGGGGTGCAGAGTGCGCCCTGGGAGGCGGTGGCGGCAGAGGAGTGGTTCCCGACCGAAGGCCTCGAACGCAACGCCCAGCCGAAGGGCGGCTACCGGTCCCTGGTCGGCGACGTCGCGCACGGGCTCGACATTCGCCAGGGAGTCGCGGTCGAACGGGTCGTCTGGACGGGTGGCGGCGTGACCGCGATCCTGCAAGGCGGCGAGCGCATCGAGGCGGATCGCGCGATCATTGCCGTGCCGGTCGGGCTGCTGCGGGCCGGGCTGCCGGCTCTCGATCCCGCACCGCCGGAACTTCAGCGCAGGGCCATCGGCCGCATCGGCTATGGCGCGGGCGTGCTCGGCAAGATCTACCTGCGCTTTCCGCGACGCTTCTGGCCGGAGTCGCCGAAATGGTTCGGGCGCCTTCCCGACTCGCCGGTGCAGCGCGGCGGCTTCAACACCTGGGTCAGTCACGAGCAGGAGACCGGGCTGCCGATCCTGCTCAGCTTCTGCAATGGCCACACCGCCATCCATCTCGACCACCGGGCGAGCGATGCGGAGGTGACGGCCGTCGCCATGCGATCCCTGCGCGCGATGTTCGGCGAGGACATTCCCGAGCCCGAGGCGATGGTCTTCCCGCGCTGGCTGAGCGATCCCTGGTCGCGCGGCGGCTATTCCTATCCCGGCGTCGGCAGCGATCCCGACGACTGCACCGAACATGCGCGACCACTGGGAAACCGCGTGTTCTTCGCCGGCGAGGCGACCGAACCGGTGGAGTACGGCACGGTCCATGCGGCGCTGTGGTCGGCCGAGCAGACCGCCGAGACCATCTTTCGGCTGGCCACCGGCACGGCAGCCTCGCGCGCCGCGCGGCCCTGGGCCGGCGCCCGTACTGGCGCGGGCCGGCACAATGCGGGATAAAAGCTCATGACCCTCGCCAATGTTCTTTTCGTGCTCGTGCTGGTCTCTGCCTTCGCCACGCTCGGGACGCTGTTCGCCGGCCTGATCAACATGAGTCGAAACCAGGACGGCAATATAGAGGGCAGTCGCCGCAGCAACCGCATGATGTGGTGGCGCGTACGCCTGCAGCTCCTCACCGTCGTGCTGATCCTCCTTTGGTATTTCGCGAGCAGGAGCTAGCCGATGGCCGTCACTCTCAACCGCATCTACACGCGCGGCGGCGATGCCGGGCAGACGTCGCTCGGTCGCGGCGAGCGTGTGGCGAAGCATGATGTCCGCGTCGAGGCCTATGGCACGACGGACGAAGCGAACTCGGCGATCGGCCTGGCGCGCAGCGCCCTCGCGCGCGCCGGGACCGGCGATCCGCGCCTCGCCGAAGCCGATGCGATGCTGGCCCGGATCCAGAACGACCTGTTCGATCTCGGCGCCGATCTCTGCACGCCCGAGGGCAAGACGAAGCGCGACGAGCCGGCGCTGCGCATCGTGGCGTCGCAGGTCGAGCGCCTCGAGCACGAGATCGATGCGATGAACTCCGAGTTGCAGCCGCTCAAGTCCTTCATCCTGCCGGGCGGCAGCGAGGCGGCCTCCTGGTTGCACCTGGGGAGAACCGTGGCGCGGCGCGCCGAGCGCTGCATGACGCGTCTCGCGGCCGAGCAGGAGATCAACCCGGAGGCGATCAAGTACATCAATCGCCTGTCCGACCACCTCTTCGTGCTGGCCCGCAGGCTCAACGACAATGGCGCGGCAGATGTGCTGTGGGTGCCGGGCGGCGCCCGCTAACCGGCCAAGCTGTTGAAAGATAGGGGAAAAATCTTCCACCCTGCGGTTTTGTGCGGTGCGCCATAGCCTTGACATGATCGGCTGAACACCCCTACACGAAAACCCCTTCGCCGGACGGGTCAGTCCGGCCGCAACTCACCGATAGGCGCAACGCGATGAAAGTGCTGGTCGCGGTCAAGCGGGTCATCGACTACAACGTCAAGATCCGCGTCAAGGCCGACAACACGGGTGTCGAGACGGCTAACGTCAAGATGTCCATGAATCCCTTCGATGAGATCGCCGTGGAAGAGGCGATCCGCATGAAAGAGAAGGGCGCCGCGACCGAAGTCATCGCCTTCTCCGCCGGCCCGGCCCAGTGCCAGGAGACGATCCGCACGGCCCTCGCCATGGGCGCCGACCGCGGCGTGCTGGTCCAGACCGACGCCGAACTGCAGCCGCTGGCCGTCGCCAAGCTGCTGAAGGCGGTGGTCGACAAGGAGCAGCCCGGCCTGGTGATCGTCGGCAAGCAGGCGATCGACGACGACTCCAACCAGACCGGCCAGATGCTGGCTGCGTTGCTGGGCTGGTCGCAGGGCACCTTCGCCAACAAGCTGAACGTCGCCGACGGCTCGGTCGAGGTGAAGCGCGAGGTCGACGGCGGCCTCGAGAACATCAAGATCAAGATGCCGGCGGTGATCACCACCGACCTGCGCCTGAACGAGCCGCGCTACGCCTCGCTGCCGAACATCATGAAGGCGAAGAAGAAGCCGATCGAGACGCTGGCGCCGGACGCGCTGGGTGTCGACGTCGCGCCGCGCCTCAAGACGCTGAAGGTCGAGGAGCCGCCCAAGCGCAAGGCCGGCATCAAGGTGAAGACCGTCGCCGAACTCGTCGACAAGCTGAAGAACGAAGCGGGAGTGATCTGATCATGGGCGTTCTCGTCGTCGCCGCGCATGACGGCAAAGCTGTCCGGGCCAACGTCGCCAACGCCGTCGCCGCGGCGAGCCAGATGGATCCGGACGTCACGGTCCTCGTGGCCGGCAACAATTGCGACGATGCGGCCAAGTCGGCCGCTTCGATCGCCGGCGTCACCAAGGTGCTTCAGGCCGACGATGCGGCCTATGCCAACTGGCTGGCCGAGGACATCGCGCCTCTGATCGTGAAGCTCGCCCCGAACTACAGCCACGTCGTGATGGCGGCCGATTCGGTCGGCAAGAACATCGCGCCGCGCGTCGCCGCCCTGCTCGACGTCGCGCAGGTCTCCGAGGCGATCCAGGTCGTGTCGCCCGACACGTTCGTCCGGCCGATCTACGCCGGCAACGCGATGGCCACCGTCCAGACAGCTGACAAGATCAAGATCGTCACGGTGCGCCCGACCAATTTCAAGGCCGCGGCCGGCGGCGGTTCGGCGGCGATCGAGAAGATCGGCGGCGAGGGTGCCAAGGGCCTGTCCTCCTATGTCGGCGCCGAGCTCTCCAAGAGCGAGCGCCCCGAACTGACCAGCGCCAAGATCGTCGTCAGCGGCGGTCGCGGCCTGCAGAGCGGCGAGAACTTCAAGATGCTCGAGACGCTGGCCGACAAGCTCGGCGCCGGTCTCGGCGCCAGCCGCGCCGCGGTCGATGCGGGCTACGTGCCGAACGATTACCAGGTCGGTCAGACCGGCAAGGTGGTCGCGCCCGACCTCTACATCGCCATCGGCATCTCCGGCGCGATCCAGCATCTCGCCGGCATGAAGGACAGCAAGACGATCGTGGCGATCAACAAGGACGAGGAAGCGCCGATCTTCCAGGTGGCCGACTACGGCCTCGTGGGCGATCTCTTCCAGCTCGTTCCCGAGCTCACCGCCGCGATCGAGAAAAAGTAAAGTAACCCGAGGGTACCCATCATGATCAAGCGCATCGGAGTCATCGGTGCCGGCCAGATGGGCAGCGGCATCGCCCATGTCTGCGCGTTGAAGGGCTTCGACATCCGGCTCGCGGATGTCGACCAGGCGCATCTCGACAAGGGTATCGACGCGATCGGACGCAACATGGACCGGCAGATCGGCCGCGGCATGATCCGTCCGGAGGACAAGGATTCGGCGCTGGGACGTATCTCGACCGGCACCGACTACAAGGCCTTCGCCGACTGCGACCTGATCGTCGAGGCGGCGACCGAGAACGAAGCGGTGAAGCGCGAGATCTTCAAGAAGGTCTGCGAGGGCCTGCCGGCCAACGTCCTGCTCGCCACCAACACCTCGTCGATCTCGGTGACGAGGCTCGCCGCCGTCACCGACCGACCCGGCAAGTTCATGGGCATGCACTTCATGAACCCGGTTCCGCTGATGGGCCTGGTCGAACTGATCCGCGGCATCGCCACGGAGGAGGAGACCTTCCGCACCGTGCGCGAGGTCGTGGTCAAGCTCGACAAGAAGCCGGTCAATGCCGAGGATTTCCCGGCCTTCATCGTGAACCGCATCCTGCTGCCGATGATCAACGAGGCGGTCTATGCGCTCTACGAGGGCGTCGGCAATGTCGAGGCGATCGACACCGGCATGAAGCTGGGCGCCAACCATCCGATGGGCCCGCTCGAGCTGGCCGACTTCATCGGCCTGGATACCTGTCTGTCGGTGATGCAGGTCCTGCACGAAGGTCTGGCCGATTCGAAGTACCGGCCGTGCCCGCTGCTCGTGAAGTATGTCGAGGCGGGCTGGATCGGCCGCAAGGTCAAGCGCGGCTTCTACGACTATTCCGGCGAGCGCCCGGTCCCGACGCGCTGACGGGGCGGGCGGCGCGATGCGTATCGCCGTCCTGCATTTTGCCCATGAGACGGTGACGTTCCTCCCGAACGACACCACGCTCGCCGATTTCACCTATCCGGGCTCGCCGGCCAGCGGCGAGGCGCTGCTGGCGCACGATCCAAGGTCCTACATGGGCGGGTTCGTGAAGGTGGCGCGCGAGTATGACGGTGTCGAACTGGTCGGCATCGAATCGCCGCTCTGGCCGAAGACCGGCACCGGCTCCGGCTGGATCACCGAAGAAGCCTACGAGACCTTCCTCGGCCGCATGATCGCGGGCCTGAAGGAGCAGGGGCCGTTCGACGGCGTCTATCTCAGCCTGCACGGGGCGATGGGCGTGCGCGGCGTTGCGCGCCCCGAGGCCGACATCGCGCGCCGCGTCCGCGAGGCGGTCGGGCGCAGGGCTTTCATCGTCGGCACCTTCGATCCGCACGGCAACGAGGATGCCGAGTTCCTGGCCCAGGCCGACATGGCGTTCACGGTCAAATATTTCCCGCACTACGATAGCCACCTCCAGGGCCAGCGCGCGGCGCGCATGCTGGTGCGCGCGATCCGCGGCGACTACGTGCCCGCCACGGTGACGGTGAAGGTGCCGATCATCACCCCGACCGTGCTGCAATGGACCGGCGCCTCGCCGTGGATGGACCTGGTGCAGCGCGCCCTCGTCTGGGAAGCCCGCGAACCCGATGTCTACGTGAACGTGTTCTTCGGATTTCCCTTTGCCGACGTGCCGGATGTCGGGCTCACCTTCCAGGTCATGACGAACGGCAATGCGGCGCTGGCGAAGAAGGTCGCCGACGACATGGCGTCCTGGGCCTGGCGCCGCCGGAAGGACCTGCTCAACACCGCCAGGGTCTATCCGATTCCCGAGGGCGTCCGGCTGGCGAAGAAAGCCATGGCCCGTGGCGAGACTCCGGTCGTGCTGGCCGATCATAGCGACCGCTCGGGCTATGCGACCTGGATCCTGAAGGAAGTGATCGCGCAGGATCTGTCGGACGTGCTGATCGCCACGATTGCCGACGCCAAGGTCATCGACGCGCTGAAGGGCGAAGGCGTGAAGGTCGGCGATCCGTTCGACCGCGAGATCGGCGGCCTCGCCGATGAATCCGCAGGCCAGCCGGTGCGCGTTACCGGCACGGTGGTGGGGGCGCATGAGGCGCACGGCAGGCTCTGGGTGAGCGTCGCTTTCGGCCGCAACAATGTCGTGCTGATCAGCCGCTACCTCACGCAGATCGTCGAGCCGTCGGAACTCGCGGGCCCCGCCTTCGACCTCGCGCAGTTCAAGGCGATCGCCATCAAGTCGCGCGTGCACTTCCGCCGCGGCTTCGACGATAGCGGCTTCGCTCGGACCATTCTGCTGGTCGAGCCGGTCGAGCCCTTCCTCGGTACCGTGCGGCTCGACGGATTGCCCTATCGCAACGTCGACCTGAAGAACTTCTACCCCTACGGCGACGTCGAATTCCCGCAAGCGAGACCCGCATGACCAGCCCGCTGTTCCGCCCCTTCGCGACCAAGTCGCTGTCGCTGCCCAATCGCCTCGTCATGGCGCCGATGACGCGCTCCAAGAGTCCCGGCAGCATCCCCGGCGCCGACGTCGCGGCCTATTATCGCCGCCGTGCCGAAGGCGGTGTGGGCCTGATCGTTACCGAAGGCACCACGGTCGACCGGCCCGCCGCCTCCAACGACACCAACGTGCCGGACTTCCATTCGCCGGCGGCTCTCGCCGGCTGGCGCCGCGTGGTCGAGGAGGTGCACGCCGCGGGCGGCAAGATCGCGCCGCAGATCTGGCACCAGGGCATGATGCGCAAGACCGGCACCGGCCAGCATCCCGAGGCGCCGTCCGATGGCCCTTCCGGTCTCTCGGCTTCCGGCAAGCAGGTCGGCCCACCGATGAGCGATGCCGACATCGCCGACACGATCGACGCTTTTGCGCGCGCCGCCGGTGCGGCGCAGGAGATCGGTTTCGATGCCGTCGAGATCCACGGCGCGCACGGGTACCTGATCGACCAGTTCTTCTGGGAGGGCGCGAACAAGCGCGACGACGCCTGGGGCGGCGACTTCGTGCAACGCACGCGCTTCGCGGCCGAGATCGTGAAGGCGATCCGGGCGCGGGTCGGCGCCGACTATCCGATCATCTTCCGCTTCTCGCAGTGGAAGCAGCAGGACTTCACGGCGCGGCTGGCGCCGACGCCCGACGAGTTGGCGCGCTTCCTGGAGCCGCTCACTGCCGCCGGCACCGATATCTATCACTGCTCTACGCGCCGCTTCTGGGAACCGGAGTTCGAGGGCTCGACGCTCAACCTCGCGGGCTGGACGAAGAAGCTCACCGGCAAGCCCACGATCACCGTGGGCTCGGTCGGCCTCAAGGGTGCGGATTTCGTGCAGACCTTCCGGACGCGCGAGGATTCGGAGATCGGCGATCTCGGCGAACTGGAGGCCCGGCTGGAGCGCGAGGAGTTCGATCTCGTGGCGGTCGGCCGCGCCCTGCTGGCCGATCCGCAATGGGCGGCCAAGGTGCGCGAAGGCCGCTTCGGCGAGCTCGCGCCCTTCTCGGCTTCCTCGTTGGCGACGCTCGCTTAAGGTCGTGCGCGAATCAGGGAGAAGTCATATGCCATCGTTCTTCAAGCCCCTTGTCGCGACCGCGATGCTTGCGAGCCTCGCACTGCCCTTCGCGCCGGCGGAGGCGCAATGGGTGTTCGTTGCCCGCAAGGCGCTGGGCCGCATCCACCAGATGACCGAAGGCGGTCAGCCGGATGGCCGCGCCGGTTACGATTTCGCGACGGTCCTGCTCGATGCCCATGCCGACAAGATCTTCTCGACCGCGCTCGACCTCGCGCGGAAGAATCCGTCCGTCCGCATCCTGATGCAGGATCCCGGCGCCCGCCGCATCCAGATCGCCGAGGGCGATCGCACCGCGACGTTGAACGTCGTGCCGTTTAACGACGACGTCTCGCAGCTCATGATCGCGGGCCATGCCGGTCCAAACGAAGGCTCGACCGCGTCAATGGTGGTGCAGGCGGTGCTGCGGGTCTGCAAGGAAATGGGCAAGCACTGCGAAGTCAGCAATTGATGGGCTGAGCGGAGCTCGGCCCGTTTAGCGACAGGCTGCGGCTTGGTTACAAGCCGCTAAGCTTGCAGTGTTCGAGAGCGTCGAAGAACGAACGGTCGTCGCTGACCCCTCCATCGGCGATTACGCCGACACCTCCCCATCTGAATGGGGAGGAGAGTAATCCGCGCTTTCCCAGTCGAGGCCGATGTCGAGGACGCTGGCGCTGTGCGTGAGCCAGCCGGCCGAGATGAGATCGACGCCGCTGGCCGCGATGGCCGGCGCGGTCTGAGGCGTGATGCGGCCGGAGGCCTCGGCGATGGCGCGTCCGTCGATCATGCGGACCGCGGTGGCGAGCTGATGGGGCGTCATGTTGTCGAGCAGCACGGCATCGACACCGGTCGCCAACGCTTCCTCGAGCTGATCCAGCGTATCGACCTCGACTTCGATCTTCACGAGATGACCGACGCCGCGGCGGGCCGCGAGGATCGCCGGCCGGATGCCGCCGGCCACGGCGACGTGGTTGTCCTTGATGAGCACGCCATCGTCGAGGCCGAAGCGGTGGTTCATGCCGCCGCCCACGCGCACGGCGTATTTCTGCAGGGCGCGCAGTCCCGGCATGGTCTTGCGCGTGCAGCAGATGCGCGCCTTGTGGCCGCGCACGGCCTCGACCAGTGTGGCGGCGCCGCTCGCCACGCCGCTGAGATGCCCGAGGAAGTTCAGCGCCACCCGCTCGGCGGTCAGCATGCCGCGCGCCGGGCCGGCAATGGTCGCGATGCGATCGCCGGGCGCGAGCGGTGTGCCGTCCGGCCGTTCGACCGCGACCTCGATCTCCGGGTCGACCAGCCGGAAGGCCGTTGCCGCCGCGGCAAGCCCGGCCACGACGCCCGGCTGGCGCGCGACCAAGGCGGTTCTTGCCCGGGCCGTCGGCGGCACGATCGCGTCGGTCGTGAGATCGCCGGCACGGCCGAGATCCTCGAGCAGGGCGGCGCGGACCACCGGTTCGATCATGAGGAGGGGGAGCGAGGGGATCGTCATCGGGTCCTCAGATTTCCAGCATGCGTTCGACGGCCCGGCGCGCCGCCGCGGCCACCGCGGGATCGATCGTCACCTCGTGCCGCATCGTCTCCAGTGCCCGGCGGATCTTCGGCAGGGTGATCTGCTTCATGTGCGGGCAGAGGTTGCAGGGCCGGATGAACTCGACTTCGGGATGTTGCACGGCGACGTTGTCGCTCATGGAGCATTCGGTCACGAGCACGACCCGCGCCGGTCGCTTCGCATCGACATAGTCGATCATCGCCGCCGTCGAGCCCGTGAAATCCGATTCGCCCACCACCTCGGGCGGGCATTCTGGATGGGCGAGCACCACGATTCCGGGATGGCCGGCGCGAAGCTGGCGGATGTCCTGGGCCGTGAAGCGTTCATGCACCTCGCAGTGGCCGGCCCAGGTGACGATCTCGACCCCGGTTTCGGCGGCGATGTTCTGCGCCAGGTACTCGTCGGGGAGCATGATGACCTTCGGGACGCCGAGGCTCTCGACGATCTTCTTCGCATTGCCGGAGGTGCAGCAGACATCGCTCTCGGCCTTCACGGCGGCGGACGTGTTCACGTAGGTGACGACGGGCACGCCGGGATAGCGCTGGCGCAGCAGCCGCACGTCGGCGGCGGTGATCGAGGCGGCGAGCGAGCAGCCGGCGCCGGGATCGGGGATCAGCACGCGCTTGGCCGGGTTCAGAAGCTTGGCGGTCTCGGCCATGAAGTGGACGCCGGCGAGGACGATGACGCCCGCATCGACCTTCATGGCCTCGCGCGCCAGGGCCAGGCTGTCGCCCACGATGTCGGCCACGCAGTGGAAGATCTCGGGCGTCTGGTAGTTGTGCGCCAGGATCACGGCATCGCGCTCGCGCTTCAGCGCCAGGATGGCATCGATATCCTCGGCGAAGGCCGGCCATTCGATCGAGGGAATGACACTCTTCACGCGATCGTAGAGCGGGGCCGTGCGGACCATCAGGTCGGGCGAAGCGGACAGCGACATCGGACACCTATTTAATGCTCAGTGTGAGTATTAATTATTTATACTAGGAATGAGCATTAATTCCGTCAAGACTTCAGATCGGGCGGGAGAGGGGGAGCTTGCTGCCCAGCACGGCGCGCTCGAGCACAACCTCGCGGCGGAAGCGGAACAGCTTGGCCGGACGGCCGCGCGCCTCGGCGGTGGACGCGCCCGTGGGCTCGACCAGCCCCTGCGCGTCGATCAGGCGGCGGAAGTTCTGCTTGTGCATGGGCCGGCCGGCCAGCGCTTCGACCGCGCGCTGGAGCTGCAGCAGCGTGAACTCGGGCGGCATCAACTCGAAGAAGACCGGCCGGTATTTGATCTTGGCCCGCAGGCGGGCGATGCCGGTGGCGAGGATCCGGCGGTGATCGTGCCGCATCGGCATGCCCGGTACGGGATCCGTCGCCGGATGCTTCGCCTCGGGGACCAGGCCCGCCTCGTAGAGCAGCTCGTAGCGCTGCAGGACCAGATCCTCGTTCCAGGTCTCGCGGCCATCGCCGAAGCTCACCTCGACACGCTGCTGCCGCTCGCGCCGGTTCCCTGCATCGGCCCCGGCGTCCACCCACGGCGCGAGCCTTGGCAGGATAGTCCCGGCGATCAGCGGCGAGGGGCCCGCCCGCCAGTCCTCCCACGGAAAATAGCGGTACCAGCTTCGCCATTCGGGATCGCGTGCGCCGGCCGACAGCCGCTCGCGGGTGAGGCCGAGATAGCTGATCGACACGACGCGCCGGCGCCCGTCCGAGGCCGGCCGGTCGCGATCGGCGAAGGTGTAGAGCTGCTCGACATAGCCCAGGGGATGGTTGGTCTGGCGTTCGACCCAGGCGCGCACGCCGCTCTGCAGCGTGGGATGTTCGGTCGCGAAGGGTCCCGACGGCAGGAGCGTGCCGTCCTCCAGGGTCAGCACCAGCGGCTGGTTCGCCGTCAGGGCGACCAGTACGGCGTTGAGTTCGATCGCGACGGCGTCGGAAGGCGCGGCAGGCGGCGTCATGTCCGCCGCATTATGCACGAAGCCGGCGCGACCGGGCGGGCCGTCAGCCTTTGTCCTTGCCCATCGCCGCCTTCATCAGGGCGATCGATTCGGGCATGTCCCAGTCGGCATCGCCCTCGATGCGGCCGAGCTCGCGACCCTTGGCATCGACCAGGATCGACGTCGGCAGCAGGGTGACGTCGAGACCCTGCATGGTCTTGCGCCCCTTGTCGAAGTAGATGCCGAGATTGGCGAGCTTCTGGTCCTTGTAGAACGGCGCGACCTTGGGCTTGGTCGGGCCGTCGATGGACAGCGGCACGATGAGGAACTTGTCCTTCGGGAAGGCCGCCTGCAGCCGGTCGAGGCTCGGCATTTCCTTCACGCAGGGCGCACACCAGGTCGCCCAGAAGTTCAGCAGGACGACCTTGCCCTTGAAGTCGCCGAGCTTCATTGGCTTGTCGTCGGCGGTCTGGATCTCGAGGTCGGGCAGGGGTTTCGGCTGCGCGGCGAGCTTGAACCGCTCCATGGCGCCCCTGGCCATGTCCGGCTTCACGCCGGCCAGGACCGGGGTGGCCAGGGCGGGGAGCGCGACGCCCGCCAGGGCGCCGCAAAGAATGTAGCGCCGGCCAAGTAGGAAATTGGGGACAGGATGTGCCATAAGCCGCGTTCCTAAAGAGATATATGGCTGAATTCATGGCACGGAAGAACACGACTGCGCGAGCAGCCAATCGTCGCTCCAATACGATGTGGGGCGGCCGCTACAAGCTCGGGCCCGCAGAGATCATGGAGAAGATCAACGCCTCCATCGGTTTCGACCGGCGGCTCTACGCGCAGGACATCGCCGGGTCGGTCGCGCACTGTGACATGCTGGTGGCCCAGGGAATCCTGACGGCCAAGGACGGACGCGACATCAAGCGCGGCCTCGCCCAGGTCAAGGCCGAGATCGAGAGCGGCAAGTTCAAGTTCTCCACCAAGCTCGAGGACATCCATTTCAACGTCGAGCAGCGGCTGACCGACATCATCGGCCCGGCCGGCGGCCGGCTGCACACCGCCCGCTCGCGCAACGACCAGATCGCGCTCGACGTGCGGCTGTGGGTGCGCGACACGATCGACAGGTTCGAGGCGATGCTGCAGGACCTGCAGGCCGCGTTGATCGACCGGGCCGACGAATATTCCTCGACCATCATGCCGGGCTTCACCCATCTGCAGACGGCCCAGCCCATCACCTTCGGCCACCATCTGATGGCCTATGTCGAGATGTTCGGCCGCGACCGCAGCCGCTTCGCCGACTGCCGCGCGCGCCTCAACGAATCGCCGCTGGGCGCCGCGGCGCTGGCCGGCTCGCCGCATCCGATCGATCCGCGCAAGACCGCGAAGGCGCTGGGCTTCGACCGTCCGATGGCCAACTCGCTCGACGCCGTCTCCGACCGCGACTACGTGATCGAGTTCATCGCCGCCGCCTCGACGACGGCCGTGCACCTGTCGCGTCTCTCCGAGGAGATCGTGATCTGGTGCTCCGCGCCGTTCCGGTTCATCGCCCTGTCGGATGCCTTCACGACCGGCAGCTCGATCATGCCGCAGAAGCGCAACCCCGACGCCGCCGAGCTGACCCGCGCCAAGGTCGGCCGCATCGTCGGCGCCTTCGTGGCGCTCTGCACCATCCTGAAGGGTCTGCCGCTGACCTACGGCAAGGACATGCAGGAGGACAAGGAGCCGCTGTTCGACGCCGCCGATTCGATGGAACTGGGGATCGCAGCGATGACCGGCATGATCCGCGACCTCAAGGCCAATCCGGAGCGGATGCGCGCCGTGGCCTCGGCTGACTATTCCGTGGCGACCGATCTCGCCGACTGGCTGGTGCGCAAGGTCGGGCTGCCGTTCCGCCAGGCCCATCACGTCACCGGCCGCCTGGTCGGCATCGCGGCCGACAAGGGCATCGACCTCGACAAGCTGTCGCTTGAGGAGATGCAGGCGGTGGAGCCCAAGATCGACCGCAGCGTCTATCGCGTGCTGACTGTCGAGGCATCGGTCAATGCCCGCAAGAGCCTGGGCGGTACTGCGCCGGCAAACGTCGAGCGCGCCGTCGCCGAAGCGCGGCGTCGCTTCCTGGGCAAGGTGGGGGGACGCGGGCGATGAGCGTCTTCGCCTACAAGGATGGCGAGATGCACGCCGAGGGCGTCGCGCTCGCCACCATAGCGGCCCAGGTCGGCACGCCGTTCTACTGCTATTCCGCCGGGGCCCTGCGCGCAGCGTGGCAGGAGTTTGCCGACGGCATCAAGGGCATGAACGCCAGCGTCGCCTACGCGATGAAGGCCAACAGCAACCTGGCCGTCATCCGACTGTTCGGCGAGATGGGCGCTGGCGCCGACATCGTCTCCGTGGGCGAGATGAAGCGGGCGCTGGCCGCCGGTATCCCGGCCCGGCGCATCATCTACTCCGGCGTCGGCAAGAAGCCGTCGGAGTTGATGGCGGCGCTCGAAGCCGGCATCGGGCAGATCAACGTCGAGAGCTCGGCTGAACTCGAAACGCTGAACGCCGTGGCAGGCCAGCTGGGGCGCAAGGCCGACATCACCATTCGGGTGAACCCGGACGTCGATGCCAAGACGCATGCCAAGATCACGACCGGCCGCAAGGAGAACAAGTTCGGCATCGACATCGACCTGGCCCGCGAGGCCTTCGCACTGGCCGGCCGGCTGCCGAACCTGAATGTCGTCGGCGTAGCCATGCACATCGGCTCGCAGCTCACCTCGCTCGCGCCCTATCGCGACGCCATCGTGCGGGTGCGCGAGCTGATCGGGCAGCTGCGCGAGGACGGCCATAGCATCGACCGGTTCGACATCGGCGGCGGGCTGGGGATCGTCTATGCCGACGAGAAGCCGCCCTCGATCGCGGAGTTCATGGCGGTCGTGGCGCGTGAAACCGAGGGGCTCGGCTGCGAACTCGCCTTCGAGCCGGGGCGCCGACTGGTCGGCGAGGCGGGCGTGCTGGTGGGCGAGGTCATCCTCGTGAAGCCCGGTTCGGCCAAGACTTTCGTCATCGTGGATGCGGCGATGAACGACCTCATCCGGCCCACGCTCTACGAGGCCTGGCACGAAATCCAGCCGGTCCGCGAGCCACGCCGCGATGCCGCCACGATCCGTTGCGACATTGTCGGTCCCATCTGTGAATCCGGCGACTTCCTGGCACAGAACCGTGATCTGCCGCCGCTGGCGGCGGGCGACTTGGTGGTGGTACGGTCAGCGGGTGCATATGGGGCGGTCATGGCTTCCAGCTACAACAGCCGTCCGCTGGCGCCCGAGGTGATGGTGGATGGCACGCGGTTTGCGGTTACGCGACCGAGGCCCACTGTCGAGGAAATGATCTCCGCCGAGCGGTTTCCGCCCTGGATGGAGCCGAAAAAGGCCTAACGAAAGGACGTCGATGGACGCCAGCCAGACCACCCCGACGATCCAGGCCCCCGGGCTGGGACGCAAGATCGGTTTGGCGCGGGCGGCTCTGGCATGGGAAGGCCTGTGGCCACGTTTCGTGCCGCTGCTTTCATTCGTGGCGCTGTTCGTGGCCGCCGCGCATCTCGACCTGTTCGCCGGCCTGGATCCGTGGGTGCATACGGGCGTGCTGGCCGCCATCGCGTTCGCCTTCGCCGGGCTCGCCTGGTGGCAGTTGCGTGATTTTGCCTGGCCCACGCAGGAAGCGTCGATCCGCCGCCTCGAGCGCGACAGTGACATTCCGCACCGGCCGCTGGTGGCCGTGCAGGACCATCTGGCCGCCGGCACGGCCGACCCGATGGCCAAGGCGCTGTGGGAGGCTCATCGCCGCCGCGAGGCCGAGCGTCTCGCCGGCCTGAGCAACCGGCCGGCCCATCCTGGCCTGGCCAGCCTCGACAAGTGGGCCCTGCGCTTCGTTCCGCTGCTGGCCCTGGTCGTCGCCATCGCCGTGGCGGGTGGCTGGCGCAGCGACCGCATGGCCGCCGCCGTCACGCCGGCCTTCCCGCCGCCGCCGCCCGTCGTCGCCAACCTGTGGATCGCGCCGCCGGCCTATACCGGCAAGCCGCCGGTCTATCTGGATATGGCCGAGCACGAAAAGATCTTGCGGGTTCCGGCCGGCAGCAAGATCGCCGGTTTCGTCGACGACACGCGCGGTCGCAAACCGCCGGTACTTTCGATCGACGGCAAGGCGACCGAATTCTCGACCGTCAGCAAGGGCAAGTACCAGGTCGAGGAAGTCATCACCGAGGGTAAGCAGATCACCCTGCAGGCGCGCGGCGACGAGCAGGCGCGCTGGAAGCTTCACGTGATCCCCGACCTCGCCCCGACCATCGAGTTCACGCGTCCGATCGGCGTCGACAAGTGGTCGACCAAGATCGAGTACCTCGCCGGCGACGACTTTGGCATCACCGGCGTGCAGCTCCAGATGCGCCTGCATGGCAGTGTGCTGGGCGACGATGCGCTGAGCAGCGACGAGGAGCCCGAGGTGCTGCGGGTCGACCTGCCGGTCGCGGGGAATGCCAAGAAGATCGCCGACACTTTCGTCCGCGATCTCACCAGCCATCCCTGGGCCGGCCTCAAGGTCACGGTGATGCTGTTCGCCACCGATGCGCTCGGCCAGAAGGGCCGCAGCTCGGTCGAGACCTTCCTGCTGCCCGAGCGGGTGTTCAACGATCCGACGGCGCGCGCCCTGATCGTGCTGCGCAAGGCACTGACCCGCGATCCGAAGGGCTATCGCATCGATGTCGCCGACGGCATGCGTCTGATCCATGGGAATCCGTCGAGCTATCGCGAGGATCCGGTCGTCCAGCTCGGCCTGCGCATCGGGTCCGTTCGGCTCGCGCAGAACGACAGCAAGGAGACGATCACCGACACGCAGAAGCTCCTCTGGGATCTCGCGATGCGCCTTGAGAGCGGCGCCACGTCCGACGCCGAGCGCGCCGTCGAGCAGGCCCGCCAGGAGCTGCAGGATGCCATGCAGCGCCAGGCCGGTGACGAGGAGATCGAGAAGCTGATCCAGCAGCTCTACGACGCGATGGCGCGGTGGCAGCGCGAGCTGGCCGAGAAGATGAAGGATCCCGACGAGCGCCGCCGCATGGAAGAGCAGGCGGAAAAGATGGATCCGAACAACACCATCACCGGCGACGACCTGCAGAAGATGCTCGACAAGATTCGCGAGATGGCCAAGAACGGCCAGCGTGAAGAGGCCAAGCGCATGCTCGAGGAGCTGCGCAAGATGATGGAAAACGCCACCCCGATGATGGCGAATCCGAACGGCCAGCAGCGCCAGCAGCAGGGACAGCGCGGCCAGCAGGGCCAGGGCAACCAGCAGGGCCGCGAGATGATGAACCAGCTCGACCAGCTGTCGCGCCGGCAGAACCAGCTGCTGGGCGAGTCCGAGCGCGAGGGCCGTCAGCAGCAGGGGCAGCGCGGCCAGCAGGGACAGCAGGGTCAACGCGGCCAGCAGGGACAACAGGGCCAGCAAGGACAACAGGGGCAGCAGGGACAGGGCCAACCCGGCCAGGGGCAGGGCCAGTGGGGCGACCAGCAGCGCGGCCAGCAGGAAGGCCTGCGCGGCCGGCTGGGCGACTTCATGAAGAAGCTCGACGAGAACGGCCTGCAGATGCCGGAATCGCTGGGACGGGCCGAACGCTCGATGCGCGAGGCCGAGGAGGCGCTGCGCCGCGGCGACCCGCGTGAGGCGTCCCGCGCCCAGCGCCGGGCCCTCGACAACCTTCAGCAGGGCATGGGCGACATGGCCGAGCAGCTGCGTCAGCAGCGCGGCCCCGGCAACAATCAGGATATCGCCGAGATCGAGGAGCGCGAGCGCCGCAGCGAGGACCGCGATCCCCTCGGCCGCTCCGACGGCAATTACGGCGACGCGATCGACTCCGGCGCCGACAAGGTGCCGCTCGAACTGGAACGCCAGCGCAGCCGCGAGATTCTCGACGAACTGCGCCGCCGCGCCGGCGAGCAGCAGCGCTCCAAGGAAGAGCTCGACTACATCGACCGGCTGCTGAAGACGTACTAGCAGGCCTTCGAAAAGGTCGAAGTCGAGACGAATAAACGAAACAAACGAAATAAACGAAACAAATGAAATGAATGTCGCCCCCCCCCCAGACCTACGTCACGGGGAGTGTGGCGCAACATTGTTGCGCGTAGGCCCTTCTGAAAGGTCTATTTCAACAACCTGAACCTGACGGGGCGGCCTGAGCACTCCCCGGCCGAGACAAGAGGGCGCCCTTTAGCCGGCCGTCTTCTCGACCACGCCGATGAAGGGCAGGCCGCGGAAGCGGTGGGCCCAGTCGAGGCCGTAGCCGACCAGGAACTCGTCGCCTGTCTCGAAGCCGACAAAGTCGGCCTTGAGGTCGGTACGCCGCTTGGCGGGTTTGTCGATCAGCGTGCAGATCGAGACCCGCCGCGCGCCACGCTCTTCCAGGAGCTTCTTGGCGAAGCTGAGCGTCAGGCCGGATTCGAGGATGTCGTCGACCAGCAGGACGTCACGGTCGCGCACGTCGTCGACGATGTCGCGCACGATGCGGACGGTGCCGCTCGTCTCGGTGCCGCTGCCGTAGCTCGACAGGGTGACGAAATCCATCGACCAGTCGGCGCCGGCGCGGCTCAGCGCCCGGATCAGGTCGGCCGCGAAGACGAAGCTGCCCTTCAGGACCGAGACGACCAGCGTGTCGGACTCGAGCTTGCCGGCAAGGTCGATCGCCATTTCCTCGACGCGCGAGGCGATCTCGGCGGCTGAGAAGCGGATCGAAACGACCGGACGGTCGGAGGTTGTGCGGTCGGGCAACGTGAACTCCGTCAGCGGCTGGTTAGTCGACGGTCGGCACGATGTTGGTCGCACCCGAAGGAGGTTCTTCAAGCGGCAGCGTGAAGCTCCTGCGCGCACCGGGGGCGATCGGCCCCTCGACCAGCGGCATCGCGCGCTCGGCCAGAACCTGCTCGCCGGCCCGGAAGACCAGCTTCAGGCGCCGGGTCGAACCGGGTGCGGTGCCGGTATTGATCAGTTCGCCCGCCACCACGTAACGCCCGTCGATGAGATCGATCTTGGTCGTCGCCATGTCGATCCCGACACGGGCACGCGCGATCTGGGTCGCATTCTGCGTCGCGTTCGCCGCATCGAGATGCAGCATCGTCCGCCAGGAGGCGGGCAGGCGGGCCTTGATCTGGTCGCGATACGCGTAGCCCGCGCCACCCAGCAGCACGACCAGGACGATCGCATAGGCGATCCAGGCGCCCCAGTTTCTCTTCTTGGGCGCAGGAGGCGTGGTCAGGGCAGGCAGGCCGGCGCCAGGAGGCGATGGCCGGATGACGATGTCGGGTACGGCGGTGGCCGGCGCGGGCGTCGAATCCGACGCGGTAGCGGCGGCCGGCGGCGCATCGGGCTTCTGGAACCAGCGATGACTGCAGCGGACACACTGGACAGTGCGGCCGGTCGGGCCGATCGCCAAGGGGTCGACGGCATATCGCGCGCCGCAGTTGGAACAGGTAAGCTGCATGATGAGCGGGGGATGCCCCACCAGATGTCCTTTGCGCGGCGACACTAGGCCACTACAAGTTGGCATACAAGCAACACGTCGCTCGCGAATACTTTTGAGATGATTGGCCTCCGGCTGCGCTCGTTCTTCTTCAATGTCGGCTGGTACGTCGGCACCACGATCCTCGCCATCGCCGGTTCGCCGATCCTGCTGATGCCGCGGCGCTTCGTGGTCGCCTGGTCGCTCGTCTGGATCGACTTCTGCCTGTGGTGGCTGCGGGTCACCTGCCGGCTGACGCATCGCGTCGGCGGGCTGGAGAACATGCCGACGGGACCGGTCATCTTCGCCTGCAAGCACCAGTCCTCGTGGGAGACGCTGGCCTTCTCGCGTCTGTTCCCCGGCGCCGCCACCGTCATGAAGCGCGAGCTGGTCCTGATCCCGATCGTCGGCTGGGCGATGGCGCGGGCCGGCAACATCGCGGTCGAGCGCGGCGACGGCGCCAAGGCGCTGCGCGGGCTGGTGAAGCAGGCCAAGGCGACCCTGGAAGAGGGGCGGTCGATCCTGATCTTCCCCGAGGGCACGCGCGTCGCCGTCGGCGACGAGAAGCCCTACCAGGTCGGCACGGCGGCGCTCTACCGGCAGCTCGGTGTGCCCGTGGTCCCCGTCGCGCTGAACTCCGGCGTCTTCTGGGGGCGGCGCAAGTTCATCAAGTGGCCGGGCGTGATCGACGTCGAAATCCTGCCGGCAATTCCCCCGGGCCTCGGCCGCGACGTGTTCATGGCCACCCTGCGCGAGCGAATCGAGGGCGCCACGGATCGGCTCGTTGCTGCAGCCCGCAGGCGCGAACAAAAATAGAACGATCTGTTGATATCGACGGGCCTTGGGCCTAGGTTTTCAGGATGGAATGGGCGCCCGTCTCCCAGCGGATCTGGGACATGAAATACCGCTTCAAGAGCACACCGGGTGGCAATCCCACGGCGACTCCGGATGCCGACCTCGATGCGACCTGGTGGCGTGTCGCCCGCGCCCTGGCGGCGCCGGAGCGCGATCCCGAAGTCTGGGCCGGCCGTTTCCACGAGGCGCTGTCGGGCTTCAAGTTCCTGCCGGCCGGACGTGTGATCGCGGGCGCCGGCACGGGCCGCACGGTCACGCTCTTCAACTGCTTCGTCATGGGCACGATCCCCGATGACATGTCGGGCATCTTCGAGAACCTGCGCGAGGCAGCCCTCACCATGCAGCAGGGCGGCGGCATCGGCCACGATTTCTCGAGTCTCCGCCCGCAGGGCGCGCCGGTGGTCGGCGTCGGCGCCGACGCGTCGGGGCCGCTGTCGTTCATGGATGTGTGGGACTCGATGTGCCGCACCATCATGAGCGCAGGCTCGCGGCGCGGCGCCATGATGGCGACGCTGCGCTGCGACCATCCCGACATCGAAGCCTTCGTCGACGCCAAGCGCGACCCCAAGCGGCTGCGCATGTTCAACGTCTCGGTGCTGGTCACCGACGCCTTCATGAAGGCGGTCGGGGACGATGCCGACTGGCCGCTGGTGTTCGGCGGCAGGACCTTCAGGACGGTGAAGGCCAAGGCGCTGTGGGAGCGCATCATGCGCGCGACCTACGAGGTGGCCGAGCCGGGCGTGATCTTCATCGACCGCGTGAATCGTCGGAACAACCTGCGTTATTGCGAGACGATCCAGGCTACGAACCCCTGTGGCGAGCAACCCCTGCCGCCCTATGGCGCCTGCCTCCTGGGATCGATCAATCTCGCCGCAATGGTAAAGGCCCCTTTCACGCCGGAGGCGGCGCTCGATGCCGACGCGCTGGAGCGGCTGGTGCCGCTGGCCGTGCGCATGCTCGACAATGTGATCGACGTCTCGCGCTTTCCGCTGCCGCAGCAGGAGAAGGAGGCGAAGGCCAAGCGGCGCATCGGGCTCGGCGTGACCGGTCTCGCCGATGCGCTGATCTTCTGCGGCGTGCGCTACGGCTCACCCGAGGCGGTGCGGCTGACGCGCGAATGGCTGGGCGCGGTGCAGAGGCTGTCCTACGTTGCCTCGGCCGACATCGCGGCAGAGAAGGGTAGTTTCCCCCTCTACGAACGGGCCAAGTATCTGGCGGGCGAGACGATCAGGGCGTTGCCCGAAGAGGCGCGGACCGCGATCGGTCGCTACGGCATCCGCAATGCGCTGCTCAACTCGATCGCGCCCACCGGTACGATCTCCCTGCTGGCCGACAACGTGTCCTCCGGCATCGAGCCGGTCTTCGCCTTCAGCCACGTGCGCCACGTGCTGCAACCCGACGGCTCCAAGCGCGAGGAGAGCGTCGACGACTACGCGTTCCGTGTCTGGCGCGAGATGAAGGGCAACGAGGCGCCACCGCCCGACGTCTTCGTCGATGCCCAGACGCTGACGCCCGCCGATCACCTCGCGATGCAGGCGGCGGCGCAGGACCATGTCGACAGCTCGATCTCCAAGACCATCAACCTGCCGCGCGACATTTCCTTCGAGGCTTTCAAGGGCGTCTACGAGGAGGCCTATGCACAGAACTGCAAGGGCTGCACGACCTACCGTCCCAACGACGTGACCGGTGCTGTGCTGGAGGTAAAGCCGGCGGAAGCCGAGAAGCCGGTGACGGCGGTGGCGCCGCGCGACAGCGATGTCGTCTACCTTGCTCCGCCGCTCGACCGGCCGGAGGAGCTTCCGGGGCGCACGTACAAGATCAAATGGCCGGGCAGCGACCACGCCATCTACATCACCGTCAACGACGTGGTGCAGGAGGGCCGCCGCCGCCCCTTCGAGATCTTCATCAACTCCAAGAACATGGAGCATTACGCCTGGACCGTGGCGCTGACGCGCATGATCTCGGCGGTGTTCCGGCGTGGCGGCGACGTCTCGTTCGTCGTGGAGGAGCTGAAGGCGGTGTTCGATCCGCGCGGCGGGCAATGGATGGAAGGCCGCTACGTGCCTTCGCTGCTGGCCGCGATCGGCAGCGTGATCGAGCGCCACCTTGTCGAGATCGGCTTCCTGGCGCCGACGGAATCACCCCGTTTGATCGACGCGATCGAGGAGCGCATGCGCTTCGCCGCCGGCTCCAAGCCACCGGCCGGCGGTGGTTCAACCAGTTCGATGGGACAGTGCCCCAATTGCGGTGCGGCGGCGCTCACGCATCAGGAAGGCTGCGACGTCTGCCTGAACTGCGGCTACTCCCGCTGCGGGTGACCGGGATTGTCCGCGCTGGCTCAACCCAGCTCGAGCTCGATCCCGGCCGATTTGCTGACGCCGGCCCCCAGGGTGGCGAATTCGCTGACGAAGGCGGTGTATTCGGCCGGCGCCATCGGCTTGTTGCCCGGCAGCAGCAGCACCTCCTTGACGCGCTCGACCACCTGGGTGCCGAGCTCCGCCGAAAGCTTGGACGCCGGAATGCGGGAAATCGTGTCGGCGGTGCCGCCCGGAGGGAAGGCGGCGATCAACTTGGTCGGCCCGGCCGGCCAGCAGGGGCTCGCCTTGACGGCGGGCACGGCCAGCGAAGAGCCAAGGGTGGCGGCCGATGCGGCCAGGGCGGTACTGCGGGCCAGTTTCACGAAGCGCTCCCGGGGTTCCCTCCCGCCAATGGCTGGCGCGTTCCCCCCGAAATCCTGCAATCGATATGCCCGCGCCAATCAGCCCTTGATTTGCCATAAGGGAGTCCGCAAATCCGGGCCGACCAAGGAGATGTTCGTATGATTCGGCGGGTGATTCTGGCAGCGGCCATCATGGGATGCGGCGCGGCGACTTCCGTGGCCCCGGCCGCCCTGGCGCAGGGGCTGCCCAACTCGCGCAGCGAGCTTGCCTATTCCTACGCCCCGCTGGTCAAGCGCGTCTCTCCGGCCGTGGTCAATATCTACACCACCACAACCGCCCGCGTGCAGCGCCGCCTGCCGTTCCCATTCCCCGGCCTGCCGCAGCAGGGCGGCGAGCGGGTGCAGAACTCGCTGGGCTCCGGCGTGCTGGTGGGCGCGGACGGGCTGATCGTGACAAACGCCCACGTCGTGAAGGGCGCCGACGAGATCCGCGTCGTGCTGGCGGACCGCCGGGAGTTCGAAGCGAAGCTCGTCACCCAGGACGAACGCTACGACCTGGCGCTGCTGCGCATCGAGGGCTCCGACGAGAAGTTCCCGTTCCTCGAACTGCGCGATTCCGATTCGATCGAGGTCGGCGACGTCGTGCTGGCGATCGGCAATCCGTTCGGCCTGAACCAGACCGTCACCAGCGGCATCGTCTCGGCCGTGGCGCGCAGCGCCGGCGGGATCAACGATTCGAACTTCTTCCTGCAGACCGACGCGGCGATCAATCCCGGCAACTCGGGCGGCGCGCTGGTCTCGCTCGACGGCAGGCTGATCGGCATCAACACGGCGATCTACTCGCAGAGCGGCGGTTCGGTCGGCATCGGCTTCGCCACGCCCTCCAACATCGTCGAACGCATGATCTCGACCGGCACGAAGGGCGGCCGCATCGTGCGCCCGTGGCTGGGGGTCAGCATGCAGAGGGTGACGCCCGACCTCGCATCGGGTTTCGGCCTGTCGCGGCCGGCGGGGCTCGTGGTCAAGGACGTCTATGCCGGCGGGCCGGGCGCGCACGCCGGCCTGAAGCGCAACGACGTGATCATCGGCATTCGCGAGCAGGCGATCGACGACGAGGCGGCACTGCGGTTCCGGCTCTCGACGCTCAACGTCGACACCGTCGTTCCGGTGAAGGTCATGCGGGGCGGCAAGGAAGTGGTGGTGCAGCTCAAGCTCGCGGCGCCGCCCGAGGATCCGCCGCGCGACCTGTCCCTGCTCGAGGGACGGCAGCCGCTTTCCGGCGCCTCGGTCGTCAACATGTCGCCGGCCGTCGCCGAGGAGATGGGGTTGGCCGAGTGGCGCCCCGGCATCGTCATCGTCGATGTGAAGAACGGCGCCTATGCCAGCCGCTTCGTGCGCCCTGGAGACATGATCCTGGCGGTCAACGGCCAGGACGTGAAGAACGTCGCCGAGCTCAAGAAGCGTGTTGCCAGCGGCATCAACAGCATCAGCGTCGGTCGCGACGGCGTGGTGTTCCCGGTCCAGTTCCGCTGAGCCGGTGGTAGCGTCGGGTCGTCGTGCCGGCTGAACTCTTCGCCTCGCTCGCCCCGACGCCGCTGGCCGAACGCCTGCGTCCCAAGTCGCTGGACGAGATCCTCGGCCAGGATCACCTGCTCGGGTCCGAGGGGCCTCTCGGGCGTATGCTGGAGGCGCGCAAACTCGGCTCGCTGGTCCTGTGGGGGCCACCGGGGTGCGGCAAGACCACCATCGCCCGCCTGCTCGCGGAAGCCGTGGACCTGCATTTCGAGCCGCTGTCGGCCGTCTTCTCCGGGGTGGCCGACCTGCGCCGCGTGTTCGAGGGGGCCCGCCAGCGCCGCAAGGACGGCAAGGGCACGCTCCTGTTCGTCGACGAGATCCATCGCTTCAACCGCGCCCAGCAGGACGGCTTCCTGCCCTATGTCGAGGATGGGACGGTAACCCTGATCGGCGCCACCACCGAGAACCCGTCCTTCGAGTTGAACGCCGCGCTCCTGTCGCGCTGCCAGGTGCTCGTCCTGCGCCGCCTCGACGACAATGCCCTGTCGGCGCTGCTCGCGCGGGCCGAGGAAGCGCTCGGGCGGAAACTGCCGGTCGACGAGGAGGGCCGTCAGGCCCTGTTCGCCATGGCCGACGGCGACGGCCGGTACATGATCGGACTCGCCGAGCAGCTCGCACAACTGAAGGACAAGGGGCCGGTGCCGCCGGCGCGGCTGGCGACGCTGCTGCAGAAGCGCGCGCCGCTCTACGACAAGGGGCAGGAAGCGCACTACAACCTGATCAGCGCGCTGCACAAGTCGCTGCGCGGGTCGGACGTCGATGCAGCGCTCTACTGGTTCGCGCGCATGCTCGACGGTGGCGAGGACCCGAAATACATCGCCCGCCGGCTGGTGCGCTTCGCGGTCGAGGATATCGGCATGGCCGATCCGCAGGCGCTGACCCAAACCCTGGCGGCCTGGGAGACCTACGATCGGTTGGGATCACCCGAAGGCGAACTGGCGATCGCCCAGGCGGTGATCTATCTCGGTACCGCGCCGAAATCGAACGCCGGCTACGTCGCATTCGGTGCCGCCAAGCGCGCCGCCAAGACGCACGGCTCGCTGACGCCGCCGATGCATATCCTGAATGCGCCGACCAAGCTCATGAAGGAGATCGGTTACGGCCAGGGCTACGAGTACGACCACAATGCCGCCGACGGCTTCTCGGGCCAGAACTACTTCCCCGACGGCATGGCGCGCGAGGAGTTCTACCGGCCGGTCGAGCGCGGCTTCGAGCGCGAGATCCTGAAGCGCCTCGACTACTGGAAGAAGCTCAGGGACAAGAAGCGTTGATCAAGGGAGCGCGCCACTCCAGTGGCGCTCAAGCATTGTCAGTTTAACAAGACATGAGCGCCACTGGAGTGGCGCGCTCCAATGAGGCGGTCAGGCCTCAGGGCCTGGCCATCGCCCGAACGACCCGGCGGTCGCGGCCATAGACGTCGTCGCGGAAGGTCGGAACGCCCTCGGCATTGGCGCTGACGGTCCGGTAGGTCACGTACAGGGTGATCGGCTCGGGAAAGGTGTAGTGGGCCTGCTGATTCTCCCTGATCGCCTGCTGGACCCTGTCCTTGTTGAAGCCGTTCTTGCCGTTGAAGACCTTCTCGACGAAGTCGAGCGGGTTCTGCAGGCGGATGCAGCCATGGCTGAAGTTGCGGCTGCCCTCGGTGAACAACCAGCGGCTCGCCGTGTCGTGCATGTAGATCCCGTACTTGTTGTTGAACGGGAAGAAAATGTAGCCCAGCGCATTCGAGGCGCCCGAGTCCTGCCGGATGCGGTAGGGGAATGCCTTGGGATGGATCGAGCTCCAGTCGATCGTGTTAGGGTCGATCTCGTCGTCGTTGCTCCAGCTCGCGAAGATCTTGAAGCCACTTCCAGCCAGGGCATTGGGATCGCGCCGAAGGATCGGCAGGTATTCCTCGCCGGCGATCGACGGCGGGACGGTCCAGTACGGGTTGGTCTGGAAGCCGCGCATGGTCGACTGGATCTCGGGTGTCGGGTCCTTGGGTGTGCCGACGATGACCTGGCTCTGGAAGGCGATCTTGCCTTCGTTCACGAACACCATCGAGTAGTCGCCGGTGTTCACATAGACGAAGCGGCTGCCGAGATCCTCCGGCAACCAGCGGCGGCGCTCCAGATTCGCGACGATCTGCTCGATGCGCTCGTCGATCGTGGTGTTGAGCGAGCGGACGGTCTTGGCGCCTATGACGCCGTCGACGGTCAGGCCCTTCATCTCCTGGTACGACTTCACCACGCCGACCAGCGGCTCGTCGTAGAGGTCGGCGACGGCGCCGGCCGGCGGCACCGTGAAGTCGAGTTCGGCCAGACGCTTGCGCAAGACGGGCACGCGGCTGTCGATCATGTTGGGCTTGAGCGCCGTGCCGTCGGGCATCGGGGTGTAGGTCACCTTGCCGCGCTTGTCGCGCCAGGTCGCCAGCGCCTTCTGCAGCGACGGGTAGTCGCCCTTGGGCGGCAGCGAGGCGAGGTAGGCCGCGAAGTCGGTCGCGTCGGCGGCGGCCTGCAGCAGTTCGGCCTTGTCCGCCTTGCGCTGGACGATGTCGATTTCCTTGTCGACCCTGTTGGCGCGGACGCGGCCGGTCGAGACATCGCTGGCATAGGCGACGAAGGCCGCCGACAGCAGGGCCTCGGCCGTAGTCGGATCTGCGCCCGGGGCCATCGCCTTCTCGACCTCGGAGAGGTTGTACCAGGCGGGATCCAGCCCATGATCGCCGGCGCTGCGTAGCGCCTTCAGCAGCGCTTCGGCACGTGCCGTTGCAGGGCCGGATCCGGTCCACAGAACGCCCGAAGCGAAGGAGGAGGATGCCCCCGAAAAGGAGAGCGCGAACGCCAGGAAAGCGGCGACAAAATGCGATCGATTCACACCTCAAGTATAAAGAGAATCGGCTGATTCGTCCATCAGCGCACGAATCCGTGAATGGCCAGGAAGGCGATCAGGTCGGCACTGGCGCGCTGCTTCAACTCGGCAGTCCCGCCGCCCGCGCGGGCGCCGCGGGTGACGCAATGTCGTCGGGCCCAGGCCTGGAACTCGGGCTCGTCCATAGCCCGCCCCAGCGCGGGCACGAAGTGACGGCCGTCATCCTCGATGAGGTTGCGGCAGCACGACCAGTTCTCGGCGTCCTTGATGTCGAAGACGGGCCCCAGCGACTCCCATCCGTGGTGTGCGCCGCCATAGACCTTCACCCTGATGCGGTCGTTGCCGGCGGCCCGCATGCGTTCGGCGTATTCGATCGCCAGTTCGGCCGGCGTGTAGTCGTCCCGGGCGGCCAGCATGAAGAACATCGGCCTTCCATGCGTGGTGGCGTCGCGATGCTGGGCGGTCGCGCCGGGGCAGAGAGCGACATGGATGTCGAACAGGTGCGGGAAGCCGCGCCGCCAGCTCTGGCGCACGGCGAGGGCGGCGTTGAGCGTCGCCACGCCGCCCTTCGAGACGCCCATGATGCCGATGCGCTCCGGATCGAAGCGCCGGTCGGCGCGCAGCAGGGCGAGGGCTGCGAAGGCGTCACCCTCCATCTGCGCGGCCGAAACCAGGCTCTGGTCCGCCACGGTGCGCCGCACGCCCCGGCTCCTGAAACTGTCGACGATCAGCGCCGCGGCGCCGGCGGCATTCAGCAGGTCGGCATAATAGTGCTCGCGATGACGCTGGACACCGGCGCTGCTGGTCAGGATGACCATGCAGGGCACCGGGCCGGGCCTTTCGGGGGGAATATGCAGGGTCGCGGAAATTCGCGCCGGCAGGCAGGCCGTCGGATGGTCGAACGTCAGCGTGTCGAAGGACACCGATTCCATGGACCCTGTGTAGCTTGTCCCTTAGGTTGCGCGCCATGAGCCAGAGCCCCGCCACCGGTGGTACCCGTCAGGTCCAGACCCGCGCCGTCACCGATGACGAGGCTGACATGCGCCTCGACCGCTGGTTCCAGCGCCATTTTCCCGAGCTGAGCCACGGCGCCCTGCAGAAGCTGCTGCGCACCGGCCAGGTGCGAATCGACGGCAAGCGGGCCGAAGGCAAGGACCGGGTCGAGCCCGGGCAGTCGATCCGCCTGCCGCCGGGTGTCACGAACTCGCCGCCGCCCAGGCCCAGGACGGCGGCAACGCCCAGCGTCTCCGAGCGCGACACCGCCGAAATCCAGAAGATGGTCATCTACCGCGACGAGCATGTGATCGTGCTCAACAAGCCGCCGGGACTCGCCGTTCAGGGCGGCAGCGGGACGGAAAAGCACATCGACGGCATGCTCGACGGACTGCGCTTCGGCTTCGAGCAGCGGCCCAAGCTGGTCCACCGGCTCGACAAGGACACGAGTGGGCTGCTGCTGATCGCCCGGACCGGCCAGGCGGCCAAGCATCTGACCGCGTCGTTCCGCGATCGGGAGACCGAGAAGCTCTACTGGGCCATTGTCGTCGGGGTGCCACCCAAGAAAGAGGGCGCGATCAACCTGCCGCTGGCCAAGCGGCCGGGCGCCTTCGACCGGGAACTGATGCAGGTCGACGAGGAGAACGGCCAGAAGGCGCTCACGCACTTCCGCGAGATCGACCGGGCCGGCCACCGCGCGGCCCTGCTGGCGTTGTGGCCGCGCACCGGCCGGACCCATCAGCTTCGCGTTCACTGTGCCGCCATCGGCTGCCCGATCCTCGGCGACCGCAAGTACGGGGGCGAGGAAGCGCTGCTGTCGACCATCGCCGACGCGCGCAAGCTGCATCTCCACGCCCGACGTCTGACGCTGCCGCATCCATCGGGCAAGGGCGAGCTGAGGGCCGAAGCCGAGCCGCCACCTCACTTCCGCCGTACCGTCGAGGCATTTGGCTTTTCGACGGACGGAGTTTGAGCGAGAATCAATCTGGATGCGGATTCCCTGGAAGCGCGTGGCGGTGATCACGGCGGTGGCGGTGCCGGTCGCCGCCGTTGTCGGCGTCGTCTGGGCCGCGACAAGGGACCTGTCGCGCTATCAGGCGCGCATGACCGAGCAGGTCCGCAAGGTCACCGGGCGCGAACTGGCGGCCCGCGTGCCGCTTTCGGTCAAGCTCGGCAGCGAGCCGGCGATGGTGGCCGAAGGCGTCACGCTCGCCAATGCGGCGTGGGGTTCCCGGCCGGACCTGGCGCGCGTGCGTCGCATGACGCTGTTCCTCGACCCGTTCTCGCTGCTTCTGGGCGAGGTCAAGATCGGGCGCATCCTGCTCGAGGGTGCCGACATCCTGGTCGAGCGCAGCGAGGTGGGCGACAGCAACCTCGAGATGCTGCCGCCGCCCGATGGATCGGGGCCGCACCCCGGCGAGAACCGTTCGCTCAAGCTTCGGACCGCCGCTGCCTTCCCGTGGATCGGCAACATCGAGGTGCGCGACTCGGTCCTGACCGTCTCGGAAGGCGCGGGCCGGCCTCCCGTGGTGCTCGAGATTCCGGCCGCGACCTTCAAGTCGCCGGCGCCGAACCAGACCTTGCAGGTCGAGGGGCGGTTCGGCGTGGCGCAGGGCGTGCCAATGGAACTCACGGGGACCGCTGGCTCCTTCAACGGCTGGATGGCCGGATTGCCCGGCAACATCGATCTGCAGGGCGGCTTCGGCGACGGCAAGATCTCGATCAAGGGCAGCATCAACGCCAAAGGCACGTCGCTGCAGATCAACTCCGAAGGCGCCGACGTCTCGGTGTTCGGGCCCTATATCCGCCTGCCCGTTCCGGCGGGCGGTCCCTATGTGATGAACAGCAAAGCCTCGACCCAGCGCAACGGCTTCAAGGTCGAGGTCACGACTCTGAAGGTGGGCGCGAGCGAAGCGGCGGGCGAGGCGCTGTTTCGCGTCGACCGCAAAGGCACACCGACCATCGTCGTCAACGCCGACGTGACCCGCCTCGACGTATCTGAGCTGAAGGCGCCGCTCGCGAGCGCGGTACCGGCCGCGCCAGCGACGGCCCCCGTGCAGCCGCCGCGTCTCATCCCGACCCTGCCGTTCGTCGCGAACTGGCTGGGTCGTGCCACCCTGTCGGTCACGGTCAGGCTGGGTGAGGTCGTGGGCCTTGGCGCCAAGATGCAGAACGCGTCGGTGACGCTGGCGTCGGGCGAGACGCGCTTCACCTTTCGCGCGGCTGCGACCGTCGGCGGCGGGTCCGCCGGCGTCGATCTCGTCTACGATCCGGCCGGACGCATCGGGCAGACCACGCTCACGGCGACCGCCAACCGCGTCTCCCTCGGCGAACTGTCGACGCTGCTCGGCCTCGACTTCGGCCTGCGCGACGGCGTTGCCGACATCGACCTGCGCCTGCGCGGCGGCGGCCGGACGACGCGCGATGCGCTGAATTCCGCCAATGGCTCGATCGACGTCGCCATGGGCAAGGGCCTGTGGCCGCAGAGTCAGCTCGCCAACTGGCCGCCGGAGATACAGCGGCTGCTGGGCGGTACCGATTCCGGCGTCCCGTTCAACTGCATCGCGGGACGTTTCGAGGTGAGCGGCGGTGTCGCCAACCTCCGACGACTGGTCGTCGACACGCCGCGCGGGGTGCTGGTCGGCGGTGGCTATTTCCACCTCCGCACTGACAACTGGGAGTTCATGCTGGCGCCCGAGGCGCGAGACCATCAGAACGCCGCGCTGGCCGTTCCAATGCGTATCAAGGGCGGGCTCGGCAAGGCCACGGCGAGCGCGGTCGATCCCAACCTCTCCAAGCTGCTGGTGGGCGGCGGCCCGATCCCGAGCCTGGTCGCGCAGGTAGCCCAAGCGGGCCGGCAGGCGGGCGCCAATGCATGCGCCGTGCTGGCGCCCCGGGTCGAAGCGCTGCGTCCCGGGCTGCGGGCACAGTTGCCGGCGCCCACGTCGGACGTCCGGCAGCGGGCGTCGCGGCCGCAACTGAAGACGCCCGGTCCGCAGCGCAGTCAGGGCCGCTAACCCTGCTCTTGTCGGCCGGCCCGCACCGCGTGTAATCCCGACGCCACGATGCGACAGGAGAACAGGTCATTCCGCATCGTGATTTGGCCGGGATCTGAATGAAGCGATTCTACAAGGATACGGGCATCGACGAGGGCGAGGGTGGTTTTCGCGTCCTGCTCGACGGCAAGCCGATGCGGACGCCGGCCAAGGCGGTGCTGGTCGTACCGACTCGCGCGCTCGCCGAGGCGATCGCCGCCGAATGGGCGGCGGTGCCTGACAAGGCCGAGATCAATGCGGCCCATCTGCCGCTGACCCGCCTTGCCGCGACCGGCATCGACCGCGTGGTGTCGCGGCGCGACGAGGTGATCGCCGACACCTCGAAGTACGCAGGCTCGGACCTTCTCTGCTACCGGGCCGCCGGGCCGGACAGCCTGGTCGAGCTGCAGCGGGGACGCTGGGACCCGCTGCTCGCCTGGGCAGCCGAGCGGCATGGCGCCCAGCTGGTCACGGCGGAGGGGATCGCCTTCGTCGAACAGGCGCCAGAGGCGAGGGCGCGGCTGCACGAGGCGGTGTCGGCGCACGGCGATCTGGCCCTTTCGGCGCTCTATAACCTCACGCATACGGCGGGCTCGGTCGTGATTGCGCTCGCGGTGTCGGACGGCCGCCTGGATGCGGCAGGCGCCTTCGCGGCCGCGCAGACCGACGAGCTCTACCAGGTGGATCGCTGGGGCGACGATCCAATCGCGGAGAAGCAGCGCGAAGGCGTGCGCCGGGACATCGAGGCGGCCACGCGCTTTCTTTCACTTCTGGAAAACGCGCGTCTGCGCGGCTGAGAGGGATCATGGGAGCGGGCACCAGGCTGCGAAAGGTCATGGCCGAGAAGGGCCTTATCGAGGCGATGGCGGCGCACAGCCCGCTCTCGGCGATGCTCGCCGCCGAGGCGGGCTTCGACGCGATCTGGGCCTCCGGCTTCGAACTCTCCGCGCTCTACGGCGTGCCGGACGTCAGCATCGTGTCGATGACCCAGCATCTCGATATGACGCGCGCCATGGCCGAGCGCTCGGGCCTGCCGGTCGTCGCCGACATCGACACCGGCTTCGGCAACGCCATCAACGTCCTCTATGCCGTGGAGCAGTACGAGCGTGCCGGCGTCGGCGCGATCGTGATGGAGGACAAGAGCTTTCCCAAGGTCACCAGCCTGATCGCCGGCGGCCGGCAGGACATGGTCCGCATCGAGGAGTTCCAGGGCAAGATCGAGGCGGCGCGGTCGGCGCGGCGCGATCCTGATCTCATGGTCGTGGCGCGTACGGAGGCGTTGATCGCCGGCCTCGGCCAGGACGAGGCGCTGAAGCGGGCGCGGGCCTATGAGGCCGCGGGCGCCGACCTGATCCTGGTCCATTCCAAGCAGAAGACGCCCGACGAGATCGAGGCCTTCATCAAGGCGTGGGACGGCAAGGCGCCGATCGCGCTGGTGCCGACCGCGTATCCCCAGATGACGGTGGCACGGGTGAAGGAACTGAAGAAAGTCGGCCTGCTGATCTGGGGCAACCACGCGATCCGCGCGTCGGTCGGTGCGATGCGCGCGACCTTCGCGCAGATCCGCAAGGACGGCGGAATTCATGGCGTCGAGGCGAGTATTCCCTCCGTCGACGCGGTATTCGATTTGCAGGGAATGGGAACTGTGAAGGACAACGAGAAGCGATTCCTTCGCTAGACGTGATCGCTTTATTGGCCGAAAACTGACCGAGGGCCGGAGAATTAGATGCAGAAGATGTTGGAAGAACTCGAGCGCAGGCGGGCAGCGGCGCGTCTCGGCGGCGGCGAGCGCCGTATCGAGGCGCAGCACGCCAAGGGCAAGCTGACGGCGCGCGAGCGCATCGATGCGCTGCTCGATCCCGGGTCGTTCGAGGAATACGACATGTTCGTCGAGCATCGCTCGATCGACTTCGGCATGGAAAACCAGAAGATTCCGGGCGATGGCGTGGTCACCGGCCACGGCACGATCAACGGCCGGCTGGTCTACGTGTTCAGCCAGGATTTCACGGTCTTTGGCGGGGCATTGTCCGGCATGCACGCCACCAAGATCTGCAAGGTCATGGACATGGCCATGAAGGTCGGCGCGCCGGTGCTGGGCCTTAACGACTCGGGCGGCGCACGCATTCAGGAAGGGGTCGACTCCCTCGCGGGCTACGCCGACGTGTTCCAGCGCAATGTGCTGGCGTCCGGCGTGATCCCGCAGATCTCGATGGTCATGGGGCCCTGCGCAGGCGGCGCGGTCTATTCGCCGGCCATGACCGACTTCATCTTCATGGTGAAGGACAGTTCCTACATGTTCGTCACCGGCCCCGACGTGGTGAAGACCGTCACGCACGAGACGGTGACGCAGGAGGAGCTGGGCGGCGCGCTCACGCACACGCAGAAGTCGGGCGTGGCCGACCTCGCCTTCGAGAACGACATCGAGGCGCTGCTGCAGCTGCGCCGCTTCATCGATTTCCTGCCCTCGAACAATCGCGAGAAGGCGCCAGTCCGCACGACGCTCGATCCCGTCGATCGTGAGGATTTTTCGCTCGACACGCTGGTGCCCGAGAATCCGAACAAGCCCTACGACATCAAGGAGCTGATCCTGAAGGTCGTGGACGAGGGTGATTTCTTCGAACTGTCGCCGGAATGGGCGGCCAACATGGTGGTGGGCTTCGGCCGCATGGACGGCCGCTCGGTGGGTTTCGTGGCGAACCAGCCGATGGTGCTGGCGGGCTGCCTCGACATCGACAGCTCGCGCAAGGCGGCGCGGTTCGTGCGCTTCTGCGACGCCTTCAACATCCCGATCGTGACCTTCGTCGACGTGCCGGGCTTCTTGCCGGGCACGACGCAGGAGTTCGGCGGCATCATTAAGCACGGCGCCAAGCTGCTCTACGCCTATGCCGAGGCCACCGTGCCGAAGGTGACGGTGATCACCCGCAAGGCCTATGGCGGCGCCTACGACGTGATGGCGTCCAAGCACCTGCGCGGCGACGTGAACTATGCGTGGCCGGGTGCCGAGATCGCAGTGATGGGCGCCAAGGGCGCGGTCGAAATCATCTTCCGGTCCGACGTCG
The DNA here is from genome assembly GCF_945957355.1 of uncultured Reyranella sp. Lineage (GTDB taxonomy): Bacteria > Pseudomonadota > Alphaproteobacteria > Reyranellales > Reyranellaceae > Reyranella. The sequence goes on along the minus strand of NZ_CAMFKM010000010.1, from coordinate 21,077 downwards.
GCGACGCCAACAAGATCGCGGCGCGCACCGAGGAATACCGCCAGAAGTTCGCCAATCCGTTCGTGGCGGCCAACCGCGGCTTCATCGACGACGTGATCATGCCGCACGGCACGCGCCGCCGCATCTGCCGCGCGCTGGCCACGCTCGAGACCAAGAAGCTCGAGAATCCGTGGCGCAAGCACGGCAACGTTCCTCTGTGACGGAAGCCACGTGCATCTCTCTCCCGAGGAGCGCATGAGGCGCGGCCGGATCGTGCGCAAGCACCTGATGGTCGGGCTTCTCGCGCTGCTCGTGATCATCCCGCTGAATTTCATCGTGAGCCGCCAGTATCCGTGGTGGCTCTGGGTCCTCATCGTCTGGTTGCCCCTGATCGGCGCGCACTCAATGTGGGCCAGGGGCGTCTTCGATCGCAGAAAAGAAGGAATGTGAGCATGGCCGCCAAGAAGAAGGTCGCCAAGGTCGCCGCCAAGAGCGCGCCCCCCAAGAGCGCGTCGAAGGGCGTCGCGATTGCGAAGAAGGCGCGGCCCGGGAAGCCGGCCGCCGAGGGGCCGCTGTTCGACAAGATCCTGATCGCCAACCGCGGCGAGATCGCCTGCCGCGTCATCCGCACCTGCAAGCGGCTCGGCATCAAGACCGTTGCCGTGTACTCGGAAGCCGACGCCGATGCGCTGCATGTGCGCGAGGCCGACGAGGCGGTGCTGATCGGACCACCGCCCTCGGCCCAGTCCTACCTGCTGATCGACAAGATCGTCGAGGCCTGCAAGGCGACCGGCGCCCAGGCGGTGCATCCGGGCTACGGGTTCCTGTCCGAGAAGGAGGCCTTCCAGAAGGCGCTGGCCGAGGCCGGCATCGCCTTCATCGGTCCCGACGCCCACGCCATCTATGCCATGGGCGACAAGATCGAGTCCAAGAAGCTCGCCCAGGCGGCCGGCGTCAGCACGGTTCCCGGCTACCTGGCGGCGATTCCCAATGCCGACGAGGCGGTGAAGATTGCCCGCAAGATCGGCTACCCCGTCATGATCAAGGCCTCCGCCGGCGGCGGCGGCAAAGGCATGCGCATCGCCTGGAACGATGCCGAGGCGCATGAAGGATTCGGCTCAGCGACCAACGAGGCCAAGTCGTCCTTCGCCGACGATCGCGTGTTCATCGAGAAGTATGTCGAGGAGCCGCGCCACATCGAAATCCAGCTGATCGCCGACGGCCACGGCAACTGCGTCTACCTCTGGGAGCGTGAGTGCTCGATCCAGCGCCGCCACCAGAAGGTGATCGAGGAGGCGCCGAGCCCGTTCCTCGATGCCAAGACGCGCAAGGCGATGGGCGAGCAGGCCGTGGCACTCGCCAAGGCGGTCAAATACAAGAGCGCCGGCACCGTCGAGTTCATCGTCGACAAGAACCGCAAGTTCTACTTCCTCGAGATGAACACGCGCCTGCAGGTCGAGCATCCGGTGACCGAACTGATCACCGGCCTCGACCTGGTCGAACTGATGATCCGCGTGGCCGCGGGCGGCAAGCTGCCGTTCCAGCAGAAAGACGTGAAGCTGCAGGGCTGGGCCGTCGAGGCGCGTCTCTACGCCGAGGACCCCTTCCGCAACTTCCTGCCCTCGACGGGGCGCCTGGTGAAGTATCGCGAGCCCGAGGCCGGGCCCGACGTGCGCGTCGATACCGGCGTCTTCGAGGGCGGCGAGATCTCGATGTTCTACGATCCGATGATCGCCAAGCTCTGCACGCACGGGAACACGCGCGACGAGGCGATCGACCGCATGCGCCGCGCGCTGGACGAGTTCTATGTCCGCGGCGTTTCGCATAACGTGCCGTTCCTCGCCGCCTTGATGGCGCATCCGCGTTTCCGAGCCGGTAAGCTCACGACCAACTTCATCGCCGAGGAGTTCAAGGGCGGCTTCACGGCCGAACATCTGCCACCGAAGGATCCGGCAGTTCTGGCGGCAATCGCGGCGGTGGTCGATCGCATCCATGCCCATCGCGCCGGCGCGCCGCAGTCCGAGCGTGTCGTCATGCTCAACCGTGCCGCGATGCCGGTCTCCGTGAGCGGCGGCGGCCTCGAATTTGCCGTCGACATCGACGCGCGCCGGATCGAAATCGAGACCGAGTGGTCCCCGGGTGAACCGCTGATGCGGGCCAAGGTCGACCAGCATCCGGTGGTGGCGCAGATCGATCCCCTGGGCTCCGGCTGGCGCCTGACGCATGAAGGCGGGCAGGCCGACGTGCTGGTGCTGACGCCGCGCCAGGCCGAGCTCTACGCCCTGATGCCGGTCAAGGCCGCGCCGGATACCTCCAAGTTCCTGCTTTCGCCGATGCCGGGCCTGCTGGCCTCTGTCGCGGTGAGCGAGGGGCAGGAGGTCAAGGCGGGCGAGGCGCTGGCCGTGGTCGAGGCGATGAAGATGGAGAATGTGCTGCGCGCCACGCGCGACGGCACGGTGAAGACGCTCCACGCCAAGGCCGGCGACAGCCTGAGGGTCGACCAGAAGATCATCGAGTTCGCCTGAGCCCGATGGCATTGCAGGCGCGTCTGGCCATTGCCGGCCGGGTCCAGGGCGTTGGCTATCGCGATTGGGCGATGGAAACGGCCCAGCGGCTCGGCCTCAACGGCTGGGTGCGCAACCGCATCGACGGATCGGTCGAGGCACTGGTCGTGGGCGAGGACGAAGCCGTGGGCAGGATGATCGAGGCTTGCCGTCGCGGTCCGGCACTCGCGCGGGTGGACGCAGTCGACGTCGAGCCGGTCGACCTCGACGTCCTGCCGGCCGGTTTCACGCGGCTGCCGACGGCCTGATTCCGCCGAACACTTCCTCAAAGGTCTCGGCCAGGGCCGCGTCGAGGTCGGACAGGGTTACCGGCAGGCCGAGATCGACCAGGGACGTGACGCCATGGTCGGCAATGCCACAGGGAACGATTCCCGCATAGTGCAAAAGGTCGGGCTCGACGTTGATCGAGATGCCGTGGAAGGCCACCCAGTGTCGTATGCGGACGCCGATGGCGGCGATCTTGTCTTCGCGCGGGCTGCCGTCGGGCAGCGGCGGTTTGTCCGGCCGCACGACCCAGACGCCGACGCGGCCTTCCCGCCGTTCGGCCTTGACGTTGAAGCGGCCCAGCGTGCGGATCGTCCATTCCTCGAGGTCGGAAACGTAACGCCGTACGTCCTGGCGGCGCGCCCGAAGGTCGAGCATCACATAAGCCACCCGCTGGCCGGGGCCGTGATAGGTGTACTGGCCGCCGCGGCCCGCGACATGGACCGGAAAGCGGGCGGGCTGAAGCAGATCCTGGGCCCGCGCGCTCGTACCGGCCGTATAGAGCGGCGGATGCTCCAGCAGCCAGACCATTTCGCCCGCCCGGCCGGCGCGGATGTCGGCGACCCTCGCTTCCATGGTGGCAAGCGCCTCGTCGTAGGGGACGGCGCCGTCGGAGATTCGCCATTCGAGCCTGTTCATTGTGGCAAAATCGGCACTTCTCGACCTTCGTGCAAGCCCGCCTTGCCACTGAGGGGGCGATTTGGTATCCCCCGCGCCATCGAACCGGCGCGGCCATGGCGGAATTGGTAGACGCGCTAGCTTGAGGTGCTAGTGCCGCGAGGCGTGGAAGTTCGAGTCTTCTTGGCCGCACCATCGCCGGTTCGAATGAATAAGGTAGACGAGAGGTCGCCGCCTGTTGGTAAATCCCAACCGGCGGCCCTTTTGTTTTTCAGGCGAGGAGATGAGCTTTGGCGGACGAACTCAGCGAAAGCGCCCTCCGGTACCATCGCCTGCCGCGGCCCGGGAAGATCGAGGTCGTTCCAACCAAACCGCTGGCGACCCAGCGCGACCTTTCGCTGGCCTATTCGCCTGGCGTGGCAGCAGCCTGCAACGAGATCGTACGCGATCCCGGAACCGCCGCCGAACTCACCTCCCGTGCGAACCTGGTCGCCGTCGTGACCAATGGCACTGCCGTGCTGGGCCTCGGTGCGATCGGCCCGCTGGCAGCCAAGCCGGTGATGGAGGGCAAGGGTGTGCTCTTCAAGAAGTTCGCCGGCATCGACGTCTTCGACCTCGAACTGGCCGAACTCGACCAGGAGAAGCTGGTCGACATCGTGGCCTCCCTCGAGCCGACCTTCGGCGGCATCAACCTAGAGGATATCAAGGCGCCTGAGTGCTTCTACGTCGAGCAGAAGCTGCGCGAGCGCATGAAGATCCCGGTATTCCACGACGACCAGCACGGCACCGCCATCATCGTCGGCGCCGCGCTGTTCAACGCGCTGTCGCTGGTCGGCAAGGATATTGCCAAGGTGAAGCTCGTCGTATCCGGCGCGGGCGCGGCGGCCCTGTCCTGCCTCGGCGTGCTGGAGAAGCTCGGCTTGCCGCGGGAGAACATGTGGGTCACCGACATCGCCGGCGTGGTCTGGAAGGGCCGCAACGAGCTGATGGACCCGTGGAAGGAGCGCTATGCCCGTGACACGCAGGCCCGCACCCTGGGCGAGGTGATCGGCGGCGCCGACGTGTTCCTGGGGCTTTCTGCCGCCGGCGTCCTGAAGCCCGATATGGTGGCCCGGATGGCCGCCAGGCCGCTGATCTTCGCGCTGGCCAATCCCAATCCCGAGATCGCGCCGGAAGACGTCGCGGGTGTCCGCGACGACGCCATCATGGCGACCGGCCGCAGCGACTATCCCAACCAGGTCAACAACGTCCTCTGCTTCCCCTACATATTCCGGGGCGCGCTCGACGTCGGCGCCACGACCGTCAACGACGAGATGAAGATCGCCTGCGTGCGGGCGCTCGCGGCGCTGGCGCGGAAGGAACCGTCCGACGTCGTGGCGCGCGCCTTCGGCGAGCAGGCTGGCGGCTTCGGTCCCAGCCAGATCATCCCCAAGCCGTTCGATCCGCGCCTGATCGTCGAGCTGGCGCCGGCCGTCGCGAAGGCCGCCATGGATAGCGGCGTCGCGACGCGCCCGATCACGGATTTCGACGCCTATCGCCAGCAGCTCAGCCAGTTCGTCTTCAAGTCCGGTCTCGTCATGCGGCCGGTGTTCGCCCAGGCGCGCTCCGATCCCAAGCGGGTGATCTTCAGCGCCGGCGAGGATGATCGCGTGCTGCGCGCCGCGCAGATCATCCTCGACGAAGGGATCGCCAGGCCGATCCTGATCGGCCGGCCGGAGATCATAAAGCGCCGGGCCGAGCGCCTCGGCCTGCGGTTCCAGCCGGGCGTCGACATCGAGCTGGTCGATCCGTCCCGCGACCCGCGCTACGACAAGTACTGGGGCGCCTATCACGAGCTGATGGAGCGGCGCGGCGTCACCGAACCGACGGCCCGCAACCTGGTACGCTCCAGCCCGACGCTCATCGCGGCCTTGGCCGTGAAGCTGGGGGACGCCGACGCGATGATCGCCGGCGCCTATGGCCGCTTCCGCACGCACCTGGCCCATGTGCGCGACGTCATCGGCCTGCGCCAAGGGGCGAAGAACATGGCGGCCCTCAGCCTGCTGGTCATGCCGACCCGCGCGCTGTTCATTGCCGACACCTACGTGAACGACGATCCGGATCCCGAGACGCTGGCCGAGATCACCCTGCTGGCCGCGGACGAGGTCCTGCGTTTCGGTATCCAGCCCAAGGTCGCCCTGATCTCGCATTCGAGCTTCGGCAGTTCCGAGCATGCGTCGGCCAGGAAGATGGCGACCGCGGTGAAGATCCTGCACCAGCGGGCGCCGACCCTCGAGGTCGATGGCGAGATGCACGGCGACGCCGCGCTGAACGTCGAAATCCGCAACAGCGTCTTTCCGCGGTCTAGGCTGAAGGAGGCGGCGAACCTGGTTGTCTGCCCGTCGCTGGATGCCGCCAACATCTCCTTCAACCTGCTGAAGGAGGCGGCTGACGGGCTGCATATCGGACCAATCCTGCTCGGCACAGATCTGCCGGCGCATGTGCTCACGCCGTCGGTCACTGCCCGCGGCATCCTCAACATGACCGCCCTGGCGGTGGTCGAAGCGCAGCGCCTCGCCGAGGCGCGTGGATGAGCGGCGAGATCGATCTCGTCGATGAAGTCACGCCGGAACTCGTCCGGCGAGTTGAGGCGGCCCTTGTCGAGAACAGGCCGGAAGAGGCGCGGGGGCTGCTGGCTAACCTCAGCGCGACTGGCCAGGCCTCCATCCTCGAACAGATTTCGGAGGATGAGCGCGACACACTGGTCGGGATCCTCAAGGACGATCTCGATCCCGAGACCCTGACCGAACTCGACGAGGAAGTCCTCGAGGACGTTCTCGATCAGCTCGACAGCAAGGAAATCGCGGCCGCTGCACGCGAATTGGAGGCCGACGATGCGGCCACCATTCTGGAGGACCTTTCAGAGGACGAACGGCGGGAGGTCCTGGCCGAGCTGCCGGCCGAGGAGCGCGCCGACATCGAGCGGGCGCTGGCCTATCCGGAAGATACGGCCGGGCGCCTCATGCAGCGCTCGCTGGTCAAGGTCGCCGATACCTGGACCGTGGGCCAGGTGATCGACTATTGCCGCGAGGCGACTGACCTGCCCGACGACGTCTACGACATCTTCGTCGTCGATGCGGCGGGCCGACTGCGCGGTTCGGTGCCGCTCGGCCGCATGCTGCGGACCAAGCGGCCCGTTCCGATCCTAGACATCGTCGATCCCGACATCCCTTCGCTGCCGGCGATGGCTGACCAGGCCGAGGTGGCGCACGTCTTCCGCGACAAGAACCTGGTCTCGTGTCCGGTCGTCGACGGTAACGGGCGGCTGCAGGGCGTGATCATGGTCGACGACGTCGTCGACGTGATCGACGAAGAGGCCGAGGAGGACCTGCTTAAGATGGGAGGCGTCGGCGCCGACGACATGCATGCCGACACCGTGACCACCGCCCGGATGCGGGCGCCCTGGCTGCTGGTCAACGTCGCGACCGCCCTTGTCGCGTCATTCGTCATCAGCCGGTTCGAAGACACGATCGAGAAGATCGTGATCCTGGCCGCTCTCATGCCGATCGTCGCGTCGATGGGCGGCAATGCCGGCATCCAGACCGTCACCGTCACGGTGCGCGCCCTGGCGATGGGCGAGCTTACCGCCGCCAACGGGATGCGCTTCATCGCCAAGGAAGCGGTCGTGGGCAGTCTCAACGGACTGTTGTTCGCACTTTTGTTGGCCGTGGGCGTGATCCTGATCTTCCACGACTGGCGGCTCGGTGCCGTGATCGCCGCCGCCATGGTCTGCAATCTCATGGCCGCGGCGCTGGCTGGCTCGCTGATCCCGCTTGGTCTACAGAAATTCGGCGTCGACCCCGCCGTCTCCTCGACGGTTTTCCTGACCATGGTTACCGACGTGACCGGATTTCTCACCTTCCTCGGGCTGGCGACGATCTTCCTGCTTTGAGGTATCCTTTGCGGCGGAGGTCGTTCATGTCGGCAATCGTCCGCCTGGTGGTTGCATTCGCCCTGATGCTGGGTGCTTCCGTGGCACAAGCGCAGAACAAGGTGCCGTCCGACCGGCCACTGGAAGCACTAGTCAAGAGTTCGCTGCTGACCCTCAACGATGCCAACGTCACCGGAAACTATTCCGTGCTGCACGCCAAGCTGTCCAAGCCTTTCCGCCAGCAGTTCTCGCCAGAGAAACTTAAGGAGACGTTCAAGGAATTCGGCCAGGGCAATGCCGATTTCGACATCATCGCCGCCATGAAGCCGGCCTATGATCCGGCGCCGGTCGTCGACGGCGACGGCAAGCTGGTGGTGAAGGGCAGCTTCCCGACGGAGCCGTCGCGGCTGCTCTTCGAGCTCGAGTTCATTCCGTCAGACGGCGAGTGGAAGCTGATCCGCATCCACGTCAAGCTGGGTTCCAAGTCCTGATGCAATCCCATAGCAGGTAAGACGAAGATGATTCCGAATGCGATGCCGCCGTTCGATTTCGGCCTGGGAGAAACGGCCGACGCGCTGCGCGACCAGGTCCAGCGCTTTGCCTCGACAGAGGTCGCGCCGATCGCCGCCGAGATCGACAAGACCGACCGGTTCCCGCGCGAGCTGTGGCCGAAGATGGGTGAACTCGGTCTGCACGGCATCACCGTCGAGGAAGAGTTCGGCGGTTCGGGCCTCGGCTATCTTGAGCATGTCATCGCGGTCGAGGAGATCAGCCGTGCCTCTGCCGCAGTCGGGCTGAGCTACGGCGCCCACTCCAACCTCTGCATCAACCAGATCCGCCGCACTGGCACCGACGAGCAGAAGCGCCGCTTCCTGCCCGGGCTGATCTCCGGCGAGCATGTCGGCAGCCTCGCCATGAGCGAATCGGGCGCCGGCTCCGACGTCGTATCGATGAAGCTGCGGGCCGAGAAGAAGGGCGACCGCTACGTCCTGAATGGCACCAAGATGTGGATCACCAACAGCCCCGACGCGCAGCTGATCGTGGTCTATGCCAAGACCGATCCGGCCGCCGGGCCGCGCGGCATCACGACCTTCATCGTCGAGACCGACCGCAAGGGGTTCAAGGTCGCGCAGAAGCTCGACAAAATGGGCATGCGCGGCTCCTCGACCGGCGAACTCGTGTTCGAGGATTGCGAGATCCCCGAGGAGAACGTGCTGGGCGCAGTGGGCAAGGGCGTCAACGTGCTGATGAGCGGGCTCGACTACGAGCGTGCCGTCCTGGCGGCGGGCCCCATCGGCATCATGCAGGCGGCGATGGACATCGTCGTACCCTATGTCCACGAGCGCAAGCAGTTCGGCCAGGCGATCGGCGAGTTCCAGCTGGTCCAGGGCAAGCTCGCCGACATGTACACGACGATGAATGCCTGCAAGGCCTATGTGTATGCCGTCGCCAGGGCCTGCGACCGCGGCCAGACCACGCGCAAGGATTCGGCCGGGGCGATCCTCTATGCCGCCGAGAAAGCGACGATGGTGGCACTCGACGCCATCCAGCTGCTGGGCGGCAACGGCTACATCAACGACTATCCGACCGGCCGCCTGCTGCGCGACGCCAAGCTCTACGAGATCGGCGCCGGCACCAGCGAGATCCGCCGCATGCTGATCGGCCGCGAACTGTTCGCCGAGACCGCCTGACGGACGACGGCATTTGACCCGGAGGAGGCTTTTTCGTACACAGTGTGTATGGAAAGCCTCCGATGCCGCGCTATCTGACCGAAAAGGATATCGCCGATTTCCGCGCCGGGTTGTGCCGGGTCGCGACCGAAAGATTCGCCCGTTTCGGCTATGAGGGCGTGACCATGCGCCAACTCGCCGAGGCGCTGGGCTGCAGCCCGAAGACACCCTACCGCTACTTCAAGGACAAGGCCGACATCCTGGCGACCGTGCGGGCGCAGGCCTTCGCCCAGTTTGCCGACGCGCTGGAAGCCGCTGCGGCGGGGGCGGAGGGGCCGCTCGACAGCGCGCGCCGCGTGGGCGATGCCTATCTGCAGTTCGCCGACGAGCATCCGCATGCCTATCGCATTATGTTCGAGATCGACCAGCCGATCAGCGACGAGCATCCCGACTTGGTACGCGAGTGCAAGCGGGCGCGTACCTTCGTGACCCGTCAGGCCGAGGACATGGTGAAGGCCGGGCTGATCGACGCCGATCCAATGCTGTTCGGCTGGTCCATGTGGGCCGCCACGCACGGTCTGGTCATGCTGCGGCAGGCCGGCATGCTGGAGAACGGGCCGGATATCCGGACGCTCGCCGGCTATCACGGCGCGCTGATGTTCAAGGGCGCCTTGGCGGCTCCAAAGAAGACGGGGAAAAAACAATGACGGCAGGCGTCACGGCGGGCGAGCGGTTCCGCAGCTGGGCCGAGATCCAGGCCAACGCCGCGCGGGCGGCCGGCGGGCTCGAGGCGTTGGGTGTCGGCGAGAATGGCAGCGTCGCCCTGATGCTGCGCAACGACTTCGAGACCTTCGAAGTCAACATGGCCGCGAGCCAGATCGGTGCCTACGCAGTGCCGATCAACTGGCACTTCACGCCCGAGGAGGCGAACTACATCCTGCGCGACAGCGGCGCGAGCGTACTGGTGGCGCATACGGACCTGCTGGCACAGATCGCCGGTGGTGTGCCCGAGGGCGTGAAGGTTTTCGCTGTTCCGACACCGGACGAGATTGCCGCCGCTTACGGGGTACCGGACGAAAAACGCCGCGTGCCGGCGGGCGCGGAGGCTTGGGAGGATTTCGTCGCGGCTTTCTCGCCCCGCACGGCGCCGCCGCGGCCCTCCCGCGGCAGCATGATCTATACGTCGGGCACCACGGGGCGGCCCAAGGGCGTTCGGCGCCAGCCGAGCACGCCCGCGCAGCAGGCGGCGGGTGCCCAGGAAGCCGCCCTGTTCTGGGGGCTGAAGCCCGATCGGTCGATCGTCGTGCTGATGAACGGCCCGATGTACCACTCCGCCCCGGCCGCCTACGGCATGGCGAGCGCGCGCCTCGGCCTGCACATGGTGCTGCAGCCGCGCTTCGAGGCGGAGGATATGCTGCGCCTGATCGCACGGCACGGCGTCAGCCACATGCACATCGTGCCGACCATGTTCGTCCGCCTGCTGCGCCTGCCGGCGGAAGTCCGGGCGCGCCACGACGTCTCGTCGCTGAGTTTCGTCAGCCACGGCGCCGCACCCTGCGCGCCGGCCGTGAAGCGCCAGATGATCGAGTGGTGGGGGCCGGTCATCAACGAATACTACGGTGCGACGGAAACGGGCGTCGTCGTCTGGCACGGTTCCGAAGAGGCATTGCGCAAGCCCGGCACGGTGGGCCGGCTGGTGCCCGGCGGCATCCTGCGCATCGTCGACGAGGAGGGGCGCGACGTGAAACAGGGGCAGGTCGGCGAGATCTACCTGCGCGGTCCCCATCTTTCGGAGTTCACCTACAACAACGACGACGCCAAGCGGCGCGAGATTGCACTGGGCGAGCTCGTCACCGTGGGCGACGTGGGCTACGTCGATGCCGACGGCTTCCTGTTTCTGTGCGATCGCAAGCGCGACATGATCATCTCGGGCGGGGTGAACATCTACCCGGCCGAGATCGAGGGGGCGCTGATCCAGATGCCGGGCGTGCGTGACTGCGCCGTGTTCGGCATCCCGGACGAGGAATTCGGTGAGCAGATCTGCGCCCATGTCGAGCCGGCTGCCGGCGCCACCCTCGATGCGGCATCCGTGCGTGCCTATCTCGGGGAGCACCTGGCGCGTTACAAGGTGCCGCGGGTCGTCGAGTTCAGCTCCGCACTTCCGCGTGAGGATTCGGGCAAGATCTTCAAACGCAAGCTGCGTGCGCCATATTGGGAGAGGGCGGGCCGCAGCATCTGAGGAAATCCATGGCCGATGACGACGTCACCCTGTCCGGCGAGCTGAAGGGCAAGCTGGTCGAGAGCAAGCAGAAGTGGGCCGAGGAAGGCCGTCTGCTGACTGGCAAGACCGCGGCGCACTCGGAGCGGCTGCCACCCGGCCAGCGGCTGGTCGGGACCTGGCCGGTCCTCGATCTCGGCATCAAGCCCGAGATTCCCACCCATGCGTGGCGCCTGTTCGTCGACGGTGAGGTCGAAGCTCCCGTCACTCTGAAGTGGGATGAGTTCACCGGATTGCCGAAGACCGAACTGACGACCGACATCCACTGCGTCACCGCCTGGTCGCGCTATGACAATCGATGGGAAGGCGTGAGCGCCCGCGACCTGATCGCCCTGGTGAAGCCCAAGGCGCAGGCGCGGCACGTCATTTTCCATTCCTACGACACCTACAGGACCAACGTGCCGCTGGCCGACTTCGCCGCAGAAGACGTCATGCTGGCCTGGAGCTGGAACGGCGAGCCGATCAGCCGCGAGCATGGCGGGCCGCTGCGCGTGGTGATTCCGAAGCTTTATTTCTGGAAGAGCGCCAAGTGGATCAAGCGCATCGAGTTCTCGGAGTTCGACAAGCCGGGTTTCTGGGAAACGCGCGGCTATCACAACTATGGCGATCCGTGGCGCGAGCAGCGCTACGACGACGAGCCTTGATAGGGAGGCCTGACATGGGCGCGCACAATTTCAGCTTCACCGCCCTCGACGGCAAGCCGCTGGAGCTTCAGGCCTTGGCCGGCAGGCCGATCCTGCTTGTCAACGTCGCCTCCTATTGCGGGTTCACACCGCAATACACAGACCTCCAGGCCCTGCATGAGACCTACGGTCCGCGCGGCCTCGTCGTGCTGGGCGTGCCCTGCAACGACTTCGGCGAGCAGGAGCCGCGCAGCGAAGGCGAGATCGCGAAGTTCTGCGAGTCTGTGTACGACGTCACCTTCCCGATGACCGCGAAGCAGAAGGTGATCGGCCCCGAAGCCCACCCGCTCTACAGGTGGATCGCGACGGAAGCGGGCGAGGGCGTGGCGCCCATGTGGAACTTCCACAAGTACCTGATCGGCAAGGACGGCAGCCTGCAGGGCGCCTGGCCGAGCCGCGTGCGGCCGGTCTCGAGCGAGATCACATCGGCGATCGAGGCGGTGCTCTGAGGCTCAGGCGTCGAGGGCGCGGCGGACGCCGCCGAACACTTCGTGGAACATCTCGGTCGTGAGCCGGCCGGTGTTCGTGTTGTAGCGCGAGCAGTGATAGCTGTCGGCAAGCACCAGGCCCGTCGGCAATTCATGAAGTTTGTTGTGGATGAACGGGTACGCGCCCGCCGGCCGCACGGTCAGGGCCCGCAGGATCTGGTCGTGGGCACCCTTGCCCAGCGCCACCAGGACCCGCAGCTTCGGCATGACGGCAAGCTCTGACTGCAGGAACGGGCGGCAGGCTGTGAATTCGACGGGCAACGGCTTGTTCTCGGGCGGGAGGCAACGCACCGCGTTGGCGATCCGGCAGTCCACGAGCTGAAGCCCGTCGTTCGGATCGGCGCGATAGGTGCCCTGCGCGAAGCCGAACCTCAGCAAGGTCGAGTAGAGGAGGTCGCCGGCATAGTCGCCGGTGAAGGGGCGGCCGGTGCGGTTGGCGCCCTTCATGCCGGGGGCGAGCCCGACGATCAGCAGCCGGGCGTCGAGTTTGCCGAACGAGCGGACCGGCGCATTCTTCCAGTCCGGGAACTTGCCCCGCAGGTCGTGGCGGAAGGCGGCGAGCCTCGGACAGCGCAGGCAGTCGAGCGGCGGCTCTTCGAAGGAGGATGCGGGCACTGAAGCGGTTGGCCTAGGCCGAGCGCATCAGGGATTCGGGCGGCGCATCATACTCCGCTTCGGCCTCGCGGTTGGTCGCGGCCGGGCGCGGGGCGCGCTCCGACGGGTTGCGGGCGATCAGCGGCGCCAGTTCGGACAGTTCGATGAAGTCGTCGGCCTGGCGGCGCAACTCGTCGGCCACCATCGGCGGGGCTGACTTGATGGTGCTGACGACCGAGACCCGGATTCCGCGGCGCTGGACGGCCTCGACCAGCCGGCGGAAGTCGCCGTCGCCGGAGAACAGGATCACATGGTCGAGATGGTCGGCCATTTCGAGCACGTCGATGGCCAGCTCGATGTCCATGTTGCCCTTGACCTTGCGGCGGCCCATGGCATCGGTGAATTCCTTGGCCGGCTTGGTGACCATGGTATAGCCGTTGTAATCCAGCCAATCGATCAGCGGCCGGATGGGCGAATACTCCTGATCCTCGACCAAGGCCGTGTAATAATACGCCCGGACCAGCCGGCCTTTTTCCCGGAACACTTTCAGAAGGCGGCGATAGTCGATGTCGAAGCCCAAGGAGCGGGCGGCCGAATAGAGATTCGCACCGTCGATGAAGAGCGCGACGCGCTCATTCTCGTAGAAATTGCCCTTCATGGCGACCAAACCCTTTTGACGAATATGCGCTGGCGAGCGAAAAATTATGCAGCAATGGAAGGCTGGTAACCCGAGCCTTTCCTTGAACATATTAAGAGTAGGTTGTTAACCCATAGATCACAAGGGGTTGAGGGAGCGTGCTGGTGGACAACACAGGCGACCGACCGATTTTCATTGGTGCCGGCGCCAATCTGCCCCATCCGTCCTACACCTCTCCCCGCGAGACCCTGCACGCCGCCTTGCTGGAGCTGGATCGGTGGAAGATCCGCGTATTGCGCTATTCCCGCTGGTACAGGACGGCCCCGGTGCCGGTCTCGGATCAGCCCTGGTACGTGAACGTGGTGGCCGAGATCGCCACGTCGCTCTCCGCGGACGACCTGCTGGCCACCCTGCACGAGATCGAGGATCTGTTCGGCCGGGTTCGCAGCGTGCCCAATGCACCCCGGCTGATCGATCTTGATTTGCTCGATTATCGTGGGGAAATTGCCGTGCCGGGGGCCGGGAGAGCCATCCTGCCGCATCCCCGGATGGCGGAACGGGCCTTCGTCCTGCGGCCTTTGGCCGATCTCGCACCAACCTGGCGCCACCCGGTGTCCGGCGCGTCGATCCAGGACCTGCTGAAGGCCCTGCCGGCGGATCAGGTCGCCCAGCCCTTCCAGGCCGCCGGCTTGCCTTTTGGGCCGGGGCGGGTATAACCGCCGGCTTCCAGGAAATTCTGAGGTTCCCGCCATGGCGCGTGTCACCGTCGAAGACTGCATCGTGCAGGTCCCCAACCGTTTCGAACTGGTCATGTTTGCCTCGCAGCGCGCCCGCGACATCTCGGCCGGCGCCCAGATCACGCTCGACCGCGATCGTGACAAGAACCCGGTCGTGGCGCTGCGCGAGATCGCCGAGATGAAGCTCGACCAGGCTGTCCTGAAGGATTCCCTGATCTCCGGCATGCAGAAGCACGCCGACGTCGACAAGCCCGAGGAAGTCAACGAGATGGCCGAACTCGAGCAGGAGCTGGCGGCGGCGCTGGCGCAGGGCGGTGCGGAAGCGGCCCAGCCCAAGGCGCTGCCGATGGCCGAGGAAGACGACGTCAGCGAATGATGGTCGAGGGCTGAGCCCTAGCGGCGCTCAGCCTGCTATTCGTGCAATCGCCGTGGAGTGCACGCAATCGTCCCCATATAATGGGCGATTGTCATGATTCGTCAGTTTGAACTCGTCGAGCGCGTACATTCCTACGATCCGGATGCGGACGAGGACATGCTGAACCGCGCCTACGTCTATGGCCTGAAGAAGCACGGCAACCAGCTCCGTGCCTCGGGCGACCCCTATTTCTCTCACCCTGTCGAAGTTGCCGGCATCCTGGCCGAGATGCGGCTCGACACGGATTCGATCGTCACCGGCCTGCTGCACGACACGCTCGAGGATACCGACGCCACACGCGACGAGATCGCCGGACTGTTCGGCGAGGACGTTGCGCGCCTGGTCGACGGCGTCACCAAGCTCTCCCGACTCGAAATCCAGTCGGAGAGTACGAAGGAGGCCGAGAACCTGCGCAAGCTGGTGCTGGCCATGTCGTCGGACATCCGCGTGCTGCTGGTGAAGCTCGCCGACCGCCTGCACAACATGCGCACGCTGCACCACATCAAGGAGCCGGCGCGCCGCCGGCGCATCGCGCGCGAGACCATGGATCTCTACGCGCCGCTTGCGTCACGCATCGGCATGGAGAAGGTGAAGCGCGAACTCGAGGAACTGGCCTTCGCCGAACTCAACCCCGACGGCCGCGCCTCGGTGCTGGCGCGCCAGGGCTACCTGCGCGAGCGCGGCGACAAGCTTGTGCCCCAGATCGAGGTCGAGCTGGTCCGGACGCTGAAGGAGGGTGGCCTCGAGGCCCAGGTCTCGGGCCGCGAGAAGTCACCCTACTCGATCTGGCGGAAGATGCAGAGGAAGAACGTATCCTTTGAGCAGCTCTCCGACATCATGGCGTTCCGCATCATCGTCGCGGACGTGGCGCAGTGCTATCAGGCGCTCGGCCTGCTGCACGGCCGCTACCAGGTGCTGCCGCAGCGCTTCAAGGACTACATCTCGGTTCCCAAGCCCAACGGCTACCGCTCGCTGCACACCGGCGTGATCGGCCCGCTCGGCCAGCGCATCGAGATCCAGATCCGCACCGAGGAGATGCAGGACCAGGCGGAGCGCGGCGTTGCCGCGCATTGGATCTACAAGCAGGGTGGGCCGTCGACCGATGCGCCGCAATATGCCTGGCTGCGCAGCCTCATGGACATCCTCGACAAGGCGCCCAACGCCGAGGAGTTCCTCGAGCACACCAAGCTCGAGATGTTCCAGGACCAGGTCTTCTGCTTCACGCCCAAGGGCAAGCTGATCGCCCTGCCGCGCGGCGCCACGCCGATCGACTTCGCCTATGCGGTGCATAGCCAGGTGGGCGACACCTGCGTCGGCGCCAAGATCAACGGCCGCATGCTGCCGCTGCGCACCCAGCTCTCGAACGGCGACCAGGTCGAGATCATCACGTCGAAGGCGCAGACGCCGTCGCCGACCTGGGAACGCTTCGTCGTCACCGGCAAGGCCAAGGCCGCGATCCGGCGCTTCATCCGGACGCGCCAGCGCGAGCAGTACATCCAGCTCGGCAAGTCGCTGCTCGAGAAGGCCTTTCACGAGGAAGGCTACGAGGTCACCGAGAAGGGCCTCGACGGTGTGCGCATCAACTTCAAGCAGGCGTCCACGGACGACCTGATCGCGACGGTTGGCGCCGGCCTGGTCGGTGCCCGTGAGGTCCTGACGGCCGTCTATCCGGGGCTGAAGCAGCCTCGAAAGGGCGGCGCCGACGTCGTGCCGATCTCGCGGGCGCGGTCGAAGTCCGGCAAGAGCGCCGAGGGTGGGCGAGGGGGCAAGCTTGAGGGCGAGCAGATCCCCATTCGCGGGCTGATCCCGGGCATGGCGGTGCACTTCGCGCGCTGCTGCCATCCGCTGCCGGGCGACCGCATCGTCGGCATCATCACGACCGGCAAGGGCGTCACCATCCATACGATCGATTGCGCCACCCTGGAGAGCTTCTCCGAGGCGCCGGAGCGCTGGATCGATGTCGGCTGGGATTCGGTCAGCGAGGGCGGCGGCGGCGTCTATACGGGACGGCTCAAGATCACGGTTGCCAACCAGCCCGGCAGCCTGTCGAGCCTGTCGACGGTGATCGCCCGCCACCAGGGCAACATCTCCAACCTGCGCATCGTCAACAGGTCGATGGATTTCTTCGACATGGTGATCGACGTCGAGGTGTCCGACGTGAAGCACTTGGCAGACATCACTGCGGCGCTGCGCGCCACTCCCGCCATCAACGCCGTCGAACGCGCCCGCAATTGACGGTTTCCTCACCCTCCCATTGCGAAAGACGCGTATGACTGCGCTCAACCCCCTTCGTCTCGGTGTCAACATCGACCACGTCGCCACCGTGCGTAACGCTCGCGGCGGACATCTGCCTGATCCGCTGCGTGCGGCGCGCCTGGCCGAGGCGGCCGGCGCCGACGGCATCACCGCGCATCTGCGCGAGGACCGGCGCCACATCATCGATGCCGACATCGAAGGCTTGATGCGGGAACTCAAGGTGCCGCTGAATTTCGAGATGGCAGCGACCGAGGAGATGGTCAGCATCGCGCTGCGCCATCGCCCGCACGCCGCCTGCATCGTGCCGGAAAAGCGCGAGGAGCGGACGACCGAAGGCGGGCTCGACGCAGCCGGCCAGCACAGCCATCTGAAACCGATGGTGGCGCGCCTGCGCGACGCCGGCATCCGGGTCTCGCTCTTCATCGAGGCCGATCCGCGCCAGCTCGAGGCGGCCGTCGCGCTGGGGGCTCCGGTCGTGGAGTTGCACACAGGTCGCTACTGCGAGGTCGAGGGCGAGGCCAAGCAGGTGGAATTGCGACGCATCCGCGAGGCGGCGGCAATGTGCGCGAGGCTCGGGCTCGAATGCCATGCCGGCCACGGGCTGAGCTACGCCGATGTGGCGCCGGTCGCCGCCATTCCCGAAGTACGGGAGCTCAATATTGGCCATTTCCTGATTGGTGAGGCGATCTTCGTCGGCCTGGAGCCGGCGATCCGCGAGATGCGTGGCATCATGGACGCCGCGCGGGCGGGCGGAGCGACCGCGTGATCATCGGCCTCGGCAACGACCTCTGCGACATCCGGCGTATCGAGAAGTCCCTGGAGCGGTTTGGCGAGCGCTTCGTGCAGCGTGTCTTCACGGAAACCGAGCAAAAGCGCTCGGAAGGCCGGGCGACCCGTGCAGCCAGCTACGCCAAGCGGTTTGCCGCCAAGGAGGCCTGTGCCAAGGCGCTGGGCACCGGGTTGCGGGCCGGCGTTTTCTGGCGTGACATGGGTGTGATCAATCAGAAAAGCGGCAAGCCCACCCTGGCCTTGACGGGCGGGGCACTGGCCCGGCTGCAAAAGATCACACCGGTAGGCATGACCGCCCAAATCGACTTGAGCATCACCGACGAATACCCGCTCGCTCAAGCAGTCGTGATCATCTCGGCGGTCCCGAATCCATGATCCGCAAGGCGCTTTGGGCGATCACAGAGCCCCCATGCCGCGGTTGCGGCGGGAGACAGGGACCCCGGGCCCTGCTATAGCCCCGGCTTGTTCAAACTGGTACGGCGATGACGGACGTGGCTGAGCGTCGTAAGAGATCACAAGAAAAGACCGGCGGCTGGGGCGAAACCGTCCGGACGGTGGTCTACGCCGTCCTGATCGCTCTGGTCGTGCGGACCTTCGCCATCGAGCCCTTCAATATTCCCAGCGGCTCGATGATCCCGACCCTGTTGGTCGGCGACTACCTGTTCGTGTCCAAGTATTCCTACGGATATAGCAAGCACTCCTTCCCGTTCTCCCTCGGCGTCTTTTCGGGCCGGATCTTCGGTTCGCCGCCTGAGCGCGGTGACGTGGCCGTGTTCAAGTATCCCGGCGACCAGGGCCAGGGTGTCAACCGTACCGACTACATCAAGCGCATCGTCGGCATGCCGGGCGATCGCATCCAGGTGACCAATGGTCTGCTGCACATCAACGGCGTGGCCGTCGACCGGTTGAAGATCGGCGACTATGTGAAGGGCAACAACGGCCACTACCAGAAGGGTACGCTCTACAGCGAAACCCTGCCCAACGGCCGCCGCTACACGGTGCTCGAATATCGCGACGACGGCATGGCCGACAATACGCCGGAGTTCCTCGTGCCGGCCGGCAGCTACTTCGTCATGGGCGACAATCGCGACGATTCGCTCGATAGCCGAACGCGGCTGATGCTGCGCGACTTCTCCGGCTCGACGCGAGACCGCGACCAGCTCGGCTGGTACGTGCCTTCGGAGAATCTCGTCGGCCGGGCGGAGTTCATCTTCTTCTCGCATGACCCGTCGGCTGCCGGCTGGCTGGAACCGTGGAAATGGCCCGAGGCGATACGCTGGAACCGCTTCTTCATGGCAATCCACTGATCTCGACGGACGTCGATCTCGCGGCGCTGTCGAAGGGTGTGGGTCATGTTTTCGCGCATCCCGAGCTTGCCTCGGAGGCGCTGACCCATCGCAGCGCGCTCGACCGCCGCCCCGAACTCAAGGCGGCCTTCCCGAACGGCAACGAACGGCTGGAATTCCTGGGCGACCGCGTGCTGTCACTCGCGATGGCTGACCTGCTGTTGCGCCGCTTCCCGCGCGAGCGCGAGGGCGAACTGGCACGCCGCCACGCCGCTCTCGTGCGCGCCGAGACACTGGTCGAAATCGCCACGGAAATCGATCTGGGCAGACATCTGCGCCTCGGCGATTCGGAGCGTACTCCGGGGACCAGCGTTCGGCCCAACATCCTGGCGGATGCGCTGGAGGCGCTGCTCGGTGCCATCTTTCTGGATGCCGGGCTCGAAGCCGCGGCGGCCAGCGTGGCCCTGCTGTGGGGCCACCGCCTGAGCAACCAGGTGGTGGTGCCGCGCGATCCCAAGACGGCACTGCAGGAATGGGCGCAGGCCCGCCGCCTGCCACTGCCCGTCTATCTGGAAGTCGATCGCGAGGGTCCGCCTCACGCCCCGGTTTTCGTGGTCGATGCCGTCCTCAAGGGGTACGAACCGGCGCGCGGCCGGGGCGGCAGCAAGCGCGAGGCCGAGCGGTTGGCTGCCATGACACTGCTGGAAAGGTTGAACGGGGCATGAGCACAGCTGCAACGCGGGCCGGCTTCGTCGCCGTCGTCGGGGCGCCGAATGCCGGCAAATCGACCCTGGTGAACGGCCTGGTCGGTTCCAAGGTGAGCATCGTGTCGCCCAAGGTGCAGACGACGCGCATGCGCGTGATCGGCATCGCCATGACGGACCTTCCCGACACCGGCAAGGGGCCCTCGCGGGCGCAGGTCGTGCTGGTCGACACGCCCGGCATCTTCCGCGTCGCCAAGCGGCGCTTGGAGCGCGCCATGGTCGCCGCCGCCTGGCAGGGCGCCGACGATGCCGACCTGGTGGCGCTGGTGGTCGATGCCGAACGTGGCGTCGGCGAGGAGACGAAGGCTATCGCCGGGCGGCTGAAGGATTCGCGCACGCCGCGCTTCCTGGTCCTGAACAAGATCGACCTGGTGCCGCGCGAGAAGCTGCTGGCGCTGACGGCCGAGCTGAACGCGATCGTGCCGTTCGAGCGCACCTTCATGGTGAGCGCGCTCAAGGCCGACGGCATTGGCGACCTGTTGACGGCTTTCGCGCAGGCCATGCCGCCGGGGCCGTTCCTCTACCCCGAGGACCAGGCGGCGGACCTGCCGTTGCGGCTGCTGGCGGCCGAGGTGACGCGCGAGCAGGTGTTCCTGCAGCTTCACCAGGAGCTGCCCTATGAGGCGGCGGTCGAGACGGAGAAATGGGAGGATCGTCCCGACGGCAGCGTCCGGGTCGAGCAGACGATCCACGTCCAGCGCGAGGGCCAGCGCGCGATTTTCCTCGGCAAGGGCGGCGCCCGCATCAAGCAGATCGGCGCCCGCGCCCGCCACGAGCTCTCGCAGATGCTCGAGCGCCCGGTTCATCTCTTCCTGCATGTGAAGGTGAGCGAACGCTGGGCGGACGATCCTTCCCACTACCGCACGATCGGCCTCGACTATCAGTCCTAGCCTGAATTGATGCGGCCGTCGCCGGACACCGATTCGGCGATGGTGACGAAGGAAATGAGGCGATCCGGCAGCCTTGCGAGGCGCGTATGATCGCCTAAATAGATAACGGCGGCTTGGTGCGGCGAGCCCCGCAACCGATGCAATTGCGCCGTCCTCCGAGTCATCGTTACGGAATCGTAAATTTCCCGTTGACGGTGTGCGGGGTGGCCCATATAAGCCCGGCTCCCGACGACGAGCGGGGCCGCCGAGACCGCC